>DKSK01000028.1 GCA_002472565.1 Bacteroidales bacterium UBA7258 | reverse complement strand
GTCTTGATATGGACGGATTTGCCAAAATAAATCCTACCATTTTCAAAGAATATGCCGCAGTAGGAAAGAAAGGCGATTCCATACGTACCATCATTAAGTTATTAGAGAATGAACAACGAGATTTACAATAGCATGCTGCCTGGGCAACATCTGCCGCTCTCCGGCAGCAAACGCCATCATGCAGAAATACGTTGACGATGCAGGACTTGTAGCCTTCCCTATAACTTCTGTTGGAGAAGCCAGCAAATCGGAGTATCTTTGTAAGGCTGTGTTGAAGCGCTTGGGGCTTAAGGAGATAGCCGGTGCCCTCTGCTGGATACTTGTTGAGAAATTCGGGATGGAAGAGAGGTATTCCGTCTTTACCACGCCTTTTGGAGAATGAAGTATAATAACATTATTGGTTGACTATGAATATTCTGGTTACAGGGGCTGACGGCCAGCTCGGGAATGAGATGCAGCTCGTAGCAAAGAGGAGCAAGGACTCTTACATCTTCACGGATGTAGCCGAGGGTTATGAGAAGCTTGACATTACCGACATAGAGGCTGTCAGGAGGATGGTCCGCGAGAGGGACGTCAAGTGCATCATCAATTGCGCCGCGTGGACGAATGTCGACAAGGCCGAGACTGCCGGCGAGATCGTGGAGAGGCTCAATGCCGTGGCTCCGGAGAATCTGGCCAAGGTGATGAAAGAGGTCGGGGGCGTGCTTGTCCACATCTCTACGGACTACGTCTTCGGAGGCGATCCTTACAACACGCCTTGCAGAGAGGACCAGAAGGGGACGCCTACGGGGGTCTATGGCCTTACGAAGCTGCATGGGGAGGAGAAGATTCAGGCGGTAGGAGGAGAATACATCATAATCCGTACGGCTTGGCTCTATTCGGAGTTCGGCCATAATTTCGTCAAGACCATGATGAATCTGACGGCCGCGAAGCCTCAGCTCAAGGTTGTCTTCGACCAGTGCGGGACTCCTACTTATGCCGGCGACCTTGCTGAGGTGATTTTCGACATCGTAGAGAACAGGAAGTATGCCGGCCGTTCAGGGGTCTACCATTTTTCGAATGAGGGGGTCTGCAGCTGGTATGACTTCACCATAAAGATCGCTGAGCTGGCGGGGAACACGGCCTGCGACATCGAGCCTTGCCACAGCGACGAGTTTCCTTCTCCGGTCAGGCGTCCTGCCTATTCGGTTCTTGACAAGACCAAGATCAAGGAGACTTTCGGACTGAAGATTCCTTATTGGGTTTCTTCGCTGAAGAAGTGCATTGATAATCTTAAAGCTCAAGGATAAGTACAATGAAGGGTATTGTTTTGGCAGGCGGAAGCGGCACCCGTCTCTATCCTATCACGAAGGGGGTCAGCAAGCAGCTCATCCCTATCTTCGACAAGCCGATGATCTACTATCCGATTTCGGTGCTGATGCTTGCCGGCATCCGTGAGATTCTGATTATTTCGACCCCGGTGGATCTTCCCTCGTTCAGGAGGCTTCTGGGGGACGGGAGCGACTTCGGAGTGGAGTTTTCCTATGCTGAGCAGCCTTCTCCGGATGGTCTGGCCCAGGCCTTTATCATCGGGCGGGATTTCATAGGTGATGATTCCTGCTGCCTTGTCTTGGGAGATAATATTTTCCATGGGGCGGGACTTACCTCTTTGCTTCGTGATGCCGTGCGCACGGCGGAGGATGAGAGAAAGGCTACGGTCTTCGGCTATTGGGTCAATGATCCTGAGCGTTACGGAGTCGCCGAATTTGACGAGGAGGGCAATTGCCTCAGCATTGAGGAGAAGCCTGAACATCCGAAGAGCAATTATGCCGTCGTCGGGCTGTATTTCTATCCGAACAAGGTCGTGAAAGTCGCCTCGTCAATCAAGCCTTCGGCGAGGGGGGAGCTGGAGATCACTTCGGTCAATCAGCATTTTCTTGAGGACAAGGAGCTGAAGGTCAAAACCTTGGGACGAGGCTTCGCCTGGCTCGACACGGGCACGCATGACTCTCTTGCAGAGGCTTCTACCTTCATCGAGGTCATCGAGAAGCGTCAGGGTCTGAAGGTCGCCTGCCTGGAGGCCATCGCCTACGAGCAGGGTTGGATCGATGATGAGAAGCTGCTTGAGGATGCGAAGCCGATGATGAAGAATGAGTATGGTCAATATCTTATGTCGGTCGTGAGGGACGGGAAACTGTCGCATAAGCCGATAATTTAGTTTATATGGACATGGAAAAGCAATTTGACAGGACGATTGTCATCACGGGCGGGGCTGGCTTCATCGGTTCCCACGTCGTCAGGCTCTTCGTCAACAAGTATCCTTCATACAAGATAATCAATCTCGACAAGCTGACTTATGCGGGCAATCTGGCCAATCTGAAAGATGTCGAGTCCATGCCGAATTATGAGTTCGTCAAGATGGATATCTGCGACTTCGAGGCCTTCCGCGTTCTTATCGAGAAGGAGCAGGTCGACGGGATCATCCATCTTGCGGCGGAGAGCCACGTGGACCGCAGCATCAAAGATCCGTTCACCTTTGCCAGGACCAATGTCATCGGCACGCTCAGCCTTCTGCAGGCTGCCAAGGATTATTGGGGGAGCCAGCCTAGGCCGTGGCACCTTTCCAAAAAGGGGGCTGATGTAGCCTGCCGTTTCTACCATATCTCTACGGATGAGGTTTACGGGGCCTTGGAGCTGACGAATCCCGAGGGGCTGGAGTCTCCGTTTACGACGAAGGCTTCTTCGGATCATCATCATGCCTATGGGTCTGAATTCTTTACTGAGGAGACCAAGTACAGGCCTCATTCTCCGTATTCTGCTTCTAAGGCTTCGAGCGACCATTTCGTGAGGGCTTTCCATGACACTTACGGGCTGCCCGCCATTGTCACTAACTGTTCTAACAATTACGGCCCTTACCAGTTCCCGGAAAAGCTTATTCCGCTGTTTATCAACAATATCCGCCATCGCAGGCCGCTTCCTGTCTACGGGAAGGGGGAGAATGTGCGAGACTGGCTCTATGTCGAGGACCATGCCCGTGCTATAGACCTTATTTTCCACGAGGGGAAGATTGCCGACACGTACAATATCGGTGGCTTCAACGAGTGGAAGAACATCGACATCATCCATGTTCTCATCAAGACGGTCGACCGTCTGCTGGGTCGTGCGGAAGGGGAGGATGAGAAGCTCATCACCTATGTAACCGACCGTCCCGGCCATGACATGCGCTATGCCATCGACAGCCGCAAGCTTCAGCGTGAGCTTGGCTGGGAGCCGAGCCTCCAGTTCGAGGAGGGGATAGAGAGGACTGTGCGCTGGTACCTGGACAATCAGGAGTGGATGGATAATGTCACTTCAGGAGACTATCAGAAGTATTACGAGAGCATGTACAAGAACCGTTAGTTCCGGAGGGGACCTTAATCTGAGATTTTCTTAGACCATGAATGTAATCAAGACTGAGATAGAGGGTGTGCTGATCATCGAGCCGCGTCTTTTCAGGGATGCGAGAGGCTATTTTTTCGAGAGTTTTTCCCAGCGTGAATTCGACGAGAAAGTGCGCCATATTGATTTCTGCCAGGACAACGAGTCCATGTCGTCTTATGGTGTGATGAGGGGGCTGCATTTCCAGCGTCCTCCATTTACCCAGAGCAAGCTTGTGCGCTGTGTCCGGGGCAGGGTGCTTGACGTCGCTCTCGACATCCGCAAAGGCTCTCCTACCTACGGCAGGCATGTGGCCGTGGAACTTACGGAAGACAATCACCTGCAGTCCTTCATTCCGAGGGGTTTCGCCCACGGCTTCGCCGTCCTTTCCGAGACGGCGGTTTTCCAGTACAAGTGCGACAATTTCTACCATCCGGAGGCGGACGGAGGCATCTCGATTCTGGATGACTCTCTCGGCATTGACTGGCGCATTCCTACCACTCATTCCAATCTCTCCGACAAGGATACCAAGCACCCTCTCTTCCGCGACTTCGAGTCGCCTTTTGAGTTCTCCCAGCCCCTCTACTAAGCCCTGTCAGTCCGCGACATCCTGCGGACAATCAACGTATCTTTGGAGACGTATACCCCTTGACCTTATACCGGCCGCTGTCATGCTTATACCGGGCGACAGCTATGGTCGGACTGATGTCATGCTTCTTAGCCTCAGTGGCAATCACATGAATGATGTCATTCAGGAATAATCTCGTGCTGCCTTTTTCCATAATCTGCTTCCAAACGTCATCCGGTATCAGCATTTGACGGGCAAAGGCATTTGCCTCTTTTTCCTTAGGATCATTTGAATATTCACTGCCTTCAACAGCAATAAAGGCTCTCTGGTCCTCAGAAATGTGGCGGTCTATATGACACAATTCGTGGATGATGTCAAATGCAAGTTTGTCCATGTCATTGTACCTATACGTCACTGTGATACAAGGGTGTCCGTTCGAGAAGGTAGAATAAGCGTCTATTGGTGCCTTTTCTATCTTTTCCACCTCAAGATAGGCGATGCCGTAGCCATTAAGACAGTTCCTGACGGAACTTTTGCTCATCTCATGACTGTTAGCCATCATTGCAATGTCTTTGGCGGCTTTCAAAGCATTGCCCTTTTCATAGACGCCATCAACAGTAGAGTGGGAGGTCTCCAACCAATTAAGGACTAGCCATGTCAGCATGTTCTTTTCATCAGCATGAACTTTCTCGCTATGCTTGTACAGACCGGCCACTTGAAGGCGTCTTTCCTCAGCGGAAAGCAAGTCAAAAGGGAAAAGCTCCTTCAGCTTCTTCACTCTCTCAATGCATGGTAAAAGTGCGATGTTCAGGCGCTTACAAAGTGCATTATAATTGAAAACGTTGGAGCAGGCAGCCTCGAAGTTCCTTGCTTTCTGCTCTTCCCCTTGGTTTTCTTCAATGGCTCTGCGCTCATACTCATATCCGTTCTGCAGACTCATCCATGTCTTAAATGGAATACCTAATTGCTTCTCAAGTTTCATGGCGAGGTCTTCGTTGAGATTGCGCCTTCCTTTGATGAAGTCATTTAGGTGTGAGGCTTGTACATCAATCTGTTTGGCAAAATCTTTCTGTGTGATACCACGTTCCTGCAACTCTTCACGCAAGATTTCTCCCGGATGGATTGCCCGAGCAGGAACTAATCTGTTACTTTTTGTTGCCATAATGAGTGCTATCAATTTTAATTAATTCAACTTCAATACCCTCTTCGCTCTCCGTAAAAATCAGACGCTCGACCATCCCGTTTACAAGTCTCAGTGAACTCTTGGGAGAATCACCTTGATATTTCAGCTTTTCATAACGTAGAAAGCTAAATGCCTTTAACGCTTCAGTAGACTCTACATCATACATGATGCTGACAGCTCTCTGATAGCCTTCTACCAGCTTCCTATTTCTGCATAGGAATTTATATTTGCTGTCTTTAGTCTTTCCTAACTCATACAGTTCCTTTAAAGCATAGTCACTAAAGAATACTTCCATGCGTTACTAGACGGTTTTTTCTTTTGCAAAGGTACGAAGAAATTACCAATTATGGTAATTTCCATGGAAAAATCATCGATGATCGATGGGGCAGGGGTGCAAGTCTCCCACGGCTCCCGCTCCCTCCGCTCTCAGTATGCCTTGTCGTCGTGCTTGAAGATGTCGAGGATGGTCTTGAAGATTATGTGGATGTCCTGGGAGAAGGACCAGGTCTCTATGTACTTGATGTCCATGAGGATGCGTCCCTCCATGTCGGATAGCTCCTTGGTCTCGCCCCTGTAGCCGCTGATCTGGGCAAGGCCGGTGATCTCTGGTTTGCAGAAATGCCTCACCATGTACTTGTCAATCAGCTTGCTGTAGTACTCGGTGTGGTAGAGCATGTGCGGACGCGGACCCACTATGCTCATGTCTCCGATAAGGACGTTGAAGAACTGAGGCAGCTCGTCGATATTCGTCTTCCTCATGAAGTTGCCGAAGGCGAATTTCCTCGGGTCGTGTTCCGTTGCCTGGACCCTGTCTGCGTCCTTGTTAACGTGCATCGATCTGAACTTGATGCATTTGAAAGTCTTGCCGTCCAGGCCTGTGCGCTCCTGTCTGAAGAAGATCGGCCCCGGACTCGAGATGAAGATTATCAGCCCTATGACAGGGATGAATGGCAGAAGGCAGATGCAGGCTGCGAGGCTGAAGAGTATGTCGAAGCTGCGCTTGATGATTCTGTTTATTGGCTTTTCCAGCGGTGAGGTGTGGTTGGTGAAGATTGTCATGCCGTTGAAATTGATGCTCCGAAGCCTCATTTGGTGGATGCCGAACTGTTGGGGAACGTAGAAGAAGTGGATGAGGTTCCTGTCGCAGAAGTCCATGATGCCTGTTACGGTGTCAGCGAGGTTATGCGAGAGGCAGCAGAAGATTTCGTCCACATTGGCCAGCTCTTTGTATTTGCCGAGTTTTACCGGTACATTCGGGTTTCCGGTGTTTTCGAGCATCATGGTATGCCTGATGGCTTCGTTGAGACTGTTGAGGTCGCCAAGATAGGCCGGCCGGGGGCTCATGTCGGTGTTCGGATTGTCCGAGAAGAAGCCCTTGACTATGTAGCCGAATGAAAAGTCTGAAATGAGTGTCTGGTACAAGTCGCGCAGGGCCGGGTCGTTTCCGACGAGAATCACTCTGCGGACATTGTGCCCCAGTCTGCGCATCCGTTTCAATATGGAAAATTCTGCCATGCGTGAGAGCAGAAGGATTGAGTAGAAACAGATGAAGAAGATAAGGAGGTTAGGCGCCGAATTGCCGATATGGATATCGAGCGCTTCAAGGTCGAGAATCGAAATGACGGTCTGGAGCAGGGAGAGTTTGAAGGTGTTAGCCGCTATGGCAGGGGCTGACACCAGGCGTTGGAAGATGATGGTGCTGAAAAAGAACTCGGATATGATCATGGAGAAGTTGGCAAGGACAAAAAACACCTTGCTGTGAAGGTTCAGGAGGGAGGCATCTCCTTCGATATTCATGAATAGAATAAGGAGGACGTTGAGTATGACGAAGTCGGAAACAATAACGCAGGCTCTCGCCATGTTGTTGCTATATATGCTTTTTCCCATGATCTGTGCTTAGTTTTCAGTCTTTTCTCCACACCATCTTGTTGACGATGCCGGTGTAGGATTGGATAATTTTGACGACTTTGGTGCTGACGTTCTCTTCGACGTAGTCCGGAACAGGGATGCCGTAGTCGCCGTTTCGGTTCATCTCCACGGCGGTTTCTACCGCCTGGAGGAGGCTTTGCTCAGTGATGCCGGCGATGATGAAGCAGCCCTTGTCGAGGGCTTCCGGGCGTTCGGTAGAGGTCCTGATGCAGACCGCCGGGAAGGGGTGACCTACTGATGTGAAGAAGCTGCTTTCTTCCGGGAGGGTGCCTGAGTCGGAAACCACGGCAAAGGCGTTCATCTGCAGACAGTTGTAGTCGTGGAAACCGAGGGGTTCGTGGCGGATCACTCTCTTGTCGAGCTTGAAGCCGCTCTGTTCCAGCCGCTTGCGGGAGCGCGGGTGGCAGGAGTAGAGGATCGGCATGTCGTATTTGCCGGCCATCTTGTTGATGGCGTTGAAGAGTGAGGTGAAATTCTTCTCGGTGTCGATGTTTTCTTCGCGGTGTGCGCTGAGCAGGATGTAGCGGCCTTTTCCGAGGCCGAGCCTCTGGAGGATGTCAGAACTTTCGATTTCCTTGAGGTTTTCGTGGAGGACTTCGGCCATTGGGGAGCCTGTCACGAAGGTCCTTTCTTTCGGCAGGCCTGTGTCGGCGAGGTAGCGGCGGGCGTGTTCGCTGTAGGCCATGTTGACGTCGGAAATGATGTCTACGATGCGGCGGTTGGTCTCTTCAGGAAGACACTCGTCTTTGCAGCGGTTGCCTGCTTCCATGTGGAAGATTGGGATATGGAGCCTTTTGGCTCCTATGACGCTTAGGCAGGAGTTGGTGTCGCCCAGTACGAGCACTGCGTCCGGCTTGGTCTGGACCATGAGCTTGTAGCTGGCGTCGATGATATTGCCCATGGTGGAGCCAAGGTCTTCGCCGACTGCGTCCATGTAGACTTCGGGGTCTTTGAGCTTAAGGTCGCGGAAGAAGATGCCGTTGAGGGTGTAGTCGTAGTTCTGCCCCGTGTGGGCGAGGATGACGTCGAAGTATTTGCGGCATTTGTTGATCACCGCGGAGAGGCGGATGATTTCCGGTCTAGTGCCCACGATGATAAGGAGCTTCAGGCGGCCGTTTTCGGCGAAATGAATATTTGAATAATCTGTGTTCATGTTTGTCGTGTGTGTCCCCTCATACTTTTTCGCCGAAGGTGTCCGGCTTCGAGGGTGCGAAGACCTCGCTGCACCAGATGAGAGTCACCATGTCCTCTGTGTCTGAAAGGTTTATGAGGTTGTGGGCGTAGCCTGGGAGGGTGAGTACGGCTTCTGGCTTGTCGCCTGAGACTTCATATCTGCGTATCTCCTCCGTTCCGATTTTGCGCTGCTCGATGAGTCCGTGACCCTTTATCACGACGAAGGCTTCGACCTTGGTGTCGTGCCAGTGCTGGCCTTTCGTGATTCCGGGCTTGCTGATGTTGACGCTTATCTGGCCACCTTCCGGGAAGTGGAAGAGTTCGGTGAAGCTGCCTCTTTGGTCCGTGTGGCTCAAGAGGGGATAGGAGGCCTTGGCTTCCGGGAGGTAGCTGAGGTAGGTAGCGTAGAGCTTCTTCTCGAAGGATCCGGGCTTTGTGGCGGGGACTTCGAGGGTCTGGCTCTGGTCGTGGAATTTCCTGAGCAGGGCCGCTATTTCTCCGAGGCTTACGCGGTGAGAGACCGGGACATAGCAGTAGCGGCCTTCCGGGGTCGGTATAGGGTTCACCCCGGCGAATTCGCAGCGGTGTTCTCTGCCTTTGAGGGCCTCTGTCATTTCGTCCACGAGGTCGTCGATGTAGATGAGGTCGAGGATGGTTTCGGGGTCGTTGATCTGGATCGGCAGGTCGTTGGCTATGTTGTTGCAGAAGGTGGCCACTACGCTGTTGTAGTTCGGGCGGCACCATTTGCCGAAGAGGTTGGAAAAGCGGTAGACTAGGACTTTCGCTCCGCTTTTCTTGCCGTAGTCGAACATGAGTTCTTCGCCGGCTTTCTTGCTGATGCCGTAGCTGCTCCCTTCGAAGCGGCCTTCCAAGGTGGCCTGGATCGAGGAGGAGATCATAATTGGGCAGCGGTTGCCTTCTTTCTTAAGGGTGTCGAGAAGGGTGGAGGCGAAGCCGAAGTTCCCCTGCATGAATTCTTCGGGGTTTTTCGGGCGGTTGACTCCGGCGAGGTTGAATACGAAGTCGGCTTTGCGGCAGTAGTCTTCGAGCAGGGCTGGGCCGGTGTCGAGGTCGTAGCGGTAGATTTCTGCTATTTCGAGAGGGCCTCTTGTGCGGTCTTTTCCGTCGCGGATGTTTTCAAGCGCGGCGCAGAGGTTCTTGCCGACGAAACCACCGGCTCCCGTAACCAAAATATTAAGACCTTTCTCTGACATTTCCTTCCGAAATTTACCTTCCCGCTTCCGCGCCTCTCCTTTCTCATCCCTTCTCTCCGTGCTGCTGCCTTTCCTCTACTTGCCCTCCTATTCGCTGCGGATTTCTTTTGCCTGTGCTGGCGGGAGAAGTCCCATGTCCTGGCGTATAAAACGCAGCTTCATGAGTAATTCCTCCATGAGGGCGATGTCAAGACGACGAGTGTTGTGTGACGTGTAGTCTTCCGCCTTAGACATGTCAGGATTGCCGTTAGTGAAATATTTGTCGTAGTTCAAATCGCGCGTGTCGCAAGGAATCCTGTAGTAGTCCCCCATATCTATGGCCCTTGTCATCTCTTCTCTCGTGACAAGCGTCTCGTAGAGCTTTTCTCCATGGCGCGTACCTATAATCTTGATCTCAGGCTCCTTCGCTATGAACGGCTTCCCACTTCCTTCAACCGGGCGGTGACAATAAATGTCGATCAGGGCATGGGCAAGCGTGTCAAGCGTCGCGGCTGGCGCCTTCTGGACAAAGAGGTCCCCATTTTTCCCATGAGTGAAGGCATAGATGACAAGATCCACAGCCTGATCAAGCGTCATCATGAACCTGGTCATATTAGGGTCCGTGATCGTAATCGGCTTGCCCTCAATCATTTCCTCTACCCATAGAGGAATGACGCTGCCTCTCGATGCCATGACATTGCCATAGCGGGTGCAGCAGATCGTCGTGGCTGCGTTTTCTCCGAGCTCACGTCCTTTTGCGACAGCCACCTTCTCCATGAGGGCTTTGCTCATGCCCATGGCGTTGATCGGATAGGCGGCTTTGTCGGTCGAGAGGACGACGACGTTGCTGACTCCGTGCTCTATGGCAGAGAGAAGTACGTTGTTGGTGCCTAGGATGTTGGTGCGGACGGCTTCGATAGGGAAGAATTCGCAGCTTGGTACCTGCTTAAGGGCGGCGGCGGAGAAAACATAGTCGACTCCTCCCATGGCGATGTCTACGGACTGTTTGTCGCGGACGTTGCCGATGTAGAATTTGAGCTTCGGGCTCTGGAGCATATGGCGCATGTCGTCCTGCTTCTTTTCGTCGCGGGAGAATATCCTGATTTCTTTGATGTCGCTGTCGAGGAAGCGCCGCAGAACCGCGTTTCCGAATGATCCCGTTCCTCCGGTGATCAGCAAGGTTTTATCTTTGAATACGGTCATAATCGTTCTTAATTTTTCCCAAGCGGTGGCTCGGACGAGTCCTCTTGTCCATTGCAAGCCCTATATTCATAGCCCTGAATCGAAACTCTGGGCATCTCCCATGCCACTTCTTCTACCTGTTTGATAGTTAGTGACCAGCAAAAATCGCGGAACAACCGCTTGGCCTGCAAATATATGAAATTTTTGCCGATAATATTCAAACGTTTTTAATTTCCTTCTGCACAGGAAAAATCCAACGCCATATCCCCGACATCCTTGACTAGGCTTTGTGCTCCGTAATTACCTCTGAGGAACTATCTGGCAGGGGAGTTTGCTCGCGCCCGCCTCTTTGCCTTGCAAGACTGATTGGGGTTGGATATGAAAAAAGGCGGCCCGTGAGGGGTCGCCTTTTTTCTTGTGTTCAGCGGGCCAAGGAAGGCGGGCTGAAGCGGATTGACTAGAGCTGTGGGCCTGCCTTTACAAGGGCCTTGCCGGCGCGGTTGCTCTCGTACTTGTGGAAGTTCTTGATGAACCTTCCGGCGAGATCCTTTGCCTTCTCTTCCCACTGTGCCGGATCAGCGTAGGTGTCGCGTGGATCGAGGATGTGGGTGTCGACTCCCTCCAGCTGCGTAGGAACTACGAAGTTGAAGTAAGGGATGGTCTTGGTAGGGACGGTGTCGATGCTGTGGTTGAGGATGGCGTCGATGATTCCACGGGTGTCGCGGATGGAGATGCGCTTTCCGGTTCCGTTCCAGCCGGTGTTTACGAGGTATGCCTTTGCGCCGCTCTTCTTCATCTTCTTTACGAGCTCCTCAGCGTACTTGGTAGGATGAAGCTCGAGGAAGGCCTGGCCGAAGCAGGCGGAGAAGGTAGGGGTAGGCTCGGTGATTCCGCGCTCTGTTCCGGCAAGTTTGGCGGTGAAGCCGGAGAGGAAGTAGTACTTGGTCTGCTCGGCGTCAAGGATGGATACCGGAGGAAGAACTCCGAATGCGTCTGCGGAGAGGAAGATGACCTGCTTTGCCGCAGGGCCCTCAGAGTCTGGACGGACGATGTTCTTGATGTGGTAGATAGGGTAGGAAACACGGGTGTTCTCGGTAACGCTCTTGTCGTTGAAATCGATCTTGCCGTTCTCGTCTACGGTTACGTTCTCGAGGAGGGCGTCGCGGCGGATGGCGTTGTAGATGTCTGGCTCAGCATCCTTGTCGAGCTTGATGACCTTGGCATAGCAGCCGCCTTCGAAGTTGAAGACGCCCTTGTTGTCCCAGCCGTGCTCGTCGTCACCGATGAGCTTACGCTTAGGGTCGGTGGAAAGGGTGGTCTTGCCGGTTCCGGAGAGACCGAAGAAGATAGCGGTGTTCTCGCCGTTCATGTCGGTGTTGGCGGAGCAGTGCATGGCTGCGATGCCCTTGAGTGGAAGGAAGTAGTTCATCATGGAGAACATACCCTTCTTCATCTCGCCACCGTACCAGGTGTTGAGGATGATCTGCTCTTTGGAGGTTACGTTGAAGAGGACTGCGGTCTCGGAGCGGAGGCCGAGCTCCTTGTAGTTCTCAACCTTGGCCTTGGCTGCGTTGTATACAACGAAATCTGGCTCCTGGTCCATCTCGGCCTGGTTCTTAGGACGGATGAACATGTTGGTGACGAAATGTGCCTGCCATGCGACTTCCATGATGAAGCGGACCTTCATGCGGGTGTCCTTGTGGGTTCCGCAGAATCCGTCGACAACGTAGAGCTTCTTGCCGGAGAGCTGCTTCTGGGCGAGCTTCTTGCAGGCGTTCCATGCCTTGACGGATGCCTTGTGGTTGTCGTTAGGATATTCCTCGGTGGTCCACCAAATCGCGCCTGGTGCACCTTCCTTGGTGGTGTCGTCGTAGACGATGAACTTGTCTTTAGGGGAGCGGCCGGTATAGACGCCGGTCATAACGTTGAGGGCTCCGAGTTCAGTCTCCTGAGCCTTGTCGTATCCGGTCAGGCCTGGCTTGGTCTCCTCGTTGAAGAGAACCTCGTAAGATGGGTTGTAAAGTACTTCCTTTACGTTTTTGATCCCATACTTGCTTAAATCCATTTGTGGCATAATTGTATTGTTTTTAGGATTGAACTTCTTATTTATCCTTGCAAATTTAACAATTCTTCGGGACGTGGCAAATATTTTGTAGGCAGTGGCGCCCCTTAAACGATATTTTGTTAAATTTGTCTTCGGCTTAGTCAACAAAAAGCGAGCCGAGGGACGAAGTTCGCTTCCTGATTTTTAGTTTAAACGATTTGGCCATGGAACCGGTCGAGGTGCTGAAGAAATATTGGGGCTATGGAAGTTTCAGGCCTATGCAGGAGGAGGTCGTCAAGGCCGCTTTGGGGGGGAAGGATGTGCTGGCCATCATGCCTACGGGAGGAGGCAAGTCTGTCTGCTTCCAGGTGCCTGCCATGATGAAGGACGGAATCGCCATTGTCGTGACTCCTCTCATCGCTCTGATGAAGGACCAGGTCAGGAATCTTGCCGCTAGAGGAATCAAGGCTTTGGCTGTTCATGCAGGGATGAGCCGCCATGAAGTCGACCTGGCTTTGAATAATGCCGCCTATGGGGACTTCAAGTTCCTTTATGTCTCGCCTGAGCGGCTTGGAACCTTCCTTTTCCGGTCTTATGCCGGCGTCATGAACATAAATTTCATAGTTGTCGACGAAGCTCATTGCATTTCTCAGTGGGGCTATGATTTCAGGCCTGATTATCTGAGAATTGCGGAGCTGCGTTCCATGGCCGATGCCCCTGTAATCGCTCTTACGGCGACTGCGACTCCCAAGGTTGCCGATGACATCATGACTAAGCTTGGCTTCAAGGAAAAGTTCCTCCTGAAGAGCGGTTTCGAGAGGCCTAACCTAAGCTACATCGTGCGCAAGGTCAACGATAAAAGAGGCCAGCTGCTTGCCATCTGCGGGGGAGTTCCAGGAACGGGAATCGTCTACGTGAGGACGAGGGAGAAGACGGAAACACTCGCCGCCTTTCTGGAATCTAACGGGGTAAGTGCCTCATTCTATCATGCCGGCCTCGGCTTCATTACAAGGATGGAGAGACAGGAGGCATGGCGGAGCGGACAGGTCAGGGTCATGGTGTGTACAAATGCATTCGGCATGGGCATAGACAAGCCTGACGTCCGTTTTGTCGTCCATTTCGATGTGCCCGAGTCGCCTGAGTCCTACTTTCAGGAGGCCGGACGTGCAGGCAGAGACGGGCTCAGGTCTTATGCCGTCCAGCTGTGGAACGGATATGACCTTTCTCGTCTGTCTCGTCTTGAAAAGCTTTCCTTTCCTTCTCTTGATTTCATAGAGGACGTTTATCAGAAGATTCATGTCTTTTTCGGAATCCCCTATGGGGGAGGCGAGGGCCGTCAGCTGCGTTTCCAGCTTGACGAATTTTGCGCGAGGTTCCATCTCAACCGCTCGAGCGTCTACTATGCCATGAAGTATCTGGAAAGGACCGACCATTGGACCTTTACCCAGGACATCGATGTGCAGACAAGAGTGAAGATCCTGGTGGAAAGGGATTCACTCTATGATGTGGAGCTTCCTTCTGAGGCTGATTCCGCCCTTCTGGATCTGATCATGCGGCGTTGCGAGGGGGTCTTCTCATTTCCTGTACCCATAGACGAGGAGTTTTTCGCTTCTCAGCTTGGGGTGCAGGTGCCTAGGTTGAGGCAGATGCTGTACGAACTTTCTGTCAGCCATGTGATTTCTTATATTCCTCAGGCTCATGCCGATGTGATTTTTCTTCATCATGGGAGGCTGGAGCCGAAGGGAATTGAGCTGCAGAGGGGGCGCTACGAGATGCTGAGGACAAGCTACCACGAGAGGCTTGAGGCCATGATGGAGTATGTCACCGAGACTTCGCTCTGCCGTTCGCGTTTTCTGCTGCGCTATTTCGGCCAGGAGGATTCCGCAGACTGCGGCACCTGCGACATCTGCCGTGCCAAAGCCTATGGCACGGATGATTCCGCCGATGGGTCCAGAGCCGATGTAGCTGCCGGGAGCCTCGACAAACGAATAATCCACTTCATCCTCCACGAGAAACAAGGAAGTTACACACTGACCGACTTCGCCTCCCGCTTCGCCCTCCCCACCGACAACTACGACCACTGCCTCACACGCCTCCGCGCCCTAATCGACGACGGCACCATCCCGCCTTACAAAACCTGAGTCCCGCCAGAGATCACGCCCGTCACGTTCACTGACAGCCCTCCCACCCAGCACATCCCGTCCCTGATTCAAATCTGTCGTGGAGCCGTGGAGCCGTGGAGTTGTGGTGCCGGGTGCGGAGTTGGCGCTGTTTTTTGCTATATTTGCAAAGATATGCAAAAAGCCAGGCTATTATTTATGGGTACGGGGACCTCGCAGGGGGTTCCGATCATCGGCTGCCACTGTGGGGTCTGCACTTCCAAGGACCCGAGAGACAAGCGATTCCGCTCTTCAGTGCTCGTGGACTTCGCGGGGCTGAGGATTCTCGTGGATGCCGGGCCGGACTTCCGGTCCCAGATGCTCCGTGCGGACGTCTCCCATCTTGACGCTATCCTCTTTACCCATAACCACCGTGACCATACAGGAGGCCTTGACGATGTCCGGTCTTTGAATTATGTGGACAAGAGTGCGGCGGAAGTCTATTGTGAGCAGAGAGTCCTTGACAGCCTGAAATTGCAATATGCCTACGCCTTTGCCGAGAAGCTTTATCCTGGTGCTCCGATTCTCCATATCCACCTTATCGATGAGAAGCCTTTCATCATTGATGCAAGGACGGAACATCATGACTTGACATGGATCCATGACAAGGGCTATTGCTATGTGATGCCGGATGGCAGTCTGCTTCCGACTGGAGGTGGAAGCATCATGGCGCCGGAGGAGGGGGTCAGCCTGGAGAAAGCACTTGCCTGGCAGACGGGAGATGGCATAGGGGCTGGTATAGTGGGAGAGGCAGACCTCCGCAAGGCGTTGGGAGAAAGGAGGGCGGCTATCATTCCGATCAGAGGTCTCCATGATCAGATGCCAGTGCTCGGCTTCCGTTTCGGCAACATAGCCTATATCACCGACATGAGCCGTCTTCCCGATTCTGAATACGAAAAACTTCAGGGCCTCGACCACGTGACCCTGAACACAGTAGGATATAAACCGCATCATTCGCACTTTTCTCTTTATGAAGCCCTTGATGTAGCCGACAAGATCGGAGCCAGGCATACATGGCTGACTCATCTCAGCCACACCTTCCCGACCTACGATGAATTCGCCGGACAGCTCCATAAACTCTGCGAAGAGCGCGGAGTCCGTTCTGATGTCATGCCGGCCTACGATGGCTTAGTAATAGAATAACCATGCCGAAAATAGCATTTTACACCCTTGGCTGCAAGCTGAATTATGCCGAAACCTCTACCTATGAGAGAGGCTTCCGGGAGGCTGGGCTGGAGGTTGTTCCCTTCGAGGAAAAGGCCGACGCCTATCTAGTCAATACGTGCAGCGTGACCCAGCATTCTGACATGAAATGCAGAGGAGTCATTCGCCGCTGCCACAGGCAGGCTCCCGAGGCCGCCGTTATCGTGACCGGCTGCTATGCGGAGCTCAGGCGCGATGAGATCAAGGCTATCGATGGGGTGAGCCTGGTCTTCGGGGCAAAGGAGAAGCAGAGGGTCGTGCCGGAGACGCTGAGGCTTCTTGCCGGCCAGAAGGCCAAGACCGATGAGAGTTATAAGGAAAGGAGCATGGCGGAAGAATACCGGGAAATCTCCCGGGATGTTTTGCCGGCTTATTCTACCGGAGAACGGACACGTTCCTTTCTGAAAGTCCAGGATGGCTGCAATAATTTTTGCGCCTATTGCACGGTGCCTTACGCCAGAGGAGAGAGCCGGAACATTCCTATATCCGAGGCCGTCAGGCAGGCCGGTGAAATAGCCGCCGCCGGAGTCAAAGAAATTGTCCTTACCGGAGTCAACACCGGAGATTTCGGCCGTACCACCGGAGAAACCTTCCTATCGCTGATTCAGGCGCTTAATGAAGTTCCGGGAATCGAGCGTTACAGGATTTCGTCGATAGAGCCGAATCTTATTACGGATGAAATCGTAGACTGGATAGCTTCGGGCACGAAGTTCCTTCCTCATTTCCATATCCCGCTCCAGAATGGTACGGATGAACTTCTCAAGGCTATGGGAAGGCGGTATGATACAGCTTTTTTTGCTCGGAAAATAGATTATATCCGTTCACGGATGGAGGGGCCTGGAAAGCCGAAGGTCTTTTTCGGAATCGATCTCATGGCGGGCTTGCCGGGGGAGACGGAGGATCTTTTCGAAAGTTCGTATGAGTTTATAAGGGATAGGATTCATCCTGCCTTCATCCATATTTTCCCCTATTCGCGCCGGCCTGGGACTAGGGCCGCAGCCATGCGGAACCAGGTTCAGGATAGGGTCAAGACGGAGAGGGTATCGAGGCTTGAGGCTCTCTGTGAGAGTCTTCATGCAGAATTTGTGGCCGCGAACAAGGGCGTCCGGGAGAGTGTGCTCTGGGAGGGAGCGGATAAGAACGGGCTGATGTTTGGATATACGGGGAATTACATCCGGCTTGAGCGTCCCTATGATTCGGCCCTGACTAATACAATTCAGGACGTAGTAATCTGAACGGGATTTCAGCAGGCGCTCAGGCAATGATGCGGAAGATTCGCTTGGCTCTCAGGCGAGTATGAGGAAGACGCAGGGACGTTTCCCTATGAGGGGCTGGTTTGATGAGGCGAGGAGGCTGCGCCATTGTGCTACGCTTTGGGTCAGAATGGTCTCGTCAGGAAGGGTAATGTCCACGGCGATGGTCAGTCTGGTCTTGGGCGCGAGGATTTTGACGGCGTCGCACAGCAGGGCATCGTTGCGGTAGGGGGTCTCGATGAAAATTTCTGTCTGGTGCAGCTGTGCCGAGCGTTTTTCGATGTTGCGGAGCGCGCCGCGGCGCTCTTCAGTTTTGGCGGGAAGATAGCCGCAGAAAGCGAAGCTCTGGCCGTTGAGGCCTGAGCCCATGAGGGCCATCATCAGGCTTGAAGGGCCGACGCAAGGAACTACTTTCACTCCGATTCTATGACATAGGGCTACGAGAAGGGCGCCCGGGTCGGCCACGGCCGGTAGGCCGGCTTCGGTGATGAGGCCGACGTCATTCCCGTTGTCGAAGAGGACGGCGAAGGCTTCGATGTCGCGCGGGTCGGTGTGTTCGTTGAGTTCATGAAAGTCCAGGCCTTCGATTTGGCCTTTGAGTCCGGCGACGCTCAGGTAACGGCGTGCTGTGCGGACTTCTTCTACGACGTAGGTGTGGATATGGGGCAGGAGGTCGAGGACGGCCTGGGGCATCACCAGCTTTGGGTCATAGTCGCCAAGGGGCGAGGGAATCAGATATAGTTTTCCTTTTTCCATAATTTTGTCAATTTGTCGGTTTCACGGCGGAAGCGCTCGTCGGTTTCATGGCAGGGGCGT
>DKSK01000007.1:124125-144693 GCA_002472565.1 Bacteroidales bacterium UBA7258 | reverse complement strand
CTTATTTCAGGACAAGTCAGTGGGAGTGAAGCGGAACGGAGTCCCCCCGGCACCCCACACCCCTCCCGACAAAAAAAAGGCCAACTCACTTTGAGTCAGCCTCTTTTTCACTCTCTGCAGAGTGCCTGTGACTTCCCCTTCACGTCCGTTCCCCTCGACATCTCCACCTCATTCTTCGCCGGCCGATCCTTCGCCGGCCTTCACCAAGGTAAAGGGCGCTCACACTGGGGTGATCGGGAACAGCGATCCTCAATATGCGCTCTGTGTGCCGCATCCCGTCCCCGATCCTCCCTGTTGGAGATTGATAGTCCGCGTTTCGCCTCGCGATTAGACAGCGAGGTCTGTTCATCAGCGGATAGCATGAATGTGTCGTGTATGGAAGTTGCCCAGGCGCGGAGGGTGGATAGGTAGTACGCTGGAGAAATTTTGTCCAAAGTTGGCCGGGAAACTTGTATTAATTCAAATTTACGCTATATTTGTGTAGTGTGGCATGACCGCATAGATAATGACTACTTCTTAAACAATTTCTATCATGAAAAAGTACATCTGCAATGTCTGCGGGTATGAGTATGATCCTGCAGTCGGAGATCCGGATAACGGAATTGCTCCAGGAACCGCTTTCGAAGATCTTCCTAACGATTGGGTTTGCCCGACCTGCGGAGTCGGCAAGGATGATTTCAGCCCTGAGGACTAAGGTCAATAAAATTTCTTTATGGCGGCCGTCAGTTTGCCGCCATTTTTTTTGTGCTTTGAGAGAGAAGGGGAGTGCGGTTCTCTGCCCGGATGATGCTTTGAGAGAGGAGGGGGGAGCGGTCCCTTGGCCGAACGATATTGTGAAACGGTGCGGTGGAACGGGAGGGGTATATGATGATCGTTGAAGGCGGACAGCTTAAGAGGAGCGTGATATTAGCGCTGGCGTGGCCGGGGACGGTGCTTATTTGATGGTGATGAGGAGGGCGCCGCGGTAGCCGAATTCTTCGGAACTTGCCGGGTCGTATTCGCAGCCGAAGTACTTATCGTCCAGCTCTTTGATGATGGCGGAGCGGAGAATGCCCTCGCCCTGGCCATGGATAATTATCAGTTTTCTGCCCTTGTGCGGCAGGTTTTCTTCCATGATCTCTCTGAAGCGGCGCAGCTGGTAGGGCAGATATTGGTTCGCCGGGAGATTCCTCGGGTGCTGGATTTTGTCGATGTGAAGGTCGAAGATGCGGTAGCGGCTCGACTTTTCTGATGGCTCTGGCCACTGTGAGACCAGGCCCTTGTCTTCGATATATGCTTCGCTTCCATGGGGAAAGTAGTCATCGATGGTGGCGTTGCTTCCGTCAGGTTTAAGGTCATGGCGTGGTCTGCCAGTCCCGGTCCTTGCGGCCTGGATTCTGGCTTTCACTTCTGCCTCTTTAGCGGTTTTTTCGTCTTTTTCGAGCTGCTTGTAAAGCCCCTTGAGTTCTGAAAATTCTTTCAGGTCCATCGTTCAATAATTTATTGTCTCAAGCAGTCTGGCCGTGTATCTCCGGTGGGAGGTCGTCGCCCGCCCAATGCGGCGCACTGCAGAGGCTCACCGCAGGTCAAGCTCCACCGGGCAATGGTCGGAGCCGAAGACATCGTTGCGGATTTCGGCACCGGAAATGCGTCCACGCAATTCGTCCGAAACAAGAAAGTAATCGATTCTCCAACCGATATTCTTCTCGCGGCCACGGAAACGGTAGGACCACCATGAATACTTAACCTTGTCAGGATTGAGAAAACGCCATGAATCCGTAAAGCCGGAAGCGAGAAGATCAGTCATCTTTCCACGCTCCTCATCCGTAAAACCGGCATTGCGGTGATTCGTGTCCGGATTCTTAAGGTCTATCTCTTCGTGCGCCACATTCATGTCCCCGCAGACGATGACCCCCTTCGGACCGCGGGGAGCGAGGGAAAGCTCGGAGGAAGGAGCCGCAGGCAGGCCTGACGACAGAGCCTCGGCCGCTGTTCCTATACCCTCCTTTCGGAGCCGCAGCAGATGAGACCGGAAAGAATCCTCCCATCTCATCCTGTAGTCCAGACGACGTAGTCCGTCCTGAGAATTAGGGGTGTAGACACAGACAAGGTAGAAGTCAGGAAATTCCAGAGTTATCACGCGCCCTTCGTGGTCATGTTCCTCCACGCCGAGGCCGTAAGCAACAGAAAGAGGCGCGACCCTAGTGTAGATGGCAGTCCCTGAATATCCTTTTTTCTCCGCAAAGTTCCAGAAGGATTCGTAGCCTTCGAACTCAAGGTCGAGCTGCCCCTCCTGCATCTTCGTCTCCTGGAGACAGAAGCAGTCTGCATCAAGAGCCTTGAAATCATCCGCAAAGCCTTTCCCGGCCACGGCCCTCAGGCCGTTTACATTCCAGCTTATAAGTTTCATGGCCCAGCTCCTATTCAAGGCTCCACTCGGCGCCGTTCTTGGTATCTTTTACGGTGATTCCAAGGGCCTTGAGGCTGTCGCGGATGCTGTCTGACCTGGCCCAGTCTTTTTCGGCCTTTGCCTTCGCGCGATCTTCGAGCACCATGTCCATGAGCCCTGAAACCACGGCCGAGGATGCGCCGGCACCTTCTGCCGAAGATGCTCCGGCCTCGTCCTTAAGGCCCATGACTCCGAAGATGATGTCGTCAAAGAGACGGAGCATCACGCCGAGGTCTACGGCGGAGATCGCCGCGCCTGCCTTGGCAGAGTTTATCAGCTTCACGGCATCGAAGATGTAGGAGAGCGCAATAGGAGTGTTGAGGTCGTCGCAAAGGGAGTCATAGACTCCGTTGAAGATGCGTGAGACTTCGGCGGATGTCCCCTCCGGAACCCCTTCCGGAGCGATGTCCGTGATATATTCGCCGTATTTCAGCGCCGAGGCCGCATCCCCCTGATCGCCCAGCACGGGCGAAGTCACGCCCGCGGCGGAAGCCAGGGCGAGAAGGTCGCGGTAAGCCTGCATCACCCGCTTCAGCCCCTTCTCGGCGGCCTGAAGAGCTTCGTTCGAAAAGTCGAGGGTCGAGCGATAATGGGCCTGGAGTATGAAAAAGCGCACGGTCATAGGGTTGTAAGCCTGGGCGAGAGCCTTGTGCTTTCCTGCGAAGAGTTCAGGCAGGGTGATGAAGTTCCCGAGCGACTTGCCCATCTTCTGGCCGTTGATGGTCACCATATTGTTGTGAACCCAGTAATGTACACCCTGCGTTCCTCTCCATGCTTCGTTTTGAGCTATTTCACATTCATGGTGAGGGAACATGAGGTCCATTCCTCCTCCATGGATGTCAAACTCCGTTCCGAGATATTTCTCACCCATGACCGAGCACTCAAGGTGCCAGCCTGGGAAGCCTTCTCCCCATGGAGACGGCCATTTCATGATATGCTGAGGCTCTGCTTTTTTCCATAGAGCGAAGTCGTAGGGTTCCTTCTTGTCGCCTTGGCCGTCCAGGGCCCTGGTGCCTTCAAGGGTGTCGTCCAGATTCCTGCCCGAGAGCACCCCGTAATGGAATCTCTTGCTATAGGCGCGGACATCGAAATAGACGGAGCCGTTGGAAATGTAGGCGAAGCCGTTCTCGATAATCTTCTTCACGGCCTCTATCTGCTCTATGATGTGGCCGGTAGCCCGTGGTTCGATGGAAGGAGGGGCGACGTTGAGCTGACGCATCGCTTCATGGTAATGAAAGGTGTAGGTCTGAACGACTTCCATCGGCTCCACCTGCTCAAGCCTTGCCTTCTTCGCTATCTTGTCTTCGCCCTCGTCTGCATCGTGCTCCAGATGTCCTACGTCGGTGATGTTCCTTACGTAACGGACCTTGTAGCCAAGGTGGCGGAAAAATTTCTGCATCACGTCATAGGTCACTCCCGGTCTTGCATGCCCCAGATGGGCGTCTCCATAGACGGTCGGACCGCAGACATACATGCCTACCCTGTCGGGATTTATAGGGACGAATTTCTCCTTCCGGCGGGACATGGTATTTGTAAGAAAAATATCTCTCATCTTGTAATTCTTTACTTTGCGAAGATACGAAATTTATTTGCCGATAGCTTTATTTTGGGTATATTTGCCCATAGAACTTAACTCAAACGATGAAAGTCTCGATTATCATGGGCTCCGCCAGCGACTACGACGTAATGTCAGGCGCGGAGCAAATTCTCGCTTCTTTCGGGGTCGAATTCGAGAAGCGCGTAATCAGCGCCCACAGGACCCTTGATTTCATGATAGATTATGTCAGACAGGCCAGGAGCCGCGAGGTCGGCGTGATAATCGCCGGTGCAGGCGGAGCCGCCCATCTCGCAGGAGTCGCGGCCGGGCTCACAACCCTCCCGGTCGTGGCCGTCCCTATCCAGACGAAGGCGCTCGGAGGCCTCGATTCCCTCCTTTCCGAAGTCCAGATGCCGACCGGAATCCCTGTCGCGACAGTAGCGATAAACGGAGCCAAGAACGCCGCCCTGCTTGCGGTCGAGATTTTGGCCGTCCACGATGACGACCTCACGCTGAAACTCTCCCGATATAGGCAGGAAATGGCGCAGAAAGTGTTGGACACCAAGATTTAAGCAATAAAGAGCGTAAAGATAAATGAGCAGTTACCGCATCTTCGTCGAGAAAAAGCCCGAGTTTCGGGTGGAAGCAAAAAGCATGCGGGAGGAACTTAATGAAAACCTCTCGCTAAATCTCAAAAACCTGAGGCTGCTGAACGCCTACGACCTTTTCGGCTTCACTCGTGATCTCCTCGAGAGAAGCCGATATTCGGTTTTCGGGGAGACGGTCACTGACAACGTCAGCGACAGCCTTGATCTGGAGGGCCAGAAATATATAGCAGTTGAGTATCTGCCTGGCCAGTTTGACCAGAGGGCGGCTTCGGCCGTTGACTGCGTGCACCTGATAGAACCTTCAGCCAAGATTTCAATCAAGAGTTCGAGAATCTTCATTTTCGATGCGGATATCTCCGACAAGGACTTGGAGCGAATAAAGCGCTATGTGATAAATGCGGTCGAGGCCCGCGAGAAAGACCTCGGAAAGCTCAGCGACACGGAGCACGCCCCTGTCAAGCCTGTACCTGTCCTCGATGGTTTCTGCGAAATGAACCGCGTCGACTTGACCGCTTACAGGAAGAAGATGGGCCTCGCCATGAACGAGGACGACCTGGAGGAGGTCATCAAGTATTTCAAGGAGGAGGGCCGCGAGCCGAACGAGACCGAACTTAGAATTCTTGACACCTATTGGAGCGACCACTGCCGCCATACCACCTTCACTACCGAACTCACTGAGATCGGAGTCGAGGAGAGTTTCATAAAGGGCGACATCGAGGGCGCCCTCGAACTCTATGTCAAAATGCGCAAGGGCCTGGGTCGAGAGAACAAGCCGCTCTGCCTGATGGACCTCGCCACCATCGGAGCTAAGTGGCTCCGCAAGGAAGGCAAGCTAGACGACATGGAGGTCAGCGAAGAAAACAACGCCTGCAGCATCTATATCGATGTTGACAATGCCGGCAAGACGGAGCGCTGGCTGCTTATGTTTAAGAACGAGACCCATAATCATCCGACCGAAATAGAGCCTTTCGGAGGCGCGGCCACCTGTCTGGGCGGAGCGATCCGTGATCCGCTTTCCGGCCGCAGCTATGTTTACCAGGCCATGCGTGTCACCGGGGCGGGAGACATCTGGAAGCCTGTCTCCGAGACTCTCGAGGGCAAGCTTCCGCAGAAGGTTATTTCGCGCAAGGCCGCCCAGGGTTATTCCAGCTACGGCAATCAGATAGGCCTCGCCACAACCCATGTCCATGAAATCCTGGACGAGGGCTATGTGGCTAAGCGTATGGAGGTAGGCGCGGTCGTTGGCGCAGTCAAGGCTTCGAACGTGCGCCGTGAAAGTCCTGTGCCGGGAGATGTTATCCTGATGCTCGGGGGGCGTACCGGCCGCGACGGAATCGGCGGCGCGACAGGCTCTTCCAAGGAACATACGGGTGAGTCTCTTGAGACCTGCGGCAGTGAGGTTCAGAAAGGTAACGCTCCTGAGGAGCGCAAGCTCCAGCACCTTTTCCGCCGTCCTGAGGTGACGCGCCTCATCAAGAAGTCCAATGATTTCGGGGCAGGCGGAGTCAGCGTCGCGATAGGCGAGCTCGCCGACGGCCTGGATATTTATCTTGACAGGGTACCGGTCAAGTACACTGGACTCAACTCCACGGAACTTGCCATCAGCGAGTCCCAGGAGAGGATGGCTGTGGTCATCGAAGCCAAGGACGAGGAGGAGTTCCGCAAGTATTGCGCAGAAGAGAATATCGAGGCCACGCACGTTGCCGACGTCACCGGCACGGCGCGTATGATGATGTATAACCATGGTGAAAAGGTCGTCGACCTGCGCCGGGATTTCATAGATTCTGCGGGCGCCCGCCATTTCGCCAAAGCAGAGGTCGAAGCCCCTGCTGACATTGATCCTTTCGCTTTTAAGGATGAGGGTAAGTCCGAGAAGGAGCTTATCATGGAGACGATGAGCCGTCCTCAGGTTCTTTCGCAGAAAGGCTTGGTGGAGATGTTCGATTCGACCATAGGACGTTCCACCGTCCTCATGCCATATGGAGGAATGACCCAGCTGACGGAGGCTCAGGTCTCGGTGCAGAAGCTTCCTACGGATGGATTCACGGACACGGCTTCGGTTATGGCCTATGGCTTCGACCCGAGGATAAGCCGTTGGAGCCCATACCACGGAGCGGCATATTCGGTCGTCCATGCCCTTGCAAAGATAGTTTCATGCGGAGGCGACTGGTCCAAGGTCCGCTTCAGCTTCCAGGAATATTTCCAGCGCATGACGGAGGACCCGAAGGGCTGGGGCAGGCCTTTGTCGGCTTTGCTCGGCGCCTTGAAGATGCAGGATGCCTTCGGCCTTCCGGCCATCGGAGGAAAGGACAGCATGTCCGGAACCTTTGAGGAGACAGGGGTCAAGATCGAGGTTCCTCCTACGCTGGTGGCCTTCGGAGTAGTTCCCCTCAAGGCCAGCAGGGTGATTTCCCCTGAGTTCAAACTCGACGGAGACCATATCTATCTTATCCGCCACACTCCTCTGCCGGACAGAATGCCGGATGTGGAGCAGCTTAAGCGCAACTGGGATTTCATCCACGGCCAGATCGCGGAAGGCAACATTCTGAGCGCCTGGGCGACGGGAATCGACGGCGCCATTGAGGCTCTCGTCAAGATGTCTTTCGGCAATCTCTTCGTTCCTGACGTTCATGCGGACAAGGATATCCTCTATGCCGGCGCTCCGGGCTCCGTGCTTGTGGAATCCGTGAAACCACTCGAATACGAAAATGCGATTGAGCTTGGAATGTTGAGGATTCCGGAGGACGAGGCCATGACAATCAGGGTTAACCGCACAAGGTGCGGCCTCCACGATCTGCGCAGGGCCAATTTCGACAAGTTCGCCGAGGTCTACCCTTATGAAAGCAAGCCTGACATGGTGCGTATCCTTCCTAAGGGCATGGACAAGCCTCAGCCTGCCAAGACCAAGAGTGAGGATCTCAGATACAAGGGCGAAGCGAAGGAACATCCGGCAGTCTATATCCCGGTCTTCCCGGGCACGAATTGCGACTACGACACTGCCAAGGCCTTCAGAGCTGCGGGCGCCGTCACCAAGTCTACTGTTTTCCGCAACCTTACCGAGCAGGACGTCTACTCTTCGATTTCCCAGATGCGTGACTGCATTGATTCCAGCGACATCCTCGCTCTCGTGGGAGGCTTCTCTGCCGGAGATGAACCTGACGGAAGCGGAAAGTTCATAGCCAATGTGCTGAACAATAAGGATATAGCCGATGCTATAGAGGGACTTATCTCCCGCGGAGGCCTCATACTCGGCATCTGCAACGGTTTCCAGGCCCTCGTCAAGTCCGGCCTTCTTCCTTACGGCCATCTCGGCATGGTCACGGAAGCTGCTCCGACCCTCTTCCGAAATGATGTCAACAGACATGTCAGCACCATGGTCAAGACAAGGGTGAGCACAGACAAGTCCCCATGGCTCCGTCATATGGCCATAGGTACGACCTACACTATTCCTGTCAGCCATGGAGAGGGAAAATTCGTGGTCAGAGACGAATTAGCCAGGGAACTCTTTGACAAGGGCCAGGTCGCTTTCCAGTATGTGGACTCCGTGACTGAGCAGCCTACCATGGCGTCTCCGTCCAATCCTAACGGCTCCTACTATGCCATAGAAGGAATAATCAGCGAGGACGGACACATCCTCGGCAAGATGGGCCATTCGGAAAGGTACGAGCAGGGACTCTTTAAGAATATTCCTGAGGATATGGAGCAGCCGCTCTTTGAGAACGCCGTTAAATACTTCAGAGGCAAGTAGATGGAAAAGAAGGATCTGATCCATGATGGCTCGTCCATCAAAATATGGGGCACCGATGATCCCGACAAGGTCATCATCGGTTTCACGGATGACATAACCGCCTTCTATAAAATCAAGAAGGCCGTGATCAAGGACAAGGGGGTCTGCTGTAACGGTGTCTCATGTATCACTTCTGGGATTCTTCAGAAAGCCGGCGTGCCTACTCATTTCATCAAGAAGATTTCCTCGACAGAGCAGCTTTGCCACAAGGCGGAAGTTATTCCGATGGAGGTGATTGTGCGCAATATCGTGGCGGGCTCCCTCGCCCTGAGGCTGGGACTTGAGGAGGGCCTGATCCCTCAGAAACCTATCATTGATCTCTGCTACAAGAGCGAGGCTCTAGGAGATCCGCTTATCAATGATTATCAGGCTCTTGCCTTAAATATCGTCGGTGAAGAGGACCTTCGGGAAATCTACCGGTTGACCCGCAAGGTGAACGACACCTTGCTCCCGGTTTTCAAATCGATAGGAATTAGCCTGGTGGACTTCAAAATCGAGTTCGGCCATCTCCCTGACGGGACTCTGGCCATGACCGATGACATCACCCCCGATTCCGCCCGTTTCTGGGACATCAAGACCGGGGAGAGGCTTGATAAGGATCGTTTCCGTCATGACAAGGGCCATGTCGGGGATGCCTACAGAACTGTTTATGAACGGCTTAAGTCAAAATACGATGGATAGCGGAATCCATGAAGAGTGCGGCGTTTTCGCCGTATGGAATGTGCCTCATGCGGCCGAGGTGACCTATTACGGCCTCCATTCCCTTCAGCACAGGGGTCAGGAGGGAGCAGGAATCGTCACTGTTGACGACGAGGGCTATCTTTCGCGCATCAAGGGACCGGGACTGGTGACTGAAGTCTTCAATCAGGACAATCTGGCCACCTTGCGCGGCTCCATGGCCCTGGGCCATGTGCGTTATGGTACGAATGGAGGTCCAGGAATTGAGAATGTCCAGCCTTTCCTTTTCAGACATAATTCCGGGGATTTCGCTTTGGCGCATAACGGAAATCTGGTCAATTCTGAACAGCTCCGCAAGTACCTTGAGGACAGGGGCAGTCTTTTTCAGAGTTCTTCCGACAGCGAGGTTCTGGCCCACCTTATAAAGAAGGATCCACAGGCGGCCACTATGCCACGTATCTTCCAGATAGTCAGAGCCCTGAATATGATAGAGGGGGCTTTTGCCTTCGTCATCATGACCAAGAACAGGATCTATGCCTGCCGGGACAAATACGGCCTCCGGCCTCTGTCCATCGGAAGGATAGGGGAGGGCTATGTGGTGAGCAGCGAGACCTGTGCCTTCAGCGTCATCGGGGCGGACTTCCTTAGGGATATAGAACCGGGCGAGGTCGTGACCATCGACAAGCTCGGCATCCGCTCGCGCAGGTACTCTGATTACCAGCGCCATGCGATGTGCGCCATGGAGTATATCTACTTCTCCCGTCCGGACAGTGACATCGAGGGGCTCAACGTCCATGCTTTCCGCAAGGAGAGTGGGCGCCTGCTCTGGAAAGAGCATCCTGCCGATGCCGACATTGTGGTCGGAGTGCCGGATTCGAGCCTTTCCGCGGCCATGGGCTTTTCCGAGGCCAGCGGCATCCCTTACGAGATGGGTCTCATAAAGAACAAGTATATCGGCCGTACCTTCATAGCCCCTTCCCAGGAATTGCGTGACAGGGGAGTGAAGATGAAACTTTCTCCGGTGCGAAGCATCGTTTCCGGAAAGAAGGTCGCCCTCATCGACGATTCCATAGTCCGCGGCACCACTTCTCTCAGGATCGTGAGAATGCTTCGCGAGGCCGGGGCCGCCGCCGTCCATGTCCGAATAGCCAGCCCGCCTATGATCGGGCCTTGCTTCTACGGGGTGGACACCAGCACCTACAATCAGCTTCTCTGCTCCACGCGCACGGTTGAACAAGCGCGGCAGTATATTGAAGCGGATTCGCTGGGCTATCTCTCTGAAAAGGCCCTCTATGAGGCCGGACATCGTTCGGACCTCTGCACGGCCTGCTTCACAGGTAATTACCCTACAGCTCTCTACGGTTCGGCGGAGGCTGAGGTCTCAAGACACAAGAAAGAAAACAAGATCTGATATGGCAGTAGATTACGAAAAGGCTGGGGTCAGCCTCGAAGCCGGATACGACGTGGTCCGCAGAATCAAGAAGCACGTCGCTTCAACCAATCGTCCGGGAGCGATGGGAAACATCGGTTCTTTCGGCGGAATGTTCGATCTCGCTTCTCTCGGCTATAAGGAGCCGATTCTGGTCAGCGGGACTGACGGCGTGGGTACAAAGCTCAAGCTTGCCTTCGCCATGGACAAGCATGACACCGTAGGGGTCGATGCCGTGGCCATGTGCGTCAACGATGTCCTGGCCCAGGGCGCCGAGCCTCTCTTCTTTCTGGACTATGTGGCTCAGGGCAAGACGATTCCTGCCGTGGTCGAAGCCGTCGTGGCCGGAATTGCCAATGGCTGCCGTCAGTCCGACTGCGCCCTCGTCGGAGGCGAGACTGCCGAGATGCCTGGCATGTATGCCGAAGGAGAGTATGATATAGCGGGCTTTACTACCGGAGTAGTCGAGAAGTCCAAGCTCATCGACGGCACTAAGGTGAAGGTCGGCGATGTTCTCGTCGGAATCGCTTCCACCGGTGTGCATTCCAATGGCTTCAGCCTGGTCCGCAAGATTTTCTCCGATAATGCCCTCGACCTCCACAAGGTCTACCCTGAGCTTGACGGTTCCGTGTCCATAGATGGCGATCCTTCAAAGCCGCGTGAGAGCGGTGAGCCGCTGGGCCTCGTCGCCCTTACACCTACCCGCATCTATGTGCGCCAGGTGCTTGACGTCATCCGTAATTGTGATGTCCATGGCGTGGCTCATATCACAGGCGGCGGCTTTGACGAGAATATTCCTCGCATCCTCCGCGAAGGGCAGGGTATCCATGTTGAGGAAGGAACCTGGGAGATACTCCCTATTTTCCGCTTCCTTGAGAAATATGGCAAGATTGACCATAGAGAGATGTTCAACATCTACAATATGGGAGTGGGCATGGTGCTGGCCATGGATGAGTCTGAGGCTGACAAGGCTATTTCCATCCTTAAGGGTCATGGCGACCGCGCCACCGTCATCGGCCGCGTTACTGCCACGCCGGGTGTCGACATCAAACTTCTTTAGAGAATACGATCATGAAAAATTTCGAACCGAGGCCGTGGTTCATGCCTCAGGCCGTAATAATCATAGGTACCTTTGATTCCGACGGAACCCCGAACGCAATGAATGCCGCCTGGGCTGGTACCTGGAACAATGACGAGATTGTCATTTCACTCGGCAGCCATCAGACCACCGAGAACCTCAAGGCCAATCCTGAATTGACCCTGGCCTTTGCTACTAAAGAGACAGTGGTTCCGGCGGATTACCTCGGACTTGTCAGCGGCCGCAAGGTCAAGGACAAGGTCGCTAAGTCCGGATTGAAGGTGGAGAAGGCGGGGAAGGTCAAGGCTCCTGTTTTCGCCGATTTTCCGATGACTTTCGAGTGCAGGGTCGCCAGGATGATCGATGAGAGCGAGTCGGGCTGTTTCCTTGTGGCGAAGATTGTCAGCATTGATGTCGATGAGAAGTTTCTCGCCGAGGATGGCAAGCCGGACCTCGAAAAGATGCACCTCCTTACCTTCGACCCTGTCCACCTGGGCTATCTCGAAATCGGCGGCCGCGTCGGCAACGCCTTCTCCGACGGAAAGGCTCTGAATACGCCCCGCCCCTGAAAGCCCACGGCCCTCGACCTGATTCTCCCCCAACATTATTCGCCTCAACCTGATTCGTCCCATGATTTCCGAGGAACAAAGTTCGGGATAAGGGAGCCCTGTCTGCGGAGGACGTAATGGGAGGAGTCGGGATTATTTTATCCGCGAGTTTTTTTCATCAGCGAGAGACGAGTTTTATTTCCGAATAAGCGCAAAAATGGATAAATTTGTGGATGTGGCTGAAGAGTCGGCCATGGAAACTTTATCTATTATGCGTGCACTATTTAGCGTAAGCGACAAGACGGGCGTGGTGGACTTCGCCCGCGGGCTTTCAGACCTCGGATGGGAAATCATCTCCACCAGCGGAACAATGAAGATGCTGAAAGAGGCCGGAATTCCGGTCACCAGCGTCAGCGATGTCACCGGCTTCCCTGAGATCTGCGACGGCAGAGTCAAGACCCTTCATCCTAAGATCCATGGCGCCCTTCTGGCCCGCCGTGACGACCCTGACCACATGAGGCAGCTTAAAGAGCTCGGCATCGAAAAGATTGATCTTGTCTGTGTCAACCTCTATCCTTTCCGCGAGACCATAGCCAAGCCAGGCGTTACCATGGAGGATGCCATAGAGCACATCGACATAGGCGGCCCTTCCATGCTCCGCAGCGCCGCCAAGAACTGGGCTTCGGTCACGGTAGTAGTCAATCCGGAAGACTACAAGACCGTGCTTGACGAGGTCAAGGCTTCTGGAGACACGACTCCTCAGACAAGGTTGAAGCTTTCGGCCAAGGCCTACACTCATACAGCCGAATATGACATTGCCATAGCGACTTACATGCGTGCCCAGGCCGGCCTGGACGAGAGGCTCTTCCTTGAGTTCAAGGAGAAGCAGACCCTCCGTTACGGCGAGAACCCTCACCAGCAGGCCAAGTTCTACGCCTCCATGAAACCTCTTCCTTTCTCGCTTGCTACTGCCCGGCAGCTAAGTGGAAAGGAGCTCAGCTACAACAATATACAGGATGCAAACGCAGCCCTGAACATAGTCCGCGAATTCGATGAACCTTTCGCCGTGGGCCTCAAGCACATGAATCCATGCGGCGCCGCAGTTGGAAAGGACATTATCGATGCATGGAAAAAGACCTTCGAAGGCGACAAAGTTTCCATCTATGGCGGAATCGTAGCTTTCAATCGTGAGGTCACCATCGAGCTTGCCCGGGAGCTTTGGCACATCTTCCTTGAAATCGTGATGGCCCCGTCTTTCACTCCGGAGGCCGTCGACTTCTTCAAGGAGCACAAGAAGAATACCCGCGTGCTTGTCGTCGACATGGACAAGTCGAAGATGCCCCACACCCTAAAGCAGTTCACCTATGTCAACGGAGGCTGCCTCTATCAGGATCAGGACCTTGACACAAAGGTGGTCACCCCTCAGATGGCTGTCACCGATGCCAAGCCTCAGGCCGGCCAGATGGCTGATCTCAATTTCGCATGGAAGATGGTAAAGCACGTGAAGTCAAACGCCATCGTCGTCGTAAAAGATCAGATGCTCTATGGAGTAGGTGCCGGCCAGATGAACCGGGTAGGCTCGGCCGAACTTGCCCTCAAGGAGGCTGCGGCAACCCTTAAGGCAGAGGCAGGAGAAAAAGCCGGAAGAGAACTTTCGGAGGAAGAAAAAGAGGCTGCCGTCAAGAATGCAGGTCTCGTCTTGGGTTCTGATGCCTTCTTCCCGTTTGACGATTGTGTGACCATCGCCGCCGAGTACGGGGTCAAGGCCATCGCCCAGCCAGGCGGTTCCATCCGTGACGAAGATTCTATCAAGAAGTGCAACGAGAACGGCATTGCCATGGTCTTTACCGGAGAGCGCCATTTTAAGCATTAATAGGTTGATTCATACTGTTTTATGGATATGAAGGCAAAAGTATTGGTGGTCGGCGGAGGGGGAAGAGAGGCGGCGATAGTCGACGCTCTCAGCCGTTCTCCGAGGGTCGGAAAGATTTTCTGTGCTCCAGGCAATGCCGGGATTTCGCTTCAGGCCAAGTGCCTCCCGCTGGAGGACACCCAGATAGATGAGCTTCAAGACTTCGCTCTCAAGGAGGGGATTGACCTTACGGTGGTGGGACCGGAGGTCCCTCTGTCCATGGGGATGGCGGATCAGTTTGAAGCCGCTGGTCTCCGCGTTTTCGGCCCTTCGGCCAAGGCCGCCAGAATAGAGTCAAGCAAGGACTTCGCCAAGAGAATCATGGAGAAGTACGGAGTTCCTACGGCTTCCTACAGGACTTTCGAGGACTATGCAGAGGCCCTCGAATATGTGCGCTCGAAGAATACTTTTCCAATCGTGCTGAAATACGACGGGCTCGCCGGAGGAAAGGGCGTAGTGATTCCGGAGAATCTTGCCGATGCCGATGAGGCTCTTAAAGACATGCTTCTGGACGACAGATTCGGCAAGGGAAAGGTGGTCATTGAGGACTATCTTGAAGGCCCGGAATTCTCCTTCCTCTGCTTCGTGGACGGTGAAAAGGTCTATCCTATGGTGCTGTCGCAGGACCACAAACGCGCCTTCGACGGAGACAGGGGACCGAATACCGGCGGCATGGGAGCCTACACTCCTCTTCCGTTCATCAGCGGGGAGGACCGCGATTTCGCCCTGGAAAAGATTATGAAGCCGGTTGCCAGAGGGCTTGTGGCTGAGGGCTGCCCTTTCAAGGGCGTACTTTATGGCGGGCTCATGAAAACGAAGGACGGAATCAAGGTAATAGAGTTCAATTGCCGTTTCGGCGATCCTGAAACCGAGGTCGTTTTGCCTCGCCTGGAGTCGGACATCTATGACATTTTCTGCGCCGTCGCCGACGGGAAGAGTGTAGGTGAGCTGAAGTGGAAGGAAGAGAGCGTCATGGGCTTTGTCCTGGCTTCGAAGGGCTATCCTGGCAAGTACGTAAAAGGCAAAGAGATAAGCGGTCTGAACGAGGCTCTTTCGGATCCGGACGTAAAGATTTACCATATGGGAACCACGGTCAAGACGGCTTCTGACCTGAAGGAGGGGCGCTGCTGGACCAACGGAGGCAGGGTGCTCATGGTGCTCGCTTCCGGCAAGACTCCGAGGCAGGCGCATGACAAGGCTCTTGCCGCGGTTCAGAAGATTCATTGCGAGAATCTCTTTTACCGCACCGATATCGGCCATTGGGCACTTTAAAGCTTCGGACCGGGGTGGACGTGAATATGGACGTGACCATGAACACGGCTAGATCCATGAATACTGATATTAATTGCTAATGATATGATAATCAGTGGAAAAGATTTGTCGGCCAGGATGAAGGCCGAGATGGCGGAGCAGGTTTCCTCCTTCCCTGCCAAGTATGGGCGTGTCCCGCATCTGGTGGTCATACTGGTGGGCGATGACCTCGGGAGCCAGACCTATGTCCGCAATAAGGCAAAGGCCTGCGACGTGGTCGGGATAAAGAATACGACCATCAGGATGCCGGCTGAGACTCCTCAGGCCGCGCTCCTCGCCAAAATAGCCGAACTTAACGCTGATCCGGAGGTTGACGGAATCCTTGTCCAGCTCCCGCTGCCAAGGCAGATCAGCGAGCCGAAGGTCATAGAGGCCATAGCCCAGGAAAAGGATGTAGACGGTTTCCATCCGTTGAACACCGCCGCCATGTGGCAGAAGCGGCCGAATTCTTCCTATACCATACCTTGTACCCCGAAGGGCATCATAAAGCTGCTTGACGAGGCTAAGGTTCCGATCGAAGGCAAGAAGGCGGTTGTCATTGGCCGCAGCCAGATAGTCGGACTGCCTGTCTCAAAGCTCCTGCTTGACCGAAACGCCACTGTTACCATCTGCCATTCGCGAACGAAGGATCTGGCCGAAATCACCCGCCAGGCAGATATCCTGGTAGTCGCTATCGGAAGACCAAAATTCGTGACCGGAGACATGGTGAAAGAGGGCGTGGCGGTCATCGACGTCGGCATGGACAAGGATCCGGACACCGGAAAGCTTTGCGGCGACGTGGATTTCGCCAGCGTAGAGCCGAAGGCTTCGGCTATCACTCCTGTCCCAGGTGGAGTCGGTCCAATGACCATAGCCTGCCTTATGGAGAATACAATCGAGCGCTTCCTCGTTAAGATGGGAGCCGAGTAAATAATCATGAATCTCAAAAAGTTATTTCTCGCCGTCGTGGCTTTTGCAGCCATGTCGGTGATAGCCGGAGCAAGGGAAAGTCTGGCTTCGAAGGATACCGTAAGGATTCTCTCGATAGGCAACAGTTTTTCCGTCGATGCCGTGGAACAGAATCTATGGGACCTTGGACATGAGGACGGAAGAGTGCTTATAATCGGTAATATGTACATCGGAGGCTGCAGCCTCGCAAGACATCTCCGTAACATAAAGGGCGACATCGCCGACTATAGTTATCGCAAGATTGTGGACGGGGTGAAGACCCAGACTAAGGCCATGACTCTTGACAAAGCCATCTCCGATGAAAAATGGGATGTCGTTTCCGTCCAGCAGGCAAGTCCTTATTCTGGGATTTATGCGACCCTCGAGAAGGATCTTCCTCCGGTGGTCTCCTATGTCCGCGAAAAGGCTCCTCAGGCCGAACTCGTCTTCCATATGACCTGGGCCTATGCCAAGAATTCCACTCATTCAGCCTTCGTCAATTATCGTTTTGACCAGGGCCGAATGTATTGGTCCATAGTGGATGCTAGCCGCAGGGCCGCCAGACTGGTAAAAATTCATACCGTAATTCCTGCGGGTACGGCTATCCAGAATGCGAGGACTTCCGTGATAGGAGACACCATGAATAGGGACGGTTATCATCTTCAGCTGACCTATGGCCGCTATACCGCCGCTCTGACCTGGTATGCCGAGCTTTTCGGCAGGGATGTGCGTGGGATGAAGTATGCTCCGGAAGGCATTTCTGATCAATATCGCGACATCTGCCAGCGTGCCGCCATGGCCGCCGTCCGCCATCCTTGGAAAATAACCAGGATGTAGATTTTCGACCGATGGAACTCCGTCCGTCGAGCCGCCCTTTTCGCAATCGTATTTCGGCTGCACTCCTCTTCTACGGTATCCCGGGGCCCCTCCTCTTGAAAAAATGATTTCTGTGATCAGGCCTTTCTGAACTCATCAAAGACGGGAAGGGTGCAAGCTTATTTGCCCCTGTTGGCAAGGTGCTCCTCCATCATCTTCACTGCTTGTTCTTGATTGCGTCTTTGACGTGCCCACCCGCAGTTCTTGACGAGATTAAATCGGACGCCCAGCTTCAGAATCTTTCTAAAGCGCTGGTCCAGAAGCAGGATTATCATCATCGTCGTGCGTGGCTGCCAAGGATTTTAGGAGGGGTGGCGGCGGTTTATTCTGATTTGCAACGATTTTTCGCTATCTTTGGAACGCAAAAAATTTGTTGTACAGTTATTCTTTGAAACTTCAGTGTATGGATAAAAAGGTCAAGGGGTCAGCGCTGTCAGCGAAAGGAAGCGGGTCTGTGTCGCCGTGGTTGTGGGTGCCGACTTTGTATTTCTTTGAAGGGATACCATATTTTCTGGTAAATAATATTTCCGTACTGATGTTCGCGAAATTAGGAGTGCCGAACGGCCAGATGGCCATGTTCACCAGCCTCCTTTACCTCCCATGGGTCATCAAACCCCTGTGGAGCCCCTTCGTGGACATAATCAAGACCAAAAGATGGTGGATCCTGTCCATGCAGCTTTTTATGGCCGCAGCCTTCATCATCCTGACCTTTACCTTGCCACATCCGTCTCCTGAACAGATAGCCTCAGGATCGACGTCCATGGGCCTTTTCTCCTTCACCTTGGTGATGTTCATCCTTGCGGCCTTCGCATCGGCCACACATGATATCGCAGCCGACGGCTTCTACATGCTGGCTCTCAACCAGAAGACCCAAAGCGTTTTCGTGGGCATCAGGAGCACCTTCTACCGCCTCGCCAACGTCTTCGGAAACGGCGTCATAGTCTGGGTGGCCGGCATCTTGGAAAACCGCACTGGGAACATCCCTCTTGCCTGGCAGGTGACTGTCGGAGGCACCGCGGTCTTGCTCGCCCTACTTTCGCTTTACCATCTCTTCGCCATACCGGAGCCGGCTTCCGACTCTGCCAGGAATTATAACCAGAACAGCAGTTTTACCGTGGTTTTGAGAGAGTTCGGGCGTACCTTCCTGACATTCTTCACCAAGCCCGGCGTCCTTCTTGCCATAGTCTTCATGCTGCTCTACCGCCTGCCAGAAGCCTTCCTTATCAAGATGTGCACGCCTTTCCTTGTCGCCCCGGTAGAAGCGGGAGGCCTGGGCATGGCCACGTCCCAGGTCGGAATCGCCTATGGAACCATCGGAGTCATTGCTCTTACTGTAGGAGGCATCGTCGGAGGCATCTGGGCCAGCGTCAGGGGGCTTAAAAGGTCGCTCTGGCTCATGGCGGCGTCAATGACACTTCCATGTCTGAGCTTCACCTACATGGCCATGTTCCAGCCTCATTCGCTCATGGTCATCAGTTCCTGCATAGCCATTGAGCAGTTCGGTTACGGCTTCGGCTTCACGGCCTACATGCTCTACATGATGTATTTCAGCGAAGGCGAGTTCAAGACCGCCCATTATGCAATCTGCACGGCTTTCATGGCCATGTCAATGATGATACCGGGGATGTTCGCCGGCTACATTCAGGAGGCCGTAGGCTATAGGGGCTTTTTCTGGATGGTCATATTCTGCTGTGCCGCAACCCTTATTGTGACGGCGCTAGCAGCCATAAAAGTTGATCCCGAATACGGATGCAAGAAATAGGAAACCAAACCAACTATATGAATATCAAACTCATAGCCATGACGCTTACCACTCTCCTGCTTTGTGGAGGCGTGGCACAGGCAAAGATGCAGACCGAAGTGAAGCCGGGAATCGAGGTGCTCAGAGACCATGGCTTCGACGCTCTCAAGGGAAAGCGTGTGGGCCTTGTCACCAATCCAAGCGGGGTGGACAGGAATCTGCGTTCTACTATCGATATACTCTACGAGGCTCCAGAGGTGAAACTCGTGGCTCTTTTCGGCCCTGAACACGGAGTCAGAGGTTCAGCCTATGCCGGGGCTTCGGTCAAAGACGAAAATGACCCTAAGACCGGTCTCCCTGTATATTCCATTTATGGCGCGGACAGAGAGCCTTCCCAGAAGATGCTGAAAGGGATCGATGTCATGGTCTATGACATTCAGGATGTGGGCACCCGCTCCTACACATTTATCAGCACTCTCGGCCTGGTGATGCGCGCTTGCGCCAAGGCGGGTATCGAAGTAGTTGTGCTTGACAGACCTAATCCGTTGGGAGGTAATAAGATAGAAGGCTGTCTGGTGGAAGATGGCTTCTATTCTTTCGTGAGCGAGTTCCATATTCCTTATGTATATGGACTTACAGTCGGGGAGCTGGCGATTCTCCTGAATGAGGAGGGGCTGAACCGTGGCCAGAAAGGTGACGAGGAGGCTCTCTCTTGCAAGCTGACTGTCGTTCCTATGGAGGGCTGGCATCGTTCGATGCTCTACAAAGATACGAATCTGCCATGGATTCTTCCTTCTCCTAACATCCCTTATCCGCAATCTGCCGTGGACTATCCTTCGGCCGGAATTTGCGGAGAATTCGGCAATTACCTCAGCATCGGAATCGGCTATACCCTCCCGTTCGAGGTTTTCGCCGCCGAGTGGATAGACGCTGATTCGCTTAAGGCCGTTCTGGATTCGTACAAGCTTCCCGGAGTGGCTTTCAGGACTATTCATTTCAAGCCTTTCAGTGGTTCCTCGGCTGGAAAGATGCTTCATGGAGTACAATATTATTACACCGATTATGATGCAGCCTACATTACCCTGACCCAGTTTTATGTTATGCAGGCTGTGGCTGAACTTTATCCGTCCATGAATCCTTTCGTCCTGTCTTCCGGGAGGACCGGCATGTTTGACAAGGTGTGTGGAACGGATTTTGTTCGGAAAAATTTTGCGAAACGATTGAAAGTGTCCGATGTAAAGGAATATTGGCAGAAAGATGATGCCGATTTCCGTAAGCTCGCCCAAAAGTATTATTTGTACAATTAACACATCAGAGCCATGAGAAACTATTTTGCTCCTATATTTGGGACTATCGCCGCTGTGGCGATGCTTGCTTTCCCATGTGACGGACTTCAGGCCCAGGTGCGCCGGTCCACTTCTCAGAATAATTCCACAACTTCGAGGTCGACTTCTTCTGCTTCGAGGTCTTCTTCTGCATCTTCTGCTTCTAGGTCTTCTTCTGCATCTTCTGCTTCTAGGTCTTCTTCTGCTTCGAGGTCTTCTTCTGCTTCGAGACCGTCTTCTGCTTCGAGTTCTTCCGGAGTGCGCAGATCTTCCAGTTCGGTGTCGGGCGGCCCTTCCTCCGGCACGGTAAGACGTTCCTCCGGATCCGCAGGCGCCTCAGGCGGAAGCACATATATTTACGGCACCTCATCCTCGACCCCTCA
>DKSK01000007.1:0-124038 GCA_002472565.1 Bacteroidales bacterium UBA7258 | reverse complement strand
CCCCTCAGGTCCGCCGCTCCTCATCGGCGGCTAATTCGGGCTCTTCGGCTGGCAGCCAGGTCCGCCGCTCCTCATCGACTGGAAATGCCAGCTCATCCCAGATCCGCCGTTCATCCTCAAACCAGACCAGCGATGTGCGCAGGGCAGGCACCTCACAACCTGCAACGAATGTCACCAGAGGCGGCTTGACCTCGGCCAACTCCAATACTTCCTCAGCCAACGCTTCGAATGTCCGCAGAAACTCCTACGTCGAAAAGAACGGTGGCTCAGAGTACGGACGAGACGGACGCATGATGGATGGAAGCTACCGCATGGACAATCAGAACATAGAAAGGATACCTCCGCGCAGCCGTGATTACATCCTCTATGACCACCCTTCCCGCTTCTGGGACCGCGACCCTCACTACTTCGGCTACAGGGTTGAATATCTCCCTCCGAGATATAGGACAATGCGATACTACGGAATCGACTACTATGTCTATAACGACATCTATTACCGCAGCTTCGGAGGTGTCTTCTACGTCTGCCGCCCTCCTGTCGGCATACTCCTCGCGAGGACTGCCGTTGACCTGGCCCTGGCCCCTGTCCGCTTCGCCTACTACGTGAGCACCTATTCTCCGTACACCTATTGGGACAGTTACTACAGCTACATAGACACGCAGAACAGGACTATAGCCCGGAACAACGCCATAATTGCACAGCAGAATGCTCAAATCGCCATGAATTCGAATCTTGCCGCAAATTCATACAATCTTGCCAACAGGCTCGGACTCAACCAGAGCTACGCCTATGCCAACTCGAATTATTACTATGACGACGGAGTCTTCTATATCATCAACTCAAACGGCCGCTACGAGGTCATAGTTCCTCCGGCCGGAGCCGTAGTGGAAGCCCTTCCGGACGATTATGACACCATAACACTCTCAGGTGCAACATACTACGTAGTCGACAACACCGTCTACACGACAACCCTCATCGAGGGCCGTCCTTACATGGAAGTTCTTGGCCAGCTGACCTCGCGTTCCCGTTACTATAATTACGGCTACGTCAACAACTATTAGTCTCTTCTAGGCCTCTGCCCTTATACCATCCGGCAGAGAGCCTCTGCGGGCTGAAAAGATCAATGAAAGCAACTAAGATCGGTATCTTTGATTCCGGGGAAGGAGGCCTCTCCGTCCTGCGTGAAATATTCAAGCTTCTTCCGCAAGAGAAATACGTCTATTATTCTGACAACGCATTTTGTCCCTACGGTGACAAGTCGATAGCCTATATCCAGGAGAGAGCCCGTTTCATCACGGATACTCTTCTGGATCATGGGGCTGAAATCATCGTAGTCGCCTGCAATACGGCGACTTCTGCCGCCATATCAATGTTGAGGTCGACTTATCCGGTCAAATTCATCGGCATGGAGCCTGCGGTCAAGCCTGCCGCTCTCGGTACAAAGACCGGAGTCATCGGAGTGTTGGCTACGGCGGGAACCTTGAAAGGCTCCAAGTATCTTATCGCCAAGGGAAAGTATGAAGGTGGAATACGCATAGAGGAACATGCCGGAGACGGTTTCGTTGATCTTGTCGAGAGGGGAGAACTGACCGGCCCTCATGCCGAAGAAGTCGTAAAACGCAGTCTCGCTCCGCTTCTTGATGCCGGAGCGGATGTCATAGCGCTGGGCTGCACCCACTATCCTTTTCTGCTGGATACCCTGCGCAAGGTGGCCGGCCCCGGTGTCCGCTTTATTGATCCGGCTCCCGCAGTCGCGCGGCATCTTGTAAGCGTGATGGAAGAAGAAGGTCTTCTAGGCCATGACTCCAAGGGCGCACCAATCCAAGGACAGATCCCCGAGGCCCCGGACATAGAACTTCTATCTTCCGGCGACAAGGGCCCTCTCCTGCGCATTTTCCGACTTATATACCCTCAGGCTGAACAGTCTTAACAGCCCTTGCCGTCAATCCCGCACGTGGCAGCTCCCTCGTCAGGCTGGTACTCCTTGAGCCCCACGTCTTCGGGTTTCAGGGTCACGGTCCCATCCTCCAGAACGAAAGCAGGAATGCCAATATCGCCGATCTCTTTCGCGTGGTCGAAGGCCTTGCTGGTGTCCCTCAGCCGCATGAATTTCCCCATGTTTCTCACGTTCTCGCCGATATCAATCACCTTGAATCTTTCATCGCCCTTCACCTGCTCCTCGATGTAGGAGCAATAGCGGCAAGTCGGCATTCCATAAATCTTGATCATTTCCTTTATCTTGTTTTAACAGACTCGAAACTTGTGTTAACGGCCTCGGTTTAGAGGACGCAGCGATAAATTTACAGAAAAACTTCCTGACTTATCCAAATTCACGCATCAAATATCTCCGACCGATATCTCCGCTGCCTGGAACAGCGCTTGGATCCGCCGCTCGGAACTTTACGCCGGAATCTCGCTGTCTGAATCGGACTTATTTCCGTAGAGAGGCGAGGCGGGAGTCTATGTAGGATCGGACGGAGTCGTAGCTATAATAAGGTCCTGACCAGGCCGGAATCGGGAGGCGCATTTCGCGTTCGTTATGGAGAAACTTTACGAGGGTTTCGCCTTTATGATTCCGATAGAAGAGAAGCTGGATATTGCTGGCCATAGGGCTAATGCTATGGTCGGACCAGAGGCGGGCGAGCTCGACCGGGTCACTTACCATCACGGAAGCATCGATTCTTTCAGGGACGTCACTCAGTCCCGCCCTTGCTGGATCTTCGGATTCATTCGCTTTCCTCCCCGAAACCTTAGCCACGGGACTGGAGTACTGGCTGTAGGCGAGGAGACTGGAGAGGGCGATGACGTTCACATCATGGCCGAAGTGGAGGTCGGCGACCACACGGGATCGTTTCCTGCCCGAACTGCCTGTGCCCGAACGGTCCGCGCGGGAGTACCTTGCGAGAGAACTGTCGGCACGCCCGAAGACTTCATTCAACAGACGGCCGGAGCAGAGAGCGCTGTATCCGCCGCTCAGAGGAGTCGAGGCGAAGTTGTTGTAGAAACGCCAGTTGTCCCGGAGCGTCAGAATATAGAGGTCTTCGGCCGTGAAGACATCATAGATGGAAATCCCGTTCTCTAGATCCTGCTGGTCCGCGGCGATGTAATAAAGTTCGTTGGCGAGAGAGGCGGGCTTGGAAGAACACTTTGAAGGGTCGATGAAAATCCTTGACATGAAGGCGTCGTAGTCGAGCAGCCCCATGAGCGAATCATTTACCGTCTTGATGCGGCTCGCGTTTGAGGAGATCGAGGGTACAGCGTAATTGTCCTTGAAAAAATTGTTCATGACATGAGTCCGTCCTGTCTGCTCCAGACGTACATCCAGCTTCGGGTTCAGCTCCGATAGACGCCCGCAGAAGGCCGCCATGCTCAGAATACACCTCTGTACCGAGGTCGAAGAGGCCTCGACGACTCCGCCTTTGCGAAGCAGGGGACGAAACCTCTCGTAGAACCTGCCTGCAATTTCGCGGTGCTGCATCCTTCCCTTCGGTGTCAGAGAGCCTTCCCGGAGTGAAGCATCTTCCGCTATGGCCAGGACTCTGGCGTAGAGACTCTTTCCCAGCGGGGTGAGATTATCTGACGAATCAGCTGAGGCGAGGAAAGAAAGCGGCCTCTTGTATTCGTCAGCGCTTCCGAGCCATCTGGCTCCGTGCCTTGCATAGACCACGGCGTAGACAGGTTTGAAACCATGCGGGACCTTGGTATAGTTCTGCGGCACGTAGGTGTAGTTATGGTAAACAGAACTTGCGCGGAGGCTGTCGCTGACGATGAGCCGATAGACGGGATCTGTTTCATGGCCCGCACCCCCTGCTTGTCCCTGTAGGCTTGAGGAGGAAAAGAGAAGGACGGCAAATGACAGGATGATCGCCTTGGTGGTAGTGGAAATATGGTCCATTCTGTAAGTGTTATGGCTTAGTTTCAATTACAAAATTACTAAAATCGCACTTTTTACCTATATTTGTAAGAATACAATTCTGCCTCGGTCGCGAGAGAAGTGCATTTCTTCTCGGCTCAAAGTTTCAAGATTTGAACCATGACTTGGAAGCGTCCGGTGCCGCCGCAGAATTGCAGATAACTTTAACGTGGAGAGCAAATGACGACAAAGGATCAGATCACCGCTCTGCATCAGCGTGTTGAAACGCTGGGGAGGTGTCTTTGACATCGAGGGAAAGCGCAATCAGGTAGCCGCCCTGCAGAAGCAGACCGAGGCCCCGGATTTCTGGAACGACCCGAAAGCCGCGGAGACCTTCGTCAAGAAAATGAATGCCGTTAAGTCCTGGGTTACGGACTTTGACAAGGTCGCCGCTGCCGCGGATGACATAGAAGTCTTGTACGAGTTCGCCGCCGACAGTCTCGCCGGCAGGTCTGAAGATGCCCCGGAGACTGCGGAATCCAGGGAATTGGACGAGGAATTCGCCAAGACCGACAAGCTTGTCGAGACGCTGGAGCTCAGGAATATGCTTGGTGCAGAAGGGGACAGCCTCGGAGCCATCCTCACGATAAATTCCGGTGCCGGAGGGACCGAGTCCAACGACTGGTCCTCCATGCTCATGAGGATGTACATGCGCTGGGGAGAGCGTAACGGCTACAAGGTCACTGTCACCGACCTGCAGGAGGGTGATGAAGCAGGAATAAAGTCGGCTACGATAGAGTTTGAGGGGGACTACGCCTATGGCTACCTTAAGGCCGAAAATGGTGTCCATCGTCTCGTCCGCATCTCTCCGTTCAACGCCCAGGGCAAACGCCAGACCACCTTCTCTTCGGTCTTCGTTTATCCGCTTGTGGATGACAGTATCGAGGTCGTGGTCGATCCGACCAAGGTTTCATGGGATACTTTCAGGGCAGGCGGCCACGGTGGCCAGAATGTCAACAAGGTCGAGTCGGGCGTCCGCCTCCGCTATCTGTATCAGGATCCTGACACCGGCAAGGAACAGGAAATCCTGATCGAGAACACGGAAACGCGAGATCAGCCGAAGAACAGGGCCAAGGCCATGCTTCTCCTCAGGTCCCGGCTCTATGACCTCGAAATGAAACGCCGTCAGGCAAAGCGCGATGAACTTGAAGGCAAGAAGAAGCGCATTGAGTGGGGCTCGCAGATCAGGTCCTACGTCCTCCATCCATACAAGATGGTTAAAGATCTCAGAACCGGCTATTCTACAGCCGACACTCAGGGAGTCCTGGACGGAGACATCCAGGAGTTTATGAACCGCTATCTGATGCAGGAGGGAAGCGGGGCCGCTCCGGCAGAAGTGAGCGATCTTGATTGAGGCCTGCCAGGGTACAATGATCCGCGGCAAGGCTGGAATGGTAAAAGCAATGCGAGAGAGGTAATAGCAATGCTGGAACGGTAAAATAGAAAACTTATAGACAACAAATAGATTATGGCTTACAAGTACGAACCAATGTTTCAGCTTGGCCCAGACACGACCGAATACTACAAGCTTACGAGCGAGGGTGTTTCGGTGTCCGAGTTTGAGGGCAAGCCTATTCTGAAGGTCAGCAAGGAGGCCCTTACGGCCATGGCGAAAGCCGCCTTCCATGACGTGAACTTCTTCCTCCGTCCTGCCCACAACGAGCAAGTCGCCAAGATCCTTACCGATCCCGAGGCTTCTGACAACGACAAGTATGTCGCCCTGCGCTTCCTGCGCAATGCCGAAGTAGCGGCGAAGGGCAAGCTCCCTTTCTGCCAGGACACAGGAACCGCCATTATCCACGGCGAGAAAGGCCAGCAAGTATGGACCGGCTTTGACGATGCCGAAGCTCTTTCCATGGGTGTTTATGAAACCTATACCCAGAACAGCCTCCGCTATAGCCAGAACGCACCTCTGACTATGTACAAGGAAGTCAACACCAAGTGCAATCTTCCTGCGCAGGTGGACATCGAGGCTTCCGAAGGTGACGAGTACCGCTTCCTCTGCGTAGTCAAGGGCGGCGGTTCAGCAAACAAGACCTACCTTTATCAGATGACCAAGGCTGTCCTCAATCCGGGGACTCTCGTTCCTTTCCTCGTAGAAAAGATGAGGACCCTCGGCACCGCGGCCTGCCCTCCTTACCACATCGCTTTCGTTATAGGCGGCACCTCGGCCGAGAAGAACCTTCTCACCGTGAAGCTCGCCTCTACTCACTATTATGATTCTCTCCCTACAACTGGAGACGAGTCCGGCCGTGCCTTCCGGGACATTGAACTTGAGAAGCAGGTGCTTGAAGAGGCCTATAAGATAGGTCTCGGCGCCCAGTTCGGAGGTAAATATTTCGCCCATGACGTGCGGATCATCCGTCTTCCGCGACATGGCGCCAGCTGCCCTATCGGCCTCGGAGTCTCCTGCTCCGCGGACAGAAACATCAAGGCGAAGATCACCAGGGACGGTATCTTCATCGAGAAGCTTGACGATAATCCGTCCAGGCTCATTCCTGAGGAACTCCGTAAGGCGGGTGAGGGTAACGGTGTCCGCATCGACCTCGACCAGCCTATGTCTGAGATTCTCGCGGAACTGACCAAGTATCCGGTATCTACCCGTCTGAGCCTAAACGGCACCATCATCGTGGCCAGAGACATCGCCCATGCCCGTCTGAAGGAGCGTCTGGACAGGGGAGAAGATCTGCCTCAGTATTTCAAGGATCATCCAGTCTTCTATGCCGGCCCGGCCAAGACTCCGGAAGGAATGGCCTGCGGCTCCATGGGACCTACCACGGCCAACAGAATGGATCCGTATGTGGATCTCTTCCAGTCTCATGGCGGAAGCATGGTGATGATAGCCAAGGGTAACCGTACTCAGGTGGTTACCGACAGCTGCAAGAAACATGGTGGCTTCTATCTCGGCTCCATCGGCGGCCCTGCCGCTGTTCTTTCCTACGAGAGCATCAAGAGCATCGAGTGCATCGAGTACCCTGACCTCGGTATGGAGGCCATCTGGAAGATCCGCGTTGAAAACTTCCCTGCCTTCATTCTCGTGGATGACAAAGGCAACGATTTCTTCAAGCAGCTCGGCCTCTAGACCAGAACCCAGGGCCGGCACTCGGCCCGCCCCCTTGGCTGGGCAATATGTTATAAGAGGATGATCTTTGATCATCCTCTTTTTAGCTTTATGCTGCTCCGGACCTGCGCCCCGTCTTCGATCCTCAAAGTTTCGTAATATTGGGATTTTTTTAAAAAATGTCAAGAATATAATATAATTTAATGCTAAATTTTAACAAAAAATGATTTAATTTTGAACCAAATAAGATATAAGAGGAACTTTCAGCCGCTTTAATAACACATATTGCTTCATAATTAATTGTAAATCATTAGTAATGAGACTAAGGCATTTTATACTTTACTTTCTGGCACTGACCGGATGTCTCTTTGTTTCATGCTCAGGCTCAAGCAAAGAAGACAAGCCGGATTCTTCTACCATAGATGTAAGGATTTCGATTCCATCTTCCATAACCATAAATCTTGAGAAGCCTGCTCAGACTTTTAAGGTGCTCTTCGAAAAGGCCCCGAAAAGTTCTGATGCAATCATCTTCAAGGATGCCGTAGGCATAGCGCACGCAACTCCTATCACCTCTGTCGACAAGTCATTTGTCACCGTGGACTGTAGCTCGGTCACCACTTTCGGCGATTATACCGTTCTCCTCCGCCGTGGTTCGGTTGAGCTGACGCTCGGCACCACCAAGGTCATCATCGATGACGGGGTGCAGCCGACCGCCGGCTCGACGGTTTATGGCAAGGTCGAGTGCGATGGCAAGGGCGTTTCCGGAGTCGTTGTCTCGGACGGAGTCGAGGTGGTGACGACCGATTCCAAGGGAGTCTATCAGTTGAAGTCCGCCAAAAAATACGGCTATGTCTTCGTGTCGACTCCTTCCGGATATGATCCGGGCGCCGAAGGCACCCAGCCGCTCTGCTATATCAGGCTTTCCAAGGCTTCCAACGTTGCTGAGCGTGCTGACTTTACTCTCTACAAATCTGCTGACCAGTCGGACTACACCCTGCTGGTCTTCGGCGACATGCACCTTGCCGGCGGAAGAAACAATGACCTGAAGTGGTTCCGTCAGTTTACTGAAGATGTCAACAAGTATATCTCCGACAACAAGGGCGGGACCATCTACGGAATCACCCTTGGAGACATGACCTGGGACTATTATTGGTACAGTAATTCCTTCCAGCTCTCCAATTATCTGCAAGAGGTCAACAAGGATATCAAGAACCTGATGATCTACAACACCATAGGCAACCACGACCACGACATGAACCAGACAGGCGATTTCGAAACTGTGGCTCCATGGACCCAGACCATCGCTCCTGACTATTATTCCTTTAATATAGGTAAGGAACATTACATCGTCCTCGATGACATCCTCTGCAAGAATACGGGAGGACGTGACGGAAGAGACTATGAAATCAGGATTACTGACGAGCAGCTTGAATGGATGGCAAAGGATCTTGCACATGTCTCCAAGTCTACCCCGCTGGTCATAACCATGCATGCTCCATGCAATCAGCTCAAGAATGAGGCCGAGGTCAAGAACGTGCTCTCAGGCTATACCGTCAACTTCATCACGGGACATACTCACAATATTTTCAATGAGCAGAGAGCCGTGAACATCATGGACCATAATTCTGGAGCGATCTGCACAGACTGGTGGTGGTCCGTCTACAATACCAACGGAAAGCTGAACATCGGCACCGACGGTGCCCCTGCCGGCTATCAGATTTTCAAATTCAAAGGGACTGATGCAAGCTGGCAATTCAAACCTACAGGGTATTCCTCCGCTTATCAATTCAGGACCTACGACCGCAACCAGATCGATCTCTCTGCCGACAAAGTGATGTCTTCTGCCTCTGAAGCGAACAAGAACTTCTTCAATGATTTCGCCAAGACATGGTCTTCTTCAAGCTCAGCGAACGAGGTTTACATCAATGTCTGGAATTTCGCAGACCTTTGGAAACTTGAGGTGACGGAGAATGGAAAGGCTCTCGCAACGGAGAGAGTACCTGTAAGAGATCCGCTTCATATTCTCACGACGAGCGTCAAATATATGAAGTCGGCTGCAAAGACTACCTATTATACGACCTCTGTTTCATCGCATATCTGGAAAGTGACTGCTTCGAGCCCTACCTCGACCCTCGTAATCAAGGTTACGGACAGATTCGGCAATGTCTACACTCAGACGATGACCAGGCCTAAGTCTTTCGATGTCGACACTTATTATAAAGAGCTCTCTGAATATTAGTTAATAACTTAAATATCAGCTATTTACTACTAACTACAAAATAATCGATTATGTCTAAAGCTAAATCTTTCGCAATGTCTTTGCTTCTGGTTCTGGCTGTGGCTTTCGCCCTGCCGGCCCAGAATACGAGGACACTGACGGGTGCTGTGCTTGACACACAACAACAGCCGATCGCCGGAGCCGCCCTCATCGTCAAGGGGCATCCGTCGATGGGCGTAGTTACTGAAGAGAACGGTACCTTCTCGCTGTCGGTTCCTGTCGGTGAAGTAGTCCTGCAGGTCAACTGCCTGGGCTATTCGGATCAGGAAGTGACAGTCCCTGCTTCCCGTGACCGCATTACCGTCGTCCTACAGGAGGATAATCAGCTCCTTAACGAAACGGTAGTCGTCGGCTACGGCGTCCAGAAGAAAGTGAATCTCACCGGTGCGGTCACCCAGGTGGACTCCAAGTCCCTTGAGAACCGTTCCGCACATTCAGTGTCCAATATGCTTCAGGGTTCCGTCCCAGGACTTAACATTTCGACCTCGGCCGGAAGTCCTGGTTCAGCAGGCTCTCTGAACATCCGCGGATACACCTCTATCAACGGAGCCTCTCCTCTTGTCCTCATTGATGGTGCCATCGGAGATATCAACAGGGTAAACCCTAATGATATCGCCTCTATTTCCGTCATCAAGGATGCCGCGGCGGCCGCCGTCTACGGAGCCCGCGCAGCCTTCGGTGTCATACTAGTGACCACCAAGAGCGGAGAATCCGATGAAGGAAAGTCCACGGTGCGCTACAGCGGACGCTGGGGCTGGGAAGAGCCTACCACCTCGACCGACTATGAGACCAGGGGCTATTGGTCTATCTATACGATCAATAAGTTCCGTATGGCTTCCAATGGGTCAAACTACGTCCTCTACGATGACTACGACATGCAGCAGCTCCTTGCCAGGGTCAACGACAAGACTGAGAACCCTGCCCGTCCATGGGTTGTCGAGCGTAACATCAACGGAAGGAACCAGTGGAGATACTACGGTAACAATGACTGGTGGCATATGCTCTTCAAGGATCAGCATCCTGTCCAGCAGCATAACATCTCTATATCCGGAGGCAATAAGAACACGAAGTACTTCATCTCCGGAGGCTATGACAAGGAAACAGGTATCATGAAGATGGATCCTGATATCTTCCACAAGTTCAACGTCCGTTCAAAGATCGACACCAAGATCAACAAGTGGATGCGCTTCAGCAACAACACTTCTTTCTATGGCTCCAACTACAAGTATGTAGCGGCCGACGGAGATGTTGAGAACGTCATCGCCTACAGCTCGGCCCACGCTCTGCCTATTTTCCCGATCAAGAATCCTGACGGTTCCTATGTCTATCGTTTCGACGGCATCTTCAATGGTTCTTACGCCGTGGCCAACGGCCGCCATATCGTCCTCGATATGGGAAAGAACAAGAACAACCGTCGCAGGACGGACTTTTCCAATACTTCGGAGCTGACCATGACCCCGGTCAAGGGTCTTGAGATCGTCGGTAATTTTACTTACCGCTTCAACCAGAGCAGGAACACCTCGAGAGATGTCCGTCTGCCTTATAAGCAGCAGTATCCTGACGGGCCTACTCTCTACTACGATACCGGTGCGGGTCTTGATGAGCTCACAGAGAGCTCAACCACTTACAACTATTACTCCGGCAACCTTTACGGTACATACAAGACCACTATCGCTAATGACCACAACTTCTCCCTCATGCTCGGAAGTAATTACGAGACACAGGCCCAGAAGAGTGTAAGCGCGAACGGCCAGTATCTGCTCAGCGAGGAACTTAACGACCTTAATCTTGTCGGGACAAACGCCGACGGAGAGACCATAATGAAGGTGTCGGGCGGCCAGTCTGAGTATGCCCTCCTCGGCTTCTTCGGACGTTTCAACTATGACTATAAGAGCCGCTACCTCTTCGAGGCGGCCGGCCGCTATGACGGAACTTCCCGTTTCGCCAAAGGTCATAGATGGGGCTTCTTCCCTTCTGCATCTTTTGGATGGAGAATTTCCGAAGAACCTTTCTTCGCGCCGGCCAAGCGTTACATCGACAATCTCAAGCTCCGCTTCTCCTACGGAAGCCTCGGTAACCAGAATGTAGCCAACTACATAGCTTACAGGACGATTTCAATCTCTAACTTCCAGGCCTACAATTTCGGCGAAGGGAGCACGGTTTCCAAGTACTCTTCGATTTCTTCTCCGAACTCCTCATCCCTGACCTGGGAGAAGGCGATTCATTACAATGTCGGACTAGACTTGAACATGCTCAAGGATCGTCTCCAGTTCACTGCTGAGGCCTACATCCGCGACACCAAGGATATGCTCACCGAAGGCTATGCCCTGCCGGCGCTCTATGGTGCGGCCGCTCCAAGGCAGAATACAGCCGACCTTCGCACAAAGGGAATTGAATTCTCCCTCGAGTGGAAGGATTCCTTCGAGCTACTGGGAAAACCTTTCAACTACAGTGTCAAGGGTATGCTCAGTGATTATGATTCCGAAATCACCAAGTACGACAATCCTCAGAAGACCTTCGCGAAGAGCTACTACAAGGGCATGAAACTCGGTGAAATCTGGGGCTTCAAGACCGACGGCCTCTTCCAGACCGATCAAGAAGCGGCGGAGTATGCGGCACAAGTAGATCTTTCCTATGTCAGCGGCCAGCTTCCTGGCGGAGTATGGAAGGCCGGTGATCTCAAGTACCTGGATCTTGACGGTGACAAGGTCATCGGCATCGGCTCCAACAGCGTCGACAATCCAGGTGACCGCAAGGTTCTTGGGAATTCTCTTCCTCGCCTGCAGTACGGCTTCACCCTTGCCTTCAACTATCGCGGATTTGACGTTTCCGCCTTCTTCCAGGGCACCGGCAACCATTATTGGTATCCAAGCGGCCGTTCCTTCGCATTCTGGGGACCTTTCTCACAGCCTATGACTTCATATCTGCCGAAAGACTTTCTGAATGACGTCTGGGATTATAACAACACCGACGCTTACTTCCCGAGGGCTGTGGCCTACTATGCCTACAACGGCTCCGGACAGCTCAACAAGGTCAACAGCAGATATCTCCAGAACATCCGCTACCTCCGTTTCAAGAATCTTTCCGTGGGATACACCATCCCTTCCAAGATCACCAAGAAAGCTGGTATCAGTGATGTTAGAGTCTATTTCTCAGGCGAAAATATCGCCTATTGGTCTCCTCTGAAGAAGCACTCGAAGTATATCGATCCTGAGGGTGCCTTTAACAGGAGCTCTAATGACTTCAACAGAGCCTTCTATCCATGGCAGAAGACCTATATGTTCGGAATCGATATCACCTTCTAACGGTATACTCTAAGACATCATGAAAAAATATATACTGATATTGCTTGCCTCTGCTCTGACCCTTTCGGCTTGCGACGACATTCTCGACAAAGAGCCGAAGTCACAGCTGAGTCCTGAGTCTTACTTCAGGACTGCTACGGACCTTCAGCTCTTCACGAATCCGCTTTACAACAATCTTCTTCCGAAGTCAATCTATTCCGAGCAGAGCGACCAGTTCGTTGTCGACAATCCTTCCAATCTTGTGAGAGGCGGCACTTACAGGACAGTCCCTGCTTCCGGAGGCGGCTGGTCCTGGTCTGACCTCCGCAGGATAAACACTTGCCTGGATTATATTCCTAAGCAGTGCACTGATCAGGCCGCCGCCGTACAGTACACGGCTCTCTGCAAATTCTTTAGGGCATATTTCTACTTCGACAAGGTTCAGCGCTTCGGCGATGTTCCTTGGGTCGACCATGAACTCGGTTCCAACGATCCAGATCTCTACAAGGCAAGGGATTCCCGTGAGGTCGTCATGACTCATATGATCGAGGATATCGACGATGCCATAGCCGGACTTCCTGCTAGCTACTCCTCCGGAAACTACCGTGTTACAAAGTGGGCGGCGCTCGCTTTGAAAGCCCGCTTCTGCCTCTACGAGGGAACATACAGAAAGTACCATGGCATCAACATCGATGGCGCTAACAGCAACGAGTACTATCTCCAGCTTGCAGCCGACGCCGCGAAACAGATCATGGACAAGGGTGGTTTCGCCCTCTACACAACGGGCAATCCTGACCTTGATTATGCGGTGCTCTTCTCTGAGTATGACGCCAATCCTAAGGAGGATATTCTCGCGATTAATTTCGACAACGGAACAGCCCTTTACCACAATGCCACTGCAGTTGCCATCATGAGCAGCCAGAGCCGTCTGAGTCTCACCAAGAAATTCGTGGACCTCTACCTTATGAGAGACGGTTCCCGCTTCTCAGACCAGCCGGGCTGGAAGACGATGCAGTTCGCCGAGGAAACTGCGAACCGTGACCCACGTCTCGCCCAGACCATCAGGATCCCTGGCTACAGCAGGATTACAGAGGAGGGTGGAAAATACTCCTATTCCGCCACTAAGACGGGAGTCGACTCCAAGGTGACCCTCACCGGATACCAGATAGCGAAGTTCGTGATGCCGGACAACAACGCTTCCGCGGATAAGTTCGACAAGTCCTACAACGACATCGCCCTCTTCCGCTATGCTGAAGTCCTGCTCAACTATGCCGAGGCAAAGGCCGAGCTCGGAACCCTTACCGCCGATGACTGGAGCCAGACTGTCGGCGCTATCCGCCGCAGGGCGGGAATCACCGGAGGAGATCTTGACAATCTCCCTACTGTAGCCGATCCATATCTCATGGAGATCAATCCTGGCATCACCGACCCTGTCCTCCTTGAAATCCGCCGTGAAAGGGCTGTCGAGCTTGTGCAGGAAGGCTTCAGATACGATGACCTCATGAGATGGAAATATGGTGACATGCTTGCGCAGCCTTATTATGGAGTCTATTTCCCTGGCCCTGGTGTCTATGACATCGACGGCGACGGAACCAATGACTACTACATCTACACCGGAACCAAGGACAAGAGCGTAAAAGCCACTATCAGCGGAGAGCTTGGCAAAGACATCGTTTTGAGCGAGGGAGACCATGGTTATATGCAGGTTCATCCTGACCTCAAGTTTAGCTTCGACCCGAGCAGGGATTACCTCTATCCTATTCCTATCGACGATCGTACCCTCAATCCAAATCTCACCCAGAATCCTGGATGGAAAGACGGACTTGCTTATTAAACTATTTAGCGATGAAAAATTTCAAATATCTTATACTCTCCATCATCGGAGCGGCCGGCTTGATTTTTTCCGGCTGCTCTAAGGATGAAGATTCCGAGTCCAAGGCTGTTTTGCCTCAGGAATCGCAAGTGCTTCTGCCTGGCACGGCTTCGACCAAGACCATAACCATCTATGCAGATGGAAAATGGAAGGCCGATATCGACCAGACGTGGTTCACGATTTCCCCGACTTCCGGCTATGGTACGGTTGAGGTTACCCTCACCGCAGAGGCCAATACAGAGGCCGGAGACCGTGAAGGAAAGATTTTCATAGTAGGTGCTTCTTCTCTGGGGGAGGTGGATATCAAAGTCACCCAGAGGGGAGACCCATATTCCAGCGTAGCCGAGTCTTCTCTGGCTGATGCCGCCGCCCTTCCTGCTGAAAGCAAGGTCAGACTCGCCAAGAGTACTGTCGCGGCCATCATCAACGAGGGCTTCGTGGTGACTGACGGGACCACTTCCATGTTCGTGCAGAAGACTCCTCAGACTCTCCTCTCCCTCAAGGATTCGAGCCTTGCCGTCGGCGACAATGTCATCGTGACCGGAGACGTAGCCGCCTTCAACGGAATCAACTCCGTCAGCGGCTATGACGTATTCTATCAGTCTCATGGTGACGTGGTTTATCCTGAGACCGTCGACATCAGTTCAGCTTCCGGCTATGCTCCTTCGACCGTCCAGTATGTCACCACTACAGTCTCCTATGGAGACGGAGGTGCGCTGAGCAACGGAGAGACCAAGGTCGGCTATGTTTTCCAGCCGGCATCTTCCCAGGTCCAGACCTACGCTTTCCATAAGGTCGGCATCACCGGCTTCTACATCGGAACAGCTTCCGACGGACTCTATTATGTCCTCCCTGTCGACATTCAGGACATCGAAATGGAGGCTGTGCCTCTGCTTGTCTTCGAAATCGGCACAGATGACTTCTACAACACTTACAAGGATACCTATGGCGCTACTCGCAGCTTCCCTGCCAAGACTGGCAGCGGCTTCATCGAGTACGTCCCTTACGACCTTGATAACACCGATCCTGACGGAAAGTTCAAGATGGATATCGACCAGTCCGGCGCTCATTACGACGATCCTCGCTGCACCGGCCCATGGCCTGAAGATTACTGGCTCTTCGAAAGCGATGCCGCAGTAAAGGCCAACACCGAATTCAATATCAAGTTCGGTACGAGAACTTCCGCTACCGGAATGAAGTATTGGATCCTCGAGTATCTCGACGGCAAGGTATGGAAAACTGCCGGCACCCCTAAGCTCAGCACCGACATGCCGTCTCAAGTAGAGTATACCGCGGCCATGAATTCTGACGGATGGACCAACGTCATCGTCAACGAAAACTTCAAGATAACGAAGAACATGGATCAGCTTAAGGTGCGTTTCCGCTGTGTCGCCAACTGGCAGGCCAACGGAAAGGGAGCCCTTACCAAGCGTAACGGTGGTTCTGCCCGTCTCTCCATCAGGAGCAACACCAGCAGCCCAAGCCCTGTGACCTGTCCTCAGCCAGGTATCTATATGACTAAGATGGGTGACGGCGTAGAGTCCGGTGAACCTGATCCTGTAGAAGCTAAGCTTGAAGTGTCCACAGATCTTCTGACCTTCGAGGGCACTCCTGCCGCCCCGGCTACCTTCACGGTAAACTCCGACCAGAACTTCTCTCTCAAGAGTGACGCTTCCTGGCTCACCCTCACTCCTGCCTCCGGCCAAGCCGGAACTCCTTCTGAGATTTCGGTAACTTGCGAGCCGAGCACCCTTTCCAGCCTGCGCCAGGCTAAGATTACCATCACTTCCGGTCTTTCTACAGCGGTGGTGAACGTAGTTCAGTCTGCTGCCGGCGGAAACCTCGACCCTCTCATCTCTCTTTCGAGCGGCAACTCTGTTTCGATTCCTTCAGAGGGCGGTGATTTCAGGGTTGATGTCCAGGCTAACGTAAGCTATGATGTTCAGATCAATGGCGACTGGATTACTCCTGTGCCGTCTCCAGCTGTCTTCTCTATAGTTTCCACTACTTCCCGCGCTTTCAGTGTCGGGGCGAACACGAGCGGAGACAACAGGACCGGAACGATACGTTTCTACAATACTGCGCACAATCTTGAGGCCGTCCTCACGGTCACCCAGACTCCTAAGGGAACAATTGTCTTCTCGGATAACTTTGATTGGGTGGCGCCTTTCGTCCAGATGGACAAAGACAGCGGTCATAAGCAGGGCGACAGTATGAAGGATAAGGCGACTGTCAATATCGGCAGCTCCTACAATCTCGACGGCTTCGTAGACGCTTTCACTCAGAAGGGCTATGAGGCTCTCTTCCCTGCATCCAAGACTATCTATGTCTGCGAAGGAAACTACCTCAAGTTCAGCAAAACTTCCAATGTCAACGGTATCAGGCTCCCATCTGTCACTCTCGGCGCTTCCGGAAACATGATCGTAAGTTTCGACTGGGGCAGGAATGGCGGCGATGTCTTCAATCTCGTTGTCGAGGTCGAAGGCAATGGCACCATCAACGGAGAGAAGAAGGTTGAGTACACCAATGACGAGTGGACTTGGAAGACTGAGTCCTTCATGGTCAAGGGTGCGGATGCCGACACCAGAGTGATCGTTCATCCAACGGACTACACCGGTGCCGTATCCAAAACGAAGATTCTCCACCGCTGGTTCCTCGACAATGTACAGATCGAGGTCCTTTAGCGTCCGGATGATCAGAATCAATTAAGAAGAAGGTGGCTCACTTTTGAGCCGCCTTCTTTTTTATACTTGGGAGAGAGGATAGCTGGGAGCCTGCTAGCGCCACTCTTGGCCGACAAAGTGTCTCGGCAATCCTCTGTATGCTTCTACCATTCATTGCAGTTTCGGGAAAAGTGCATAACTTTGTATGCTACATGAGAGAATGATCGGCCCAGAGGCCCTTCATCTCTGCATCTTGCGGGTGTGTTGGAATTGGTAGACAAGCAAGACTTAGGATCTTGTGCTTCGGCGTAAGGGTTCGAGCCCCTTCACCCGCACTGTTTTGTGAACACTATAACTAAAACTTTCCTCTCTCTATGGCTTTCGTCATGGCCGCCTTTTGCCTATTCTGCAATGCCAAGACAAAGGCCGCTCCAGTTTCAAGAGTGCGGCCCTGACAGCCGGAACTACATTCTGTCTATGGCCCGGCAGACACTTTCATGGCGAGAAGAAGGGCGTAGATTATGGCCATTTTGTCAGGAAAGGAAATAAGGACCATATTTTGTATTTTTGCGTGTCGGGCGGGCTGAAACTATCCGCCACAGAAAACAGAAATTTACATAATGGCAAAATCAGTTATTCCGGTCCTGCTTCTGACCGGCTATCTCGGAAGCGGCAAGACCACTCTTCTGAACAGAATTCTGGCGAACAAAAAGGGCATCAAGTTCGCCGTCATAGTCAATGATATAGGCGAGATCAATATCGATGCCAGCCTCATCCAGCAGGGCGGAGTCGTCAACGAGAAAGACTCCAGTCTGGTGCCTCTCCAGAACGGCTGCATTTGCTGCACCCTGAAGATGGACCTGATTCAGCAGCTATGCGAGCTTGCAGATACCAAAAAATTCGACTACATAGTCATCGAGGCCAGCGGCATCTGCGAGCCTGTCCCGATTGCCCAGAGCATCTGCAGTATTCCTCAGCTCGGCGGTCCATATGTGGGAGACGTCATTCCGGCCCTCGACTGCATTGTCTCGGTGGTCGACGCGCTCAGGCTCCGCGATGAATTTGATACTGGAAGCTGCCTTCTGCGTAAAGATGTGGGCGAAGACGACATCGAGAGCCTCATCACGCAGCAGATTGAGTTCTGCAACATCATTCTGCTCAACAAGGCTTCGGAAATCTCCAAGGATGAACTCGGCAAGGTGACAAAGATTGTCAGGACCATTCAGCCGGAGGCGGAAATCATACCGACGGACTTCTGTGATGTGGATCTTGACAAGCTGATCAACACCTATAAATTTGATTTCAACAAGGTAGCCCAATCCGCCGCCTGGATTAAGGAAGTCGAGGAGCACAAGGATGATGATCTGGTGGAAAATGAGCTGGAGAGCGAAGAGGAGCTTGAATACGGAATCGGGACCTTCGTGTGGTATCGCCGCGATCCGATGGATATCAACAAGTTCGACGCATTTGTCTCGAAGTGGCCGCGCAATATCATCCGCTGCAAGGGCATGTGCTATTTCAAGGATGAGGAGAAAATCTGCTACCTTTTCGAACAGAGCGGCAAACAGTTTTTGATGAAGGGCGCCGGCCAATGGTTCGCCACTATGCCGCCTGAGGAATTGCGCCGTCAGCTGGAGTCGGACGAGCAATTGAAAAAGGATTGGGATCCGAAATATGGCGACAGAATGCAGAAGCTCGTCTTTATAGGTCAGAATATTGACAAAGAGGCCCTTACAAAGGCCCTGGATTTCTGTTTGGTCAAAGACGTATGAGAATAGCCTTCCTCTCGTGCTTCTACCCCTATAGGGGCGGAATTTCCCAATTCAACGCGAGTCTCTATCAGGAACTCACGAAGGAGAACGAGGTCAGGGCTTTCAATTTCAGCAGGCAATACCCCGATTTCCTCTTCCCGGGAAAGACTCAGTATGTGACCAAGGACGATGAGGCGGTCAAGATAGAGAGTCTCCGTATCTTGGATTCGGCCAATCCTTTCACCTATGGCAAGACCTATAGAGCCATCAGGGACTGGAGGCCGGACCTTGTCGTGATCAGCTACTGGATGTCCTATTTCGCCCCCTCGCTGGGCTTCGCCGCCCGTCACCTTTCGAAGTATTGCAAGGTGGTCTCCATTCTCCATAATGTCATACCCCATGAACCGAAGTTCTTTGACGCTCCGTTGACGAAGTATTTCCTGAAGGGCTGTACGGGACATATCACCCTCTGTGATGAGGTGGAGGCGGATCTCAGGCGGCTGGCGCCGGATGTCAAGAGCAGGGTGCTTTTCCACCCTATCTACTCGCATTTCGGGGCCCGTCTGCCGAGGCCGGAGGCAGAGGATAAGCTGGGACTTGTGCACGGCAGGAAGAATCTTCTTTTCTTCGGACTTATACGGCAGTACAAGGGCTTGGATGTCCTGCTTAGGGCTTTCGGTGAACTTGACGACGCTTATCAGCTGATAATAGCAGGCGAACCTTACGGCTCATTCGAGCCTTATCAGAGTCTTATCGATTCCTCACCGGCTAAAGACAGGATCCGGATTTTTACCAGATATATCAAGGATTCTGAGGTTAAGGATTACTTCTCTGCGGCTGACCTTGCCGTGCTCCCTTACCGGTCGGCTACCCAGAGCGGAATCAACGCCATCGCCCTCCATTTTGAGGTGCCTATGGTGGTGACCGACGTGGGAGGCCTGAAGGAGAGCGTCGGCAATGCCGGTACCGGACTGGTGGCGGCGAAGGCCGAACCTGGGCTCATAGCCGCCGAAATCCGCAGATATTTTTCCGAGGAAGGTCTGCCTGAAAAGTGCCGCGAGGCAATCCGTTCCGAAAAAGACCGGCTCTCCTGGCCGACCTTTACCTCGCGTTTCCTCGACTTCGTCGAAAAAATCTGAGACGGGGCGCTGATTCTCTCTGGGAGCTATAGGGCTTTGCGGAAGGTGAGGCAGGCCCAGTTCTCCCTGGAAGTGCTTTCCAGAAGTTCGATACCTTGGAGCGAGGCTTCCTGGATGACGGCAGGAGAGTCAGAGGTGTAGAAGCCGCTGCAGACCAGCAAGCCGCCACGCCGCAGAGAACGGGCGTAGGTCCTAAGATCGGTGATAATGATATTGCGGTGGATGTTGGCCAGCAGAGACCCGTATTTGCCCGCCTGGAGCAGGGAAGCGTCCCCGCAATAGCATTCGATATGCTTCCCGACCCTGTTGATCCGGGCGTTGTCGTAAGCTGATTGGGCCGCCTGCGGGCTGATGTCAATGGCATAGACATGAGCCGCATGCATCTTCGCGGCGAGAATACCCAGCACTCCGGTTCCGCAGCCCATGTCCATGACGACCTGGCCGCGGATTTCGTCCTCATGGCGCAGCATGGCCTGAATTACCATGAAGGTAGTTTCATGGTGGCCGGTCCCGAAGGCGTTATTCGGTTCTATGACGAGGTTGAAGCGGGTGCGCGGAAGGCCTTTGTGCCTGGGAGCGCGGACCGTAACCTTGCCCTCTACGACAATAGGCTCGAATTCGCTTTCCCAGCTTTTGTTCCAGTCCTCTTGCGGAATAAGCTTCGCGAGGAAGGATATCTTGAAATCAAGCCCCGAAAGGACCAGCCGGAGCAGCCTTGCGTCATATTTCTCTTTCGGAATGTAGGCTTTCAAATCTGCCAGAGGAGCTCCCTCGGAAGGGTCGTCAATGATGAAACTTTCGTAGGGGAGGTCGGAGAGAAGAGCCTCTGTGATTTCGGCGTTCTCTCTGCTGAAAGGCTCCAGGCTTATCGTGACCTCAATGTAATCACCGCTTGTCATCTTCTTTCTCAGGGGCAAGAATTAGTTGTCTGCGTCTGTCCGCGGCTTCGTTGCCGGAAGGATGTGCCGGAGTCCCCGAGACATTCATGGCAGAAGCAGCGCCGATTACAGGGGCCGTTCCGGCTGTCTTGGAGGCCGCATCATCGTGGGATATGGAATCGGCCGAAGAAGTCAGCGAGTCGAGACGGGCGCTCAGCGTCGAATCCTCAGGATGGTCGAAGGCGTAGAGCAGAGAATCCAGTATAACCTGGCGCGCGGAATCGAGCGGCTCCGGAAGTTCGTCAGTGTAGCCGGCCTTGTCCTTCGCCTGTGCAACGTCGTTCTTGGCCGCTGTATTCTGCGCCAGGGCGGCTTCTACGCCTCTCTGGAAAATGTTGTGGATCGAATTGACGAGGTTGACCTGCATGGTGTCGAGCTGCTTGGTGAATACAGGCACATTCTCGTTCTTGTATTTGGCCTTGCTGAGCCGGATCTTCCAGTCGTCGAAATTGCCGGTCAGATTGATGCCGAAACGGAACGGGATAGGGGAGCGGAGCACCGATATATGGTACTTGAAGCTCTGGTCGAAATCCTGCAGGCCGCTGAGGGCCAGTTTGTAACGGTCGACTTTAAGAATGAATGGGAAGATTTCAAGCTGATTGTCGGAAATAAGGCCGTTGATGCTCAGCTTGTCTATCCTGCCTTGCTTCTTGTCTTTGAAGAGCAGCATCCGCGCGAGCTTCTTGTAGGCGTCGTTCTTGTCAATCTGAAGGTTTTCGCCTCCTATCTTCATGAGTCCGTCGATGCTCGGCATGACAAGGTTCATGTTGGTGTCCAGCTGCGAGGTGGCCGCCATCTCGCAGTCAAGATTTCCCTTGAAATTCTTGAGCATAGGGATGACGCTGTCAACGGCAGGGAAGAGTTCAATGACCTTGTCGGCGGTTATGTCGACCATATTCAGGTCGAAGCCGGCGCTGAGGTCTTTCTTGGTCCTGGTGGAGTAGAAGCCTTCGAAATAGAGGTCGCCCATATTCGAAGTCGCAACTGTGTTGGTCAGCTGCAGACACCTCTCTTTCATGACGAGGTCGGCTGTGCACCAGTTCACGACCAGGGTCGACCAATCGACTTCATGGCCCCTCAAGGTGACGTTGGCTATCAGGTTGGCCGGAACTATCAGAAGCTTCGAGGAGGCTGAGTCCGGAACAGCCGTGTTCATGGCGACGGAAGCGAGGTATTCTTCGTCGGAAAGGTCCTCCTCCGCCATGGTGGAACCGTCCGCCTGGAAGAGAGAGCCTGATTTCCATGCCGCTATGAGTTCGTTGGCGTCAATCTTGTCCGAAGTCATGTCGAGGCTGAGGACAAGAGGTCCGTGGTTGTTTATGGCCCTGCGCAGGCCTGACAATTCACCCTTGGCGCTGAGGTCCGAGCCGCCGGACTTCAAGGTCAGATTTTTGAGACTTATGCGGTCATTGTCGAAGGTCCCTTCGAGATCCGAAATTTCGTTCTTGAGAGGAAAATACGGAGTTATCACAAGTCCTTCCGCGATTCTCACGTCGCCACCTATCTTCCAATCCTTTACGTATTTGGCTATGGACTCGCTGACCTGAATCTGTATGTCCTTTTTCTGGAAATCCTTTTCGCTCAGGTAATCGGGAACCGAATCCCTCCTTTCACGGCGGAAACGGCTCAGGAGAGAATCGCGCTCGACTCCAGGGTAGACCCTCTGGAGAGAATCTATCACTGACTTGCGCTTCTTGCCCCTGTCTGCCCCATAAAGAGTCGCACTGAGCTTCATCCTGGCGTCATTGGCTCCGAAGCGGTTGACTCCGGCCTGGGCGAAGATGCTCTCGTTCTCGCTGTCCACTACAATTATCGGGACCTCGCTTCCGCCGGAGGCGCGTTTGGAATAGCGGAATCCGTCGCTGGTGTTCTTCAGGCCGACGAAAAGCGAATCAGAGCCGCTGAATCCAAGACTGGCTATCTTGACTCTTCCGGCGACTGGATTCTTCTCCTTCCCGAACTCTTCTGAAGCAGTGGAAGAGGTGGCCTGCGCCGTTAAGCTGATCCCGCTTCCTCTGAGGAACATCTCCTCGCCGATGGCGGCATAAAGACTGTCGATTCCGCCCTTGAACCCGAGTTTGTCTGAGCTTAGCTCTCCGCTCTCTCCGGCTTTTCCCAGACTGATGTCGGTCTTTCCGAGATAAGCGGAAATTGTGTCCGCGGCATCATTGAAGATGAGTCCGCCGGACCTTATGCGGCCTTGCAGGTCGGCATCGGCAAGGTCTCCTCCGAACTGATTCTGAAGGATCGTGCCGCTCAGAGCTGCTTCAAGACTGCCTTCGGCGCTTATTCCTTTCTCCTTGGGGAAGAACGCTGCGAGACTGGCCAATTCGGCGCCCAGCTTGGCGTCAAGCCCGAATTCGGCATTCCCGCCGAGCAGGTCTCTGACCTTTGCTCTGCCATTGAGATCGAGGCCGCCGAGATCAAGGGCGATTTTTTCGGCATCTGCATCGAGCCTGCCTGCGGAATCGCTGAAAGCCTTGGCCATGACTTCGATACCCCCCGTATTCTGAAGGCCTTTATAGGCTATGGCCGAATGAGGTATTGAGAGAGAGGCTTCGAGCCCTGTAATCTTCTTTGTCTTGGGATGATACCCGCCTTTCCACGAGGCTTTGAGCCCTAACTTCGCATCAGTCTGAACCTTGGAGAGAGCGCCTCCGAAGAAGGCCAGAAGATCGGATACAGGACTGTCCGGCACCTCCAGCGATGCCTTAACTGCGAGACTGTCTGCTTTCGAAGTCACCTTGGCCTTGCCCCTTAGGGAGAGGGTGGCTACATCCAGCTTGAGATTCTTACAGTCGAAGTCCGTGAAGCTCTCGCCGGGAAAGCGGATTTTTCCTCTGAGCTTCACCGGAATGTCCACCCTGCCGAAAGATTTCATGGCAAGCTGGGCGCTGGCGTCCAGCTCCGCCTTTATGTATCTTTTTTCCCCGAGTCTCAGTCTGTCTATGTCCACGACGAGAGTGTCCGCCGGCAGGCGCCCTGAGATTCCGAGACTGTCCAGCCTGAGGCCTATGTCATGGCCCTTGAGCGGCTTCGCGAGATTGATTCTTCCGTCGAAGATAAGCCTGTCCATGTCCAGCGCCGCGAAGATGGTGTCCGAGCGGTCGGTGAAGACTATGTGGGGCTTGTCTGTCAAGGCCACTCTGCCGAGAATTATCGTAGGCATCTTGCTCGCGGCGGTGTCCTCCTGCGTTTCCGGTTCTTTAGAGCCGAACATGTTCCAGTTGGCGGCGGTGGAGTCGTACATGTGGGCGAAAAGTCTCGCTCCACTCACTTCTGCGTTCGTGATTTTGAACCTCATGAAGACGGCCTTCATCCAGTTCACGCTGACGCTGAGCCTGTCGAAGGAGGCCAGGGTGTCTTGCTGACCCTCCCCGGGAAGGAAGCAGCGGCCCTCCTTGTCAAGATAGTCCCTTATCCCCGAGGCGTCATATCCGGCCCAGCGCTCGTGCGGATAGGTCAGGCTGAAATCGTAGACATCCACCCTTAGATTCGGGAAACTGCGGAACATGGATGCCTTGATCCTGCTGAACTTGACATCTCCGTCAATGAACTGCGGGGCATATCGCGCCGCAGTCTTCTCAAGAAATTTCGAATTCAGAACTACTTGCAAGGCAAGTATTATAACGACCCAGAGCCCGACCAATACGCCGGCAGTTATTTTCAGGCCTTTGTATTTTCTTTTACCTTTTTCCGACATCCCGCCCTATCCTTTAGACAAATATAAGCATTAATTTAATTCGCGCTTCCGGCAATTCCGCACAATAAATATCTATAAATGATGAAAAATGCCGAACCTTGCGGCCCGGCATATATTTTTTGCGTAGAAGCATCCCTTGCGGAATACGTTCCGCTCTTTTATTGCTCGTCCATGAGCTGAAGGTGCTTTACGTAGATGGCCTTTTCCTTCTGCATACGCCTTGTAACGGAAGGCTTCTCAAAGTTCTTCCTTGCACGGAGTTCGCGGATGGCACCGGTCTTCTCGAACTTGCGCTTGAATCTCTTCAGTGCGCGCTCGATATTTTCGCCTTCCTTAATAGGTACAATAATCATTTAATAATCACCCCCTTTTTCTTAAAGCGGTGCAAAGGTAGCTAATTTTTCTTTTCATCCAAAAGATTTTTGAAAAGCTCCATGCCTTTGCTGGCCACTTCCTTGATCTGGATGATCCTTTTGTCCCGGACAGGCACATCCTTAGGGTCAATAATATAGATAGGTGTGTCAAGTCCGGCATAGCGGTAGAGCCCCGCGGCGGGGTAGACGGTGAGCGAGGTGCCGACGATAAGCATTATGTCGGCCCTGGAGACGGCCTCTATGGCCGGCTCAATCTTCGGAACCGCTTCCCCGAACCAGACGATATGGGGCCTGAGCTGGTGGCCGTTCGGGGCCTTGTCGCCAAGATGAATCTCTCCGTAGCCTATATCGAAGACCATCTTTTCAGAGAAATTATCCATGTCGTTGCAGCAATTCTCCGGACGCACCTTCGTGAGTTCACCATGAAGGTGGATGATTCTGGTGCTTCCTGCCCTTTCATGGAGATTGTCTACGTTCTGGGTGACCACCGTGACGTCATAGTCTTTCTCGAGGGCGGCGATCGCCAGATGGGCCTCGTTAGGCTTTGCGTCTTTCAGACTCTTGCGCTGGGCGTTGTAGAAATCCAGCATGAGCCCGGGATTCTTCCTCCATCCCTCGATGCTTGCCACCTCCTGCGGGTCGTAATTGTCCCAGAGCCCGCCGTTGTCCCTGAAGGTGCTGATTCCGCTTTCTGCGCTGACTCCGGCGCCAGTCAGCACTACGATTTTTTTCTTTGGCATGATCAATATGAGAAGGCCTTTTCAGACCTTCATTCCAAAATAATATTTCTTTACCCAATATTCGAAGAGGGGATCAAGCAGATAAGGCTTGTCGTCATCGTCGAAAGCGATTATCTCCTTCTTCATGAGGGCGTCCTTGAGTCTCTTTACGTTGGCCGAAGAGTTGAGAGCGTAGTCTTTGATGACCTCGGCCGCGCTGAATTTTTCATGACCGTCGAGAATCGCTTTCAGCAGGCTGACCTGGAAGGTGGTGAGGCTGTCCATCGTGGCTATGAAACGAGGCTCATGGATGGATATAAGCATGTCCAAGGCTTCCAGCATGGTCGTCTCCACTATGTAGCCCCTCGAAAGGTAGTCCAGGATGGAAGCGAAATGGCTAATGTACCATACGTTGCATCTGAAGAGGGCGCAGACTCCCTTGAGCAGGTCCTTGTCGACGACTTTACCTCCTGAGAGGAAGCTTTTTACGATCTTGTCAGTGATTTCCCTTTCGTCGACGTCATGCATCTGGAATATGTTGACTTTGCGGGCGAAATGATGCTTCTCCCGGAAGATGGCCTTCATGGCGTTGACCCTGCCGCCGACCAGAAGGAAGGTGCAGCGCGGTCCGCTCTCTCCCGCCATATCGTCGATCGCCTTCTCCATGGCCTTGCATATTTTGTCCCCGTCTTCCGTCAGGTCTACGTTCTCGAATTCGTTCATTATCAGGTAGAGCATCTGTCCGCGGTCTCTCGCGAGCTTCTGGGGCAGGTGGAGAATGGCGTCTATGTCCGCATCGTCGACATCCCATGTGAGGGAAAGGACTTCGTCACAGTCAGAGTATCTCTGAGGATCGAAGACGAAATGGGTTCCGGGGAGATACTTCCCGACCATCTCTGCGTATTCTACAGGGGTGCTCGCCACCATCCTGATGACCGTCGAACCGAAGCGTAGCAGAAAATTCGTGATGCTCCTGATGTCGAGCAGGGTGAACTGTCCGACCATGAATTGCCGTCCGGAAACGCGGAGATTGAAGAGCGTCTGCTGGACGAGGGACATCTTGCCGCTTTTCGGCGGCGCCCAGATGGCTACGTGCCCGCCCTGGGTCAGAAGATTGGCGAGATTCTGGCAGTCTTCTTTCCTGCCGAAGAAATTCTTTCCGGTAACGTACTTGTCGTATATGAATAATCCTGGCATCAGCTATCCTATTCTTGTTTCGTAATATTATATCATGCCATCATGACGGCGGTGCAATGTCTGCCGCGCAGATTCTCTGAAACATTTTTGTTAGCAAATATATGAAATTTTTCAATCAGATGTAATTCCCGATAGAATTTCATTTGCCGGAGCGTGCCTGAGGGAGAGGTTTTTTTAAGAAGTTTTGGCGGTTGAGGGATTTTGTGTATCTTTGCAGTCCATTATGACTGGGAAGCAACATAAGATCCGCTGCAAGAGAGCGGGCGCTTACGGCCGGAAACTTTAAGAGTTTTATTTCAGATGTACGCAATTATTGAAATTGCAGGCCAGCAGATTAAAGTTGAGGCTGGTTCAGAGATCTACGTAAACCGTCTTCCTCAGAAGAAGGATGAGGCTTTCGAGATCAACAAGGTGCTTCTCGTCGATGCAGACGGAGCAGTCAAGATCGGAACTCCATATGTTGATGGAGCAGTAGTAAAAGCTACGGTACTCGCCGATGATGTAAAGGCGGATAAGGTACTGGTATTCAAGAAGAAGCGTCGTAATGGCACTCAGACCCTCAACGGTCATCGCCAGAAGATGAGCAAGATCAGGATTGACTCCATCGCGTAAGCGGGACGTCCGGTTAATCCATTAATCAAGAGGAGTTAAGAATTATGGCACACAAGAAAGGTCAGTCAAGTTCTAAGAACGGTCGTGAATCACATAGCAAACGTCTCGGACTGAAGAAGTTCGGCGGTCAGGTAGTAAAGGCCGGCAACATCATCGTCCGTCAGCGTGGCACCGTGCACAACCCTGCCACCAACGTCGGCATGGGCAAGGATCACACCCTCTATGCTCTCATAGACGGCACTGTTGTCTTCAAGAAGAAGAGAGACAACAAGTCTTATGTCTATGTCGAGCCAATGGCGGAATCATCAAAGCCTGCAGAAAACTAATACGCTGGAGGCGGTAAGAAAACAGGGCGGCACTTCAGCTTGATGTGCCACCCTTTTTCATTAAACAACAAAGAGATATGCTTACACTTAAGATGCTTCGCGACGATCCAGAGTTCGTTGTCAAGAAGCTGGCTGTCAAGAATTTCGATGCGAGGACCATCGTGGAAAAAGTTTTGGCTCTCGATGAGAACCGCCGCAAGCTCCAGGCTGAGAGCGACGGCCTTCTCGCCCAGCAGAAAGTAAAGGCCGGCGAAATCGGTAAATTGATGAAGGAAGGCCGCAAAGATGAGGCTGAGGAAGTCAAGAAGGAAGTGGCTCTCCTCAAGGAGAAGTCCGCTGAACTTCTGGCCAAGGCCGACGAGAACAATAAGGAGCTCCTCGACAATCTTGTCCTTCTCCCGAATATCCCTAACGACAAGGTCAAGCCTGGCAAGGGCGCGGAGGATAACGAGGTCGTTAAGATGGGCGGCCCGGAGGTCAAGCTCCCTGAGAACGCTCTTCCTCACTGGGAACTCGCTAAGAAATACGATATCATAGATTTTCCTCTCGGAGTCAAGCTCACTGGGGCTGGTTTCCCTGTCTACAAGGGCAAGGGCGCGAAGCTTCAGAGAGCCCTCATCAATTTCTTCCTGGAGGAGAACACCAAGGACGGCTATATGGAGGTGGAGCCTCCTGTAATGGTTAATGCGGCTTCCGGTTTCGGTACAGGCCAGCTTCCGGACAAGGAGGCCCAGATGTACTATGTCAAGCTCGATGATTTCTATCTCGTGCCGACCGCCGAAGTTCCTGTGACCAACATCTTCAGGGACGTGATTCTTGAGAACGACCAGTTCCCTCAGAAGCTTACCGCATACACCCCTTGCTTCCGCCGCGAGGCTGGATCTTATGGCAAGGACGTGAAGGGTCTTAACCGTCTCCACCAGTTCGACAAGGTCGAAATCGTCCGCATCGAAAAGCCGGAGAACAGCTATGCCGCCCTCGACGAGATGATAGCCCATGTTGAGAAGCTCGTCAATATGCTCGGCCTGCGCTACAGGATTCTCCGTCTGTGCGGCGGGGACCTGAGCTTCACCTCGGCCATTACCTATGACTTCGAGCTTTGGAGCGCCGCCCAGCAGCGCTGGCTTGAAATCAGTTCGGTATCCAATTTCGAGACCTATCAGGCCAACAGGCTCCATCTGCGCTACCGCGACGAGAACGGAAAGATGCAGCTGGCCCACACTCTGAACGGCAGCTCTCTCGCGCTTCCTCGCGTAGTGGCCGCCCTTCTTGAGGACAACCAGACCGACGGAGGAATCATCATCCCTGAGTGCCTGCGTCCTTACACTGGCTTCGACAAGATCGACTAAGGCTTCTATGCCTGACGCCGAAAGAATCATATTGGGAATAGACCCCGGAACCAATCTCCTTGGCTTCGGGGTCATTCGTGTCTCGGGGCGCAAACCCTCCTTTGTTGACATGGGGGTCCTCGACTTGCGCAAAGATGGCGGAGCCTTCGCCAAACTCAAGCAGATCCATGACACGGTCTGGGAGGTCTGCAAGACCTACAGACCTGCAGAAGTAGCCATGGAGGCTCCCATTTTCAGGATAAACGCCCAGTCTCTGATCAAGCTGAGCCGTGCCCAGGGAGCCGCCGCGATCGCCGTGATGGAATATGGGGTCGAGCCTGTGGAATATTCTCCGAGCCTTGCCAAGCAGGCGATAACGGGGAACGGCCTGGCGAGCAAACAACAGGTGGCCAATGTCTTGAAGAGCACACTCGGCTTCGAGATGAAGCCGGAGCATCTTGATGCCACTGATGCCCTGGCGATAGCCATGTGCCATTTCTACCAGACTACTAATCCCCTGGCAGGGGCCGTGGGAAAGAGGGGTGGATGGGACAAGTTCATAAAGGACCACCCGGACAGAATCAAGTAAATTTTTTTTTTAAACTTGGGGCCCTGGATTACGTCAATATATTTGTGCGTTCCGCAGAGGGGCGCCGAAAGGTTAGTAGAGTTATACATCAAATTACAATCCGATGGAGAAAATCTTTAAGCAGAGCGTGCTGCTTATGTCCGCAGTCTTGCTCCTTGCAGGCGGAGGCGCGGCACGGGCTGCAGATGACGGGGTCAATGACGGAACGCTGGTAAAGGCCCTCGAGACGGCCGCTAATGACAACAGAACGGTGAAGGCCGTACTAAAGGATTCCCAGAGCGGCGACGCTGTCGCTTTCGCGACCGTATCTCTTACCAAACCGGGAACGAAGACCCCATATAAGTACATCCTGAGCGATGACAAGGGAAATTTCACGCTCGAAAAGGTGGCCGCCGGAAAATACACTCTAAAGGTGGAGCTCCTCGGATATAAGACCTATGAAAAGGAAATCTCCGTCAACGGAGCCTTGGACCTCGGCACGATAAAGATGGAGACTGACCAGCAGGCTATCGATGCCGCTACCGTCAGCACCGCAGGCAATCCTATCATAATAAAGAAGGATACTGTCGAGTACAACGCTTCTTCTTTCAAGACTACTGAGAACGACATGCTCGTCGACCTGTTGAAGAAGCTTCCCGGCATCGAAGTCGGCTCTGACGGCTCCATAACCGCCAACGGAAAATCCATTTCGAAGATTACCATCAACGGAAAGACTTTCTTCCTGAATGATCCTTCCCTGGCGTCCAGCAACATCCCGGCCAAGATCATTGACAAGGTTAAGGTCCTGGAGAAGAAGTCTGAGCAGGCCGAGTTCACAGGAATCGAGGACGGAAATGACGAGACGGTCATTGACCTCTCCGTCAGAAGGGGCATGATGAACGGTCTCTTCGGCAACGTGATGGGCGGAGTCGGACATGATATTCCGGAAAATACATCAAGCGAGGTGGGCGACAACAAAGGAGACTGGCGCTACCAGGGCTCCGCTTTCATCGGAGACTTTACCGAAAAGAGCCAGCTGAGCATAATCGCCAACGGAAACAACGCCAATAACAGAGGTTTCAACGACATGGCGGGCGGCATGATGAGAGGTGCCATGGGCGGAGGCGGCGGAATGGGCCGCGGAGGCGGCGGCTTCGGCGGGAGCGGCAACGGAATCGTCACCTCATGGATGGGAGGTGTCAACGGCAGCAAGGACCTCCTTGACGGGGACCTCAGTCTCGAAGGCAACTACCTCTACAACGGGACCAAGACTGATGTCGAGGAAAGGAGCCTGAGAAGGACCTACCTTGATGACTATAACCTCATCTACAACAACAACGGCTACAGTCATCAGAATACCTACGGCAACAGGGCCGGAGCAAGGATTGATTACAAGCTTTCCAAGAACACTTCGTTCCTCTTCCAGCCGCAGTTCAACGTCGGAGGCGGCGATTACCATGAATTCTCTGATTTCAACACCCTTTCCGAATATTCGGACGCAAGGAGGGACACGACAAACAGAGGTTTCACCAACACCAGCGGAGACAGTGACAGCTGGTCTACAAGCGGCTTCCTCCTCTATCGCCAGAAGCTCGGCCTTCCGGGGCGCACCCTCTCCTTCAATGTGGACTATAGCCTGAGCAACAATACTCTCAACGGCTTTAACCAGTCTCTTACGAGGAACTATAACTATGACGTCTCCGGCAATTTCCTCAATCAGAAAGATTCGATCATCAACCAGCGTTTTCTGACCAAGACCAGGAGCAGAAGCGTCAGCGGCACCCTCACCTACACTGAGCCTCTCGGAGCCGGCTTCTTCGTTTCTGCCAATTATGAACTCGGCTACAGCAGAAGCACTTCTGACAGAAATACCTGGGACAGCGGGGCGGGGGCTGATTTCGGCTTCGGCAACCGTGAATATCTCAAGAGCGGAGAGCTTATCAACGCCGACTACTCCAACAACGTGGTCAACAGGGTGATTGACCAGAGGATAAGCGCGCAGGTCATGTTGCAGCGCAAAAAGATCCGCGCCCAGCTGGGCTTCGGCGTCGTCCCTACCTACACTCACAACGAGACAACCGGCTACGAGACCTACGATGATCATAACATCAAGTGGACTCCTAATGCCCAGCTCTGGTATGACCCGAACGACAACACTAATTTCCGCCTCTTCTACAGGGGCAGTTCGTCCCAGCCGAGCACCAGCCAGCTCATGCCTGTGCTGGACAACTCCAACCCTCTCGCCGTATCTTTCGGCAACCCGTACCTCAACCCATATTTCAACCATTCTTTGAGGGGAGGCTACAGGCATACGAACATGAAGTCATTCAGTTCCATGAACCTCGACTTCAACGCCGGGATGGTCCAGGACCCTATCGTAAGCGCGACCTGGTACGGGACCAACGGGGCTACCTATAATCTTCCGGTCAACGGAAACAATTCCTATTCAGCCAGCCTGAGGGCCTTCGTGAACACGCCGATAGCCAAGTCGAATTTCTCGATCTACTCGATGACCAGCGGCAGCTACAACGAGTCTTCTTCCTATATCGGAAAGAGCACCTTCGACACGACTCCATACTACGACGGGACCGCCTTCAATTATGACCAGTTCCATGCGGACTTCGGCGACATGGACACCGATCTTGCGAAAGCCGTTTTCACCGCGAACAAGACCCAGTCCATGAATCTTTCCCAGAGACTCCGTTTCACCTACAGGAACAACTGGGCGGAAGTGACCCTGGGAGGCCGCACCAGCGTGAGAAAGTCCTGGTACACCATTAAGTCGGCCAGCACCAACGCCACGTGGAACAACCAGATTCAGGCCTCCTTCAATTTCACCCTTCCTGCGGGCTTCGGCATGGATTCGGACCTTGACTACAACTGGTATGACGGCTATGCGACAAAGCAGGATGATGAATTCGTCCTCAACGCCGAAATCACCAAAACCATCCTCCATGAAAGGGTGACCCTCGCCCTCAAGGGCTACGACATCTTCAACCAGGCTAAGAACCTGAGCGTGTCGGATGCCACCAACTACCATACTGAGACATGGAACAACACCCTCGGACGCTACATCATTTTCTCTGCGACCTTCCGCTTCGGCAATTTCGGCGGAGGAATGAGGAGAGGCGGACCTGGGCGCGGGCCGGGACGCGGTCCCGGACGGGGTCCGATGGGACCTCCTCCGGGAGGCATGAGGCCTATGATGTAGTCCTCCGGCCGGGATTCAGACTTTCAACCTCAGTTTTTCCAGCTTACCCCCTCCGGTACAGGTCTCTGATGACCAGCCCGGAGAGGGTAAGTCCGAATATACCAGTGACGGCCGCCATGGATCCGTTGGTCACGGCCTTGTAGGAGCATTCCTGCTCCGGCTGCTCTCCACGGTTTTCGAGGACTTCATCGTCCCAGACGCAGGTGAAGTCTTTAGCCGGCATCTCTCCCATTTTCTTCAGCTTCTTGCGGAGTCTTGAGGCGAGAGGGCAGCCGATGACCTTGCTGAAGGGCCCGACCTTGACTCTCTCGGGGTCGACTTTAAGGGCGGCTCCCATGGCGGAATAGAATTTAGCCTTCGAAGCCGAAGCCTTGAGCACCAGAGCCGCCTTGTCCTTGAGGCTGTCTATGGCGTCTATTACGTAGTTGTAGGAATCCAGGTCGAAGTCCTGGGCTGTCTCGGCAGAGTAGGTCTTGTGTATGGCGAGGATCTCGGCATCTGGGTTGATGTCGGAGAGGCGTTCGCGGAGGACATCCACTTTGACCCTGCCGACTGTGCTTGTAGAGGCCATAAGCTGGCGGTTCACGTTGGACAGACTGACCGTGTCGGCGTCCACTATGGTCAGCTTCGAGAGGCCTGAGCGGACCAGACCCTCGGCGCACCAGCTGCCTACGCCTCCGATTCCGAAGATAATGGCTTTTGTATCATGGAGCTTCTCCATGAGGGCATCCCCGAGCAGGAGCCTTGACCTGCCGAATAGCTCGTTTTCTCTATCTGTCATCTCCGCTTGTCTTTTTTTTGTCCGCCAGCCTCGCGACCAAGGCGAAGAAGAGAAGGATGGCTACAAAGCGGCAGAGTCTGCCGGTGATGTCCCCTTCGCGGACGAAGACTGTCTCCTTTGTGTTGAGGTTGATGTGGCCTCTGAGAGTGGCGGGAACCCACCATCCGGTCTGAGCGACGACCTCGCCCCTCTGGTCTATGATGCCTGAAATTCCGGTGTTCGCGCAGCGTGCTATGTCTCTGCGGGTTTCTATCGCGCGGAGTCTTGAGTAGCTGAAGTGCTGCTTGTAGCCAGGAGTATCTCCCCACCAGGCATCATTGGTCATCACCACGAGGGCCTGGGCCCCGGCCTTTATGTAGCCGCGGCAGAAGTCTCCGTAAACCGACTCGTAGCAAATCGGCGTGCCAACGGGGATATTTTTCGCATCCTTGCCGTAGGTCTTGATAGTGAGCGCGGAAGGCTCGCTCTGGCCTTCGTCCCGGCCCATCACTCCGCCGAGGAGCTTGTCAACAGGGACGAAAACGGAAGGGTATGGAGTCATCTCTACTCCGACCACGAGCTTGGACTTATGGTAGATTTCGGAGCGGAAAGTGGAGTCGGTGATTATCGAAGAATTGTGGCGGGTGACCCAGCGCTCTCCTATCTTGACGGCCGTGCGGGAAGGAGCCTTGCCTGAGGGGTGATATTCTCTGTCTGACGCCCCGAAAAGGACGTTGGTCCCGGGATAATCGGCCGCCAGCCTTGCTAAGCGGCGGAAAGTCTTGCTGCTTCCTTCGATGTCATTGACGATAACATCGGCGGTGAAGGTTTCAGGGGCGATCAGCAGAAGGGGAGAAGAGGCGCTGTCCCTCTCGTGCAGCCTGCCCTGAAGGGCCTCTCTCGCCATCCCTTCGAATATAGCGTCCTGGCTGTCCTGGGAGTAGGCCTCGAATTTCTCGTACGGGTCGAAATTAGGCTGGACTATTGCCACCTCAAGGGCATCGGAGCTCTCTTCGTAGGTGTAATACTTGACCGCGGACCAGACCATAGGGCCGAAAAGGGCGGCGGCGCTGAAGAAGATGGCGGCGATCTTCGCCTTGGCGTTCCAGCGGAACCAGCTTCCGTTGGAAAGGCTGACCATGAGGCCGAAGATGGCAAGATTGCAGGCCCAGACCCAGGCGGAGCCTCCGAGGGTTCCGAGGCAGTCATACCACTGGACCAGCGAGGTCGTCCTCGCGAAAGAGTTGCCCAGCACCAGCCACGGCCAGCTTATCTGGGCGGAGGTCAGGTAGAATTTCTCCCAGGCAATCCATGTCGCGGCCAGAAAAATGTAGGGCAGAGCTCCGCTGAAGCTTTTTTTCGAGAGTCGGAAAAGTCCGAAGACGAGTGACATCTGGAGGGCGTTGGCAAAGGAAGCGAAGAGCCCGCCCCAGAAGGTGGCCTTGCAGACCCAGAAGGTGGTGAGCAGATTCCAGACCAGGAAACTCAGGTAGTGCCAGCGCCAGAATTTCTTCACTCCCGCCATATCGGCTATTCTGTCGGCGCACAGCAGCGGGACGAGCCCGAAGAGGGAGAAAACTCCGAGGTGGGGAATCAGGAAGGGTATAGACATAAGACCGGCCGTCATCATGGACAGTCCGGTCAGCAGAAGCTTCTCGTTTTTCATTCCTGCAAAGATATGAAATTATTGCTATCTTTGCGTCTGCGCCGCCCCTATGGGCGCAATCATAGCAATGGATTTCGAAAAGAACAATCAGCCGGGAGAGGCTCGGGAGGATGCTCCCTTCCTTCACTGGCTCGGGAAAAACGTCATGTTGGCCGTACTCTTCGTCATCGCCCTTTCGGCTTCGGCGTCGATTCTGCTTGCGGTCCTGACCCATCATGGCCAGGAGATAGTAGTTCCGGATTTTACGAACATGAAGGTCTCCGAGGCAGAATATGCCGCCTCAATGGCCGACCTCAAGGTTGAGGTGACGGATTCTGTCTATATCCGCCGCATGGGCAGGGGAGTCGTCTATACCCAGAACCCGAAAGCGGGCTCCAAGGTGAAGAAGAACCGCAGGGTCATACTGACAATCAACTCTGTGAATCCGAGAAAGGTGGTCATGCCGGACCTTGTCGGCCTGAGTATGCGCCAGGCCAAGGCTGAGATCTCCGCCCGCGGACTCGTACTGGGAAGACTCATTTATGTCGAGGACATGGCGACCAATAACGTGCTCAAACAGCTCCTCGGCAATTATCAGGTCAAGGCGGGAGCCCAGGTTCTGAGCGGCTCGCCTATCGACCTGGTCGTCGGGCTGAATCCGAATGATGACGTGACCTATATTCCTGACGTGACAGGGATGAAGTATCTGCGTGCCGTGGACGGCCTGCAGACCAGTTCTCTCAATATCGGACGGCTTTCTTTCGACAAGTCTGTGAAAAATTATTCCGACAGCCTTGATGCCGTAGTCACCAGGCAGTCTCCTTCGGCTTCTTCAGAACCAGTCCGGATGGGATCCAAGGTCAATCTCACCCTCTCCAAAGAAAGAATATCAAAGTAGACATGGACAAAGAGATTCTCGAAGAAGGTCTGGCGGCGGAGGAAAATCTGCAGGAGGATGAAGAGCAGGGAATGTTCGAGCATTTCAGGCTCAATGCCGACGTAGGCCAGACTCCGGTAAGGATCGATAAATTCATGGCGAACCACCTTGAGGACACTTCGCGCCACAGGGTTCAGCTTGCGATAAAGGCGGGCTACGTCTTTCTCAACGGGAAGGCGGCCAAGGCTAATTCCATAGTCCGACCGAACGACGAGATTAAGTTCATGCTGCCTTACGAGCGCCATGGCTTCGAGGTCAAGCCTGAAGACATTCCGCTCAACATAGTCTATGAGGATGAGGACGTGCTGGTAGTCAACAAGCCTGCCGGCATGTGCGTACATCCAGGCCACGGCCATTTTGACGGAACTCTCATCAACGCGCTTTCCTATCATCTGGGGATATCCCAGGGGCCCGATGCCGAAGACGAGAGAATGGGCATACTGGTCCACAGAATAGACATGGATACCAGCGGTCTAGTCGTAGTCGCCAAGAATGACGAGGCCCAGCTCGATCTCGCCCGTCAATTCTTCGTTCATTCTATCGAGCGCCGTTACCAGGCGGTAGTCTGGGGCAATATTTCCGACGATGAGGGTACCATAGATGGTAATATAGGCCGCGACCCGAATGACAGGATGCGCTTCATGGTTTTCCCGGAGGGTGACAAGGGAAAGCATGCCGTGACCCATTACAAGGTTTTGGAGCGCTTCGGCTTCGTGACCCTTGTGGAGTGCCGTCTGGAGACTGGAAGAACCCATCAGATAAGGGTCCACATGAACTGGATAGGCCATCCGCTCTTCAACGATGCGCGTTACGGGGGAGACCAGATCCGCCAGGGTACTATCTATACGAAGTATCGGCAGTTTATCCGCAATTGCTTCGAAATCTGTCCGCGTCAGGCCCTCCACGCCAAGACTCTCGGTTTCGTCCATCCCCGGACTGGCAAGTTCATGCAGTTCGACTCTCCTCTTCCCGCCGATATGACGGCCCTCCTTGACAAGTGGCGCAAGTACTGCCACAATATGCCTGGGGAATAGGCGCCGTATGTAAAAAAGCCGGCCCAGCTGAGGACCGGCTTTTCCTTAGAGTGTCATGGCAAGGCTCTCAATCGAGCTTATTGCCGGCTGAATCGTAAAATTCGTTCTGCAGGACGCTGAATGAACTGACTTCCGTCAGCTTTATTTTGCATGAATATTTCTTCATCCACTTTGTGATGAAGCTTGATCCCATGAAGCCTTTCTTCCTTGTGAGGTAGGCGCCCAATATCGGGCTCACCTTGAGTTCAAGGTTCTTGATGTTTTTGTCGGCGGCGTAGTAGGAAAGCCTTCTTTCAATCTGCTCATCGATGACCAGACTCGAAGTTATTCTTCCCGTGCCGTGGCAGACTGGGCAGACCTCCGTGGTGTCAATCTGGGTCACGGGACGTATCCTCTGACGAGTAATCTGCATGAGCCCGAACTTCGTGAGCGGCAGGACATTGTGTTTGGCGCGGTCGCCCGCCATCAGGTCAGTCATGTACTTGAAGAGGGCGCTGCGGTGATCGGCTGACTCCATATCTATGAAGTCCACGATTACGATGCCTCCCATGTCCCTGAGCCTCAGCTGCCTGGCGATTTCTTCCGCCGCATACTTGTTGACCTCGAAGGTGTTCTCTTCCTGATCATTGGTCTTCGACCTTGTTCCGCTGTTCACGTCGACCACGTTGAGGGCCTCCGTAGTCTCGATGACGAGGTAGGAGCCCTGCTTCATTGGAACGACTTTTCCGAAGGAACTCTTGATCTGCCTTGTGATCTCGAAATGGTCGAAGATTGGGTCCTTGCCCTTGTAGAGTTCAACGATATTTGAGAGTTCCGGCGAAATTATCGACACATAGCGTTTGACCTCATCATACGCACTCTCGCTGTTCACGATGATGTGAGCGAAGGAGTCATTGAGCAGGTCGCGGAGGATGGTCGTCGTCTTGCTGTATTCGGTGAACAGCAGCTGTACGTTTTTGGACTGGGCCAGCTTCTTCCATGAACCTTCCCATTTTTCAATCAGGGACCTGAGCTCCGCCACCAGCACCGCGGCGTTCTTGCCTTCTGCGGCAGTGCGGATAATAGCTCCGTAATTTGCAGGAAGAATGCTCCTGACCAGGGCTTCCAGCCTTCTTTTCTCTTCTTTGGAAGAGATCTTCTGGGATATGCTCACCTTTTCTGCGAAAGGGAGCAATACGATATTGCGTCCCGCAAGCGAAATCTCCGCCGTCAGCCTGGAACCCTTCGTGGAAATAGGCTCCTTCACTATCTGAACGGGAATCATCTGCCCGACCTTCAGCACTTTCTCAATCCGGCCCTCCTTCTCGAGGGCGGGGCCGAGCTTGATTGAAGCGTAGAGTTGGGCGAAATCCGTGTTCGGGTTGATCTTGCGGACGAACTCGTCAAATGCGTTGAAATACAACCCGAGGTCCAGATAATGGATGAAGGCCTCTTTCTCGTCTCCGATGTCCACGAAGGCCGCGTTGAGCGCCGGCATGACCTTCTTCACCTTGCCGAGGTACACGTCCCCGATAGTGAATTCACGGCCTGCACTTGTCTCTTTGTTGAGTTCCACCAGCCTGTGGTTTTCCAGCAGGGCTATGTGGACCTCGGACTCTTCAGCGTCAATGATAAGGTCTTTTTCTGATTCCTTTTCGACGTCCATTATGGATTTTCCGTTTGTGGTAGATAACAAAAAAGAGGTTTCCGAATCCCTCGGCTAACCTCTTTCTCCTAGCTTTGCTAAGATGGCAGACAAAGAGGATTACTTCTTCTTGTGTCTGTTGAGGCGCAAGCGCTTTTTACGCTTGTGCGTCGCCATCTTATGCTTCTTTCTTTTCCTTCCGTTTGGCATAATGATAAATGGTTAAAATTTATTTCTTCAGCTACTTCTTGAGGAAGGACTTCGCTGGCTTGAAAGCCGGTACGTCATGAGCCGGGATCACGAGTGTGGTGTTCTTCGTGATGTTTCTTGCAGCCTTCTCAGCTCTGTGCTTGATGATGAAGCTGCCGAAGCCGCGGAGATAAACCGGATCACCAGCCTTGAGGGAATCCCTCACGACGCTCATGAATTCCTCAACGATTGCTTGAACTTCAATTTTCTCTTTGCCAATGTTTTTTGCAATGGCATTTACAATTTCTGCCTTTGTCATAGTATCCCTAACGTATTTTAATTAATAAAGTGCCTAAACTGAGTGCCTTTGCGGTACTATTTGAGATACAAAGTTATCCTCTTTTTTTTTCATTTCCAATTTATTTCGCCTAAATACGCTATTCTGGAGGCATTATCATCATGATTTTCTCCCTTTCAGGCTGCCCGAAGCGCTTCTTTCCAAGACCTTCTCCGTTTCCTCAGTCTGCTGGCACGGAGATTGACCATATGTCCTGGCGGACATTGGATTCCCGCCTTTTGACAAAATGGCAGTCGGGCCTGTCTGCAAATAATGAAACTATATATGGACAACAATGATAAGAACATTCATGACTTCCTGCCAGCAGGTGCGGAAGTCAGCATCATTCCGGTTTTGGCGGGTGAGCATGGTGAAGTGAAACTGGACGATGCGGACCTCCCTGAGGAGCTCCCTATCCTGGCACTGAGGAACGCCGTCCTCTTTCCGGAGGCGGTCTACCCGGTCACCATCGGCAGAGAAAAATCCGTAAAGCTCATAAACGATGCCCAGAAAGGCAACCTCTTTATCGGAGCCGTGCCTCAGAACGATGTCAAGGTAGAAGACCCGCTGGCCAAGGATCTCAACAAGATAGGAACCGCCGCCAAGATCGTCCGCACCTTCGAGATGCCGGACGGCTCTGTAACGGCCGTACTTCAGGGCTATAAGCGCATCGAAGTCAAGAAGCTGACCGCTACCCAGCCTTACCTCAAGGCCGAGGTGAAATATCTTGAAGACCATCCTGCCGACAACAATGACCTCAGCGTCAAGATGATAGCCTCTTCCCTCAAGGAGAAGGCCTCATCCATTCTCAAGTCGACCGCCTATGCTCCTAAGGAGGCCATTACTGCCCTTGAAGCCATAGACGACTTCCAGTTCCTGGTCAATTTCATAGCAACTTCTGTCGAGGTCGAGAACTTCTCTGACAAGGTGGGACTTTTGTCATATGAAGACATGAAGACCCGTGCCATGAAGCTTCTCAACGTCCTTGACACTCAGCTCGGCCTCCTTGAAATCAAACAGGACATCAACCGCAAGGTTAAGAGCGAAATCGACCAGCAACAGAGGGAGTATTATCTCAATAATCAGCTCCACACCATCCAGGAGGAGCTCGGCATGGATGAGGATGAGGATGAGGCGGAATTGCGGAAGAGGGCCGACAATAAGGATTGGCCGGAATACATGGCGAAGGCCTTCGACAAGGAGATGGACAAACTCCTCAAGTACAATCCTTCGACCCCTGACTACAGCATCCAGTATAACTATCTGGACTTCATGCTGGATCTCCCATGGAACAAGAAAAGCAAGGACAACCTTGATCTCGTCCATGCGAAGAAGGTCCTCGATGAAGACCATTTCGGGCTTGACAAAATTAAGGAAAGGATAGTGGAATATCTTGCGGTGCTCAAGCTCCGCGGAGACCTCAAGTCGCCTATCCTCTGTCTCTACGGCCCTCCGGGAGTCGGCAAGACCAGCCTCGGCAAATCAATCGCCAGGGCACTCGGAAGAAAATATGTCCGTATCTCGCTCGGCGGCATGCATGATGAGGCCGAGATCAGGGGGCATAGGCGTACCTACATCGGGGCCATGCCAGGCAGAATCCTGAGCGGAATCCAGCGCGCGGGCACGTCCAACCCTGTCATGGTTCTGGATGAGATTGACAAACTGGCAAGCGACTACAAGGGCGACCCTTCCTCCGCTCTGCTGGAAGTGCTTGACCCTGAACAGAATACTACTTTCCATGACAATTACCTTGATCAGGACTACGACCTCTCGCATGTCCTCTTTATAACTACGGCCAACGACATCTCTACTATTCAGCCTGCCCTTCTCGACAGGATGGAGCTGATAAATGTTACAGGCTATCTTGCCGAAGAGAAGGCCGAAATCGGAAAGAAATTCCTTGTCCCTAAGCAGCTCGAAGCCCATGGAATAGGGCGCCGCGAGCTCAGGATAGACAAGGCCGCCATGGCCGAAATCATAGACAAGTACACTCAGGAGTCAGGAGTCCGCAGCCTTGAGAAGCAGATAGCGAAAATCTGCCGCGTGACTGCCAAAAAGATAGCTCTCGGTGAAGACCATCCAAGCGTCATCAAGCCCGAACACCTCAAAGAGTATCTCGGTCTGCCTACCAATTTCCATGACAAGATAGATGGCAATGAGCTTCCGGGTGTAGTCACCGGCCTGGCGTGGACTTCTGCCGGAGGGGAGATTCTCTTCGTGGAGAGCCAGGTGAGCGAAGGCAAGCACGGGCTCACCATGACCGGCAACCTCGGGGATGTCATGAAGGAGTCCGCCACGATTGCCTACCAGTACGTCAAGGCTCATCCTGAGCTCGCCGGCATGACCTATAAGGAATTTGAGGGCAAGGATATCCATATCCATGTGCCTGAAGGAGCCGTTCCGAAAGATGGCCCTTCGGCCGGCATAACCATGGTCACGTCCATGGTCTCGGCCCTGCGCGGCAAGGCTGTCCGCCATGCCATAGCGATGACCGGAGAGATGACTCTGCGTGGCAGAGTGCTTCCTGTCGGAGGTGTCAAGGAGAAGATTCTGGCCGCCAAGAGAGCTGGAGTCAGTGTGATAGTACTTTCCGAAGATAATAGAAAAGATATCGAAGACATTAACGATATTTACGTAAAAGGCCTTACATTTGTCTATGTCAAGACAATCGAAGATGTCATCAAGTACGCCTTCGACGACCGGTAAGCCAAGACAATTGAAGAGGTCATCAAGTATGTCTCTTCGGACCAGATGGAAGTAAAGATCGAACAAAGTTGGAAAAACGCACTCGCTCCCGAATTTGAGAAATCTTATTTCGAGGCGCTGGTGCGTTTTCTTCATGAAGAAAAGGCCCGCGGAGAGAAGGTCTATCCTCGCGGAGGGCTGATTTTCAACGCTTTCAATCTTACTCCGGTGGAGCGGGTTAAGGTCGTTCTCCTTGGCCAGGATCCCTACCACAACGAGGGCCAGGCGATGGGGCTTTCTTTTTCGGTGCCTGAAGGGGTGCCGGCTCCTCCTTCTCTGAAAAATATTTTCAAAGAGATTCATGATGATCTCGGTATCACGATGTCAGGGGCGACCGACCTCACTCCTTGGGCCCGTCAGGGTGTGCTGCTGCTGAATTCCATACTCACGGTGAGAGCCGGACAGGCTGCTTCCCACAGCAAAATCGGCTGGCAGACATTCACGGACGCCGTGATCAAGTACCTCTCCGACAACCGCAGGGGACTGGTCTTTCTGCTCTGGGGCAACTATGCCAGGAGCAAACGTTCTCTCATCGACACTTCGAGGCATTATGTGCTTGAAGCCGCCCATCCTTCTCCGCTCGCGGGAGGGGCTTTCTTCGGCTGCAGGCATTTCTCCATGACAAACAAACTTCTCTCGGCCGAGGGCCAGGCGCCAATCGACTGGAGGCTATGATACCATGAATCTAAAGGCATTATTTCCGGGTTCCTTTGACCCTTTTACGGCAGGTCACCTGAACATACTCAACAGGGCTCTTACTATGTTCGATGAAGTCGTAGTGGCCGTCGGCATAAATCAGGACAAGAAGGGCTTCTTCACCATGGATCAGAGGATGGATATCATCCGTCAGGCGGTGAAGGGGCTGGACGGAGTCAGCGTCATAAAGTATAGCAATCTGACCATAGACACTTGTCGTGAACTCGGCATCAGGCACATGATCCGCGGGGTGCGTAATATGCTTGATTTCGAGACGGAAAGATCCATAGCGGACATGAACCGCCGTCTTGCTCCGGACATCGAGACCATAATCATTCCTACAGCCCAGGAATTCGCCCATATTTCTTCGTCTGCTGTCCGTGACTTGCTGAAGCATCGCGGGGACACTTCGCAATTCCTTCCGGAGGGAGTTGTGCTTCCGACACCGGAGGCCGGCCGATGAGACGCCTGATTCTGCTTCTGGCTCTCAGCCTTTTGCCGGCGCTCTCATCCCTCGGAGGCTCCCTTTCTGCATCCTCGGAGAGCCGCGACACCGCTGACTTCCAGGGCCTCTACGCTAAACTCTCCCAATATGCCGCCGCCATGGAAACGGAGCCCGTCTCTGTGAAGCAGAGAGAATGCGACTTCCTCATCTCCTCATGCAGTGACTCCCTTGTCCGACAGGCCGTAGCCATCTGGCTGTATTCACACTACATTGACTCCAAGCTCATGGGCGATGAGGCGGTGTCTATCTATTTGACTGACAATTGGTTCGTTCCGGGAAAAGTCTCATTCCACAATGACCTCGACCTGATGAACGCAAGGATCTTCGCCGACTTCAACCGTCAGTCCCTCATCGGCCTCCCTGCCCCGAGCCTAAAACTCCTTGGACTCGACGGTTCCAGCGTCGTCTTTCCGTCATCAGTCAAATCCAGATCAGATGCCCCTGCCTCATCCTCAAGTGCTTCAGACGCCTCCACTTCAAACGCTTCAGGCGCCAGGTACTCGGTGCTCTGGTTCTATGCCCCAGACTGCGCAGACTGCAAGATACAGTCCCTCCTCCTGACGAAGCTCATGAAAGAGAAGAACTATCCCATTGACCTCTTCCTCGTCTGCACAGGCGACGACAGGACCATGATGGAAAGCTTCATAGCCACGTATCTCCAGTTTGATGCTCCATCCTCAAGAATTTGGTATTGCTGGGACCCCTCCATGGACTCTGCTTTTCAGATGAAATATGGCGTACTCCAGACACCATCCGTCTTTCTGATTGATCCCGGCGGCATAATCGTGGGACGAAAACTCGACGCCGAGGCCCTCGGGACCCTCCTTGACCGCATCCTCAGCCCTCAAGAATATGGCTCCGAGGACTCCGAGCGACTTTTCGACACCCTTTTCACCCTTCTCTCCATGCCGGAAACTCCAGACTCAGACCCCTCTTCCGCCGCTGCCTCCGGCTTCTCTTCCTCCGCCGCCTCTGTTCCGAACACCTCTGAGTCTCAATCCTCCCGCACAACCAAAGCCGGCCGTCACTCCGAAGCCGCTAATCCCCGTGCTCGCAACCGAATATCTGACTTCGATCTGTCCGTCCCAGCCCCCTCCGAAGAAGATGTCCGCCTTGTCGCCGACAAAGCGGCGTCCGCCCTCTCCACAGACCCCCGCTCAGGCCGGCAGCTAGCCGGAGATCTCCTCTACTACCTTTCCTCTAAAACAGGCGAAGGCTATAAGGCGGGTCTCAGTTATCTCGTTGACAGTCTGATTCTTTCCCGGCCGGATGTCTGGAATCAGCCTGACGACAGCCTTAAGATCATAGGACTCGCCGAACTCGAACACGACCTCCTCAGCCGGGCTGGCCTCGGAACATATCTTCCGCGGATAAAGGTTCCCGGTACCCTTATTACCGCCCGCTCAAACAGGTCCTCCTCTTCCAAAACCGGACACTTCTCCCTTCGCCGCCCCGGCCTTGCGTACATCATGTTCTATACCCACAGCTGCCCTAACTGCGCCGCTGAAATGGCTGGCATCGACAGCCTGCTGAAACAGTCTTCCCTCCGAGAGGCCTCCCTCCGGACATCCTCACGCCGAGTCAGCATTCTGCTCGTCGACATGGACTCAGTTACCAGCAATCCCGACCTTCAGAAACAACTTCTCGATACCTTCGACCTCAGCGTTCTCCCGTACATAAGCCAAACCGTCCGAGGCCGCGTCACCCGCAAATACCTCACCTTTGTAAGGTAGCATCATCATCGCTCCCACGCTCACGCCGACCGCAGGCCCCTCGCCACAGCCTCTCGCAGAGACCGTTAGATTTCGTGAGAATATGGGGCATTCCCAAGATTTTTGTATATTTGTAACATTGGAATTGAGGTATGGTGTAATGGTAGCACATCGGATTTTGGTTCCGCTAGTTCAAGTTCGAATCTTGATATCTCAACAATAATCAGATTTCATGAAAGGCGTATATATTTTCCTTGCTAACGGTTTCGAAGAGACCGAAGCAATTGCGACGCTTGATGTTCTCCGTAGAGGAGGGGTTGAGCTTAAGACTGTTTCTATCCATGCTGACAAGTTCGTGGTCGGCTCTCATGGAGTGCCCCTCGTCGCGGATATGACGTATGGCGAATTCAAGGCTCAGGTTGACATTGAGGTTGCGGATCCGGAGGACGTGATGATTTTCCCGGGCGGCATGCCAGGAACCAAGAAGCTTGCGGAGAAAGGCGAAATTATAGACTTCATGAAGTTGCATTATGCCATGGGGGGTACTGTAGCTGCCATTTGCGCGGCTCCAGGACTCGTCGTTTCACAGCTGCCTGATCTAACAGGGAAGAAGTTCACCTGCTTTGATGGCTTCGAAGACGGTCCGATAGCTCGTGGCGCAATTTATCTCAAGGCTCCGGCGGTCGTAGACGGCAATCTCATCACCGGACGTGGAGCGGGCTGTGCCATCGATTTCGGCCTTGCCATTCTTGAGGCTTTAAAGGGCGCAGAGGTGGCCGAGAAGGTCCGTCACGGACTCATGCTCGCAGACTAAACTAGCAGCCTTCTCATCAGGCACACCCCCTCCGACTCTCCGACAGTACGCCTCACGCTGAGACTTCGTTCGCAGATCCTGCCTCGATTGGAGGATGTGCTATTTGCGGACTATCACGCGGTGGATACGGCGCGGGACGCTAACAAGAATTTCGTAAGGGATAGTCCCGAGAATCCCGGCCAGCTCTTCCGCGGTAGGGTCCTCGCCGAATATCGTCACCGTGTCCCCGGGCTTTGCGTCTACCCCTGTGATGTCCAACATGCACATATCCATGCAAATGTTGCCTGTCGTAGGTACTCTGTGCCCATTGAGACTGAAGCTGGCATGTCCGCAGCCGAGATGCCTGTCAATCCCATCGGCATAACCCACAGGGATTGTCGCGATTGTTGTCCCTTCAGGAGCAATCTTACCATGCTGTCCATATCCGATGGCTCCGTCTCCCTGTTTCAGATGCTTAATTTGCAGCACTTTGCACTTAAGCGAAGCTACCGGCCAAAGTTTCACCCCAGGAACAGAACTGATGCCATAGATGCCGATTCCGAGGCGGCACATGTCGAATTGGAATTGCGGGAATCTCTCGATTCCGGCAGAATTCAGTATATGCCACATAGGCTTGTAACCAAGTACCTCCTCTAGACGGCTGGCATTCTCCTTGAACATCTTGACCTGTCCGAGTGTGTATTCGTCCCAGGCCGGATCCTCATCGACGCAGAGGTGAGAGTATATAGATTTGACCCTCACTTCGTCATGAACCTTAAGAAAATCCATGAGAGCCTCAAGCTCGCTTGTCATGAAGCCGAGCCTATGCATGCCTGTGTCCAGTTTGATGTGGACGGGAAAATTTTTGATCTTGCGAGAATCCAAGACTTCCACAAGCTTCTTGAGCGAATAGAGATTAGGGATTCCCGGCTCCAGGCGGTTATCTATGATTTCATTGAAATAGTCTGTCCCCGCCGTGAGCACCAGAATCGGGAGGCTGATACCGTTGTGCCTGAGTTCCATACCTTCGACAGGATATGCCACTGCCAGATAGTCTGCCCCTGCCGCCTGCATCATTGAAGCGAATTCGACGGCTCCATGTCCATATGCGTTTGCCTTGACGAGTATGAGGAGCTTAGTGGACGGCTCCAGCTTTGACCTGAAATATCTATAGTTCTTCAGGGCATTGGGCAAGTTGAGCTCCAGCCTTGAGAAATCGTCATCTTTCTGCATGTCGAAACTGCGATAAATAACTTACAAAATTACAAATAATTCCCGACAATCCTCGCTCCTTCCCCGTCCTTTCAGAATTATCTGTAATTCTTGGAACAGTTGTCGGTGAATAAATCAGATATTAATCAACAGGAAGCGAACTGCTCGGATGCCGTCCATGCGTGTGAAAGGCCGTTTTCCGTTAGCAGTGATTAGTTTATTATTGATTTTGGTCCACGATAGATTATTTTTATGATTACTGAGCCACTTTGCAGAAAATAATGGCTATATTTCCTAGGTGCATGCTATTCTTTTGGCTGTCTACGAATATTGAATGTTAAACAGAACCGCCTCTAGAGGGGGTTCACAATTAATAACTTTACGAATGAAACAAGCACTGCTATCTTTTTTTACATTCTTTCTGATTACTGTCTCCGTACATGCGCAGCAAGCCCTCGGCTATGGCAGTAATCTCAAGTCTCCTGAGATTAATCCGGATGGTTCGGTGACTCTAAGATTCTTTTCTCCGAAGGCCGTTTCCGTCAAGGTTGTCGGGGATTTTCTGCCTGATGCGGCCTCTTCCAAGCAGAATAGTCAGGCACAATCTGAATATGAGATGGTTCAGGATTCGGAAGGAGTATGGAGTTTCACCTCGTTTCCTCTCGAACCGGAGTTGTACTCCTATTATTTTGTCGTAAACGGGGAGAGGAGAGACGACCCGTCTAATATCTATAAAATCAGGGATGTGGTGACTTGGTCTGATTATTTTATAGTGTCTAGGAAAGCTGATGACAGAGGTGCCTTATATAGCACCAACAATGTCCCTCATGGTGATATTACAAAAATTTGGTATGAGAGCCCGTCGATAGGCTCGTTGAGGAGAATGACTGTGTATACTCCTGCCGGATATGCAGATAAAGCAAACAGAAATAGGAGATATCCGGTAATGTACCTCCTCCATGGGGGTGGCGGAGATGAGAATTCATGGTCTGATCTCGGCCGGGCGGCTCAGATAATAGACAATCTGATAGCAAGCGGGGAAGCAGAAGAAATGATAGTTGTCATGCCGAACGGCAATGTCGATGATGCGGCCGCTCCGGGAGAATGGTCGCTGGGGCTATATCAACCTACATTTTTTGGAAATATTCCTCGTGATTTCCATAGCAAGGTATCTATGGAAGAGAGCTTTCTCGACATAGTCGGTTACATCGATTCTCACTATAGGACAATCCCGGAGAGGAATTTCCGTGCCATATGCGGACTCTCCATGGGTGGCGGACAGAGTTACCAGATCTCCATGAAATATCCTTCTGTATTCGGCTGGATCGGACTCTTCTCGGCCGGTTTCAAGATGTGGGAAGGGGATACCCGCCCGGAATTGGTGTCTGAAAACTCTTCTCCGGAATTGCAAGGTGCGATGGCGAGCCTCTTTTCATATAAACCCAAACTTTATTATATAGGGATTGGCGAGACAGATGAACGCCTGAAGTATGAGAAAGCGCTTTGTGAATATTTTGACCGGCATGATTATGGTCCATACGAGTTTGTCGCCACTCCGGGCGGACATATATGGCGTAATTGGCGAATATATCTTTCACAATTTGCGCGACAGCTATTCAAATGACGGGAGGGAGAGTCTTGACGAACTAAAATAGCGGCCTGCGCTTGCGCAGGCCGCTATTGGGAATCTCTTTGCGCAGAGCTCAAAAAGCGCCTCTCCTCTCGATAGATAAACAATCTATGCTAGGATTTTATACTCCAGAGATTAAATTGCCCGCACCGTCATTTTCAGTGAAGCTGATTCCGTAGATTTTAGTGTTTGTTTCATCGACCCAGCCAGTGTCATCTATAATAACGCTGTCTATGCCTGCAACATCCAGATCCTGTATGGTGACAAGTTCTCCAGGCTTTTTCTTCAAAACTTTTCTTAACAACCATTCCCCGAGAGCGCTATTCGGGCATGACATCAAAGCCTTGTCGTTGTCTTGGCAAATTTTAGCTTCCAACTCTGTCTTGTCTGGCAGAACTAAAACGAAAGGAGTGTCGCGAGAAGGAAAGAAATTCGGATGTTCCCTATGAAACTTTGCGGGAACTGGAATGTATACTTCATTTTCGTCCCGCTTTCTTCCTCCCGCATGCCATTGATTTAAACCGCTTTTCTCTGGGACGTACTTGACTCCATTTGAGTGCTCGCTATATAGAGGTAAACGGATGGACTTTCTCTTGTGCTCAATCTCTAATGGCCTTTTCTTTCGTGTATCAACATGCGTGAGAAGGTTGGACAGCAGATCAAGAGGATCTTCAATGAGCTCTACTGGTACATTGACAACCGTCTTGGGAAGTTCAAATCTCCTCATTAAGACGCTTTTGCTTTTATTAAATCTGTATTCAAATCCTGATTCCTGAAATGAGAGGCTTTTAATATCGTCATGAACATTCCTAATACTGTTAGGGTCGATCTTTCTGAAAGAATCATTGAATACGGATAATTCTCCCGGCTTGCGGCCGATAATATGATAGATTGAATCAGTTACTCCGTAAATGGAATTCGCAGAATCAATTCTCTTATTAAAAAATGTAGCAAGCTGAATAGCAAGGTCTTCATGACTTTTCAGATCTAGTTCTGGCTTAAGCTTATTGAATTCGGCTATTTTTTCAATAGAAGAGCCCCTGTTTATCAAAAAGGTCTTTATCCCGATGCCGAGCTCATTTTTTACGGCATCGTAGACAGAACAATCTCTAGCTTTGTTTTCGGACGAGAAAAACCTGCAGAAAATATTTTCGGCTAATCTATAGTCCAAAAATGGAGCATCACTTTGCGCAAAAAGATTTGAAAGACTTGAGACAAGCTTCAACATCTCGAAGTAATGAGCATTGTCTTGCCATGAATTCAGGAAATCTTGTTTAGCACCAGAAGAATTTGTTGACATACTTTTTGGATTAAAGGGACTGCAACAGAGTTGCCAGCCTGTTTATAACAATAACTCAAAGCAAGATCGGCCGGGAATGAATAACTTTCTGGAAAGCCCTGAAAATTAAGGCACTCTCTTGGTGTAAGTTTTCGTATCCCGTTATCAGTCAATATCAATGGTACATTGTGTCCGCCTGTCCCCATGTTGGCAGTCAAGGTGGGGCAGACCTTACTCTTATTTTCCCTCACATAAACTCTCCGCCATTGATAAATAGTATCTTTCGATCTTACTCCGGCCCTTATCTGGTCAAAGTGTTTAACTTTGTCGGTGTAAAAAAATCTACTGTCTGACACCGTGTAATCTATGCAGCTCTGAATGGGTCGTGTCAATTTTACTTTTTCCGGGTACTTGAAATCAGTAAAATTCGGGACCTGAGCTTTATCAAAACAGACAATAAATATTCTTTCCCTGTTCTGTGGAATATCAGCGTAGTCATCCGGGCTCATTACTTTATCGTATACATAATATCCCAGGTCTCTCAGAGTTTTTTGAATGACGGAAAAAGTCCTCCCGTGGTCATGACTTCGTAGGTTTTTCACATTTTCCAAAAAAACGGCCTTTGGTCTGCGAGTCTTGATGATTTGTGCAACATCGAAAAATAGAGTTCCTCGTGTGTCTTCAAACCCTTTTTGGTAACCTGCTATAGAAAAAGCTTGACAAGGAAATCCTGCGCAGAGTAAGTCAAAATTCTCCGGTATGGCATCTTTAGTCTCTTGGAGAGTAATATCACCATGTGGGATATCTCCGAAATTGTGCTCATATGTTTTCTGGGCGTGTTCGTCCCATTCGGAAGAGAAAACGCATTCTCCTCCGTTATTCTGGCAAGCGATTCTAAATCCACCGATTCCTGCAAAGAGATCGATGAATTTAAATGTATGTTTGCTTTGATTTTCTTGCATACAATTCTCCTGAAAATCAAAATGATTTTATCTCGCAAAATAAATAAAATTTTGCTGATTATAAAATCCAGATTTGCGCTGTAATCCTACTTTAATCCTCGATTGCCTTCATCGCATAAGTGCGGAGATTCTTGGGAAGATTCAGCTCCGCTTCCACTTGTGCGAGTATTTCTCGGTGTTTTCGAGCCTGTTCCTGCGCGAATTTCCGGTTTTCTCTGCGCAATGAGCAGTATTGCTCATATTTTTCTTTCGCCTCCTGCAATTCTGCTTCCACACGATTTATAGTGGAGCTGAGATTCTTTTTAGATAGTTCGCATTCCCATACGGTGATTACGGTCCAGGCGAGGATATCGAGACGTTGTGCGTTTAATTCATCACGTGCAATGTTCTTAGCAACTTTTTCCTTCCAGAATTCAACATTGCTCTTCGGCGTGACATACTTTGAGCATCCTTTGTGCCCATGCCAGAAGCATCCGTTGATGAATATCACCGCACGATACTTTGGAAGCACAATATCTGGTGTTCCTGGTAAGCGGTGGTCATTGATGCGATATCGGTACCCTCTGCGCCAAAGCTCTTTCCTTACAACCTTTTCTGGGTTTGTATCTTTCGACCTGATATGAGACATGCATTTGTGCCGTTGGGCTGGAGTAATTGTATCTGACATGTAGTGTCTTTTGTTAAGCAGTTTTTTGCCATGATCTGCCCAATTGACTTTAGCTAATATCAAGAATCTGATTGCCTCGAATGAATTGTCAGCATCTTCCTATTTCTTTTCAAATTTATTAATTTTCCGCGATCTGTATGCCTCATTATGACATTGTCCGACATGAATTTGATGTGGACAATTGTGTGTTTCGTTGAAAATGGCGCTCCAGGCGAATAAAAATATAGGCCTGCCATGTGGCGGGCCTATATTCGAGATGAATAAGTGTCGTTGGAAAGGTAGTCCCTCTCGTTCTGGGAGGGAGCTTAGAAGAGGGAGGTGGTGGCGACTTTGAGGAGGTCGCCGTCAGGGTTGTTGCGGACCTCGGACTTGGTGTCGAGCATCATGCACTCCTTGTTCTCCAGGGTGAAAGGCTTCCACTCAGGCATGCATTTAGCACTTGGAACTCCGGTCTTGGCAAAGTTCGCCCAAAGCGAACTGATGCGGTGTCCGAGTTCAATGTCGACATCTGCTCCGCCGGTTTCCTCGTTCTGGAGGGCAACATTATCGAATACAAACGGAATCTCCATGCAGTGGGAAGATCTGAGAATTCCGCCCATGACAGGGGATTCCCAGCGGAAGATGTAGTTGTAGACAGGGGCGCAGCCGGCTTTGACTCTGGCTTCAGCCTGTTGGACAGCACCCGGACGGAAGAGGAAGTCCGCGTAGCAGAGATTCTCGAGAGGCTCGTCCGGATAATCCTTCTTGAAGGCCTCGATGACAGCGTCTTTCGACGCTCCGTAGACACTGTTGAGGTATTTGTCAAGGCCTTCCGGCGTCTTGACATCCTCGGGTACTCCGTAGGCGAATTCGGTGCGGGTAGTTCCGTTCATTACCGGAATGTCCTTCGAGATGGCCATTCCTTCAGGTGAACCCGGCTGATAAGGGATGAAGTCTCCGTCCATGACAGGACCGGCAGGGAAACCTGCTCCGAATCTTCCGGCAGGCTGGCCAGAGGCGGCGAGCACCTTGGCGGCGCCGGCGTTGGCGGCGCTGAGGAGTTCGGCGTAAGGAACTTCCTTGATCTTGTCGATGGTGGCGGCGGTAAGGCCGAGCTCGCGGACGGTGGCTTCACCGTAAGGACGGCTCTGCTCAGGCGTCTTCATGGTGAGATTGGCTCCGCCGGATTCTACGACAGCTTTGTTGAAGAGGCCCTTGGCGGAAGGTGTGGCGAGAAGGGTCGAAACCTTTCCGCCACCACCGGACTGGCCGAAAATCATCACGTTGGAAGGGTCCCCGCCGAAGGAAGCGATGTTGTCATGGACCCACTGGAGGGCTTTCACGATGTCCATCATTCCGAGGTTGGCGCTGTGCTTGTATTTCTCGCCGAAGGAGCTGAGGTCGAGATAACCCAGGACGTTGAGACGGTGATTGAGCGTCACGACGACAACGTCATGATTCTTGGCGAGGTTGAGGCCGTCGTAGCAAGGCTGCTCCTGGCCGGAGCCTGCCGCATAGCCGCCGCCATGGAGCCAGACCATGACGGCACGTTTGCCGGATCTCGAAGGAGTCCAGATGTTGACTCTCTGGCAGTCCTCTCCGGCGAAGCCGTCGTCCCAGTTGCTGGAGAAGGCGGCCTGGTCGCTGTACCAGCCGGTGCGGAAGGCCTGCGGAGCCGTAGGCCCATAGGCGCGGCTGCTGCGGATGCCTTCCCATGGATCCGGGTCCTGAGGCTCTTCGAAGCGGCCGGCTTTAGCGTAAGGAATTCCCTTGTAGACATAGATGCCGCGGTCGATGTAGCCGGCCACTTTGCCGCTTGTGGTTTCAGTTACAGAAGCTTCATCGTCTGTGATGAGCTTGTACTGGTCGGCCGGAGCCTTCTGGCCGCCTCCGCAGCCAGCGAGCAGGAGTCCTGTCGCCGCCGCGAAAGAGATAGCAGTTAGTTTAGTCATAGTGTTTATTCATTGTGTGTGAGTTTACTTGAAGAGCTGCTGGGCGAGGTCGTAGAGATTCCAGGTCCATGTCTGCCATGTGTGACCGAAAGGATGAGCCTCGTCGTAGGTGTACTTGATTCCGGCATCATCCCAGAGCTTGAGCATCGCCTTGCAATTGTTGTAGGCTATGTCGGTAGGGCCGCCCTGGGTGAAGACGAGCTGCTTGACGGTCTTGTTGACCGCAGGGCCTATCTCTTTCAGAACCTTGGCTTTCTGTGCGTAAATTTCTGGCTGATTGGCAAACCATCCGGAAGAGAGAACCCAGAAATAGTCAAAGTCCTCGTAGTATTTAAGGAGGGTCTCCATGGTTTCGAGTCCGCCCATCGAGAGTCCCGCCAGGGCTCTGGCCTGTGGCTTCGCCTCGACATTATAGTTGGCATCGATGAAAGGAACGATGTCTGTCATGAGGTCTTCGATGAAGATAGGAACCTCTCCGTTGAGATCTTCGGTCTCGATGGTTCCGTTAGGCATGACTACTACCATCGGTTTCATCTTGCCTTCTGCCATGAGGTTGTCGAGGATCTGGCCTGCGCGGCCGACTGTAGGCCAGGAAAGGTCGTTGTCTCCGCCTCCATGAATAAGATAGAGCACCGGCAGTTTGTCCTTGCCTTTCTCGTAGCCGGCAGGCGTCCATACGTGGAGCCTTCTTTCGCAGCCGAGGGTCCTGGAATAATAGATCCTCTGGGCGATGGCTCCGTGGGGAACGTTCTTCTCTGCGAGGAAGTCCTCGTCGGAAACATTCAGCAGAAGATTCGAAGTTTCGGCGGCCAGCGGACTCTTAGGGTCGAGGACCTTGTTGCCGTCGACCACGAAGTTATAGCGGAAGACGCCTGGGGTGACGATGCCCTCCACACGGATCTTCCAGACTCCGTTGTCCTCTTTCACTGCCTTCGGTCTTGGCCCAGCCCAGTTGATCATGTCGCCTGAGACGCTTACGTTCATGGCCTTGGGAGCATAGATGCTGAATATGTAGCTTCCTTCTCCTACTTTGCGGACAGACTGAAGAGTGTCGTTAGGAGTCGGCTGCCTGCGGAACATGGCTGGAAGTGCAGGCGCTCCGTTATTGTTTTCCTGGGCGGAAAGAGGTCCAAAATTCATGCAGAGAGCCGCCGTGGCAAGCCCTCCGATAAAAAATAGTTTGTTCATATAGTTATAGTGTTTACTTTATGTCAAGTATTTCGACGTGTTCATCTTCGGCCGTGTATGGGGCCCAGACGTCCAGTCCCTCTCCGTTAGGGTCTCCTGTCTTGGCGAAGTTGGTCCAATATGAAAGCATTCTGCGGCTGAGGTCATAGTCACCCTCTTCCATAGGTCTCCAGCAGCGCGTGAGGGTGCCGAAAACGTACCAGAGTTCGGAAGAATGGAAGGCCCCTGGCATCTGAGGAACGACGCGGCCGTCAGGAAGGGTCATGGTCATGTCTTCTCCAGGAAGATCGCGTGAAAAATCGTAGACGTAGGCTTTGCGGCCCTGTTTCTCCTGTTCGAGCGCCCATTTCTTTGAGCCGTCCCCAGGGAAAAGATCATCAGAGGTGTATCCGATTATATATGGTATCGCAAGTTCTCTGCCGGCATATACGGCGGAGTCAGTCGCCTCGGTGAGAAATTCGCCGTCAATGACGGGAGAGAAACCCAGGCCCCAGGCGGAAGTGCCGCTTGCCTTGGCGTATCTGCCGGCGAGGGCGCTGAGTGAGTCGGCAGGAACGGCCCTCATCTGCTCGAGGGTGGTGTCTCCGGCAAAATCAAAGATGCCTTTCCCGACGGCCTCCGCGGCTTCAAGAGGTTTCTGCCCGATGGTGCCCAGCCCTCCGGCCGACTGGATTATGGCCTTGGAAATCAGTCCCTTGTTGAGGGAAGAAGAGACCTGGCAGATTACGCTCATTCCCCCGGCACTCTGGCCGAAGATGGTGATGTTGTCAGGGTCTCCGCCGAATTGGCTGATATTCTTCTTCACCCATTTTATGGCGGCGTACTGGTCCCACAGACCGTAGTTGCCGCTGCCCTTGCCTCCGTTTTCAGCAGTGAGGAGCGGATGGGCCATGAAGCCGAGCAGGCCGAGTCTATAGTTTATCGTGACCAGAATGACTCCTTTCTTGGCCATGGCGCTTCCGTCGAATTCGATTTCATGGCCGAAGCCGTTTGTAAAGCCGCCTCCATGAATCCAGATCATGACAGGGAGCTTGGCGTTGACCTTTCCGGGCTCAGGTGTCCAGACGTTGAGGTAGAGGCAGTCTTCGCTCATCTTTGGATTCCCGTCCTGATAGAACTCTTTCCAGTAGAAGGAACCTTTCTGCTGGCCGGGGGCTATTGAAGCCGGGCCCCAGGTGTCGCAGATTCGCACTCCGTCCCAGCTTTGGACTGGCTGAGGTTTTCTCCAGCGGTTTTCTCCGACCGGAGGAGCGGCGTATGGAATTCCTTTGAAAACGGTGACTCCTGCTGAGTCAGCCGGAACGCCTTGGATTTTTCCGCCCTCTACTGTAAGGACGTCTGCGTCGTGGGAACAGGAAACGGCGGCCGCGAAAAGAGCGGCGAGGCAGAGTAGTTTATGTGCTTTAATCATGTGGCTTTTAATTTCGGGCAATTTAGATTTTTCCAACGCAGGTAGAAGCCTTTTATCTTTAAAATTGTGCTCAAATGACGTTTTAATTACCACAGAGAACTATTCAATGGCAACAAAATTACCCGAATCATGAGCTCAGGAGCCTATTTTAGATTTCGCTCGGACTCAGCCCGAATTGCTTCTTGAAGGTGCGTGAGAAATTGGAAGGGGACGAGCCCGCGACCATGTAGCAGACCTCGCTTACCGTGTATTTGCCGGACTTTAGAAGTTCCATGGCGACATTCATCCTGTAGGTCGTGATATAGCTCTGAGGCGACTTGCCGGTGAGAGATTTTATCTTGAGATAGAGTGAACTGTAGCTCGTGTGCATGTCCTTGACAAGATTCTCGACGCTGTAGTCTGCATTGTCAAGATTCTTGTCAATCGTGGAAGCGAGCCTGCCCATGTAGGCCGCGTCACCTTCGCCGATAAGTCCTGAGATGTCTAGCTCCTTCATCTTGGAAGAGGTCAGCGAGAGTATCAACTCCTGCTTTTTTTGCTGGTCATCTTCATCCGGAGACACTCCCAGGAGTCTGTCGGTCACCGATTCGAGCCTGGACGTGTACTTCTTCATAGTTTCTATCAGCCTGCGGCTCTTCGCGTCAAGGCCCTTGTTCTCGGAGAGCTCGCGGAGAGGAAGGCTTATGAGGCTGAGGGAGTCCTTGAAATCCTTCGAGATGTTGTTGACGAAGGTCGACTGGGACTTGTCCAGCTCATCCTCGAGTTTGTTGAGGCTCGCTTCCTTTTTCCTCACCTGTCTGCGTATGATTTCCCTGACTCCAAGCAGGCAGCAGACCAGGAAAATCAGTGAATAAATAAGCCAGGTGAGGGGAGACCAGAAGAAAGGATAGCGGATCGTGAAAGGTACTTCGAGTATGTTCTCACTCCATTCTCCGTTCTGCTTGCGGATTCTCGCCTTGAAGACGTATTTCCCCGGGCGGAGATTGGAATATGCCGCCCTTTCCAAGGCCCCGACATCTATCCAGTCTTTGTCCAGGCCTTCCAGCATGCAAGAGTAGTTCCTGGCGGAGCCGCCGCTGAAGTCGAGTCCGGAATACCAGAAAGAGAAGTTGCTCTGGCGGTGATTGAAAACTGGCATATCTCTCAGGGAGGCTTCGGATATCACCTCTCCGTTCACCACCATGACATCAAGGCAGATCGGCACCTCTTTATCCGACTCCTCGAACCGATCCGGGTAAATTTTGCTTACCCCGCCGCTTCCTCCGAAATAGATGTTCCCGTCCTGGTCCTTGGCTGAGCATTTGCTGATGTAGATGCCGCCATCGCCGAAATACGGATCCTGGACGAGGGAGAGATTGCCCGTGGCCGCATTGATCCTGTAGATATGGGTTATGGTGCTGAACCAGATGTTGCCCTGTTTGTCCTGCTCTATGGCGCTGATCCCGTTTTCGGCGAGTCCGTTCTTTGCCGTGTAATGCGCTTTGGACTTGAAGTCAGGGCCAAGCTCCCAGATTCCGTCGTTGTAGGTTCCTACCCACAGAGAGCCATTTCCCGCGACAAAGAGGCAGCTCGGATTGTGGATTCCGTCCAGGCTGAGTCTCGAGAAGAGGCGGTCTTTTCCATATTCATAGATGTCTCCGTCCGTAGCGTAGAGGAAGATTCTTCCGCCGGAAGCCAAAACCATGGAATTGCAGACCCCGTCAGGCCCGTTGATGTAGGAAATTTCTCCATTTCTGTCTATGATGGCGATTCTGGAATAGAGGGAAACCCAGATGCTCCCTTCCTTGTCTTCAGTAAGAGAGAAGCAGTTTGTCTGGAATTCGTTGGACCAGACCAGGCTGGCCTTATTCCCGTCAACCGAATACCTGCTGACCTTCTTGGATTCGCTTATAGTCCAGAGGTCTCCTTCTGAATCAATCAGCACGAAGCCTCCGTATCCGCCTCTCCCCAGCGAGGCGGAGGTCGAAGAATCAGGATTCCAGCCCGCTATCGCGCTCATTGTCCTGTACCAGACGGTTCCGTCATTCCCCGCGGCAATGTTCAGAATGAAAGGGAAGGTCCGCTTCGCTCCCGGAGGAGTGACGTTGACGCAGGATGAAGATGGGTCGAGCCGTTTTATGCCGCTGAGCTTGTCCGAGAGCCAGAGCCCGCCTTGGGAATCGGCCATGGCAAGGTAGTTTCCCGCTGAAAGAATCTCATCCGGGAAGACTCTTTCAAGGGAGCCGCTGATGCGGCTGTAGGCGAAAATTCCGAGGCCGGCCAGACCGATGAAAACCTTGTCGCCTGCCGGGGCGATGAACTTGATGCTCTTGCCGTGGAGGAGGCTGAGTTCTTCCGGTACGGGCTTAGGCTGCATGTCGTATATCCCGTAGATTTCCAAGCCGTCTTCATAAGCCGCCCAGACCTCGTCTCCTATCCATTCTATGCCGATCATCCTGCTCTTTCCTGACAGGGTCTTCGTCTCCATGAGTCTCAGATACTTGTCAAGAATATAGATGACCTCGCTTCTGCCTGTCCCTCCGGCCACCCAGATTCTGTCACCCGCGACACAGTAGTTGCTTACGGCTACAATGTTGGGCCTTGAGAAGCGGTCTGTCTCCGAGAAGTCGGATTTGCGGATTTTCGCCAAACCTTCCTTGTCAGATACCAAGATGTAGGATTCGTCCAGATCTGCGATTTTCCCTATCATATGGAAGCCCGAAGACTTCGGGAATCTGAAGCCGCCGTCTTCGAACACCCCGAGGCCGCTTTCGCTGGCGAACCAGACTCTTCCTTGTCTGTCGGCTTCGACATCATAAATATTGTCGTTCCGAATGTCTGCCGGCCCGCTTCCGCAGTTGAAGATTTTGTAGTTGCTCCCGTTGAATCTGTCAAGGCCATGGTTGGTTCCTATCCAGATGTAGCCGTCGCTGTCCTGAGTGACGTCGCTGACATAGGGGCTTGAAATTTCACTGAGAATTATACGCGAGCTCTGGGCCTCCGTCTGCCAGGACAGAGCCAGGATGAACAATAGGACGGTCGTGTATGACAGCAGAGTTTTCATCATATGGTTATTGTTCTGTAAAGGTAAGTAATATTCGTCTTATCTCATAATTCGCAATCCTTAATTAAAGTGGCTCTATGGCCGATAATTGAAGATAGTGAATATGGTTGTGAACTGTCTTATGGGCAAATTGAATCGAAAAGGGTTGATTCTGATACGGGCCTGGGCAAATTAAAACGAAACTTTGCATCGTTTTCGGCAGGGACTTGCAATGATGTCCCACCGGTTCACTTTATTAACTAACCGCATTCTGAAATGGGTAATTTTTCTTTCAAACGTATCGCCACTAAGCTGCTTTCTTTAGGCGTCGCCGTTCTTCTCGGCGCTCCTCTCGCGCATGCGCAGGGAAATGTAGCCGTCAATGGAACGGTTACTGATGCCTCGGGAGAGCCTATGGTAGGTGTCAGCGTCGTTGAAAAAGGAACGACCAACGGCATCATCACAGACATTGACGGAAAGTATACTCTTACCGTCAAATCCGGCTCAGTGCTGGTTTTCTCCAGCATAGGCTATGTAACACAGGAAGTTCCGGCCAAAAACGGGGTCGTGAATGTCAAGTTGGATGAAGACAAGGAACTCCTTGATGAGGTCGTAGTCATCGGCTACGGTACTACAAAGTCCAAGAATTTCACAGGTTCCGTGGATATGGTGAAGATGAGTGATTCACCGGCCGCCGATCTCCATCTCAGCTCTGCCAGCGATCTGCTTCGCGGCCGTCTGAGCGGAGTAATCATGGGCGCCGAGTCCGGCTCTGTAGGTTCCTCTTCCAGCATCAGAATCAGAGGTCAGAAGAGTATCAACAGCACTAGCGAGTATCCTCTCATCATCCTCAACGGCGTGATTTTCCCTGGCCAGCTCGATGATATCGATCCTGACACCATCGAGTCCATCAGCGTCCTCAAGGATGCGACCTCTCTTGCCGCATACGGATCGAAGGCCGCCCAGGGAGTGATCATGGTCACCACCAAGAAAGGAAAGGAGGGCAAGCCTATCGTAAACTTCTCGACTTCCCATCAGCTCTCGGTTCCTACCTACAGGCAGAAATATCTTGACGGCGAGGACTATATCACCTACAAGAATATCAAGAACGGAAGCATCGATCTCAAGAGCACTTCTTTCATGACTCCGTTCGAGCTCGAGAACTATAAGAAGGGCAAGGAGACTGACTGGTACGATCTCGCTACGAGGACCGGATACACCCAGAACTACAACGCCAGCATTTCCGGCGCCTCCCAGAAAGTCAACTATTTCGCCGGCATCGGTCATTCTGGCCAGGCTGGAATGCTCCACGGCAACAATTTCGAGCGCAATACCGCCAGCATGAACCTGACCTCCAAGGTCGCTTCATGGTTTGAGGTCGGCGTCAACATGAATTTTGCCAACACCTACAGCAACGACGTCCCCCTCAGCCTTTACGGCTGCCGTCTCACCCCTTACGGCGAGCCTTATCTTCCTGACGGAAGCCAGAGAAAATTCGTCGACGGCCAGGACGCTACCCAGATCAGCCCGCTCTGGACGACCGGCGCCGAGAGGGACAGCAGAAGGTCCAACCTCAACCTCGGCGGCTATGTCAGCATCGACATTCCTTGGGTTGACGGCCTTAATTTCAGGGTAAACGCAACCTTCAACAGAATCGACTCCGACAACAGGAGCTTCTATCACGAGAGCTACTTCCCTACCAACATCGCAGGTGACTGGGATGGTATCGGATACACCTCTTCCTACCTCAACCTCAACGAGGCCTATGGCTCGACTTCGAGCTCCAGGACCCGCAGCTGGGTCAATGACTACATCCTGACCTATCAGAGGAACTTCGGCCAGCACTACGTCAACGCCTCCCTCGTCTACACCCGCGACAGCAACAAGACCACCACGAGCGGCATGACCGGAAAGGATTTCTTCAACGCCGGAAACACCCTCAAGGGCTGGTACGGACTCAGCGACGCCGGCACCCAGACCATCGCCACTCCTACCTATGCCGTCCATAACGACATCGGCTACCTCGCCCGCGTCATGTGGTCCTACAAGGGCACCTACCATCTTAACGCTTCCATCCGCCGCGACGGTTCTTCTGTCTTCGGAAAAGACAGCAAGTGGGGTAACTTCCCAGCCTTCGGAGGCGCTTGGACAATCTCCAACGAGAAATTCATGTCCAGCACCCACCAGTGGCTCAACAACCTCAAGCTCAAGCTTTCCTGGGGAAAGAACGGAGCTCAGACCCTCGCCCCTTACGGTTCGCTTTCCACTGTTTCTCTCGCCCAGAGCGGCGGAATCTCCAGCTACTATGACGGCAAGATCCACTGGGGCCAGGCCATCGCCACCCTCGGAAACCCTCAGCTCAGCTGGCAGACCACTGATTCTTGGAACGGCGGCTTCGAGTCTGCTCTCTTCGGAAGCAGACTTCTCATGGAGCTCAACGCTTATTCATCCAAGACCACGGACCAGATCTTCGACAGAAACATCCCTGTAATGGGGAGCGGCGTCACTACGCAGAAGGCCACCATGGGCCAGGTAAACAACTGGGGAGTCGAGATCAACGCTACTTCCGTGAACATCAAGAGGGCTGACTTCAGCTGGAACACCAACCTTACCTTCACTCTCAACCGTAACAAGCTCAAGGAACTCTACGGCGACGGGAAGGATGACCTTACCAACGGCTACTTCATCGGCAAGTCTCTCGGAGCCATCTATGGCTACGAGGTGACCAGGATCGACAAGGAGACCGGTACTCCTCTCTATAGGGCCGCGGACGGTTCCGAGACAGCAAATCCTAAGGCTGAAGACAGAAAGATCCTCGGCTACACCAAGGAGAACTTCAGAATGAACCTCGCCAATACCTTCAGGTACAAGAAATGGCAGCTCTACATCATGTTCGAAGGCATCTTCGGCGGCAACGACTTCGGAAAGGATGACAATACCTTCGCCTATGTAACCTATAACACTGGACATAGTACAGGTGCTTACGACATTCCTTTCTGGACGCCTGAGAACAAGAGCGGCAAATATCCTAGCCCTGCATTCACCAACCCGGGAGGCTACTACCATGTCTACAACGGATACGGACACGTTCGACTCCAGGACCTGAGCCTTTCCTACGACCTTACCTCTCTCGTGAGCAAGTGGAATGTCAAGAGTCTCAAGCTTTCCCTCTCCGGCCGCAACCTCTTCTACATCGCGCCGAACTGGAAGTTGAGTGATCCTGACGCGAGAAGCGGAGACTCCATCTCTCTTCCAAGAGCGGTCACCATGGCGGTTAATGTTTCTTTCTAGTTGTCAAACAATAATTTATACTGTCGAAATATATGAAACTCAATAAAACACTGTTCCTCTTATCGTCCTTGCTCGTCCTGGGCGCCTGCACCTCGGATGACGACTTCCTCGAGGAGAAGCCTAAAGACAGGATTACGATAGAGAACGCTTTCAATACCAGCGACCAGGTACTTTCGACCGTCCTTTCCGCATACAGCACCTATGAGGCCAACTTCTTCCCTCAGGGGATGGGAGGCGACGCCTTCACCTATAAGCAGATCGGAACGGACATCTTGGACGGCAAGGGTTCGACCGTGCACTATAGCAACTTTACGACTTCATGGTCCCCATCCATGGGCTTCGTGAAGACGGTATGGGACAACTACTACAAGATGATTTCCTACTGCAATCTCGCCCTCTCCCAGATGGACAATGTCAAGTGGGTCAGCGAGGATGAGAAGAATCGTGTGTCCGAAGAAGCCAAATTTCTCCGCGGACTTGCCTATCTCCGCCTTGCGGAATATTACGGAGACGTTCCTATCGTGGATTCCTTCTCCGAGAATGCAAGATTCGACTATGTGCGCGAGCCTAGGGCCAGCGTCTATGAGTTCGCCATCAAAGACCTGAAAGAGGCCTATGGCGTTCTCCCTGAATCTACCATCGCCAATGGTGAGGCCGGAAGGGCCAGCCGCTATGCCGCCGCCTTTTTCCTCTCCGAGGCTTATCTCGCCCTTGGTGTCCAAAACAATGACAAGGCTTCTTTCCAGGAGGCGGCCAAATATGCCGAGGCCGTAATTGCCAAGCATCCTCTGGAGACTTCCAGATTCGGTGTCCGTGTCCCTGGCGCGTCCGGCAGCAGAAACGGAATCGCCAATTCCTTCCCTCAGGGAAGCGCCTTCTCCGACCTCTTTGTTTCAGCAAACATGACGAGCCCGGCTAATACCGAGGCTATCTGGGTTGCGAGGTCTGCTCCTGATTACACCACCTTCGCGGCCAACGGGAACAACGGAAAAAGGTCTATGACTCTTTCCCTTTCTCCAGCTCTCCAGGATATGCATCTGACTGTCGACGGTAATGCCGGCAAGCCATGGAGCGAGCACGTCAGCGCGAAATATGGCAGCCAGGCTAATCCTTACATCCACGGAGGTACTGGCTGGGCCCAGACTCCTCCTACCTGGTTCGTTTCCGCGACTGCCTGGGACTCCGCCCACAACTTCTCCAGCACCAAGGACGACCGCTTCACCGAGGGCGTGACTGTACGTACCAAGTTCCTTGTAATCAACGAGAACCATCCTCTCTTCGAGAAATATGCAGGCTGGGACGAGCTTGACAAGTCTACTGTAAATGAGGGTTCCATGTTCGTTCCTATCTTCTATAAGGAGACCCCTATGGATGATTGGGATTGGGACGAGGTCAACACCAGCTGGAACTGGTTCTTCATCATACCGAGAACAATTCTATACCGAAATAAATATATGGCGAGGTCGGCCGAGGCCTACCTCCTTCTCGCGGAGGCCCGCTACAGGCTCGGCGACAACGGAGGCGCGCTTATAGCCCTCAACGCAGTCAGGACAAGGGCTCATGCCGCTCCTGCAACTTCCATCGACATCCAGGTCATCCTCGATGAGAGGGCCCGCGAGCTCATGCTTGAGGAAGACCGCTGGGGAACTCTTCTCAGAATGAAACCTGAAGAGTGGCAGCCGAGGCTCCTGAATTACGGAATGTACACTGCTTCCGGTTCGGACCAGGTTTATCCTGCCATCAGGCGCTGGGCTGAGTACAAGGATCGTTCTATCAAGTTCAAGAACTGGCCTATACCTCAGACCTACATCGATCTCAACACCGGCAATCCGATGTCCCAGAACGAGGGCTGGTAGCATGAATTTTTTCACCACGGTGATTTCTTTGACGGCGGCCGCCCTTCTTTCGGGCGGCCACCCTTCATCTCCTGCCGACACCCTTAAGTCGGTTCGTGTCTCGGAAGACGGGACGGTGACTTTCAGCATCTATGCGCCGGAGGCTGAGACAGTGGAACTCGGAGGCTACGTGGCCGGTGAAAACCCGCATTCGGAGCCGGCGAGGTCCGCCGACGGAGTCTGGAGCGTCTCTGTGCCCGGGCTCGGCCCAGGAGTCTACCGCTACCATTTCATCGTGGACGGCCACAAGGTCCTCGACCCTGAGGATGCGGAGGACTATTCCCGCTCTTCCTTATTCCGGCTGGAACCTTCCGGAGACGAATTCTTCGCCTTCAAGCCGGTCCCGCACGGCTCCATGTCCGTGCGCTATTATCAGTCGTCCGTTCTCGGCATGAGCCGCAGACTCCATGTCTGGACGCCGGCAGGCTACGAGAAGTCGGGTAAGAAACTGCCCGTGCTTTATCTTATCCATGGCGGCCTGGAGGACGATTCATTCTGGCCTTCGGTAGGCTGCGCCGGAGAAATCCTGGACAACCTGCTCGCCGAGGGCAAGATGAAGCCGATGATAGTCGTGATGCCGGATGGCACCCTGACTCCGGAGCAGCTCGCCGGGCTCGGGGCGTCCCTGCCATCTGACGGCTTCTACCTCACGGCGGAAATACCCTTCTTCACCGAAGACCTGGTTTCTTCCATAATCCCATTCATCGAGGACAGCTACAGGGTAAAAGAGGGCCCCGGCAACAGGGCCGTAGCCGGCCTTTCCATGGGCGGGGCTGAGACGCTAGACCTCCTGCTTAAATACCCGGAGGCCTTCCGCTATGCCGCCGTCCTGAGTTCCGGCTGGTTTCCTGACGAGAGGAAGCGCCTGGAGGAGGACAGAACGCTCTCCTCGGCCGCGCCTGCATGGAACAGGAGCCTGAAACTCCTCCTCATGACGGACGGAGGGGATGGCGACATGGCCGCGGAGAATTCAAAGGCCACCCGCCGTCTCTTCGACAAAGAGGGAATCCGTTATGAAGGCGTCAGCCGTCCCGGCTGTGGCCATACCTATGTTACATGGAGACAGGATCTGCGTGACTTCGCGCAGAGACTTTTTAAGTAGGCTCCCGCGTTTTTTATAGATCTTAACACATTGACCATATGATAAGTACCATTAAATCAAGGCTCGGCTTCCTGGCAGTCCCGGCGGCCTTGCTCCTTTTCCAGGCCCCTGTCCTGGCCCAGCCGAAGCTGAACAAGGACAATATCGACGAGGTCATCGCCGCGATGACACTCGATGAAAAAATCAATACCGTCGTAGGAACGGGAATGAGCATGGGAGAGGCCAAGTTCCCCGGGACAGCCGGCCATACCTATGCAGTTCCTCGTCTTGGCATACCCGAGGCTTATCTGGCCGACGGGCCTATGAGGCTCCATATGAACCCTGTCAGGTCTTATGACAGCCATACCTATTACACGACGGAGATGCCTTCCAGCGCCACCGTAGCCGCGACCTGGGATGTGGATGCGGCCAGGAAAGTAGGGGAGACCCTCGGACGCGAAGTCTCCGACTACGGGCTTGATGTTCTTCTGGCTCCTGCCATGAACATAATGAGAAGTCCTCTGTGCGGCCGCAACCACGAGTATTACAGCGAGGATCCAATGCTTGCCGGAATGATCGCCGCCGGCTACGTGAACGGCCTTCAGGGACAGGGCATATCCGCGAACCTGAAGCATTTCGCCGTCAACAACCAGGAGACCAACCGAAACAATAACGATTCCCGCGTCAACCAGCGTCCTCTCAGGGAGATTTACCTTAAGGGCTTCGAGATCGCAATCCGTGAGTCAAATCCATGGACTATAATGACTTCCTACAACAAACTCAACGGCAGGTACACCTGCGAGTCGAAGGACCTTACGGATGCCATTCTCCGTGGTGACTGGGGCTATAAGGGAGTTGTTATGTCCGACTGGAACGCCGGACATGATCCTGTGACCTCCATGCTTGCGGGCAACGACATGATGGAGCCCGGTCAGCAGAGGCAGAAAGACGCTATCAAGGCCGCCGTCGAGAACGGCAGTCTCCCGATGGAGATTCTGGACAGGAATGTGAAGCGAGTCCTCGAATTCGTGGTTAAGACCAGCAATTTCAAGAACACCGAGCATCCCGGAAAGACCGACCTTGACGCCCATGCCTTGATAGACAGGCAGATAGGAGCCGAGGGAATTGTGCTTCTCGACAATAATGGCATCCTTCCTCTCTCTGGCGTAAAGTCAGTCGCCCTCTATGGCGTGACTTCTTACAATCCCGTGCCGGCAGGTATGGGCTTCGGAGCCGTGAACACCGGCCGTTATCATGTCAGCCTGGTAGAGGCTTTCCGTAATGAGGGCATTGTTCCGGACAAAGCTCTCGTGACCAAGTACACCATGCATATCGCGGCCGAGGACAAGAGGCTTTACCCTAATGGCCGTCCGGCCTTTTCTTTCCAGCCTGCCGAGCGTGCGTCTGAGTTCGTCCCTTCTGAGGAAGAACTCAAGGCGGCGGTAAAGGCCAATGACGTTGCCATCATCACTCTCGGCCGCGTGAGCGGAGAGGGCGCAGACAGAAATCTCGCCGAATGGAATCTTAAGAACAACGAGGGAGCTCTTATTTCTGCCGTTTCCGAGGCCTTCCATAAGGCCGGAAAGAAGGTTGTAGTTGTCCTTAATGTGTGCAGCCCTATGGAGACAGCAAGCTGGAAGTCTCAGGCCGACGCCCTCGTATGTGCTTTCGAGCCAGGCCAGGAAGTAGGCAATTCCATCGTCGACGTGCTCACAGGCAAGGTCAATCCTTCCGGAAAGCTCCCTATGACCTGGGAGGCCGCATACGGAGATTCTCCGGCCGATGATCATTTCCCTTACGATTATGTCTTCAAGATGCCTTCTTTCGCTTCGGGTTCCGGTGTTAATTTCCAGAACAAGAAAGCCCAGGAGGAGGTAAAGGCTCCAGAGGCGAATGTCGACTATACCGAATATACGGATGGTATCTATGTGGGCTACAGATATTTCGATACTTTCAAAAAGGCTCCGAGCTATGCCTTCGGCCGTGGCCTGAGCTACACTAGCTTTGAATATTCGCTTTCTGACGAGAAGATTGAGGGCGATGTAGCCAGCGTCAATGTGAAGGTTACTAATGTCGGCTCTCGGGCCGGAAGGAATGTGGTCGAAGTTTACGTAGCGGCGCCGGATGGCAAGATCGAAAAGCCTGCAAAAGAGCTTAAAGGCTTCGCGAAGACCCGTGAGCTGAAGCCGGGCGAGAGCCAGGTGCTCAGTGTTTCCTGGAAGGTCATGGATATGGCCTCTTTTGACGAGAAGCAGTCTGCATGGAACCTTGAGAAGGGAACTTACAAATTCATCGTCGCCGAGTCTTCTGATGCGGCAGATGTGAAGGCTTCCGCCGAGGTCAAGGTGCCAAGGGCCCGCCTTTGGAAGGTTTCCAACTCTCTTGCTCCTGAGTATCGTATAAAGGAACTCTCCAAGCGTTCTAAATAAACTACGTTTGAAATAGAGCGTCCGCTTCGGACTCTTCGAGGCCTCGTTTCGCCATGTCTGCGGAGCGAGGCCTCGTCTCTCGTCTCTCTTCCCATGCCGTCCTTCCGGTCCGCGAGGCTCTTGGCCGCCTTCAGGACCATTTATTCTGACATGAAGAAGGAAGCGGAATCCAAACTTTTTCCTTCGTGGCCGGATATTTGATTATTGAGTTATATTTGCAGAACAATAACAGAGAAATGAACTGGCTTTTTATCTTCGTGCTGGCCATGGCCGCCAGCTATATAGTGCAGATGATGCTGCGCTCCCGCTTCACCAAGTACTCGAAGGTCCCGACTCCTGACAATATGACAGGAGCTGAAGTGGCCGAAAAGATGTTGAGGGACAACGGAATCTACGACGTGAAGGTCGTTTCCATACCGGGCGCCCTTACGGACAATTATAACCCGTCGAACAAGACGCTCAACCTCAGCGAGGCCGTCTATGGGCATGCCAACATCGCCGCCGCCGCGGTCGCGGCGCATGAGTGCGGTCATGCGATTCAGGACGCCATGGGTTATGCGCCGCTGAGGATGCGTTCCGCCCTCGTCCCGGTCGTGAATTTTGCGAACAATGCAGTGATGTGGGTGCTTTTCATAGGCTTCGCCCTCATCCAGTTCACGAGTTCTCTGCTCTGGCTGGGCATCGCTCTCTTCGCCGTTGGCACCCTCTTCAGCCTGATTACCCTGCCGGTCGAAATCAACGCCAGCTGCAGGGCCGTTGATTGGCTCGAAGACAATCAGATTGTCCATGGGCAGACGAAGGTCATGGCGACGGATGCTCTCCGCTGGGCGGCCTATACCTACGTCATCGCGGCAATCACTTCGCTCGCAACCCTCTTCTATTACATCAGCATAGCCTCCAGCCGCAGGTAGGGGCGCTTATTCCCATTCGATTGTCGCAGGTGGTTTGGACGAGATGTCGTAGACTACGCGGTTGACTCCGCGGACATTGTTTATGATGTCGTCGCTGATTTTCGCGAGAAAATCGTAAGGGAAGTGGAACCAGTCGGCTGTCATGGCGTCGGTCGAAACCACGGCGCGCAGGGCCACCGGATTCTGGTAGGTCCTTTCGTCACCCATGACGCCCACGCTCTTGATAGGCAGAAGTATCACTCCGGCCTGCCAGATGGCGTCGTAAAGGTTCGTGGCCATGACCCTCGGGTCCGAGGCTGAAGGAAAGCCCATTCCGGTGCAGTCGTAGGCGCGGAGCCCCTTGATGAAGATGTCATCCGCCTCACGCAGGGTGTCAAGTTTCTCCTCCGTGACTTCTCCGATGATTCTGATTGCCAGCGAAGGGCCAGGAAAAGGATGTCTTCCGACAAGTTCCTCCTTGACTCCGAGGGCGCGGCCGACTCTGCGGACCTCGTCCTTGAAAAGCATGCGGAGCGGCTCGACTATCTTGAGTTTCATGTCCGCCGGCAGGCCGCCTACGTTGTGGTGCGACTTGATTTTCGAGGCTATGCCCGGAATTCCGGCCGACTCGATGACATCGGGATATATGGTGCCCTGGGCCAGCCAGGCTGCATTTTCTATGGTCCTCGCGTATTTGTAGAAGGTGTCTACGAAGAGCTTTCCGATTATTTTGCGCTTCTGCTCAGGGTCCGCCACGCCCTTCAGGCCGTAGAGGAAGGCTTGGGAGGCGTCGGCTCCTATTACATTGAGGCCCATGTCCTTGTAGGAGGCCATGACGTCGCTGAACTCGTTCTTGCGCAGGAGGCCGTTGTTGACGAAGATGCACGTCAGACGGTCGCCAATGGCCTTGTTGAGAAGGACGGCGGCCACCGTGGAATCCACTCCGCCGCTGAGTCCAAGAATCACCCTCTCGTCTCCGATCTTCTTGCGGAGAGCCTCGACGGTAGTCTCGATGAAAGAGGCCGGAGTCCAGCCGCCTTCGCAGCCGCAGATGCCTTTCGCGAAATTCTCGAGCATCTTGCTGCCCTCCGTGGTGTGGTAGACCTCGGGATGGAACTGGACGGCGTAGGTCTGCTCTCCGTCTATGGAGAAGGCGGCGTAGCGGACGTCGTCAGTCGATGCTATCACTCTCGCGCCTTCAGGCAGACGGGTTATCGTGTCTCCATGGGACATCCATACCTGCGACCTCGGGCTGACGCCTTTGAGGAGCGGGGAGGAAGGATCCTTGACATCCATCATGGCCCTACCGTATTCCCTGTGCGCCGAGGCTTCGACCTCGCCGCCGAACTTCTGGGCGAGATACTGGGCGCCGTAGCAGATTCCCAGGAGCGGAATCCAGCCCTTGATGCCCTTCAGGTCAACCTGCGGGGCGTTGCCGTCTCTCACCGAGCAGGGGCTGCCGGAGAGAATTATTCCCTTGACGCTTTCGTCGATTGAAGGGACCTTATTGTAGGGGTAGATTTCGCAGTAGACTCCGATTTCCCTGAGTCTGCGCCCGATAAGCTGGGTGACCTGAGACCCGAAATCAAGGATGATGATTTTCTCTGTCATCTGAATTAGGTTTACCTCACAAATATACTAAATTCCCTGACACCTTCGATACGGCGCCAGGGAATTTCCCGGCCGGGGCCTGCTTTCCGGTCCTTTTATTCCCGGGCGAGTCTGTCGCCGCACCAGGCGAAGCCCTCCGCCGTCCTTTCGGCGCTCCCGAAGAAATGGCCGCCCTTGTTCCACTCCAGAACCGTCCGGCCTTCCCCCAGCTCTGCGGCCAGTCTCCGGCTTTCTTCCCTGACACGGTCCCCGACCCTCGCGATGAACTTGTTCTTGGTCTGTTCTTCCCGGTCGCCCAGGCTCAGGTAGACGCAGCCGGCGTGGATGGGGTTGGCCTCCGCGAACTTGTCCCAGTCTTCTATCCACAGAGAGGGGGACACGGCGGCGATGCCGTTGAAGAGGTCTGTCTTGCGTGCGGCCCAGTCGGCGAAAAGCCCGCCGAGAGAATAACCGCCGAGAATGAGAGGAAGCTCTCCGAAGTTCTTCCTCAGATAGGGCAGGAGGCTGTCTTCCAGTCTTTTAAGAGTCGTTTCCGCCATGGTCCCCACCTTCGGGTCCCTGGAGATGTGGCTGTCCGGCCACGGGGTCAGCTCGAGGTGCCATTCCCTGATGTGCATGCCTGCCATGACGAAGGCTTTTCCGTCCATGGCTCCTTCAATCAGCGACACCTCTCTTCCGAAATCGGCGACCTCGTTGTCGTCAAGCAGCTGGACCATGATGAGCCTTGGCTTTTCTCCCGCCGTGGCGAGAAGGGCGCCCGAAGGTTCCGGCAGCCCTATATTCTCTATATTGACCATATCTGTACGGCGAATTTTCAGCAGGGGACGGCAGGGCCGTCCTCTTTTCCGCCGCGCAAGGTACTAAAAATCCGGCTGAAACCCTTAAAAGCCATGGTTTTTCACTAACTTTACTTCCGTGTTTTTCCCGGAAAAAGTCCTGCTACCATACTCCGAATGAACGAAGCGGCATACAGACCATCGTCGGCCTTCCCCGACAGCAAACCTCACTACGAGATTCTTGACGGGCTCCGCGGCACCGCGGCCCTTCTGGTCCTCGTGTACCATATTTTTGAGGGCCTCGCCTTTGCGGCCGGCGTCGACACGATAAGTTTCATGAACCACGGCTACCTTGCCGTCGATTTCTTCTTTATCCTTTCAGGCTATGTCATCGGCTATGCCTATGACGACCGTCTGGCCTCCGGCATGACGGCCGGCCAGTTCATCAAGCGGCGTCTCATCCGTCTCCACCCAATGATAATCATGGGAGGCCTCGTCGGAGCCGCGGCCTATTTCGTCCAGGGAGGGGTGAAGTGGGACGGGACCCCGGTCGCCGTTTCCCTGGTCATGCTGGCCCTCCTCTGCGGCATGTTCATGATTCCCGCGGCCCATGGCTCGAGGCTTGACGTCAGGGGCAACGGGGAGATGTTTCCCCTCAACGGGCCTTCATGGTCGCTCTTTTTTGAATACATAGGGAATCTGCTTTATGTGCTTTTCATCCACAGGCTCTCCACAAAGGCCATGAAAGTCCTGGTCGTCCTGACCGGCCTGGCTCTGGCCGTCTTCAGCCTCTTCGACTTCTCCGGCTACGGAATGCTGAGCGTCGGCTGGACTCTAGACGGAGAAAACTTCGCCGGCGGCTTTCTGCGTATGATTTTCCCCTACAGCCTGGGCATGCTCCTGGCGCGGACCTTCAAGCCCGGACGCAAATTCCGCGGAACGTTCTGGATAGCCTCGGCCCTCCTTCTGCTGCTCTTTATCGTCCCGTATATCCCCGGAAAATCGCCAGTCTGCCTGAACGCAGTCTACGAGATGTTCTGCATCATGGCCGTCTTCCCTTTAATCGTATGCATGGCGGTGTCTTCCGGTACCGCCGGGACGCTCACGACTAAAATCTGCGGCCGGCTCGGCGACCTCTCCTACCCGCTATACGCCATCCATTATCCGGTGATGTATGTCTTCTACGCCTGGCTGATCGAAGGCCGGCACTACCACATCTCCGAGGCCGCGCTCCAGGCCCTCCTAGCCATCGCCGCCAGCCTTGTTCTGGCCTGGCTCTGCCTGAAGTTCTACGACATCCCTCTCCGCCGCAGTCTCTCCGCCCGCTTCCTCCGTGGCGGAAAAAACGTCCGCTGACGAGGCTGGCGCAGTCAGGGCCCGGGGCCGCCGGGCGGGAGGGAAGAGAAAAATAAAAGAAGAGACCGGCTGAATTTTAGCCGGTCTCTTTTGTAGCCCCTATAAGAATCGAACTTATATTTAAGGTTTAGGAAACCTCCGTTCTATCCGTTGAACTAAGGGGCCAGGTAAGGAAGGGCTGGCTTAGTCCTCAGCTGCTTCCTTCTCGATGATCTGACGGCCTCTGTAGTAGCCGCACTCTGGGCAGACCCTGTGATAAATCACAGTTGCTCCGCAGTTAGGGCAGGTGGAGAGGGTAGGAACCGCGGCGAAATCGTGGGTTCTCCTCTTGTCCCTTCTCTGCTTGGAATGACGATGTTTCGGATGTGCCATTTCTTATTGTTTTTTTAATTATTTCTATTTCACTCGCCCTTATCTTCCCCGAACAAACCTTTCAAGGCGTCGAAAGGCTTGCCGTCTTCGGCCGGCTCTGTGTCTACTCCGGGATCCTCCGTAAGGAAGCGCATGACTTCCGGATTGCATTGGCCGTCGGGATGAACCCTCTTGGCCGGCAGGGAAAGAACCGTATAATCGTAGACCACCTGTGAAAGGTCTATGCGGGCGCTCCCCGAAGGGAAGTAGACCGTCTCCTTCTCATCATCGCCATCCAACTCGATTTCTTCGCCCTCGTCCGGCTCCTCGCCGAACTTCACGTTCAGAATCCAAGTCTTGTCGACCGGAAGGTCAAGAGGTTCAAGGCAGCGGTCGCACGGGACCGTCAGCCTTCCCTTGATTTTGCAATCCACACCGAGGCCGTCGCCGGATTTTTCCACATGGACATCCACATCGACATCGGCGTCGAGGATTTCAGAATCACCAAAGCTGCCAAAGAACTCTTTGCCTGCATGCCAGGCGTAATCCGCCTTTCCGACAGGCAATCCATTCAGGGGTATGATGAAATCGTTTTTCATAAACCCACTCTCGGATTAAGGACTGCAAATATAAGCAAAAGATTTGGAAAATCAATCTTCGCTGTCTGAATTTCTCTTTCTCTTGAGAGGATCGAGCTGTACCTTGCGGATTCTCAGGTGGTGAGGAGTGACCTCGACCATCTCATCATCCCGTATGTACTCGAGCATCTCTTCGAGCGACATCTTGACCGCAGGAGGAAGGATGATCTTGTCGTCGCTGCCGGCGGCGCGGACATTGGTGAGTTTCTTGGTCTTGCAGATATTGATGTTGAGGTCGCGCTCTCTGGTGTGTTCGCCGACAACTTCGCCGCAATATACGGCTTCGCCCGGATCGATGAAGAATTTGCCCCTGTCCAGAAGCTTGTTCATGGAGTAGGCGATGGCCTCCCCCGTTTCGAGCGATACCAGGGAACCGTTGGTCCTCATCTCAATGTCGCCCTTGTAAGGCTGGTACTCCTTGAATCTGTGGGCCATGACAGCCTCGCCCTGGGTGGCGGTGAGAAGGTTGCTGCGCAGCCCCATGAGACCCCTCGTAGGAATGTCGAACTCGAGGAAGGTTCTGTCTCCCTTAGGTTCCATGTGGACAAGGGCGCCCTTGCGGCGGGTGGTCAGTTCGATGGCCGTGCCGACGAAATTCTCAGGCACCTCGATCGTGAGATCCTCGATAGGTTCGCACCTCTGTCCGCCGATCTCCTTGTCAAGTACTTTAGGCTGGCCGATCTGGAGTTCGAAGTCCTCGCGGCGCATAGTCTCGATAAGAACGGAAAGATGCAGCACGCCACGGCCGTAGACCACGAAGGAGTCGGAATTAGGACCCGGCTTTACCCTGAGCGCAAGGTCTTTCTCCAGTTCTTTCTCAAGACGCTCCTTGATATTCCTGGAGGTCACGTATTTGCCATCCTGCCCGAAGAAAGGAGAGTCGTTGATGGTGAATAGCATGCTCATGGTAGGCTCGTCGACAGCAATAGGAGGCAGTGCCTCCGGATTGTCGGCGTCGGCGATGGTGTCTCCGATTTCGAAGCCGTCCACTCCGACCACGGCGCAGATGTCACCGCAGCGCACCTCGGCCTGGTCCTTTTTCTCAAGACCCTCGAAGGTCATGAGCTGCTTGATCTTGCACTTCTTGATTTCGTTATATCTCTTGCAGAGGCTTACGGTCTGTCCCGCCTTCAGCACTCCGCGGGTGAGTCTTCCGACGGCGATACGGCCGACGTAGGGGGAGTATTCGAGAGACGAAATCAGCAGCTGAGGAGTGCCTTCCACGAATTCCGGAGCCGGAATTTCGGAAAGAATGGTGTCGAGGAGGGGAGTGATGTCAGCGGTAGGCTTTCTCCAGTCCTTGCTCATCCAGCCCTGCTTGGCGCTTCCGAATACTGTCTGGAAATCCAGCTGGTCCTCGGTGGCGTTGAGCGTGCACATCAGGTCGAAAACTTCCTCCTGGACTTCGTCAGGACGGCAGTGCGGCTTATCGACCTTGTTGATCACGACAATCGGCTTCTTCCCCATTTCGATGGCTTTCTGGAGCACGAAACGGGTCTGCGGCATGCAGCCTTCGAAGGCGTCGACAAGAAGCAGGACGCCGTCCGCCATATTCAGGACTCTTTCCACTTCTCCTCCGAAGTCGCTATGGCCCGGAGTGTCGATGATGTTGATTTTTACGCCTTTGTAGTTGACCGATACGTTCTTGGCCAGGATTGTGATGCCTCTTTCCCTTTCGATGTCGTTGTTGTCAAGGACCAGCTTGTCGAGGTTCTCAGGCTGTCTGAGAAGATGAGCCTGATAGATCATCCTGTCGACAAGAGTCGTCTTGCCATGGTCGACATGCGCGATAAGCGCGATGTTGCGAATTTCCATACTTACCTTAATAATAACCTACAAAATTACAGTTTTCCTGAACAAATCGGAATTTTTTTTCTCATGAAACGATTATGAAAAATATTTCTGCAATTTTTCTTATATATATTCGGATTTTTGGAATATTCTTTACATATTTGCATTCGGACTCCATGGAAATGACTTCCCGTAATCCCCGGAGGTCCGGACGAATTTAACAAGTAATAGATATGATGCGAGACAAGCAAGTCAGACAGATGGCAATCAAAAGGCTGATCACGACCATTCCCATCCCCAACCAGGACCAGCTTCAGCACTATCTGCAGAAAGAGGGAATCATCGCAACCCAGGCCACGATTTCGCGTGACCTAAGGGAGCTCAAGATTGTCAAGACCCATTCGCCCTCAGGTTACAAGTACACCATCCCGTCCGTCACCGTCTCTGACGCCATCACTCAGGATGAAAAGACCCAGACTGCCTCAGGGGTGCTAAGTATCGAGTTTTCAACGTCTTTAGCGGTTATTAAGACCAAACCGGGCTATGCGGCCATGATCGCTTCGATGATCGACATTGCAATAGGCAATACCATCATGGGTTCGATAGCCGGAGATGACACTATCATCATCGCCCTCAGGGACGGGACCCAGAGGAAGCATATCATCAAGGATTTGTCTGCTATCGTGCCGGGCTTGGAAGACAAGCTCATCTAGCAATAGCAGCTTCGTCCCTCAAGGCAAACTCATCTTAAGGCAGGTCGGGTTCATCCGGAACTGCAGGCTAAGCAGGCTTCAAAATTATAGCTTTCCAGAGCAAATGGAAAAAATACAGGTTATGGTGGCCGACGTCTCTCATGAGAGATACGTCGACGAGATACTCAAAACCATTTCGGACGCCGCCAGTGTGCGCGGGACGGGTATAGCAAAGAGAACCCATCAATATGTGGCTGAGAAAATCCGCGAGAGAAAGGCTGTCATCGCCCTCTGCGGAGATCGTTTCGCAGGCTTCAGCTACATCGAGACATGGAGCCACAAGAAATATGTGACTACTTCAGGACTCATCGTGCATCCTGATTTCAGGAACAGAGGCGTGGCCAAGAGGATCAAAGCCATGACCTTCACTCTGGCGAGAAGGCGCTGGCCCAACGCCCAGATCCTTTCGCTCACCAGTGGGTCGGCGGTCATGAGGATGAACACGGAGCTGGGCTATTTCCCGGTCTCTTTCAGTGACTTGACCGTGGACGATGCCTTCTGGAGAGGCTGCGAGGGCTGTGTCAATCATGACGTACTGGAGAGAACCGGACGGCGCTATTGTATCTGTACTGCAATGCTTTTCGATCCGGCAGAGCATTATCCGGCGAAGATCCCGGACGAGGTGATTGAGGAGGCGGAGAGGATAGACGCCGAACTCGATGCAAGAGAGGCCGGCGCAATGAATCTAGGCTGAGAAGGAGTGGGGCCTCGCGCGCGGACCTTCTTGTAATTTTCAATGAATAAAAATACTAAGATATGAATTGTTATGAGTAAAAAGGTAGTTGTCGCCTTTAGCGGCGGTCTTGACACCTCCTTCACGGTAATGTACCTTGCAAAGGAGAAAGGCTATGAAGTCCATGCCGTATGCGCGGATACGGGCGGTTTCAGCGAGGCTCAGCTGAAAACCAATGAAGAAAACGCCTATAAACTCGGTGCCGCGAAGTTTGCGGTACTCGATGTTACGAAAGAATATTATTCCAAAAGTCTGAGGTACATGATCTTCGGAAACGTTCTTCGTAACGGGACCTATCCTATTTCTGTTTCTTCGGAGAGAATTTTCCAGGCTATGGCTGTGGCTCGCTATGCCAAGGAAGTGGAAGCGGATGCCATAGCCCATGGCTCGACCGGAGCCGGCAACGACCAGGTGCGCTTCGACATGACTTTCATGGTCATGGCCCCCGGCATCGAAATCATTACCTTGACCCGCGACATGGCCCTGAGCCGCCGTGAAGAGGTGGATTATCTCAACGCTCATGGCTTCAAGGCAGACTTCACCAAGCTCAAATATTCCTACAACGTGGGCCTCTGGGGAACTTCCATCTGTGGAGGGGAGATTCTCGACAGTACCAAGGGACTGAGCGAGAGCGCCTATCTTAAGCAAATTACTAAGGATGGGAGCGAGCAGATTGAAATAGGTTTCGACCATGGCGAAATCTCCTCGGTGAACGGCGAGAAGTTCGATGACAAGATTGCCGCGATCCGTAGGATCGAAGCCATCGCCTCGCCATACGGAATCGGCAGGGACATGCACGTGGGCGACACCATCATCGGCATTAAGGGCAGGGTAGGCTTCGAGGCCGCGGCCCCTATGCTCATAATCGCCGCGCACAAGTTTCTTGAAAAGTTCACTCTCAGCAAGTGGCAGCAGTACTGGAAGGACCAGGTCGCCAACTGGTACGGAATGTTCCTTCATGAAAGCCAGTACCTTGAGCCGGTCATGAGGGACATCGAGGCCATGCTGGAAAGCAGCCAGAGGAACGTGACAGGAAAGGTGACCATGGAACTGCGTCCGTGGAGCTTCTCGACCGTGGGCGTCGACAGCCCGAATGATCTTGTGAAGACCAAGTTCGGAGAATATGGCGAAATGCAGAAGGGCTGGACGAGCGAGGATGCCAAGGGCTTCATAAAGGTGACCTCTACGCCTCTGAGAGTCTATTATTCATGTCACAAAGACGAGGGCGAAAAATTGGAGGAGGAGCTTTAGCATGATAAGGGCCGGAATAATCGGAGGTGCAGGATACACTGCCGGGGAGCTTCTGAGAATCCTCCTCTATCATCCTGAGGTTACCCTTGCCTTCGTCCAGAGCGAAAGCCATGCCGGTGAAGGCCTCTGGACCGCCCATCAGGACCTCTATGGAGAGACCGAACTGAAATTTACCGCGGACGCCCCCGTGGAAGAGGCCGACGTTATTTTCCTCTGCGGCGGACACGGCAAGTCCAGAGGCTTCGTCGCCGGACTCCCGGCCTCGTATGGCGGAAAGATAGTGGACCTCAGTCAGGATTTCCGGCTCCGCGCGGACTGCGACGGCTTTGTCTACGGCCTGCCCGAGGCTTTCAGAAGCGAAATCAAGGGCGCCCGCAAGATTGCCAATCCTGGTTGTTTCGCGACCTGCATCCAGCTCGCCCTTCTGCCGCTGGCCAAGGCCGGAAAGACAGGGGAAGTCAGCGTCACAGGAATAACCGGTTCCACCGGGGCGGGCCAGAAGCCTTCCGAGACCACCCATTTCAGCTGGAGGAGCGGGAATATGAGCGTCTACAAGCCTTTTACCCACCAGCACCTCCACGAAATCCGCGAGACTCTCCACAGGCTGGACTCTTCGTGGACTGGCGGCCTCTCTTTCGTCCCTTTCAGAGGCTGTTTCCCAAGAGGGATCATAGTTTCAGCCTTTCAGGATTCCGACCTTTCCGAGGAAGAAGCGAGAGAGCTTTACCATGAATATTATAAAGACGAGCCCTTTGTAGAGGACGTCGATTTCAATCCTGACATGAAGATGGCCCTCGGGACCAACAGAGGCTTTGTCCATGTGGAAAAAATCGAGGACAAACTTCTGGTTGTCAGCGTATTGGACAATCTTGTCAAAGGGGCTTCCGGTCAGGCTGTCCAAAACATGAACCTTGCTTTCGGACTTGAAGAGAGCCTCGGGCTGAGGCTGAAATCAATCAGATTTTAGAACATTATGAATCTTTTCGATGTATATTCCCTTTTTGACGTGACGCCCGTCCGTGCGAAAGGCTGCCACATCTGGGACGACAAGGGTCAGGAATATCTTGACCTATATGGCGGTCATGCCGTCATCTCCGTCGGACACTGCCATCCGAAGTATGTAGCCGCAATTACGGAACAGCTTCGAAAAATCGGCTTCTATTCCAATTCGGTAAAGAACCCGATGCAGCTTGAGCTGGCCCGGAAGATAGGGGAGGCCGCGGGCCTTGACGACTGGTCTCTTTTCCTGATTAATTCGGGGGCGGAGGCCAATGAGAACGCGCTCAAACTCTCCTGCTTCCATACGGGGAAGGACAGAATCATAGCCTTTCACAAGAGTTTCCACGGCAGGACATCGGGGGCCGTCGCCGTCACCGACAACCCTAAGATTCAGAGTCCCTTCGACACCTGCCACAAGGTGACCTTCTGCAATCTTGACGATGCTGAAGGTGTCGAGGCCGAACTCGCGAAGGGGGACGTGGCAGGAGTGATAATCGAGGGTATCCAGGGGGTCGGAGGAATTAATGTCCCTTCTGACGCTTTCATGCAGGCTCTTCGTGACCTCACTGCGAAATACGGGACGGTGCTGATTCTCGACGAGGTCCAGAGCGGCTGCGGCCGTACCGGTAAATTCTTCGCCCACCAGTGGGCGGGAATCACCCCTGACCTCATCACCATGGCCAAGGGCATGGCGAACGGCTTCCCGATAGGAGGAGTGCTGGTTTCGCCGATGTTCAAGGCCGTGAAAGGGATGTTGGGAACGACCTTCGGGGGAAATTACCTCGCCATGGCGGCGGCCCTTGCCGTGATCGACATCATCAAGGAGGAAGGCCTGGTGAAGAACGCCCTGGAGGTCGGTGATTTCATCAAAGAGAAGCTGCCTGCTTCTCCGAAAATCAAAGAGATCCGCGGCCGCGGTCTCATGCTGGGTGTCGAACTGAACGAGAGTGTGAAGCCGGTTCGAGAGAAACTCCTATATGAAAAACATATTTTCACCGGAGTAGCCGGGACTTCAATGTTCCGTCTCCTGGCTCCGCTCGTCCTCACAAAGGATGAAGCTTCCATATTCCTGAAAGCATTAAAAGAAGTATTGGCATGAAACAATTTCTCCATGTATCTGACATAGGCGATCTTGCGGGCGCCCTGCGCGAGGCGGAAGAGGTCAAGGCGAACCGCTTCGGCTGGAAAAGTCTCGGAACGGACAAGACCATGATTATCATCTTCTTCAACAACTCCCTGCGCACGCGGCTCTCTACCCAGAAAGCCGCCATGAATCTTGGCATGAACACCATGGTGCTCAATATCGGTCAGGAGAGCTGGAAGCTGGAGACGGAGATGGGCGTCGTCATGGACGGAGACAAGAGTGAACATATAAGAGAAGCCGTTCCAGTCATTGCGAATTTCTGCGACATCATCGGGGTGAGGTCCTTCGCCTCTCTCAAAGACCATGAAGCGGACTACAACGAAAACATCCTCGGCGAGTTCCTTAAATATTCAGGTAAACCGGTCATCAGCCTTGAGTCAGCGACCGTCCATCCTTGCCAGGCCTTCGCAGACCTCATAACCATAGACGAGGCTTGGTACGCCCGTACCGGCCACCATCTCGGCGACCCGTCTTACCGCAAGCCTAAGGTCGTGATGACCTGGGCGCCTCATCCTCGTGCCCTGCCTCAGGCGGTGCCTAATTCTTTTGCGGAGTGGATGAACGCCGCCCCGGTTGACTTCGTCCTTACCCAGCCTGAGGGCTATGAACTCGACCCTCGTTTCGTGGAAAAGGCCGAAGTATCCTATGACCAGATGGCGGCCCTCGAAGGAGCCGACTTCGTGTATGCGAAGAACTGGTCTTCCGTCTCGCACTATGGCCAGATTCTTTCAGAAGACAGGAGTTGGACAGTCGGCGAGGAGCATATGGCCGCCACCAACGAGGCCTTCTTCCTCCATTGCCTTCCGGTGCGAAGGAATATGATCGTGAGTGATTCTGTCATCGACGGGCCGACCTCGCTGGTCATCCCGGAGGCGGCCAACAGGGAAATTTCCGCTGAGGTCGTGATCAAGAGGATGCTGGAGGATCCCAGGTGATGAAGCCGGGTCTGAACATCGTGAAGGTCGGCGGAGCTGTCGTAGAAGACGCCGCTTCGCTCGCCGCTTTCCTTAATTCTTTCGCCGGCCTCGGAAGGGCTTCCATCCTGGTCCACGGAGGCGGGAGGAGGGCGACCAAGGTCGCCGGGGCCCTTGGCGTGGCATCTTCAATGATAGCGGGCCGCCGCGTGACCTCGGCCCAGATGCTTGACGTAGCCGTCATGGTCTATTCAGGGGTGGGAAAACAGATAGCCGCCGGACTTCAATCCCGCGGCCTCTCAGCCGTGAGCCTCTGCGGAGCCGATCTCGCCATGGTCCGCTCGCACCGTAGGCCTCCTGTCGAGGTCGATGGCTTGGGGACGGTGGATTATGGCTATGTCGGGGATGTGGACAGGGTGGACTCCGCCGTCCTTTCCTGTCTTATCGGCCGGGGAGTCGTTCCGGTGCTCGCCCCTTTGTCTTTTGACGGGAAGAGTCTGCTGAACACCAACGCCGACACCATAGCCTCCTGTGCGGCCATGGCCCTTTCCTCTGACTTCGACGTCACCCTCATCTATTGCTTCGAGCATCGCGGCGTGCTCCGCGACCTTTCGGACGAGGCTTCTCTTATTCCGCATATCCATGCCGCCGATTTCGAGGACCTGAAAGCCTCGGGAACAATCGGATGCGGGATGCTTCCGAAGATTTCTAATGCCGTTTCGGCCGTTTCGGCCGGGGTCTCACGCGTGGTAATCTGCCGCTTCGATTCTTTAGGCGAGGGGACGATAATAGAAAGATGATTCAGACGGAAGAATATCTGGGGCTTTTGAGGAGTCTTATACGCATCCCTTCCTTCAGCCGGGAAGAGACCGCTGCCGCCGACTTCCTCGAATCTTGGCTCTGGAGCCACGGCTTCAAGCCGAAGCGTATCTCGGACAACATCCTCCTCGGGCCCCCGGAGGGCGAGACTCCGTTGGTTCTTCTCAATGCGCACATCGACACCGTGAAACCTGCCGCAAGCTGGACCCGCGACCCTTTCGACCCTTCGGATTCTCCAGAGAAGATCTGGGGCCTTGGCAGTAACGATGACGGTGGAAGCCTGATAGCTCTGCTGATGGCCTATGAGAGACTTTCCCAGACCGGGCCGCATCCTTGCCGTTTCGCCTTTTCGGCCACGGCTGAGGAGGAAGTCAGCGGGAGGAAGGGAATAGAACTTCTTTTTCCGGAGCTCGGGGACGTCGCCTTCGGACTGATCGGAGAACCTACCGGGATGAGGCTGGCGGTTGCCGAGAGGGGGCTCATGGTGCTTGACTGCACGGCCCACGGCAAGAGCGGCCATGCGGCGAGAAGAGAAGGCGTAAATGCCATCTACAAGGCCCTGCCCGACATAGAGTGGTTCAGAACCCATGAATTCGAAAAGGTCAGCCCTTATCTCGGTCCCGTGAAGACGACGGTGACGATGATAAATGCCGGGACACAGCATAATGTCGTGCCGGACACCTGCACCTTCGTGGTTGATGTCAGGCCCAACGGTCTCTACTCCAATCCGGAACTTCTCTCTCTGATCAAGGCTTCCCTCTCTTGCGAGGTCAAGGAGAGAAGCACGAGACTTGGCAGTTCGCATATTCCCATGGACCATCCTTTTGTCCGTGAGGCTCTCGGCCTGGGCCTTGAGGCCTTCGGCTCTCCGACATGCAGCAATCAGTCGCTCTGTGCCTTCCAGACGGTGAAACTTGGTCCGGGGGAGTCGGCCCGTTCCCACACTGCGGATGAGTTCATCATGACCAAGGAAATATTGGATGGGGCGGGGACTTATTACAGACTCTTGAAAGATTTGATTATATGAACAAGCTTTGGGACAAGGGCTACGATGAAGACGCCCGCATTGACAGATTTACGGTAGGCAAGGACAGGGAGATGGATCTGCCCCTGGCCCCATATGACATTCTCGGAACCCTGGCCCATGTGACAATGCTACAGAGCGTGGGCCTGCTTTCAGAAGACGAGCTGAAGGTTTTGCTTCCCGAGCTCAAGGCTTTGTACAAGGAGGCTGCCGACGGTCATTTCGAGATCGAGGGAGATGTCGAGGATGTCCATTCTCAGGTCGAACTCATGCTGACGCGAAAACTCGGCCCAGTCGGGAAGAAGGTCCATACCGGGCGCTCCCGTAATGACCAGGTCCTCGTCGACATCAAGATGTTCGCCCGTGCGGAGATTGAGAAGACGGTCGGCAAGGTGAAAACCCTCTTCGACACGCTTCAGAAGAGCAGTGAGGAATACAAGGATGTCATCATCCCCGGCTACACACATATGCAGGTGGCGATGCCTTCATCTTTCGGCCTCTGGTTCGGGGCCTATGCCGAGAGTCTCGCCGACGACATGCTCATGATGCTTGCCGCCTGGCAGATCGTCAACCAGAATCCTCTCGGCTCCGCCGCCGGCTACGGTTCTTCTGCGCCTCTTGACAGAACTCTGACCACCAAACTCTTAGGCTTCGATGATCTGGACTATAACGTGGTCTACGCCCAGATGGGCAGGGGCAAGATGGAAAGAGCCGTGGCCATGGCCTATTCCTCCGTGGCCGAGACCATCGGCAAACTCGCCATGGATACCTGTCTCTTCGCGAGCCAGAATTTCGGCTTCATAGAGCTTCCTGCCTCGATGACAACCGGCTCCAGCATCATGCCTCACAAGAAGAACCCTGATGTCTTCGAGCTAGTCCGCGCCCATTGCAACAAGATACTCGGCACCGAGAATCAGATCCGTCTCATTACCGCTAATCTGCCGTCGGGTTATTCTCGTGATTTCCAGCTTATCAAGGAAATTTTCAATCCGATTTTCGGGGAGATGGATGATGTGCTCGACATTGTCGTCTATGCCGTCTCCAATATGAAAGTCAAGCGCGACGTCATGGAGGATGCGAAGTATAAGGCCGCTTACTCCGTCGAGGAGGTCAATGACCTCGTCCGCTCCGGCCTGCCTTTCCGTGACGCCTACCGGAAGGTCGGCCAAGAAATACTCGACGGGAGCTTCGAATATCACGGCAGTCTTCACCACACCCACGAAGGTTCCATCGGCAATCTTTGCAACGACCGAATCGCCGCCAAGATGGACCGTGTCCTCTCCGGTTTCTCTTTCGGACGTGTCTCCGCAGCCATCTCCAGGCTCCTGGGCTGATCTTTTTCTTCTTCAACAGACGAATTCTTTATTTTTAACGTTATCTATCTAAAAAACTGCCCGGAGAGAAGTTTCGTGGATACCTCCGATACAACGAAAACCGTCTTGATTTTATCATTTTCATCCATTTCGTTATCATAAGGTCGCTTATGGCCGGGCCATGAGTCCTTTAAGACCTCCCCTTTTTGCTGATATTGCGAATATTTCTCTATCTTTGTATCAGTGAATTTACCGCTAATAAGCGTATTTCGCCACAGAGTGAGTGTAGATTGTGTCGAGCCGCTCGTGAATAGATTGAAAGGAGATACTCGTGAATAAGAAGACACTGATATTTCTTATAGTTGTTCTGGCCGTGCTGGCCGTGGGAATCGGCATCGCTGTCGCGAAGCTCTTTTCCGAACCTAAAGCGGAGGGAGAACTTGCAGAGGAGGCCGTAGTGAGGGCTTATCCTCTTCTTCCGGCTGTGCCGGCGGACGCTGTGTCCCTGCTCTGCACCGACAGACTCTACAAGGCCGTGGAGACCTTGTCGGACAGTACGAAAGTCTTGGGAGCCTTGTTCCGCGGCACCGGAAATAATGCCTCCTTCGGAAGATTCACCGACAGTCTGGCGGCAATGGGCGGTGCCATGCCGCTCGGCAGGACAGAGGCCGTGCTCTCCCTCCATAACAGGGGAGATCTCATGCCTCTGCTGATTGTAGAAGCCGGAAATCTCTCTGATAACGGACTTTCACCACAGGCTCTCTCTCTCAAGGCCGCCGCCGAATCGGAGGGTCTATACACCGAAGTCCTCAATTGCACGGAAAAAGCAGGGGATTCATCACCGCTCAAGGGCAAGAACCTTCTGCTTATCTCCCCGTCAGACAATCTGCTGACCTCTGTCCTCCGCCATGTAGAAGGCAGGACTTCCGTAATGGACAAACCGGGCTTCAACAAGGCTGCTTCCATGGCCGGAGGAGAAGATGCGATATTTATCGCAAACTCATATCTTTCAAAGCAATTCCAGTCATTCCTGATGCCGGGCTACGCCAGTACATCTTCATTTTTCGCTGAAATTTCGGACTGGATTGCCATAGCCATCCGCGAGAGTGGAGCGGAACGTTTCGAGGGTTCAGGATATGCCTCCTTCGGAACCGACCCGTCCTATTTTCTCAACGTCTTCTCTGCCTCCCAGCCGGGAGAAGTAAAGGCGGCTGAAAAGCTTCCGCCTTACACAGTCTTCGCCGTATCTCTTCCTATAGGCAATATTAAGACTTACATAGACGATTACAAGAAATACAGAGACGCCGCGAGCCACCTGGACAAATATGAGGCCGCGAACAAACAATTCAGGGATTCTGTCGGAGTCAGCGCCGAGCAGTGGGCTCAGAGACTTGATATCAAGGAGCTTGTCAAGGCTTCATTCCGTGCCGAAGACGGCCTGGAGTCGATTCTCCTGATCCGCATCGGCAAGGAAGATGCGGAACTAATACTGAAAGGGACCGGCGCGGACGCCCTCCGCCAGTATAAGCAGAAAATAAGCCCTTATCCTTATGCCGGCTTTACCGACCTCATCTTCGGCAAGCTCTTCGGCATTCCTGAAGAAAGCTCATCGGCCTTCAATGAAGGCTGGATAGCTGTCGGAAGCGAGAAGGCACTTGAAGACTATATCGCCGGCATGGCTGATGGAAAGAACCTGGCGGCTTTCCTCGCTGACAACGGACTTCAGTCCAGAATCCCCGGCGGAGATACCCAGTTCTTCACTTATTTCTCCGTTTCGGAATTTCCTCCGCTACTCGACCGGATTTTCAGACCGGCCCTCGCCAAGTCTTTCAAAAAGACCCTCAACGGCGTTTCCTTCGAGCCTCTCACCTTCTCCATAACAAAGAAGGACGAGCTCATGAGCTCCAGCCTGAAGGTGGACAGGATCGCCGTGCCGAAGACTGGAGCCACTGTGGTTGAGAGAGATACTTCGGTGGTGATTCCTGAAGGCCCCTTCCCTGTGAAGAATAGCTCGACGGGGAAGACGAACTATCTCAGCCAACAGAAAACCAACGGCTACATCATCCTATCCGATGAAAACCACAAAAACGTCTGGGGTATTCCTTTTGACGGGAGGCTCTGTGGCAATGTGGAAACCATAGACTTCTACGCCAACGGTAGATTGCAATTTCTCTTCTGTTCAGGCTCAAGTCTCTATATCCTCGACAGGCTCGGACGCTTTGTCAAGCCTTCTCCTATCGGACTTGGAAAGGAGGTCCTGCTCGGACCGAAAGTTGTGGACATCACGGGAGAGAATGGCTACAGGGCTCTTGTCGTCCATAAAGACAATACCATCGCCATGTATAATCTTCATGGCCAGAGACCCAAGGAGTGGAAAGACATCAAGGCTGACGGGGTCGTAAAGGCCCTCCCTGAGCTTCTGGATGTGAAGGGAAAGAAATATTGGCTAGTCCGCACGTCCATGGATGCGAACATCTACGGGTTCTGGGGCGGAGAGGCTCGTACTAAATTATCGGGCTCGAAGGCCATAAGGCCGGACAGCAAGATCGAAATCAATGAAAAAGGAACCGTGTCTGCGACTTCGTTCGACGGCAAGGTTCGAAACATCAAACTTGAAAAGTAGGTAAAATGGATTTCCAATCTGTAAATAAGATGCTGGAGAATAGTTTCAAGACCAATTGGGACCTTCCGGCATTGTCGAATTACAAGGGCGTCACTCTCTTCTACAGGGATGTGGCAAGAAGAATCGCAAAGCTTCACATCGCTTTCGAGCAGTGTGGTCTTAAGAGGGGAGATAAAGTCGCCATCTGCGGCAAGAACCAGGCGAACTGGGGAGTGGCCTTCCTGGCCGCTTTGACCTACGGAGCCGTACCGGTGCCCCTTCTCCATGAATTCAAACCAGGCAATATCCATTTCCTCGTGAACCATTCTGAAGCGAAGGTCCTTTTCGCCGACGAGACCATCTGGGAGAACCTGAGCATCGAGGAGATGCCAGGTCTGGAAGTTGTCGTCCAAATCAACAACTTCAAGTTCTATTACGCCAGGACCGAGGAGCTCCAGCAGATAAGGGAGCATCTTAACGAGAGTTTCGGCAAGAAATATCCTAACAACTTCGAACAGAAAGACCTCGATTATTACGAGGACAAGCCGGACGAACTCGCAATGATCAATTACACCTCCGGCACTTCTGGCTTCTCGAAAGGAGTCATGATTCCGTACAGGGCCCTCTGGTCCAACGTCTATTTCGCGCACCATACAGCCGAGCCGCAGATCAAGACCGGAGACGATGTGGTGTCTATCCTGCCAACCGCCCATATGTACGGTATGATGTTCGAATTCTTCTTCGAGATGACCATGGGCTGCCATGTCCATTTCCTTACCAGGCTGCCGAGCCCTAAGATCATCCTCGAGGCCTTCAAGGACATCAAGCCGTGCATCATGATTTCAGTACCTCTGGTCATTGAAAAGGTCTACAGGAACATTCTGAAGCCTGTTCTCGACAGGAATAAGATTTTCTTCAAAGTCCCTATCCTGAACAAGGCCATAGACAAGAAGATATGCGGCCAACTGAGGGCGGCCTTCGGCGGTAACTTCGAGGAGATAATCCTCGGTGGAGCGGCCTTCAACCCTGAAGTCGAGGCCTTCTTCCACCGTATCGGCTTCCAGTACACTGTCGGCTATGGCATGACCGAGTGCGCCCCGATCATCGCCTATGAGCATTGGAACAAGAATCCTCTGGGTTCCTGCGGTAAGGCGGTTGACAATATGGAAATCAAGATTGATTCCGAGAATCCAGAGAAGATTCCGGGCGAGGTGCTCGTCAAGGGAGCCAATGTCTTTCTCGGCTATTTCAAGAATTCTGAGGCCACCCGGGATGCCTTCACCTCCGACGGCTGGTTCCGTACCGGAGACATGGGAGTCCTCGATTCCGAAGGCTATCTTTACCTCCGCGGCCGCTGCAAGTGCATGATTCTCGGTCCTTCGGGTCAGAACATCTATCCGGAAGAGATTGAGGCCGTCGTAGACAATGTCACTTATGTGGTAGATTCGCTCGTCGTAGAGGAAAAGGACGGGAGTCTGACCTGCCTTGTCTACCCGGACTATAATCAGGCCTCTATGGACGGCATGAGTCCGCAGCAGCTTCAGGAAAGGCTTACGGCCGCCCTTCCAGAGATCAACAGACAGATTCCTAACTACGCTTCTATAAGAAGGATGGAGTACCTGCGCGAAGATTTCGAGAGGACCCCGAAGAAGAGTATCAAGCGTTATCTTTACCAGAGAAAATAAGATGTCCAAATTCGACAAGCGATACCTCCAGATGGCTGCGATCTGGGCGAAAAATTCCTACTGCAAGAGGCGCCAGGTCGGCGCCCTCCTTGTGAATGGCAACATGATCATTTCTGACGGCTACAATGGAACGCCGGCCGGCTTCGAAAACGTCTGTGAAGACGAGAATGGCGTCACCAAGCCCTATGTCCTCCACGCCGAGGCCAACGCCATCACCAAGGTCGCCAAATCAGGCAACAACAGCGAGGGCTCCACGCTCTACGTTACCGCTTCTCCTTGCATAGAGTGCTCGAAACTGATAATCCAGGCAGGGATCAAGAGAGTGGTCTATCATGATGAATACCGTCTTTCGGATGGGATAGACCTTCTCAAAAGGGCTGGCATAGAGGTCGTACACATAGATAATCTCGACAATGGAGAATGAAAGAAAAGGACTGGGAGAGGTCCTGCTGATTGCCTTCATGGGCGCGCTCATCGGTGCCTTGGCCGTTATAACATTTAACAGTTTCAAGGATCAAAAGCATCTTCTCAATTCGCGCTATAAGAACTGGAACAAATACGACCTCATCATGCAGCAGGTCAGAGAGAACTATGTCGATTCCGTAGATATGGAGAAGATTACGGCGGCGGCGGTTTCAGCAGGCCTCGCTACGCTCGACCCACATTCCATTTATCTCCCGCCTACCGACCTCGAAGAGAGCGAGACCAGTCTCGCCGGCAATTTCGACGGCATCGGAATCCAGTTCAATGTACCTAATGACACGGCCGTAGTGCTTGAGGTCATCCCGGGGGGTCCCTCCGAAAAAGTCGGCCTGCAGCCTGGTGACAGGCTGCTGAGGGTTGACACTACAAACATCGCCGGAGTAAAATTCTCCCAGGATTCCATGGTAAGCAAGATGCGCGGGCCGTCCGGAACCAAGGTCACCGTCACCGTGCAGCGCGGTTCATCCGAAATTCCTTTCGAGATCACCCGTGGAAAAGTCCCTGTACACTGCGTTGATGCCGCCTTCATCCTTCAGGACGGGATGACCGGCTACATCCGCCTCTCCAAATTTTCGCGCAATCTCCAAGCGGAAATGAACGAGGCGGCTAAGAAACTCAAGGGCGAAGGCATGCGCCGTCTCATCCTCGACCTCAGAGGCAACACCGGCGGATATTTCGATCAGGCGCTCTCCCTCTCGAACATGTTTCTCGGACCTCAGCGCGAGATAGTCTATCTGGAAGGTCTCCATCGTAAACGCGAGGATTTCAAGGCGGATGGACGCGGTCAGCTCGTGGACATGCCTCTTCAGGTTCTCATCGATGAGAGCACTGCCTCTTCTTCCGAGATTTTCGCAGGAGCCATCCAAGACAACGACAGGGGAGTGATCATAGGGCGCAGATCCTTCGGAAAGGGCCTTGTGCAGGAGCCGTATTTCTTTACAGACGGATCCGGAATCAGAATTACCGTAGCCCGTTACTATACTCCTTCCGGGCGCTGCATCCAGAAGCCTTATGCGGGCTATGATTACGAGGTCTACAACCGCTACACCGATGGAGAGATGTTCTCGCGCGACAGCATCAAGGTCGACAGCACAAAGGCCTACAAAACGCTCGGAGGCAGGACTGTCTACGGGGGAGGCGGAATCGTCCCGGATGTCTTTGTTCCGGTAGACACTACAAGAGCTACATCTTATTTCATCAAATGCAACCGCAAGGCCACTCCGATGCGCTTCGCTTCCACCATGTTTGACAAATATCGCTCGAAGCTGGTGCTCATAGACAATTTCAAAGACCTTGACACCTTCCTCGATGGAATTTCGATAGAAAGACAGTTCCGTTCTTATGCCGCCGCCAAAGACGGAATCACCTGCGGAGAGGCTGAGTGGAAGGAAAGCGAGCCTTACATGCTTCCTTATCTTCGCGCTCTTATCGGCAGGTACAGCAAGCTCGGAGACAACGCCTACTACCGCCTATATCTTCCGGTAGACAATGACGTCAAGACGGCTCTGGGGAGCCCCTTCAAAATCAATTCTGGGAAATAAACTGATAGACTATATCCCCGCCCTGGCGGTGGGGCGCATGAGGGTCGGCAGAAAACTTAGACATTCTGGCGGCCCTTATTGCAAAATTCCTCAGGCAAGTGTCATCACTGGATGTCTCGTCTTGGATTTTCGCGTCTACCACGTTCCCGGCCGGGTCCACGGTTATGATGACGGTGACCATTCCACCTCCGTAGCAACGGTAGGCCGGAATCGGGAGTTTGCTGGCCTTTCTGCCACCGAGTGAATAGGAGACTACAGAAGGACCTGAATATGTCTTCTGTGCCGTTTTCTTCTCCGGTTCATTCTTTTTTATGGGAGCGTAATTCTCATCGTTTTCAACCTCGAAGCCGGCGTTGAGTTCTTTGGCGAGATTCTCTGCATCTTTGTAGAGCTGGTCGGCATCCGTGCCCCTGTCGTCTTTCAGCGCCGATGAGCGGTCGACGGCAATATTCTTGAAGTTCTCTCCCGAAGTCCCGTTGATAAGCTCTTCGACTCGTTCGGAAATAGCCTCGTCGAAGGACTGGTCTTCTTTCTCGGGCTCCGCGGCATGCTTCTGCTCTTCGGGCTGCTCTGCAGAGAAGTCGATCAAGAAAGAATCGTGTTTGAGGGCCGAACCGAGGCTTGTGGCAAGCAACACAATTATCACCGTGAGGTGTACGATCACGGTGATATATAGTCCTGCCTTGTCTTCTTCTGTGAGTTTCTTCACACTCCATGCTCCTTGTTGAGGGAGCGCTCTATTGTTGCCGCAATTACGTCGATGGCAACCTTGTTGTGCCCGCCTTGCGGAATTATGATGTCGGCGTAGCGCTTAGAAGGTTCTATGAACTGAAGATACATGGGCTTTACGGTCTTTGAGTATCTTTCGATGACAGACTCGACCGTCTTCCCCCTTTCGATAATGTCCCTTGCCATGACCCTCATCAGCCTGTCGTCGTCGTCCGCGTCTACGAAGATTTTGATGTCCAGCTGGTCGCGGAGCTCTTTACAAGTGAAGATCAGTATCCCTTCTATAATGATTACGTCCGCCGGCTTTACTGTTACGGTTTCTGTTTTTGACCGGGAGCAGGTGATATAGGAATAGATGGGCTGCTCGATTGTCTTGCCTGCTTTCAGATCAGCAAGCTGTCCGCATAGGAGCCGCCAGTCGATTGATTCAGGATGGTCAAAGTTGATCTTCTGCCTTTCTTCCATTGGAACATGGCTGGAGTCCTTGTAATAGGAATCCTGAGGGATGACTACCACCCTTTCCTTGAGCTGCTTGATGAGTTCGTTTACGACTGTCGTTTTCCCGGAGCCTGAGCCTCCAGCAATTCCGATCACCAACATAAGGCCAGTGGATTAAAAGTCTGCGTTTCTCGGTGTCCTCGGGAACGGAATCACGTCTCTGATGTTCGCCATGCCGGTAACGAAGAGCAGGAGCCTTTCGAAGCCAAGGCCGAAGCCGCTGTGAGGAACCGTTCCGAAACGACGGGTGTCGATGTACCACTCGAGGTTCTTACGGCTCATGTGCAGCTCATCGATTCTGGCCTCGAGTTTTTCGAGGGATGCTTCCCTCTCTGAGCCTCCGATGATTTCTCCGATCTTCGGGAAGAGCACATCCATACCCCTCACTGTCCTGCCGTCTTCATTCTGCTTCATGTAGAAGGCCTTGATGTCTTTAGGGAAGTCAGTGAGGATGACAGGCTTCTTAAAGTGCTGTTCTACAAGGAAACGCTCGTGTTCGCTCTGGAGATCGGCGCCCCAGTGAACCGGGAATTCGAAGACATGGCCCTTCTTCTCAGCGTCTTCGAGAATGTCCATTCCCTCGGTGTAGGTGACGCGCTGGAATTCGGTTCCGATTACGCTCTGAAGCCTCTCGATGAGGCCGTTGTCGTATTTTCCATTGAGGAACTCAAGATCTTCCATGCAATTGTCAAGAGCCCATTTTACAAGGTACTTGACGAATTCCTCTGCCAGAACCATGTTGTCCTCGATCTCGTAGAAGGCCATTTCCGGCTCGATCATCCAGAATTCGGCGAGATGTCTCGGTGTGTTCGAATTCTCTGCCCTGAAGGTCGGTCCGAAGGTGTAGATCTCCCCTACGGCAGTAGCGCCGAGCTCGCCTTCCAGCTGACCGCTGACGGTGAGGCTTGTGCGTTTGCCGAAGAAGTCCTTGGAATAGTCGACCTTCCCCTCGTGCATAGGAACCTTGGTGAGGTCCAGTGTCGTAACCTCAAACATGTCTCCTGCTCCTTCCGCGTCAGACTCGGTTATGAGAGGGGTGTTGAGGTAGACGAAACCCTTGTTCTGGAAGAAGGTGTGGATGGCGTAAGCCATCTGGCTGCGGATTCTCAGCACGGCACCGAAAGTGTTTGTCCTCGGCCTCATGTGAGCGACCGTGCGCAGGTACTCCAGCGAAGTGTCCTTTTTCTGGAGAGGGTAGCGCATAGGGTCGCAGTCTCCGTAGACTTCAATTTCTTCCGCCTGGATTTCCACTGCCTGGCCGCTTCCGACTGATGCCACCAGTTTTCCTCTTACCTCGAGGCTTGCGCCTGTGGTGAGCCTCTTCAGCACGTCTTCAGAAATTACGCTCGTGTCTGCCACTACTTGTATGTTGGCAAGGCAGGAGCCGTCATTCAGGGCTATGAATTTTATTTGTTTGTTTCCACGCTTTGTCCTGACCCAGCCTTTGGCTAGTACGTCCTTGCCCGGCTCGGCTTTCAGAAGGTCTTTGACCTTAGTTCTGACTAACTTCTCCATGGTGATGATTAAATTACAGCAAATATAGTATTTTGCCGGCATTTAGACAAAAAGAAGAGGGTGACCGCTAAGTCACCCTCCTCTTCAGTATGCTGGTTAAAGCTAATTATTAGTTTTGCGAGCCTGATACATGATCTTAAGCGCGGAGCAGCGTCTGAGCTCCTGCTTGACATCGGTAACGATACCCATCCTCACGTTCTCATCGCATTTGATGACGGTAGTCATGAAACTGCGGTCCGCCTCGCTCTTGGACTCACGCTCTGCGGCGATGAAGTCACGTATGTCGCTCGTAGACTTGAAAGAGTCATTGAGCTGGATACGAGGCTCATTTCCGTATTGAGCCTGGAGCGAGATGATAGGAGGTCCGATGTTGATGTATGACGACAGGTCTTTCCTCTCAAGTTTTACAACCTCTGAAGCCTCAGGAACCTTTACCTGAACTTTGTTCTCGGTTTCACGCATCTGGGTTGTAACCATGAAGAAGAACAAAAGCATGAATACGATATCAGACAGAGAGCTCGAGGTAATTCCCGGCATCTCCTTTTTTCCAGATCTTCCGAATGCCATAATTCTGTTCTCCTATTTTTTGGCTACATCCTTAGGTTCAGCCTCTGAGATGTTCTGTGGGATGCACTCCTTGATAACGTCTTGCTCGTCCTCTGAAAGATTCAGGAACTTTTTGCCGTAGATTGTCATAGATGCATCGTCACGGAGTTCATTGATTGCCTTTACAAGCTCGTTCTGAACGGCTATGTAAGCGGCGTATGAGGTTCCGCGGTCATTCTGCAGAGAGATTACGCCCTTTGATATAGCGTAGTGTCCTCCGCGGTATGACGTAGGCAGGCCTTCTACAACCTTGTCCTCTCTTTCCGGAAGGTTAGGGTCATTGGCCGGGTTGGTAAGGAATATCTTAATTTCGTCTTTGAGCTCGCTAACGTCCATTGGCTTTGAACCGGCGAGGAGTCTGTCGGCCGAGTTGATCTTCACCACAATAATGTTGCGGCGGTTGACCTTCTGGTCCTGGACTTTCTGATTCGGGTCAGGCATAGGCGGGAGACGGCGCTGAAGTCCTGTCTGCGATCCCATGGTGGTTGTCATGAGGAAGTAGCAGAGAAGGAGAAACGCAATGTCAGCCGTCGAGCTTGAGTTAATCGCAGGTGTTTTCTTCTTAGCCATGGTGTCAGAGCTATTTATTACGTACAGCGCTTACGATTTCCCCGACGATGATGGCGAGAATCGCCGCGACGCCGAGTACATAGGTAAGGAGCATGATGGTGTCGGTCATCTTGAGCACAGCGTGTGTAGGAGGCTCAGTTGCAGATGTGAGGCCGACGGCTGGAGAGGCCGGTGCGAGAGCGTAGCAGATAATCACGAGAACGCAGGCGCAGACAATTCCGCCCAGAAGCTTGATAAGGCTCTTAGGGTTGTTTGCGGCCGCTACGCAGATGCCGAGCACGACTACGCAGAAAATCGCAATTCCGACCATTATATAGGCCCAGTTGAGCAAGACGTTAACGGTCGCGTCATTGCCTTCACCCACTACCGCAGGGTAGCCTTTCGCAAAGCCCCATACGAGGATGACGACACTGACGATGATCAGCGCCCACATGAGCCATTTAAATATTTTGTTGAGATTTTTCATTGTGGGTTTGCTTTAAGCTTGAACTTACTTGGCCGAATTCTTGGCAGAGTACTTCGTGAGTACATCGATGAGGGAGATTGAAGAATCCTCCATATCAATGGTGAGGGCGTCAATCTTGGCAAGGATGTAGTTGTAGAAGATCTGAAGAATCATGGCGACGATAAGTCCTGCTACAGTCGTGATAAGGGCGACCTTCATACCTCCGGCGACAACGTTAGGAGAGATATCTCCCGCGGCCTGGATGGCATCGAAGGCCTGGATCATACCGATAACGGTTCCAAGGAATCCGAGAGATGGGGCGATGGCGATGAAGAGGGAGATCCAAGAAAGTCCGTTCTCCATGTTGCTCATCTGAACATTGCCATAGGAAACGATGGTCTTCTCAACGGTGTCGACGCCCTGGTCGTAGCGGAGCAGTCCCTGATAGAAGATGCTGGCTACAGGTCCGCGGGTGTTGCGGCAAATATCCTTGGCCTTCTCGACTCCGCCTTCTGCGAGAGCCTTCTCAACCTGGGCGAGAAGTTTCTTGGTGTTGGTCTTGGAGAAAGTCAGGTAAAGGATGCGCTCGATAGCGAGGGCGAGACCGAGGATAAGGCAGATGACGATGAGCGCCATGAAGCCTGCGCCTCCTTCGATGAACTTTGTCTTGATGGCCTGGTGAAGAGGAATCTCTTCGCCGGTGCCGTTAAGTAGGTTGGCTCCGGACTGGTCGCCGGCTGCTACCTGCTCAGTCGCGGCAGGGGCTGCGGCGGTGGAGTCTTCCTGGGCCGAAGCGATGCTTGCAGATGCGGCCATCAGACCGGCTACTGCCAAAATCATGAAAATTTTTTTCATAATTGTTTTTGTGTTTTTAATAATTGAATGTATTTGCTTTAAAAATTTTATCCGTGGTCAGTGGCTAATATTCTCCGCCTCTACAGAATTTCGTGCCAATATAGCAATTAAATTTCATTCGGCAATAATTATTTAGAGATTTCGCCTTTCAGATTTTTAGTCATCATCGCCTTAACCCATTCATTGTCAGAGCTTTTCCCGAGCAGGTAAAAAAGTTTGCCCAGAGCGGCCTCTGTGGTGGAGTCATAGCCACAGACTACCCCTGCGTCCTGGAGAGCCTTCCCGTTGGCATAGATTCCCATGTTGACTTTTCCGGACAGGCATTGAGTCACGTTGACCAGAACCTTGCCTTGCCGGCAGGCCTCTCCGACCGCATCGAGAAACCACTGACGGGAGGGCGCGTTGCCGGAGCCGTATGTCTCGATTATGACGGCTCTTGTTTCGGCTCCCAGCAGAATGTCCCTCACTACCTGCGGGGTGATGCCGGGGTGGATTTTCAATATGGATACCCTCGTGTCGAGCTTCGTGTTGACTCCCAGAGACTGGTACCAGTCGAGAGGGTGGCGTATGAGGTCGGTGTTATAGCGGATGCTTATGCCTGCCTCCGCCAGCGCAGGAAGGTTAGGCGAGCGGAAGGCCCTGAAATCTTCGGAGCTGACCTTCACCGCCCTGTTTCCTCTGATTAGGTAGGAGTTGAAGAAGATGCAGACTTCCGGGACCATTGCGTGTCCGTCGGCATCCTTGGCCGAAGCTATCTCCACCGCGGATATGATGTTTTCCTTGCCGTCTGTCCTCGGGACTCCGATCGGAAGCTGGCTCCCGGTGAAGATGACCGGCTTGGTGAGCCCGTCCAGCATGAAACTCAGGGCTGAGGCCGAATAGGCCATCGTGTCGGTCCCGTGCAGGACAATGAAGCCATCGTAATCATCATATTTTCCGCTGATAAGTTCTGCCAGCCTCTGCCAGAAGACGGGCTCGACATCGGAAGAATCGATAAGCGGGTCGAAGGTGTAAGAATCTACTTTCAGGGCGAATTTCTTCAGTTCCGGCACCTCGTCCAGAATCTGGCTGAAATCGAAAGGCTTCAGAGTCAGGTCCGAGGCATCCTGTTTCATGCCTATGGTGCCTCCGGTGTAAATCAGCAGAATTGATGATTTCTGTCCTTTTTCCATATCCATGTAGTATCAGATTCCGAAGAGTTTTTCCGCGTTAGACGTGGTGACATCTCTCACCTCTTCTATCGTGATTCCTTTAAGTTCGGCTACCTTTGCGGCTATCAAAGGTATGTAGGAGCTCTCATTGATATGCCCGCGATGCGGTTCCGGGGCGAGATAAGGGGCGTCGGTCTCCAGAATTATCCTCTCCAAGGGGATCTTTTTCACGGATTCGGCCACCTTGGCGTGCTTGAAGGTGACGACTCCGCCTATGCCGACGTACCAGTCTCCGTAGCTTCCGAGCCTTTGGAAGGTCTCCCAACTGCCGCTGAACGCATGGAGGTTCCCCCTGATTCCGAGCGGCTTGCAAGCATCAAGCACATTGAAGAAGTCTTCTGTGGCATCTCTCATGTGGATATTGACCGGCAGTCCTTTCGAAGCAGCCAGGCGGAGCTGCTCGGCGAAGGCTCTTTTCTGAAGCTCTGCGGTGTCTGCGGAATAATGATAGTCCAGGCCGATTTCGCCGATGGCGACGATTCCGCGGCCGAAGTAAGGCTCCATCTTCGCCAGCTCCTCCTCCCAGTCCGCTCCGACAGAGCCGGGGTAGAGGCCGAGCATGGTGAAAAGCAGCCCGGGATGGGCTTCGCTGATGCGGAACATTTTGTCGCGCTCCTTCGAATCGATGTCTGGCTGGATCATCTTCTTCACGCCGGCCGCTACGGAGCGCCCGATGGCCGCCTCGCAGTCTTCTCCGTAGGCATCGTCGTAGAAATGGACGTGTGTATCTATGAAATAGCCCATGCAGATTTTTCCTTGTCTGCAAAGTTAACTAAAATCCGTCTTAATGCAGCACTGAGAAAGCAAGTCTGAAGTGATGAAGCCATCGGCTTCGAGAAGGCCGGCGAGGTAAGCCACCCTTGAATATTCGATCCCGAGGGCAGAACATATTGTCTGATAGTCAGATTCCGGCTCCTCACGGATGAAGGAGAGCACCTTCGTGAGTTCTGTGCATTCCTCTTCGGGAAGAAACTCCGAATAATGTTCCCGCGCCTTCGTGACAAGGTCCTTCCTTCCGAGCTTCTTCCCGCTTCCGAGCCCGAGGGAGTCGACGAGCTTCTCCGGGTCGAAGACGGCCTCGGCCTTCTGGGAGGCGATAAGCCAGTTGCAGCCCTGGGAACGGGCGTCGTCCATCCGGCCAGGAACGGCGTAGAGCTCCCGGTCGTAACCGCTTGCATAGCCTGCGGTCAACATTCCTCCGCCCTTCACCCTGGATTCTATAAGAATCGTGGCCTGGCACAGACCGGCGATTATCCTGTTTCTCCGCATGAATCGCGGAGCGAGGGGAGGAGTGTGAGGAGGATAATCCGTCACGAGTCCGCTCATGGGAGCATGCGCAATCTGGTCGGCATAATATTCATGGCGTTTCGGGTAGACTTCGTCGATGCCAGTGGCCATGACAGCGATTGTCGGAAGTCCGCAGTCAAGGGCGGCGAGGTGCGCTGTGATGTCGGTTCCGAGGGCTAGGCCGCTTACTATAACGCTTTTGCGCTTGGCTCGGGCGAGAGCCTTCACGATTGCTATGCAGATCTCTTTCCCATATTGACTCACATCTCTTGTCCCTACGATTGCGACCGAGGGGCGGCCGTTGAAGGCCACGTTCTGTGGGTCGTCACTTCTCAGATAGAGCCCTAGCGGAGGATCTGCACAGTCTCTCAGCAGTTCAGGATAATGTGGATCGCCGACTGGGATGAAGCGGCTGCCGGCTTTTTCGATCTCTTCCAGCTCTCTCTCTGTCTCGTCGAGGGTCTTCTGACTTATGTATGACAGATATTCCGGACATGGTCCGGTCACCTTGCGCAGATGGTCTCTGTCAGCCGCAAAAACCTCAGAAGCGGAGCCGAAGCTATCCATCAGGTCCAGCCCCAGCTTCGGCTTGTAGCCGAAAATCTTGTTCATGGCGCAGATCGCCACCAGTTCATCTCTTTTCATGGCATAGCAATATTGCTGAACACGCGTCAGTAAAAATATACATTGCTTGGCTGAAAGAAAAGAAAAAGTGACCCGTTCCAGAGTCGGAAGGTCACTTTTTTACGATTTTTAACCTTGTTAAATTTTATTTTAACTCCTTTTGTCTTCTCCGGCCCCTTGAATGCGGCCCCGGACCTGTACGGCACCCTGTCTCCTCGGGCGAAAGGCTTGCTGAAGAAGCACCTCAGACTATCAGGAGAGCGTCTCCGTAAGGCCCGAACCGATAATCCTGCTCAAGGGCTGTCGCATAGCAATTCATCACATTCTCATAGCCTCCGAAGGCGGCCACGGACATGAGCATGGTAGAGCAAGGCATGTGAAAGTTGGAGACAAGGGCGGTAGGAACGGCGAACCTGTAAGGAGGAAAGATGAACTTGTTGGTCCAGCCGTCGAAAGCGTTGACCTCGTCGTTGGTGGTGACATAGGTCTCGAGTCCGCGCGCGACCGTGACTCCTACGGCCAGAATCTGATGTCCGGCATGCTTGGCGGCGTTGATCTCGTCCGCGGCCTGAGGCGTGATTATCAGGCGTTCGGATTCCATCTTATGCTTTGACAAATCTTCGACATCCACCTTGCGGAAATAGCCTACACCCATGTGCTCGGTTATGAAGACCTTGTTGATATCTTTGAGAATCATCCGGTTGAAGAGCTCGCGGCTGAAATGGAGACCGGCTGCGGGAGCGGCGACAGCGCCCTCGTTCTTTGCGAAGATCGTCTGATAATTTACAGCGTCCTCGGGAGTGATCTTCTCCTTGACAAACTTCGGAACGGGAGTCTCCCCAAGGCTGAAGAGAGCCTTCTTGAACTCCTCATATGGACCGTCGTAGAGGAAACGCAGGGTCCTGCCTCTCGAGGTCGTATTGTCTATGACTTCGGCTACCAAACTTTCGTCATCTCCGAAATATAGCTTGTTTCCGATTCTTATCTTCCTGGCCGGGTCGACCACGACATCCCAGAGCCTCTGCTCCCTGTTAAGCTCGCGGAGGAGGAAGACCTCGATATCTGCTCCGGTCTTCTCCTTGTTGCCGTAAAGCCTTGCTGGAAAGACTTTTGTGTCATTGAGAACAAAGGTGTCGCCTTTGCCGAAATAATCGATGATGTCCCTGAACTGGCGGTGCTCTATTTCACCGCTGTTCTTGTGGAGTACCATCAACTTGCATTCGTCGCGCCACCTTACCGGCTCTGCGGCTATCTTGCTCTTTGGAAGCTGGAACTTGAATTGGGATAACTTCATTGTGATATTGATGCTTATTATTACCGTTTGCCTCTCGGCAAGTAATAATATATACGGCAAAATACGGAATTTGTTTCATCCCTCTCTGAAAACTTCTCCCGCCACTGCCTCTCTCCGGCCCTCAGGCACTTCGCCCAGGAGCCCGCCTAAACTTTGGCGGCGCGGAAGACTTCCTGAATCGAAGGGTATGTGTTTTTCAGGTAGGGCGGCAGGCTGGATTTCGCGACCCATACGGCTTTGGTAATGTCCTCCTCTCTTTGAGGAGTCAGATCGACCGGATTTGTGTAGAGCATGTCGAACCACCATGTATGCTTGAGGTGCCATATTCCATTGCGCTTGTAGCAATGGTCCGTGACGACTATCAGATCCCCAGGCTTCAGCTCGTCCACCCCTGTCTCTTCCTTCACCTCCCGGACAGCTGTGGCCCCGATGTCCTCTCCTTCCTCCTGGTGTCCCTTAGGAAGATCCCACAGCCCGTCGCGTTTTATGAGAAGGTAGTCTCCGCGCCGGTTTCGCACCAGACCTCCGGCCGCGTTGACTTCCTTGAATTCGGAGCACACGCGGGAATATGTTCCATCGACGTCATCTGTCGGGATGTAGATTCTGCTAAGGGTGGCGCTGGCCTCGAAAAGACCGACGAGAGCGTGGATATCTATCTTATCCCCGACGTGGAATTCGACGGAGTTGGGATCAGAGAGCACCTCTTCGTCATTGCGGCATATAGATATACATCTCTTTTCGAAGTAAATTTTGCGCATATTGACGCACGATTTTTGCTATATTTGTACGATGACACAAAGGTAACAAAAACAAGCAAGATGGAAAAGACAGAAAAATGGCTTTCTGAGGACCTGCTGAAGATCAAGGCGGTTCTCCTGCGCCCTGATAATCCGTTCATCTGGGCCTCGGGCTGGCATTCCCCGATCTACTGTGACAATCGTAAAATACTCTCATATCCTCATCTGCGCTCGAAGGTCGCCCTTGCCCTTGCTGACAAGGTTCAGGAATTTTTCCCCGGCGCTGACGTAGTGGCCGGTGTCGCGACCGGAGCCATAGCTCACGGAATCCTCGCCGCCGACAGGCTGGACAAGCCTTTTGTCTATGTTCGTCCTAAGCCAAAGGATCATGGCACAGGTTCGCAGATTGAAGGCTTGCTGAGCCCCGGCCAGAAGGTTGTGGTCGTCGAGGATTTGATTTCGACGGGCATGAGCAGTCTTGCCGCCGTCAAGGCTCTCAGAGAAGCCGGGGCCGAAGTGCTCGGCATGGCCGCCATTTTTACCTATGGCTTCGATGTTTCCGAGACGGCTTTCAAAGAGGCAGGCGTGAAACTCGTAACTCTGACCGACTACAAGTCTCTCATCAGCGCTGCGGTGAGCGCGGGTTATGTCACCGAAGCTCAGAGAAGCGTCTTGTCGCTGTGGCGTCTGTCCCCTTCGACCTGGAATAATGAATAGGGCCTTGCTGGGGAGTAAGACCGGGAGGAGGGGCTTGATGAATAATTGAAAGACTGAACTTTATAGGTTATGGCATATAAAATCAAGAGCAAGCATGCGGTAGTTTCGCGTCCGCCATACGCCCTTTTCATGGCGTTCACGGACATGCGCAACTTCGTTAACATGCTTCCGGAAGAAAAACGAGGTAATGTCAAGGCCGATTTTGACACACTTGAGACTACGGTGCAGGGTTTCACCATCGGAGTCAAGGTCTCAGACAGAGTCCCGTATTCAAGAATAAGCTACTCCGACAATGGCGCTCCGTTTTCATTCAATGTCAACCTCTGCTTCGATTCAAGCAACGGAGCCATGGACAAGACCGATTTCCATATCGATCTTGACGCCGATCTCAATTTCATGATGAGGATGATGCTCGGCGGCAAGCTCCAGGACGGGGTTGACAAGATCGTAGACGGAATAGCCGCCCTGTGTGACGGAAAGATTCCGGAGGGGATTGACCCGTCCGTCTTTAAGGAGGCCGGAGTAGACCCTTCGGCTTTCTCGTCCGGGACAGGGTATGCCACGGGCGCGGACTCTTCAGGCTCTTCGGAAGAAGGTAAGGACAGAGGCTAGGGCAGAGGGGTGCTAGACAAGGCGTTCATAAATATGCTGGAGGAGGCCGTGGGGAAGGAAAATGCCGCGGTCGTGACCAAGGCTCTCGACTGCCCGGCCTCAGTATCTGTAAGGCTCAATCCACCAAGAGCTTATCCCGTCGGTGAGGCCTTTGCGGAAGGCTCGGAGAAAGTTCCGTGGAGTCCGCATGGGCTATTGCTGGACCATCGTCCGCAATTCACTCTCGACCCGCTTTTCCATGCGGGGGCCTATTATGTCCAGGATTCTTCTGCGATGTTTGTCGGCCAGGCCTTCCGCGATGCCGTATCTCACATTGAAGGCAGGCTGAGGGTGCTGGATCTCTGCGCCGCCCCGGGCGGGAAAACCACCGACATAGCCGCTTCTCTCAAAGAAGAGGGCGCCGACTATTTTCTAGTTGCCAACGAAGTCATGCGCCAGAGGGCCGCTGTCCTTCGGGACAACGTGGGTCTCTGGGGAGACCCACGCGTAGCTGTCACATCTTGTGACCCGAAGGCCTTCGCCGCGCTTCCCGGCTTTTTTGACGTGATAGTCGCTGATGTGCCATGTTCCGGCGAGGGAATGTTTCGTAAGGACCCTGAGGCGCAGACCGAGTGGTCGGAGTCAGCTGTCGCCCTTTGCGAGGCCCGCCAGCGCAGGATTATCGCCGATGCCTGGCCCTGCCTGAGGGAGGGCGGCATACTTGTATACTCAACCTGCACCTTCAATAAGAGGGAGAATGATGGGAATGTCTCTTGGATAGCCGCGGAACTCGGAGCCGAGATTCTAAGCGGCGCCTCCGGCGGAGCCTGTCCTGTCCCGGCAACAGAGAATTATCCCGGGCTCTTCAAAACCGAGAACGGCTGCAGCCTGCTTCCCGGCATGGTAAAAGGGGAGGGGCAGTATTGCGCCGTACTTAAAAAGAAAGGGGAGGCGGAGCCTCGGAGGAGGACGGAGCCTGCCACCTTCGGAAAGAAGGCCAGGGGCGCCGCCGCTCCTGGCTGCAATGCGGAATTGCGTGGAAAAGACGCTGATAAGCTCTCCGCCCTTTTCAGCGTTCCGGTACGCCTTTTCCGGCATCATGAAACCATAGCGGCCATTCCTGAGGCCGTGGCCGCCGACGTCGAGGCAATCTCCGTGCTAAGGCCCCTGATGGCCGGAACTGCCGTCGGAGTGATTAAAGGAGAGGACCTTGTCCCTGACGATGACCTCGCTCATTGCCTGGACCTCTCTCCGGAGGCCTTCAACAGGCAGGAAGCGGACTATACAGCCGCCCTTAAATTCCTCCACCGGGATCCGGTACTTTTCCAGGACGCTCCGAGAGGGCTGCTTCTTATCACATTCAAGGGCCTCCCGCTTGGTTTCGTCAAGAATCTCGGAACGAGAACCAACAATCTGATGCCTCAGTCAAGACGCATCAGGATGGACATTAAAGAAACTGAATCAATATGAAGATATCCATGTTCATGGCGGCCGCTCTTGCCGTCCTTATCTCTATTTCGGCCTCTGCCCAGACCGGACAGAAGCCTGCCCGTGAACAGTATGCGGAAAGGTACAACCTTCTCGTCAATAAGCTTGGAACCGCCGGAGTCGGGGTTGAAACCCTTCTTGACCGCTGGCAGACCGATTATCCGGATGACCCTGACATGATGGCATACCGTTTCCTCTACTATTTCACTAAGTCCCAGTCAACGCAGGCGGTTGCGAAGACCCAGGATAAATTTCTCGGCCAGAAGCCTATCATCGAGCTTAAGGACAGCTCCGGGAATCCGGTCAAGTATTTCCAGGAGACCTTCTACGACGATGACCTCTTCGGCAAGGCTGTGAAAGAGATAGACAAGGCCATAGACAAGTACCCTGACAGACTTGATTTCAGGGTTGACAAGATTTCGGCCTATGTCGCCTACGAGAAGGAGAGTCCGGATATCGCCACCATGACGATAATCAGTCTGATCGATTACAACGGCACTCAGAAGCCTGAATGGATCTATCCTGACATGGAGAAGGTCGATGCCGATTTTTTCGACGCCATGATCCAGGAGTATTGTGTCTCTTTCTTCCGCAACGCCAGCGCCAGGTCGTACAATGCCTTCATGTCCATATCGGAGCGTATGCTTAATTATGAACCTGAGAACGTCCTCTTCCTCGACAATATGGGCTCATATTTCCTGGTTGCCGAGAATGACAGCAAGGCGGCCTTGAAATATTACAACAAGGTCCTCAAAATCAAGAAGGACGACTTGACCGCCATCCAGAACTGCATCCTTCTTGCAAGGAAGGATAAGAACGCCAAGCTGGAGAAGAAGTACCTCGAGATGATGGTGAAATATGGCGAGACCCCCCAGCAGAAACAAGCTGCCAGCTTGAGGCTCAAACAGTTGTCTTAGCCTTTCTTTTAGCGGCCTGGTAGAGCTGGTACTGGTTGACGATGTTCTGCCAGATGCTGTAGAGGCCGCCGGCCGCCGATGACACAGGAGTCAGGAAGTTGAAGCCGAGCCAGACGATGAAGCCGGAGTTTTTCTGACCAAGGGACTGGCCGGCTGTTATGGCCACGGCATGATCGTAATATTTGCCGCCGAGACGGCGTCCCAGGACGAACTGAATAAGGCAGCAGACAAGGGAAATAAGCCCCAGCGCAATGAATATGGCGTAGCTGATACCACTGATTATCAGCGCCTTGGTGGCGAGGGTGAGGGAGAAGAAGAGGGCTATGCCCCAGACGTAGAAGGCCCAGCCGACATACCTCATGAGAAAAGCGTGGAGCCTTTTCCAGAAATAGCGGATACCCCAGGCAAGGATTGAAGGAAGAATCAGAATCGAGAAGACCCTGGCAAGAATTCTCAGGAAACTCCCGAAAAAGTTGAAGCCTTCTACCGGATTCACGAAAGGAATCACGCATGGAATCAGCAAGGCGGCCATCAGGTTGTCAAGAATTACGTAGGTAATGGTCTGGGCCATGTCGCCTCCAAGTCTCATGGTTATGACCCCTGCCGCGGCGGCTGTCGGGCAGATGAAGCAGATCATCGCGCTCTCGAAGAGGATGCTGGCCTCGCTCCCCTTTGTCATCACGGCGAAGAGGGCCATGGCGGCGAAGAGAAAGGCCTGGATTCCGAGAAGAATCGCGTGCCAGCGATGAAAACTCAGGTCGGATGGAGAGACCTTGATGAACTGAAGGAAGAGCATTATGCAGATGAGGGCCGGCTGTATTTCGGCGCTGAAAGAATCAACGCTGTTCTCAAGAGGCTTGAGGAAGGGAACGAAGTGCAGGGCCAGGCTCAGCGACACTCCGCCGGCCATGGCGGTCGGCAGCATCCATTTTTTTAAGAAGTCTATGAACCTTTTTCCTTCGGCGAGAAGTTCTTCCATCTTATATCATGCGAAATCGAAGCGCAAATATCGCCAAAATTCATTAACTTCGCAAAGTCGGGCCCGGGCATGAGGAGGCCCCGGCCCCATGGCGATGGAATATCAGGACTAATAATCTAATATAATATGAACAAGGCACTTATTGCAATGGCTACGACAGCGATGATTATCGCCGGGTGCGGCCCTAAGGCGGATGAGAAGGTTCCGGCGATAAATCTCGCCAACCTCGACACATCCTACGCTCCCGGACAGAATTTCTACATGTATGCGACGGGCGGATGGCAGAAGGCACATCCTCTGACGGCCGAGTACGCCCGCTTCGGCACCTTCGACGAACTCAGGGAGAACAATATCACGAGAATCAATGACCTCTTCAAGGAAATGGCGGCCAAGACCTATGCGGCGGGAACCGACGAACAGAAGATTTCGGACCTCTACAAGGCCGGCCTCGATTCCGTCAGGCTCAACAAGGAAGGCGCAGCTCCTCTTCAGCCTTACCTCGCGAAGATTGCCGCGGCGGGAAGCGTCAAGGATCTGGTGGACATAATGGCCCGCAATCGTTTCGACGGCTTTTTCGGTGGCTATGTAGGCGCGGATCTCACCAATTCCGACATGCAGATTTATTATCTTGGTCAGAGCGGCCTGGGAATGGGCAACCGCGACTACTACACCCTTAAGACCAATGACAATCTCAAGGCAGGTTATCTCGCCTTCCTGAAGAAGATTTTCGCCCTCGCCGGCTATTCCGACCCTGACAAGGCGGCCGAGAACGCCCTGGGCGTAGAGCAGACCCTTGCCGAACATCAGTGGACTTCAGTCCAGGAAAGAGACATCCAGGCCGGATGGAATCCTTGCAGCACGGCAGAACTCGAGGCCAAGTATCCGGGAATCCCGTTCAAGGAGTATTTCGCCGGCTATGCGATTCCTGACCAGGACAAGCTGAGCGTAGGGGAGACTGACTATTTCGCCTTCCTCTCAGACTACCTTCCTTCGCTTGATCTCCAGAAGGCTAAGGACTATGTTTCCGGTCTTCTCATCCAGGGGGCCTGCGGCTATCTCTCCGATGACTTCTACAAGGCCAGTTTCGATTTCTTCAGCACCCAGATGAGGGGCGTCACCCAGCAACGTCCGCGCTGGAAGCGTGCCATGTCCGTTCCAGATGGCATCCTCGGAGAGGCCGTCGGCAAGATGTACGTTGCTAAATATTTCCCTGAGTCCAGCAAGCAGAAGATGATCGCCCTCGTGAAGAATCTCCAGACGGCTCTCGGCGAGCACATCGACAGCCTCGACTGGATGGGCGACTCAACCAAGGCCAAGGCCAGGGAGAAACTCAGCAAGTACATCATCAAGGTCGGCTATCCTGACAAGTGGAAGGATTACTCAAAGCTCTCAATCGATCCGGCGAGGAGCTACTACGACAATCTCGTCGCCGCTTCGGAGTGGTCTCTGCAGGACAATCTCTCCAAGCTCGGCAAGCCGACCGACAAGACGGAATGGGGGATGACTCCTCAGACTGTCAATGCCTATTACAACCCTACCACCAACGAGATCTGTTTCCCTGCGGCCATTCTCCAGCCTCCTTTCTTCAATCCTGACGCCGATGACCCTGTCAATTATGGTGCGATCGGAGTCGTCATCGGACACGAGATGTCTCATGGCTTTGACGACCAGGGCAGTCAGTTCGACGGAGACGGCAACATGAACAATTGGTGGACTCCTCAGGATGCGGCCCTCTTCCATGAGAAGGGCGAAAAGCTTGCCGCACAGTTCGACAGCATCGAGGTGCTTCCAGGTCTCCATGCCAACGGCCATCTCACTCTCGGCGAGAATATCGGTGACCACGGCGGACTCTCTATCGCCTACACGGCAATGGAGAACGCAATCGAGGGCAAGCCTCGCAAGCTCATCGACGGCTTCACTCCTGAGCAGCGTTTCTACATCGCTTATGCAACAGTCTGGGCTCAGAATATCACCGACGAGCAGATCAAGTATGCTACCACGAATGATCCTCATTCTATAGCTGTCAATAGAGTCAACGCTTCCCTCAAGAATTTCCAGACCTTCTTCGACGCCTTCGGAATCAAGGAAGGAGACCCTATGTACATGCCGGAGTCCGAAAGGGTGCATATCTGGTAGTTTAAGAGATGAGAGCTTCGCGCTTCATAGCACGCAAGCTGCGCTTCAAAGGAAAGTTGGCCATGGTCTCCATGGCCATCTCTTTCTTTGTCATCATTCTGGCGGTCTCCGTGGCCGGAGGCTTCAGGATCCAGTTGAGAGACGCCATTTCACAGCTCGCAGGCGATGTCCGCCTGATGCCGGTTACGATGGATTACGTGAGCGGGACTAATCCTCTGCCACGTAATCCTTCTTTTTTACAGAAGGTTGAGGCTCTGCCCTATGTGGACAAGATTGTCCCGACCGTCTACCGGGCCGGAATAGTGAAACAGAACGACAATATCTCAGGCGTGGTTTTCAAAGGCATGCCCGACGGTCCCGACAGCCTCGGAGCCTATGTTCCTTCCCATCTTGCCGACCAGCTGGGGCTTAAGGTCGGGGACGACTTGACGGCCTTCTTTGTCGGCGAGAGAGTGAGGGCGAGAAAATTCAAGGTCAGGGAGATTTATCCGAGTGTTCTGAATACTGACGACCAGATGCTCGTCTACGCCTCTCTTAAGGATATGCAGAGAGTCAACCTCTGGCCTGAGGACTCGGTCTCTTGTCTTGAGATCTCCCTCCGCAAGGGCTTCAGGTCCAAGGAGGCTATCTCGGCGGCCACTGATGAAATCGGAGAGATAGAGTATGAATATGGAGACGATTTCTGCCCCATGGTGGCTACCTCTCTTATCCAGACCTATCCGAACATCTTCTCCTGGCTTGATCTGATAGATCTCAATGTCTTGATGATACTGATCCTGATGACCTTGGTGGCTGGTTTCAACATGATTTCCGGCTTGCTTATCATGCTTTTCCGGAACATCTCCACTATCGGCATTCTCAAATCCATGGGGATGACCAGCAGGGACATTTCAGCTACCTTTCTCAGGGCGGCTTCAGCCTTGGTGCTGAAGGGCATGGCTCTCGGAAACGGCTTGGCGCTCGCCTTCTGTCTGCTGCAGGGAACGACCCATTTTATCAGGCTCAATCCGGAGAACTATTTTCTCTCCTGGGTGCCTGTCCACGTCGATCCTCTCCTTATTTTCGGGGTTGACCTTGTTTCCTGGCTGGCGATAATGCTCCTTTTGCTCCTGCCGTGTCTTTTCGTTTCGCGGGTTGACCCTGCGAAGACTGTGCGGGCGCAATAGCGCAGATGGTCCGGTAAAGGGCCTCCATGTCCTCTACATATCGGATGGTCTCGGTGCCTTTGAAGAAGCCCAGGCTCAGAGAAGAGTCCGGGGCGGCTCCCGCTTCTGCGGAATCCCGCCTCATTTTAGGAATCACCTCTACCGCGAGTTCATCCCAGGTGGAATGGGGCAGACCATTCTCTTCGGCGAATTTCAGACAGTCGGCCAGCCTTCCTTCTCCGGCATTGTAGGTCGCGAGCGTCATCTTCATGAGGTTGTCCTGGCCATGCGCATACCTTTTCACTATGGATTTCAGTCTGCCGAGATGATTTGCTGCGGCCTTGATGTTCTCCTCAGGGTCGAGCATGTTGTTGATGTCATATTTATCGGCCGTGCGCGGCATCATCTGCATCAGGCCTACCGCACCTCTTCTGGAGACGGCTTCAATACGGAACTTGGATTCCTTCCATGACAAGGCCGCGAGCATACGCCAGTCCCAGCCGATTTCTTTTGCATATTTTATGAAAAGAGAGTCATAGGGGCTCACGTTCGCGTATTTCCCGCCTCTGTTGATTCTGGCGAAGGGGTTGTAGGAAGGAGAAAACCTCGACACCATGTTCTCGTATTCTTCCGAAGTCTGGAACTTTCCAAGCCAGTCGGTGACATGCTTGAATTCCCTCTCTGAGTCTTTCGGCATGACCCATACCATCCCGTCAATGAGCGCTTCGGTCGTGAGGAGACTGTCGGCCAGGACAAGGGTGTCGCTTGCCGGAAGGACCGCGATGACGAGCGTTGAGTCATCGCATTGCAGCGAATCTATGACGCTCCGCGGATCTTTTGCAAGACTTATGTCCGCATTCCGCCGGCTGTCTTTGGCGTAACGCTTGAGTAGTTCGTATTCGAAGCCTGCGCAATAATTGATCTTGGGCGATTTCCAGCCTTCCAGGCAGATGGTGCACTCGAGCTCGTGTCTGTGGGGTCCCTTGCCGCGTTCGTACCCGATGATGGCTTCGATGATTCCTGCCGCGAGTGCTATCGCCGCCAAAATTATCAGAACCCTTCTGGTCCTTCCATTGCTTTTCTCTCCTGCCATGCCTATAAATTGCCCTGACTTCCGGTCATAACTACAAATTCCTCATTTTCCCGGTCATGACTACAAATTCCTCATGCCTCCGATCAGGCCGCCCCCGCCAAGACCTCCTGTCAGACCGCCGGAACTGCTGGAAGACCTCGAGGACTCGGAACCTCCTCCGATAGAACCGCCGGCCTTCGCCTTGGCGTTTTTCTGAGGACTTACGTAGAATGGCCAGAAGAAGCCGAACTTGAGGCTTCTCTGAGGTCTGATGTAGCCCTTTGCGCTGAAATAGTCCGCCTTGTCATTAGGCCAGCCCATGCCCACGTTCACTATCTTCACGAACATGCACATCCTCTTCCATTGTATATTGACAAAGAGGTCGATGTAAGGGTCGTCGCCATATTTTGTGGCCTTCTGGTTGATGAACTGGCCCAGGGCGGGACTGTATGAAGGGGCGTACCATTTCGTCGTGTAGGTGGCGTTGGCTCCGACCTGGAGCTGCATGACATCCTTAACTATGTTGAATTGTCCGTACCAGCGGAGGTTGAGGGCCGCCGACGGCAGAGGCATCACGTCTTCGTCCGAACTTACCTGAAAGAGACCTTCGTTCTCGAAATGCAAGAAGCCTGCCCTGAAATTCTTCATGAGTCCGACCTTGGCGACCGACATGGCGGAACCGTTCTGCCTGATGATTCCGTCCTCGTCATAGAAGAGATTGTTCTTGAGGAGGGCGTAGCCGCCGGATAAACGAGCGTTCCAATGCGGAATGTCCAGGCTCGCGGAAATCTTCGTCACGCTCTTCTTGTCGAAGTCATTGTCCCAGCGGAAGTGATTCGAAAAATAGTGTTGCTCGTAATACTCCGGCTCATCGAGGGAGGTTTTGAAACTTACCCCGAAGGTTACCGGGCTTTTGCGTGCCCTTCGGAACGGGAAGAATTGGAGGCTTGCGTTCGCGTCTATGCCGAAGTCATTGATCTCGTCTCCTGCGAAGGTGTAGAAGCCAGTGGCGTTCCAGTCGAAACCCTTTAAGCGTCCTGCCACCCCTCCGTAGAGGTAGACGGAGTTCCAGGCAATGTCGGAAGGTTTCTCTATATAGGACCTTGGCGTGAACTTATAATAATTGAGCATCTTGTCTCCTACACCAACGTTGAGACTGGAAACGATGGCATCCTGGGCCCATGGCTGGAGCTTCAGGAACACCTTATTCTCGAATTTCATGACCCTGAGCGAGTCGTTGCTGACTCTTGGGTTGATGAAATAGTTGTCGTAGACGCTCCTTCCGACCGAGTCCGTGCTTGAAATCTGGTCCTCATAGCGTTTGGTGTAGACCGAATATTCTGAACTGTGGCCGATGAAGGCTGTCGTGACGTTCCTCTCGAGAATCTCGTCCATGGTAGGGCCCGCTTCTTCATCATCTTCCGCAGCCCCTCCTGTAGTATCTGCCATGGCCTTCTTCTTTCCGCCAAGCCTTTCCAGGAAGGTGAAAGGTATCCTGTAGGTTTGGTCGAGAAAGACCGTATTCTTCTTGATGAGATTGGAAGCATCGTTGAGCCTTACTGCGATTTCCCTGGAGCCGACCGTCGTGTCTCTGATCCAGTAGTCGTCCACCACGCCTCCGTTCTCGTTCTTCTCCATCTTGTTGTAGATGTACCCTGCGTTGGCCGTGTACCTCTTACCGAGATAGTTGGCCGCCGCCACGAAGGTCCTGTTGTCGACCTTCTCGTTCTCCAGCATTCCGTTGGCTCCTACCCTGTCATAGCTCAGGCGGAAATTCAGACCCGGATAGATATTCTGAGTCGTGAGGATGTGGATGTCATTCTCGGCCCTTTCATTGTTGGCGAAGAGCGTTCCCCAATAGGCGAGCTCCGTGTACGGGGTCTTGGTATTGTACTGGGTAAGCGTCTGCGGTGACGGGCTGTAGACCTCATATGGAGTGTAGAAGGAGACTCCTTCCTGACTGTCCCTCTTGAAATAGTCATAGAGCTGGGTGGCCGAGCCCACTATTCCCAGATAGGTCGCGCCGACATCTTTTCTCGCGAAAGGATAGTCGTAGAAATAGTGATTGTAGCTGGTGTCGACCTGTTTCATCTCCATCCTGCTGAAATACTGGTCTCTGTTCCATGAGATGATTCTCTTGTAGAGCAGGGAATCCGGCAGGGCGTAAGTCTCCAGAATTCTTGGAGTGTTCTCCCTAATGCTGTCTCTGATGGCGAGGAGGCTGTCTTTCACGTTGAGGATGCTGTCCACTTCGTGCTGCCTCTTCTTCATCTTCTGTTCGAAGTTGTAGTTTTTCCTTGCCTGCTTGTCGAGGGAGGCGTACCACTTGTCAAAGGCTTCCTTTGCGCGGAGCGTCGAATCAGCGGAATAGAGAGAGTCCAGCTTCGGCCAGTCGAGGCTGTCGCCGGCGGCCCTGAGTGAGTCCCTCGTTTGGACGTGGGCCAGGGAGTCGTTGAGAGCGACATAATATTTATAGCGGAAAGGGTCTGTGTATCTCAGAGAGTCCGGCGCGATTAGGGTGTCACGAGCAGAGAGTACTTTCGCGGTGTCGGCGGCGAAGCTCTCTGAAGAGAGAGAGTCGGCCTTTATCCTGTCCGCCGCCTCCCTGAACTTGGTGAAAATAGAGCTGTTGTCATACAAGACTGTGTCCCGAGCCTCGCCCGCGCCCATCTGCGGTGCCGCAGCCAACCCCGCGTCCCGGCCGCCAACGGCAAAACTCATCCCAAAGCCCTGGACCGCGGCGGCCAGAACAATAACAGCAGGAAACCAATATCGGGTCAGCCTGAATTTCATCTTTTTAACAAAAAAACAACAATTTGCAAAGATAAGCAAAATCCGATAAACATTCCCCAGCCTCGCTATGCTTCCAGTGTTACTCTCGTGGCAAGCCCACTCTCGCAATAAGCCCGCCACAGCACGAAGACCCTACTCCACAGTGCACGCAGGCGCTATCCCTCGCGGGGGTGTCTGGTTTGCTATTGCCTGGCGCGGAGCCAGGAGTCGGCGAGTGCGAGAGTGTCGTGTTTGCCTACGTCGATAAGTGTGAGATTGTCGGGTGCAATGCCGTAGATAGGGTAGTCCTTACAGGACCGGATATAGAAATCGGTTATGGAGAATTTGCGTCCGAAGCCATATTCGCCAAAGAGTCCGAATGCTTTTTCGGATAGCATGTGGATTCCGGCAAAGGCTAGTTTGCGGTAGTGGGTAGGGTCAAGTCCCGGGTAGGGGCTTCGGACTTCTCCGGTCGCAATGTTGGTCCAGCCTACCATACGCATATCGTCATCGAAGAGGAAATATCGCTGTGTCTTCCGCTCGCTTACCAGAAGTGTCGCGAGAGAGTTTGGCGTCGACTGGCTGATGAACCACGGCAGGTCAAGGTCGGAGACAATGTCGACGTTATGGATCAGAAAATGGCCGGAGCCTTTGAGCAGGGGTTCCGCGAAGCGGATTCCACCTCCTGTCTCAAGTGGAGATTCTATCGGTGGAAGAGAATCGAAAGTATCTGAACCTTTATCTGAGACAAGCCCTGATGCGGCGCTATGCAGAGCGCGATGTGGATCGGGGGCCGCACCATCAGGGGAGGAGAGTGTGTCGGATACGGCGCCACCCACGGCGGATAGGGCGTCATTGCGGAGAACGCCACGCTCGTCGCTGATGCTGATCCGGATTCCGAAGTTGTTGTTCTCGGCTAGGTAGGTGCTTATCTTTTCGGCGAAAAAGCAGGTGTTGATGACGATGTCGTCCAGCCCCGCGGCTTTGAGCCGGCGGATTACGTGGGAGAGCAAAGTTTCACCGCCCACGTTTACGAGAGCTTTGGGCAGTGAGTCAGTAAGTGGCCTGAGGCGGGTTCCGAGACCCGCGGCAAAAATCAACGCTTTCATAAGAATAATGTCAACCTGGATACAAGCCCCGGAACGGCACCCGGAAATTAGCCCCGCAATGACTTCCGGAAATGACTCGGCAAGAGCCTGTCCAGGAAGCTATTCCGTGCTTGCTTCGGCCACGTCCCAGCCTGAAACTACATCACCGTAATGCCAGAAGCTGACCAGGAAAGTCTTCCCCGAAACACTATCCAGAACCTCATAAGACTTGGTGACATTGAACTCATTCACAAGTTTATAATCGCCGAGCTTCGCGGAAGGCTCGCCAGCCATGGACGCAATCTTCTCGCTGACCTTCTTCATGATTCCAGGATGGTGGAACTCGTCAGGATCGGCTGCCGAGGGAACCGTCACTGCAGGCATCTTGCCGCCGTTCTTTGCGCGCACGGCCTTCACGCTGTCGGTGTACTCGCGGAAACGCGCGCGTATTTCAGGCGAACGAAGATTGTTGACCGTGAAGATCGAAATCCCCTGTGCGCCACCCCTGAAGGCCTCGTCCATGTTGTCGAATATCTCCCACTCATCGTCATGAGAGAAATAAAGCCCTGTATATAGCTTGGTCTCAGGCTTCTTGTCCCGCATATTCTCAACCGTGCAGTCGTAGGCAAAGCTCGGATCAAGAGTGTAAAAGTCCGTGTAGACCATCGGGAAAACAACATCCAGATCCCAGTCTCCCCAGTCCTGACGGACCATCCTGGCAGACATCTTCGGCGTAGGGAAAGGAGAAGCCGCCATCTTCTTCCCGTAGGAATGGATGGTCTGGGCAAAGAGGTTGGCGACTTCGGCAATCTGGTCGCAGCGGAACTGTCTCCACTTTTCGTCCATGCCGGGATCCTCATCATCACGAGGATCGTAGCCATATTTAGCCTTGAACTTCTCGATCATGGCAGGATGATAGCCATAGTCCCACTCCGGATACTCTCGGTCCTGTACTACTCCATATTTACTCCAGAGGGTAGTAGGCAGAACTACATCCACAAAACGATGATAATCAAGGGAAATTCCGTCTAACCCGTCAATCTCGCACATAGCCTTGACCTTCTGGTTGAGATACTCGCGTACCTCCGGAAGTGCAGGGCAGAGAAATTTGTAGTAGTCCACGTAGGCCGTGGTGTCCGCAAGGCTCTGACCCAGACGATTCACGCTGAACCAGTCAGGATGCTTCGTCAGAAGGCTGTCTTCCGCGACATAGTGATCTGCATTCATGGAGATGAACCAGGCGTAGAGCTTGACCCCATGCTTGCGGGCTATAGGGACGGCCTCGCGGTACTTGGCGGTGTCTGCTCCGGCCTCGAGGATGACTCCATCGATGCCAAGCTCATTCATGACCGTCAGCGTAGAATCAAAATCCGAGGCTCCCTTGTAAGACAGCCAAGTCCAGAACAGCGGATCCTCATCGGCGGCTTTCTTCTGTCCGCAGGATCCGAGCGAAAGTGCGGAAAACGCACATACGGCTAAATAGATGAAAAATCTTTTCATGAAAATATTATGTGGTCAGACTATTTTCTCGATACCGAGCTCACGGTGAGTCACGCTGATCTTCACGTCGAACTTAGAGGCGAGATGCTCCGCAAGCCTTTCGGCGCAATATACCGAGCGATGCTGGCCGCCCGTGCAGCCGAAGCAGACCTGAAGATGGGTGAACTTCCTCTCTATGAACCTCTTGACATGAGGATCGACCAGCTTGAAGACATTGTCCAGGAACCTGAATACTTCTCCGTCATCCTCCAGGAACTTTACCACCTCCTTGTCATTCCCCGTGAACTGACGATAATATTCGTACTTGCCAGGGTTATTGATCGACCGGCAGTCGAATACATAGCCGCCGCCGTTCCCCGAGGGGTCGAGCGGAATGCCTTTCTTGTAAGCGAAGCTGACTATCCCGACTTCCAGACGCCTGTCCTCCGCGATGTCGTTGAACTGCGGGAGGGTCGTCATCTCGGTAAGTATCTGGTTGAGGTATGGGTACTCGTTGAATGGTTCCTTGAGCAACAGCCTGCGGAGATTTCCCAGCGCGAAAGGTACGCTGGCAAGAAAATGAGGCTTCTTCTCGAAATAGCCCCTGAAACCGTAGGCTCCCAGAACCTGAAGCATACGGAAGAGAACGAAAAGACGGAGCCGTTTGTAGAAAATCTCCTCGTCTACCTCGGTATAGCCCTTCAGAGCCCTGAGGTAGGTCTGGACCATCTGCATTCTGAGCGCCTCCGGATACCGGGCCCTGGCCTGCCAGACGAAGGAGGCGACATCATAATAGATAGGTCCGCGGCGGCCACCCTGGAAGTCGATGAAATACGGGGTGCCTTCCTTCACCATGACGTTTCTTGCCTGGAAGTCTCTGTACATGAAGGTGTTCCCCATGTCTTCAATCAAGTCTTTCTGGAACTTTTCGAAGTCATCCTGAAGTTTAGCCTCGTTGAAGTCAAGTCCCGTGGCCTTGAGAAAACAGTACTTGAAATAGTTCAGATCGAACATTATCATCCTGGCGTCGAAAGCCGGCTGAGGATAGCAGATGTTGAAATCAAGCCCCTGGGCCCCGACGTACTGGATCTTCGGAAGCATCTCCATGACCTTGAAGAGCAGGCGCTTCTCGTAGTCGCTGTATTCCCCGCTCTCGCGGCCCTGCGACACTACCAGGTAGAGCTGGTCATCGCCGAGATCCTCCTGAAGATAGGCCATGCCGTCAGAACTTACGGCGAGCACCTTAGGCACACGGATATTTTTTTCTACGAAATGGCGGTCTATTTCTATGAAAGCCCTGTTCTCCTCGAAAGACGTACCTATGACTCCGACGACTGACACGTTGCCGCCGCGGAGACGGAAATAGCGCCTGTTGCTCCCAGAGGAGCTCATCTCCTTCCTTTCCGCGACGTCTTGCTTCGTATATTCCTTGAAAAGAGTGTCAAGAATGTCTGGCATTTGCGAATTGTTTTGTTTCTAAGCGAATTTACTCATTTATTCTGCAAATTCCTTAAATTTGTCTAAATATTGAAACTCATGCTCAATCACGCGTATTGCTCGGACAAGTACCAGTACACAATGGGAAAATCCTTCTATCAGTGCGGCAGAAAAGACAAGGTCGCCGTATTCAACATGTTTTACCGCAAAGCCCCGGAAAACAACAACTGGGCTGTGGTAAGCGGCACTGAAGAGGTGATCGAGATGATAAAGGGACTGGGAGCTGAAAACGAGGCCTTCTTCGAGAAGTTTCTCCCCGGCGAGGATTACGCCGATTTCCGCGCCTACCTTGCCGGAATGAAATTTACAGGAGATGTCTACTGCATGAAAGAGGGGGAAATCGCCTTCCCTAATCAGCCGGTCATCACCGTGGTCGGCCCTATTATAGAGGCTCAGGTGCTTGAAACTCCGATTCTCTGCATTATGAACCATCAGATGGCTGTGGCCACCAAAGCTTCCCGTGTATGCAGAGCGACAAACCGTCCTGTCAGCGAATTCGGCAGCCGCAGGGCGCACGGTCCTTGGGCGGCGATGTATGGAGGCAAGGCCGCCGTCATAGCCGGCTGCGCCAGCACTTCGAACATCTTGACCGGAGTGATGAACGACGTTCCTTCGACCGGAACGATGGCCCACAGCTTCGTGACATCATACGGCAGCTCGGTCGAGGGAGAGCATCACGCTTTCTGTGACTACATCAAGACCCACATGGGGGAGAACCTGATCCTGCTGATCGATACCTATGATACCCTCAAGTGCGGCGTTCTCAATGCCATCAGGGCCTTCAGGGAAAACGGCATAGATGATTCATATCCATATGGCTACGGCATCCGCCTTGACAGCGGCGACCTTGCTTACCTCAGTATCGAGGTCCGCAAGATTCTGGACGCCCATGGTCTAGAGAATTGCAAGATTTTCGCGACCAATTCCCTCGATGAATACCTTATCTCCGACCTGGAGCTCCAGGGAGCCAAGATCGACAGCTACGGGGTCGGCGACGCCATAGCCACGAGCAAGGCCGAGCCATGTTTCGGAAACGTCTACAAACTGGTCCAGATTGACGGCGAACCGGTGCTGAAGCGTTCGGAGGACAAGATAAAACTCATCAACCCGGGTTTCCAGATCACTTACAGGATAACCAAGCATGACCCTGAACTCGGAAACATCTATAAGGCCGACGTGACCTGTCTGAGGGGAGACGAACTTGAAAAGAAAATACTCGCGGGAGAGACCTTCACGATCTATGACGAATTCGACAGGTACAAGTTCAAGACTTTCGATGCAGGAAGCTATACCTTCCGTCCGCTCCAGCTTAAGGCCATGGAACATGGGGAAAGAATCGTTCCGGTACGCACCTTGGCCGAGAAGAAGGCTTTCTACAACGATACTCTCCATCATTTCAGTCCTTCGGAGAGACGTCTTATCAATCCTCACTACTACAAAGTCGACATCTCCGACCCCCTCTATCACAAGAAGATGGAGATCATACAAAGGCTCAACGAACAGATTTCCGAATTTAAGATAGACTGACACCATGAAAGACTGCGCACTCGTCGTTGTTGACATGCTTTATGACTTCATAGACGGCTCCATGGCCTGCAAGAACGCCTCTCAGGCCGTTGAGAAGACCATGGACTTTGTCGACCGCATGACTTCAGAGGAACTTGACGGACCGGATGTAATCGAAGCCGGTTTCCCGATTCTCTTCGTCTGCGACCATCACCCGAAGAACCATTGTTCCTTCAAGGAGCAGGGAGGGGAGTGGCCCGCCCATTGCGTCGAAGGCACCCGCGGGGCTGAGATCCATTCCGACCTGAAACCTTATTCCAGGCCGGAACTGACCTTCCTCAAGGGTCGCGACCCCATGAAGGAGCAGTACTCAGGCTTCGGGGCCCTGAATGCAGGAGGCCAGAGCCTCGGCGAGGTGCTCGATCTCATGGACATAAAGAATGTCTATGTCTGCGGGATAGCGACGGAGTATTGCGTGCGCAACACTTGTGAGGATCTCAAGAAGGCCGGCTTCACGCTCTATCTTCTTAAGGACTGCCTGGGCTACGTATCCTACGAGGGCCATCTCGAAGCCCTCGCCGCCATGGACAAGGAAGGAATCCGTCTTTAGCTATGCCGGACCTGTCTTTTCTCAAAGTTCTTAATAGCAGGCAATTGGAGGCTGTAAAAGCCACCGAGGGCCGGGTCCGCGTCATAGCTGGTGCGGGGACAGGAAAGACAAGGGCTCTGACTTACCGCTATGCCTATCTCGTGAATGTGCTCGGGATTGACCCGGCGGACATCCTCTGCCTCACCTTTACCAACAAGGCGGCTAGCGAGATGCGTATCAGGATTGCGGAGATGGTCCACAGCGGCGACTACAATGATTTCGTCTGCACCATCGACGGCTTCTGCGTCAAATTGCTCAGGAAGGAGATCTACCGCCTCGGCTTCCCGAAGTCTTTTACCATCATAGACGAGGAAGACCAGAAAGAGCTGGCCAAGGCCTGCATGGACGATCTTGGGATAAAGCGGACGGAAAAGACTGTACGCCAGTTCCTTACGGAAATTTCTCTCCAGAAGGATTCGCCCGAATACATCTCGGCCTTCATGACTCCGGGGATCAAGTTCTCGGAAGAGATGCTCAAGAGCAACTTCGCCTCCTACCTCTATCGCCAGATGAAGGACTACGCCCTGGATTTCGATGATATAGAGAATTTCACCAAGTACATCCTCTCCCATTTCGCCGATGCAAGGGAATATTGGCAGAGCCAGCTCAACTATATCATGGTGGACGAGGCCCAGGACTGCAACGACGACAACTGGGAGATCATCGAGACCCTTGCGGGAAAGCACCATAATCTCTTCGCGGTAGGCGATCCGGACCAATGTATCTATGAATGGAGAGGGGCCAGGCCTTCCAGGTTCATTGATTTCCCTCATGACAAGGACATCGTTCTGGATGAGAATTACAGGTCTACTCCGAATGTCCTTGACGTGGCCAATTCTGTGATAGCCAACAACAGGCTCCGCGTTCCGAAGGACCTTTTCACCCGCAATGAAGAAGGAAAGGCGGTCGTCCATTTCCATGGAAAATCAGAGTCGGCGGAGATGAAATGGGTTACAAGACAGATTTCAGCCTTGATTTCCGCCGGAGCCTCCCCGAGAGACTTCGCCATACTTTACCGCTCTTCTTACCAGTCAAGAGCCATAGAACAGGAACTGATACGTTCTCATATCCTTTATGCTGTCTGGGGCGGAACCCGCTTCTTCGAGAGGAAGGAGATTAAAGACGCCATGGCATATCTCCGTCTGGTCAACAATCCTTCTGATGATATTGCCTTCATGAGGGTGATAAACCGTCCGTCCAGGAAGCTGGGCAAGACCTTCATGGACAAGTTGAAGTCGCTTGCCTCGGTTTCGGGAGGAAGCCTCTTCCAGGCCTTGAGGGACAATATCGGACTCACGGGGATCGCCAAGCAGGGCGCTATGGACTTTCTCAAGGTTATCGAGGAAGGAAGGTCCATGCTCTCTCCTGACGGGGCGGTCGAGGGCGCCTCGATTTCCGACCTTCTCAACCGCCTGCTGGACCGCAGCGGCCTAAAAGATGAGCTGCGCCAGGATCAGGATGAGGAGAGGCTGGAAAACCTCGAAGAATTGCTCTCTTCCGTCCGCTTCTATGAGAAGTCCCACAGGGAGGACTATGTGACGCTGTCTGACTATCTCCAGGAAATAGCGCTCTACACCAATGCGGATTATAAGAGTGATACCCCGTCGGTGAAACTGATGACCATTCACCAGGCCAAGGGCCTGGAATTCCCATACGTCTTCATCATCGGCCTCAGCGAGGGGATTTTCCCGAACATGAGGTCTCTGCGTGACCGCAAGAAACGTGGCGAAGAGGAGGAACGGCGGCTTATGTACGTGGCCGTGACAAGGGCGGAAAAAGCCCTCTTCCTCACCGAATCAGAGGGCTTCAATTCGAGCACGAAGATGAATAAATATCCTTCGCGTTTCCTTGCGGAGATAAAGAAGAATATGCTGGTGACGGAAGGTTTCATCCCGGAGGAACTCTGGCGTGGGACGAGGAATCTCGTCCACGTCCTTGACCAGGAACTCTATGGTACCCCGGCACCCTACGGGCCGGCTTCTCAGGGTGCTGACCTGGGGGAAGATCCTTTCTCCTCGGAGCGAAGCGTATACGAAAGCCCTTTCAGCATCGGAGACACGGTCATCCATGATATCTTCGGGGAGGGTCAGGTCATCGCGGCGAGTGATGACTTCACGACTTTCACAGTCCAGTTCCGTGACGGAGCGACCCGCAACATCCGCGCTCCCTTTCTCCGCCTGCCGGACCTCCCGGAATAAGCCCGCTATGACAGGCGCCTGAAGATCTCGACGGTCTGTGAGGCCTCCGTGGCGTCGTGGACTCTGAGAATTGAGGCCCCGTTCTCAAGGGCGGCGAAATGGACTGCTTGAGTCGCCGGCAGCACCTCCTCGGGGCTGAGGCCGAAGAGCTTGAAAATCATGGTTTTGCGAGATACTCCTACGAGAATCCTGCGTCCGAAAACCAGGAGGGCCTTCTGCTCGCGCAGAAGTTCGTAATTCTGCGCGAGAGTCTTCGCGAAGCCATAGCCCGGATCGAGAATCCAGTCTTTTATCCCTGCCTTCTCCGCTCTAAGGCCGAAGTCCCAGAAATAGGCGCAGACTGCCTTGGTCACCGGCGAGAGCCCTGCCCAGGAAGACTCCAGAGCGGGCAGCGGGCAATCCCGGAGATCGGAATAATCCGTCAGAGACTGCATCGTCTTCGGATTCCCCCTCATGTGCATCGCGACGTAGGGGAGGGAGAGCCTTCCCACCGTCTGCAGCATCTTCGGGTCCGCTTCTCCGGCAGAAACATCGTTGACGATGAAGGGGCCGATGAGGTCGTAGACTTTCTCCACGACTGAGGACCAGTAGGTGTCTACCGAAATCTTAACCGAAGGGAAGGCCTCGCGCAGTCTCGGAAGCGCGGCGGAGAGCCTCCTGAATTCGGTCTCATCCCCGACGGCTTCGGAGCCGGGACGGGTAGAGCAGGCTCCGATGTCAAGGATTGAAGCACCTCCTTCCACGAGTTTTCCGGCACGACCGAGAAGCGCCTCGGTGTCAACTTCGCCCTTCTCGCCCAGGACCCGGCTTTCAGCAAAATAGGAATTGTCAGTGAGATTGACAATTCCCATAATATCAATTTGTCTTTCCATCTTTTACCTTTCTTCTTTCGCCGGCCTAATCTCCCGCCGAAAGTTCTTCGCAGGCCCCGTGAGGATCCGGCGTTACGACCTTTGATATGGTTCGTATGCTTAGCCACAAAATCACTGCGGCTATGACAAAGACGACAAGGTAGACCTTCCATCCCAGCATATCCACGAAGGTCTCATAATCCTTAAGGGAATCAATGTTCGAGAGGATTAGGGCGAGGGTGTTGTTGGTGCAGTGCATCAGCATGGTGAGTTTCAGAGAACCGGTCTTGTAATAGACATAACCCATAAGACAGCCAATCATGAAGGCTGGAATTCCCTGCCATGGGTTGAGGTGGATGAAGGCGAAGAAGAGGGCTGAAATAACAATCGCCCAGACAGGCTCCATCCCTCTCCTCTTTTCTCCTTCATGTCCATCCTCCCCGTCCTTCGTGGCTTCAAGCCCGGATCTGGAGTAATTCAGCAGGCCGCGGAGTATGGTTCCCCTGCAGAGCCATTCTTCGAAAATAGGAGCCAGAATGCTGACGCTCAAGATATTGATCCAGATATTGCTTTCCGTCAACGTTTCCATCATTTTTTCCAGTCTCTCGGGAACAGGCGGCATGGCCTTGTTGACGAGGTCGAGGCAGAAGGCGAGGCAGAGGATTCCCGCCATGGACAGAAGCCCAAGCTTGAGGCCTCCCAGAGGCTGGAAATTGTTGTTGTCGAGGCTGTAGCCCTTGTCCCATGTCATGTTCCTCAGGCTGATCGAATGGGAGACCATCATCGGCGGTATGAACATGATGACATAGGAAACTGGACTTGCGTAGGTGAGGGCTATGTCTTTGGGCATGAACATGGAGAAAAGGAGAATTACCAAGTTCCCGACAAGAGAGCCGGCAAGCAGAAGTCCGAGCATGAGAAACATACCCTTAATGCCGGGCACATGCCATGCATAACCATAAAGGAAGTCGTAGCTGGCTTCCTTGCTTTTCTTGAAAAACGCCATGGAACTACCAGAGAGGTGATGGATAAACGCCCTTCTCCACGAGCTCTGCGAATTTGGATACGACAGCCGGACGGTCCTCCTTATAGGTGACACCGAACCAGCGCGACGGAGTTTCAAGAACTTCGCAGCGGTCGCCGCCCTTGAGCATCACGTCAATGGCGTAAGGGATATAGAATTCTTTCTTGAGTTCCTTGCTGTTCTCGGAGAGGAAGGTCTTGAAAATTTCATTGCTCTTGGTGAAGTAGTCAGGAGTAAGCCCCCACATGTTCATGGAGCAGAGGGCGTTCTCGTCGAGGGTGACATGCTTCTCTCCGGTGACCGAATTGTCTCCGTAGACCTTCCCGTCCCCTTCCTTGGCAATGTTGAGATGCTCTTCGATCTTTGTAAGACTGCGGGAAGCGTCGTAGTGGCAGATGCCTCTTGACACTCCGCCTGATTCGGAGAGCGTGTTCCCGAGCCTGAAGCCCACGATGGCGGAGACCCCTTCGGAATGTTCATGGGCTCTCAGCCAGTCAGCGAGGACCTTGAAGGATTCACGTCCATAGAAATCGTCTCCGTTGATGATGCCGAATGGCTCATGTATTACGTCCTTGGCCATCAGTACGGCGTGGGCAGTGCCCCAAGGCTTCTGGCGCTCAGGGTTCATCTGGAAACCAGCCGGGATTTTATCGAGCTCCTGGGTCACGAAGACGAATTCGAGAGGCTTGCCATCGGCGCACTTGGCGTGGGCGTATTTCTTCCTCGCCACTTCCTCGAACTGTTCCTTGAAATATTCGCGAACGACATAGACCACCTTCCCGAAGCCGGCGTGGACTGCGTCATAGATTGAATAGTCGATAATAGTCTCAGCGTTCGGGCCAAGTCCGTCCATTTGTTTGAGTCCGCCGTAACGGCTGCCCATTCCCGCCGCCAATACAAGTAATGTTGGTTTCATGTCGTGTTAGTCTATTTATAGGTTTTCTCTCTATCAATGATTCGTTAAAAATTTAA
>DKSK01000010.1:138088-148872 GCA_002472565.1 Bacteroidales bacterium UBA7258 | reverse complement strand
GTTATGAGAAGCTTTACATAACTTTTTCAGATGGATAAAGCAGCATCTCAGAGTGACATCCTTCTGGGGAAACACCGAGAACGCTGTTAGGATACAAATCTATGTTGCGGTTATCACATACTGCCTGGTAGCCATTGTCGAGCACGACTGCGAACTCAAGAGGACGACCTTCAATGTCTTGAGAGTTGTGAGCAGAGTCCTGACAGACAAGACTCCAATCAGAGACCTTTTCAATGGCCCCGAAAAACTGCCGGATGTATTTGATCAACCTGTTCAACTGGAGTTTGCTTTTAAATATTAACCGTTCAAAGATTTTCTTTGGACACTAGTGATTTTCTCTATTCCTTTACCTACAGCCATAACCATCAATGGCTCCAATGGCAGATTCAATTCTTCTTTGAGCCTTTTCCTATCCACTGATCCTATGATCAAGACGTTGAGTCCCATCTCTACGGCCTTCAGTCCCATCGTTTGTAAAGATATGCCCATGTCAATGTCGGTCATCCGATCTTCGCCATCCGTTGACATGATAATGATAAAAGCTTTTGGTTCAGTCCCTTTTTGAGGAAGGTGAAGATCAGGAAGAGCTCCTCCTATCTTGATGGCTTCCAATACTTTGTCAGAATCTTCCGACTTAGTTACAGGCCTGAAGCGAAGAACCTGACGGTTCATTCCCGAGGCAATGAACATATTTGTACCTATTATCCTCCGAAGTTGATCCTGAGTGATAGTAACATCATTGTCGAAACCTCTGCAGCTCCTGTTCTCTTTAAGCAAAGAGTCCAAGGAAATGCCTGTGCGCCTGACGATTATCTTCTTCTTCGATTCAAGTTCCTCAAACTTTCTCTCAAGAAAATTGTCTGCCATATATCATATATTTTTCGACAAATATAGCACATTCTTTCGGGTGGCGGAGTTCCGCCGTCTAAAAAATCTCAATCTCCTTATTGGAATTTTACTGACAATTAGTCATATTTGCGAAGGAAGATACGGCGCTCAAGTTCTTTTGAGCCATGGGCAGGTAAGTCTTTAGCCTGCAACAATTTCGGCCAAGCATCCGAAATTATGGAAAATATTATCAGGCAAGAATATAGCAATGGATTCATGTGCTTGGATGCCGTCATCTTGCTACATTAAAATATTGTGTATGGAAAGAATTGGTGTTGTTGACAGGCTTTCTTTCTGGAAGGAAGAGGCTTTGCCTAAGCGGCGTGGGGCGACAGTCAACCCGTCGCACAGAAGGCAGATGAAGATGAGGACTGGAGGAGAGGTTGTACATTCGTATAACCGTCAATGCGTTGGAAACATTGTTTTCTGTTCTGACATTGACAGGCTGGTGTTTTTCACCATGTTCTGTACATATGCAAAGAAGCTGGACATAAAGATTCTTGGGCTTAGTATCATGTTGAATCATGTCCACAATCTGACCAGACCAGCTGCCAAAAAGCAGTTGAGTATGTTCATGGACATGGTGCTTTCTACCTTCTCAAGGCAATTCAATAAGGACAGAGGAAGGCATGGGAGTGTATGGCATCCAAGATTCGGCAGGGCTGTTAAACATGATGATAAAGATGTGAGACAATCTATTATATATTTGGCTGACAATCAAATGGAGAAAAAGCATTGTAAACGGGTAAGGGAGACTAGATGGAATTTCATGGCATACGCCAAGCGTAGGCATCCATTCTCGAAAAAGCTTTCTATGACGAAGATGAGTCCATGTCTTCATGACGCTGTCAGGGCAGTGGACTTTGAATATGACTTAGGTAACTATCTGAACTATAGCACTCTCAGACGTCTTTTCAAGGGCCTTGTTCCGGCTGAGACACAGCAACTCATTGACTACATCATAGTAAAATACAATGTAATAGATTATCAAGAAGCTGGAAAATATTTTGGTGGCGTAGAAATGATGCTAAAGGCGATGAATAGGACAATAGCCCATGAATATGATATCAAAGAACTAATGGATGGTCCTGATGACAGGCCATATTTCAAAATGATTTCCTCGTTTGGTGAGGCAGAAACCGCCAAGTTTCTCGTCTTGTCAGTAGAAAAAAAGATAGAAATTGCTGAAATGATCTTGAAAAAAGCTTTAGCTCCAAAGTATCATATCTGCAGGTTGCTTTGGCTTGACGAAGCTTTCTCTTGATCTTCAAGGTCGGTCCTTACAACAGTTTAATTTCACAGGAACCCAGAAAACTAATTCCGGTCGTGCTGTCATATCCAAGAAGTAAATTATTCATGCCAGATCAGATCATTTGACAAAGTGTGAGCCAACTTTTCAAGCCAAAATTGGTCGACATAGTCAAATCCGGAAACCACAAGACTGTCTACATCCAAGACTCCGACAATATTTTGTGTATCGGCTGGCGAAATTTCGCTGGCCGCCATAATAGGAACGACAATCTCGGATCTGGAGAGTGAGCTGCATGCGATATGGCCGGGGAATTTTTCGACATCATCTACAATGATTGTCTCTCCGTGGGACCAAGCTGTACCGCAAACCCCTTTCCCGTATCGAATTCTTGTGCATGCCGCCGGGCCCTGAAATGGCCCAAGCGAGAGTTCTCTGCCTGGCGAAGTTTCGCCACCCAACTTGCGTACGAGATAGAAGCCTACCCAAAAGAAGTCTAATTGTTCATGGAGAATAGCGGATGTGTTCGCAAGGCCGGCGATGAGATCACCATCAAGAATAGCTTTTATTAGTTTGCGAGCATTCATGTATTTAATGCTCTTTTGCGATTCTGAGGCAAGTTTGAAGGTATTAAGTCCGATGTGACAATATCCCCCAGGAATTTTTTCAAGATATTTCTGATGATATTCAGTGGCTTTGTAGAAGTTTTTCAATTGCGAAACTTCTACTGCCGGCTTTGCTCCGAGCTCTTCGGCCTTGTGCCTCATAACCATCATGATTGTCTTTGCATCTTCCTCGCTTGTATAGTAAATTCCTGTTCTATAGCGAGTCCCGGTGTCGTTGCCCTGTTTGTTTACACTAAGTGGGTCAATGCAAAGGAAGTAGAGTTCAAGCAGATTCTCCAACGAGATTATCGTATCATCGAAGACTACATGGACTGTCTCTGCAAAACCTGTCGTGTCTGTATAGACTTGTAAATATGAGGGATTGTCTACAGATCCATTAGCGTAGCCTGTTTCTGTTTCGGTTATGCCTCCAATGAGATCAAGATAATGCTGAACGCCCCAAAAGCATCCACCTGCAAGGTATATTTCTTTCATATCCTGGAATTTGCCATACAAAAATACATAATTATATCGGCTGGCGAAACTCCTCCACCCGATCTGGAGGTTAATCGGCTGGCGGTAATTCGCCACCCGACTTAGGAGTGTGGCAAGAACGGAGTTTTATTGTATGAGCGATGACAATTGGAACTGTCATGGCGAAGGTGCAGACGTCTGCTATCGGCTGAGATAGCATGACGCCACGCAAACCTCCTAAATGCATTCCCAGATAGAGGGTGGGAAAGAAGAAAATCCCTTGTCTTGCTATGGCAATCAATACTGCCGGGACTGTTTTATTCGTTGTCTGGAAGTGCATGCCTGCTGGCATGGAAAGTCCCTGGAGGGTAAATGCAAGACATTGATATCTAAGGAGTTCAGAGCCATACTGTACAAGCTGGATGTCTTCTGCTCTAAAGAATCTGATGATTTCAGGGGCAAAAACGAGACCCAATACTGCATAGCAGAAGCAATATAATGTCGAGACCTTGACCGTATAAGAGAAGGCTTTCAGGACACGCCCGTAAAGATTTGCGCCATAGTTGAATCCGCAGACTGGTTGATAGCCTTGCCCGATGCCTATGACAATTGCATTGGCCACCATCATGATTCTTCCGGCAACGGAAAATGCGGCCACCGCTGAATCTCCGAAGGAGGCTGCGCATTGGTTCAGGCATACGGTAGCGATGCTGTTGAGCCCCTGTCTTGCCAGGCTTGGAAGACCGCCGGCGAAAACCTCTCGGACTTGATCTCCGGTCGGGTGGAGGAATTTCGCCACCCGAAGTTTGAGTCCTCCACTTCGTCCTATCATGCTGAACATGATGAAGAAGCTTACGGCTTGGCTGACGGCTGTAGCTATTCCGGCACCCGATATGCCGAGGCCGAACCAGAAGATTAGGATAGGATCTAAGATTATATTTAGGATAGCTCCGCTTGAGATGCCGATAAGGGCCAGGAGAGAATTGCCTTGGAAACGCATTTGGTTGTTCATGACGAAACAGCCTACGATGAAAGGCGTCCCTACCAGGATCCAACGCATATATTCTTTCGCCTTAGGCATGATCGTAGAGGTGGAACCGAAGAACCGCAATACTGGTTCCATGAATACGAAACATGTTAGAGCTATCATCGAACCGATGATAATGGCCATGAAAAACCCATGTGCGGCCATCCTTGATGCGCCTTCCACGTCTTTATGGCCGAGGGCTCGTGAAATGAAGTTTCCTGAGCCGTGACCGAAGAAGAAGGAAACGGCCTGGATGATAGCCATGTAGCAGAAGACAATGCCAAGGGCTGCCGTCGACTGTGTGTCAAGCCTTCCGACGAAGATAGTGTCCACAAGGTTGTAGACAGCTGATATGAGCATACTTCCGATTGAAGGCAGAGCCAGTCTCCAGACCAGCTTACCGACCGGATCATTCGTCATTGACGTGTATTTAGCCTCTTGTTCTGTCATTTCGTATCCCGGCAAGGCATTTTCCGTCGGCTGGCGGTACTTCGCCACCCGTTGCGAACCAAAATTCAAATAATTGTGGGTGTGTGTCCTGTGAAGGGAAAGTATTTGTCCATCAAGTCGGTGGTGCGTATCTTTACGAAGCAAGTTGCAGTGCCATCTGTGCAGGCATAGAATGGATTTGCCAAGACTTCTTTGTCGATGACGAAATGGACATCTTTGGCAGAGTCGAGCACCGCGCATAGTGCGGTTGTCGCTCCGACATCGACTCCAGCTATCTCCTTCAGCTTATTTTCAGGGGCGAATGACACGCGCGGAATGCCGATTGCACGGCAGAAATCCCTAGTGACAAAAGGCTTTGAATCGGTCGTGACATAGATGTAGAACTCGGTCTGCTGCCTGTTGCAAACGAATATTGTCTTTACGATCTTGACGCCAAGCTTTGCATCAATATTCTGACAATCTTCCATGGTGATTCCCGGATCCGTGTCGACACGCTCGAATCTGATTCCTTGTGAATTGAACGTCTCGTAGACCTTTTTCTGCAGTTCCGTCGCAAAATTGTCGGGCGGAGTCGTCATTATTTCGCTAACCTTGAACATTTTCTATTTCCGTCGGGTGGCGGCTTTTCGCCAGCCGAGCTTTGTCTTGCCGTTTCCGTCGGGTGGCGGCCTTTCGCCAGCCGAGCTTTGTCTTGTCGTTTCCGTCGGGTGGCGGCCTTTCGCCAGCCGAGCTGGGATTAAAGTTTATTGTCTGAAAGCCAGGCTTTTATTATCTCTATTACTTTTGCGCGTGACGCTCCGGAGAAGCTATGGTTAGCTCCTTCTATCCGTTTATATTCCACATTTGGAAACGTCCCGGCGGCTTTGTCAGAATATTCCACGGGAACAATTTTGTCTGCATTTCCTTGAATTAGCAGAACTCGTCCTTTGAACTTTGAGGCTGCTTTGTATGGGTTGAGCTTGTAAAGTTCTTTGTAGTAATTATTTCCAAGGGTCATCCCCATGAATTCGACTGTATCTGGAATATCTTTCGCTTTCGGAAACTGTGCTCTCGCATCTTCAGGGGCATTGAAGGCTGGTGCCATAAGAATGAGTCCTGCCACCTTCTTCTCCTTTGAAGCGAAGAGAGTCGATACCAAGCCTCCAAGGGAGTGACCCATCAGATATATTTCTCCGTTGCAGAAATTTTCTTTCCGGATGCGCTTGAATACGAGCTCAAGGTCTTGTATTTCCGTCTTGATGTTCATCTCCTCTGTCTGAAGTCCAGTGCTCTTGGAATTGGGGGACCCACCACGGAAGTCGAAGGCATATGCCGCAAAGCCATTGGAGGCCAATGATTTGCAATATGGTTCTCCCCATTGGCCATTTGATCCGAATCCATGGCAGAAGATAACGACGGGCAGGCATCCTGAACTGTCGGCAGGCAGGTAGACTTGTCCATAGATTTTGTCCATGCCATCGAAGTAGCTGAGTTCTTCTATCTTGACGGATTCATGGCCGATTGGATTATTGTCTGATCTATTCTGTATCAATGCTTTACCTCCATAAAAAAGTCCGAGGGCTACGATGCATGCCGCTCCGATTATGCCAGCTGCCTTGAGAAATGCCATGACTTAGTTAAAGACTATGCATACTGGCTTGCTGAGATGGATCCTCCTGCCCGTGTCCTTTAGCTCGCCAGTGCGCGTGTTGCGCCTAAAAATCTGTATCATGTCCGAATCTCTGCAGGCGCAAAGCAGGAAGCGGCCGTTCGGTGTGATGTCGAAATTGCGAGGATGCTTTCCGGTGTTGATGAAGCCGGCCGGACTTAGCATACCCTCGTCCCCGATTTTGAAAATACTGATTCCGTCATTCTGCAACCGAATGCTCGCATAAAGGAACTTTCCGTCGGGTGACGTGTGGATGTCAGCCGATCCCCGGGCGTCTCCAGGATCGGCTTTGATGACTTGCTTCTTTAACATCATCCCGTCCGGATTGTATTGGAAGACAGTAATGTCCCCGGAAAGTTCACCAATGACATAGCATGTCTTGCCGTCCGGGCTGAAAGTGATGTGGCGAGGCCCATAGTCCGCATTAAGTGGGAAGAAAGTGCCGGTGGAGACCAGTGAGTCTCCAGCCACATCGTATTCTACTATGTTGTCAGCGCTGAAATTGCTTTCAAGTACATGCTGTCCGTCAGGTGTGAAGTAGGCGCAATGGACATGAGGAACCGCCTGCCTTTTAGGGTCAGGCCCGCCGACCGTTCCCGCTAAGACTTGCGGCTGGCGGAGGCCGCCACCCGACGCGATAGGAAAAGCTGAGAGTGAACCGCCATAATCGGCCGTCAAGACAAGCTTCCCGTTTGTGGACACGTAGCAAGGGTCAGGACTGCCCGTCGGCATCGAGTTTATCAACGTAAATTTACCGCTGGTTTTGTCGAAGGTGAAGGCGTTCAGGCAGGCCGTGCTATCATCCATTTCGGATACGGCGTAGACAACTCCCGATTCCGGAGCTATAAGGAATGACGGATTGTCAACCTTGACCTTGCCATAGGCTCCCGGAGCCTCGGTAATCGAGTCAGCGGGATGGACGAGCCTGCCCTTGGTCTGGTCAAACTTATAGACGTAGATGCCTTCGCTACCGCTTCCGGTGTAGGTGCCTACGAGAAGAGTCAGCTGGTCTCCATTGCCGGAGCAAGCCGCAGCCAGGACCATGACGGCCGCGAAGACCGCCTCCCTGATCGGCTGGCGAAATGCCGCCAGCCGACGGAGGAAAAAATCAATCATAGTGAGAGGTAATGAAGGGTGCTGGCGACAGCTGTTTTAGCGGAGGCTACGGCTTCGACGACGGTCTTCGGGCCGGTCAGGAAGTCTCCAGCGATGAAGAGCCCAGGCATGGCCTGCTGGTCTTCCCCGGTTACCAGACGGCCGCGTTCGTCGAAGTTGACATTTGAGCCGGAGAAGACTCCGTAGTCGACGTTGGCGCTGATGGACACGAGCATGGTGTCGAAATGCATCTTGTGCTCGGTCCCTTCCAGCGTCTTGGTGTGGACTTTGCCGTTTTCATCCTCTACGTTTTCGCAGTTAATAATGACGGCTTCGTCTCCTTCTATGGCAACAGGTACCTGGAACAGCTCGAATTTTACTCCGTCAAACTTGGCTTCTTCTACTTCCCTGTAGTTGGCCGGCATGTTTTCGAAAGTCTTGCGGTAGACGATGGTTGTGTCGCAGCCCATGCGGACGGCCGTGCGTGCGGCGTCCATGGTCACATTGCCTCCTCCTATGACAAGGACCTTCTGCCCGAGTGAATATGACTTCGGGTCTTTGAGGAAGTCAAGTGAATAGAGAATATGGGGGTTGCCGTCCTCTCCGGGGATATTCAGTTTCCTCGGAACGTCGGCCCCGGCCGTGACAATGACGGCGTCAAAGCGCTTCTGCAGGTCCTTGAGCAGCAGGTCTTTGCCTACTTGTACTCCTCCGTGGAAGGTGACCCCTGCTTCAAACAGGATGCGTTCGTACCTGTTGAGTATCGTCTTGTCCAGCCTGAAGTCTGGGATTCCGTAATATGGTACGCCTCCGACCCTGCGTTCCTCATCGAAAATTTCGACCCCGACGCCGGCTTCACGCAACTTTATTGCCACCGTGATTCCCGCAGGCCCGCCTCCGATGATGGCGACTTTCTTTCCGGTCTCCTGAGGGACAGTGATATAGACATGCTTCAGATACTCTCCGGATATCTCTTGTTCTATCTCATACCAATGTACAGGGACGCCTCTCTTGTTTAGGATGCAATGTCCATAGCAGAGTCTGTTCCAGTCGCAAACGAGCGATGTAATAGCAGACATCGGATTATTGTCAAAAAGAATTTTGCCAGCTTCTTCAAGTCTGTCCTCCCTATAGAGTTGCATGCAGACGGGCACTGCGGTGTGGACTGGGCAGGCCCCTGAACATAAGGGTTTCTTGCACAGAAGGCAGCGAAGCGCTTCATGGTTATTCATATGCCTCTTGAGTTATCTAATTCTAACAAATTTAATAATTAATAATAACTTTGCGACGTAAAAGTGTAAAATGGAAGAGATAAATACTTCGTGCTTGTCGGGTGGCGGAGTTTCGTCAGTGTAAAATGGAAGAGATAAATACTTCGTGCTTGTCGGGTGGCGGAGTTTCGTCAGCCGATGGAAAATCGGGAAAATCAGGCAATATTTGGGGCCACGCGGCGGTTTTCATGGCATATGCGATCTTCGGAATCAATCTGGTCACTTGCAAGGATGTCGCTCTTTCGAAGACAATCAGCCCTATGGCCCTTTTCACTATCAGGGCCGCTACATCTGCCTTGGCCTTCTGGTTGATCGGATTCTTCAGCCATGATGGGGGAGTTGAAAATAAGGATCTGTGGAAGATAGCTTTGGCATCCATGCTTGGACTCTTCTTTCCTCAGATCACCTTTCTATTTGCCATAACCATGTCAACTCCTGTCGATGTAGGGATTTTCGGAACGCTTGGTCCTATTTTCACCATGTTCGTCGCCTTCATCGCAGTCGGGGAGCCTGTCACAGGGAAAAAAGTCGCAGGAGTGCTTGTCAGCCTTGCAGGTATTATCTTCCTCATTCTCAATTCCAACCATGCGGCGAACGGGGTTTCATCTACCAGTCTGCTTGGTTATGCTCTCCTCCTGGGGAATAGCATATCTTTCTCATGCTATCTTGGAATATTCAGGCCTCTGATAAAGAAGTATAAGGTTGTCTCCATGATGAAGTGGAGTTTCCTTTTTGCCCTGATTCTCAGTCTCCCGTTCTCCACACATGGACTTCTCTCGGCAAACTATGCTGAGATGTCGTCGAAAGTGGTTGCAGAGATAGCCTTCCTCGTCATATTTGCGACCTGCATTGCCTATTTTCTGATCCCTTATGGACAGAAAACGGTCCGGCCAACGCTGGTGAGCATGTACAATTACGTTCAGCCGATAATTGCTGCAATTTTCTCAGCCATAAAAGGTTATGATGCGTTTACATGGCAAAAGTTTCTTGCCGTATTCTTCGTTTTCGCAGGAGTATTCCTTGTCAACAAGTCAAGGGCGGCCGAATGAACTACTGGTCATCAGGCTCTTCGTCATCAGGTGCGGAATTTCTCCAGAATTCATTCTCTTCCCGATTTTTCTCTGCTTCGGAGATAATTTTCGCGCGTGTTGCTTTAAACATCCTGATGCAGAAATAGAGGAGTACAAGTGTAAGTACTCCTGACCATGCCGCATTGAGGTCAGAAATGAAGCAGATGGAGTCATAGGTTCCATGGAGAAGTATAGGAACGAGCAGAACTTTGGTCTTTGTGCCGGTCGGTGCGTCAGAGCCATAAAAATGATATAGCGAATAATAATAGCCCATCATGACTGCGAAGGCGAAATGTCCTGGTATTGCAAGGAAGGCTCTGGATACGGCGACAGAAAACCAGCCTGCACCGGCACTAATGACATAAAGAAGGTTCTCGAAAGCCGCAAAACCTAAGCCTACAGAGGCAGCATAGACGATTCCGTCATATTTCTCATCGAAATAAGGGTTATGGCGCAAGAGCAGCCAGAGCATGAAGAGCTTTGCACATTCTTCAGGTATCGCAGCGCCGAAGAATGCAGTTTTAATGGCTTCTCCAACCGTTTCCGGTTCATTGACAAAGAGACCGAGATTGAAAAAAGGGGTAGAAATCAAGGTGGATGCAAAGGTCGCAAGACCTCCGAAAATCAAGCCTTTTACCACTATGTTTCTCGGCTCAGGTATTGAGTCTTGCCTGTAGACGAAAAGAAGCAGTAATAGCGCCGGCAACACTGCCGCTATGGATATGAGGAGCATCTCAGATATCGATTTTGACGCCCAAATATACAAATTCTCTCCTCTGTGTCAAAATTGATGACGGCTGGCAGAATCTGGAAATCTTGCTGAACAAGCATTATTAAAGAGCGGAAAGGAAGGGATTCGAACCCTTGATACGGTCACCCGTATGCATGTTTTCGGGACATGTCTCTTCAGCCACTCGAGCACCTTTCCAATAGGACTGCGAATTTAAGAAAATTGTTCCATTCCAACAAAAAATTCATCTATTCATCGGGTGGCGAAACCCCGCCAG
>DKSK01000010.1:134366-138023 GCA_002472565.1 Bacteroidales bacterium UBA7258 | reverse complement strand
GCTTGTACGTCGGGTGGCGAAACCCCGCCAGCCGACTGAGGAATAAAGTCAGGCTTTGGCCGGGGCCTTCTTGATGAGAAGGCAGAGTCCTAAGATGGTGAACAAGGCGTTGAAGATCAGCAGTTCATAGCTGAACTGGTAGCCGCCGAACCACCTGACTGAATTTTTCTGGAGTATAAAGCAGAGGATCGGAGCTATGACGGAAACTAGCGGGACCCATTTGTCCCTGACCTGTTTCTTGCAAAAGAGGCCGAAGGCGAAGAGCCCGAGAATCGGCCCGTAGGTATAGCTCGCTAGTTTGTACACGGCGTCGACTGCTGATTGGGTGTTGAGCAAGTAGAAGATGTAGATTACAAGGCACATGAGGACGGCCATCGCGATGTGCACAAGGGTCCTGTTCCGTGACACTGAGCCTTCGTCTTTGCCTTCGATGCCGATGATGTCGACTGTGAAGGACGTGGTTAGGGCTGTCAGGGCTGAGCCTCCGGCGGAGTAGGCGCATGCGACGAGACCGAGTACGAAGAGCACTCCGACTGCAACTGGCAGACCGCCTTTTTGCGCGACTGCCGGGAAGATGTTGTCGCCTGTCTCTGATATTCCCCAGGTGCCGGCATAGACATAGAGCAGAACCCCGAGGCAGAGGAAGATGAAAACGACCGGTATCTGGAGCAGGCCTCCGGTAATCAGGTTTTTCTGGGAATCTTTAGCGTTGCGGGAACTCAGAGTACGCTGCATCATATCTTGGTCAAGGCCGGTCATGGCAATGACGGTAAATACTCCGGCAAGGAACTGTTTCCAGAAATATTCTTTGTTGTTTACATCGTCAAAGAAGAACATCTGTGAGCGCTTATCTGCGGATATCGTAGAAACCAAGTCGCTCCAGCCTAAGCCCATGGCCCTGGCTATGTAGATGATGCATAGAATGATGGCCGTTATCATGCAGATCGTCCTCAATGCGTCAATCCATATGACTGATTTTACTCCTCCACGGAAGGTGTAGAGCCAGACGATGAAGGCGGAAATGGTTGCATTGAGCAGGAAAGGCAAGCCAAGAGGCTTGAAAATAAGGACTTGCAGCGCTTCGCAGACGATGAAGAGCCTGACGGCTGCGCCCAGCATCTTGGATATGAAGAAAAACCATGCACCAGTCTTATGCGAAGTGACTCCGAATCGGTCGTCAAGATACTGATACAGGGTAGTGACGTTCAATCTGAAGAAGACGGGAACCAATACGAAGGCAATGATCACATAGCCTACGAAGAAACCGAGTTCCATCTGCATGTAGCCCATGGCAGTTCCTCCGACTCCGACCATGCCTGGTACGGAGACAAAGGTAACACCCGACATTGGGGCTCCTATCATGGCTATTGCGACAAGCCACCATGGGGTTTTTCTGCCACCATTGAAGAAGCCGGCATTCGAACTTTGCCTAGAGGAAAGCCATGAAATCGAAAACATAACGGCCAGATAGGCCAGAACGGTCAGTATTACAACAGAAGGAGTCATCTGCCAGATAATTTTAACAAATATAGCGAATTTTAATGAGGCACTCGGGTGGCGGTGTTTCGCCATAGCGATTTTTAATGAGGCACTCGGGTGGCGGTGTTTCGCCAGCCGAGCGGGGAGAATGTTTAAGGTCGGAGAGTAGGGGAATTTAGGAGGCGGAGATTACTCTCAGGACGTCTCCTTCTACACGGAATCGGATGTTGAGGCCTCGGTATATGAGACCATATACCCTGTCAGGATCATATTGGTATTTCGGACGGGGGTCTTCGGCGAGGAGTTCTTCGAGGGTTTTTCTGTCGCAGTCCGAAATTCCGCAGCCGGGCTCGAATTCTACCTTGAGTCTGCGCCATTCTCTCGTGTCGGAAAAGCCGGCATGAGCTCCCTCGTGAGCGTCTGTGAACGGAATATATGGCTTTATGTCATAGATTGGAGTACCATCGGCGAGATCTGCTCCAAGTACCAAGATTTCGCCGTCTCCTACCGATGCGATACGCACGCAGGAAAGGCCAAGAGGATTTGGCCTGAAAGGCGAACGCGAAGCAAAAACTCCCACCCGCTCATTTCCTCCGAGCCTGGGCGGTCTCACGGTAGGAGACCATTTTGTTTCGCTCATGGAAAAGCCCCATATGAGCCAGCAGTATTCGAAGCCGTCCAGGCCTCGGAGAGCTTCCCTCTGGCGGTATCCTGGCCGGAAAATGATTTTTCCCTCGACAGAAGGCGCGAGGCCGGCTTGTCGAGGCAGCCCGAACTTCCCGGAAACAGGTCCCTTGTAATCAGCTATCGGATTAATTTCCATTGCTAACAATAACTGAGCTGTCCGCAGAGTGTCTCTCAATAAATGTTGTGTCGGACTGACTCATATGTAAAGAAGACAGGGAATCCATTTCATGCAGACGAGCCTTGTAGACAGAATCAAGAGCGGGAAGATTCTCTTTCTTGATCGGCTCAGCCGAAGGTGACTCGATAGTAAGCGGGTTTACAGGCGTACCATTTTTCCATACCCTGAAATCCAGGTGAGGACCTGTGGCGCTTCCGGTCATCCCGACATATCCGATGACTTCTCCTTGAGTGACTCTCTGCCCCACGTGGAGGCCTGAGGCATATCGTGACAGGTGGAGATAGCCTGTAGTGTAAACGCTGTTGTGACGGATCTTCACTGTGTTTCCGCCTCCGCCGCCCCAACCTTTGCTTATGACAGTACCATCTCCCAGGGCCATCACCGGAGTCCCTGAAGGTGCCGCGTAGTCTACTCCAGTATGGGCCCTGACAGTATGGTAGATAGGGTGCATACGGTGGTAACTGAAACCTGAACTTATCCTGGAAAATTTGAGCGGAGCTTTAAGGAAAGCCTTCTTAAGACTTTCTCCTTTGGCATTCCACCATACATTCCCACTGTCTCCCTGGTCGAAGCGAATCGCCGGAAGGCTTACGGAATCTCTGTCGAACTGTGCGTACCATATGTTTCCTATTGCGACGACTTCGCTGTCAACGACCTGCCTGTCATAGATGACACGGAAACGGTCACCGTCCTGGAGTCCGAAGAAGTCTACAGTCCAAGCGTAGATTTCAGAGAGATCAATGATAAGGAGAGGGGATACACCTGCTTTCCGCATGTCGTTCCATAGAGATGATGAAATCCTTACGTCGGAATAGACTCTTTGAATGTCAACTGGTTTCGATACTCTCCAGCATGTGAGGGAATCGAAGCACTGGAAGACAGTCATGTCAACCTTGTTTTCTTCGTAGACAAGGTATCTTAGGGACTTTATTTCCGTAGAGTCCGCCTCATAGTATGCCGTCCAATCGTTCCCTGCCTTCATCTTCCTGGTGTCGAATTTGTCTGCGACATTCTGGGCCAGTGTATAGGCATCCTTCTGGTCCATACCCAACTTTGTCAGCAACGTAGTGAAAATTTCCCCGTTTCGCAGAGTCCCTTCAACTATGTCGAAACTGTCCGTGCAGAAGCCGAGTGGGTAGATCGTGTCATTCTGGATTGAGGCATCGCTTTTTTCTGCCTTCCGGTGGCAGGAAGTGAATGAGACCATGGCGAGCATGGCACTTGTGGCTATGGCTATTATGTATTTTCCTATTTTCATGGCCCAAAGATACAGAAATAGTCGGCTAATGGCAACAAAAAATCGGCTGGCGAAA
>DKSK01000010.1:127821-134342 GCA_002472565.1 Bacteroidales bacterium UBA7258 | reverse complement strand
CCCCCCCCAGCCGATTGGGTGATTTAAAAATCAGAAGGTAAGGTCGATGCCGAAGTTGAGGGCGAAACAGCGGTCGGATTTCTGGCGGACCCCATCGATGGTTTCATAGCGGTGGGTGGTCCTCCAGAAGGCGTCGATTCTGAAAAGACGGAGTATGTTCGTTACGCCGACTCCCATCTCGACATAAGGCTTGTTGAGGTCGCTCATGCCTTCGGGAAAGAGGAGCGGGGCTTTTGCAGCGGCTCCGAGTTCGCGGGTGCCGTTGTTCTTTTTGGACAGTGTTCCGTAGGCAGCCTTGACCGTGAAGACCTCCCTCAGCTGCATTCTCCGCAGCACCGGAATCTTGCCGAGGAAGAAGCCGCCGAAATTATGTTCCCAGAACATTTGAGCCCAAGTGTCGGAGGCGAATTCGTAGAAATCCATGCAGGCGAAGGCGCTGCGGTCGAGGACATATGTTCCGTTCCCTTCATGGAGCTTGAGGAATGGATATGGAACCTTGCCGAAGATGTGTCCGGCGTTGAGGGTGATCCTTGATGTTCCGATAGGAGGAATAGGCAGTTTGTAATCTACGTTGAGCTCCGGCCTGAAGAAGGAGTATTCCTGCTTCCCTTGGATTCGTGCCGAGCCCATGAGGTCGAGGGTGACTATAGGGTATTTAGTATAGACGTAGGTCTTAGTGAAGGTCCCTCTCGTGACGGTCTCGTTCCAGGAGAATCTCATGGAGTAGTGGAGCTGCGTGGCTGAGACGCTGTGGACCCGTTCGCCGTCAGGCTTCTCCATGGGCACGAAACGATTGGCGAAGATCCTTTTGCTTTCGATTGCGTAGGTGTCGTTGAAGCGAGGGTTCCATTCATGTTCGTACATTATGGTGAAGCTGTTGATAGGGGAGAGCTTCTGGCTTCCTCCCTTGGCCAGGATTGAGGAGAGAATGTTGCTTTCCGTGAAGGCGTTGATGCCTTTCCCGAGCTGCTTGACATCTCTGTAGGCGTCTATGGTCAGCTTGCTGGTAGGCTGATTGTTGAACATGAATTCGACGGTTCCGCCTCCCTTAGGGGCCTCGTCTTTGAAGCCGTAGGCGGCATAGGCCGTGAACCTGACCTTCTTGCTTAAATTGGCGTTGGTCCTGGCTCCCATCTGCAGCCTCACACCTTCAAGGTTGTTGAAGCTGATGATTTTGAAATATGGGCCCAGGCCGATTTTGTTGAAGTCGTAGTAGCCCATGACGACCATGTAGACGATGTCATAGAGACTTTTGAAGAGGGGGACCTGCTTGATGGAGTCGACCATATTGTATATGTTCTGCTCTTTTTCTGACAAGGCGTAAGGTCTGGCGGACTGCCAGTATTCGTCGTCATGCTCTCCTGCGTCTTGTCTGATGGTCACGTTGTCGCTCAGCTTGTTGATTTCGGACCTTGGCGGGATGTAGAATTCTACGTTGGAATAGTTCCTTGTTCTGTTCCCGAGAAAGGACATGACTTTGGAGGAGTCTCTCATGGTAACAGAGAAGTCTGCATACATCTTGTCTTCCAGGAAGAACCAGGTACTATCGCCTACAAGCTGATTGGTTACGTCTATGGCCAAGTCTCTGAGCCAGTTGATGTTGGCGCCCTTTTTCAGCTTTACATGCATTTCCCTCAGACCCCAGTTTTCGGTGTCGATGAACATCTCGCCGTCGAAGGTAGGCGTCGAAACCATCTTCCCCGGATGGAAGCGTATCTGATAGTTTTTGTGTCCGTCGATGAAGGTCGAGTCTATGAGGAAATAGTTGTAGTAGAGGTCGCCGCTCGGAGAGAGAGGAGAAGGAATGTTAACGTCGAAGGCGTTGATGAAGCTGTCATAGAAATTTGTCTTCATATGGAGGCTTCCCGTGAACTGGGCCACTTTCGACTCGTCGTTGATTCCTGAGGTGCGGCTGGCTTCTACGATTTCTTTGTCCAGAGCCGGATTGTTTTTGTGGAAGCGCCTGGCCTTGTTCTCGGAGATCATGATTGGAAGATAGGGCTGGCCGGACACGACAGAGGTATCCATGTAGTCGAAGACGAAGCCGAAATTTTTTCTGAAAGATTTGCTCCTTATCTGATCCTCCGCATTCGTGAGGTCAAGTTCCATTTTGGTGTAGACATCTGCCTGGTATTCAGGCTTTTTATCGGGGTCGTTCCGGTCTCTGTTGGCATTGATGTTTGCAAGGACCCTCTTCATCTTGTGGTTGTCAGGCTTAACTATGATCCCTTGTATGTTGTTCATTGCCAGCTTCATCTTGAAGTTGATCTCCTGATAAGAGCCTTGCTTGACCGGAACTTTCTGGTCGTCGTAGCCGAGGAGTTGACAGACAAGGACTTTTGCCGAAGGGTCGTGAGTCTCAATGGAATAGTATCCGTCTATGTCGGTGGATAGCCCGATAGTCGTGCCCTCGAAGACAAGGCCGGCGAAAGGAAGGCCTTCGCCTGTGTCAGCGTCGGTGACCCTGCCCTTTATTTTCGTCGTCTGGGCTGAAGCTGCGCATACGGAAACCAGGACAAAAATGAGAATGGTCGCCAAACAGCACACAAGCCTTCTCGTATGTATTATCATCTGTGCAATTCTTATATAAAACAAAATGCAAAAGTATCAAAAAGATTGCATAAATGAAGTAAATTTGTACCGATACGAATATTTTAGAGACAAGGCAAACATTTCTTCTCATGACGAACGTTGCTATCTTCGTGTCCGGCGAGGGCACAAACTGCGAAAACATAATCCGCTATTTTCAGAGTTCCGAGGAAATCAATATTGTCATGGTGCTGAGCAGCAGCCCTTCCGCCCATGCCAATGAAAGAGCGCGCAGGCTCGGAGTCCCGGTCGCGGTGGTCTCTAAAGAAGCCTTCGAAGACCCCGGACAGATGATTTCAATGTTCGAGGGCTACGGAGTGGATTTCATAGTGCTGGCCGGCTTCCTCAGAATCATACCAGAGTGGATGACGAAGATGTTCAACCACAGGATGATCAATATCCACCCTTCGCTTCTGCCGAAGTTCGGGGGTAAGGGAATGTTCGGCCGCCATGTCCATGAAGCCGTCAAGGCCGCGGGGGAGAAGGAGACCGGCATGACCGTCCACTGGGTCACGGGAGATGTTGACGGAGGAGAAATCATCGCCCAGTTCAGCACCCCGCTTTCCCCTTCTGACAGCGTGGATGAGCTCGCTGCGAAGGAGCACAGGCTGGAAATGGAACATTTCCCACGTGTGATAGCGCAGACCATAGCCGGTTTCCATCCTTCCGGAGTCAAGGCCCTTGCCATTGACGCCGATGATACGCTCTGGGAGAATGAGTCATATTTCCGTGAGGCTGAGAAGGACTGGGCCGCCCTCCTGAAAGACTACGGCAGTCTTGAGGAATTATCCTCCAGACTATATGAGGTCGAGGCGGGGAATATGGCGGAACTCGGCTATGGGGTCAAGGCCTTCACCCTCTCCCTGATAGAGACCGCCCTCAAGGTGAGCGGCGACAAACTTTCGGGCAACGTTACTGCCTCCATCCTGAATATTGGTCGGAAGATTCTCTCCAATCCGGCAAAGCCTTTTGAGGGGGTCCGTGACACTTTGCTCGAACTTAGGAAACGATACCGCCTTATCATGTTCACGAAGGGAGATCTTCTGGACCAGGGAAAGAAGGCCGGGCGCTCGGGGCTCCGGGAGCTTTTCGACGAGGTTGTCATTGTCGCGGGAAAGGACGAAAAAGAATATTTGAGGCTCTGTTCACGTCTTGGAGTCAAGCCTTCGGAACTCATGGGTATAGGCAATTCTTTCAAGTCGGATGTGGCTCCGGTAGTGACGCTCGGCGGCTTCGGGGTCCATATTCCTTTCCATATTTTGTGGGAACACGAAAAGACTGAAGAATTCGACAGTCCTCGAATCCTCAGACTCGGCTCTTTCTCCGAGCTCAAATATTTCCTTTAGCCTTAATGCCCAGCTTTCCATCGCAGGGCTGAAATCATAGTATTTTCCGCCCAGTACCATGTCTCGATACCGAGTGCGGACATGAGCCTGCGCGCCTTGAGATATCTCTCCGGCCCGTCCTGGGCATCGTGCCATATGTCCACGAAAGCCGAATCGAAATGCCTGGCGCCTTCCGTAGAAAGCTCCTCCATGAATACGAAGGCATCCTGACAAACTATTTCAATCTTTTCCGAATGAGGAAATTGAGGCAGGAGATATGACTTGAAGAGTCTGATGACATCCGGGTCCAGTTCTACGATTGTAACCGAGTGTACCTCCGGCCTCGCCGAAACCATGAAGGGAAAATAGCCGAGTCCGAGGCCGAAGACAAGTACGTCGCCACGGACTCCTTCAATGGCCTTTTTCATCGAGGCTATCTCACTGGGTTTAACGGCCATCCACTCGCGGCCGTCTTGCAGCACGGCAGGATATGAGACCAGACGGTCGAAGAAACCTATCTGAGGAATCTCCCGGAGAGAGGCAGTGAATTTGATGTCATCCCTCAAGAAGGCTTCATATGGAGAATAACGCAGATGTGTCAGACGCCAGCCATTGTTGTAGCGCTCCGGAAAATCTATCCCTGAAATATATGGATTGGAGAGAAAATCACCGGCTGAAAGCATCCTGACCCCCGGCCTAAGATATTCGTTTATGGCAAAGTCACTCAGCTTCAATGCATCGGCGGCCAGAGCGGTCCATACCGTTTCTTTCGGAAGCCTGTCTTCCGGGTCGGCTTCATGGATCATCTCGGCAGTAATGAATCTTGGACGCTGGTCGAGAAATTCGCTCAGCGCCCAAGCATAATCATTGTTCTGCTCCATGATAGACATAGAGCAAAGATAATATTATTTGCGTTCGTAAAGATATCTCTTGATGGACTTCTTCGGCGTGCGCTCGAAATCTTCCGGCATGAATTCAATCTTGGCTACATGGGCATAGACCGGAAGCTGTTTGTTGATTTCCGGAAGCGCGGCGCTCAGATTAGCCATGAGCGCATCCTTGCTCACTCCGTCCATTTCGGCCTGGTGGAAGTCCGGGTAGACCAGAGCGACGATCTGTCCATGATCGTCAACGGCGAGAGAATCTACTACGTAGGTCAGACTGTTGATGACTGCCTCGATTTCCTCAGGATAGATGTTCTGGCCAGATGGCCCGAGAATCATGCACTTGGACCGTCCCTTTATGAATATGTAGCCGTCCTTGTCGATGACTCCCATGTCTCCTGTCTTGAACCAGCCGTCTTCGGTGAAGGCCGCCTTCGTAGCCTCAGGGTTCTTGTAATAGCCGAGCATTACATTAGCTCCTCTGACCTGAAGCTCTCCCGGTACGCGCTCCGGATCCTGTGAATCCACTCTCATTTCCATGTAAGGGGCTACTTTGCCGCATGAATACAGCCTGTTGGTCTCCCATCCGTCGTAGCCGAGAATCGGAGCGCATTCGGTCATTCCGTAGCCTACCGTGTAAGGGAAACCGATCCTCTTGAAGAATTTCTCCACGTCCGGATTGAAGGCGGCGCCTCCGATGATGACCTCGTAGGCCTTGCCTCCGAATGTCTTGTAGAGCTCGTCGCATATTTTCTTCTCGATGGCCTTGTTCAGGATAGGCACCTTGAAAAACAGGCGGTGCCTGTCAAGAATAGGTTTCAGCTTGTTTTTGTAGATTTTCTCTATGATGAGCGGCACGGAGATGATATAGTCCGGCTTGACCTCGGCAAAGGCGTCGATGATTATCTTAGGGCTCGGCAGACGTGTCAGAAAATGTACATGGCCTCCGATCGTGAAAGGATAGAGGAACTCGAAGGATAGTCCGTAGGCGTGGGCCGTCGGCAGCATGGACACGACGTTGGTGTTCTCATTCATCTGAGGCAGGGCGTAATTCTTTGCAAAGTCCATATTCGAACAGATAGCCCTATATGGAATCATTACGCCTTTTGAGAAGCCTGAAGATCCTGAAGTGTAATTGATTATGGCGAGTTCATCGGGCTGGTCCTCATGATAGCAGACATTTTCCGGGCCGAAGTCGTCAGGATATTTCTTGCCGTAGCTTTCGTTGAGGTGCTCTCTGATCTGCATGATTTCCGGAGTCTGAGCGTAGAAGAATTTCAGATTGTCCAGTCTTACCGCCACCTTGATTCCAGGCATCTCTTCCGGAGTCAGGTTTTCCCAAACCGAGATGTCCGCGAATAGGACTTTGGCCTCGGAATGGTTGACAAGATAATGGATGTTTCCTGGTTTGAATTCATGGAGAAGGGGAACGGCCACGGCACCGTAAGTAGTGCAGGCGATGAAGGCTACACCCCAGTTGGCCTGATTGCGGCCGCAGATCGCCACCTTGTCTCCTTTCTGCAGCCCGAGCTGTTCGAAGGCGATGTGGATTTTGGCGATTCTTCTCGCCACGTCACTGTACTTCAGCGTGACTCCGTTGAAATTCGAGAGAGCTGGTCTGTCCCAATGGTCCTTGATGCTCTTTTCGAAGGTTTTATTAACCGAGCTGAATTTGAATTCCATCTTATCTAAAATTTTATAGTTTCCCTAGTTCCCGTCTGCC
>DKSK01000010.1:104511-127719 GCA_002472565.1 Bacteroidales bacterium UBA7258 | reverse complement strand
GGCGAAACACCGCCACCCGATTCCCGACTGCAAAAATGGGGGATTTTTTTGAGGATTTTTGGTAAATTTTTCCTTAATGTTATTTTATTTTACCTAAATTTGACGATGCTATAAAGGAGTGACATTCAAAGACATGGATTTATTGGAATTTCAGGAGGCTCAGCAGAGGGTCCGGAAGACTCTCCGGCTCTTGAGCCCTGCCTATTACGCCAGCAATGGAATCGTGGTCGCTGACGGCTTGAGAAATAATTCATCGGACGAGGAGGTTGAGTTCAACCTTATCTTCATCATGGTCTGTGTCCGTGGCTATGCGGCCCTGAACCTGAACGGGAAGAAGCGTCAGATAAGGAGGGGAGACATAATCATCAGCCCGCCGGTCGTGCATATCGGAGGATATAAGGGGAGTAAGGATCTGGATGTAAAGATTCTGGCCATTTCTCAGACTGATATCAAGTATTCGTTCAATTCTGGCTCCAACATTTGGACTGTTATGACCTATGCCCGGACGAATCCTGTATTTCATCTGAGCGATCAGGAACTGGACCTGACCTTGGCTTATTACAACGTCATCCGGAAGAAGCTCAACATGAAGAAGACTCCATATTACGCGGAGATCGTGCAGTCTCTTCTTCAGTGCGCCTTTCTTGAGATCTGTGTAATAATAAATATGGGTATAGTCCCTGGCGGTTCTTCTATCGTCGCCAACCGTCATGACCTTGTTTTCAAGCAGTTCATGGAGCTTCTCGCCGACAGCGACTGTCGCGACAGGACGGTGGCTGGCTATGCCTCCCGCCTGTGCATTACTCCGAAATATCTTTCTTCTGTATGCCTGGAAATTACCGGGAAGACGGCCCTTGCCCTTATTCTGGAGAATGCAACCTATTCCATCGAGCGGAGTCTGCTCTATTCGCAGGAGACCATCAAGGAAATCGCGGCGAGGTATAGTTTTCCTGATGTCTCGTCCTTTGGAAAATTCGTCCGTTCTCGCCTGGGTTCTTCTCCGCGTGAATATCGTCGTAAGCATGCGGAAAATATGAAGAGATAGGATCGCCCACTGTCGGCGGCTTCCCTAAAAGCCGGAGGCGGTGAGGCTTTCTTAAAAGCTGACAACGGGAGAAGTGGGCAGCTTCATGCCGTAGACACTGGCGCGGAGAAATTTCCGCAATTCTTCCGGTGTATTGAAGCGCGAAAGTTCTTCCGGCATTATGGGTTCGCCGATTCCAAGACGGATCTTCTTTCCCTTTTTGTTGAGACATTCTTTCGGCAGACGCAGCAGCCTGATGTCAGAACTCAATAGTCCGAGAGAATAATAGAAAAAGGTGTTGAGGTCGAAAAAGCGGACCGGCAGGACAGGAATTTTAGCTTTTTGGATGAGCCTGATTGCCGGGATCTGCCATTTGCGGTCCCGAATGTGCTTCTGCGCCCAAGTCCCGTCGGCCGGGCCGAGAAAATCGGAGTCGAGGGCCGGATCGGAGTGATGAGGGGCAGGAGTGGACAAGCTCAGGTCTGAAACGGCTCCCGAAGGAAATATTCCGAGCGGATGCCCGGCCATGATGTGTTCGAGGCAGGCTCTAACGCCGCGTATGCTCGTCGCCGTGGGCCTGTTTTCAGTCCCGAAATTGGGGTCGACGACAATCAGGCTCGGCCCGAGGGCCTTGACAATCGCCAGAAACTGGTTCACCATGACCTTGAAATCAGGAAAGAGTCTGCCCATCAGGTCGATAAGGATGATTCCGTCCATGCCGCCATAGGCGTGGTTGCTTATCGTGATAAAAGGCTTTTTCATGGAAAGGAGCCTTTCGTAGCCATGAACCATGTAGCTGACACCTTCGCACTCAAGCAGTTTCCTGCAGAAGGCGGGTCCCGTCACCTTGTCGCATTTGTCGTAGAGGGCGTTGACTTTGGGCACACTTGCGATTGCGTAGAGGAGGTCGGCCACACGTTTTCCCACACCTTTAGAGAAGAAGGGTGTCAGGGCGTAGGTTTCTTCCTTGGTGAGTATGGGCATTGGCTATGCTTCTATTTCGTCTCCGGAGAATTTCTTGACCGGGTCCACCTTTGCGTAATATTTAAGGTCGTTGAAGAAATTGACGGTGAACATCAGGGTTATGACTATCAATATGGCGAAGGCTGTCAGGTCGAAGGCGCCCCAGGTTATATCCGTACCGAGGAGACGGAAGCCGCAATGCCATTGGGTCAGAGGCTTGACATAGATGAAGATGATGTTCGCAATGATAGCGATGAGACGGAATTCGGTAGGTCCGAGTTTGCCGTAGGTCAGGCGGAATTCGCTTCGCAGATGGGCGTTGACGCTGACGGTCGCGGTCAGGGCCAGGTAGATGGCAAGAATGCTTAGGGCGATTCTCATGTCCATCAGGGGAGAGAGTCCTACTCCTATGAACATCATGGCTTCATTGAACATGTCGACGCTGTGGTCGAGATAGAAGCCGTAAATCGGCCTCTGGGTCTTTCTTACCCTGGCAAGGGAACCATCTAGGGAGTCGCCGTACCAGTTGACCAGAAAACCTAAGTTGGCGAGCCACAGCCAGCCCATTCCTTTTATGGTCATGGCGTAGCCAAGTCCGGTCAGGAGTGCCCCGAAGACTCCGATGAAGGTAAGATAATTGGATGTCATCCATCCTGGCTGACGTTCAGCAAGCCAGACCAAGACTTTTTTCTCTGCCGGATTCAGGATTGATGTCTGAATTCTTGCGGCCTGCTTTGTCTTTGAGCTTTGCTGCGAGTCTCTCTCTTCCATATCCAAATCATTCAAAGGTTTATCAATTTTAGGAAAAAATGTTGAGACCGCCAATCTTTTAGGCCAAAATTGACATAAAAAAGCCCCGCACTTCACAGCGAGGGGCTAAAAACCAAAAAACAAACACTACTAACAAATAACTAGAAACTAACCACTAAATACTAAACCTATTATAATTTCTGTATTTGCACTTGTATTATTGCCAAATCTGTGCCAAACTTTTTCCGTCCGTACTGATAATCCATCCTTTCCTCCATCCGGAACAACAGTAAGCGTAGCCGGGAGCTTTTAGAAGAAGGTGGTGGAAGTGAGCGCCTGCCGGGACCGGGATCATTTAGAAGGGATGAGGTCGGAAGTCGGGGCTCCCAGGAAGGGAGGCTGCCCTGAGCCCTTGCAGCGATCGTCCTCGAAAACGGCCCTGGAACGGCGTTAATTGAGTTTGGCACGGTATTGGCATAAGAGGAAGATTGAAACAGAGATTTAACTTTAGGTTTTATCATCATTGGTTAGTTATTAGTGATTCAGTTAGTAGTGTTTTGGTTTACCCCTCGCTGTGAAGCGCGGGGTTTTTCGTTTGCAACCCGGTTGCGGAATAATCTGTCTTTCTTTGCAACATGAACCAAGAAATGGAGGATTCATCATGGAAAAGGAAAGGAAAGAGACTATAGTAAAAATTGTCACGGCGGCTCTGCTTCTCATCGCTGATGTGGCGATAGAAAAACTATGGGGGCCTGAAGGACGGCTTTCCGTGTCGCTGGCCAAATGGCAGCTCCTGATTCTATATCTGATACCTTATCTACTAGTCGGTTGGGAAACTATCCGCGAAGCCGTCGAAGGCCTCGTCCATGGTGAGGCCCTCAATGAAGATTTCCTTATGAGCATCGCAACTATCGGAGCTCTCTGCATAGGCTTCGTCCCGGGAGGCGAATCCCAGTTCCCTGAGGCCGTCTTCGTGATGCTCTTCTTCCAGATCGGAGAACTTTTCGAAGACATAGCGGAAGGACAGAGCCGGCGTTCGGTCGCATCGCTCATGGAGATACGCCCCGATACTGCCAATGTGAAAAGGGAGGGCAAGGTGGAGGTCGTGAGCCCTGACCAGGTCAAGGTAGGGGAGACCATAGTCATCCGTCCTGGCGAGAGAGTTCCGATGGACGGGGAAGTGCTCGAGGGGAATTCGAGCCTTGACACTGTGGCCCTTACAGGAGAAAGCGTTCCGCGGAGCGTAGCGGTTGGAGACTCGGTCATCTCCGGCTGCGTGAATCTAAGCGGTCTTCTTGAGGTCCGTACAACGAAATCTTTCGGAGAGTCCACTGCCGCGAAGATTCTTGAGCTTGTTGAAAACGCATCTGAAAATAAGTCGCGCAGCGAGAATTTTATCAGACGTTTCGCCAAGGTCTATACTCCGATAGTGGTGGGCGCGGCCGTCTTGCTAGCGGTTGTCCCTCCTATTTTTGCAGGAGAATGGGTGAAATGGCTCTACAGGGCCCTCTGCTTCCTCGTAGTCTCCTGCCCGTGCGCCCTCGTAATATCCGTTCCGCTGAGTTTCTTCGCCGGCATCGGAGGAGCCTCCCGTCATGGAATTCTGATCAAGGGCTCGAATTGGCTTGAGGCCTTGGCGAAGGTAGGAAGCGTCGTTTTTGACAAGACCGGTACGCTCACGAAGGGAGTTTTCCAGGTGACAGCCGTCCATCCCGAAATGATTTCTGAAAGAGAGCTCTTGCATATGGCGGCCCATGTCGAAAGATTCTCCACGCACCCGATAGCCGTTTCTCTGAAAAACGCCTATTCCGATGAGGCGGACGCCTGCGAGGTCGGAGAAGTTGAGGAAGTGGCGGGACAGGGAGTAAGGGCCAGGGTGAACGGCAAGAGAGTCTGCGTCGGGAATGAAAAAATGATGAAGGCCATAGGGGCGGAATGGAAGCCTTGTGAATTGAAGGGAACGATAATTCATGTGGCGATTGACGGAGAATATGTCGGCCACATAGTCATTTCGGATGTCATCAAGGCTGATTCTAAGGCTGCAGTGGATGACTTGCACAGACTCGGAGTCAGGCGCACTGTCATGCTTACCGGGGACAGGGAGGAAGTCGCGGCCGATGTCGCCTCGAAACTGGGCTTGGATGAGTACCATGCCGATCTTCTTCCGGCGGATAAGGTCGGGATAGTCGAGAGCTTGCTTAAGGGGAAGGCTTCAGGGGACAAGGGAAAGCTGGCCTTCGTCGGAGACGGAATAAACGATGCCCCTGTCCTTGCGAGAGCGGATGTCGGGATAGCCATGGGGGCCCTGGGCAGTGATGCGGCGATCGAGGCTGCGGACGTGGTCTTGATGGACGACAAGCCTTCGAAGATAGCGGTGGCCATCCGTATCGCCAGGAGAACAAGAAGGATAGCGGGGGAGAACACCTGGTTCGCAATAGGTGTCAAAGTAGCAGTCCTAGGCCTGGCTTCAGCAGGTCTTGCCGGGATGTGGCTCGCCGTCTTCGCTGATGTAGGTGTCACGGTCTTGGCTGTACTCAACGCCATGCGCAACTTGAACTATCGACAAAACTGAGGCGGCCTGCTTTTTCGGAGGAAAGCCGCCCACATCCCGAGTTTTTAGGTTATCTTTGTTTCCAGGCCGGGGACGGACATGACTAGTCCGGCCCCGGGCCTTGGCGTCTACGAAAAACAAATACTTTAAAAATATGTTTAAGAAAATCGGATTTGTCTCTGCAGGAGCCCTGCTGCTGATTCTGCTCTTCCTCGGATGGTTCCATTTCTATTTCGTCTTCGGTGACGGAGTCAAGGCGGGAGAATTGAACCAGTTCATGAACAAGGGTGTGATTTTCAAGACTTATGAGGGCCGCCTCATCCAGGCTGGCTTCAGAGGAGCGGCCTCTGCCGCCATGACCGACCAGGTCCTCGGCTCCTATGTCTTTGAATTTTCAGTCACGAAGCAGGCCGTAGCCGATTCTCTGATGCGTTGCAGCGGCAAGAATGTCGAGCTCCATTACAAGGAGTATCGCGGAGCCTTGCCATGGAGAGGCATGGAGAAATATGTTGTGGACAAGATTGTTTCGGTAAAATGAAAGGAGAAATAATTATGCTTGGCTTATCTCTTATGATCTCATTGACTATGGCCTCGGCAGGGACTATGACAGCCAGGGGTGCTATGACGCAGGCTACGGACTCTGACCCTCTCGCCCGTGAATCAAAGGTCCTGAAGGTTCATCCGGCAGGACCTGTGGACGGAAAAAATCTTGTTATGCATGATGTCATCCTCTCAAGGGACATCTGGCCAAAGCGTCACAGCTACCATTGGCTTGACGACGGTCATTATCTGACATATTCGGTCTCTGGCGGCTATATGAAGGTTGATGCCGAAAGCGGAGCGTGCGAGACATATGACCCGAGGGCGGCGGCCGATTCTTCAAAGATTAAGATACAGAAGTCTATCTCCGAGGCCGGAGGAATCCTCGTCAATCAGGATCTCGGAGGAAGATATGTCTACACCAAGGGTAACGGCCTCTACTGGATGGATTCGTCTCTTGTCGAAAGGACGGTCAACCAGCCGGAAAGCAAGCAGATCGTCTGCGGCCAGAGCGTCAGCAGGAACGAGTTCGGTATCAATGAAGGAAGCTACCCGTCCCCGGACGGTAGGCTCCTTGCATATTACAGAAAAGACGAGTCGAAGGTGACGGATTTTCCTTTGCTGGATATCAACACCAGGACTGGAAGCCTCATGACGACGAAGTACCCTATGAACGGCATGGATTCGGAGTATCTGGAACTTCATGTCTATGATTTCTCGTCCTCGCGTGACGTCGTCTGCAAGGTTGAAGATTTCGGGCAGGACAGGTATCTTACCAATATCAGCTGGTCTCCTGATTCTAAATATGTCTTCATCCAGGTTCTTGACAGGACTCAGAAGCATCTGCGCCTCAATATGTACAAGGCTTCGGACGGAAGTTTCGTAAAGACCATATTGACGGAGGATGATTCCAGATTTGTCGAGCCTCTCGACCATATTTCTTTTCTCAAAGGAACGGAACTTTTTATCTATCGTACGAATAACAGGGACGGTTACAGAAATCTCTATCTGTGTGATTATGAGGGCCGTGTGGCACGCCTCACGAAGGTTGACGCGGACGTGGCCTATGTCGATAACGACGGAGAGAACGTCTTCTACACCTCGGCCGAAGTTTCTCCTGTGGAGAATCATCTTTTCAAGATTCAGGTGCGTCCAGGGAAGGGAAAGGCCGCCGCAGATGCTTCTGCGGCCCGCTTTTCTGCTCCCCTGGCTCTCACCCCTGAGGAAGGCTGGCATACGGTAAGCCTCAGCGAGGACTGTAAATTGTTCATTGACAGCTATTCCAGTTTCAATGTTCCGGGAGTGGAGAATCTAAGACGGACTTCCGACGGCTCTTTGGTCAGGGAAATTTCCCATTCGGAAGACCCGCTGGCCTCATATGCCACAGGCGAGATGGACTTCGGGACGGTTAAGAGCGCGGACGGAAAATATGACAATTATTACAGGCTTTACAAGCCCAAGGGCTTTGACTCGTCGAAGAAGTATCCGGTGGTGCTCTATGTCTACGGCGGCCCGCATTCCCAGATGGTCAAAGATTCCTGGCTCGGTGAGATCAGGATGTGGGAAATGTATATGGCGCAGAGAGGCTACCTAGTCTATGTCCAGGACAACCGCGGAACGGAGAACAGGGGCAAGGACTTCGAGCAGGCGATTCATGACCAGTGCGGCCAGAACGAGATGGCTGATCAGATGGTCGGAATAAATATGCTGAAGTCTCTTCCATACGTGGACGCGGACAGAATAGGTGTTCATGGATGGAGCTATGGTGGATTCATGACCATATCTCTCATGACGAATTATCCTGAGACTTTCAAGGTCGGAGTCGCCGGTGGACCTGTGATTGATTGGAAATGGTACGAGGTAATGTACGGCGAGCGCTACATGGACACGATGGAGACCAATCCTGAGGGATTCGCCAAGACGTCCTTGATTAATAAGGCGAAGGATTTGAAAGGCAAGCTTTTGATCTGCCAGGGTGCGGTTGACAAGACTGTTGTCTGGGAGAATAGTCTGAGCTTTGTCCGCGAATGTATCAAGAACAATGTCCAGCTGGATTATTTCCCTTATCCTTGTGCCGAGCACAATGTCCGCGGAAAAGACCGCATCCACCTGATGGACAAAGTTACCGCCTATTTCGACGACAATCTCTGACACCTCCACCCCTGGGGAGACTCCTCCCCAGGGGTGGAGCGGGCGCTGAGTGCGGTGTAGATGCCGGTGTGGCGGCTACGGGCTTAAAGTCTGGCGGACTTTACTTTGCGGGTGAGTTCTTCGGTGACGGCGCAGTAGAGCTGGTCCATTACGACCGGCTTAGTGAGATATTGGTTGGCGCCCATCGCCAAGCCTTTGGCTATGTCATCGTCAGAATTCATGGCAGACAGGATTATGAGCGGGAAATCGTCCTTTCCGCGGGCTTTGATGTGGAACTCCTCATTGTCGCAGCCTTCTCTCACGTACTTGATCACCTGAAAGCCGTCAATCTCCGGCATCATAAGGTCGACGATTGCCAGGTCGAAGCTATCGGGAGTGTCCTGCCGTTTTTCTATCAATTTCAAGGCCTGGCGCCCGTTGGCCGCCTCTGTAATCTGGAACTCGTAAGGTTGGAGCATTTTCTCCAGCAGCAATAGGTTAAGAGGTATATCATCTACAAGCAGCAATTTGAACTGGTTGCTGAAGGTTCCTGCTATTTGTTTCATACTTCGTCTTAGGTTTATTTGTTGATATTGCTTATTACAGTTGCCCCGGCGCTTCACCGTCCGGCGATGACGTTCTATCGGTGACGGCTCCGTCTGTTCCGTCGGTGAGGGGTGCCGTCGTGTATTCCGTCGACAAGTTGGTGCCTCCCGGATCTTCACCCTCTTTCATAGGATCGTAGTGCAGCTGATAATACTCTTCGTAGTCGGAAAGGTCTGTAGAAGGCCTTAGTACATGGGTGTCGAAAATAATCTGCGCCTCTCCAGAAGGAAGAATATTCCCGAAGATTCGGATGACGTGGCGGGCGAGCCCGATGTTCTTGTCCGAGTGGAAGGTGAATTTCAGGCGGCCCTCTTTACCGGGAGGAATCATACTGACATTCTTCGAATCAACCTCTATGGTAGGCGCAGACGGCTGGACGTCGGTTATCACCAGCACATCTTTGCCGATGTTCTTGACCACATACACCATCTTGAGGTCATCACCAAGGATGGTAGCCGGATAATGCCGGATGGAATCCACTATATGGACAGCAGTAGGCTTCAGCGTTTTACGGCAAGAAGTCAGCGAAGGTGCCGAGGCGGCGAGCACCAGGGAGGCGGCAATACTTATGAAGATGTTTACTTTCATTTCCATGCCTTGAGATATTCATCAATGGAATGTCCGACCTCATCGCGGTTAGCCATGCCTTTTATCTCGCTGTGACCCTTGAGAATCAAGAGCATCTCCGCCGCAGTATCCGCATCTTTTGTCAAGAGTCCGCAGCGGTACATTTCGAGCTGGGTGTAGGCTAGGGCGGTCAGCAGAGCATTAAGCCTGTCTCTTTCATCTCCCTCCGTCTGCTTGCTGACCTGGTCGAGCTTCTTGCGGAATCGCACGAAAACGCCAGGATCGAGATAAGCCTCGCACAGCTCCTGCATCGAGCCATAGAGCGGCAGGACGCAGTTGCTTTGCTTCGCACGCTGTTCCAGACCCCAATAATAGCTTGTAAGCAGGGAGGCGGTGACGGGGTAGTATCGCTTGAAATAAGCGCTCACCGCCTTGCGCACGTCTAGCTCCGGATTGTCCATCAGCTGAGCCAGCACCTGGGTCTGCATATCGTCGAAAGAGGAATAGTCGTCTCCGCTCCCATTGAAAAAGACTCCTCTCAGCCCCAGTCTTTCGTAGAGCCGGAGCCTTGACTGCATGGCAAGGAGGCAGGGGAAAGGGGAGAGGTAGTCGTCAAAATTGCGCTCGTAGTCCCAGATGTAGATACGGGAGCATTTCCTTCTCCATGCCTGCACCGTCGAGACGAAGCTGAGGTAGCCTTTGCTCTTAGTGAAATCAACTTGAACGGGGAGAGGAAAACTTGATATGAAGACGCCTACGTTGGATGGCAAAATCGTGGAAGGCGCCTTCATGGTGCTGTGGTAGGCCGAGGTGAAGAACTGGTGGCGCGGAAATTCTCTGGCAAGCTTCGTAATGAAATACGTCACGGCCGGCGTGGCGTTGCCTTCGGTGTTGCCCAGTTTCCGGCATCTCGGACAGGTGCAGGCGAGAGTGTTGTCCATCGGCATGATGGTGATGCGCTCGCTGTAATTTTCGTCCCCGTAGCCGAACTGGTCGATGATATAGCTACGCACTGCCTGATAGAGGGCAGGGCTTGAAAAGCAGAGCTGGTCCTTGGTGCGTTTGCCGCCTATGACGGCGTACATGTCCTCGCCGTTCCCACCCTGAATCGCCTTGACGAGGTTGTGCCCCCAGAGGCCCCAGTCGTAGTCAGGGTGGTTGGTATGCAGGGCCTCCTGAAGCTCCTTCGTGTTTGAAGGAGTGTAGAGTCCGTGATATTCAGGCAGCGGAGTGCCCGATCCGGATTTGGCTGTTCCAGAGCAGCTTACCGCCATGGAGGCGGCAAAGACAGTCAGCACTTTAGAAATGTATCGTAACATAGGCGCTAAAATATAAATAATTTCTGCTCCGGTTGGCATTTTCGGATGAGCCGCTTGAGGTTGTCATGTCGTACCAAGTGCCGCTCACCCCGAGATCCAGCATGGAGCTGACGACCAGAAGACCTCCGGCGCTGAGCATAGTATTGAGCTGGTCGAACTTTACCGGCATGGAGTTGTCTATCAGCGAGATTTCAGGCGCATTGCCCACGCTGCCACCTACATAGAAATACGAGTGGTTCTCCTCGGCGGGATAGCAGCGGGCTGTCAGTCCTCCGTTAAAGAAGATCTTTGAGGAAAGTGTCTTGGAGGCGGCTCCCGACAGGTAGAGAGCGTTGAACTTGGCCCCGAGGCTGAAAGCCCCTGTCTCTTTCGTCACTCCCAAACCAGCCCCTGTCAGCGAAGCCTTCTGGGAGTCGTTGACAAAACGGTAGGAGAGGTCGGATTGTCCGCTCCAGCCCTTGCCGAGGTCGTAAGTCCCGCCAAGACCTATCTTGTAGCGAGGCAGGAACTTTGTCGCATAAGCTCCGGAAAGCGAGGTGCCAAGGCGCGAACCCCACTGGTGCTGCCATTCTCCGTTCACCTGTATGCCATGACCTCCTACGATGAGCGTCTCTTCATCCGCCTTCTCGCGTCCATCCCTGCCGACAAAGACAAGGCCCAGCGTGTAGGTGTTGCGCTTCTGTGTCCTGGAATAGGTCATTGAGGCCTGAGATGTGATGTTGTCTTCGCTCGAAGGCCTCGCCTGCTGATAGAAGAACATGACCTGATTATTGGTCAGATGGCGCCTCAGCCCTTCCATATGCCGCATGTAGTCCGCCAATTCTCCATAAGCCGGATGATAGAGCCTGTAGGCCTCGACGGCCTTGTCCCAGTCCTTCAGCTTCTCATAGACCTCAGTCTTGGCTAGTATGAGTGTCTCATTGCCGGGGTCTGCCTCCAGCCCGCGCTCGATCATGCGCAGCGCTTCCTCGTACTCTCCTTCCTTGATGTCGCGCCTGGCTATGGCCTCGCAACATTCGGCATAGGCTTTCACCATGGCCGTATCTCCGACATAGACAGAGAGTAAGTCATCCAGCATGGCATAGGCCTTGTCGTAGTCTCCTTCCGCCGCCGTGAGCTGGGCGTCCTTGAGAAGAAAATACGGCTCCTCAGGGAAGAGGCTCTTTCCTTCCTCTACCAAGGACCTCGCCTCGCTCGTGTTTCCGAGCGAGAGTTCCGTGCTCACGGCCACGCTGAGGACATCTGCCGACGGATAGCCCTTGTCGAGTATCAGACGGATTTCATCTTCGGCCTTGTAGAGCATCCCTTTGCTGATGAGCTGCCTGATATAGGGCAGCATGGCCTCCTCATACAATCCCGCCCTCGTGCGGGGATCCTCGCTCACCTGGTCAATCTTCCCGAGAGCCTGCTGGAGCTTCCCTGCGTTGAGATAGCAGGTGAAAAGGCGCTTCTCCACGGCTTCGCGGCTGTCGCTCTCCAGCTTGTAGGCTGACATTTTCTCCAGCAGGGCGGCCGCTTCGTTCCATTGCTGGAAGTCCATCATCCGGCGGATCTCCTCCATATGCAGGGCGCAGAGTTCTTCGTTTATGTCCATGTCGTCCGGATAGCGGGAGTGAATCTCCTCAAGCATCGCTGTGGCCGCCTTGGTGTCTCCCAGCCTGCGTTCGATGGTGTACTCGCGGTACAGCAGATTGTGGGTGTCTCCATGGCGCCGTCTCGCTTCGCGGATATAGGTCAGGGCATCGTCAAGATAGCCCCTCGTCATCGAAGTGTTCAGCAGATAATTTAGCGCTTCGTCGGAATGCTCCTTCGCGTAGAGCTTTCCGTAGGCGGTATAGGGGTCGTTTTCCGCGGCATAACGGGCCTGTTCCCGGGCTAGATCTGCGCTCAGGGCGGAGAGTTTGCCCCGGCTGGAGGCAAGGGCGGGAATCGAAGCCAGAGCGCTCTGAATGTAGGCCTGGGCTTCGCTGTAGCGAGTCATTTCCCCGAGAATCGAGGCTTTCTTCTGCACGAAAGGATAAGGGTCAGAGACCACTGTGGCCGCACGCCCGGCTACATCGAGGGCATCCTCCATGCAGCCGGTCTGTATGAGCAGGTTGCAGAGGGCCATCTGAAATTCTGCATCACTCGGGACGAGGGTGACAAGCTGCCTGAGCATGGCCTCCTGCCCTGCGAGATTGTTCTTCTTCCGATATTCTCTGTATCTGATCTCGTAATCTCCGGCAACCTCCTTCCTGACATCCTCCCGGTCAGGATAGATTTCCATGAGACGTTTGAGCAGCCGCGAGGCTTCGGCCTCATTTCCCTGTTTGCGGAACAAAGAAATCTTCTTTCGCCATAGGTCGAAGTCATAAGGCGAGATTTCGAGCGACTGGTTGCAATAGACTATGGCCGAGCTATAATGTTCTGTCTCTTCCTCGACTTTTGTCAGCAGACGCAAAGTCTCGATGTCCTTCGGCTCCTCGCGCACTGAGCGGATGAGGTAATAGCGGGCCTTGTCAAAATCCTTGTGATGCAGCCAGTACGAGCCCATGAGCTGGTTGAGAACGGCGGAGGAATCGAAATTTCCGAGTCCCTCGTCGAGCACCTTTTTCCCCTCCTCCCAGAGGCCCCGCTTGAAGAGATTCCGCACCCTCAATTCATAGTCTCTTTGCGAGCCTTTAATGACCGGGCCTCGTACATCGTCGCGAAGGGTGGCATCGCCGCTTATGTCGGAGAAAAAGGCAGCCCCCGCGGTCCCGGCACCGGCGCTCAGGGCCGGTAGCGAGAGACCTATGAGGAGGAACCATATGTATTTACAGCCGTATTTCATAATCAAGTCATTCTCAAAGATCAGGATGCCGAGCCGGGGGCATCTCCGGGGGTGGCGTGTGTCATGCCGCTTCGCTGCATCGATTTCCAGACCGCCTTCTTTCCGACGATGAAATTGTAGTAGCCGATCAGAAAGCTGACCACAATGAGAGGGTGATAAATGAAGGGCTCCAAAACCGCCGCAAACATCAGTTTCAGATAGCTCTTGGTCTTGGTGTAGGACTTTCCCAAGATGAAGTCATAGAACACCACGAAGGTGGAGAGCATGACGCTGAAGGTGTAGATGGCAAAGAAGGTCACCAGGAAGGTGTCCCAGTTAATGCCGCCGGTAAAGGCCAGATATATCATGAACAGCAGTCCTGAGACTTCAATCAGAGGCGCGAGAAATTCGAAGAGGAAGGTATAGGGCATCGTGACGAGGCCGAGCCTCTTGTATTTCGGATTCATGATGAGGCGCCTGTAGGTCCACATCAACTGGATTAGGCCTCTGCCCCAGCGTATGCGCTGGCGGAAGAGCATACGCAGATTCGACGGTCCTTCTGTCCAGCAGCAGTTGTGAGGAATCTGGACCACTTTGTAAGGACGGTTGAAATCGCAGCAGTAGGCCACCATGCGCGTAATAATGTCCATATCCTCGGCGAAGGAATTGTAGTTGTAGCCGCCGGCGCTGATCACCACCTCCGTGGAGAAGAGCCCGTAGCCGCCGGAGACATTGTTCATGGCGTTGATCTTGCTCCAGCCCATCTTACCTACGAGGAAAGAACGCTTGTATTCCAAGTCCTGGAACAAAGGCAGCGGATGGCTGGAAGGACGCACATCTACCAGCTCGCCGTCTCTGATGGTGGAGCCGTTGCTCATGGACATGGTGCCGGAGACTGCGATGATGCTCTCGTCCCTAATCACAGGGAAAATGCATTGATACATGGCGTCTCGAGAGAGGATGCAGTCTACGTCGGTGTTGATGAAATATGGATTGTTGATGACATTCAGGCCGGCGTTCACTGCATCGGCCTTCGTGCCTCCGTTCACCTTGTCGACGACCATGAGCCTGGAGTATTTCTTGTCGGTGGATTTGAACAGACGCTTGAACGGAGCGCAATGAACCTTATCCATATATTGATAAGGTACTTCGACCAGGCTGAAAGTATCTGTCAGCAGCTCAAGCGTTTTATCCTTACTGCCGTCGTTGACAATGCAGACTTCGAAGTTGGGATAATCCATCCTCAGCAGCGATTCTACGTTGTCGATGATGGTCTTTTCCTCGTTATAGGCAGGCGCTATGATGGAAATTCCGGGAATAAAGGGGGAGTTCTGCATCATGTGGCAGATGTAGTCGTCCGACCACTGCTTGCATCTGGTGCTGTACTGATATGAGAATATCAGCAGCATGACATAGGAAGCCAGCAGCAAAAGCGAATAAATAAAGACTACGGAGCCGAAGAAAAACAATATGAAGGTCGACATGGCGCTATATAACTCTCATTTGATTAAGCAGGGCGGCTGAATCTATCTGGTCCATCAGCGTCCTGTCATCGTTCGACTTGATGAATTCATTCCTAAGCAGTTCGAAGGTACGCCGCCCGTCTTTGCCGTAGGTGTAGAGACAGGTCAGGGCTATCTCGCGAGTCTGCTCCGAGGTGGCCTTAGTGTAGGCGTCCACGAAGAAGGAGGTGTGCTTTCCGGAATTCAAGGCGCGGACCATCTTCAGGACTTCATGCATTATCTCCTCAGGCTGCTGCCAATATGAGTCGATGGCGCTCTGCTCCTGACTTGTGTCGCCAAGGAGTGCTGCGACCTGGATAGCGGCTTTGCGGTATTTGATATGAGGCGAGAGGAAAAATTCATGGAGGGAGGCCTTCTCGGCCGCGGTGCCCCAATAAGCGGTCTCCATAATCATGAAGGCGCCGGAATCCTCATTGCGCAGATCCTTTGCCAGAACAAGGAATTGAGGCATGGCGTGTTCCTTGGCGCTTTCATAGGCGAAAGCCCGGTGGAGCATCATCTTGTACCAGAGTCCAAGATCATCGTCCAGGTCCTCTTTCAGATAACGATATGGAGAGGAACAATAGGCGCCGATAAGACAGATTCTCGCCAGGTGGCGCAGGCTCAAGTCATAGTGGTTGAGGTAGACGGCCAGGAGTCCCTCATTGACAGGAATATGCATGTCAGCCAGGTCTTCCAGGGTCCTAAGCACCTTCTTGGAGGTGGTCAAATTCTTCTCATAGTAGGTTTTCACGCCGATGAGCGAGCACAAGGCGTCTGTATTGGAGACGTATGTGGAAGTTCTCCTGCGCTGTTCCATATAGGTCTCAGATATGAGGCGGGCAAGAGTCTTCGGTTTGTAGGAAAGTATTTCTTTGAGGCTGACTCCGCACGCCGCTTCCAGAGCGGAGCCGTCAGGCTTGTCCTGAGAATCCAGAATTTTGAGAAAACCATCGAAGAGCTTCCCCCTGGCCGACTGGTATTCCCTCTCTGCGCGGCGGCTCTGCACTTCCTTCCTGAAGAAGAGAAAGAAGAGGACCAGCATCGTGATTATGCAGACGATGATCAGCCCGTAGAGCAGGCGGATGGTCCAGGGAAAATCCCCGAAATAGAGCAGAAACTTTTTGACGTAGTATTCTATGAGCTCGAAGCCATAGAATTCCACATCATTTCCTGTCGGGAAGGCTATGTCCAATACATATATCATAATAATCCTTTCGCCGTGACAGAATTACTGGAGATTTCCAGCCTCTTGGATCCTGCGCTCTTTTGCCCTTCGGAACGGTGCTGAATAATATCGTTGATTTCAAACAAATATCTGATGCCGTTGTCGTAGTCTTCATCGCAGCGCACTTCGCTGTTGACCAAGCGGGCTATGTCAATGCAGAGAAGCAGTCTGAGATTAAGTCCTTCCTTGTGGTCTTCCAGACTCTTCTCAACCTTGTGTTCATAGACCTTGTCCTTTTCAGAAGGCAGGGTAGCGGTGACTGAGATCTCTGCCACCTTATCAACCTGCCTGAGGTGCACTTCTATCGTGCCGCTGATGATGTGTTGATAGGCATTGGTGAGCAGGTTCAGCACGACCTGGCGTATCCGCCGCCCGTCGTTCTTTACGCTGAACTTCTCCGGGAGCTCAGAGGAGAGGCTGACCTCGACGCTGGAAGGCATGTTGACTCTTATGGCTTTGACAGCCTCGGTGACTACTCCAGCCAAATCGACATCGGTCACGGTAACGGAGTATTTGTGAGTATCGTAGCGGGTGGCTACCATCAAGTCGTTGAGAAGCATGTCAAGCATGTCGTAACTGCTGCGCATGTGGACTCCGAAGCCCTGACGTTCTTCCTCACTCCAGGTGCCTTCCGGCATGGCCAGCAGCTGGGCGAAGCCATAGATGGAGTTGAGCGAAGTGCGTATCTCATGGCTCATGTTTTCCAGGAACAAAAACTTGCTGCGCTTGAGGATTTCCTGATCGTAGGCCTCCCTGAATATGATCCAGATTATGCAGGAGGTGGCGATGCTAAGGGCGTAAAGAGATTCGTTTCTGAAATAGATTGTGTTGAACAACAGGGGCACCAGCGAGGCGACCAGCATGGAAGTGTATTTTGAAGCAGGTTCCTTTCTTCTCCACCTTCTCCCTCTGGCAAGTCGGCATGAAGAATACAGGACGGCGGCTAGAAATATGGCGTTTTCGAAGATCATCTGCGCCGACAGCGTGGTCTGGCCTGAGGTGGCTGCAAGCTTGTCGCTGAGATTGAGGTCGGTCGCAAGGGTGAAGGTTACCAGACATATCTTCTCCGCCGCCAGGAGTCCGGCGATGGCCAGCAAGATGGAGGAAGGTAGACGGCCGATATTGACATATTTGAGGAGGAAGAGTAACCAGAAGAAGAAATTGACGGCGTTCATCGACTTCGTGATCTCTCTTGCCTCCAAAAAAAGCCTGTCATTGCCGATGAAACCTCTGATGTACAGGACGTTCAGAGAGGCTGCAAGGCAGTTGACTAAGGTAAAGAAGATCAAGAGGTAGAGCGAGCGGTCCAGAACTTTGGGACTTCTGAGCCACCGCCTTTTGATGACCAGCAAGATCAGCAATATGATGCTGAAGCACGGCGCTGAAAACCAGAACGTTGTGTCTATCATGGCTGGAGTGATTGAATGATAGGTTGGAAATATTTGAGTATTAGGTTAGATGATCAACATAAAACGCGCTCCGTCTCTATAGTCTCTGTCGAGTTTGAGTTCAGCGCCAAGTCTGTCCGCGATTATTCCGCAGATATGAAGACCAATTCCGGAGCCGTCAACTTCGGGGTTGCCTTTCTTGTAGCGCTCGAAGATGGTCTCAGCCATTTCAGGGGAGATGCCGGTGCCAGTGTCGGTGACGGAAAAGGTAAGCCTGCCCGGATTCTCCGATGTCGAGACATGGAGGCAGATCTCTCCTTCAAAGGTATGCTTGCAGGAGTTGGTCAGGAAGTTGAGCAGCACCTGTTCAATGCGCCTCTGGTCGGAATCAATGCTGAAATCATCGCCGACTTCCGAAGTGAAATAGACCTTCACGCCAGCCTGCGCTCTCATTTTGGATATCTGTACAAGGCTGCGCCCCATCTGATTCACGTTGAACGTCTTCTTGCGTATGCGGAAATTGCCGTGTTCGGCATCTACGAAGTCAAGTACGTCGTCAATCAGATTCGACAGCATTTCGAAGCAGTTGTGGATGATGTCGGAGTAATATTTTTTCTGCTCGTCGGGCACATCCACGCCGGGGACGCAGAGTAGCTGCGAGAAGCCGAACATAGCGTTGAGAGGAGTCCTTATTTCGTGGATCATGTTCTGGAACATCATGCTCATGGACTTGTCTGAAGACAGCCTGTGCTTGAGTTCCCTGATCATGGCAAGTTCACGCTCGCGCTCGCCAGATACGTCCCTGATCGTTTCCATGACATGGATGATCGAACCATCGGTCCTGCGGTCGATCACGTGAAAGGAGATTCTGACCCATTTGACGTGGGCTCCTTTGAAGATGGCGGAGATGCTGGAGGTGTCTTTCATCCTCTCGTTCAGCGTATCTGGATCGGTGAATTGGCGGAGGGCCTCGTTGTCCTTCTCATCGCAGATACTTTCGGCTATGAGCTTGGTGTTGGCTTCGTTTATCGGCCCGACGGAGGGAAGCAGCTTTGCGACGGCTGAGTCGTCCAAGGAGTAAGAGGTGTAGCTCATGTCCGCCAGGTCCAGGTAGAAGAGGCCGGAATAGGTCTTGGCCAGTGCCATGGCGACGATGGTGTCCTGCCTGGATTTTTCAAGAAGATCGGTGATGTCGTAAAGATAGCCGCTGATGACTATCTTGCCATCGCCGTCCTTTACTCCGAAGCCGCCGCTTCTCATCACCCTCAGCCCAAGGGTAGGATGAAACCATCTGTAGGTGAAATAGATGTTTTCCCCGATATTCATCTTCTCGATATTCTCCATGGCGAACTGCCTGTCGTCAGGATGAAGTCTGCTCTTCCACCACTCGTAGATTTGCTCATCAGTCATCTTGCTGTCCTTGCCTACTCCTAAGATCTCCTTCGCTTCAGCGGAGGAGGTGGTAGCGTATGGCCTGTCCTTCAAGCCAGTGGTCAATATCCATTCTCCTATTCTGGATACATGAATGGCATTCTTTACAATCTCTGCCAGAAGCAGAGTCTCTCTAGACTCGCTCTCACTAGAATTCATTTCTACCTTATTATAAAATAATCCTTGCAAAGGTACTCAAAATCTTGTATTTATTTACCAGAAATATAATGAGCACCACCCAGCGTGTGCGCGGAGCCGACGTCGCGACCAAGCGGAGCCGATACGGAGCCGATACGGGGCCGACACGAGGCCGGCACCGCGCTCTCGCCTGCGCCACGTCCACATCGGGGCGTTCGTGCCTGCGCTGGGAAAGTGCCACCTGATGCACTGTGGGACAGTGGCTGAGCACGGAGGCATCTGGCGTGAGGTTCTTCTGGTTCAAACATCAGCCTATGCGTCTCGGAAATCTCGGAAATTTCGAAAATATTCGTATTTATCTGATCAATCAATGAAAAAATTGCTTAACTTTGCAGGTAGAAAAATTAGACGATTAGTATTAAAATTCGAACAGTTAGATTCGTATCATCATGAAGAAAAGTCTTTTACTGCTGATTTCGCTCTGCCCGCTCCTCTTCGGCCTAGCTTCCTGCAACAGCGAGGGCACGGACACGGCAGAGGACGATATCTTGGCTCAAAACGCCGGGAAGTTCGGTAAAAAGTCATCGGATGTCAGCCTCTATTTCGGCGCCGGAGAAATCGCGGCGACCAGGGCCGCTGATGTCAACGGCAACATGTGGGGGGATATTATGCCGGCCTATCCTACAGAGGAGGAAAAACAGGGCATCCTCGCATATGTGCGCAGCAATCCGGGAGAAACAGTCTCCTTCCCGGGCTATACCTATTATTTTGTACAGGATGTAATCGGAGCTCATAACAAGTATAGCTATACTGACAGGAACAATGTGATCCATTCGGACATAGACGGAACTGCTCATCTCGACTACCTTGCGATTAAAGAGTCAGGCCGCCAGTTCCAGCCATGGGAAGTTGATGCCGAGGGCAAACCATACAGCTGGGTTGACCTCTACACCCATGTCAACAATTTCAACAACGGCCAATGCAATAATGCGGCGACCCACAATGCAACCCTCATGACGGAAGGCTTCGAGGATGCCCGCAGCCATGATTCTTACAGCAACACCATTGTAGATAACTGGAAGCTCTTCTATTGGGAGGGAAACTATTATCTCGGTTTCGACTATAAGATGTCCAAGGACGACGGAAAGATTGAGCCGGACGGGATCTATGATGACTGGATTGTAAAGATTCTGCCGGGAAAGGGCGAGACCCCTGTCGTTCCTGACACACATGATACTCCTGATACACCTGCCTCCCGTGAAGGAGAGGTAGAGTTCGACATCCATCAGCAGGAGCATACGGACTGGAACGAAATCAAGACTTCTATCCATGTCCGTGACACTGCCGCTGTCCATGTCTTCCTTCCTATCCCTATTGAGATGCAGGCCGTGGCCGATGACGTTGTCATCCGCGGAGGTGTGGACTTTGAGAAAGTCAACTACAAGGAGAATTTCACCGCCAAGTTTGAATTCGCAGACAAGGAATTTACCTTCCCTATCGAAATAAGCCACAGCAACGAGGGCATCGACATCTTAATCGACTGCACTACGCCGGAGGCTAAGCAGGCTCTCAAACTTGCCCGCGGAGTCTTCGACGACGGCATAACCTTCGAAATCCACAGCTATGTCAATCCTGACGTCGCACCAGATCGGATTTGGGACCTGCTGAAGACTGTCGGACTGCCGGGCACAAAGACATCCCAGTGGCCTGAGATTGGCGAGATCTGCACCCATGTCCGCGGTCAGGTTTCTTCGGCCTATCATATGGACGAGATGCTGAGATTCGACGAGCGCCCGTAAGGAGGGCTCAAATATTTCCAAACTACATCAGAGGCCTACAAAGACCTGCCTTTCAGATATCTGAGGAAGGGGCTTTCGTAGACCTTTGATACGTGTATCAAGGTCTTGCCTATCATGATATTCATGCCGGGCAGGACCGAATCTATTTTGTCAAGGGCAACGATGAAGGAACGATGTACCATCATGAAAGAGCCCTTGGGCAGCACGGCCTCCAGAAATTTCTGGTAGCTGATAGGCTTTGTCAGATAATCGAGAGCCGAGACACTGTAGCCTTCAAGGGCGTATTCCCTGAATGCCGTGGTGATAATGACGCTGATTTCGGGCGGAAGCATTTTCGAAAGCTCGATTCCGTTCAGGTCGGGCATCTGGATGTCCATAAACACCAGATCCGGCTCTCTTCCTTTATCCTTGAAAGTGCGAGGACGGAATCTGTGAAGAACTCCAGCAGGATAAGACCAGGAGTACGCTTGATGAAGGTCTCTAACAGGGAGACGGCAAGCGGTTCGTCGTCTACTACCATGCATTTGAGTATTTTCATGAGAATATGCCTTGGTTTTAAGTTCGGCCTCTGCCGCGTTCCGCTTTTCAACTTCCAGCTTGTAGCGCAGGTCGAAGGTCAGGAAAATATACCTCAGGACTACGGCTATGCCGACTACTATGCAGCTTACAAGAATGGCCAGCAGATTCGCATATACTGTCAGGTAGACTATGTTGATGTTCTTCAGGGTCTCCGTGACCTCGGGCGGTATTTCCGTCCGCATTGACTTTATGGTCATATAGGCCCTCCAGCCGAGAATCATCACGGAGTTGACGATGTAGAACCATTTTCTCTTGCCCTTGACGAAGAGATACTTCGGGCAGAGGAAAATGAAGTTGACAATGAAGAGGATGATGACAGGCAGCAGTGAACGTAACGAGGACAAGATGATAGGAAATATGTCAGTCACTCCTTTCACTGCCAAGGTCGTGAAAACCGGGGCCAGAGCCACAATGAGGAAAAAAGCGGCCGGCACTAATTGATTAATTCGTCTGCATGGACTATATTAGTGAGATTAAAAGATAAATCCGATGAAACATATCAGAATCACAATTCTCGCCGCCGCTTTTGCAACGGCACTCTCATCCCTTTCCCTACCGGCGGCGGAAACGGTCAAGGCAGATGACTCAAGGCTAGTCTACGTCGGCAGGACGCTGAGGCAGGAAGGAAAAGTCAGCTTCGACTGGTCGGCAGTCTACGTAAGAATCCGTTTCCAAGGCAACAGCCTTAGTACAAGAGTCTCGGATTCGCGAAAAAATTACTATAATGTCTGGATTGACAGGCCAATGTCGGAGGAACCGGACAAAATCATCTCCACTTTCGGCAAGGACAGCCTCATCGACATCTTCTCACCTTCACAGATGAAGGCGCGTTTCGGAAAGAAGCCTCTTGTTCATGACGTTGTCATTATGAAAAGGACGGAAGGGGAGCAGGGAAAGACTACCTTTGCTTCCTTCTCCACTGATGGAGATTTCCTTCAGGCTGAGGGGCTCAAGGACAGGCTCATTGAGTTCGTCGGCGATTCTTACACCTGCGGCTATGGTTCTGAGAACTCTGTGGCTTCTGACCCGTTCAAGCCGGAGACTGAGAATTCGAACAAGACCTATGCGGCCTGCCTGGCAAGGTATTTCGGGGCGGATTTCATCGATGTGGCCCACTCAGGTATGGGCATAGCCAGAAATTATGCCGACCATGTGAGAAATTATTATATGCCGGATAGATATCTGCATACCTTCGATGAGGATTCTACCGCCACGTGGAATGCCAGGGCCGAAGTCTTCAGGCCAGACATTACTCTGATCTACCTTTGCACCAATGATTTCTCGACTAGACGCCAACCTAGTCTCGGGTCATTTAAAGCCAATTACATCCGTCTTCTCAAGTCAATCAAGGAAAACTACGGAGAGGATCATCCTATACTCTGCATCGCTGGCAAGAACGACTATCAGATGTCTGAGTATGTTCATGCCGCTGTGATAGAAAGCGGCCTTAAAAATGTTTCGTGGATGGCTTTCTCGCCTGAAATCTATTCCATGGATGAGATGGGGGCGAGTGCGCATCCGAATTATGCCGCGCATATTAAAAAGGCCTATGCGATAGCGCCTTATATCGCTACCATGACCGGCTGGCAGATGACCTCCACCCCTATCCGCTAACCAGGACCCAGGCAGCCTCCGATGCACAATCTAGGACCCCGGCGTCCTAGATTGTGCATTTTCCCCTAAACTCTCCGTTTCGCATTCTCCATACGCACTTTGATGAAAAAAAAAGAAGGTGACTAACGTCTTTCGACTATTAATCACCTTCTCTGTTCATTAGGCGGCGTTTTCGCCACCCGAGTAGTGGGTACGAGAATCGAACTCATATTGCAAGATTGAGAATCTTGAGTACTAACCGTTATACGAACCCACCAAGTTAGTCCCTTTTGTGTTCACATCGGGATT
>DKSK01000010.1:0-104485 GCA_002472565.1 Bacteroidales bacterium UBA7258 | reverse complement strand
ATATAGCCCTGTTTCCAAGTGCATTTGGAACTTTAAAGCCTTCTGCTTCAACGCTCGAAGAATCTGACCGGATATCGGCGCCGGCGATAGATGGCCCATAGCGGTTGATACCGGGAATTTGGCTATATTTGTGGTGGACAACAATACAATAACAATGACACTGATAAAATCTATTTCCGGTATTCGAGGAACGATCGGCGGCCACCCCGGAGACGGTCTCACACCTATAGATATAGTTAAATTTACCTACGCATATTGCAAAACTCTCCCTTCGCGCAGGCCTCAGCCCCTTAACGGAAAGAAATACAAGGTAGTCGTCGGCAAGGACGGCAGGCTCTCTGGATCCATGGTGGAGCAGCTTGTCTGCGGGACGCTGGTTTCCTGCGGGGTAGATGTCGTAAAGGCAGGCTATGCAAGCACCCCTACGACGGAAATGGCCGTTGTCTTTGCAGGGGCGGACGGAGGCATAATCCTAACGGCCAGCCACAATCCTCGCCAGTGGAACGCCCTCAAACTGCTCAATGAACACGGCGAATTCTTGACGTCGGACGAAGGCGGGAAGATCATTGACTGTGCAGACAGGGGAGACTTTGATTTCGCCGTGGTCGATGAAATCGGTCGCATAGAGGAACACGATTTCACCGATGAGCATCTTGACGCCGTCCTCTCTCTTGAAGCCGTCGATGCCGAAGCGGTCAGAAAGGCGCACTTCAAGGTAGTCCTCGACTCGATTAACTCTGTCGGCGGAATTATTATGCCGAAGCTTCTGGAGAGGCTCGGCGTGGAGTGCGTGATTTTGAATGGTGAGGTGAGCGGCGATTTCGCTCACAATCCGGAGCCCCTTCCGCAGAATCTCACTGATTTAAGCTCGGCAGTAGTCAGCAGCCATGCCGATCTTGGAATAGCGGTAGATCCTGACGTAGACCGCCTGGCATTTATCTGCGAAGACGGCAAACCTTTCGTCGAGGAATACACCTTGGTCAGCGTCGCCGACTATCTCTTTTCTCGCGCCGAGGCAAAGGCGAAGGCGGAGGGAAAGACTCTTGCCGAGGTCACGGCCCCATATGCACCGGTTTCGGTTTCGAATCTTTCTTCTTCCAGAGCCCTGCGAGATGTCACCGAGGCTCATGGCGGCAGCTACCTTGCCGCCGCTGTCGGAGAAGTCAACGTGACTACGAAGATGCACCAGGAAAAGGCTCTCATCGGGGGAGAAGGGAATGGAGGAGTCATCTATCCTGCCTTGCACTATGGAAGAGATGCCATGGTAGGAGTAGCCCTTTTTCTCTCCAATCTCGCCCATAAGGGCATGAAAGTCAGCGAATTGAAGAAGACATATCCTCAATATTTCATAGCGAAAAACAGAATGGATCTTTCAGATCCCGCCATGATCGAGAGGATACTCTCCGAACTTAAGAAGATTTACGCCAAGGAAAATATCATAGATATTGACGGGGTGAAAATCAACTTCGAATCCAAGAAGCAGTGGGTTCATCTCCGCAAGTCCAACACCGAGCCTATCATACGAATCTATTCCGAGGCGCAGACCGAAGAAGAGGCTGAGAAGCTTGGGAGAGAGGTCATCGCCACGGCCAGAAAAATAATAGGGGAGTAATGTTTTCGTTCAGGACAAGCCCGCTGGAAGACCAGCTCGACAAGTCACTCATGGACGGGAAGGTGGGCTGTTTCTGTACCCAGAATTGCTGGGACACCAAGTCGAGCCGCTATATGTACGAGATTTTCCGTGAGAGGGGAAATCTCCAGGTCGTTTTCAGCCCGAGAGACGCAGAGCTCACGCCGGGCACGAACCATATTTTCTTTGACAAGGAAGCTCTGCGAGCCCTGGATGCGGTCGTAGTCGAAATCCAGGATGTCGGCAGCCGCTATTTCAATTACACGAAAGACGTCATGAGGCTCATGGCGGCTCTGAAAGAATTGGGAGAGGAGGCGCCCGCCATGTACGTAGTCGACCATATCAATCCTGCCGGCCGCATAGTGGAAGGGACCATTCCTGAGGGCCGGGGCGAGGACTTCGTGCCTAAAGTCGCTCATCGTCACGGCCTTACGCTCGGAGAGCTCTGCAATCTCTATTATTCGGAAATCGGAGCGAAATTCGCCCTTCACATCATCTCGGCCCTGGCTTCCGATTCCAGCCGGCAGCTGCTGCCATGGACCATAGCCCCTTCTTCCGACATCTCCGGCATGTTTACATGCTACATGTATTCAGGAGGCGGACTATGGAACAATACTACCATTACTCCCGGCATCGGAACCTCCCGTTCCTACGAATACATCGGGGCACCCTTCATAAGGCACAGTCCTCTTGACCTCATCCCTGTGCCCGAAGGCGCCATGATCCGGCCTTGCTCCTTCACACCTTCGGCAGGCCGCTATGAGGGCGAAAGATGCTACGGTTACCAGATCATGCTGCGTCCGGGAGGGGAGTACCATTCCCTACTCCACACCCTTCAGCTGATACGCTGGTTCATGGGCAGATATTCCCAGTTCGAGCTGCTTGACGGCTTTGAACGTAAACTCGCAGACCCTGTCATGATGAGCTATCTCCATGGAGACATCTCTTTCCAGGATCTTAAAGAAAAGGTCAAGGTAGGGGAGCAGAAGTGGGTCCGGAAGGCCAAGCGCTACGTTCTCTATCCTGACGCGCCTTACCGCATGAAGTGAAAACCCGGCTTTAGACTGCCGAGAATTTGTTCAAAGCGTCCACATAGGCTTCTATGGAGGCGGCGACTATGTCCGTGCTGCAGCCGAAACCGTAGTACATCCCTCCTCCGTGCTCTACCTGCATATGGACTTTGCAGGTGTCATCGGAACCTTTAGATACACCCTGAATCGTGAATTCAGTCAGGGTCACTGGTTTGCTTATGATTTTCTTCACCGCGTTTACGGCCGCGTCCACAGGGCCGTTTCCAGTGGCGGCGGCTTCGAACTTTTCCCCGGAGATGTCGAGCCCGATGCTGGCCACAGGCTTCATGCCAACCCCGCTCGTTGCCTGGACCCAATCGACCTTGATGTGGTGGTCGTCTGAGCGCTTGTCCCCGGCCAGCATCAGGATGTCGTCGTCCGTGACCTCCTTCTTCTTGTCCGCCAGTTTAAGAAATTCCCGGTAGACCTGGTCGAGGCGTTCGTCAGATAGTCTGACGCCATGAACCTCAAGCCTGTACTTGAGTGCCGCGTGGCCGCTTCTTGCAGTCAGAACTATGGAATTCTGGTCGAGGCCGATGTCTTTCGGGTCTATGATTTCGTAAGTCTGGGCGTTTTTGAGGACTCCGTCCTGATGGATTCCCGAAGAGTGGGCGAAGGCGTTTCTGCCCACTATGGCCTTGTTCGGCTGGACGCTCATGTTCATAAGGTTCGAGACCATCCTGCTTATCGGACAGATTTTCCTTGTGTTGATGTTCGTGTAGAGACCTGCGGACGGGTGACATTTGAGAATCATGACGATCTCTTCCAGAGCCGTGTTTCCGGCCCTTTCCCCGACCCCGTTGACCGTAACCTCTACCTGGCGGGCTCCGTTTCTGATTCCTTCGAAGGTGTTTGCAGTAGCCATTCCCAGGTCGTTGTGGCAATGGGTCGAGATTATGGCCTTGTCGATTCCGTCCACGTGTTCGAAAAGATAGCGGATCTTAGCGCCATATTCTTCCGGAAGGCAGTATCCGGTAGTGTCCGGGATGTTCACGACCGTAGCCCCGGCCTTTATCACAGCTTCGACGATCCTTGCGAGATACTCCTCGTCAGTTCTGCCGGCGTCCTCGGCGTAGAATTCCACGTCCTCTACGTATTTCTTGGCGTATTTGACGGCGTGGACGGCCCTTTCAAGAATTTCCTCGCGGCTGGAGTTGAATTTGTATTTGATATGGTAGTCGGAAGTGCCGATCCCTGTGTGGATTCTCTTGCGCTTGGCAAACTGCAGGGCCTCTGCCGCGACATCAATGTCTTTTTCCACTGCCCTTGTCAGGGCGCAGATGACAGGCCAGGTGACCGCCTTTGAAATTTCGACTACGGAGTTGAAGTCTCCCGGACTGGATACGGGGAAGCCTGCCTCTATTACGTCGACCCCGAGGCTTTCGAGCTCTTTGGCAATCTGAATCTTCTCCACAGTGTTGAGCTGGCAGCCGGGAACCTGTTCACCGTCCCGGAGCGTCGTGTCAAAAATCTGAATTCTGTTATCCATATCTATTTGTTGTATTTATCCCGTCTTTGCCTTAGTCCGGAGAGTCAGGAGCCATGAAAAAAGCCTCCCCGCGAAGATCGGGAAGGCTCCTTTCATATCAGTATTGATTCCATCGCACGCCTTTCCAATCCTATGTGTCTGAGGCTAGGATTAGAGAAAGGCTTATGATGAAATAAAGGTTCATGCTAATGTTTATTTCCTCTTTTGGCAAATCTATGAAATGCCCTTCTTAATTCAAAAAGAAAAATCCATTAAATCGATCAATTTGGACATCGCCGTCAAACTTAGTTGCAGGGATGGTCCTTGTATATGGCGGGAGATAGCCCCGTCATGAATTGACTTTGCCTGGAAGTGCTATTCCAGGAAAGTTTTAAAATAATGGTAAATAATTACCCCAGAACTTGGAAAGAAAAAAGAAATGGCGTAAATTCGCAGTTCCAAAAGAAAACTTTAAATATTTAAAGATCATGAAAAAAGGAATTCATCCCGAATCCTACCGTCTTGTAGCTTTCAAGGATATGTCAAACGACACGGTGTTCATCACCCGCTCCTGCGCCAACACAAAGGAGACTCTGGTGGTTGACGGTGTTGAGTACCCGGTCGTAAAGGTCGAGATTTCGAACACCTCTCATCCTTTCTATACTGGAAAGGTTAAGCTCGTCGATACCGCCGGCCGTGTTGATAAGTTCTATCAGAGATACGCAAGCAGGAAGCCGAACGGAAACAAGTAAGCTTTTATTAAACATAGGATTAGGTTCAGTCCTCGCGGAGTCTCCGCGGGGACTTTTTCATGCCTCGCACCGAACCTGTCTGCCGAGCTCTTCCGGGACCCCACCACCCCGATACTTCACCTCGTGATCTCAAGTCCAAAATCCTTGGCTATTTGGACTTGAAGACAGTTGTCTAATGTTTCCGCCGCCTGTTCATCCCAGAGCGAAGGTATCCCTGAGTGAGGAAAGTGTCGCTGAGAGCCTTGTAGGGAGAGCCTGTGCGCGGAATCATCGCGAGTGAGATGATGTCGGAAAACGAAAGTAGGAAGAGAACTTTCGTCTTCTTCCTACTCTATCTGAGGCCGAGGCCGAAGTCGCGGCAGGTTCGGGTCCCTTAGATCATCAGGGCGCCGACGAGTCCGAGAATCGCGTAGAACTCAGGAAGGGCGGCGTAGATCAGGGTGTTGGTGAATACGTTGTGGCCCTGGCTGACACCGACGATACCATTGGCGCAGACCTGGCCCTGACGGATCGCGGAAATCATGCAGACGAGGCCGACGCAGGCACCCATGCCGAAGATCAGGAGACCCTGGGTCGGATCAGCCTTCAGTTTGTTTAGAAGCATGAAAAAGGCGACGAAGCCATAGATTCCCTGGGTGGCAGGAAGGGCGGAAAGCACCATGAAGGTTCCGGAAGCTTCAGGTTTTTTTTTCAGGCCGCCCTCCGCCGCATTTGCGGCAGTCGTTGTTCCGATGGAACTCCCGATTCCTGCGAGAGCGAGTACAAGGCCCAAGCCGATGTACCCGAGAATTTGCATTGTTTCTGTTGACATAATTCTTATTTGATTGTTTTACTATTTCATTGTCTTGCCCTCTTGCGCATCCTCCCGTCATTTTGCCTTTAACGGGTTGTAGTTTCTCCCCGAGCCGTCATATTCGGAATTCTTGAAGAACTCGAGGAAGTTGAGCCTGAGCGGATGCACGAAGGCGCCGAGAATGCACATGGCGATGTTGAGGGTGTGCCCGAGCACCACCAGAAGTATGAAGAAGATCCAGTTGAAGCCGATCCCTCCGTCTCCAAGCACCATCATGCCGAGCTGGTTGAAGGCGTATCCGAGCATGCTTCCGGCTAGGCCGAGAGCATAGAGTCGGAGATAGCTCAGTACATCGCCCAGCAGGCCGGTGACCGTGTTGTAGGTGGCCCAGAGCCCGGAGCCGAAATTCACCAGAGGATTGGCGTGGATGTCGTTGAGGAAGAAGATTCCGATGGCCGAAACCACTCCAAGGGCAATAACCACAGGCTTCACGATAGCCGGAGGCAGTACCTCGAAGATGGCGAGCGCGGCTACGATCACCCCGCCGACTATGAGCAGGGTCCATCCCCAGGTGCCGAGAGAGTTCTTGATGCCCTTGTTCTTTGTCTGCATCGCCGTCTTTATGCAGATGGCGATGCACAGGTGGATGATACCTATGACAAGGGCCAGGATCATGTTGGCGTCGTAACCGGTCGCGGCCTTAATCTCGTCGGAAGGAATCATCAGATACCTTGCCGGGGTGTCCTTCAGCATATTGTAGAAATCCACGGAGAAGAAGGTGTGGAAAAGGAAGCCGAGGAGGGTCGTAGCCGCTCCGAGCGTCACTACCAGGGGTGCCAGCTTTCCGGCCGAAGTCTTCTTCAAGAGCAGGCCGATCACCACGAGTACAAGTCCATAGCCCATGTCGCCCATGCAGAAGGCGAAAAAGAGCATGAAGAAGATGGAAATCCATATCGTAGGGTCGAAGCCGTCATAGGCCGGTCTTCCGTACATGTCGGTAAGCACCTGGAACATGCTCACGAATTTGTTGTTCTTGAGCTTGATGGGAGGCATGTCTTCCGTCTGGGCTGCGCGGCTCGTCCAGTAGATATCCATGGTGTCGAGCCTGGCCGCGATCTTTCCGTCATCTTCCGTTGGTGCGAAGCCCGTGAACACGCAGAGTCTGTCTTCGGCGGCGCTTTCGCTTTCAGTTCCGGCAAGATATAGGTCGAGTTCAGACAGAACATCCCGGCGCATCTTCTCTATTTCAGGTACATATTTCTTAAGCCCAGCTATCTTGGCCCAGGCGGCCTTTACGGCGGCCTCTCTGGCCGAAATCTCGGCCTCGCAGGTCTCCAGGTCCCCTTCAGGCTCCTGGACCGGAGCTATAGGGAAGGTGTAGGCGGGGTCATCGGAAACCGTCACGAAATAGACATTCCGCGAGTCCTTCGAGATAACTTCGAGAGGAACCAACGAAGCCCATTCAGGCTTGAAATTCTTCTCAGGAGTCTTGTAATAGCGTATCGTCAGCGGCTGGGAGCCTTCGGATCTGAGAGCGCTGTTGATTTCCTCGATTTTCTTGAGCGAGGCGGCGGAAAGTCCGCCTCCCCAGGCTTTCAGAGTCTCAAGACGGGAGCGGGCGGCGGAAAGCGCGGCCTTGTCCTCGTCCAATTTCATACGCAGCTCTGAGAGGTCTTCCGCTGGAGTGGCGCTCTCAACTTCGGCCGCCTGTGTCCCTTGCGGGACTTCAAGGCCGGAGAGATAGTCTGCCGCCACCTTGAGGACGTCGGCCCTTTCCATCAGCTCGGAAGATTCCTCGTCCACACTCTTGGATGACCTTGTGATGTCCATGAGCCCGAGATCCTGAAGATCTTTGAGAAATCTCTCTTTCTCCCCGCTCAGGAGGATGAAAGAGTATCTGGTCATCTTGTCTATCATGCCTGCGCCGCCTCCTCTTCGGCTTCTTCTTCCTCATGGCGGGCCTTCACGATTTTCGATGAAGCCTTGCTGAGGTTGTCTTCGTCCTCCATATACCTCTTGATCTTTCTTATCGCCTCTTGGTATCCAGGAATCTGGACCTTCTCGTAAAGGTTGACCTTCTGGGTGGTCTTTTTGCGTTGGAAATCCAGAACCCTGCGCCTTTCGAGGTAGACCTCGCTCTCGATTCCGAGCCTTGAAAGCTCTTCGAGAATGGCTACTCCGTCGGCGAACCAGGCCGGTTTGGTGAAGGCGTTGAAAGGTTTGATGTCGTAGGTGATTCTGCCCAGGTCCGGGCATTTCACTCCGGCAATCTTCACGGTCTTGAGTTCCACGTCGCTGATGGAAATCAGGTCGGAGTCGAACTCGTTCCAGAGGGCGCTGAGATAATCGTATTTTTTGAGGGCCGCGTCAAGTTCTTTTTCAAGGGCGTCCGACCTCTCCTTGGCCTTGCGCGTTTCCAGCCTCAGGGCGCTTTCCTTGTTCTGGAGGGTTGGGAGAGCGTTCTGACGCATTTTCAGCGCCTTGCCTAGATTCGTAAGGGACGTCTTGTTGTATTGGAATTTGATCGCCATTATTCTTTGCCTTTCCAGTATTTGTCTATAAGGCTCTGCCTGATTCCGGTCTCGGCCTTGGTGAAATATTTGGAGAAGAGTTCCCAGGCCGTGTCAAGCATCTCGTCGATGGAGATGTTGACGTCTATGGCCAGAAGCCTCGTCGCATATTCCTTGGCGTAGTCAAGGCAGCGTCTGTCGTAGTCGGACAGGTCGAAACCGTTCTCCAGTTTCGTCTTCGCGTTCTGCGCGTCGGCATAGAGACGGACTCCGGCGTTCATGACCTGGCTGTGGTCCTCGCGGGTCTTCTTGTTCTGGACGCGCTGCTTGAGTCGGGACAGGGAGCGGAACGGGTCGATGATAACCTTCCCGGAATCTGGGTCTGCGCGAAGGAAGAGCTGGCCCTCGGTGATGTAGCCGGTGTTGTCAGGAATGGCGTGCGTGATGTCTCCGTCGTTGAGGGTTGTCACCGCGATGATGGTGATGGAACCGTCGGTAGGGAGCTGCACTGCCTTTTCGTAGATCTTCGCCAAGTCGGAATAGAGGGAGCCCGGCATGGAATCCTTGGAAGGAATCTGGTCCATGCGGTTAGACACGATCGACAGGGCGTCGGCATAGAGGGTCATGTCGGTCAGCAGCACCAGCACCTTCTCTCCCTTCTCTACAGCGAAATATTCGGCCGCCGTAAGGGCCATGTCAGGAATGAGGAGCCGCTCTACAGGAGGTTCTTCGGTGGTGTTGATGAAGCTGATGATCTTGTCCAGGGCGCCGGCCGCCTCGAAGGAATGTCTGAAAAAGAGGTAGTCATCGTTGGATAGGCCCATGCCGCCAAGGATGATTTTGTCTACATCGGCCCTCAGGGCAACATCGGCCATGACTTGGTTGTACGGCTGGTCAGGGTCGGCGAAGAATGGAATTTTCTGTCCGGAGACTATGGTGTTGTTGAGGTCGATTCCAGCGATTCCGGTCGGAATCAGCTCGGACGGCTCGCGTCTCTTGTAAGGGTTGACGGAAGGTCCTCCTGTCTGCCTCTCTTCGCCCTCGATGGCAGGACCGCCGTCGATTGGCTCTCCATAGGCGTTGAAAAAACGTCCGGCAAGCTGGTCGCTGACCTTAAGAACAGGGGAGTGGCCGAGGAAGGTTACCGGGGCGTCGGTAGGAATGCCTTCAGTGCCCGCAAAGACCTGAAGCGTTACGGTGTCGCCCTTGGTGCGGACGACCTGGGCCAGTCTCCCGGCCACTGTCGCAAGCTCGTCGTTAGCCACCCCGGACGCTTTGAGCGAGACGGTGGCCTTGGTGATGGACTCAAGCTTGGTGTATATTCTCTGATATGCCTTATTTGCCATTTTCCTGAATCATTTTGTTGACCTGGGTGAGATATTTCTCGAAGTTCTCGTCATGGAACTTGGAATAGTTCATCTGCCTGAGGTCGTTGATGAGGTCCTTGAAGAAGTTGCGGCACTCCTCGAAATCCTTGAAGTCGAAATGCTTGCCGCAGATGTCCAGGATGAGGTCCAGCATGTATTTCTGTCTTTCGAGTGGGCAGAGGGCATCGATTTCGTCGAAGGCGTCCTGCTGGAGGAAGGCGTAGTCGATGAGCTCCGACTTCCAGAAAGTTTCATGGTAGCTGACAGGCACGCCGTCGTCTCCGAGGATGTTGATCTGCTCCGAAGCCTCGCGGCCCCTGCGGACGATTACCTTGGCCTGGTCGATCTTGTCTGTCCAGCCACTCTCAACTGTCTTGTTGAGATAGTCCTTGATTTCAGGGTACTCGAGATACTTGGAATAGGAATCGATCGGGTTCACGGCCGGGTAGCGCTTCTGGTCGGCGCGGTTCTGCTCGAGAGAGTAGAAGCAGCGGGCTGCCTTTTTCGTGGATTCCGTAACCGGTTCCTTGAGGTTTCCTCCGGCAGGGGAGACTGTGCCAATGAAGGTGATGGCTCCGGTCTTTCCGTTGTTGAGGATGACCTTGCCGGCGCGGGCGTAGAAATTCGAAATGATGGCGGATATGTCGACCGGGAAGGCGTCGGCTCCAGGAAGCTCCTCCATACGGTTGGACATCTCCCTCAGGGCCTGGGCCCAGCGGGAAGTCGAGTCGGCGAGGAGCAGGCAGCGCAGCCCCATGGACCTGTAATACTCGCAGATGGTCATGGCCGTGTAGACAGAGGCCTCACGTGCGGCTACCGGCATGTTCGAGGTGTTGCAGATGATGATGGTCCTCTCCATGAGGCGGCGTCCCGTGTGAGGGTCGATGAGTTCAGGGAACTCCGTGAAGATTTCGACGACCTCATTGGCACGCTCTCCGCAGGCGGCGTTCACGATTACCTCGGCGTCTCCCTGCTTGGCTATGGCGTGCTGGAGGACAGTCTTTCCGCAGCCGAAAGGACCCGGGATGAAGCCCGTTCCGCCTTCAGCAATCGGATTGAAGGAGTCAATCGTGCGGACTCCTGTCTCCATGATCTTATCAGGCCTCGGCTTTTCCCTATAGGCCTTGATGGCGACCTTGACAGGCCATTTCTGGACCATGGTGACCTTGACTTCTTCTCCGTCTTCAGCGGTCAGGACTGCTATGGTGTCGTCAATCTTGTGGGCTCCTGCCGGGACTATCGACTTTACCGTGTACTCTCCCCTGAAGGAGAAAGGAACCATGATCTTGTGAGGCAGCCAGCCTTCCATAACCTCTCCGAGCCAGTCGGCCGCGCTTACCTTGTCGCCCGGCTTCGCGATAGGAGTGAAATCCCATTCCTTCTCGTGGTCAAGAGGATCGGTATATTCTCCTCTCTTGAGGAAGACTCCTTCCATCGTGGCCAGGTTGTTCTGCAGTCCGTCGTAGACAGAAGACAGCAGTCCCGGGCCGAGGGTAGCCTCAAGCATCCTCCCTTCGAACTCCACCCTCATGCCGTTCTTGAGCCCCCTTGTGCTCTCGAAAACCTGAACCTGGGCCTTGTTCCCGTTCACCTTGATGACCTCGGCCATGAGCTTTACCCCGTCGAGGTCGATGAAACAGATTTCGTTTTCGGCCACAGGACCCTGAGTTTCGACAGTCACGAGGTTCGAGACAATGCCTATTACTTTTCCTGTGCTTTTCATATAATGTCTTTAGTATTATTTTTCATCGTAATGTACGCCTTCATAGCTTCCGCGGACATCTTCGACAAGCTTGCGGAAGAGTTTTCGCCCTTCCTCTTCGTCCAGGCACAGCCACCTCTGGACTATCCTGAACCTCGCGATGAAGCCGAGGACGGCGTCGATGTCGAAGTAGTCGAAGACCGTCAGCTCCCTGATCTTCTCGTCCGTCATGGCGTCGATCCCTCTTTCCCTCTTCAGGATGTCTCCGCATCCGAGGATGGCTTCAAGCCTTTCCTTTTCGGAAAATTCACCCTCCGGCTCCAAGAATATGTCCTGCTTTTCAGGCCTCCCGAGAGCCTTGTTGAGATAGATGACCTTGGCGTTGCGTACTCTGAGGTCGAAGTTGAAATACTCCCTGATGAAGCGGTCCCTGGACTTGAGGGCCCCCTGGTAGAAGGCAAGATCAAGCTTTCCCTCGTCGAAGCCGGCGAGGAGGCTGTCTATCAAGGTGTTGTCCGCCTTGGAACAATTCTCGCGGATGAAGCCGAGAAGCTCTTCCATCCTGTCTTCGTCCGAGTCAGGCCTCCAGCCTTCGCTGATGTCGGGAAGACTTGCGATTATGTACTCGTAATTGTCCATAGAGGGGCCTATTCGCCGAAGAGGAGTTTCTTGGCCGCTGGACGCAGATAACCGGAAATCAAGGCCTTGAAGGTCTCATCCGTCATGCTGATAAAATAGCTCCCGTCTTTAGGACCTATGGTGAAGCCCTCGCCGACATTCTTGCTGAAGGTCGCAGTGACGCCCTTCCCGATGATCTTGGAAAGCTGATCCTTGACGAAAGGTTCGAGCTCAGCCTTCTGGGACTCCGGAAGGACAAGGGAGAGATCCTCGGGATTCTCCGAACTGAAATTCTTGGCGACGGCCGTGATGATTTCCTTGACGAAATCGGCGGAGGATAGAGCCTTTGACGTGCCTTCTTCTGCGGCCTTGGCGACGATCATATTCTCAATCTGCTGCCTGAGGGCCTGCATTGCCTGGCCGGAAGCCATCTTAACATCGCTTTCAGTCCTGCTCTTGAGGTCTTCTGCATCCTTGCCGGCCTTGGCGAGAATGTCTTCGGCCTGCTTTCTTGCCTGGGCGAGGATGGCCTCGGCCTGCTTCTTCGCGTCGGCGAGAATCTGCTCTCCTTCGGCCTTGCCCTTGGACAGGCCTTCGCTGTAAAGCTTGTCTGTGAGTTCCTGTAACTTGTTGTCCATTTATCTCTTATGATTATAATCTTTTCTGTATCGATTTATCGAATTCTGCAAATTTAACGATTTTTCCTCAAGAAAGCGAAGCCTATTTCGTATCTTTCCTTGTCTTGAAGCAGGATTCCAGAATTTCTGTCACATTGTCGGCCTTGCCCATGGTGAAATAGTGGACCGAAGGGGCGCCGTGGGAGAGAAGATCTTTTGTCTGGGCTATGCACCAGTCGATGCCTGCCCTATATGCCTTTTCCTTGTCATCCCCGCTTTCAGCGACCTTTCTGCTGAGTTCCAGGGGGATGTCGATTCCGAATGACTTCGGGAGCAGGTCGAGCTGCCTCCTGGTCGAGAGGGGCTTCAGGCCCGGGATGAGGGGAACATCAATGCCGGCCTTGCGGACGCTCTCGCTCCAGCGGTAGTATTTCTCGTTGTCGAAGAACATCTGGGTGACTATGTAGTCGGCTCCGGCGTCGACTTTCCGCTTCAGGTTCTCAATGTCAGTCTCGATGTTGGCGGCTTCGGAATGTTTCTCCGGATAGCCGGCCACCCCTATGCAGAAAGACCAGCCGATTTTGTCTCCGAATGCGCGTATCGCTTCCACCAGCTCATCGGCGTGGGAATAGCCTCCGGCCATCTGAGTGAAGCGTTTCTCTCCGAGGGCGGCGTCTCCGCGCAGGGCGAGGACGTTGTCGATTCCGAGAAATTTCATGTCGAAGAGTTCCGATTCGATTTCATCTGCCGTGGCCCCGGCGCATATTACGTGAGGGACGAGGGTCGAGTCGAAGCGGGACATGACTGCGGCGCAGACCGCAACCCCTCCTACATTCTTGCGGACGAGATGACGCGAAAAAGTCCCGTCCGGCTCCTCCCTGTACTCGTATTCATCCCTGTGGCAGGTAACGTTGATATAGGGGGGATTGAAACGGGCGAAAGGCTCCAGAGTCTTGAAAAGCTCTTCTTTGCTCAGCCCCTTCTTGGGAGGAACTATTTCTATGGAGGGATAGGGCTCCCTGCTTGCGGCCAATATTTCTGTTACTTTCATCTACTTTTCATTTTGTCTAGAGCAGGTGGCCGAGGAAACGGCGGGCCTGATCTTCTGTCATTCCGCGGCGGCGCGCGTAGTCTTCGTATTGCCTGCGCCCGATTTTGCGGATTTCCGGGTAGGTGGCGTTCGGGTGGACGATGACAAAGCCGCAGATGCTCGCGTCCGGAATCATGGCGTAGCTTTCGGTCAGCTCTATCCCAAGTTCATCCCTGCCCGGAAGCAGGGAGAGGATGTCGCCCTTGAGACTGTGGTCTGGGCAGCTGGCGTAACCTGCCGCCGGCTTCGTGATTTTCATGTCTTTCCGTTTGAGGCGTGCCTTGATTCTTGTGTCAAGCCATGCCGAGGCCGCTTCCGCGAGGCAGACGCGCACCGCACGCTCCATCATGGAATCATAGTCCGTGCCGCAATCGCTTCCTTTGCCGTATTTCACATTTTTATCGACATAATGGACGCTTATTGCGAAGATTCCTACAGGAGCCGTGAAGCCATAGGCCTTGTCCGGGGCGTAATCCGAAAGGGCTGCGCAGACCCTCTTCCCTCCGATTTCCTGGGGCTCCTCCTGCCGTAGCATCGGCAGGCGGAACACCTCCTCCGCCTGGGCTGGCGAAACTCTGCCACCCGATTTTGGGAAAACGAGGTCTGAGCCGTCTGAGAAGGCCTCCATGAAGCGGAGGGAGAGGTGGATGCGGAGGCTGCCGTCGGCGATGAAGCGCTCAAGGATCGCCCGGCCGTCGGCGAGGGTCTTCCTGAGGTCTGGACTGTCGGGCAGCTGAGCTCCGTATTTGAAGCCCCAGATGGCAAGGAACATTCTCCAGTCTATGAAGTCTTTCAGGAGAGCTGCCTTGATGTCGGCAGAAAACTCGGAAGGAAGGTCGTGGTCGCCGGGCCGGAGGAAACTCTCTTTCGGGAAAAGGGGCCCTTCGGAAACAGAGGCGGCCTGGATTTTCCTCGCCTCGTAGAGGCTCCGCATCTTCGCCTGGGCCTCGTGCTGCTCCCTTTCGAAGCCTTCCCTGTCCATGACGCATTTCTTGGCCATGACGGCAGAAGCGGAGGCGTCAGGGGCATAGAAGACATGGCCATAAAGGGGCGAGAGCTTGACCGCCGTGTGGAGGGCGGAAGTCGTGGCTCCGCCGATGAAGAGGGGAGTGTCGAGGCCTCTGCGCTTCATCTCCCGGCAGATTTCTTCCATCTGGAAGAGGCTCGGGGTGATGAGGCCGCTGACCCCTATTATGGCCGCCTTGTGCTCCTCCGCGGCCTTGAGAATCGTATCCTTGTCCACCATGACCCCGAGATCGATGACTTCGAAGCCGTTGCAGCCCAGCACTATACCCGTAATATTCTTGCCTATGTCATGGACGTCGCCCTTCACCGTCGCGTTGATTATGACAGGTCGTTTTCCACCCTCCTCTCCGGCCTTTTTCATGTAGGGCTCCAGAATGCTTACTGCATCCCTCATAACCTTGGCCGATTTGACAACCTGGGGAAGGAACATTTTCCCCTCCCCGAAGAGTTCTCCAACCTTCTCCATGCCGGCCATGAGAGGACCCTCTATTACCTTGACGGCCGATGAGAGCTTCCCGAGCGCTTCCATTACATCCTCCTTAAGGTTGTCCTCCGTGCCACTGACAAGCATGGCCGCAAGCCTCTCTTCCAGGCTTCCTTCCCGGACCGAGGCTTCCGCGGCCGCAGGAGAGGCGTCCTTCCCGGCTTCCTTTTCCGCCATGATTTCGGAAGCCTTGGCGACCAGCCTTTCGGTCGCCTCTGGGTCCCTGTCCAGGATGACGTCTTCGCAGCATTTGAGAAGCTCCGGCTCTATGCCGTCATAGACCTGAAGCATGCCGGGGTTGACTATGCCCATGTCCAGGCCGGCTTTTATGGCATGGTAGAGGAAGACGCTGTGCATGGCTTCCCTGACCTTATTGTTGCCCCTGAAAGCGAAGGAGAGATTGCTGATTCCGCCGGAGGTTTTCGCTCCGGGAAGATTTTCTTTTATCCAACGTACCGCGCGGATGAAATCTATTCCGTAGGCGGCGTGTTCGGCAATGCCGGTCCCCACAGAGAGAACGTTGCAGTCGAAAATCATTTCTTCCGGCCGTATGCCCCTGGCTGAAAGGAGCTTGTAGGCCCTCTCGCAGACCTCGATTTTGCGGGAGTAGCTTGTTGCCTGCCCCTTTTCGTCGAAGGCCATGATGACCATGGCGGCTCCCATTTCATGGATCGTCCATGCCTTGCGAAGGAAGTCTTCTTCTCCGTCCTTCAGGGAGATCGAATTGACGACGCAGCGCCCCTGGGCATTCTCCAGGCCAAGGAGAATCGTTTCCCAGTGGGAACTGTCTATCATCAGAGCCGCCTTGGCGACCAGAGGATCGGAAGAGATGCTGCGGAGGAAGGTCTCCATCTCGGTCCCGGAGTCGAGCATGGCATCGTCCATGTTTATGTCTATGATATTGGCTCCGTTGGCGATCTGGTCTGCGGCGATCTTGAGGGCTGAATCATAGTCTTTTGCGGCTATGAGCTTCGCGAATTTCCTGGAACCGGCCACGTTCGTCCTCTCTCCGATATTCGTGAAATTCTTCGACGGATCTATTGTGAAGGCTTCGAGGCCGCTGACTGTCAGCGGCTTCTGGCCTTCCTCCCGAGGATAGGCTGAGCGAGGCTTGAAATCCCGGACTGCCTCCCTCGCGGCTCTGATGTGCTCCGGGGTAGTGCCGCAGCAGCCACCGATAATGTCTATCAGCCCTTCCCCGGCCATCCTTCTGACGGCCTTGGCGAAATCTTCAGGCTTCTGGTCATATTGTCCCAGCTCGTTAGGGAGGCCGGCGTTCGGATAGCAGATCACCGGCACGTCGCAGAACGAAGCCACGTCACGGATCAGCGGCTCCAAGTCCTCGGCGCCCAAAGAGCAATTAAGTCCGAAGGCGGCGAGAGGGTAGTGGCGGACGCTGGTCCAGAAGGCCTCTATGGTCTGGCCGGTGAGGGTGCGTCCGCTCTTGTCGTTGGCGGAGACCGATATTATCAGCGGAAAGCCGGAAGGAATCAGTCCCTCGTCTTCCAGTTTCTCTATGGCATAGATCCCAGCCTTGGTGTTGAGGGCGTCGAAGCAAGTCTCCAGCAGGAGCAGGTCAGCCCCGCCGTCCACCAGCGCCTTAGCCTGCACGCGGTAGGCCTCGCACATTTCGCTGAAGCTGTACTGACGGTAAGAAGGCCTGCCGAGGTCTGAAGCGAGAGTTAGCGACTTGGATGTCGGGCCCATGGAGCCTGCCACGAAGACTTTTCTGACGGCCCTGTCGGCGGCCTCCCGCGCGATTTTTGCAGAGGCAAAGGCCATCCGGGCGGCATAATCCGCCAGTCCGTATTCTGTCTGCGAAATCGGGTTGGCACCAAAGGAACAGGTCTCTATGATGTCGGCTCCGGCCTCGATGTAGCTGCGGTGTATTTTGCCGATGACATCCGGCCTGGTGAGGCAGAGGCACTCGTTGTCCCCGGAGAGCGAGCTCACCGCCGTTTTGAAAGGACGCTCCCCTGTAGATGGGTTCTGCCTGAAGTCTTGTTCACACAGCCCGAAAGCCTGGATGGCCGTTCCCATGGCCCCGTCCAGGACCAAAATCCTCTTGCCGATCAAATCTCTTATACCCATATCTAACCAAAATATGCTGTCTCTGCCTGCCTCGATTCCCTGAAAAGCCTGATGCACACTGCGTTGTTACGCTGGAGCAGACCACTGACGGCACATTCATTCCCCTAAAATACCAAAATAAACCGTCTCCTAAAGGCTTTTGAAAGAAAAATTTGCACGCATCGAGAATGTTTGTAACTTTGCATCGTTTTATGTTAAAATTGAATTATGCAAATTTAAACAAAGATGAAAAACGCCATCGGCAGAGCGGCCTGCTCCGTGTGGACATTCTATCGCGACGGTTTCAGGAACATGACCTGGGGCAGGCCGCTGTGGATTCTGATAATCCTCAAACTCATCATACTCTTCGGCGTGCTGAGGCTCTTTTTCTTCAGACCTGCCATGGCGGGAAAGAGTGAGGATGAGAAGATAGAGATTGTCGGAGAAAGTCTCACCGGAGGAAATGTCTTTCTCGAAAATAATCACAAGAACTAATATTATTACATAACACTACTAACAAGGTATATGGATACGGCGATATTCACCTGGTCGAGGCTTCAGTTCGCAATGACTGCCGCCTACCATTGGCTCTTCGTTCCCCTGACGCTCGGCCTTGCTCTCGTAATGGCCATCATGGAGACCCTCTATCTGGTAAAGAAGGATGAATTCTGGAAAAAGACGGCGAAATTCTGGATGAAAGTCTTCGCCATCAATTTCGCTGTGGGAATAGCCACGGGACTCATCCTCGAATTCCAATTCGGAACAAACTGGAGCAACTATTCCTGGTTCGTAGGAGACCTCTTCGGAGCGCCGCTCGCAATCGAGGGGATAATAGCCTTCTTCATGGAGGCCACTTTCTTTGCCGTGATGTTTTTCGGCTGGGACAAGGTCAGCCCGAAATTCCATCTCGCCTCCACTTGGCTGACAGGCATAGGAGCCACCATTTCCGCCTATTGGATTCTGGTGGCCAACGGCTGGATGCAGAACCCGGTAGGTACCACCTTCAATCCGGACACGGTGAGAAGCGAGATGGCTTCCGCCACCGCATTCTGGGAGGTAGTGTCCAATCCAGTGGCGGTAGACAAGTTTTTCCACTCCGTGCTTAGCGGCTGGTTCACAGGCGGCACCTTCGTGCTGGGTATGTCCTGCTGGTTCCTGCTGAAGAACAGAGAGGTGGAATTCGCCAGGAAGAGCGCTCTAGTAGGGGCGATTGTCGGAGCGGCAGGCGTCTTGGGAGGTTTCATCTCCGGAGACAGATCCGGGGTCAACGCCGCCGAGTTCCAGCCGATGAAGCTGGCCGCCTCCGAGGGGCTGTGGGACGGTGGCAGAAGGGCGCCATTCTCAATAGTTCCCGGAATCGAGGTGCCCGGCGTGCTCTCTTTGCTAGCCACTCACGACATTGATGGTTACGTTCCGGGAATAAATGACATCCTTAAGGGCTACACGGACAAGGACGGAGTCTGTGTCCCTTCTGCCGCGGAAAAAATCAGCATGGGCAAGACTGCCATCGCGGCTCTCAAGGGCTACCGGGATAATCGGGAAAGCGACCCGGAGAAGGCCTCGGAGTTCCGCAAGATTTTGGATGAAAACGTCAAGTACCTCGGCTACGGCCAGCTTGATACTCCGGAAGAACTTATCCCTAACGTTCCTCTTGTCTACTGGTCTTTCAGACTCATGATAGGTTTCGGCATGGTCGGTATCCTGCTCTTCCTGCTCGCCTTCTTCGCCATGTACAAGAAGAAGCTTCAGGATTGGAAATGGCTGCTATGGCTCGGAATAATCACTATTCCTCTTGCCTACCTCGCCGGTCAGTTCGGCTGGGTGGTGGCGGAAGTGGGCCGCCAGCCATGGACAATCCAGGGGCTCCTGCCTGTAAAAGCGGCTATTTCAAGCCTCAGCGCCGGGGCGGTGAAGACTACTTTCTTTGTCTTCCTGGGCGTCTTCGCCCTCTTCCTCGTCATCGAAATCAGAATCATGGTCCAGGCTTTCAGGAAGGGACCCGAAATTGAAGAAACATCAAAAGCATAGGAGGACGAATCATGACACTCGAATTTCTGCAAGCATACTGGTGGATTCTCGTGGCCTTGCTGGCGGGGCTCCTGGTTTTCCTTATGTTCGTCCAGGGTGCGAACGCCGCCCTTTGGGACAGGGGCTATGACGCTTTGCGCAAGAGAATGATAGTCAACAGCACAGGGCGCAAGTGGGAACTCTCTTTCACCACCCTCGTCACCTTCGGCGGAGCCTTCTTCGCCTCCTTCCCGCTCTTTTACAGCACGAGTTTCGGCGGAGCCTATTGGGTTTGGATGCTGATTCTGCTGACCTTCGTTTTCCAGGCCGTATCCTACGAATTCCAGAACAAAAAGGGCAATCTTCTCGGCTCAAAAGCCTTCCAGACTTTCCTTGTAATCAACGGAATACTTGCCCCTCTGCTCATCGGAGCGGCGGTCGGAACCTTCTTCACGGGTTCGGACTTTACCGTCGACAAGGAGGCCATCGCAAGGCTGGGTCTTCCTTCTGAAAGGATCATAAGTTCATGGGGAAACTCCTGGCATGGACTTGAGACCCTTGCCGACGGCCATGCCATGCTTCTCGGCCTGGCGGTCACCTTCCTTACCATGATTCTTGGCAACCTCTACATGCAGAACGACATTGAGGACGAGGTGATAGCCAGAAGGTCGAAGAAGGCTGTCATGATCCTTGCCCTGCCTTTCCTTCTCTTCTTCCTTTCATGGCTTGTCATTCTTCTGACAAGGTCCGGCTACGCTGTCGCCTCTGACGGAAGCGTGTTCATGGAGAAAGGAAAATATCTCCATAATTTCCTTCAGATGCCGTTCGTGACGGGGCTTTTCCTCGCCGGAGTCGTCCTCGTTCTGGCAGGCATCGTCCTCGGAATTTCGGGCAAATCCAGAAGGGGAATCTGGCCTGCCGGTCTCGGAACTGTACTTGTCGTCATGTCGCTTTTCTTCATAGCGGGTTTCAACGGCACAGCCTTTTACCCGAGCCGGACCTCCCTTCAGAGCTCTCTGACCATAAGGAACAGCTCTTCGAGCGTCTTCACTCTGAGGGTCATGTTCTTTGTCTCCCTCTTCATTCCTCTGGTCGTGGCCTATATCGCCTATGTCTGGCATGCCATGGGCAAGAAGAGGATAACCAAGGAAGAGGTCGGCGAGAACCCCGGCAAAGCCAATCTCTATTGACAGCGGAAAAAGAGGCTGGCCTGAGTCATATTGACTTTGGCCAGCCTCGATTATTGACATCTGCCCGGTCTGGGCGTGAGCTGTTATTCTAGCTTTTGACGTATGCGGTGTGCATCTTGACCAGAGAATTGTAGAACTCGTCGAAGTCGGATGTGCGTGTAGTGCTGTAGGTTAAATCGTCAGAAGGATTGACCCCCTGGTAGCGGAAGAGAGAAGGGAAGTCGCCATATCCATAGATGATTTCAGCCAAGACGCTGTTGCTGTGTGACACAAGGTCCAAAGTGCTGTAAGACTGCACATTGCGGAAATTGGCAATCTGACTGTAAAGAAGACGCTCCTGGTCGAGGATCGGCATTACATTGCTTTCGGTCTCCCATATCCCATGGAGGAAGACGATGCTGTCTCGCATCGCCACGCAGACTCTTACCGCCATCTGTCTGAGCGTTATCTCAGGGTCTCGACAATCATTGTTATTGTTATCAGTATCGAGGAGATAGCAAGAGAAGAAAATCTTTCCGTTGCCATTTTTGATGTCCTCCTCTGCTATGTGAGCCTGCTGAAGCGCCGCTTCCACGAAGTCGCCTTCATCTACGATGTAACCATTATTGTTCGGTCCTGCAAAGAGCGAGCAGAATAACTTGTAATCCTCGATGCTAGGACGATCAAGATAGGCTGCATGTTCTCTTTCGTATTGCTCTCGATCCGCCTGGTTCCGCTTTCCGACATCCCGGCGCTCTCGGGCGCAGACGTAGAATCTCTTTATTGTGAAAAGGGCCCAGAGAATGAGTGGCAGTATGATGAGAATCTTCCCGAGATTTCCCTTGAATCCGGGGACCTTCCAAGAATACTTAGTTGCGTCCGGAAGGCTCAGTACCTTCTCGTCATTGAAAGGTCCGCGGACTGCCATTTCCTTCCCGGCCTCATCTCTGTATCTGGCCACATAAACCTTCCTTCCCTCTGCCATGGATTGGAAGGCTTCGAGTCTCGCCTGAGGAGTCTCGCCTTTAATAGTTTTGTCTCCGCCCCATTTGAGAAAGCCCTGGACGATGATTATTATCACGATGACCGAGAAAATGGCAAGTGCCCCCTTCCACAGAGATTTAAAGAAAGGTGCTATCAAAGAAGGTTTAGGAAGCTTCTGCGGCACTTGAGGTTCGTGTAATACCTTGAAAAATGCCCTTCTTGCATCCTCATCGCAGAGTTTTTTAACGTTCTCCGTACTCCATTCTCCATCGTTTTCCCTGGCATAGTCGCAGAAATTGAGATAGGCGTTCATGGTCTCCGGGAAAATTGACGTATTCCCGGCCTTGTCTCCGTTGACGAGAGAGTTTACCAGGGCTCTGGTCTTCTCGTCGGTGACCAGGACGTGCTGCTCGATCTCGTAGAGCTCGTCTTCCTCCTGGACCGTGATCTTCGCCTGCTGGAGCAGTTCGGCAGGGGAGAGTTTGTCCGTGTCAACGTTCAGACCCATACTGGACATTCCCTGCCGGAGTATCATCTGAAGAATCAGATATTTGCGCTTCGGCTGGATTTTTACCGCCGTGTCCAGCCACTGCTCGATCCTGTCCATCTCCATCTTGCTCAGATTCATCACGGAGCGATGATGGAAGAGGGAAAGGGCGGTGTAGTAATAGACATCCGGGTTGGACGGGGTAAGCGCGACCGCCTTCCGGAAATACTCGTCGGCAAGTTCGTAATTCTTGAGCCCGAGATAGGTCAGACCCATTGCGAAGAGAGCGTTGCTGTCCTTCGGAAATTCCTTCACCTGCTCCTCAAACTGAGAGCGGTATTCGGCCGCTTCGGCGGCGCTGAATCTCAGAGGATTTACGACTGTGGGGATCACGCTGTGTTCGGTGTGGCATTTTCCACATTTGGTGACTCCAGGGGCCAGAATTTTGCCGCAATTCTGGCATTGGTTGATGCTTAGTTGTGCCATGGCTATTCTTTTGTGTTAATATTGGTCAATTGTTCTGCCTTCGCCCTCAGCCGCTTTCCTTCGGCCTCGACTTTGGCGGGCGGGATGGATTCTGCCTCCAGAATGAGACGTTTCCAGTCTCTCTGAGTCTGGGGAGTCTGATACCTCTCCGCCATGTCTTTGAGTTCGGCGGCGAGGCTGCGTACATCTTCCGTGGCGTTTTCCAGGGCCGTCTGCATGGTGTTGTACTTCACGTCGTGACGTCCTACGATCGAAGCGATCACAATCCAGAGCACGGTCAGGACAAGAATGCCGAAGAGATAGATGCGGATTGTCATTTCCGGCCAGGTGGAGAGGATGTCAGGCAGATCGAAATGGATGGCCAGAAGCTGACGCCCTGCGCTGGTGCCACAGAGGAAGAAGAAAATCATCCATATCACCGAGGCTATAATGTAGTAGAGAGTACCTACTCCGAGGAAGACTCTGAAGTAGAGGGTCTGTTCGTCTACGGAGCGGGATTTGATTCTGCCCCAGTGCAGCCATACGAAGAACAAGATTTCAAGGCAGATGGTGTAGCCTAGATTGATCCAGAACAATCCGCCGGGTTCTTCAGGCCGGAGGAGGAAGAAGCCGAGAAGGGTGACGCCGACTGCCAGAAGCGGTGTCAGCCAGGAGTAAAAAGGATTTTTCATAAGTTGCCGGATTTATAACGAAGTTGGATTGCTTGGGGATGGCGGTGCAGGCGGTGCAGGCGGTGCAGGCGGTACTGGCGGTGATGGCGGAGTCTGCTGGAAGAGGCCGGAGAGTTCAGGCAGGGTGTGCGCCGCCGCCCACTGAGGCAGGCCGGCTTTCCAGACCAGAGTGTCTCTGGTAAGAATACCTTGGGAGACCAGCTGTTTCAATTGGCCCAGATCGAAAGGCCCGCTCTGTTGGTTGCCGGCATAGACATAAATCTGAGTAGGAGGTACAGGCTGCGGAGCTATCGGTTGGGCGTTGGCCACTCCCTGGGCCATCTGTCCCATCATTCCTCCCATGACTCCTCCCATTCCGAAGCCCATGCCGACTCCCAGGCCTGCGCCCATCATCCCTCCGGCGGTTCCCTCGTTCCCGGCCGCTTCCTGCATCACATCGAACTGACGCTCCTGCTGGTAACTGTAGCCTTCGCGTTGACGTTTTCTCGCGAGGGCGCGGCTTTCCAGATCCATAGCGCCGGCCTCTGTCTGGGCGGCGAGAATCTTTTGGTAATTAGGGTCGCTTTCAATAGGATTTACACCTTCAACATCGAACTTGGTCAGCTCGATTCCATAGTCTTCGAGATATTCATTGATCTCCTCTCTTGCGAATGAGGAGAGCTCAGGAAGGAAGTTGTTGACATCGGTGATGCTGGTTTTGCGCTGGCTGAAAAATTTGCTCAGGCTCGGCACAACCCTCTGGCTCACGGCGGACTGGAACTCTTCGGCGAAGTCGTCCAGGAGGATCTCGTGCTCGGTGCCGCTGTACTCCCGGATGAAGGCTATCGCATTCACGATGCGGAATTCGTAGCTTCCGTAGGCTCCCACTTTGATGGTGATTCCCTCGTCGCTCAGAGTGAAATCCCTTATGGTCAGTCCTACGCCCCAGCCTGCATCATCGCCCGCGAAGCGCTGGCGCTTGGTGCTGACGCAATAGAGGGTCGTCTTGAAAGCCGTTTTCCCGCCGAAGGGGATGTTCATGATTTTTTCCAGGAAAGGAATGTTGTTGGTGCTCAGAGTGTGGCTCCCCGGCAGGAAGGTGTCGGAGTACATGCCCTCAGACATGAACACCATCTGCTGGCCTTCCTGAACTGTTACCTTTGCGGCGGTGCTGAGATTGTCGTAAGGATAGCGTTGGAGAAGGCAGCCTTTCTCCATATTGATGAATACATTGTCGATGAAGCCGGTGCGTTCATTCCCTTGTCCATCGAAGGTTTGTCCCTCGGAGCGGAGAGACTTGCGATTGAATAGACCCATACTGTAGATATATTAGTGAATTAGCGGCCGGACTTTGCCGGCCTGATAAAAATCAGCCTTTGGTTAGTTCGGCCGCAATTTGCATAATTTTCGTAATCCAAGATATAGACAAATCTGGATTTCGTTGAAAATCAGCTTATTTTCACTTTCTTTTTCAACCTGTACCGTACAGTATAGACGCTGGCTGGCGCCACGTGGAAGATGTCTGCGATTGTATTGGTCGGCATTCCGCTCAGGAAACAAAGCAGGTATTTCTGTTCGACGTTGCTGAGGGGAGCCTCGGCGGACTCTATTATTTCTTTGGCGTAGTCCGGATTTACGTTGGAGATCCCCAGCTGCTCCATCATCAGGACAAGATTCGAGCGCAGGGCGTCGGCGGCTTCCTTCGCCAACTTGGCCTCTGCCTCGCGGCGGAGTTCATGTTGTTTCTCTCTCAGAAACACGGTAGCTACGGCTCCGGCCAAGGCAAGGATGAGCAGGACTCCGGCTATTAGCAAGATGCTGTTGCGCCTATGGAGCGAATTAATCCGCAGATCTTTCTTCTCCACGTCGTATTTCGTCTCTATGTCATGCATGGCGGCGTTCTTGTCGAGGTTGTAGCGCTCCTTGTCGTTTTGATTAGAGAGCTGCTGGTAATGCATGGCCTTTTCCATGTCTCCAGTCTTTGTGTAGAGCTCTACGTAGAAGCTGTAGGCCTCGCCTTGCTCGGAAAGGATTTTGTTTCCATAGAAAGGCTTCAGGGATTCTATCATCATGCAGACAGTATCCATCTCTGCCTCGGCGCGTTTGTACTTTCCGTCATAATAGTAGAGCCAGGCCCGCATGTCGCGGATGGAGACTTCGCATTCTATCGAGTCCGTGACCACGTTGTGAGGGAACTTCGCGCAGACTTCCGCCGCCTTCTCAAGATATTTGCGGGTCGAATCGCTCAGAGGTGGTTCGTACATGAGGTCATAAAGAACCGCCACGTTGTAGTAGTTCCATACCGGCTGCACGTTTCTCTTCACCTGCTCTTTCACGCCCATCCTTTCCTGATACTCCAGGGCCTTCTTGAAATGCAGGAGCACCGAGTCCTTGAGAGAGTCTGTCGGCGCGTCCTCTTCTTCAAGCTCAGCGCTTTCCATGGCAGCAAGCACGGAGTAATAGTCGTAGGCTATTGAATTTTCCTGGTGCTCCTCCATCAGTTCACGCATCTGCTTCTCGATCTTCTTCATTCCCTCCATATCCCTCTGGTTGAAGTAGTCTGTGAAGATTTGATAGCAGCAGTTGGAAACCCTGTCGTACTCTCCTTTGCCGGCGAAAATGTCCATCGCCTGGCGAAAGAGAAGGTGGGCTTCGCTCAGGCTGCCTTGAGCACGCAGGGAGTCGGCGCGAGAATATAGGGCTTCGACATTCTCTCCGTCATTAATCCCGTGAGGGGAGCAGGAGGGCGGAAGCGAGGAAAATATGGCAAGCGCCATGGCCAGGACAAGGGCACGGTGGATCCTTCCTTTTCTGACCATGGCGGCTATCATTCTATTCTGCGTTTTCGAAGCCAAAGTACTCGCCCTTCCTTTCGATTGGAATGCCTCCCTTCATCCAGGCAGGAAGCGGCTCTCCTTTAAGGTAGTGGTCGAAGAACTGCTGGAGGCGGCGCGTAAGGTCGAGACAGTTGCGCCTTTCCAGGAGGTTGTGAGCCTCGTCATTGTATTCGAGCATCCAGGCCTGCTTGCCAAGACGGCGCAGGTCGGAGAAGTATTCGATGCCCTGGTACCATGGAACGGCTCCGTCGGCATCATTGTGCATGATGAGGATAGGGGTCTTCACCTTGTCGGCATGGAAGACCGGAGAATTCTCGATGTAGAGCTCAAGACCGCCCTCTTCCCAGAGATTCTTTCCGATGCGGCTCTGGCCATGTTCATACTGGCCGGCGCGGGTGATGCCGGACTCCCAGCGTATTCCGCCATAGGCGGAGGTCATGTTCCCGACGGGGGCTCCGGCTCCTGCAGCCGCGAACATGTCGGTGCGGGTTACGAGGTAGGCTGTCTGATAGCCACCCCAGCTTTGGCCCTGGATCGCCATCCGGCTCTTGTCCGCGATAGGGTAGGCCTCGCAGAGAGCTTCGGCTCCTGAGCAGATGGCGTTGTAGGCGCTCTCGCCAGGATGTCCCACCTTGTAGACAATGTCAGGGATGAAGAAGATGTAGCCTCTTGAGGTGTAGTAGCTTGGGTTGACGATGGAACGCGAAGGACCAGGGTTGAAATAGGAATATAGCTCGTCGGAATATTTCTCATAGAAATAGACCATCACCGGAAGCTTTTCTCCTTCTTTTACTCCGTCCGGAATATAGACAAGTCCTTTGAGCGGAGTGCCGTCGTAGGCTTTCCAAGAGAAGAGTTCGGCCCTGCCCCATCGCAGTTCATCTTTTTGAGGATTGATGCTGGAGAGCTTTTCGCGAGTCTTGAAATTTCTATCAAGCGTGGTGTAGAGATCTGGGCAGCTGCGGAAATTATCTGCCGTGAAGACAATCCGGTCGGACTTTTCCGGCTTCATCATTCCTCGGAAAGAGAGCGTATCCGTGAAATATTCCAGAGTTTTCGCCGCTCTGGCGAGGTCGATCGAGACGAAGCCGTTAGTCTTGTCGTCTTCGTTCATGACCGTAATGTATAAGAGGCCTTTCGGTGCGTAGCCGAAAACGTAGGAGGACCAGAGCTGGTTCTGGGTGAATCTTCTCTGCCTGAAGTCGGAGTCTCCGCCGAATTTCAGCTTTTTCTCTCTCAGCGCTCCTCCGGTGAGATTCTCGGCTTTGCTCCCGTCAGGAGCGAAGCGCCAGAGGTCATAGCGGTCGCCGATGAGCACTGCCTGGTCGCCTTCCATCCATTTCGGATTGGAGTCGTACGGGTCCGGAGCCATCGGCCTGTCGTTTTCCTCATCGTAGAAGGCCACCCCGCAGTCCTTGGAAAGGTTGATGTCGGCTCCGGTCTGGAGGTTGAGGCTGTGCCAGTTCCTGTCCGCGTTCCCATAATAAAGGAGGTATTTCCCTTCCGGAGAAATCCTCGACACTCCCATGTCCAGCTTCTTCACCAGAGGCTTTCTAGAAGCGTCTCTCAGACTGACCAGGGAGAGGTCGCTGAAATTGTTGTAGTCCCATACCGAGGATCTTTCGTAGTCGCTCCCGTCGCGGGCGAGAGCCCAGTCGGAAGAACCGGCCTTAAGCAGGGTGATGTCCTCGAAGAATTTGTCTGTGAGAAGTACAGGCTTCCTGTCCCCGTCGAGATTGATCACCGTGAGGTAGGTCTTTTCCTTTATCCTGCTGAGGTTTTTCTTCGCCTGTGGCGGGGTGTAAGGTGCGTCCCAGTTCCAGATGTCCACACGAGCCGTCTCGAAATCGACTATGCTCGTGTCTTTAGGAGGCAGAATGGACGAGAGTCCGGTGATGATTCTCTTTCCGTCCGGCGTGAAGAAAGCATCGCTGTTCTGGTCGAGCGACCAGCCGGAGGATGGATCTTTATATTCCTGGCTGACAAGCTCTTCCACCAAGACTTTCATGCTTGATGGGGTCTTCTTTCCAGGGGAAGTCCTCGTGATGGTCGCGAGGCTCAGAGAGTACCTCTTGTCGCCCGTGTCGTTGGTGTCGGAGGTGGCTGTAAAGGCCAGCTTGTCGCCCTGGTCGCTGAAACTTAAGCTCCCATAGGCCTCCTTCTTCTTGGAAAGGGTGTCGGTCTTGAATTTTCCTCCTTCGAACCAGCCGAGCATCAGGGCCGAACATGAAAGGCTGTCTTTCGTGTCTTTTTTGGTTGAGAATACTAGGAGGCCGCAGTCGTTGCTGAAGGCATATTTGTCGACATTCAGGATGGTGTCGGCCTGGGCGCTTGCCGGATTCAGGATGATGAGTCCGGACTTCTTTTCCATTTTCGGCTTCTTCGGCTTGGAGAGAGAGCTGTCTGCCGAGGCCTTTGCCGGCTCAGCCTTAGCGTCTTTCGGCTCCGAGGCCGCCGCTTCCCAGCTGGATTTGTATGCGACCAGCGGCATGGTAAAGTAGCCGGTCTTGAAGCTCTCTACTACCGGATATTTCTTTATGGAGAGGTCGGAGAGGTCTACGACTGCCAGCGTGTCCGGCGTCATCTTGTCCTTCTTCGTCTTCTTAATCTTTTCTTGTCTGCTTACCTTGAATTCCGGCTTGATTCTGCAATACAGCCATTTGCCCTGAGGGTCCAGGCTTGCGCTTCCCGCTCTTTCTATGGCAAGTTCCTTTTCCCCGCTCTTGCCCTTGGCCGGAAATTTACGGATATACAGTTTCCCGTCTCCTTCCTGTGGCGAAACCACCCATGAGATGATGGAGCCGTCATCGGTAGTCTTGATGGAACCGACGGTCTGCCATCCGGACAGATCCTCGATTTCCATCTGTCTTTTTACCCCGTCGGGACTTTGATTGGCCAGGGCGCTTGAGCCCGCCCCAAGAAATGAAAGCAGTCCTGCTGCGAGGAATAAATTGATTTTCTTGCACATAAACCATTTTTTCAATAAGCAGTCGTAAGATAGGAAATTTTCCTCAATATATGAAAGTTTCTTCAGTTTCTACATACCATTTTCTCTCGATCGCGATTCAGTTTTCTTCTGCCCGGGGCGAGATATCCTCCGCTCTGAAATTTTCATCCGCGACGAAATATTTATTTTAGAATATTTCAAAATTAGAAAATCTTTCATATCTTTGCCGTCGAGATATTAATTTGTAAAAGATAAAATTTATGGAAACGATCATCAACTCACAGCTTCCTCAGTTCAAGGTTAATGCATATCAGAACGGCAGTTTTAAGACCGTCTCAAGTGACGATATCAAAGGCAAATGGGCCATCTTCTTCTTTTATCCGGCCGACTTCACCTTCGTCTGCCCGACCGAGCTCGTGGACCTCGCCGGCAAGTATGAAGAGCTTCAGAAGATGGGCGTAGAGGTCTTCTCCGTCAGCTGTGACTCTCATTTCGTGCACAAGGCCTGGGCGGACGCATCCGACAGCATCAAGAAAATTTCATATCCTATGCTCGCCGACACTATCGCCGTTCTCGCCAAGGGCTTCGGCGTCTACAAGGAGGACGAGGGCGTGGCCTACCGCGGCACCTTCTTGGTAGATCCCCAGGGAAAGATCAAGCTCGCGGAAATCCAGGACAACAGCATTGGCCGCAATGCCGATGAACTTCTCCGAAAGGTCAAGGCGGCCCAGTTCGTGGCTTCTCATCCGGGCGAGGTCTGCCCGGCAAAGTGGAAGGAGGGGGCCGAGACGATCAAACCAAGCATAGATCTGGTCGGCAAGATTTAATTTCAGTGACTTTAGCCCCGGCCCTACCTGACCGGGGCTTTTTGAAGATAGCGGGGATTCCTCTTATGAACATACTTCCTGCCAAAAATAGAATCGCCCCGCGTTTGTTTTTCCATATTAACCATAAAATGAATATGATATGATAGATAAAGATATATTGAATCAGGTTCGTGAGGTCTTCTCTTCCATTACAGGGAACTATGTCCTTCTGGTTCATGCCGGGAAGAATGATGAAAGAGGGGCCAGGATGCATGAATTTGCGGACGATTTTGTCTCGGCCTCTCCAAGACTCCGTCATGAAGACGAAGAAGACGGCTCCTTCTCTTTCGACCTTCTGAAAGATGGGAAGCCGACAGGGATTACTTTCAGAGGAATTCCTTCCGGGCATGAATTTTCGTCCCTTCTTCTTGCGATTCTCAATGCCGACGGGAAAGGAAAGAATCTGCCCGATGAGATGCTGCGAAAGCGTATCAGCAGGATCAAGGGGCCCGTCAGCCTGAAAACCTATGTTTCCCTTACCTGTACTAATTGCCCTGACGTGGTTCAGGCCCTCGATGTGCTGACCTTGCTCCGGCCCGACTTCACCCATGAAATGGTTGACGGGGCTGAGTTTAAGGATGAAGTGGAAAGCCTTGATATCCAGGGTGTGCCTTCGGTCTTTGCGAACGGGGAGCTTCTTCATGTAGGACGTGGAGATTTCGGAACCTTGCTGGGGGAACTGGAGGATAAATTTGGCTCGGAAGAGGCGCTGGATGAGAAGCAGACAGAGCTGGAGTACGACGTGCTTGTAATCGGAGGCGGTCCAGCCGGCGCTTCGGCATCAATCTACAGCGCGAGGAAGGCTCTCAGGACGGCTGTCGTTGCCGGAAGGATAGGGGGGCAGGTCAACGACACTACCGGCATTGAGAATCTCATCTCGGTACCTCTGACCAGCGGGCGGGACCTCTCTTCCGCCTTGAGAAAGCACATGGAAGCGTATAAAATTGACATCTTCGACAATCGCGTCATCGCAGAAATCTCAGAGGCTGACGGAAGGAAGCGTGTCCGCGTAAAAGGAGGGGAGACCTTCCTTGCGAAGGCCCTTATCATAGCGACGGGGGCTTCATGGAGAAAGCTCGGAGTGGAGGGGGAGAGCCTGTATCTGGGCCATGGAATCCATTTCTGCCCTCATTGCGACGGTCCTTTCTATAAGGGGCGGCGTGTGGCCGTCGTAGGAGGTGGCAATTCTGGTATCGAGGCCGCCATTGATCTTGCCGCTGTCGCCTCCCATGTCACTGTCGTTGAATTCCTGGACACTCTGCGTGCGGACAAAGTGCTCCTGGACAAGGCGGAATCTCTTCCGAACGTGGAGATCTTGACTTCAAGGCAGACGATGGAAGTGAAGGGAGACGGCAAGTCTCTCACGGCGCTCGCTTTGAAGGACAGAACAACCGGTGAGATTGCCGATCTTGAAGTCGACGGAGTCTTTGTGCAGATAGGTCTAGCCCCGAACAGCGACCTTGTCAGCGGACTTCTGGAGCTTAGCCCTCGCCGCGAAGTCATCGTCGACGATCATTGCAGGACTTCCGTGAAAGGAATCTATGCGGCCGGGGATGTTACGAATGTGCCTTTCAAGCAAATAATCATCGCGATGGGAGAAGGCGCCAAGGCCGCCCTCTCTGTCAACGAAGATCTCATCCGCGGAGTAATCTGATGCCAAGAGTGGAGCGATCTGATGCCAAGGCGTGGAGCGGTCGGACAGTGGTGAGCCGCCGTCGGAAAGAGAATAGAGGCTGACCAAAAGTCAAGATGACCCAGGCCAGTCTCTATTTCCGTAAAGACTGTTCTCTGATGATTCCGGGTGACGATGGGTCTCCCGCAGGGGTGAGCGGGCACTGGGAAATGCCACACAGAACTAATAATGATAATAGCCTTGCCCTAGTGGTCTGCGGAGAGTGTCTCGGGCGAGGATTCCGCTGGCCTTATCCAAAAAGGCCGCTTCTGCTTCGGGCTTTTATCCCAGAATCTGGGCGGAGTGTTCCTTCACTTTGATTTCCTTAGGCCCTAGGATGCGGACAATCTTGCCCTCTTCATCGGCTATGAAGGTCGTGCGGAGAACCCCCATGACAGTCTTACCGTACATTTTCTTTTCGCCCCAGACGCCAAGTTCTCCGACGAGCTTCTTCTCCGTGTCTGCAATAAGAGGGAAGGGCAGCTGGTATTTCGCTATGAATTTTTTATGCGAAGCCTCGTCCTGGACGCTGACTCCGACTACAGCATAGCCGAGCGAAAGGAAGCGCTCGTAATTGTCCCTGAGGTTGCAGGCCTCCGTAGTGCATCCGGGAGTGCTGTCTTTAGGATAGATATATAGCACGAGTTTCTTGCCTTTGAAATCCGACAGCTTTAATTCTTTGCCGTCCTGGTCTTTACCGAGGAATTCCGGCAGTCTTTGTCCAAGTTCCATGAGGATTTATTTTAGAATTATGCAAATATAGAAAAATTGAAATTCTTGGCAATATTCTTTCTTAAGTTCTTATCGTGTAAAGAATCTTTACACTTTTGTAAAATATATTTACGATTCGTTCTTTGGCGCTATAAATCAAATTATTGGTTATTAGCTTATTAAATACTATGGCACAGGCGATGCCAAGTATTTGGCCGAGCAGCAAACAGTTTTACTATGCAAAAAACTTTGATAACTCTTATTTCGATTTTGGCCACGCTCTCACCGGCGGCGGCTCAGCAGGCCGGGGGGCTCATGTCTGTGAAAGATTGCATGTCCTATGCCATCTCCAATTCGACGAAGGTCAGGATTCAGCAGGCATCGAATGGGGATGCCAGGATAGGCAGGCGCGATGCGATTCTCGCCGCCTTCACTCCCCGGATTACCTCCCAGACCTATGCCTACTACAATTTCGGCAGGTCTATCGACCCTCAGACCAATACCTATTTTAATACTACCTCTTTCTATAATGGCTATCAGGTCCAGGCCGGCTTCAACCTTTTCAATGGTTTCCAGGCTGTGAATAATCTGAAAATCGCCAAGACTTCTCTCTTGATGGGAATCACGCAGGAGAAGCAGGTCGAGGCGGACATCTGCCTCGCGGTCATGGAGGCCTATTATAACGTGGTGTATTTCACCAAGCTGCAGAGCCTTTTTCAGGACCAGGTGGAGACAGCACAGAAGTCCCTTCTCCTTGCCAAACGTCAGGAAGAATTGGGCCAGAAGGGCCATGCTGACGTGGTCCAGATGGAGGCTGACCTCGCCGACAGGGAATATGATCTCGTAAATAACAAGAGCCAGCTGAACACCCAGATGCTGAATCTCCGTGACCTTATGTTCTGGCCTGTAGATTCGGCTTTGAACATCTTGACCGACATTGAGGAACCGGGAGCGACTCTTCCATCGGGGGATCTCAATTCCGTTGTGGACTACGCCATGGACAATAATCCTGATGTTCAGGTGGCCGAGGGTAAATTCCTGAACGCCAAGAGAGAGCTCAGCACTGCAAAGTGGCAGCTGATGCCTACCGTCTCTTTGTACGCAGGCTGGGACACGAGATACTATTCTTATAAAGGTTCTACTACCGACCCCTTCCATAGCCAGTTCAAGAACAACGCCGGAGAATACGTGCAGCTGACTTTAAGTCTGCCTATTTTCGACAGGCTTTCCAGATATTCTGCAATCTCTAAAAAGAAAAATGCCGTAGCCGCGGCCCAGGCCGAATATGACCAGAAGTGCCATGAGGTTGATACCGAGGTCAGAAAGGCTTTCCAGGACAGCGACGACGCCATGGCCGCTTGGCTCCAGGCAAGCAGGAAAGAGGCTGTTCAGGACGAGGCCTACAGACTCAACAGCCGTAAGCTTGAGCAGGGACTGATTTCGCCGATCGAATACAGGGCGGCAACTGACAATTATCTCAAGGCCAAGGCGGACAAGTACAACAGCCTCTTCAAATATCTCATCAAGCAGAGCGTGGTGAGATACTACTCAGGAGAAGAATACATAAGCCAGTTCTAAGGTAAATCATTGTAAATAAGTGTAATCATGGATACTATAATCGAAAAGAAAAAAGGTTGGAGGGTGGCTTTTACCCGAAAGGCGATTCCCTACTGGGGCGGAGCACTCGTCCTCATATTCATCATCTATCTGATATTTTCTCCTGACCATAAGACTCTCAGGGTCGACAAGGAAACTCTGACCATGGCCGAGACAAAAAGCGGGGAGTTCAACGACTATATCAGAGTCAGCGGACAGGTCCAGCCTATGGTCACCATACAGCTGAGTCCTCGCGAAGGTGGCTCCGTAGAGAAGATTTATCTTGAAGAGGGGGCGATGGTAAAAAAGGGTGATCCGATTCTTGAGCTGAGCAACGACGACCTCGACCTTCAGATTCTTAATTCCGAAGCCGAACTGGCCGAGAAGGAGAACATTCTGCGTAACACCATGATCCAGATGGAACAGCAGAAACTTTCTGTCCGTCAGGACGAAGCAACCCTCGAAATGGAGGTGCGCCGCAACAAGAGAACATATGAGCAGCAGAAAGCCTTGTACGATGAAAAGCTGGTTGCAAAAGAGGAGTATCTGAAGGCGAAAGAAGACTACGAACTTTCCCAGAGAAAGTACTCTCTCGTGCTGGATCGCGCGGCCCAGGACAGCCTCTACAGAGGCGTCGAAATCGCCCAGATGCAGGATAATCTCAGCAATATGCGACAGAATATGGCGCTGATCCGTGGGAGGAAGGCGAACCTGACCATAAAGTCGCCTATAGACGGGGAACTCGGTCTGCTCGATGCTGTTTTGGGACAGTCTATTCCTTCCGGCACGAAGATCGGCCAGGTCAATTCGGTCGGAAGTTACAAGATCGAGGCTCAGATTGATGAGCACTATATCGACAGAGTAGTCCCCGGACTTGCCGCAGAGTTCGAGAGAGGGGGAGAGAAATTTTCCGCCCAGGTGCGCAAGGTCTATCCGGAAGTGAGGGACGGGAAGTTCCAGGCTGACTTCAAATTCACTGATACCCAGCCGGAGAACATCAGGACCGGCCAGACTTATTACCTGAATCTCCAGCTCGGCCAGCCTGAGACCGCTATCCTCATCCCTCGCGGATCCTTCTACCAGAAGACCGGAGGCAAATGGATCTATGTCATGGCCAAGGACGGAAGCAAGGCCGTGAAAAGGAATATCCGCATAGGCCGACAGAATCCTCAATATTACGAAGTCCTCGAAGGGCTTGAGCCTGGGGAGAAGGTCATAACCTCGTCTTACGACAATTATGGCGACAGCGATGTGCTCGTCTTCCGCTAATTTTCTTAAATTTGTGATGTGATGAAGAAAGGACGCATACTCGTCGTGGATGATAATAAGGGGATAAGAGCGGCTCTGGAGCTGCTCCTGCCCCCTTATTTCGCAGAAGTCGAACTGATTCCGTCTCCCTCGGGGCTCCTCTTAAAGCTTGAGGACTTCAAGCCGGATGTGGTGCTCTTGGACATGAATTTCACTTCCAGCGTCAACAACGGCAACGAAGGCCTCTACTGGACAAAGGAGATCAAACAGCTCTCTCCTTCGACTGAAGTTGTTCTCTTCACGGCCTATGCCGACATAGCCTTGGCCGTCGAGGGAATGAGAAGAGGAGCCTTTGATTTCATTACCAAGCCTTGGGACAATGAGAAGCTGATATCTACTCTGTCTTCTGCCAGAGATAAGGCCATGAAGGCCTCTTCGAAGGAAGAGGTGCGGCCGGACGAGGAGCAGATGTACTGGGGTGGAAGTGACAAGATGGCCGCTATACGTCACACTCTCCTCAAGATCGCTCCGACCGATGCATCTGTGTTGATTACAGGGGAGAACGGCACCGGAAAGGATTTGCTGGCCAAGGAGGTCCATGAGCATAGCCTGCGCAAGGGAGAACCTTTCGTCGCCGTGGATGCCGGGGCCATTCCCGACACACTTTTCGAAAGTGAGCTTTTCGGGCATGTCAAAGGAGCCTTTACCGATGCTCATGCCGATCATGTCGGCTTTTTCCAGCAGGCGGAGGGCGGAACCCTCTTTCTGGACGAGGTCGGAAACATCCCGCTGCATCTCCAGGCCAAGCTCCTGAGAGTGCTCCAGAACAGGTGCATTACCAGGGTTGGGGACTCAAAATCCATCCCGATTGACATCAGGCTGATCTGCGCAACCAACACCAACCTTGAAAAGAGCATAGCGGAGGGACGCTTCAGGGAAGACCTATATTATCGCATCAATACCGTCCATTTCGACCTGCCGCCGCTACGTGAGCGGAAGAATGACATACTGCCTCTCGCGGAGCGCTTCATAAGCGCCTTTAATTCAAAGTATCACCGCTCTGTCGAGGGGATATCGCCCGAGGCCGCGGCCAGGCTGAAAGAGAATACCTGGGGAGGGAATATCAGGGAGCTTCGCAATGCTGTGGAGAAGGCGGTGATTCTGGCCGATGGAAAGCTTCTGGAGGCCGGTGACTTCGAGCTCAAGGACAATCTCCCCGAAACTTCTTCGGGGACGCTTGAACAGGCGGAGGAGAAGACCATCAGGGATGCCATGGAGCGCTACGGAGGGAATCTGACCAAGGTCGCCCAGGCGCTGAATATCAGCCGGCCTACCCTATACAAGAAGATCAATAAGTATAACATCTGATGAAAGTCCTGGCGGTAATAGCAGCGGCCCTCGCCGCGGTCGTCGTGGCCGTGGCCGTAACCGCCGCCGTGGTCCGCAGAAAGGACAGAAAGAAGGTGGATTTCCTGCTTGACGCCATCGATGACGGGGAGCTTAATTTCCATTTCCTGGAAAACAGCGCCCTGAACCGGTCCCTGAACCGTCTCCACCGGATTTTCGAACGCCAGCGCCAGCGCAATGAACAGGAATCATGGACGAAGCTTATAAGGGTCCTGACTCATGAAATCATGAATACGGTCTCCCCGATAGCTTCGCTCAGCGACGCGCTTTCGAAATATGCCGGTCTCCCTGCCGAGGAACAGGAGATGGATGTCAAGAAGGGGCTGGAGACTATCTCGGCCTCGTCGCGTGACCTCATAAATTTCGTCCAGACTTATAGGGAACTCAGCGGAGTTGCCAGGCCGGTGCGCAAGGCCGTGATGGTGGACGACCTGGTCTGCAATGTCATCAGTCTAACCGAAAAGCAGTGCAAGGATGCCGGCGCCGTCTGCACCTACAAGGCTTCTTCGGAGGAGATGCTGCTTTACATTGATGAGGGGCAGATCTCCCAGGTCTTGATAAATCTTATCAAGAACGCCCTTCAAGCCGGATCGAAGCATATTGAAATCAACGCATTCATGGAGGAGTCCGCCGGCGAGACTCACCTCCGGGTTTCTGATGACGGTGCGCCTATCCCACCGGATGTGCAGGAGCAGATTTTCGTGCCTTTCTTTACCACCAAGTCTGAAGGCAGCGGCATAGGGCTGAGCCTCTCCCGCCAGATAATGAACCGCCATGGCGGCACCATCTCCCTCCTCGTTTCCAGCCCCTCCCGCACCACCTTCGAGCTCCTATTCCGATAGATTCTGAAATCGTTTCCGGTGCAGGGTTCCGATGCCGACACCTCGCCCGACACCCAGCTCGCTCTCTGATATCACCCATTTCGCGCTGACACCACGCGAAGCCCCTGCCCCACAATGTCCTCACCGGCACTATTTAGGCGTGGGGGTACTACATTCGCTCTGTGGTGAACCGTCACGGCAATCCTCAATATGCGCGGTTAGTCGGGGCGGTTTGGAATGGTTCGGTGAAGAGCAGGAAGTTGGCGGAGAGGGAATCTATCCGGCAGGCGAAAAGGTGCCGGGTCTGGTCCGGCCTGAGGCGCAGCCTTCGGGAAAGCTCCGGGGCAGAGAGAGGGACGTTGCGGACTGAAAGTGTGCCAGCGAGACCCTTGCGGGAAAGCTCCTTTATGTTCTGGCTTGAGAGCTGCAGGGCCGAGGTGATTCTGTAGGTCTTCCCGAAAGGAAGGAGAGACTCGGCGACTTCCTCTCCGACGTAGAGGTGGGTGGAAAGCCCGAGCTGGTTCAGGCCGAAACGCTGTCCGACGGTCTTGAAAAGGCCTGATTTGGAGAGAGCCTTGCTGGGTTCGAAGAGGCAGGATCCGGCCAGGGCTTCGGCTCCGGAGGCGTAGAGCGAAGGCGTCAGAGAGGCTTCGGTGCCGAGTTCCGCAGACAGGGTCGCAGTCTCCTCTCCGCAGACCGCCACGGTGAGCCGGGGCTTCTCCTCCCCGCCTTCCCGCCGCGAGAGCCAGACCAGCAGTTCCTTACACTCTCCCTCGTATTCCACTATATGTATCTCTTTGACACATAAGCCCTTGTCTACATCTCCGCCGAAGGCCGCGGATAATTCCGCCACTACGGTGGAGATATCGGCCATGGGAGAGAGTTTGAGAAGAATGTCGGCGCCGAGTCTGCGCAGTTCGCTCGAGAGTGCGAGCACGTCCGGACTGCAGTCCGCCAGCTTAAAGGTCTTGCGCCCGGTCCCCGCTTCTCGTCTGGCTGGATCGATATAGATAAGGTTCGGCTTGAAGCCGCCGAGAATTTCAGCGACTTTACCTGGAGCGACTTCTCCGCAGCGGAAATCTGCCGTGATTCCGAGGCAGTGAAAATTGTGTCTGGCGGCTTCGCACAGTAGGTGAGAAGCATCGTTGTAGAGTACCTGGCAGCCTTCGCAAGCGAAGGCCCAGTCATCGACTCCGAGGCCGGAGGTTAGATCGGCGACTGTTCCTCCGGGTATTATCTGCCGGACAAGGCTTGCTTTGTATTCGGCGGCCGCCTGCGAGCTGCATTGCTCGATGCAAAGCCTTGTCGGATATACGAGGCGTTGGTCGGCGTACCAGAGAGGCAGTTTCGAACGGATTCTGCGTCTTCCTCCTATTGTTGAGACGGCTGCGGACGTATCGATGCCTGCCCATTTCTCTTTTGAGAGGGCGAGCCTGTCAGGGTCATCTTCCATGTGTTTGATTATAAAGTCGTAGAAGGTTCCGCCGAATCTGTCTTCCATGTCCATTGGCAAAATTTTCTTGCTTTTGGGCAAAGTTAGCTAAAGGATCGGAAAATTTTGTTAAATTTGGAAATTACAGCGGATACGCCGGATGATGACGCAGAATATTCCGGCGGATACGCCGGATAACACATAATTGATATAATCCGTTTCAAACGGTTGCAGAAAGTATTTAAAAAGTAGAAAAATAACATATAAATTTAATACTTTTAATAACGTGGCAACAGATTTCAGACTTGTCGCCGAGTCGTGGTTGAACGGCGACTTCGACCAAGAGACCAAGAACGAGGTCAAAAAACTCATGGAAGGGGATCCGGCCATCCTTGAGGACGCCTTCTACCGTAATCTTGAATTCGGCACCGGCGGACTCCGCGGAGTCATGGGCGTAGGAACCAACCGAATGAACACTTACACCGTCGGCATGGCAACACAGGGACTTGCAAACTATATGAAGGCCAATGTGAAGGGTGGCCTGAGCGCCTGCATCTCCTTCGACAGCCGCAACCATTCCCGCGAATTCGCCAGAATCACAGCGGACGTGCTTTCCAACAACGGCATCCACGTCTACCTCTTCGAAGGCATCAGGCCGACTCCGGAACTGAGTTATTCCATCAGGCTGAAGAAAGCCACGGCCGGAGTCATGGTGACAGCCTCGCACAATCCTAAGGAATACAACGGCTACAAGGTATTCTGGAGCGACGGAGCCCAGATCACCAGCCCTGTCGATGTGGACATCGTGGCTGAGGTGGCCAAGATTACCGACCCGTCCATGGTCCTCTTCCGTCCTGTGGAAGGCGTGAAGCCGGGAAAGATTGACATCATGGGGGCTGATGTGGACGAAAGATACCTCCATGACATCCTCAGCCTGACGCTCTCGCCCGAGGCCTGCTCCCGACATAAAGATATTAAATTCGTTTACACCCCTCTCCACGGCTGCGGCGTCCGTCTCGTGCCGGAATGCCTCAGGCGTCTTGGCTTCGTGAACGTCTTCCATGTTCCTGAGCAGGACATCAGCGACGGAAATTTCCCGACCGTCGCCTATCCTAATCCGGAGGATCCCGGCGCCATGAAGATGGCCATCGAGGTGGCTGACAAGAATCAGGCTGACATCGTCATTGCAACCGACCCGGACGCTGACCGTATGGGAATCGCTGTCCGTGACGACAAGGGTGAGATGGTCCGCTTCAACGGCAACCAGACCGGTTCCATGCTCACCTACTACATTCTCAGCCGCTGGAAGGAGCTCGGAAAGCTTGACGCAAGCAAATATGTCGTCAAGACCATCGTCACGACCCCTCTCATAGCGGAAATCGCGGAAAGCTTCGGAGTCAAATGCTATGACGTCCTGACCGGCTTCAAATACATCGCGGGGGTCGTCCGCGAGAATGAGGACAAGGGCGAGTTCATCTGCGGAGGTGAGGAGAGCTTCGGCTTCAATGTCGGCCAGTTCGTCAGGGACAAGGATGCGCAGATTGCCGCTTCGATGGTGGCCGAGTGCGCCGCATGGGCCGCCGACCAGGGCCTCAGCCTCTACGGACTGATGCTGAAGATTTACAAGGAATATGGCTACAGAAAGGAAGGTCTGACCAGCGTGGTGCGCAAGGGTAAGTCCGGCGCGGAGGAGATCCAGAAGATTATGGCGGAGCTTCGCCAGAATCCTCCTAAGGAGCTAGCCGGTTCTCCTGTTATCCGCGAGGTGGATTACATGGAAAGCGAGAAGACAGGTCTTCCAAAGTCCAATGTGCTCCAGTTCTTCGACAAGGATGGAGACGTCGTCACGGTACGCCCGTCGGGCACAGAACCTAAGATCAAGTTCTACTATGGCGCGAAGGGCGCGGATGCGGACGAGAAGATCAAGCTGCTGGACAAGCAATTTGTAAAGTAGAAATATGCGAACCAGGCTTTTGGCTCTTGCAATAGGTCTTGCGCTGTCGTCTTCAGGGGCGGCGGCGCAGACTTATGATTGCAGGAGGGCGGAAGGGAAGATTCGCATCGATGGCCGCCTTGACGAGACTTCATGGTCGAAGGCCCTTCCTCTGGGCCCCTTGCGTGACATAAGGGGAGAGGACTATCCGGCTCCGGTGAAGCAGACGGAGGTAAAGCTTCTTTGGGACGAAGAATATCTCTATGTAGGGGCCTTTCTCTGGGAGGATGATGTAAGGGCGGTCCAGACGGAACACGACTCTGTGGTCTGGAAGGACAATGATTTCGAAATTTTCATTGACCCGGACGCGGACGGCTTGAACTATTATGAATTCGAGATCAACGCTCTCGGCACCGTCCTCGACCTCATCATGGACAAGGGCTATTCCTTCGGGGGAAGCTTCTATTGCCATTGGGACTGTCCCGGACTGAAGACGGCTGTCAAGGTCTATGGTTCGCTCAACAAGGAGGGCTCCCCGGACAGGGGCTGGAGCTGTGAGTGGGCGATCCCGAGAAAGGCCTTGATGAGAGGCTTCGACGAGGCTGACAAATTCCCTTCATGGAAGATGAACTTCTCAAGGGTTGAGTACCTATATGGCTCTGACTCTCCAGAAGAGAATTGGGTCTGGGCTCCGACAGGAGTCGTGGACATCCACAGGCCTGCCCGGTGGGGGACGGTCAATTTCAAAAGGCCATAAAATATAATATCCTGCTTTATAATTTTGGAAACATAGTTGTTTAGGACAGACTTTCGCTTTGAAGTTTCATTTGAAATCAAGGCGAAAGTTTTCTTTTTTTATGAAAATGACCATTCAGGATAAAAAATGAATATGGTGAATAGGCATCAGAATTATTTTGTGATAAATTTGCGAGGATAAAAGCGGAAAACAATATTTAATGAGTACTATCTATCTGGTCCTTGTTGTCTGCCTTTTCGTTCTTGCTGTATTTGACCTTTCTGTGGGTGTCAGCAATGATGCAGTCAACTTCCTGAATTCGGCCATCGGCGCAAAAGTCGCAACCTTTCGGACAATCCTCCTTGTGGCGGCGATAGGAATCTTCGCCGGCGCCGCCATGAGCAACGGCATGATGGACATAGCGAGACATGGAATCTTCCGTCCTTCTATGTTCTCTTTCAATGAGCTGATCTTTATTTTCGTTGCCGTCATGGCATCGGACATCGTGCTTCTCGATATTTTCAACTCCATGGGGATGCCTACCTCAACTACGATTTCCATGGTTTTCGAACTTCTGGGAGGTTCCTGCGCCCTCTCTTTCATCAAGATCTTGAAAGATGAAACCCTGACCCTCGGCCAGCTCATCAATTCCGACAAGGCTCTTCAGGTGATCATCGCGATTTTCTTCTCAGTCGCGGTAGCCTTCATTTTCGGCGTCCTGATCCAGTGGCTGTCAAGATTGCTCTTCACCTTCTCCTACAAGAATTCCGGGCTGAAATGGAAGATCGGCATATTCGGGGGGCTGGCCGCCACCGCCCTCCTCTATTTCATGCTCATCAAGGGAATCGGTTCTTCGCAGTACATGCCGGCCCAGGCCATAAGCTGGATAGATGCTCACATCTGGCAGCTCATCCTACTCTGCCTTGTCTTCTGCACCATCCTCATGGAAGTGCTCTATTTCCTGAAAGTCAATGTCTTCAAGGTCTTAGTCCTCATGGGAACCTTCGGCCTTGCGTGGGCCTTCGCCGGGAATGACCTCGTGAACTTCATAGGAGTTCCGCTCGCCGGCTATTCTTCCTTCGTCGATTTCCAAGCCAACGGCGGAGGGACCGATGCCGCACATTATATGATGACTTCTCTGGAAGGACCGGCCAAGACCCCGACCTTCTTTCTGGTAGGAGCCGGCATAATCATGGTCATAGCCCTTGCCACATCCAAGAAGGCTCAGAACGTGGTCAAGACCTCCGTCGACCTTTCGAGGCAGTCGGGGGATGACGAGATGTTCGGCTCTTCCAGGATTGCGAGAGTCCTGGTCCGCGCGACTAGAATTTTCTCTGGACAGTTCTCTTCCGCAGTGCCTGTCAAGGCCAGAGCCTGGGCCTCAAGCCGTTTTGAAGGCTACGACCGGAAGCTCCCTAACGGGGCTGCCTTTGATGAGGTCAGAGCCACCGTCAACCTCGTGGTAGGCAGCCTTCTGATAGCCCTCGGAACCTCTTTCAAACTTCCACTGTCCACTACATATGTAACCTTTATGGTCGCCATGGGGAGCTCCCTCGCGGACAAGGCCTGGGGAAGGGACAGCGCCGTCTTCCGAATAACAGGAGTAGTCAGCGTCATCGGAGGCTGGTTCATCACCGCCGCAGCAGCCTTCATCCTCTGCTTCATTGTGGCCACTCTCATGTATGCTGGCGGTATCCCGCTGACAGTCATCATGATAGCCTTCGCCTTTTTCCTTCTTGTCAGAAGCAACATCCGCTACAAGAAGAGGGCGGCCGAGTCTGGTGATGTAATCTATGACAAAATTCTCAAGACCCAGGACCAGAAGGAAGTCCTTGAACTGGTGATTGAGCATATCACATGGAGCGACAGAAATTTCCTCCTCTTCATTGATGAGCAGTATATGAAGATGACGGACGGCTTCATGGAGGAGAAACTTTCCGAACTCGAGTCGGCGAGCCGCAAGCTCCGCGACAAACGAGAGGACCTCAAGGCCGCCAGACGTAAGGAGATGGTAGCCTTCCGCAGGGTTGATCCTGATGTCGCCATAGGCAAGACAACATGGTTCCATCTTGACCGAAATTCTTGCGAGGATCTTCTCTACAGCATGAGGCGCATCTGCGATTCCTGCATGGAACATGTGGACAACAATTTCACGCCTATGTCGGAGGAGATGAAGAAGGAGTTCACTCCGATGAGGGATACTGTCCGTTTCCTGCTCAAGAGGGCTTCCGACCTTATCGGCAGAGGCTCCGATCAGGAGCTTGAGGACCTGAGCGCCGAGACCAATCAGTTCGAGTATTACCTTTCTGATGCCAGAAAGCGTCAGATGGTGAACATGCAGCGCACTAAGGAGAATCTGACCATAGCCTATGTCTACCTGAATCTTCTCCAGGAAACCGAGGTCATAGTGAACTCGCTGCGCCACATGCTGCGAGCCTGCAACCATCTGCGGAACGATGATCTTCCGGCCCCGGAAGACGAGGTTGTCTATATCCAGTAGTCTGTTCCTTAGGAAGCGGACTGAGTCGTTTCCCTTGCGTCTCCGGATTGGCCTTCCCGGCGGTCCGGAGCATCTCTCTTTTGTGAGCTTATCCTTGATTTTGGATGCTTTTACGGGATTTTGTTTAACTTTGTAAGTTTACAGGCGATATGTGCATAGCGCTCTTTAAGGGAGAGCGGTATTTAAGAAAAAAAAGGAACAGATATCGGAAATGAACAGAGTCCTGAAGAATTATCTTTTCACTATACTCCTGCTCTCCGGCCTTGTGGCGGGCGGAATCTGCGGTGCCATCTTTGGGGAGGGCGCAGCCTGGGTAAAGCCGCTGGGAGACATCTTCCTCAATCTCATGTTTGTCATGGTTGTGCCTCTGGTCTTCCTGAGCATAGCCAACGCCATGTACAAGATGAAAGAGAACCATCTTATCGGAAAGGTTCTCGGCTGGACCTTGGTGGTTTTCACCGGGATGTCCATCGTCGCCGCTGTCCTCACATACATCGGAGCCGTCTGGGTCTATCCCTTCGGTTCCCTCGAAGCAGGACTTCTCTCGGCAGGAGACGTCGCGACTGCCCATGGTGCCGGTGAGCTTATCGTAAGCACGCTGACGGTTCCGGATTTTTCCATGCTTCTTGACAAAGGCAACCTTCTGCCGCTGATAATCTTCGCGGCCATCTTCGGCCTCGCGACTTCCATTGTCGGCGAAAAAGGCAGGGCGGTGGCTGACTTCGTTTCCAGCGCCTTGGAGGTAATAATGAAGATGATGAGTCTTATCATGTATCTTGCCCCGGTCGGCCTTGGCTGCTACTTCGCCAATCAAATCGGACAGCTTGGAAAAGATGTGCTGCTGAGCTACTTGGGTATATTCATGATGATACTCGCCATGGTGCTTCTGATCTTTTTCATCGTGCAGCCTCTTTACATCGTCCTTATCCGCGGAAAAGATGAGTGCAGGAGATACTGGAAGCACATCCTCACCCCTTCGCTCACCGCCATCGCCACCTGCTCCAGCGCCGCCTGCATTCCTGTCAATATCAGCGCCTGCAAAGAGATGGGCTGCGACTTTACTGTCGCCGAATCGGTGGTGCCGTTAGGAACGAATATCCATAAGGACGGATCTGTCATCACTTCAGTGTTCAAGATTATGTTCGCCCTGATTTTCTTCGGAGAGTTCCATGCAGGCCTGGGCCAGGCTCTGTTCATCATTGTGATGTCCATCATCGTGGCCCTGGTGGTAGGTGCAGTTCCGGTCGGGGGAATGACTGCGGAAATCCTGGTCTGCTCCATCCTGGGAGTCGACCCGCAGTTTGCCGCCACTTTGCTGATAATCGGAACCATATCAGACATACCAGCCACCTTGTTGAATTGCAACGGAAACGTGGTCGCCGCCTACCTTGTCGACGGGATAATAAGACGCACATCCGCGGAAGCGGCCGGAAATAAGTGAAGGGTAAAGTCAGAATAACCACATAAGCATGGAAAACGATAATTACAAGGCTTTCCTCGATGAGCTCAAGGGCCTCATCCCCAGGAATAGAATCTACACCGACTCTCTCCGGCGTTTCGCCTGGGGTACGGATGCCGGCTTCTACAGGCTGACTCCACGGATCGTTATCCGCTCGGACAACGAGAAGGAAATTTCGGAAATCATGCGTGCCGCCTCAAAGCTTTCCCTGCCGGTGACCTTCCGCGCCGCCGGGACAAGCCTTTCGGGCCAGGCAATCAGCGACAGCATCCTTGTAGTGGCGGGGAAGCATTGGGAAAAATATTCGGTCTCTAAGGGCGGGGAGCTTATCAGCGTCCAGCCCGGCCTTACTGGTGGTCGAATTAACCAGATTCTTGCTCCTTACCATTATAAGCTGGGCCCGGATCCCGCTTCCGTGGAAAGCGCGATGATCGGCGGAATCGTGATAAACAACGCTTCCGGGATGAGCTGCGGGACCCATGCCAACAGCGACAAGCAGATGATTTCGGCAAGGATGATTCTCCCGGACGGCACCCTGCTTGACACCGGCGACGAAAAGAGCAGGGAAGACTTCCGTAAGTCTCATCCGGATTTCATCGCCGCTATCGAGGCTCTCAGAGACTCCGTCCGCGCCGACAAAGAACTCAGCGAGCGCATTTCCTACAAGTATAGCATCAAGAATGTCACCGGCCTGAATCTCTTGCCATTGGTCCGTTTCACGGATCCTTTCGAGATAATGGCCCATCTTCTGGTCGGCTCTGAAGGCACTCTCGCCTTCCTGTCCGGGGTGACCCTGCGCAACGTGCCGATTTATCCGTTCCGGGCCAGCGCCATGATTTATTTCGACGGTCTCAAGGAGGCCGCCAAGGCCGTGCTCGTCATGAAAAAGCTCGGCGTGGACATCAATGCCGCCGAGATGCTTGACAGACGTTCCCTCATGTCCATGGACGATCCAGCCCTGAAGGAGGCAGAGGCCAGGGGTATAAAGAATCTTACGGCCGTGCTGACTGAAGTCGTGGCCCTAGACCATGAGAATCTTCAGGCCGACATCGATTCCATAAGAGTGGCCCTAGAACCGTTCAAGAAGTTCGGGGAGGTCAGCTTCACTGAGAATCCTGCCGAATATTCGAAATATTGGGCCATCCGTTCAGGCATTTTCCCCGCTGTCGGAGGAATGAGAAAGCAAGGAACGACCTGCCTGATCGAGGATGTAGCCTTCCATATTCAGGATCTTCCTGAGGCCACCGAGGAGCTTTCTGCCTTGCTTGACAGGCATGGCTACGATGATTCATGCATCTATGGTCACAGCCTCGAGGGAAATTACCATTTCATCCTTAACCAGAGTTTTGACTCCCCACAGGAGGTCGCTCGATATGAGGATATGATCAGGGATGTGGCTAAGATGGTGGTCGAGAAATATGATGGTTCTCTCAAGGCTGAGCATGGGACAGGAAGGAATATGGCACCTTTCGTCCTTTACGAATGGGGGGACAAGGCTTTCGCCCTTATGCAGAAGATCAAGAAGCTCTTCGATCCCCAGGGCATCATGAATCCGGGAGTTATCTTCAACGACGACCCGAAATGCTTCCTTAAAAATTTCAAGGCCCTGCCGGTACTCAAACCGAGGATCAACGGAGCGAATGCCTTAGAGGCCGGGGCTGAAGGGCTTTCTCCTGCCATAGAACCTGAATTGCTGAAGGCCTACAAGAGGCTGAACAAGTGCATAGAGTGCGGCTTCTGCGAGAGAAACTGCCTTTCTTGCGGGCTGACTCTTTCACCGAGAACGAGAATCACTCTCCAGAGGGAAATCACCAGACTCGAGGCCGTCGGAGATATGGCCATGGCGAAGAAACTCAAGAAACAGTACCATTATCTGGGCGACGAGACCTGCGCAGGAGACGGCCTCTGCTCGACTTCCTGCCCTATGGGCATCAACACGGCCGACCTCACTCACCAGATCCGGAGGGAAGACCTGCCTTTGGGGAGTGGAGAGTGGAAATTGTGGAATAAGAGCGCGGATTCCTTCGACAAGGTGGAGGGCGCCTTGAGAGGAGTCATGAAGCTCGCCACTTTCGCCCAGACTCTGCTCGGCGATAAGGCGATGTCCGCTGTGGGAAAAGGCCTTCATGCCATGGGTGCCCCTCTCTGGACTCCTTCCATGCCGAAGGCCTACAAGATCCCGGAGGGCCTGTCCGACAAGGGAGAGGATGAGCGCACCGTAGTCTATCTGCCAAGCTGCATGAACCAGATGATGGGGCTTCCGAAAGCTTCCAAAGAGAAGAAGCCGCTGGTCGAAGAGACGGTGGAACTCATCCACAAGGCTGGTTGGAAGGTAATCTTCCCGGAGAATATGGCCGGACTCTGTTGCGGGACAATCTGGGAGAGCAAGGGAATGCCGGAAATTGCCGACAGAAAGACCTCCGAGGTGGAAAAGGCTCTGCTCAAAGCCAGCGAAAACGGACGCTATCCCGTGCTCTGCGACCAGAGCCCTTGCCTTGAGCGGCTGCGGAAGAAAATCTCCTCCCTCAAGCTCTACGAACCTTCGGAATTTATTTTGAAATACCTTTCTCCGAGCCTTACCTTCCATCAGGACGACGTGCCGGTGGCGATACACCTCACCTGCTCGACCCGCCTGATGAAGCTGAGCGGCTGCATGATAGAGCTCGCGAAACGCTGTTCTTCCAAGGTCATTATTCCAGAAGAGGTAGGTTGCTGTGGCTTTGCCGGTGACAAGGGCTTCTTCAAACCGGAGCTTAACGCCTGGGCCCTTCGCAAGCTCAAGTCCCAGGTAAAGGATGTTCCTGTCGGTTATTCTAACAGCCGCACCTGCGAAATCGGTCTCCGAACTAACTCCGGAATACCTTACGAATCAATAGTTTATCTTGTAAATAAGCATACTGAGGCGAAAGGATGAATCTGCTTGGAAAAATATCGGCATTCTTTCTCTGCCTTTCTCTTGCCGGATGTTCCGGCAGGGAAGCGGCATCACAAAAGAAGTCTGAACTAGAGGGCCAGGTCTCCATCTCAGGGGCCTTCGCCCTCTATCCTCTTGCTGTTCAGTGGGCCAACGAATTCCAGGAGAGCAATCCCGGAGTGAAGGTGGATGTCTCCGCCGGAGGCGCCGGCAAGGGGATGACCGATGTGCTGAACGGCATGGTTGATTTCGCCATGCTCTCCCGCGAGATTCATGATGAAGAGTCCGCTCAGGGCGCCCTTGCCTTCGTCGTGGGGAGGGATGCCGTAGTTCCGGACTTTAACGCCTCCAATCCTCATTACGAGGAGATTATGCGGCATGGCATTTCGGCTTCCGATGCCAGAAAGATCTGGGTGAGCGGGGAATATAAGACCTGGGGCCAGCTGCTCGGGACTTCGAGCAAGGACCCTATCAATGTCTACACCCGGTCCGATGCCTGCGGGGCCGCTCAGACCTTCGCTTCATGGTTCGGGGCGAAACAGGAAGACCTCCTCGGTACTGCTGTCTATGGGGATCCCGGCATCGCGACCGCTGTGCAGGCAGACCCTCTGGCCTTGGGTTTCAATAATCTGGCCTATGCCTACGACGGCCAGACCCTTGCTCCTTTGGACGGGCTGGCTGTCCTGCCAGTGGATTCGGACGGGGACGGCTCTGTCTCTGAGGCTGAGAATTTCTATGCGGCGAGAAACTCTCTGATGAAAGCCGTTGCCGAGGACCGCTATCCGTCTCCGCCTGCCCGCAACCTCTATTTCGTCACCAAGGGTGTTCCTGCCGATTCGGCTTCGGTGGCCTTTCTGCGCTATGTGATGCGCAGAGGCCAGGACCTCAACGAGTCTCTGGGCTATGTCAAGATTTCCCAGAAGGCGAGGACCGACAATTTCAGGCTCTTCCGCACCGCGGAGAGGGGCCGAGGCTCCAGGTCCAACAATACCGATGCCATGGCCATAGTCTTCATGGCTCTGGTGCTCTCTTTAGCGGCCCTGGCTTCCGGCAGCATTTTCATCAAGGATTGGAATAGAAAAAGGATATACCGCCAGAAACTATCGGCGGGCTTCATGTTCGCCCTCGTGACGCTTACCTTCCTCTTCCTGATAGCCATGGTCGTAGGACTCTATCTCAAGTCCTTGCCGATTCTCCATGAAAATTCGCTATGGAATCTGCTGACCTCGACCAAATGGAAGCCTTCCCAGGGTGAATTCGGCTTCGGAGCCTTCATCATGGGCACGGTCTTCGTCACCATCCTCTCCGTAGCCATATCTCTTCCGATAGCCCTCCTCACTTCGGTCTATCTTACTGAATATTCCAAGACTTCGGTGCGGAAATTCGTCTTTCCGGCCCTCGATATCCTTGCAGCCCTGCCGTCGGTCATCTACGGAGTCTGGGGAATCCTCGTCCTTATACCGCTCTTCGGTTATTCGCTCCTTACGGCCGCCCTGGTGCTTTGCGTTATGGTTCTCCCGATCATGATAAGCCTCTTTGTCGAGATTTTCTCCGGGGTTCCGCAGGAACTCAAGGACGCCTCGACCTCGCTCGGAGCGACTTCCTGGCAGACGACTCACTCAATAGTGCTGAGAAAGTCTTTGTCCGGAATTTTCGCTTCCGTCGTGCTGGCGCTTTCCAAGGCGGCCGGAGAGACCATCGCCGTGATGATGGTCTGCGGTTCTGTTCCGGCGATTCCGAAGAGCATCTTCGAGGGCTTTTACACCCTTCCTGCCCTGATCGGAAACAATTACGGGGAGATGGCATCTATCCCGCTGTATGAGTCCGCGATCATGTTCGCGGCCCTGCTGCTGATGCTCATAGTCCTGATATTCAACGTGATTTCAAGAGTGATTCTATACCGGATCGAGAAAAAAAATGGATAGGAACAAAAGCAAATATGTGACTGAAAAGGTGATGAAGGTCCTTATGCTCATGGCCGTCTTCCTGGTGTTCTCCTTCTTGGCGAGCATCATCTGGACCATCTTCGTCAAAGGCATAGGTTCGATTTCATGGGAGATGGTCTCGAAGGTCCCGGGCAAAGACTGGAATGTCAGCAATGACGGAGGCTTCCTCAATGCTATTGTGGGTTCCCTCGCCGTCGTCCTTCCTTCGGCCATTCTGGCCGCCTGCGTGAGCATTCCAGTCGTCTTCTACATGAACCTTTATCTCCGCAGGGGACATAAACTTTCCTACGCCGCGAGGCTGGCTTACGACATTCTGTATGGCATTCCGTCCATCGTCTACGGAGCCTTCGCCTTCACGGTCATGGTCATCGTGGGCATGAGGGCGTCCGTCCTTGGGGGAATCGTAGTCACGACCCTTCTCATGATCCCGATGATGATTCGTTCAGGCGATGAGATTTCCAAAAGCGTTCCTGACGAGATGGTCGACGCCGCCTATTCCCTCGGGGCAACAAAATGGGAGACGCTCAAAGTCGTCTTCAGGCAGGTGCTTCCTGGCATGGTGACCGCCGCACTTCTTGCCCTGGGCAAGGCGATAGGCGATGCGGCCGGCGTCATGTTCACGGCAGGCTTCTCCGACTCCCTGCCTTCTTCCCTCTCCGATCCTACGGCGACTCTGCCTCTGGCTATATTCAACTGGGTGACCATGCCTGACCCCTTCCCTGACAGGGCATATGCCGCCGCCCTGGTGCTTACCGTAATTGTACTTATCCTCAGTCTCGCGGGCCGCTGGGTAACGAGACGCTTCACCAAGAATAATTTGTAGAAATGGCTGATTTACCGAAAGATAAAGGTTCCATGGAGGTTCAGGATCTCTGCGTGACTATCGACAGCAACAAGATTCTCAAGAACGTATCCATCTCCTTCCCGAAGAACAAGATCACCTGCGTAGTCGGACCTTCCGGCTGCGGAAAGAGCACCCTCCTTAAATGTCTCAACCGCCTGATTGACAATACTCTCGGCGCCAAGCTGAGTGGGAGGGTCATGGTGGACGGCCAGGATCTGCTGAAGGCCAGGGACAGCGAACTGATAGATCTTCGCCGCCGTATAGGCCTTGTCCCTCAGAGACCTTGCCCGCTCCCGATGTCTATTTTTGACAACGTGGCCTACGGATGCCGTATCCATGGCATGCACCGTGGCAAGTCGGAACTGGCCGACGTAGTGGAGACTTACCTCCGCGAGGTCGGTCTCTGGGATGAAGTCGAGTACAGACTCAAAGAGCCCGCGACACGCCTTTCCGGAGGACAGCAGCAAAGACTCTGTCTGGCGAGAAGTCTTGCTGTGGAGCCTGATTTTATTCTTGCGGATGAGGCTACTTCGGCCCTCGATCCTATTTCTTCGAAGATTGTGGAGGATCTCTTTGTGAAGCTGAAAGAGAAGTATTCGATAATAATGGTGACCCACACGCTCCGCCAGGCGCTCCGTATAGCAGACTATGCCGTCTTCCTGTATCTCGGCAAGGTCATCGAGAGCGGGGATGCTAAAGAAGTCTTCCGTAATCCGCAGAACGAGCTGACCAAGAATTACCTGAGCGGAGCATTTAGCTAAGCTTTCCTCCGCCCCGCGGCCCTGGCTTCTGCCCGAAGCCTGCCATTCAAGCTTACCGACCTATGAAAAAACAAGCAGCTGCATAACTAATTCATAAAACATATCTGAAATGATGAATTCAAAATTGATTTTCTCCGTGGCCTTGTTTTTCGCTCTAGGCCACTTTGTCGGCCTCACCAAGGCCTCTGCCCAGGCCTCAGTCCCGGCTTCCGCCCCGGTTCAGGCGGAGGCCCCTGCGGCCGCTCCCTTCAAAGAGCCCTCGGTAAGGCTTGCCGTCGGCCCTTGGGTCACCAGGGTTACAGAGAATGAATTTACAGTTCTCTGGACTACGAACATGGATGCTGCCGCCTGGGTGGAAGTCGCCCCTGACGACGGCACGCATTGGTATAAGGAAGACAGGCCTAAATTCTATGATTCTTATATAGGGCGACGCCGTCTCGGCAAGCTCCACAGTGTCCGCGTGACTGGACTCAAGCCTGGAACGAAATATCGCTACCGCCTCATGCAGCAGGCTGTTCTGGAAAATTCCGGCAGAACCAGGGTGATTCTCGGCGAGGGCTGGGGAACGCCTGTCATCAGCGGAAAGGAACCATATTCCGTAAGAACCCTCGATTCTTCGAAGGATTCGGCTTCATTCTGGGTAGTGAACGACATCCATGAACGTGACTCCGTCTTCCGCAATCTCATGAAAGGCATCGACAAGGCCAAGCTTGATTTTGTGGTCTTCAACGGCGACATGACTACGCAGATCGAGAACGAGGGGCAGATGATGGACGGCTATCTGCGTTCGGCCTCCAAGACTATCAGCGCCGCCGGCGTGCCGATCTTCTACAACCGCGGCAACCATGAGAACAGAGGCGTCTACGCCGACCGCCTGCTGGATTATTTCCCTACCACTACCGGAGAATGCTGGTACGCCTTCCGCGAGGGGCCGGTCTATTTCCTGATGCTTGACTGCGGCGAGGACAAACCTGATGACGACATCCGCTACTACGGGCTTTCCGTAAGTCAGGAATATCGTGAGCAGGAGGCTGAGTGGCTCAAGAAAATCGTATCTTCTCAGGAGTACAAGGCCGCTCCTCTCCATGTCGTCATATACCATATGGTGCCGGCAGATCCTAAGACCAGCTGGTACGGAGAGCAGCAGGCTTCGAAACTTTTCATGCCTATATTGAACGGTACCGGAGTGGACGTGATGCTCTGTGGCCACTACCATAAATATAGTTTCTTCAAGGCAGGTGAGAGGGGAGACACTGATTTCCCTGTCGTGGTCAATTCGAACAGCGACAAGCTGAGCGTGCGTTGCAGCTACACCGGTGGAAAAGGCAAGATTGACGTCGATGTGGTAGACCAGTCCGGCAAAGTGATCCACAGCCACCACTTCACAAGGTAGGCCTGCGCAGGGCTTCCGCCCAGAGTGGAGCGGAAGCCCAGCGACTTGCCGCCTCTTGGGCGTTATAAACTTTGCGCTCCGCATGCTGGATTGCATACGGGGCGCAGTTGCTGATGGCAGGAATGTGCCGTTTTATTATTATATTTGCAAAATTAATTAATAGAGACTGTAAATGAGCGAACATCTGACTCATCTGAAAGAGCTCGAGGCGGAATCTATCTTCATCCTCAGGGAAGTAGCCGCGCAATTCGAGCGCCCGTGCATACTTTTCTCCGGAGGAAAAGACTCCATCGTCCTCACATATCTTGCCTATAAAGCCTTCTATCCGGCAAAGATGCCTTTCCCTCTTGTCCACATCGACACGGGGCACAATTTTCCGGAAACCATAACTTACCGTGACGAACTCGTCAAGAAGCTCGGGGCAGACCTTATCGTCGGCTCTGTCCAGAAGAGCATCGATGAAGGGAAGGTCAAAGAGGAGACCGGTTATGACGCCTCCCGCAACAAGCTCCAGACCGTGACTTTGCTCGACACGCTCGCCGAGTATAAGTTCGACGCCGCCTGCGGAGGAGCCAGAAGAGATGAGGAAAAGGCTCGTGCGAAGGAACGCATCTTCTCCCACAGGGACGAATTCGGACAGTGGAACCCGAAGAATCAGCGCCCTGAGCTCTGGGACATCTACAATGCCAAGAAGGCTCCCGGCGAGCATTTCCGCGTCTTCCCGATCAGCAACTGGACTGAGATGGATGTCTGGCAGTACATCTACCAGGAGAACATCCCGCTTCCGTCTCTGTACTATACCCACAAGCGTAAGTGCTTCCTGCGCGACGGCCAATGGCTCGCCGCGGAACCGGACATCATCAAGCGTCGTCCCGAGGAGACGGTGGTTGAGAAGGAGGTTCGCTGCCGCACCATCGGTGACGTGACATGCACGGGCCTTACGCTTTCCCATGCCCATTCCATCGAGGATATCATCGATGAAATAGCCTCTTCGAGGGTTACCGAACGCGGAGGAAGGGCAGATGACAAGCGTTCGGAGACTTCCATGGAGGACAGAAAGAAGCAGGGGTATTTTTAATGGTGTATTGCAATGGAAACGAAGAAAACTAAAGGATATCTTGACATGCAGCTCCTCCGTTTCACGACGGCAGGGAGCGTAGACGACGGAAAGAGCACGCTGATAGGAAGGCTTCTTTACGACTCCAAATCAATCTTCGAGGACCAGCTCGAGGCTGTCGAGGAGGCATCCAGGAGCCGTGGAAATGAGGAAGTCAATCTCGCGCTTCTCACCGACGGACTCAGAGCGGAGCGTGAGCAGGGCATCACCATCGACGTAGCCTATCGTTATTTCGCTACTCCGAAAAGAAAATTCATCATTGCGGACACTCCGGGCCATATCCAGTACACCAGGAACATGGTTACGGGAGCCTCCACTGCAGACCTCGCCGTGATTCTGGTAGACGCCAGACATGGCATCATGGAACAGACCATCCGTCATTCTTACATAGCCTCTCTCCTCGCAATCAAAGAGGTAGTCGTATGTGTCAACAAGATGGACCTCGTAGACTTTTCCAAAGAGGTCTTCGACAAGATAGTCGGGGACTACAAGAGGATGAGCGCCAACCTTGATCTCGGCCATGTCGAGTTCATCCCAATTTCGGCAAAGCTAGGAGACAATGTCGTAGAGGCTTCCAAGAATATGGACTGGTACGGTGGCAAACCGCTGCTCGAATATCTCGAAACAGTCGAGCTGCCGGAGGAGGCCCAGGACCGCCTGCGCCTGCCTGTCCAGTATGTCATCCGCCCTATTTCGGACAAATTCCCTGATTTCAGAGGCTATGCCGGAAGGCTTGCGGAAGGCTCTATCAAGGTCGGAGACAAGGTCAAGACCTATCCTTCTGAACTTACCTCCGAAATCACGGGAATCTATCTCGGAGAGCAGAGCCTGGACAAAGCGGTCAGCGGACAGTCGGTTGACCTCACCCTTAAGGACGACATCGACATTTCACGCGGAGACGTGATCGTATCTGTGGACGGCGTGCAGCCTATGCTTGAGCAGGACTTCGAGCTTAATGTCTGCTGGTTCCGCAACACGCCTCTCGTCTGCGGAAAGCGCTATGTCATCAGGCATGCCGCTCAGGAGACCATCGGAATTGTCAAAGAAATCGAGTATAAGATCGATATCAACAGCCAGACCGAGCAGTACGGGGCCGACAAGCTTGTAATGAACGACATCGCGAGGGTCCATCTGAAGACCGCGTCCCCTCTGATAGCCGACTTGTACAAGGACAACCGCACTATGGGGAGCCTCATCTTCATCGACGCGGACTCCAACGATACTCTCGGAGCCGGCATGATAGTAGGATAAGGCCATGACGATCAAGAACCTTTCCCTCGAGGAGAAGAAGGCCTATGCGGCCGAAATGAACAGGAAGTTCATGGAGAAAGACCCGAAGGAAGCCCTGCGCTTCTTCATCGGTGAGTTCCCCGGACATGTGGCTCTCTCATCAAGCCTCAGCTACGAGGATCAGGTGATTACCGACATGATCTGCGGCATCTGCTCTGAAGAAGGGTGGAAAGTCGGGGACGAGGTGCGGATTTTCACTCTTGATACCGGTCGCTGCTTCCCTGAAACCTATGACGTGTTAGACAGGACCAACATGCAGTACGGAATCAAGATAGAAGTCTTCTTCCCTGACTATCACAAGGTCCAGGAGATGGTGCGAGAGCACGGGATCAACTGCTTTTATGATTCGCCGGAGCTCCGCCACCTATGCTGCAACGTCCGCAAGGTGGAACCCCTCAAAAGGGCGCTTCAGGGCGTCGAAGTCTGGGTCTGCGGCCTGCGCCGTTCTCAGTCTGTCACCCGCTCAGCCATGCAGATGGTCGAGTATGATTCCGCCGACGACGTGATTAAGCTCAACCCTCTCATCCTCTTCGAGGAGACTGATGTGAAGACCTATGTCAAGGACAAGGCCGTTCCTTACAATAAGCTGCATGACAAGGGCTTTCCGAGCATCGGCTGCCAGCCTTGCACCAGGGCTGTGAAGAGCGGCGAGGACATCCGCTCAGGACGCTGGTGGTGGGAGGATCCCGATCACCGTGAATGCGGCCTGCATGTCCGCAAGTAAGCATATTACCTGAAATACTCATTTCAACCATCCCTTTCCACCGAACAGATCTTCTGTCCGGTGGATTACGTAATATCCTTTTCCGGAAGAGTCCGCGGCCCCTTCCAAACTGACATAGATGACGGTCCTGCCCTCAGCCGTTTCGCTCTTGCAGTCCGAAGAACCGCAGTAGAACTCATACACGCCGGGCTTCAATTCCTTGTACCTTGACCCAGTCATGTTATTTTCTCCCATCATGTCAACGTTGCAGGCCTTGTAGAGCAGTCCGCCCGCCGCGGACAAGCCTGAAGGCACCTCGTAGTAGAGATAGTTGAATTTTTGTTTGATTTCGTTCTCGTCAAGTTTTGAGAAGGTTCTGTTGCCCAAGTTATACAGGCTCATGTTGTTCGCCATGTCTACGTAGTATTGTCTCATGGTGCTGACTTCATTCTTGACATAGAGCTTTGAGGAGGAGAAACCTTCATGGAAATAGAGTCTGGAGGCCACATCCTTCAATCCAGCGTCAGTCTTGCCGTGGCCGAAGTCAACGGCTACCATGTAGCTCTTGTCTTTTGTTCTGGACGGATTCTTCTCGACTCCGATTATAGTGCAGCCGACATCGCTGTGGACATATGCTTCGAGTACACCGATCGGAACCGGCTCTGTGCTCTCCCCTGAGATTTTGTTCTTGACGCAGGCTTTGAGAGTGACTTTCCCGGCGGTGAGCCTTTCTCTGACACCAGAGGCCTGGATCGTAAAGCTTCTGGCCGATGAACCTGTGATTTCGAGGTCCGAAGCCTGTCCGCTTACGATAACCGATGACGGATCGACGTCGAAGGAGGCAGTGCCGGTACTGATTGTCAGGCTTCCTCCGGGTCTTAGAACCTGGCCGTGGTTTGTGTCGAGACTGACCTTGGATGCCTCCTCCCCGAAGGCCAGGAGGTTGTCTATCCTTGCCAGAGTCTTAGCGGCGGAGAAAGCCGGGAAAGGATTCTTTATCCAGAGCCTCAGCTCACTCGTGCCGGTAAAGCTTGACAGAGAGGCGTCCGCCGGACTTATCAGAAGGGTCCCAGCGTGGCTTTCTCCGTAGAAGTCTTCGATACTCCTGTCTCCGGACTTGAAACGGGATACCTCCGCACCGGATGCCGTCGCCGTGATGAACATCGAGGCGTCGGACGAATTCCTGAATGAAACCGAAGGCGCAAGCAATTCATCATAAAGGGCCTGGTCGAAATCGGTGCCGGGGCTCAGACGGGAGTCGTTTTCGGAAAAGTATGCCGTGTTGAAGGAAAGCCTGCTTCCGTCGGCGGAGAGCCCAGAAGAACTTATGTTTGTGACAAGTTTCGGAGCCTTAGCTTCAAGCTTGATTGACGCTCTCTGGCCGGAAGAAGTCGAGATGTAAATTGTCTTAAGGCCGGGCTTGCGCAAAGTCAGAGTGAAGGCCTTTTTCCCGGACTGATCCCCGGCAGGCTCAATCGAGAAGCCCTCGGATTCGGTTACTTCCGCCTCAGCATCAAAAGAACAGCCTGCACCTGCCCCCTCGTCAACGTTACCCACCAGCAGAAGCCCCTTGTCCGCTATGTATGTCGGGCAGCCTTTTCCTCCCCATTGGACATCCAGAACGTTGGCCGCATCCTTTACCCTTACCATGGCGGTATCGGCCCAGCGTCCGTCCCAAGTCTCCACAATTATAGGAAAATCGATCCCGGTGACCGCGTCACCTTCCGCCTTAACGGTGAGTTTCTTCCCGCTGAGACTGTAGGATAGCCTCATTCTTGACATCTTGTCGAGGTCCGCCTTGACCTTGAAATGGCAGCCGTCCGGGACTGATATCGTGAACGAACCGGAGGAACCGTCGCTCCTCTTGTCCAGGAGCAAGAGAGCGGGACTTATGGAGATGCTCCGGGCATCGTTCCACTCGCCGCGGCTCACCTTCCAAGATCCCTCCATCCATGTTCCGGATGGCGTAAGCTTCAGGGTGATGACGTAGCTGTTGTTGCCCTCTACATTGAAATCGGAGCACTCATCAGCTCCTATGTAGAATCTGTAGGTGATGTCGCCGAGCAGGGAGCCGTCACTGAAATATTTGCCTTTGACTTCAAGGTAGGTGCACTTTCCCGCTTTATCCCCGATCTGCTCCGGCACCTTCTTCCAAGGGTCTGTGTTACCCTGGAGGAGTTTACCCTGGAGATTTTCGGGCACATAAAAAGTCATTTCTCCTCCCTCTCTTAAGGCGGAGAGGTCTGAAGGGGAGGCTTCGTCCCCGGCAATGATGTCTGAATTACCTCCGGCGCGGCTCTCGCCGAATGGGGAGAGACGGCCGTTCGCTCCGAGCACTCTCACGGAACTCAGCTCAAGAGCCCCATATTCGAGAGCCGAAACATCCAGTGAAAAGCTGACCTTAGACACCAGTCTCCTCATCTTGAGTCTGATAGGGGAGTCGTGGCTTGGCATCTGTGTGAGACTTTCAGAGCAGGACATCGGAAGACCTTCCGTCAAGGCTTCCCCGCCAGGAAGTTTCACGCTCAGGGCTTTCAAGTCAGCTTCGCGAAATGGCGCTTCCACTTTTCCGAGATTAGCCAGCGCGTAGAAGCGGTAGGTCCTGTTCTGGTCCAGCTTTATCTTGCAGCTTGGCTCGGTGGAAGAACAGTAGAGCGAAGAGTAGAGAGTCCCGTCGGAAGAATAGGCGAAGATGTTGAAGTCCGTCACGTCACTCTCTCCCCGGGCGAAAGCGGAACTCCTCGTTCCCTCCATGCCTCTTGAAGGGGAGAGAAAATCTCCCTCTACGCTGAGCCGGACTTCATACTCTTCACGTCTGTCTTCTTCTCCGGGATTCCGCGGCACCCTGATGATGTCGTCCTTCTCATGGGTGCAGGAGACGGACAAGAAGGCGAAGAGCAAAGCCGTTAATATTCTTTTCTTTTCCATTTGTATTCTTATTTAGGCCGCCTTAGAATGAGACCTCCCTTTCGCTGCCGGTCTCCCAGCCGCGGATGGTGATGTCTATCTTGGCAAGGGCGAAGTCGATGAGTATGTAGAAATCGTCGAGATCGGTTTTTGTCCAGTCCATGGACTTGCCGATGATCTTTCCCACGGGGAAGACCTTGACATGCTTACCTTCGAAGTCCAGGACGAGTTCAAGGCCGGTATCTCCTTGTCTGGGGACGAAAGTCCTGAAAAATCCGTCTGAAATCATCTGCGCCCTGGCGGAAAACTTGCCGCGCAGAGGTTTCATTCCTTCGAGAGACAGCCCGCAATAGTCTCCGCGGATGCTGATTCCGTAGCCTGGTATCCAGCCTGACATTTGAATGTCGATGGCTGAGTATTGTTTGGCAAGTCTGATCGTATCTCTGGCCGTTTCCCCGCCGGCATCGATCACCGAATGATAGGCGAAGATGCTGTCGGCCGCCTGACCTTCGGGCACCAAGATTCTCGAGTCCTCGTAGATTCCCGATCTGAGACCGGTGACCGCCGAGAGTTCGACAGTCCCTTTTGGAATATGGCGCAGCATATTGCGGCGTCCCTCGCTAAGAAAGACTTCTTCTTTTTCCAGCTCGCCGCTGTCATTCCAGAGAGTGAATCTCATTTCTTCGCCGGAATGGACATCGGCGGCTTCGGACAGCTCTACTGTAAGCCGGCAAAGGCAGCCGTCCCTCTCTTCCGTGATGGAACAAGAGGGAACGGCCAGGACTGCGGCCAGAATAAGTACTGTCCTTCTCATAGAGATCAAATTGTCGGTGTCGTAGAACCTCCGTCTTCCCAAGGGGCGACAGAGACCTCGCAAGTGTAGGTGCCTGTGGAAACATCGGTCGAAGGGCTGTCAGATCCAGCTCTTGTGATGGTCAGCCTGGTGATCTTGTAATGAGTGTTCGCCTTGACCTGATCCGCTATCTTTATCGGATAATAAGTCTTTTTCCCGTCGAAAGTGACTTCCAGAATGAATCTGGTGGCATTCGAAGCATCCGGGTTCGGATAGAAGTAGAAGGTGTGCGCGCCGGGAGAGATCGCAGACAGACTCGTGTTGAGACTTTCATAGCAGAGAGGGTCATAGACGGCGTTGGCGCTCTCATGCCCGTTTTTGTAGGCAAGAGCCGGATCCCCAGCAACAGACCAGTCGAGCCTGGCCCTTGTGGCCACGTTTCTAAGATACATTCCGGTCACCTTTATCTTCCCTTCGGTGAGCATTTTTTGGTAGGTACTGCTGGTGAAGGCAGCCTTCACCTCGCTGACAGTGACTTTCCCCACAAGCCTCTTCGCGCTGATCCCTATCTTTGCACCCGGACTCACCGACGAGGGACTTGCCTGACCACTCATAACGAAACTTGAAGCCGGGATGTTGTCGGAGAGGTCGGAAACATAGCCGCGGAAGACTGACAGACTCTTCATGACTGGTTTGTCTCCTTTTCCGTTGACCAGTACGGCGAAGGTCTTAGCGGCGCTGGTGCAGTCCAGGCTCAGGCTCCCGGCCTCGGCAGATCCTTCTGCGTCGAGACTGCCGTCATTTCTGAAGGCGTAGGCGTAGACCTTGTTCACCTTATCTTCCGAAGCGCCTTCTCCGCTGACCTTTGTGGCGCCTTCCACACCGATTGAGATTGTGACCGGAAAGCGGACCGCGGCTTCTTTTTCCGTGCGGACCGCGGCTTCTTCTTTATTGCAGGCGAGGGCGGCGAGCAGAAGGACCGCCATCCCCGTAATCATTTTGTTTCTTGTCATTATTGAAAATCAGATATCTTTGTTTAATGTATACTTCTTTATGAGTACCGAGATTTCAGGATCCAGGTTGCCCCTGCTAACGAAGGCCCTGTCTTTCGAACAGGCATCCATGTAGCACTGGACGGCGGCCTGGTCGTCGCCTGAGCGGCTGTAGAGCAGGGCCATCATGTAGAGGACCTTTCCGGTCTTCTCCAGGCCGTTGAGAATATCCATCGCACTTGCGTTTCTGTCCAGGGCGCAGTAGGCGACGGCGGTGTTAAAGTCGCGGTAAGGACTGAGAAGTTTGACCGCGGTGGAGTAGTCCCGGTCACGGATAGCCTGGACGCCTCTTGCGTAGGCGGTGTCGAGGACCGTAGTGTGGACGGTGTCCTTGACCATGCCTCTACGGTGGAGGTGAAAGTCGAAAGCTACGATGCGGAGACGTGGATAGAGTTTCTCTCTAAGATATCTGTAGCTCGGGAGAAGTCTCATCTCCCTTTCCCTCTCATCCGGATCGCTAAGGCTGGAAAGCCGGACGTAAGCCGCCTTTTCATCCTGCCCGAGAGAATCGTCTGTCTCCACCAGATGGTCAAGAAAAGTCCAGTTCTCCGGATTGCTTCTAGAGATGAAAGGTATCGAAGAAACATCTGTGAGGCCTTCATAGTCCCCGCTAAGGTCCATCACGATTCCTTCTTCCCGTCTGAGAGAGTCCAAACAGTGACGCATGTACTTCCTGAAGTAGGCTGACACAGCTTCGGCTCGCCTCTGAGACAGCTCGGTGTTGTAGCTCAGCCCTCCTTCCGGAGAACAGGAAGCCGTGACCACGATGGAGTCAAGATCGTAGGTCTTGTTCTCAAGCAGAGAAGTTAGATTGGCCTTTATCCTCCCGGTTTCTTCGGCGTTGTGCCCAAGTCCAGTTTCGATGTCTGATCTTGCCTTGGAGAACTCGATGTAGCAGGCGGTGTTGGCTTCGGCCTTCCTTTCGACGACCTGGCTCAGGTACCTTTCCGTCTCGTCGACCAGCGTGCTCAGACTGCTGATATAGAAAGTCAGAGGTTCGCTCTCCGGAATATGGTAGACCTTCCGGTCCTGTTCATAAATCTCTCCTGAGAGCTCGATGCCGACCTTCCTCAGCTTCGGCCTCGTCACGATGGTCTGGACATAAGAGTAGACGAAATCTTCGTCGGAATTGACGAGAACGGTATCCAGCCGCAGTCCCTCCTTATCGATAGGAACTTTTACGAATCTGCGGAACATGGCCTCTTTTCTCCCGATTCTCCGTTCGTTCCGCCATATCCGGAAACGTCTGGCGTAATGGTCGACCGCCTGTTTTTCGTTCACCCCATAGGCCGAGGCGAAGTCCTCGTCGCTGACTAAGGAGGAATCGGTCTTGAAGGCGTAGATCTCTGGTATGTTCCTTCTCAGAAAGTTCTCCAGCTGGAAAATGTCAACGAGCTTTGCCGAATCTGTGATTATCGTAGAGAGAAAGTGCCGGTACTGTTCGTAACCTCTCAGCTGTGCTCTCCGGTACTCTCTTCCCGTGATGATGACGGGATCAAGCATCAGGCTGTCTCCCAAGATTCTCATCACCGGATAGAAACGCAGCTGCCAGCGGCTGCTCTCCATCGCCTTCGGGACGGTCACGTCGAAGCAGATATCCACTCTTCCGTGTCTTTCGGCCACATTTCTGAATCTGGCGGTGACCACGGCGGCGTCGATGACGTCCGTTGCCACCATCTCTCCATTCTCGTCTTTTACCGCCTTCATGATCAGCATTTCATTGCCCTCCGAATCCCTGACTTTCAGGGTGTCCCGCTTCACTGTGCCGACCTTGAGCTCCGGGCGGGGCTTCTCATCCACCTCGGATGGCAGAGAGAGCCTGGCGGTGAGCCCGGATTCTCTCATCTGCGTGATTTTTCGCTGGGCCGAGCAGGCAGAAAGGGTGGCTGCCATCGCCAGAATCAGAATGAGCCTTTTCATAGTCTAGATTTTCTTCATAACCTAGATTTCCTGAGTCGGACGTATCTGTTCTTTGCCATCCACGATGGACCAGCTTTGAGCCACTATTTCGTAGATGTCTCTGGCCTCTCCGCTCTCGTTGAGGAATTTTCTGATCCGGACGCGGCCTAATACGTGCAGAATCTGTCCCTTCTGGATCTGGTCTACGTCAATGTCGGAACTTTTACGGTTCCAGATGTCCACGTTGTGCCAGGTAGTCTCGATCACCGCTTCACCTCCGTGGCCTTTGTAGACGAAATTCGTGACTATGGACACGTGCGCCACCTTACTGGCAGGATTGCCCTCGCCTCTGTCGAATTCTTGGGTCCGGACATTTCCCACTGTACCCTGGACTTCAATCTTGTTGATGTATTCCATCTTTTCTTCTTTTGATATTGCCGGCATCGGCCGGTACGGTTCCACCATGTTTGCGCGCCTTGTGGACAGGACAAAGAAAGTCCAAAAGATGCCCTGTCCGACAAAAGTGGTCCGTACTGACAGAACTTTTTACGATTTTTAAAAGAATCCGGCCGAATGTTAAGAAAAACTACTTCCGTGTCACCGATGTTAAGATTTTTCTGAAGAGGCAAAGATTAATCTTAACCTTCGAGGAAGCGGTTGGAAAAATTAAAAAATCGTAAAATCTGAAGATCTGGAGCCACTATTCCGAGGCTTTTCAAAATCTCATCGCGATATTTCGAAAAACAAAAACGAAGACTATGGACAAGGAAATCAGAAAAATGTACGAAGGGGAGGCCCTCAAGAGATGTCTTGAGTGCGGGGATGTCATCTTATATGGCCGTCCGGACAAGAAATTCTGCAGCCAGCACTGCCGTAACGAGTTCAACAACCGCAAGAGGGTGGACAGCCGCCATATAAGGGAGAGGATAAGGCGCCATCTGGATAAAAACTATGCGATTTTGGACAAGCTGATACGCATCGGCGTGGACACGCTTGCCTTGACCGAGCTCTCGAGCCTTGGCTACGATCCTTCCTATGTCACCTCTTACCATAAGAACGGGAGGTGGAACGAGTTCGGCTGTTATGATATCACATTCCTGAAAACCCCCACCAGAATATTTCATCTGATGAGGGTCGAAATAATTCACCACGATTTCGGAGACGATACCGAAGAAGCCGGGGAAGCCGAAATCGGGGAGGGCTGAAACTGCTCGGCCTCCTTGGCGGTGTCTCAGGCGTTCTCCTTGGCTGTGTCGATGTCTTTGCCAGTGTCTTTGAAGGCGAACATGAAGGCAAGGCCGAGTACGAGGGCATAGGCGGCGAAGATGAACCAGACGCTCTGCCAGTCGCCTACGGTGTAGGTAGTACCCATGAATTCTTCGGCATGGGTGTAATGGTTAACAACGGCCTGGGCGGCAAGTGAGCCAATGGTAGCGCCGAAACCGTTGGTCATGAGCATGAAGAGGCCCTGAGCCGAGGACCTGATGTCAGGAGAGGTCTTGCGGTTGACATAGAGGGAGCCGGAGATGTTGAAAAAGTCGAAGGCGACTCCGTAGACAAGCATCGAAAGAATGAACCAGATGACTCCCGGGAAGCCGGGATCGCCGATTCCGAAGAAGCCGAAGCGGAAGACCCAGGCGAACATGGAGATGAGCATGACGGTCTTGATCCCGAACCTCTTCATAAAGAAAGGTATCAGAAGGATGCAGCAGGTCTCTGAGAGCTGTGAGATGGAAATGAGGATGTTCGCGTGCTTAACTCCGAAGGTCGATGTGTAGGAAGGATCGGTGACGAAGCTCGAGATGTATGGATTGGCGAAGCCGTTGGTTATCTGGAGCGCGGCGCCGAGCAACATCGAGAAGAAGAAGAAAATAGCCATCTGGCCGTCCTTGAAGAGGGTGAAGGCTTTGAGCCCGGAAGCTTCCATGAAGCTCTTGGATGCTTCGCGCTTGACAGGGACATTAGGCAGGGAGAGGGCGTAGAGGCAGAGAATGAGGCCGAGTCCTCCTGCTACCAGGAATTGTTGAGGCCCATGCTGGAATTTCAGCAGGTCTACCGCTATCATGCTGCAGATGAAGCCGATGGTTCCGAAGACTCTGATCGGCGGGAAGGAGGTGACTGTATCCTTGCCGGCGGATTCGAGGGCGGAATAGGCAATGGAATTGGCAAGGGCGATGGTCGGCATGAAGAAGGCCACACTCAGTCCGTATAAGGTGAATATGGTGGCGAAGTCAAGGTCGTTGCCCGCCCGCAGGCCGTAGAGCCCTCCGGCCAAGATGAAAATTCCCGCCAGAAGGTGGCAGATGCTGAAGGTCTTCTGGGCCGGGATGAACCTGTCCGCGATGATTCCTACAAGGGCCGGCATGAACAGGGAGACGATTCCCTGCATGGAAAAGAAGAGTCCTATCTTGCTTCCAAGACCTGCGTTGGCGAGCCAGCTGCCCATCGAGGTCAGGTAGGCTCCCCATACGGCGAATTCCAGGAAGTTCATGATGATTAGTCTGATGCTGAGTGCTTGGTCTTTCATTTCGTGTCTTTCTTTATATGCTCCGTTTGGAGTTAAGGTACAAAGTTAGAAGTTTTTGGCTTAAAATTGCTACCTTTGAGTTTTGTAAAATCAAGAGTTACCGATGAAATTTGTCAAGACGGCGCAAGATCCTTCAAGCAGGGCCAGGTGTGGAGTCATCACTACCGATCATGGCCAGATAGAGACTCCTATCTTCATGCCTGTGGGGACCGTGGGAAGTGTCAAGGGCGTTTACCACCGAGACCTGAAGCAGGATATAGGAGCCGAGATCATCCTCGGCAACACCTACCATCTCTATCTAAGGCCGGGCCTGGATATTCTGCGCAAGGCCGGAGGCTTGCACAAATTCATCGGCTGGGACAGGCCTATCCTCACCGACAGCGGCGGCTTCCAGGTTTTCAGCCTCACCCCGATACGCAAACTTACCCCTGACGGCTGCACTTTCGCCTCCCACATCGACGGCTCCAGGCACACTTTCACCCCGGAGAACAATGTCGAGACCCAGAGGATCATCGGCGCGGACATCATGATGGCTCTGGATGAGTGCTGTCCTGGAGATGCTGATTTCAGCTATGCCAAAAAGAGCCTCTCTCTCACGAAGAGCTGGCTCGAAAGATATGTCAGGCATTTTGACGAAACTGAGCCTCTCTATGGTTACAGCCAGACCATGTTCCCGATTATCCAGGGCTGCGTCTATCCTGACCTCAGAAAGGAGGCCGTGGATCATGCTCTGTCTTTCGACAGGGAGGGCTATGCGATAGGAGGCCTTGCTGTAGGAGAGCCTACGGAGAAGATGTACGAGATGCTGGAGCTTGTCTGCCCGATGATTCCGGAAAGCAAGCCAGTCTATCTGATGGGAGTCGGGACTCCGGCCAATATTCTCGAAGGCATCGACAGGGGAGTGGATATGTTCGACTGCGTCATGCCTACGAGAAACGGCCGCAACGGTATGATATTCACATGGAACGGCATCATGAATATGCGAAACCGCAAATGGGCCGAAGACTTCTCGGAGCTGGACAGCGAAGGCACTTCCTTCGTTGACCATGCCTACAGCAAGGCCTACGTCCGCCATCTTTTCATCGCCGGTGAAATGTTCGGCGCCATGATCGCAAGCGAGCATAATCTTGCTTTTTATCTCGATTTGGTCCGCCAGGCGAGGAAACATATACTCGCCGGGGACTTCCGCTCCTGGAAGGAGAAGACAGTCAATAAGATAATGACCAGACTTTAGGAAATCATGGACTTCACCATAAAGAAGCTTGACAAGTACATATTCAAGAAGTTCATGATGACCTTCTTTATCGCGCTGCTGCTCATAATCGGCATCGTGATAATCTTCGATATTTCGGAGAAAATCGATGATTTCGTCACCAGACAGGCTCCTCTGCATAAGATCATCTTCGATTATTACGTCAACTTCATACCTTATTTCATGAACATGTTCAGTCCTCTGTTCGTGTTCATTACGGTAATCTTCTTTACTTCCAGAATGGCGGCCAATTCGGAAATCGTCGCCATCCTCAGCTGCGGAGTCAGCTTCCACCGGATGATGCTGCCCTACCTTTTTTCGGCCTTTTTGATTGCTTCGCTCTCGCTTTCTCTGAATCTGTGGATAATTCCGAGGGCCAATACGGACAGGCATGTCTTCGAGTTGAAGTACACCAAAAAGAAGAAAAGGGCTGCGGAGACCAACATACATTATCAGATAGCCCCGGGGACCTTCGTCTACGTCGAGAGCTTCAGTAAATGGAACAACACGGCTTCGAAATTCACACTCGAGGATATCAAAGACAGCAGGCTGGTGTCCAAGCTCTCAGCCGAGACTGCCCAATGGGACAGCACCATGGAGGGATGGAGACTGAGGTATTATTTCATCCGTAACTATTCGGAGAGCCAGATAGAGAATCAGGTCAAGACCGGAAAACAGATTGACACGGTGATTGCGCTTACTGTGACGGACTTCTACAGGAGGCCGAATTCTTCGGAAACCGACCTCACGATAAAGCAGCTGAACGGACTCATCAAGGCTCAGAGGTTGAGGGGTGACGCCAACATAAAGTACGCTCTCATCGAGAAACACAACCGTTTCGCCCTACCTTTCTCAGCCTTTGTGCTTACTATCATGGGTGTCGCCCTCTCGTCAAGGAAGAAGAGAGGTGGCATCGGATGGAATCTGGCGATAGGCATAGCCTTGAGCTTCAGCTACATACTCTTCATGAGATTCAGCCAGATGTTTGTCTATACCGGAGCCTTGCCGCCGCTTGTGGCGATCTGGCTTCCTAATATAATTTTCACGGTCGTAGCGGCCGTGCTCTACAAGATAGCACCAAAGTAAATGAAAGTCAAAATCATCAACGATTCCAAGAATCCGTGTCCATCCTATTCGACCCCTTACTCGGCCGGAATGGATCTGAGGGCGAATCTGGAAGAGCCGCTTGTGCTCAGGCCTCTTGAGAGGAGGCTCATTCCGACAGGCATCAGGATAGAATTGCCCGAGGGCTATGAGTGCCAGGTAAGGCCGCGCAGCGGTCTCGCCGTAAAGTACGGAGTGACCGTGCTAAATACTCCAGGGACCGTGGATTCTGATTACAGAGGGGAACTCAAGGTCCTGATGATCAATCTCGGAAGCGAACCTTTCACTGTCGCTCCGGGAGAAAGGCTGGCCCAGATGGTCGTCGCAAGACATGAACACGTGGAGTGGGAGCAGGTTGAAGTCCTCGATGAGAGTGAGAGGGGAGAAGGTGGTTTTGGAAGTACCGGAGTTAAATAGCCATGGAAGCTGAAGAACTTTATCAGATATTCAGGAACAGCGCCGGAGTGAACACCGACAGCCGCTCCGTCAAGCGTGGAGAACTTTTCTTCGGGCTGAAAGGAGAGAATTTCGACGGGAGCAGATATGCCCTCGATGCCTTGGAGGCCGGAGCGATTGCCGCGGTAGTGAGCCTTGACAGCGAGGCCGCGTCAAGACGTTTCGATGACGGAAGGATTATCGCCGTTCCGGATGTTCTTATGTCTCTTCAGAAGCTGGCGGCTTATCACAGAAATAATCTTCGTCCGGACGGCGGCCGGCTTACCGTGATCGGCCTTACTGGGACGAACGGCAAGACTACCACGAAAAATCTTATCCGTGAAGTCTTGTCCGTGAGGTATAAAGTCTGCGCCACAGAAGGGAATCTCAACAATGATGTCGGGGTCCCTTTGAGCGTTCTCAAGATAAAGGATGACACTCAGGTCGCCGTGATCGAGATGGGAGCCAGCCACCCGGACGACATCTGCCACCTGACGTGGATCTGCCAGCCGGATTATGGCGTGATAACTAATGTCGGGAAGGCACATATTCTCGGCTTCGGCTCCTTTGAGGGCGTAAAAAAGGCCAAGGGCCAGCTCTACGACTGGATTCGTGACCATGGAGGGAAAGCTTTCGTGAACGCAGACCTCGATGTCCTCCGTGAAATGGCGGAGGATAGGGCCGGACTCGAAGTCCTCAAATATGGCTGCGATTTTTGGGGCGCGGAGATTCTTCCGTCCTATCCTGACGACCCTTATCTGACGCTGGCCATCCCCGTGGGAATCAGACTCGGCACCCCTCATGAAAAGGGAGGTGACCGTATTCAGCTCAGTTCCCACCTTGTCGGTGCCTACAATGCGGCCAATGCCATGACTGCAATAGCCGTCGGTCTCTATTTCGGGGTCGGTCTCAAGGATGCCGTCACGGCGATAGACGGCTTCATGCCGACGAACAACCGTTCCCAGCTGCAGAAGACGGAGCGCAACACGCTCATCGTTGATGCCTACAACGCCAATCCTACGAGCATGGCCGCGGCTCTGGACAATTTCAAATTCCTGGAGTCAGGAAAGACGGCGGCTCTGCTTGGCATGATGGGAGAGTTAGGCGCTGAATCGGTGGAAGACCATGTCAAGGTGGTCAGAAAGGCTTCCTCCATGGGCATTGGCTTTGTCGCCTTTGTCGGAGAAGAGTTCCGCAAGGCTCTGGAAATCACCGGAATGCCGGCTGATTCAAAGTGGTTCGACAAGTCTGAAAGCCTCTCCGCCTGGCTGAAAGAAAACAAGATGGAGGGTTATACGATACTTATCAAGGGAAGCCGTTCGCAGCAGATGGAGAAAGTCATCTCTGAACTGTAGAGCCTGCCAGAAGATTATTGTCCGCCCTTGCCGCTGAGTGAGGGCGGTCTTTTTGTCTGTCAATCCGTGCGGATATCTTATTCCCGGCCGCTCCGAAAATCAGGCCGACCAGGGTGCCTATCATCATTCCGGTAAGGACGTCTCCGAGAAAATGTTTTCCCACGAAGACACGGCTTATGGCGAGAAGAACGGCCCAGGAGATAATGATGGCATTGAAGCCACGGTGACTTCTATCCTTGTCGCGGGAGAAGGCGAAGATGGAGACTACGGCTATCGCGGCAGCATTTGCCGCATGGGCGGAGAAGAAACCGTAGAGTCCGCCGCGCCCCTCAAGCAGGTTGAGGGAACCGTTCAGCATGAACTCATTGTAGCAGGGGCGGAGCCTCTGGACAGAGTCCTTGAAAAGGTTTGCGATGTTTTCGCAGGTAACGAAGGCAAGAGTAGCCATAACCGCGAAGACAAGGGTCTTCTTCCAGCCTATGTTCTTCCACATGGAGAGCACGAGCAAGACATATAGCGGAATCCAGACGTACTTGTTGGACATGAACATCCAGAGCTGGTCAGTAAGAGGAAAATGAATTTGGTTGATAGCCAGGGTAACCCTTTCATCAATTCCGAATAGCATTTCGCCGAACATCTATTCAAATCTCCTTGTTAAGTTCTTTCCAGAGAAGGTCTTTCAACTCATTGACGCCTTCTCCCGTGACTGAAGAGATCAACGCGTGGGGAACTCTTCTGGGAAGAGAGCGGCGTATCTTTTTCTTCGTCTCTTCGTCTATGAGGTCACATTTTGTCACTGCCAGAACCCTGTCCTTGGCGAGGAGCTCCGGATTGTACTCCTTGAGTTCGTCAAGCAGGATCTCATAGCTGTGCTTGATATCCGGCTCTTCGGCAGAGACCATGAAGAGCAGGACGGAATTCCTCTCTATGTGGCGGAGGAATCTGAGTCCCAGCCCCTTGCCCTCGTGGGCGCCTTCGATGATTCCCGGAATGTCCGCTATGACGAAAGACTGCTCGTCGTGGTACTTGACTATGCCGAGATTAGGCTCCAGAGTCGTAAAGGGGTAGTTGGCGATTTTCGGCTTGGCGGCCGTCACCGTGGCGAGGAAGGTGGACTTCCCGGCGTTAGGGAAACCTACCAGTCCGACGTCGGCCAGAACCTTGAGTTCGAAGATGAACCAGCCTTCCTCCCCGTCTTCTCCCGGCTGGGCGAAACGAGGAGTCTGGAGAGTCGGAGTCTTGAAATTGTCGTTGCCAAGACCTCCGCGGCCGCCCTTGCACAGGATTCTCTCTTCTCCCGGGGTGACCATCTCGAAAAGGATATCTCCGCTTTCTCCGTCTCTGACGACGGTACCGACCGGCACCTTCAGAACGACATCTGCCCCGGACTTTCCTGTCATCTTGGAACCACCGCCGTTCTCGCCGTTCTCAGCGCGGACATTCTTGCGGTATTTCAGATGGATGAGAGTCCAGAATTGCGGGTCCGCCTTCAGGATCACGTGGCCTCCCCGTCCGCCGTCTCCTCCGTCAGGCCCGCCCTTAGGGACATACTTGGCGCGGTTGAAGTGGACAGAACCTGCGCCGCCGTGGCCGGAGGCGCAGTATATCTTAACGTAGTCTATGAAGTTGGACTCAGGCATCGCGCTCTCTCTAGTGCTTGTCCATGACGGAGAAAATCTGGGCCCTGACTTCGTCAATTGTCTTGGTGCCGTCGATTTCCTCGTATTTGCCGGCCTTCTTGTAGAAGGCGATGAGAGGCTCGGTCTGCTCGTGGTAGGTGCGGATCCTGTTGGTGATGGTCTCGTCGTTGGCATCATCCGCGCGGCCTTCTATGCTCGCTCTGTGCTTGATACGCTCGCGGATCATCTCGTCTGGAATCATCAGGGATACGCAGGCTGTAACCTCGCCGCCCTTGGAAGCGCAGATTTTGTCGAGTGCCTCGGCCTGGGCCGTGGTGCGCGGGAAACCGTCGAGAAGGAAGCCGTCGACATCCTTGATGGTGTCGAAAGCATTCTCAATCATGCCTTCTACAACCTCGTCCGGAACGAGGGATCCGGCCTCGATGAGAGACTTGGCCTTCTTTCCGAGCGGAGTTCCCGCCGCCATTTCCTTCCGGAGGAGGTCGCCTGTAGAGATGTGACGGAGCTTATACCTTTCCGCCATTGCGCTGGCCTGGGTGCCTTTGCCGGCTCCCGGAGGCCCGAAGAGAATGTAATATTTCATATTTTTCGTCTGTTATTCATCAAGTACATAAATGTCAGGGAGATTGCGGCCTATCTCATTGTAGTCCAGACCGAAACCGACGATGAAGTCGTTCGGAATCTCCATGGCGACATAGTCCAGCTTCACGTCCTTCTTGTAGACTTCAGGCTTGAAAAGCAGGGTGCTGATTTTTACTTCGCCGGCTCCGGCATCCTCGCAGATTTTCTTGAGATCCACGATGGTGTTGCCCGTGTCGACAATATCTTCGATTATCAGGACCCTCTTGCCCTTGATGCTGCCTGTCATGCCCATTACAGTCTTCACGACCCCGGTCGAAGCAGTGCCGGAATATGAAGAGAGTTTCATTGAGACCAGTTCTGCAGGGAAGGTGAGCCTCTTCATGAGCTCGGCAGTGTACAATATGGCACCGTTAAGAATGCAGAGGAAGACGGGTACATCATCACAGCCCTCGTAGTCGCGGTTGATTTTTTCGGCGACCTTGTCGATTGCTTTCTCAATTTCGGCGTTCGGAATGAAAGTCTTGAACGTCTTGTCGTACAGCCTTATCTTTTTTTCCATGATGCTGGAGGTCCTTTTTGACTTAAGTCACAAATTTAGCAATTTCTATGTCCGATGCATCAATTTTCGACCAGAATTCTATTAAAATAAATTTTAATGCATTTAAAATTTTACATGTTGACAGCTTCAAGCAACATTTCTTCATTTTCATCCGATAGCGGAAAGACGCATGAAGACTAACTTGCCGAAAAATGACCGGACTGACATACATAGCCGAAGAAAATGCTGGATCAAGATGAGACTGAGGATGGAAATAGCCTTTGTGCTGAGCCTGGTGATGGTTTCTCCGCATCTCGGGGCGCAAGACAAGCGGGCAGAAGCGGAGCTTGGAGAGGAGGTTGATTTGATTGAGGCAATCTTGGCCTTGACCGGGGCCGCGGATGAAGAGAGCCTGGATGAAGAGGTGGTCGAACGCTATGAAGCCCTCTCTCAGCATCCCCTGAAAATCAACACGGCCTCAAGGCAGGTTCTTCTCTCCAGCGGCCTCTTGGATGCTTATCTTGTCGCAAGCTTGATGGAATATAAGTCTGTTCATGGAGACATCTTGTCTGTGGCCGAACTTGCGCAGGTGGACGGTTTTGCTTCCATGGCCGAGTCCCTCCGCCCCTTCATTTCCTTTTATTCTCCACGACTTCCTGGAGTTGTAGGAGAGAGGACCGGGATTGACGGTGCACTGATGACGAGGGCTGGTCTGCAGGGTGATGAGTGGAGCTATTCTCTGAAGGCTAAAGTCATTGTGGGAGAGAGGTGGCAGGCAGCCTTGGCCTCAAGAAGCGTCTATGCCGACGCGGAAAAGTTTCCTCCTTCTTCCTATTCCTTCCATGTGGCCTTGAACGGGAACCGGGCTCTTCTGATAGCCGGGGATTATTCCACTCGTTTCGGCCAGGGCCTCTCGCTCTGGAGCGGCTTCACCATGAACGGACTTCAAAACCCGGCTTCTTTTTCGAAAAGGCCCTCCGGCCTTTCCCCTTCCTGGTCTTTCTCCGAGGCCTCGCACCGAGGAGCGGCCGGTGAAATCTCCTTCGGACATTTCACGCTGACGGCTTTCGCCGCCTTTCCCGGCCTCAGAAAGCGGATGGAAAACCTCGCCGGTTCAGGAAAGAAAAAGCCCCCGGTAAGTCTTTCTCCGGGTGCAAACCTGGCCTGGTTCATGCGCAGGGGCCAGGTCTCGGCAAGTCTTTTCGCCCGGACCGACACCAGCTTTCAGAAGCTGGACGGCACGAGGGCCTCGCTTGACGCCCGCTTCTGCCTCCGGGGAATAGACCTTTTCGGAGAGGGAGTCTGGGATTTCCGCCATTCTGTTTTCGCCGCTCTTGCCGGAACTTCGGTCCCGATAGGGGAGAGGGTGAGACTTTCGGCACTCTGCCGCTATTATCCGGAAGCTTATGACTCCGAAGGTTCTGGTCCGGCAAGGGCCTGGAGCAAGGCTTCAGATGAGATAGGTGCCGCCCTCGGTCTTTCCGGCTACGGTATTGATTTCACGGCGGACTGGGCTGAGAAAGACTCTGACGGAAGGCGTCAGTTCAAGGCGCTGGCCTCGGGCGTTCTTCCTCTTTCGCAGGACCTCACGGCCAAATTCCGAGCCACTCTGAGGCTTCGTAACTATGAAAGGAATTTCCGTTCTGATCTAAGGGCTGAACTCTGCATGGTGAGAGGCCGCTTCCTTGCAAATTGCAGGGCGGAATGGGCGCGCTGTGCAGAGTCCGGGTGGCTCGGCTATGCAGAAGCGGGTTATAAGGACGAGGCCTTGACGGCCTGGCTAAGGTTCATGGCTTTTCGCGCGGACAGCTGGGATGACCGCATCTATGCCTATGAACATGACGCGCCGGGAAATTTCACGGTTCAGGCCTGCTATGGAAGGGGCTTTTCACTTTCTCTCTACGGAGCCTGGAAGCACAGATTCCGGACTTCGGTCCTGAAGGCCGCTCTTCGTGCTTCGCTGCTTTCTTATCCATGGAATATAAAGAAAAAGCCCGGAAAGGCCGGGCTTAAAGTTCAGCTGCAATATGAATTCTGAAAACGGATTCTGGCTATTTCGTCGGAATCTTTAGTTTTTGTCCCGGTTGGATGGAGGAGCCGATGCCGTTGAAGGTCATGATGTCGTTGGCGGACACTCCAGGGTATTTTATTGAGATGGAGTAGAGGGTGTCGCCCTTCTTGACAGTGTAGACTGTGTATTCGGGTTTGGCGCTCTGAACCTTGGCGGCTGGCTCGCTTGCGCTTGTCGAGGCGCCTGCCTGCGCCTTGGCGGTGGCTTTAGAATCCGCCGAGTCACTTTTCGCCTTGTCCGCGCCGCTTTTCGCCTTCGTCGAGTCGGTCTTGGAGGCGGAGGAGGACTGAGATGAGGAGTTGCTCTTCGCCGCTGACGAGCCTGCCGAAGAAGTCTGCGGCGAAGAACTTGTCTGAGGCTTTGCCGACGGGGCGCCCTTCCTGTAGATCACGATCGACTGGCCTATGCGCAAATTGTTGCTTCTGAGATTATTCCACTTCTTGATCTGGGAGACGGTGACATGATATTTCGATGCGATCTTCCCGAGATAGTCGCCTTTGCGTACTTTGTACACAATGCGCTGTTCGGAAGTGCTTGCTCCGCTGGCGATCTTTTCGACCATCGTAGGATTGAAGAGTTCGTCCGCCTTGTAGTTGTAGACTGAATCCTCCATCTGAATGAAGTTGGAAGTGTACTCGTATGGCAGTCTGAGCACATAGGTGTCCTCGTTGCCCGGAATGACGTCGTGGATGTACTGAGGATTCAGGTCACGGAGAGTCTGCATAGGGACTCCGATTACGGAACTTATCTGCTGGAAATGGAGATTCTTGTGGATCTGGAAAGTGTCAATCTTGGCCGGCAGGCTGACGTTGTCTGGCTTTATGCCATATTCTTTGTAATAGTGGAAGGCGTACATGGCTCCAACGAAGGCGGGCACATAGCCTCTCGTCTCGCGCGGAAGATAGTTGTAGATGTCCCAGAAATTCTGGTTTCCGCCGGCCCTGCGTATGGCCTTTGTGACGTTTCCGGCCCCGCAGTTGTAAGAGGAAATCGCCAGATTCCAGTCTCCGAAGATGCGATAGGCATCATCGAGATACCTCGCGGCCGCGTCCGCCGATTTATAGGGGTCAAATCTCTCGTCTACGTAGGAATTGATTTTGAGGCCATAGTGCTTGGCGGTAGTGTACATGAACTGCCACATTCCCTTGGCCCCCGCCCTTGAAACGGCCGTGGAATTCAAGGCGGACTCAATGACCGCCATGAATTTCAGCTCCTCCGGCATACTATATTTGTTGAAGGTCTCCTCGAAGATGGGAAAATAGTACTGGGCGAGGGCGATCATATGGGCGACCTTGGTCGGCATCTTCTCCGAGTAGAGGATCATATAGTTTCTGACCGTCTCGTTGTAGGGGAGGGTGATGAATGAATTCATGCTCTCCAGCCGCTTGAGCATGGTCTTGTCGGAGACATTCGAGGTGAATCTGACCGAATCCATGTCGTAGTCCTCTCCTTCATCAGAGTTGTGGATCTGCCTCTGGAGGTACCAGATGCTGAGCAGGCTGTCAGTCACGTCTGGGGTGTAGTCTTCCGGCCTGAGCCCGGCCCCGATTTTGTCTTCGTTCTCCTTGTAGATGTCTATGATCTCCTCAGCCATGCTGTCCGTCTTGTGGTGCCTGCGCTTGTAGCTGCTGATTACCCTGTTCAGAGAATCAAGTTGTCTGCGGAGCCTGGAGTTTTCCTGGTAGAGTTTTTTCTTTGACTTGGCGGTCTGGGTTATAGGTTTGACTTCCCATGCCGAATTATTCTGCCTCGTATTGTTCTGGGCCGAGAGACCCGTGGGTAGCGACAAGGCCAGAGCCGCAAGAATGAGTGATTTTAGTGTTATAAAGCCCTTCATGAATCTAAATCTTTGGCTGTCAGAATCTTAGTCCGATGCTGATGCCATAGCCGGCAGGCGCTGACGAGCCGATTGATGCATAGCAATCCCCGGGGGCGATGACTGCAGGCTGGATCTGCATGCTCAGGTTGTCGTCGAGGTCGAAATCGCCCATGTAGGCGAAGACGTTGGCATCGATTATCTGCAGCAGGTAGGAGATCCCGATGGCGAGGATTGAATAGTCCCGGTAGCGCCTGTAGATGTTCCTGTAGAAGAGAGCCGTTTCGGCCGATACAGGGCCGTCATAGTTCTCGTTCAGGGAAGCCTCATTGTAGATTCTGCGATATCTTTGATAATTCTTATTGTTTACGAGATAGTAGTGGGTCGAACCGAGAAGACAGCCGTAATAAATAGGTATCTTCCAGTATTCGTGGTTGTAGGCCTGACCCAGACCAGGAAGGAGAGCGGCGTAGAGCGTGGCCTTGCCCGCCTGGCTCTTTACCCCCTTGTCATAGTTGGCCACTTCATCGAAGAGCGAACCCCAGTAGGAGAGTGCGGCGAGGCCGATGGAGAGATTTCTCATATTCTTGTCCTTCTCGACGCCGCTCTTCTGGTACTGCCGGTTGAAATAGACTCCTCCTGCCACTCCGGCCGTGATTCCTCCATAGATTATCGGAAGTTTCCAGTAGTCTCTGTTGTACATCTGGCCTGTCCCGACGAAAAGCGTTGAGCCGGCGAAAAGAACGCCGATTCTTTCGGTGCTCTTGTGCCTTACTCCGCCCATGAACTCTTTCCATGTCCACATGGCATCGGTCGAGTCCCTCATCGTCGAGTCTCTTTCGTCATTGTATTGCTGGCTGAAAGCCTCCTCTTTGAACTGGGCCAGCGCGGTCTGCGGCCAGGCGAGGACGAGCAGAGTCAGGAACGGTATGAAATATTTGAGGCAGGACTTCATCTGGAGGTCTTTTTCTGTCTAAAGGTCTTTTTCGTCGAGCGCCCTGAGGAATTTTTCGATTTCTTCATCGGAATCGAAATGTATGGTCATGGTCCCTTTGCCGGAGTCGGACCTGCGGAGGCTGATGTCAGTCTTGAAATATTTCCCGATGTGCCCGAGGACCTTGGTGTAGGATTCCGGGAGATCCTGCCTCTTCTTTTCTTTCCGGCCTTCCTTGCCGAGAGCCTTGATCTTTTCTTCTAGCTGGCGGACGCTGAGGTCGTTCTTTACGACAAGGTCGCAGAGCTGCTCCTGAAGGGCCTCGTCCTCGACGCCGAGCAGAACCTTTGCATGACCTACGCTCAGCAGGCCGACTTTGAGGTCATGCTGGACCTTGGCCGGAAGTTTCAGAAGCCTCAGATAGTTGGTGACCGAGGCACGTTTCTTTCCGACTCTCGAAGCCATCTGCTCCTGGGTCAGGCTGCACTCGTCGATGAGCCTCTGGTAGCTCATGGCGACTTCGATAGGGTCGAGATTCTCCCTCTGGATATTCTCCACTATAGCCATCTCGAGCATACCTTGGTCGTTGGCATCCATGATGTAGGCGGGGATCATGTCCATGCCGAGGAGGCCGCAGGCCCTGTATCTACGTTCTCCGCTTATTATCTGGTACTTGCCGTCGCCCTTCTTGCGGACTGTGATAGGCTGGATGAGCCCGAAGGTCTTGATTGAGCCGGCCAGCTCGGTCAGGGCGTCCTGGTCGAAGGACATCCTTGGCTGGAAGGGATTAGGCTCGATCATTCCGATCGGAATCCTGACGATGTCAGCCGTGTCCTTCACCGAGGTCTCGGTGCTGTCGACGACGTGCTTGTTGATATAGCCTACGGGAGTACGGAGATCGTTGACGTTCCCCATGTCTCCGAAAAGGGCTTCAACACCCTTCCCGAGGCCGAATTCATGTTTCTTAGCTGCCATTTAAGCTTCTTTCTTCTCTTCAACCGCCATTCCGTTCCTTTCCAGAAGTTCCTTGGCGAGGTTGAGGTAATTGTTGGTTCCGTTGGACATTACGTCATAGAGGATGATAGGCTTCCCGTGAGAAGGAGCTTCGCTCAGACGAATGTTCCTTTGTATTATGGTCCTGAACACCATGTCCTTGAAATGCTCGCGGAGCTGGTTGACGACCTGGGTGTGGACTCTGGTTCGGCCGTCGAACATGGTTATCAGGAAACCTTCTATCGTGAGATTCGGATTGACACCGTTCTGGACGAGCCTGATGGTCTGGAGGAGCTTTCCGAGCCCTTCGAGGGCGAAAAATTCCGGCTGGACCGGGATAAGCACGCTGTCGGCAGCTGTCAGACTGTTTACTGTTATCAGGCCGAGGGAAGGGGAGCAGTCAATCACTATGAAATCATATTCGTCACGGACGGGGGCGATGGCCTTTTTGAGAATGGATTCCCTGTTGTCGGAATCCAGCATCTCTATTTCTGCCCCGACCAGGTTGATGTGGGAGGGGACCATGTGGAGGCCTGGCATCTCGGTCTGAATCAGGGCGTCATGGATGTCAAGCTTACCTATCATCACCTCGTAGATGGTTCTGTGGCTGTCATCTTCGGGGGAGAAATTGAGTCCCGAAGTCGTGTTCGCCTGGGGGTCCGCATCGATGATGAGCACCTTCTTTTCGAGCACGGCCAGCGAGGCTGCAAGGTTTATGGCTGTCGTCGTTTTTCCGACTCCGCCTTTCTGATTGGCGATTGCTATGACCTTTCCCATTATCTCAATTTTTCTGCAAAGCACAAATATAGCAAAAAATCATGCCAAATTTTGGAAACCCGTCCTCAAAGTCGAGGAATGTTTTATGCACAAAAAAGCCTCCGGATTTTCCGGAGGCTTTTCGAAGTGGTGTCGGCAGGAGTTGAACCGGCGACACATGGATTTTCAGTCCATTGCTCTACCACCTGAGCTANNCGGGATTGCAAAGATAGGCAAAAAATGTCTCAGTGCAAATTTTTCCCGATAAATTTTAAGAAAAATTTCCAGGCACGCCAAAGCAGTTCGAAATACAAGGTGAAACCGAGGAGAGGTGTCGATGCCCACAAAATCGAAAGTCATATTGTCGAACGCTTCCTCTTGTCGTTGTAAGAGGATGTATCCTCTCAGCCAAAGGCCCTTTCCCGGAGTGGAATGATCTCTATATTACGCGGAGCTTCTTCCGCAGGGACTTGGGCAGGAGGGGAGAGTAGCGGGACTTGGTTTCGGCTGAGACCCAGATGGTCTTGAGCTTCTGGCATTTATCGAAAATGTCTTGACCGATTACTTCAAGCCCGTCCGGAAGATTGATTTCCTCGAGCGACCTGCAGTAGAAGAAGGCACCGGAGCCGAGGAATTTCAGTCCCTTGTTAAGCCTGACTTTCTTCAAGTCGAGGCATTCGCTGAAGGCATCTTCACCGATGGACACGAGCTTGGAGGGCATGGCAATCTGTTTGAGAGACCAGCATCCTCCGAAGGCGAGATTGCCTATGGTTTCGAGGTTTTTCGGAAGTTTGATGCGTTGCATCCATCCGCACTCGCAGAAGGCTTCGGCGCCGATATGCAGAAGGCTGTCCGGAAGTTCAATGTGTTCAAGGTAGGAGACACGCTCTTCGAGAGGAATTTCTTCTCCGGCCTTGACCTCGGCCATATAGTCTTGGAAGGCGAAGGCTTCGCTACAGATGATCTCTGTTCCGGGACGGACCTTTATCCGTTCCGGAAAATTATATGCTTCAATAAGTTTCTTGCCGTCAGCTGAATAATTACAGCAGTTCTCGTCGTCCCAGACGTCGTTCGCCCATTCTTCTTCTGTCGCGGTGGTAGGTACACGCATCGTTGCCTCGAAATCCATTTTGCTTGTCATTCTTGTTGCAAAGATAATCCTTTCCGGCTGAAAAAGTCCGGTCAAATGACTAAATTAGCGGTGATGGAAGACGGAAGAATATACGTGAGGGTGATAGTCCCGCTGAGACTCAGCTGGGAGCCTTATTATTATGTGGATAAGGAAGCGGAAGGCGGCCCTGAAATTAGGCCGGGAACAAGGGTCATGGTGAATTTCGCAGGAAAGAATTACCATGGCGTAATATCCTCGGTCGGGGGAGTACCTGATACGGACCTCTCTAAGATAAAGAGAATAAGCAAGATAGAATCGTCCCTCGTCCCTGTTTCGCAGCTTGAACTCAAGTTGTGGTGCTTCGTCTCGGAATATTATCTATGCTCGATCGGGGAGGTCTTCAAGGCGGCTTATCCGGCTTCTAAAATCAGTGATGAGCAGGCAATGGCAAGACTCCTTGAAAATAGGACCAGGCGGCTTGATTCATCTATAGAGACTGTAAACAAGGCGCTTGAGAGGCTAAGGTTAATGCTGGAGAAGAAACGGGAGGTGGTGAAGGAGGCTCGGCAGGGGACTAAACGCAGGAGCGAGGCCGAGGCGGCTCTGCCGAGGCTGGAGGAGAAAATAGCTGCCAAGGAAGCGGAACTTTCAACTCTCCAGGCTCGGCAGAAAGAGACAGAGGCCCTGCATGGAGCCTTTGGCGGAGGAAGCGGAAAGAAAGCTGTGATCAAGACCGGAATCACTCTGTCCGAGGCGCAGGAGCGGGCTCTGGCCCAGATCAGCGGCTGTTTTTCAGCGGGTAAACCTGCCCTGCTCCAGGGCGTGACAGGTTCCGGCAAGACAGAAATCTACATAAGCCTCGCGGCTCAGGCCATGAATGCAGGAAAGAACGTGCTCTACCTCGTGCCTGAGATAGCAGTCAGCCGCCAGCTGGAAGAAAGGCTTGCCAAGGTTTTCGGCGACAGCCTTCATACCTTTCATTCGGCGGAAAGCTTACCGAGGCGGCGGGAGGTCGCAGCTCAGGTCCGTTCCGGGAACTACATTGTGCTTGGCACTCGCTCCGCCCTCTTTCTGCCTCACCATGACCTCGGCCTGGTGATAGTTGACGAGGAGCATGATACCTCCTACAAACAGACCGAACCTGCGCCCAGGTACAACGGCAGGGATACGGCGGTCATGCTGGCAAACATCTGCGGCGCGAAGGTCCTCCTTGGTTCTGCCACCCCTTCTCTCGATTCCCTCTATAATGCTGAAATAGAACGTTATGGCCTTGTCAGACTGAATGAACGCTATTACAAGGCCTCAGACGCCGAGGTTCAGATAATCGATACTATCGCCGAGCGGAAGAAGCGAGGCATGGTCGGAAGTTTTTCAAGGCGTCTTATAGCCCAGATCCGGAGGACCCTTGACTGCGGAGAGCAGGTCATGATTCTGAGGGGAAGACGTTCCTACGCCCCGAGCGTCCAGTGTGAGAATTGCGGAGACATTCCGAAATGTCCCAACTGCAACGTCGCCCTAAGCCTCCACCGTACCAGAAGAGGAGACGAATTGGTCTGCCATTATTGCGGACATACGGAGCCTTTCACCGCTGTCTGCGGAAAATGCGGCGGAGAACTCAAGCCCTTCGGAACCGGAACTCAGAAAGTCGAGGAGGAGGCCCGGGCCCTCTTCCCCGATGCCGTCATCGAGAGACTTGACGGAGATTCGGCCCTCGAAGCCGGTTATGAGGAGAGGGTGATAAGAGATTTTTCCGCGGGAAGGGTGAACATCCTCATTGGAACGCAGATTGTCTCGAAAGGTTTTGATTTTGAGGGACTGAGTCTGGTCGCGATACTTCAGGCGGATTCGCTTTTCGGCCAGCAGGATTTCAGGGCCGATGAACACGCTGTCCAGCTTCTGGAGCAATTCCGGGGACGCTCCGGAAGGAGGGGCAAGAACGGGCTTTTCGTAATCCAGACTTCACGTCCTGAACATCCGGCCTATGCCTGTCTTGAGGGGGCCGATGTCGTGGCTTATCAGAAGGCTATGCTGGACGAACGCAGACAATTCGGCTATCCGCCATATTACAGACTTATAACCATAATAATGAAGGATGCGTCCGAGTCCAGGCTAGCTCTCATGAGCCAGACTCTTGCCGACACTCTCCGTTCTGCTTTCGGTCTGCCCAAGGCTCTGTTCTCCCTTCCGGACGGGGCGCCGGTCCAGATCATCGGCCCTTATTCTCCGGTAGTGGACAAGGTTTCCGGCCTCTACATAAGGCATATCCGTGTCACTCTCTCCCGCGACAAGAACCTTTCGAGACGAAAAGGAACTTTGGCTCTCGCGGTCGAGAATTTTGAGAGGGAACGTAAATACGCCGGCCACATAATGCTGGACGTCGACCCTTCATGATATGGGCCGGAGGCATAGCGCCGAGATTTTATCCACGCTTTAGTCCCGGCATCTTTGACGATATTTCCAGGGAAATTCATATATTCGGGAAAAATTTAATCGCAATGGACAAGGCCCCGGGACAGAAATTCAAGGTCAAGCATAATTCACCGCTTCTTGATTATCTCTATGAAATTTTTCCTCAGCAGAGCAAGAAAGGCGTAAAGGCCTGCCTGTATGATGAGAGGGTGGTGCTGAACGGAAAGCTTGTCACAGCCTACGATCAGCCTCTTTGGGAAGGCGACAACCTGCTTATTCTTCCCAAGGGTGTCGCAATGGCCCGCCAGGTGGGAAAAGAGGCGAAAGAAGGCCTCGGACAGGCAGGAGTCAAGATACTCTATGAAGACGAGTATCTCCTCGTGGTCGACAAGGCAAGCGGCATACCAGTCGTTTCGCAGCGAAGACGGCAGATAGTCCCGGATCTGGGTAAGAGGATGGACAAGGGGGAGAAAGCAAGCGTCGGCGCTCATGAAGGGGAGCTTTCTGTCTACGGGATGCTCTCCTCCTACGTCAAGGAAGTCGGAAGGGCCAAGAGCCAGGCGGCGAAAGGACCTAAGGAATATCATCCATGGAGGGTCTGGGTCGTTCATCGCCTCGACAGGGACACCTCAGGCCTGCTTGTCTTCGCAAAGGACGAGAAAACGAAGGAGGCGCTACAAGGTTCATGGGACACTTCTGTCTATAAAAGGGGCTATACGGCCATACTGGAAGGAGCCCCGGAACCGAGATCTGGAAAGATTGTCAGCTACTTGAAGGAAAACGAGAAGTCGTTCATGGTAACGTCAAGCAGGACAGACAACGGAGGAAAAAAATCCATAACTAATTATAAAGTCATAAAGACGAACGGCCGCTATTCTCTCACCGCCTTTGAGCTTGAGACCGGAAGGAAGAACCAGATAAGGGTCCATGCCTCTTCCGAACTGGGCTGTCCTGTCGCCGGAGACTCTAAGTACGGAGCGAGGACGAATCCTCTCCGGAGGCTTGCCCTTCATGCCGGGCGCCTGAGTTTCAGACACCCCTTTACCGGGGAAGTGATGGATTTCACCAGCCCTCTTCCGAAGGCTTTCTCGGCTATCACCTTCGACGCCAATGAGCGAGGTTGAAAAACATCCCTTCCAGCCTTTCCTTCCGCAAGGGGCGAAGGTCCTTCTCCTCGGAAGTTTTCCTCCGCAGCCCAAACGCTGGAGCATGGATTTCTACTACCCGAATTTCATGAATGACATGTGGAGGGTCGTAGGTCTTGTCTTCATGGGGGATAAGGATTATTTCACCGCAAGGGATGTGAAGGGCGGTTTGCTGAAGAAATTCGACAAAGAAAGGATCATCCGCTTCTGCTCTCGGGAAGGCATCGCCATGTATGATACTGCGGCCGAAATCCGGCGGCTGAAAGACAATGCTTCGGACAAATTCCTTGAGGTTGTCAAGGAGACCGACATCGACAGCCTCCTCACGAAGATCCCAGGCTGCAGGGCCGTCGTAGTTACTGGGGAGAAGGCGGCCGCGACTCTTTCTTCGCGCTACCTCTGTCCTGTGCCTCGCTGCGGAGAGTCCGCCCAGATGCAGACCTCCATCGGGAAAATCTCTCTGTGGAGGCTCCCGTCCACGTCAAGAGCTTATCCTCTGCCATTGGTTAAAAAGTCGGAAGCATATAGAAAGTTGTTTCATGAAGTCGGCATGATATAGACGGATACTTGGTCTTAACAAAAATGTTATGATAATTAACATTATTGTTTCTTATGCGAAATATCAGTAGGTATATCCTCAATTTTTCTGCGATACGCGAGAATGAGCTCCTTGAGCTCTCTATCGGGGCCAAAATGTTTGATTTGTCCGATATCGAGGGTACAACCTGCTATATAGACCCGGATTCGGAGGCCCTTTTGACCAAACGAATCAGCTCGATTGACACCTTTGGAGTCCACTGGATCGACACGGGAAATTTCCATTACCTTACCAAGATTTTCGCAGGAAGAATCCGCCGTCCGTTCAAGCTTCTTCTCTTCGATCATCATCCTGACTGCCAATGTCCGGTCTTCGGTTCTATCCTGAGCTGCGGGGGCTGGGTGAGGAGCCTGGTCGAATCAAACCCTTGCCTTAAGGGGATTCTTATGGCAGGGATCAACGACGACGCTCAGCCTCTTGTAAGGGATTTCGGAAGAGACTTTCCCGGAATCAGTCTTGATTTTATCCCCGAGAGCGAGCTAAGGCTGACGCGGCCACAGTATCTTCGCTCTAGGCTTGATCGTCTGGGAGGGGAGTCACTGCCATTCTACATCTCCATAGACAAGGATGTGCTCTCGGAGGACTTCGCAAGAACAAACTGGGATCAGGGGAGCATGGGCCTTGACTGGCTTTCGGAAGCCTTGAAGTCTGTACTTTCAGGGGGAGATGGTGAAGTGGCATTGCTGGGTCTGGATATATGCGGAGGCCTCGGACAAGCTCATTCTCCTCGGCCTGAAGATGAGCGCGTCAACTGGCGTACCGACATGGCTCTAAATGACCTTGTGAAAGATTGGTATTGATGGGAAATCTTTTTACATTTGTAAGCGACAACCCTTGATATATGAAAATTTCTTCACTTTTAGCCGTAATTTCGGCAACTTCGTTGCTTCTGGCTTCCTGTGGGGGTTCCGCTTCTAAAAAGAGCGGTTCCCAGCTCGTGAACGTTGACCAGAACTACAAGGTCGGAGATGTGAGCTTCGAGATGGTCAGGGTGCCTTCCGGAGCCTTTACTTTCGGGGCTAGGCGTGACGGACTCAAGATTACGGGAGCCGCCTCTGAGTCAGAGGCCGTGATGAGCGGCTACGCAATCTCAAAAGAGCCGGTGAGCAAGTCTCTCTGGGCGGCGGTGATGGGCGGCGGGGAAACTGGTGACCAGCCTGTTACTGGAGTCGATTACAAGGACGTCCTGAAGTTCTTTTCCAAGCTCAACAAGACTACCGGAGGAAGTTTCCGTCTTCCGACTGAGGCCATGTATGAGTATGCCGTAGTCGGGTATTATGTCGAGGAAGCTCCGAAAGGCTGCTTCGAATGGACTTCGGACCCCTTCATCCCGGACTTCGCTCCATCGGGAGTCGTAGTGGACTATTCCAACAGCGCCGAATGCCAATCCAAGGTAGTCAGGACCTATGGCGAGCGCAAGGGTCTGGCTGATTATACTAAATCTGGCTCCGTCACATTCAGGATAGCGGCCGGGCCGACTTCGGACATCGATCCGCTTGTCAAGGCGGTTTTCATAGACCAGAAGCCTGAGCGCGAGACTCCGAATGCTGAGAGCGAGGTTGTTAAAGTCGGAGATGAGAGTTTTGATATGATAGGCGTCAAAGGCGGCACTTTCAGCATGGGCGCAACCAAGGAGCAGGGCAAGGAGGCCGATTCGGACGAGAAACCAATAATAGAGACCAGCGTGGAGGACTTCAAACTTTCCTCTACGGAAGTGACCGTGGCCCAGTGGAACGCCGTGATGGGCCGTCTTCCTTACGGGAACGACATCAAAGAACCTCGCAAGCCTGTAGTCTATGTCTCATGGTATGATGCTCAGGAGTTCCTTCTCAAACTTAACGCCCTGACGGGAAGGAAGTTCCGTCTTCCTTCAGAAGCGGAATGGGAATATGCGGCGAGAGGCGGCGTGAAGTCGCGCGGCTACTTGTTCTCCGGCTCGAACGAGTGTTATAAAGTAGCCCAGTTCGTCCAGAACTCTGGTTCCGAGGTCAAGAATGTGGGCCTTTTGGTTCCGAACGAGCTTGGTTTCTATGACATGAGCGGCAATGTCTGGGAATGGGTTCAGGATTCTTATCATCAGTATGGCAGTACCGAAGTCCAGAATCAGAACATCCATGTCCAGAGAGGCGGCAGCGCCTCTTCAAAATGGGACGCATGCAGGGTCGCCAACCGCCAGCAGATGAACGCCGGCAACATCAAGAATACTTTTGGATTCAGAATCGCCCTCTAAATGATACACATAGCCCTGAAAGACAATTCGCAGAAAAGGCTTGTCTGGTACCTCGCCATGGAGGAATATGTCTCAAGACATCTCTCTGAACTTGTAGAGAGCCGTGGAAACCTTCCCCGTGAGGCCTTTTTCATGTGGCAGGTCCCCCCTACGGTGATTTTCGGAAGAAATCAGGTGATGGAGGCCGAGGTCAACATCCCGTATTGCAAGAGCCATGGAGTTCAGCTTTACCGCAGAAAGAGCGGGGGAGGCTGCGTCTATTCCGACGAGGGCAACATAATGCTCTCCTGCATAACGGATTCTACCGACGTGGCCTTCACTTTCGACAGATTCCTTCAGAGACTCGCCCTCTCCCTGAGAAGACTGGGGCTCGACGCTTCTAGGTCTGGCAGGAACGATGTCATGGTCGGCGGACGCAAGGTCAGCGGCAACGCCTTCTTCCTCCAGCCGAAGGCAAGCATCGTGCATGGAACCCTTCTTTTCGATACCGATTTCGAAGAGATGGAGAGGACTATTACTCCATCTGACGAGAAAATCCAGAGCAAGGGGGTTGCCAGCGTCAGACAGCATGTCCTAAATCTGAAGGAGGAGCTGGAAAAGTCTTCAGACCCGAAGGTGAGGAAACTGACCGACATAGATAAGTTCAAGAAATATATTCTGGACAGTTTCTGCTTCGAGGACGGTAAGCTGCAGGAGGTGGTACTCGGACCGGAGCATACGGCGGAGATCGATGCCATAGAGGCGACTTATCTCGATCCGGATTTCTTGTCAGGTAGAAACCACAGATACAGCATGGAGCGTAAAAGCAAGATAGAGGGGGTTGGCGAACTTGAAGTTGAAGTTGAGCTTGATGGAGACAAGATTCATGAAATCAGTCTTAAGGGAGATTATTTTCCGCTAGGTGAAAAATCAGTCTCAGAGTTGCTTTCTGAAAAACTCAGAGGAGTTGACTTCAAGAGGGAAGCCGCCTCCCTCGCCTTGAAGGGTCTTGAGCTGCGAGATTACGTGATGGGGCTGACTGTAGAAAACTTCCTCGACCTGATCTTTGAAAAAAATTGAAGTGACACTTTACTACAAATAACATAAAGTCTTGATATCTTAAAATATGGAAGAAGAACTCAAACAGACTTGTCTTTATGACAAGCATGTGGCTCTCGGAGCTATGATGAAGCCTTTCGGAGGTTTCATGATGCCGATTCAATATTCAACGATCACCGATGAGCATCAGGCGGTTAGAAACCATGTCGGGATGTTCGACGTCTCTCATATGGGAGAGATTTTCGTAAACGGTCCGGATGCAGCTAAGTTCGTAAACCACATCTTTACCAACGACATCGAGGGCATGGCAGATGGCCAGATACTTTATGGCATGATGTGCTATCCCGATGGAGGCACCGTTGACGATCTGCTTGTCTACAAGGAATTTACCCCTGACTCCTATCTTCTTGTAGTCAACGCCGCCAACATCGACAAAGACGATGCGTGGATAAGGGAAAACTCCAAGGCTTATGACGTTGTGATCGACAACCAAAGCCCGAAATGGGGCCAGCTGGCCATCCAGGGCCCTGAAGCCGAGGCTGTAGTCGAAAAGGTCACCGGCCTTTCCGTCCATGACCTTACCTTCTACACCTTCCGTGATTTCGCAGGAGTTGGCAGCCACAAGGCCAGGGTCATCATCAGCCGTACCGGCTATACGGGCGAGGACGGCTTCGAAATCTACTCCGAGCCGGAAGTCATCAGAGAGTACTGGGACGCCTTCATCGAGGCTCACGTAGTTCCTTGCGGACTCGGCTGCCGAGACACCCTCCGCTTTGAGACTGGATTGCCTCTCTACGGCGACGAGCTCAGCAAGGACATCACTCCTGTCATGGCGGGACTAAGCATTTTCTGCAAATTCGAGAAGAAGGAATTTATAGGCAAAGAGGCTCTCGAGGCCCAGAAAGAGAACAAGCCGGCCAAGAGGCTGGTGGGCATAGAGCTCCATGACAGGGCCATCCCGAGGGCCGGCTATCCGGTCGAGCTCGAGGACGGCACCCAGGTCGGAGTCGTAACCACCGGATACCACTCCATCACCCTTGACAAGAGCCTCTGCTTCGCCCTCGTCGACACCGCTTATTCCAAGCTCGGCACCCCTTTGATGATCCGCATCCGCAAGAAGGTCTTCCCTGGAACGGTAGTGAAGAAGAGATTCTACCAGGCAAATTACAAAAAGTAAAACATATTAATTATCAAACGATATGAGCAAAGTACTTGAAGGATTGCTTTATAGCGATTCACACGAATGGGTAAAAGTTGACGGCGACATCGCCACAATCGGTGTTTCGGATTACGCCCAGAAGGAGATGGGAGACATCACCTACGTGGACATGCCGGATCCTGACGACGAGGTCGTGAAGGGAGAGGGCTTCGGCGCCCTCGAGAGCGTAAAGGCCAGCAGCGACCTCTACAGCCCTGTGAGCGGAGTCGTCACCGAGAAGAACGAGGAGCTCGACGACGCTCCCCAGAAGGTGAACGAGGACTCCTACGCCAACTGGATCATCAAGGTCAAGATGAGCGACAAGAGCGAGCTTGACTCCCTGATGGACGCGGCGGCATACAAGAAGCACATAGGCGAGTAGAGAAGATGGGCACTTTCTCTTATTTCCCGCACACGGAGGAGGACATCAGCTCTATGCTGGAGAGAATCGGGGTTTCCAGCCTCGACGATCTCTATTCCGATGTCCCTCCTGAATTCATCCACAAGGCGGATTACGACCTTCCTGACGCCATGAGCGAGCAGGAGGTCCGCGATTTCTTCGCTTCCCTGGACAAGAAGGATATCAAGCTAAAGGTTTTCGCCGGGGCCGGAGCCTATGACCATTACACCCCGGCCGTAGTGCCTTACCTGACTTCCCGTTCCGAGTTTTCTACAGCCTATACTCCGTACCAGGCCGAAATCTCCCAGGGTACTCTCCGCTATATCTTCGAGTATCAGACAATGATGTGCAGGCTGACAGGCATGGACGTCAGCAACGCATCCCTGTACGACGGCCCTACCGCGGCGGCCGAGGCCATGAAGATGAGCCTCGCCTGCACGAAGAAGAAGACCAGGGTCCTGGTTTCCGAGACCCTCCTTCCGAACGTGCTCAAGACCATAAGGACCTACGCTAAATTCCATGAGGTCGAACTCGGCGCAATCCCCGCCGAGGACGGGCAGACAAGCCTCGGCGCCCTGAAAGCGGAACTAGCCAAGGGCGACGTCGCGGGCGTGGTCGTGCCTGCCGTCAACCGCTACGGCATCATAGAGGACCTTACAGGCTTCGCCGAGGCCGTCCATGAGGAGAAGGGCATAGTCATCGAGTATTGCGACCCTTCCGCCCTCGCCGTGGTCAAGACTCCGGGCGAATGGGGCTTCGACATCGCCGTCGGCGACGGCCAGAGCCTCGGGATTCCGCTGAACTTCGGCGGCCCTTACGTGGGCTTCATGACCTGCCGCTCCGAATATGTGCGCAAGATGCCGGGAAGAATCGTCGGCGAAACCGTGGACGGCGAAGGCCGCCGCTGCTATTGCCTGACCCTCCAGGCCAGGGAGCAGCACATCCGCAGGGAGAAGGCGACTTCCAACATCTGCTCCAACGAAAGCCTCATGGCCCTGTATGTGACCATCTACATGGCCGTCATGGGTCCTGAGGGCCTCCGCGAGGTCAACAACCTCAGCTACGGCGGGGCTCACTACCTCCATGATGAACTTCTCAAGACGGGAAAATTCGAGGAAGTCTTCACCAGGCCTTTCCTCAAGGAATTTGTCCTGAAACCGCTCATACCTGCGGAAAAGCTTCAGAGCAAGCTGCTCGACGCCGGGATTTTCGGCGCCCTCCAGACCGAGGAAGGCTACGTAAGCTTCGCGGTTACGGAAAAGCGTTCCAAGGCTGATATCGATGAACTTGTCAAAGCGGTAAAGGAGGCATAGCCATGAGATATTACGACAAACTTATCTTCGAACTTTCCAGGAAGGGCAGGACAGCCTTCACGCTTCCGCGGAATCCATACGGCGCCGCGAGCCTTCCGGATAAGCTTTCCAGGAAGAGCTCCCTCGACCTTCCCGAAGTCAGCGAGGTTGACGTGGTCCGCCATTACACCAACCTCAGTCAGATGAATTTCGGAGTCGACACCGGCTTCTATCCTCTGGGGAGCTGCACCATGAAGTACAACCCCAAGATTAACGAGGAAGTCGCCTCGATGCCTGGCTTCATGGCCCTTCATCCGCTCCAGCCGGCTTCGACCGTCCAGGGCGCCCTCGAGGTGATCTGGAACCTCGGAAAGAGCCTCGCCGAAATCACCGGGATGAGCCGTTTCACCTTCGGCCCTTGCGCCGGAGCCCATGGCGAGCTCACCGGCCTCATGATCATGAGGCAGTACCATATGAAGAGGGGAGACCTGGCCAGGACGAAGGTTATCGTGCCTGACTCGGCCCATGGAACCAATCCTGCCTCGGCCGCCGTCTGCGGTCTGCAGGTCGTAGTGGTCAAGTCCAACGAGCGCGGTCTCGTCGACGTAGAGGATCTCAAGCCTCTGCTCGGCCCTGACGTCGCCGGCATCATGATGACCAATCCTAACACCCTCGGCCTCTTCGAGCGCGAAATCAAGGAAATCGCGGCCCTCGTCCACGGCTGCGGCGGACTTCTCTACTATGACGGAGCCAACATGAACCCGCTCCTGGGCATTGTACGTCCAGGCGACATGGGCTTCGACATCATGCATCTCAACCTTCACAAGACCTTCTCGACGCCTCACGGCGGCGGCGGTCCTGGTTCCGGTCCTGTCGGTGTCCGCAAGGGCCTCGAGGCTTATCTGCCGGTTCCTAAGGTCGTCAGAAAGGAGGACGGGAGCTTCGATGTCGTCCGCGATGACGAGGACTCGGCAGGAGAGGTCAGCGGCTTCCTCGGCAATTTCGGCATCATCCTCAGGGCCTACGCCTACGTGCTGATGCTCGGAAAGCAGAACCTGCGCCGCGCCGGCCAGCTCGCCACCCTGAACGCCAACTATATCAAGGAAAGCCTGAAGGATGCCTACAAGCTTCCTATCCCGAGCGTATGCAAGCATGAATTCGTCTTCGACGGGCTCATCGACAACGGGGAAAGGAAGGATGCCCAAGGCAACGTCATCAGGCAGGGAGCCAGGACTCTGGACGTCGCTAAACGCCTGCTGGACTTCGGTTTCCATGCACCTACCATCTACTTCCCTCTGCTTTTCCATGAAGCTCTCATGATAGAGCCGACGGAGACGGAGAGCAAGGAGACCATCGACGCCTTCATCGACGTCATGCACAAAATAGCCAAGGAGGCTGAAGAGGATCCTGCGAAACTTTCCGGAGCTCCTCACAGCACCCCTATCTCGAGGCCTGACGAGACCAGGGCGGCCCGCGAACCGAAACTTAAATACGAGTAGAGGCATGAAGATAGTCATCATCGGAGCAGGGCCGGGAGGCTACGAGACCGCGATAGAGGCCGCCCGAAAGGGTGCCGAAGTCACGGTAATCTCTGACGGACCTCTTGGAGGCACTTGTCTCAATGAGGGCTGCATCCCGACAAAGGCCCTCTGCAGGAGCGCGGAGATTGTAGAAGATCTTCGCGCGGCGGGGGACTTCGGGATAGATGCCGACTTCCGCGCTTTCGACCTCGGAAAGGCAGTCGCAAGGAAGGAGCAGGTGATTGAGCAGCTAAGATCCGGAATCGCCTTCCTCTTCGAGAAGAACCATGTCAGATTCATCTCGGGGAAGGCCTCTTTCAAGGATGCCCATACGGTGGCCGCCAAGGCCGCTGACGGGACCGTGGAGGAGGTGCCGGCGGACTACGTCATCATAGCTGCAGGCTCTCATTCCGCTTCGCTTCCTATTCCAGGGGCCAAGCTCCCGGGCGTCATGACTTCCAAGGAAATTCTTGAACTTCAGGAAGTTCCGTCGAAGCTCTGCGTAATCGGAGCCGGGGTCATCGGCCTGGAATTCGCCTCTGTCTTCCGCAGCTTCGGCTCGGAAGTCAGCGTGGTGGAATTCTGCCCGGACATTCTTCCGAGATTCGACACCGACCTTGCGAAGCGCCTCAAACAGGCGCTTTCCAAGCGCGGAATCTCGATTGAGACTTCCGCCGCAGTTCAGTCGATCAGCGCCGAGGGCGATGGCCTGAAGGTCAGCTATAACAAGAAGGACAAACCTTTCGAAATCGTGGCTGACAAGGTTCTGATGGCCGTCGGCAGAAGGCCGAACGTGGACACGCTGAATCTTGCCGAAGTCGGGGTGGAGTTCACTCCGAAAGGAATAGTCACGGATCCGGAATTCAGGACTTCGGTTCCGAATATCTTTGCCGTGGGCGATGTCAACGGCGGGATCATGCTGGCCCATGAAGCCACCTTCGAAGGTTACCATGCTCTCAACGTTATCCTTGCGGAGAAAGGGATGCGTGAGGGCAGAGCTGGCGGCAAGTTGGACTCTATTCGTTTCGACATCGTGCCTGCCGCCGTGTTCACTAATCCCGAGGTCGCGACTGTCGGTCTTACCGAGGATGATTGCAAGGCCAAGGGTCTGGCGGTCAAGTGTCTGAAGTCTTTTTTCAGGGCAAACGGGAAAGCCGTCAGCATGGGTCAGACAGAGGGCTTCTGCAAGCTGATTGTCTCCTCTGAAGACGGGAGAATCCTGGGCTGCCATATGTTCGGCGCTCATTCTTCCGATATCATTCAGGAGATTACGGCTCTAATGAACCGCAATGCCGGACTTGATGCTCTGGAAGACATCATCCATGCTCACCCTACCTTGGGCGAGGTGATTCTCTCCGCCGCGAGACAGTAGTCAATACTCCCTCTTGTCGGATTTCTCCTTACAGAGTAATACTCCTCCTTCCGCAGTTAATACTCTATCTTGTCGGATTTCTCCTTCCACATTTCGAAGGCTTTTCGAGCCTCGTGTGGAAGGAGAATTTCCATTTTCTTCTCGCGCTCAGAAGGGTCGAGGGCTATCTCTCTGTAAATGAAGTCATCATCGAAGCCTATCTCTGCGGCATCTTTTCGGGAGTTGCCGTAATAAATGCGGTCCAGGCGGGCCCAATAGATTGCGCCGAAACACATCGGGCAAGGCTCGCAGGAACAGTAAATCTCGCAGCCGGAGAGGTCGAAGCTATTCAGTGCCGAACAGGCTTTTCTGATCGCATTGACCTCCGCATGGGCGGTAGGGTCATGGTCGAGGGTGACAGAGTTAGACGCTTCTGAGATTATTTCTCCGTCTCTGGCAATTACGGCTCCGAAAGGACCTCCGCCATTTTTCACGCTTTCCTCGCTCAGGCGTATCGCCCTCTTCATCAACTCTTCTTTTGTCATATCTTTTCAAAAGTTTCCAACCTCTAAATATTCAAAAAGTTTCCAACCTCTAAATATACGCAAAAAAATCCCTCCTCCGAACTCCATCCCGAAACCTTTCGAGGCGGAGGCCGGCCGTGGCTCCTTGGATGGTGGTCGGGTACGGGTGGGAGGATTTCGGGATTTAGGCTTTTTTATTAAATTTGTTAGATTTGAATGGTTTTGATATGAATAGTAGAGTCTTGATTTTCTTTTCTTTGGTTTGTTTTTTTGCAGGCAATACCTTCGGGGCCCGGGCGAGTGAGCGGGCGAGTGCCGGGGCTGTGGAGAAGGAGAGTGTGAGTGCCGTGGCGGCGCAGGCGGCTAAGGATTCGACTATCTTCGATAGGATTAAGACGCTGGTGGTTAACGGGAGCAGGGTGCCGCTTTTGTTGGGGCAGAGCGCCAGGATGGTGACTGTGCTGGACAGTGTCGCGATTGCCTCTTTCCCTGCGAAAAGCGTCAACGACATTCTCAAATACGTCCTCGGAGTTGATGTGCGCCAGAGAGGCGTCGCCGGAATGCAGACCGACATCAGCGTCCGCGGAGGCACTTTTGACCAGATTGCGATACTTCTCAACGGAATCAACATCAGCGATCCCCAGACCGGACACAACGCGGCCGAATTTCCCGTAAGACCAGAAGATATTGAGCGCATAGAAATCCTCGAGGGCCCTTCCAGCAGGGTCTACGGCACATCATCTCTGGTAGGAGCCATCAACGTGGTAACCAGGCAGGAATACGATTCAAACCTCAGCGGAAGCGTCAGCGGAGGCTCCTACGGAACCTTCGACGGGGGAGCGAGACTCAATCTTGTGAAAGGAAACATGAGGAACAGCTTGAGTTTCGGGGCGGTTAGGTCGGACGGCTATAGCAGGACCTCGGGCGGAAAACTTAACTCGGATTACCAGGCCCTGAAGGCTTTCTGGCAGGGCGGAGTGAGCTCTGACAAGGCCGACGTGTCCTGGCAGGCCGGAACATCGGTTAAGAATTACGGCTCGAACACTTTCTATAGCGCCAAGTATGACGACCAGTTCGAGCACGTCTTCAAGCTCTACACCGCCATCCAGGCGGAGAGCAAGGGAACGCTCCACCTCAAGCCACAGCTCTACTGGAACCAGACCCAGGACCGCTTCGAACTTTTCAGGGGCGCTCCGGAGAAATACCCTTTCAACTACCACAGGACCAATGTCTTCGGTCTGAACTTAGGTTCATGGATTGATTGGAAGCTGGGCAAGACTGCCTTCGGAGGAGAGATGCGCAACGAGGACATTATCAGTACGAATCTCGGAGAGGCTCTCGCGAAGAAGAAAGGTGAGCACTATGTCAGGGGACTTAACAGGACAAACATTTCCTTTTATCTCGAGCATGACCTTGTGACTGAGCGCTTTACCGCGAGCGCAGGAATTATCGCCGTGGAAAATACCGGTAATGAAGAAGGTTTCGGCTTCTATCCCGGAGCCGACTTAAGTTACAAGTTCGCAAGGTCGCTGAAGGCTTATGCTTCATGGAATACGTCTTACAGGATGCCTACTTTCACTGAGCTCTATTATTCGGTCGGTGGGCATCAGGCAGACAAGAACTTGAAGGCGGAGAAGATGCAGAGCCTTGAATTCGGGTTGAAGTACCTCAGGAGCGGAATCCTGATAGTGGCGGATGTCTATCGGCGCCATGGAAGGGACATGATAGATTGGGTCAAGGCAGGGTCTTCATCTGACTGGACTAGTGTCAACCACACGGAAGTCAACACTATCGGGGAGGAAGTCCTTTTCGAAGTGAGCCTTCCTACCTTGTTATTAAACAATGACTTCCCTCTTAGAATGCTTTCTGTAGGCTACAGCCATATCGATCAGGATAAGGACCTTGAGAAAGGGATGGAATCTAGATATGCCATGGAGTACCTTCGTCATAAGTTCATAGCCAAGGCTGGTTTCAAGATTGCTGGCAGGCTGGATGCAGATTTCAGCTGGCGTTGGCTGGACAGGGAGGGTAGCTATGAGAAATATGTGAGCAAGGCTACGACTGGAGAGATTGTCGGCTATAAACCATATTCGGTCTTGGATGCCAAGCTTTCATGGAATGGCAAGGCTTATACCATTTTCCTGGAGGCCGACAATCTTCTTGACAAGACCTATTATGATCTAGGAAATATCCCTCAGCCGGGCTTCTGGTTCCGCCTCGGCGCTACTTTCAGAATCGGTCTCTGAATCTGTCTTGGAATCATGACGAAGTCGCCATGCAGACTGGCAAAGTCTGGGAAAGCCTGGAAAGTCTGGGAAGTCTGGGGAGAGTGGAAAGTCTGGGGGAGAGTGGTTTCTAAAGGTTCTGGATGAAGTTTGCCATGTAGTCCATATTGTTCATGATTTCATGGAAAAGCTTCATCTGGTTCCGGGTCCTGACAAGGTTGTGTTCAGGATATTTAGTCTTGTAGTAGGTGTCCCCGTCGAGATAGTCGGTAAAGAACCGCACGGCCTGCATATAGGGGAAGAGGGCTACGCCATAAGGCAGATTTTCCTTCTCCACAGGGCTCAGGAAAGACTTGACAGACTCCAGGAAGCCTTTGGTGAAGGCCTCGAATATATCTTTTCTGAAGCTTACTTTCCTTAGGTCCTTCTCGTCTTCGGCCGCCGTGCTCCCCGCAGTCCGCAGAAAGTCTCCGTAGTCTGAAAATATGAAGGATGGCATTACCGTATCAAGGTCTATGATGGCCTGGACCTCGCCCTTGGAGTTGAACATCATGTTGTTCACCTTGGTGTCGCAGTGGCAGATGCGCTTAGGAAGCTTTCCTTCCCTTCCCAGCCTTTCGGCCTTGCACATCTGATCCCTGAAAGAGTTGATTTCAGCCACGACCGCCCTGTTATCTACTTCATCCAGGCGCTTGGCCGCATCCGCCCTGACCGCCTCGTCGAATTGGCAGAGCCTGAACTCCATGTTGTGGAAATTCGGAATGGTCTCTCCCAGCCTGCCCTTGTAGTCGCTCATCAGGGCGTCGAAAAGCCCGAAAGCCTTGCCTGCAAGTAAAGAAAAATGAGGGTCTACCGAATCGTAAGACTTGGCGTCGATGAAGAGAGAAAGCCTCCACCAGCCTCCGCCGGCCATGCAGAAAGTCTTCTGGGAATCTTTCACCTTCATGAATCTGAGCACATGGGTGTCCAAATCTTCATCGTCGTAGCCCTTGAGATAGGACAGGCGCTTTCGAAGATGGTCAGTGACTGCTACGATGTTGGACTGGAGTAGGTCTACATCTCTGAATACAGCGTCGTTTATTCTCTGCAATACGTAGGAGCGTCCCTGCGACGTTTCCACCTTATAGGTGTCGTTGATGAGGCCGTTCCCGAGGGGAGCCGCCGAACATGCTTCACCTACCGTCTCGAAGAGCCTGGCGATTTCGATTATTTCATCTTGGTCAGTATTCATACCTGTCAGTCTTTGTTTTCTGTATCCCGGACAAGAGTCCCGGCGGCAAAATAACGGCCCTGGAGGACGTATTTCCCGGGGATTGACTCAGGATCCGGCTTCACGACATAGAGATTGCGGATCGGAGGTTTTGCGTCTCTGTTGAAAATGAGCCCGTGCCTCATGCCTGGGAACTCAGTCAGCATGTTGTAGTCCCCGTTACTGTCTCCGGCCACGAGAACGGGGTCCTTTCCCTCGAACATCGGGGCAATATAGGTCTTTATAGTCTCTACTTTTCCTTCCATGAAAGTCATCGGATAGCCTTTCGCATAACTAGTCCCGACAGTGTCTTCTGCCTCCTGTCCGCCGTCAAGACGGATTCCGAAAACCTGGCTCCTGTCCAGGCCGAAGCCGTATTTAGGATTGCAGGCAAGCTCTTCTACAACCCTTTCCATAGAGGCCGAGCAGATGTAGGGTTTGATTCCCTTTTCGGCAAGGGCGGAATAGAGCTGAGGCAGTTCCGGCGCTATCCTTATCCCCCTGCTGAAAGATACGCAAATTTTCCCGGCTTTTCCCATAACCGGGCTTTCCCAGGTATCGATATATGGCTCTTTCAAGCCAAGGCTCCATTCCACGGCCTCTTCAGTGAGGCTGTCGATCTGGGCATAAGTCATCCTGTCGAAGAGACGGAGCGGCCACAGGCAGCCGGTCTCGTAGCCAAAAACTTCATCTGTAGCGGCGGCGAGGGCCCAGCATTTCGCCTTGAAATCGTCGTATTCCGGCAGCATCCGGGCCTCGTCGAAAGGCTTTCCGTAGAGGGCGGAATAGTCAGAAGCAAGGTCTTCAGCCAGGGCCCTGAAGCTCACCCCCAGACTCGGAATGAGGCTGTCCAGAGCCGGGATGCAGTCGGTAAAGACAGTCAGCGCCCTTGAGGTGTCGAAGGCAAATCGCAGGTTCTCTGTCTGCCAGGCCATGGTGTTCATCTCCACGTCTCCCATTATGCTGGTATTGTCGAAGTCGAAGACGGCGTAGTTCCCGTCTTGGCAGGAATCGAGCACATTCCGAAGGGCCGTGTAAACGGTCGGAGCCCAATTCCCGCGAGGGAGAGTGGCCGTCCCTGAACAGGACTCGAGACAGAGTGCGAGAGCCGCGACGGTGAAGATTTTATTCATAGTTTTATTGCCCTCCTAGCCTTTCGAAATATGTCAACACGTCTTCCCAGGTTTTGAAAGTCTCGCCACCCAGGCGGACGGCCGTCCCCATGAACCCGTCTCCTCCATGTGAGGATGGATCCCTGTCCACGAGATAGTCGGCCATGAGCAGGTCTTTATGGTTCATGCAGATGATTTTGTTCCAGGCGAGCACTCCCAGGTGGAGCGCGGCCCAGCCGGTCTTTTCGGCGAAAATTTCCGGGTGGTTGGGGTCAAGGGTCACGAGGACATACATGTCGTACCACTCCGCGAGTTTCTCGAAGGCCTGGATTGAGCCGTTGTCCTCGGCGAGAGTCCCGGAATCCACGGCGACAGTCCTCTTTTCCAACCCTTCCTGGGCATCGTCGATCTCTTGGATGACAGGGAGAACGCTCCGCAGGAAGGTGTGATCGTCAAGGTAGTGTCCGCCCTCGAAGCGGATGGCCCTCGGATAATGGAGGGCAAATTCGTCAAAGCAGTCGACTTGGTCGTCGTGCCTTCCGAAAAGGCCCCAGACATGCTCGGTGTCGCAAGTTTTGAAACAGCCATCGCTCACTTCGCGATAGCGTTCCAGCAGGGCCTTGGTCACCATGAAGGATGTCTGTCCGTCGGCTCTCGGGCTGTGGAAGTCCTGTTTGCCGAGGCCGTTGTTTTTGAGGATGGTTTCGGCGAGATGGAAGGCCGGGTTTACGAGGATGCGGTCGAAACCGTGGAGCATCTCTGTGTACATGGCGCCCATTGAAGTACCGAGGATGATATCCGGCTTCTCCTCCGAGCTGAGCTTCTCAAGCAGGTTCAGGGCATCTCCCGGGTCTACCGGAAGGTCCGGAGCGAGGATTTCCGCCCCTGGCAGCAGAAGGCGCATAGTGCGGACGGTCCCGTTTTCTCCGCTGCCGGCAAAGCCATGAACATATAGAATCTTCTTGTTCTTTGCCGTTTCCGGCCTTGCGTATTGGTATAATTCCATCTTGTCAATCGAAGTCAAGTCTCCACAGCCCGCCCTGGCTTTGGAGAATAAGAGCGCCGTCATATTCGGCGGCATCCTCCAGTTCCGTCTTTGTCGTCTCGCTTACGTCAAGCACGTTGCGCATCCTTCTTCCGACCAGATCCCAGACCAGTACATAGGAAGGCTCCTCCCTCTTGCCGAGTCCGACCGGCATGATGAGCTGGCCATTCTTCACCAGAAGACCCTGTCCTACGGGATTCAACCCCCGGTTGTCATAGTCTTCAATGAGGTAAGTCTCGAGAATGTCCTTGGAAGTCAATTCAACATAGCTTCCTGCGGAAAGCTTAGGAAGCCGGAATTTTATGATCCTGTGGCGGTTGGCAGGGTCAGAGTTGTTGATGGTATTGCCATAGCCATAGAGAAAACGCCCTTCACGGTCGACAACCCATTGGAGGGCGTAGCCAAAGAGGTGTCCCTCATCCTTGAAATTGATTGTCTGGACGAGTTCGCTGCCGCCCAGGTCCGGAAGAATCCTTTCCACGTAGGCGACATCCTTCATGCCGTTCAGCGTCTTCTTGTTGCACTGGCTCACGTAGAGGACCGGCATGGGGTCGTCCGAGTCCACCTTCTCGACTCCGAAGCTTGCCACATTGGCATGATTCAGACTGTTCTTGCTCTTCAGGTCGAAGGCCGACACTTTCTTGAATTTCTTGCCGTTGAAGTCGTAGATGGTGGCGTAGCCCTGATTCTGGAGGCTGACCAGCCACTTGCCATAGATGTCCATGCCTTGGTAGGCATAACCCTTTTCCGCCCGTCCCTCAAGTCTGCCGAGGAAACGTGAGCGCATGATATTGTCCGACAGTATGATCTTCCCGCCAGAATATGAGCCGGTCTCCGAGTAGTCAGGTTTTCCTTGCCCGAAGACAGGGGAGAGGCTGAGAAAGAGCAGCGGAACTATGATTAATCTTTTGATTTCCATGGTTTATCTCAGTTCTTTTCAGGGATAATGAGGTTCAGTATGACGCCTACTATGGAAGCGAGTCCGATTCCTGCAAGGGAGAATTTGCCGAAGCTGATAACCGCTCCGCCTATGCCTATTGTGAGGATGACAGAGGATATGACCAGGTTCCTGGACTTGTTCATGTCGAGCTTGGCCTTTATCATGTTGTTGATGCCGACAGAGGCTATGGTTCCAAAAAGCAGGAGCATGATGCCTCCCAGAACAGCCGTAGGAATGGTCTGGATGGCGGCTCCGACCTTGCCGACCAGAGAAAGGATTATGGCCGAGAGAGCCGCGATCCTCATGCAGGAAGGGTCTGTCACCTTGGTCAGGGCTACCGCTCCGGTCACTTCAGAATACGTTGTGACAGGCGCTCCTCCCAGGAAAGCAGCAAGGGTGCAGGCGAGACCGTCGCCGAGCATGGTGCGGTGAAGTCCCGGATCCTTGACGAAGTCTTTACCGGCTATTTCGCTAATGACGTAAATGTCCCCGACATGTTCGATGATAGGAGCAATGGCGACAGGTGCCATGAAGAGGATGGCCTGCCAGGAGAAGCTCATCTTGGCCAACTTAGGAAGGCTGAACCATGAAGCCTGGGAGACAGGACTGAAATCCATGCCTTCCCTGTAGAAGATGAGGGCTGCGAGATAGCCTGCGATGGCTCCGAAGACGACAGGGATCAGCTTCACGAAACCCTTGCCCCAGATGGAGCAGACGATGGCTGCGGAGAGTGAAATGAGGGCGAGGACCCAGTTCTTGCTGGCCATGTCGACTCCGGTTCCGGCGAGAGAAAGTCCGATAAGGATGATCACCGGGCCGATCACGATAGGCGGAAAGAGCTTCTTGATAATCCCGATCCCGAAGAACTTGACCACCAGACTCATCAAGACATATACGAGTCCTACAGCAACAAGGCCGCAGAACATTCCGGGCATTCCGTAAAGTTCTGTGGCCTTGATGATGGGAGCGATGAAGGCGAAACTGCTGCCGAGATAGATAGGAACTTTTCCGCCTGTGACTCCGTGGAAAAGGAGGGTGCCGAGACCGGCGGCTAAGAGAGCTATGGCCGGATCGAAGCCGACCAGAAGAGGAACGAGAATCGTGGAGCCGAAGGCCACAAACATGAACTGAACGCCCACGATTGACCTTTTCATGGAAGAAAGAGTGTGTTCTGCCATTTTTTTAGTGTTTGCGGCCCAAATTTAATGAAAAATATCAGAAAGTCCCTCTCAAAAAGCCTTGGAACACCATTAGAACGCCATGTCAAAGGCCGCCTGCTGCGCCCTGGCGCTGTGGGTGGCGTTCATTTTGCCGAAATTCCACTTCACTCCGAAGAGAATGTAACGTCCCATGATGAGGCGAAAAGAATCCTCCTCATAATTAGCAGTGACCGTGTGGGTCTTGTTTCTCGTCTGGTTCAGGATGTCATGGACGGAACAGCTGAGGTTGAAGGCGCCGATGTTCTTGGAAATCTCTGCGTTCCACTGCCATTCAGGATCCCCGTATCCCTTTGAATAGCCTTTGTATACGACATAGGAAAGGTCTGAATCGAACTCGAACTCATGCTTGGTGGTGTAGGAGCCGCTTGCGTTAAAGCTGATGTCCAGAGTGTTCATGTTGTTCTTGGAGTTGAGCGAGTAACGAGATATGTTGCCGGAGACATCTGTCCCGAGGATGGCGTACCAGCGCTCAGGATTGTATCTAAGAGCGAAGCCTGTCCTCGGAGTCAGAGTCCATGTCCTGCTCTCCGCAAAACCGCTCAGCCCGTCATAGAAACGGTCTCCGTCGGAATTTCCCCAGAAATCGGCCATGAAAGCAGAGTAATCAAAAGAATTCTTGTCGATTGAGGAGAGGGTGGATTTTGCCTGATAGCTTACATCCGAAGAATAGCCGAGGCCGTTGTTTATCGACAATGACAGGAGTTTCTTCCCGTCCAACGGCGTAGTGTAATTCACCATCATGCTGGAAGAGATTCTAGTTTTTTCAGAATTGACGGGAAGAGAGTAGAGAATGCCGTCAGTGTCGTACCAAAGAGCGGATACCAGGGCTTTGTTGTAAACTTGTCCGGAAAGATAGCACATCAGGTTGGAGAACTTTTTCGTGTTGTTCCTTGACCACGAGAGATTGAAATATGTCAGCGTATATGGTTTTAGATAAATGTTTCCCAGACTCAGGCGCGAGGGGTTGCTTATGTTCAGCGCAGGTATCATACTGCTGTTCGAAGGACGTCTCGTATATCCGTAGGCGGAGAAGCCTAGACGATTGCTCCCGAAGCTGTGCTGGAAGCGGACTGTAGGAGTCACTAGCCAGATCCACTCATCCTTCCCGGTCACGTCCTTAATGCCGAAGCTTTTGGAGTAGGTCTCGTTGGAAAGTCCCGAGAGACTCCCGCCCAGAGTAATCCAGCTGGACTTGCCGAATTTGTATTGGGCGGTCAGGCCATATTTCTGTTCGAAGTACTTCGTATTGCTGACGGACGAATAATAATCGTTCCGTCCTGCCTGGTCAAAGGCATCGCGCGTATTATCCCTGTGCTGCCAGGTGAGGCTTCCGGAAGCAGAGAGAGTCCATTTGTCACCTAAGGGCTCGGTGTATTGTATGCCTCCGACAAGAGAATAGTTTTTGATGTGGGAATCATAATCCATCAGCTGTTCTCCCTTGCCGCTGGAAGTCGTAAGAATCGAAGCTTCGCTGCTTTCTCCCGTCGTCCTTGATAAGGAACCTGAAAAGTTCAGGCGTAAATTGCGGCCGGTCTCGCCCCAGAGCCCGCGGAACGTCACGTCGGAAACAAAGGAGGCGTTGGAGGTGTTTGAATTGCTTCGGGAGGTATTGTCGGAACTGTTCAGAAAAGTATCTTCACGCAGGGTCCTGGTGCTTCCGGCGGAAGTCTCATCGGATTTTGAGTATCTGAAAGATGGATTCACATGGAACCAGATCTTCCCGTTCTCTTTCTTGAATTCCGCATTTGCGGTTAGGGAGTTGCCATATGACTTTCCCTTGTTCTCCGTAGTGGACAAAAGGTTCCCGCCGTCCTGGTAGGTCGTCCTTTCTGTCTTAGTCCCCGAATCGGTGTCAGTGTATTTATAGTTTACGCTGGCGGTCGTCTCCACGTTCTTGATGCGGGACGTGTTGGCATTCACTCCAAACTGGCCTGCAGAGGAAAGACCTTGATCCAAGGAAGAGGATGAAGCCCCATCGCTATCTATGCTGATAAATATGGCCGCGGGGGAGTCGTTGATGTTCTGGCCGTTTGCTATCATCGTCAGCTGGTCCTTATCCGAGTAGGCCGAGGCAAGGACGTTACCATTCCAAAGCAGGCCGCGGTCGTCTCTGAGGGCCTCGTTTTTGTCGCCCAGGGTAGTGCCGCCTTTAAGCCCTATGTTTCCGAACAAACCCTTTTCGTATTCCTTCTTCAGGGCTACGTCCAGCACTTTTTCCCTGTTGCCGTCCTGGATCCCGGAAGCGCGGGTCTCCTCGCTTTCTCGGTCGATTACCCTGATTTTGTCCACCACCGAAGCTGGGAGGTTGTTCAGGGCCGTGCTCTGGTCGTTGAAGAAGAAGGTGCGTCCGCCCAAGGTAAGTCTGTCAATCTCCTCTCCGTTGAATTTAACTTTGCCGGTCTCCGTGATTTCCATCCCCGGCATGCGCCTCAGCAAGTCTTTCAGCATGGCGTTGGCCCCCACGCGGAAGGAGGAGGCGTTGAATTCCACGGTATCCTGCTTGATGACTATGGGGTTCCCGACGCCTGTGACCGTGGCCGCCTGGATATAGTTTAGGTCCGGCTGGAGTTTGACGGTCCCCATGTCCATTTCGCCTTCCCTGAAATATTTTTCCTTGAGGAAGGTCTTGTAGCCCATCATCTCCACGTGGAAGACATAGCTTCCGAAAGGCACTTCCTCCAGCTTGGCCTCGCCTTTGGCATCAGTCATGGTGAAATTCGTGATTGTGGTGTCCTTCGAGGGAATCACGTAGACGGAGGCGAAGCCCACCGGCTCTCCGCTCACGGAGTCCACGACGGTGGTTTTGATGGTGCCCATCCTCTCCTTGAACACGTTCTCGTTAAGGATGAAAACCTGGGCATGAGCGGAAAATGCAAATGCAAGTGCCAGAGCGGCGGCCACCATTATATTTTTCATCTTCATAGCACAAAAGGATTATGGGGAAAGTGCAGTTATATTTTCGATATGCAAGTTATCTATTTTTTTGCAATCATGAATTTTTAACATTTTTTCCTGACAAGAGGCTGACTCAAAAGTGAGTTGGCCTTTTTTTGTCGGGAGGGGTGTGGGGTGCCGGGGGGACTCCGTTCCGCTTCGCTTCACTCCGGCCCC
>DKSK01000027.1:101009-293780 GCA_002472565.1 Bacteroidales bacterium UBA7258 | reverse complement strand
TTAAATTTTTAACGAATCATTGTTATTTTTAATGTTCTAGAATCTCCTTATTAGGTTTTGCCCGTAAAGATATTGATTTTTTTCGTATTTTAAAATTATTTTCAACTTTCGCGACAATTTTGGTCAAAATTCCACCTTCGCCCATTGTCGAAAAGCAAGTATATTGATTTCGGTTCGTAATTTTAAATGTGGTGTTTTATTTTCGAAAAAATAATTGAACGATTCAATTCATTTATTATCTTTGCATTCGAAAGTCAATCCCGAGCATCCCAGATCTGAGATGCTGATTTCTTTTGTGCGAGGTCGCCCGAAAATTTACTGAGGTCATTAACACAAACTTTAAGTTCAAACAATGAAATCTATCAACATCCTTTGGACATCTCTTGCCGCAATGGCCATGCTCCTTTCCGGATGTAATGATGAGGAAGAAGGGACCGGTCTCGACGAGTCTTTGCCTTGTCCGGCAGAACTTATGTATGACGAGTTTGTCTCCAATTCCAACTCGATTACGTTGACATGGAAGAAGGGCGATGCCGGAAATGCCGGAGCTACTTCTTATACGGTACAGCTCGCTGATGAGAACCTTGGCGCCGTTGACCAGTACGATGGAACATTCTCCCAGACCATTCAGGCTGGAAAAGATATGTCATACTCTTTCGAGGGCGCCGTCGCCTACAAGCTCTATTATGCCAGAGTAAGAGCCAATTATCCTGGCTCGAGATTCTCGAAATGGGTCTATATCAATCTTGGGAGCAAGGACAAAAAATATGCTGTTGAACTCGGCTACGGCCTTGTTGACTCCGATCTTCCTGGTCTGGACGGTATGACCTACCTTTCCAGCTCATCTACAAGCACTTCAGCTTCCTTCGCCGTGGACGCCAGCACCGCCATGGCATCATCTGCAGCCGATTATCTGGTCCTGATGCAGAGCAAGAAGTCTTCCATCGCAAATGCCACCGCAACGGTGCCTTCCACAGAGGCTTCCGTGACCGTCTCAGGACTGACGGCCAAGAACCGTTATTTCGTAAGAGGCCGCGCCTCCTACCAGGTTAACGGCTACACCGTCTACTCTCCTTGGTTCCAGGCTTCTGAAGAAATCAACGGAAAGACCTGCTATGTCTTTGAAGCCGGCAAGGGTGCCGTCGAGGAGCTTCCTCCTATCGTGAGATTTGACAAGGCTACCTCTTCCGCCCTCTACTTCTCCTGGTCTTCGAATAACTTCGAAGATGTCGACAGCGATGACGCTACTCCATGGACTCTCTCCCTCTATGAGGATGAGGCCTGCACCGACCTCGTGATTTCATGGAATCTCGATTCGAATCAGGATGACGGAATCTCTTCAGGAACCCAGAGCATCTGGGATAGTAAGCAGACCCGGTTTGTCTTCACGGGTCTCAAACCTTCAACCAAGTACTATCTCAAGGTTACCGATAAGAATAGCGAACTGACCAGCGATGCCGCTGAGGGCGAGACGGAGGCCTTCGAAGTTGTTACCATCTCATCGAACAAGGCCGCGGAGGGGGACGTAGTCCTCGCCGAAGACTTCTCTGAGCTTATCTGGGGAGGCGATATGGTCTGGAACTACCCTGGCTATTCCTCTAGCAACAGAAACTCACTGACTTCTTTTGAGAAGGCGGAAGGTTCTGCACCTGCAGACCATTACAAATTCGTAAAAGCTTCAAACGAAATCGGCCTCTTCAACACAATGGCCCCTGCCGTAGCCAGCAGCCGTCTCAAGACTTGGGGCGCCATCTTTGAGGGACCTGCAACTTCATATGTGCTCGGTCGCGCAGGCTACATCAAGCTCGGAGCGAGCAATTATATGGCTCAGATAGCCACTCCTGTTCTTTCTTCTCTCCCTGGAACTTGCACCGTCAGACTGTCCTTCAAGGCAGCCCGTTATGAGTCGGATGCTCTTACGGCACAGGTTCAACTTGTCAGCAGCTCTACCGTCGGAGAGCAGAATGCGATCACTCCTGGAGCTTCTTCTGTCATCGCCAAATTCTCCGTTCCTGAAGAAAAGGGTGTATGGAAGGAATATTCCTTTGATATCGAGAATGTTACGCCAGACAGCCGTATCGCTATAGGAACCACCAGAGAGGACGGTTCCGTGGCCGGCAAGAGCCAGCACAGAATGTATGTCGATGACATTACCGTGAAGGTTCTCTCTGTCGGAGGTTCCGTGATTTCTCTCTCCGCCCCTGTGATCGGAGACCTTTCCTCTACTTCCGACAAGATCACAGTGAACTGGGCTGCCGTGGACAACGCCTCCGGCTACTCGGTCGAGTACAAGAAGTCCAGCGCAAGCGAATGGACAGTCGCGGGCTCTACCGCCGAGACGACCTACGAAATCACCGGTCTTGATCCTGAAACCTCATACGAGGTGAGAGTGCAGGCAACCGCTTCTGGAGATAACAAATCCGATTATTCCGAGGTCAAGACGATCTCCACCACCGAGAAGCCGAAGGCTCTCGACCTGAAGCTCGTTCACTCTGAAGCCAATGTGCTTGTCGTCAGGTGGTCTGTTTCCGAATTCGGGGATGCCGCATCCGATAGGGAAGATGCTTATCAGTTCGGTGTCTTCAAGGATGCGGCCTGCACCGATCCTGTCGTTTTCTACAAAGGCGGTTCTGATGAAGGGTATTCATTCGGCACTGACACCAAAATGACAGGATACAGAAGCGGAAAAGCTGAATACGATGAAAGTCCGGCCTTCGTCTTTACCGGGCTTAAGCCTTCAACGACTTACTATGTGAAGGTGGTTGATGTGACTAAGAACATTTCTGGCGTAAAATCTTTCGCGACTACCTCTAGCAAAGTCGTTGACCTTAGGGCTCTTGTCATAGGTTCCGCTGAAGCCGGTTCAGTCATTCTCAACGAAGACTTCGGTGAAATCACATGGGGCGGGGACCTCGAGCATAACGCGGCCGGTGTTTCATCGAGAAACAGATTCAATTATACCTCCTTCTCAATGCCAAGCGGCGAAGTCAGCTATACTACTTCCGATAAGACCAAGCAAGATTACTACCTTACCGGGGCAGGGACTGAAATGGGCCTGTTCAACACCGTCAATAACGCCGTGCAGTCTACAAGACTTTATTCTTGGGGCTGGAGGGCGGTAGGCGACAACATCGGCTCTATCTGCGCAAGGCCTGGCAGCATAAAGCTCGGTGCCGGCTCTAAGTCCGGAATCATACTGACTCCTGTTCTTTCAGCCCTGAGAGGTCCTGCTACTGTTAAAGTTACAGTTACGGCCGGATGCTACATTGACGTTGGTGCAACTGCTGACGCTGATGCTTTGAACGGAGAAGTGACGCTGTACGATGGTTCGTCTGTCGAGATCAAGTCTACTTCAATCACTGATGCCGACAAGAATAAGTTTAGCACTCAGAGTAAGTATATCCCGGTAGCGACTGCTCCAAAAGCGACATCAAAATTTACAGTAGATGCCAAGAGGGGATACAAGGACTACGTGATAACTCTTAGCGGAGTGACCCCTTCTGATGTCATCGGTATAGGCGCTCCTACCTCCTCTTATAACAGACTCATGATTGACAACATCAAGATTGAGGTTGTGAAGTACGAATAGTTTCTGACGCTGAAAATACTTTGAAAGGGTGGCCACGAAGAGCGTGCCACCCTTTTTTAGAATCTGCCAGGTCTGAGGTCGGATTTATTCGGATTCTTTTAAAGAGGCTATCGCACGGCTGATTTCATCGTAATTGTAGCCCCTGGAAAGGAGATGCTTGAGGGTCTTGATCTTCCACTGAGGGTCGTCCCCCAGTGACTTGATCTTGGCGGAGAGCAATTCGCGAAGCCGTTTTTCCGCGGCACCCTCGTCGATTTCCTCCAGGGCTGAATTGGCCACTTTTCCCGTGATGCCTTTCGAAGAAAGGGCGAAACGGATCTTTACCGGCCCCCAGCCGTTAAGCGCGGCCTTCTCGCGGGCGAAAGCGGCGGCATATCTGCTGTCATCCACGAAACGCTCCTCCACGAGCTTCGCCACGACTTCCTCGGCCGCGTCACTGTCGAAAGCGAGCGCCTTGAGAGCCTTCTGCCTCACATCCGCCGTGCAATATTCTCTTTTCGCGCATTGCGCCTCGAGATGGTCAAGGACCTTATTCTGTTCGTCAGTCATCGCCATGAAAATTATCCGCCGCCATGAAAACAACTCTACATCGCCTAGAATTTGAAGCCGAGACTGAGGTAAGCCCCCAGATGATGACTCTTGCTGGACCAATGGATGTCAGCCTTCAGAGGCCCGATGATGGTGTCGTAGGCATATTCAAGTCCAAAGCCGAAGATCCCTTCGCTTTCGTTCTTCTTAACTATGTCTTTCCAGTCGTTATAGCTGTCGCCGCCGTTGACCACGGCGGTCAGGTAATTGTTCTTCAAGAGTTTGAACCGTAGGTCAAGTCTTCCCATGAGGAGGATGTTGTTGACCATGCAGGCGTTGTTGATGCCCATGAATGCAAGCTGCTGGTCCATGTAACGTCCTGAGATGTCTCCGCCTATAAGGTTTGCGTAATTGACCGGGATGTTATCGCCGAAGATCGCCCTGCCGTTGAAGGCCGGGATGAGGGCGAAAACGCCCCCGACGGGAACGACTGTCTGGAAATTGACTGAGGCTATGTGGAAGGGGTTGACTGACTCCTGGACGCCGGCAAAGCCATATTGATAATTGGCTTCGAATTTATAGCCTTTCGTAGGGAAATAGCCGTCATCGAAATTTCCGGCCTGAGAATCTGCGAACAGTATGCCGTAGCCGTTGTGCTTGCCAGCCCTGGCGTAGTCTCCGCCGTCCCCCTCCATCATGACCGATTTCATGTGATAATAGTCATAGCGGATTCCGGTCTGCAGCTGAAAATTCGACCACTTGATATTCGACAGATACAAGTCGGCTCTATAGTTGAAATAGCCGATCTTGAAATTGCTCTCTCCGATCGAAATCTGATCCTGGTTGACCCATCTACCCATGCTGGATAAGTTGAATGTGTGGCCGCTTTTGAGCTTGAAACGGTATTTGGCGCTGATGCTCGGGTTGACGGACACCTTGCCTATCAGATTCAAGGAACTTCCACTTAAGCTTCTTGTGTTGATTCCTAGATTGACAAGTAAGGAGCCGACCTCTTCCGTGTCGATCCTTCCTCCGATTCCGAGCTGGTTGACCGGCCCTTTCTTGCAGTCGAAGATAAGGCTGAACGGCTCCTTAGTGCCTTCCATCTTGAAGTTGACATAGTCAAAGGCATTGGTGCCGAAAATAGCGGCTGTCGCGTCTTCCACGTCCTTCCTGCTTACTCTCCTTCCGGGACGGATGTCCTTGAGGAGCTTCATCAGGTAGCGGCTCTCCTGGTCGGAAACCCCTCTGATTTCAATCCTGTCTATGAGTACAGGGGTGCTCGCCAGCTCAAAGCCGCGATCGGACTGGAGCGTGAGAGTGTCCGGACCGACCTTGGCCTTGATCGCCTTGATCTTCTCACCGATGTCCAAGGCACATTGCCAGCCCCTGGACAGAATGGTGTCTATCTGTTCTTTGCCGAAACTGAGCATGTTGTAGCCTTTGAGATCCGGCGCTGCAGAGACATCGGCAAGTTTGACATTATTCTCATAGGAAGACCTGCCCAGCATGTCGACTCCCGTCATGAGGACGTCCGCCAGGTTGTTGATTCCCTCGTAGTTCAGATAACCGCTCGACAAGTCCACTCCGATGACGTAATCAGCCCCCATCTTCCGAGCCAGGTCGGTAGGATAGTTGTCGACCATTCCGCCGTCGACCAGAACCATGCCGTCGATGCGTACCGGTGCGAAGAGGCCAGGAATGGACATGGTCGAACGCAGGGCTGTGACAAGCCTTCCGGAAGTCCATACCTTGGCCTTGCTGGTAACCATGTCCGAGGCCACGCATACAAAAGGAATCGGCAGCTTGAAGAAATCAGTCTCGTCTTGGTAACCTATCGTAATAGAGGATATTATGTTGTTGACATTCTGGCCGAAGACAAAGCCTGAAGGAAGAGAGCCGAGGAGATTATCCTTGAATATGTAGTTCTGGACCGAATTGCCTTCGTCCGCCGAGAGTTTCAGCTCCTCATCGAATCTCTTGTCATAGGTCGATTTGAAATGGAGGTAGTCGTCTTTCTTGTAGTAGAAGGGGAGAGCGAAGAAGAACTTCTCCTTGTACTTAGCCTGGGCATAGGAGATATAACTTCTCGGGACTTTGTCGCTGAGGGCGCTCTCCCAGTCAATCGTCTTGAGAATATGCTCCATCTGGTCCGCGTTGTAGCCGAGAGCGTAAATTCCTCCGACCAGACCGCCCATGCTGGTACCCACCACGAGGTCGACCGGCATCCCTATTTTCTCAAGGTAACGTATCACCCCTACGTGTGCGGCTCCCTTCGCTCCGCCTCCGCTCAGTACCAGGGCTACGGTCGGACGCTTTTCCCTTATGCTGTCCATCCTATGGCGTATTTCAAGGAAAGCGAGGCTGTCCTGCTCCGGTTCCATGCCGTAGCTTAGTTTCCTGCCATCCCAAGGCCGTTGTGCGGCGGAGGGGACGGCCAGAATTAGCGCCGATGCAAGCGCGCCTATGAGGATGGATAATTTATTCATCAGACTCTTGGTCTTGTTCATTAAGTCTTCCAGCCGACATCTCTTTATGTTTCCCGGCCAGCATGCCGCAGGCCGCATAGATGTCTTCGCCTCGAGAGGCGCGGATGGTCGCCGTTATGCCATGTGCGGAGAGCCTGTCGCGGAACATCTCCATCACCCCCTGGGCGCTTGAGACGTAGGGGAAGTCCGGAATTTTGTGGAAGCGGATGAGGTTGACCCGGCATTCCAGTCCGGAGAGAAGGCGGATTATGGCATCTGCATGGCGCTTGTCGTCATTCAGACCGGAAAACATGGTGTATTCGAAACTTACCCTCCGCTGCCCGCTGAAGTCATACTGCCTGATCAGTTTGACAACGTCTTGGATCGGGTAGGCGTTCTGGACGGGCATGATGCTCGCCCTCTCTTCCGGGAAGGGGCTGTGCATGGATATGGCAAGGTGGCAGCGGGTCTCGTCAAGATAGCGGCGCAGGTTGGGGATGACCCCTATCGAGCTCAGGGTGATCCTTTTCGGGCTCCAGCCGAAGCCCCAGTCCGCAGTGAGGATGTCTATGGCTCTCTTGACGTTGAGGAAATTGTCGAGCGGTTCGCCCATCCCCATGAAAACGGTTCCAGTGAGGGCGTCGGCCTCTTCGACCGAAAGGAACTGGTTTATAATGTCCCCGGCGTCGAGATTGCCGTGGAAACCCTGGCGTCCAGTCATGCAGAATTTGCAGCCCATCTTGCAGCCTGCCTGAGAGGAGACGCAGAGGGTCTTCCTGTCTTCTTCCGGAATCATAACGGCCTCGACGGAACTCTTCTCGAATTTCGCACCAGCGGTGTCCTCGACGTTGAGGCCGCTCCCGAGGGCGCAGTCAACGGGAAAGAGATATTTCTTCGTCCCGTCGGTCGAAACCTGACAGGCCGACGGTGGAGTGACACCTACCGTGTATTCTTTCGACAGGGCTTCACGGCCGGCCTTCGAGATGTCAGTCATCTCGGATAATTCTCTCGCATGTCTGCGGTATATCCATCCTGCCAGCTGCTTGCCGGCATAAGCTGGGAGCCCGGCCTTGACGGCGATTTCCTTCAGCTCTTCAGGTGTTTTTCCGATAAGTTTTTTCATCACCGCAAAAATACTAAATATATGTATGTCCCGGACATCTTATCTTGGACGGAAATTGTTAAATTTGTAGAAAATGTAATCAAATTATGAACAGAATACTCAAAACATTGGGAATCTGCCTGCTCATGGCCGTCACCGCGGCCCAGGCCGATGCGAAAAGCAACAAGATTGCGATAGCCGCTCACCGCGGATTCTGGAAATGCGAAGCCGCTGGCCAGGCCCAGAATTCCATAGCCTCCCTTAAGGCCGCACAGGAAAATGGCTTCTGGGGCAGCGAGTTCGATGTCCATTTTACATCTGACAACAAGATTGTGGTGAACCATGACCCTGCCGTGAACGGAGTCTCGATTCATGACAATACCTACGCCACACTCAAAGAGCAGAAGCTTAAGAACGGGGAGAACATCTCCACCCTCGACGAGTATCTCGCCCAGGGCCTCAAGGCCAAGAAGACCGTCCTGGTGCTCGAAGTAAAGGATCAGGGAAGCGACGAGCGCAGTGTCGAGCTCGCCGATTCTGCCATCGCCCGTCTCAAAGCCTATGGCCTTTTCAAGCCTTCAAGGGTGATCTTCATCAGCTTCAACTATGCCGCCTGCAAGCATCTTGCCTCGCTCGCTCCTAAGTTTATGGTTCAGTATCTCGAGGCTGACAAGACTCCGGCAGAATGCCATGCGGACAATATCAAGGGCATAGACTATACCTACAAGGCCTTCTATCAGCATCCTGAGTGGGTTGCGGAGGCCCATAAGCTCGGCATGGAGGTCAACGCCTGGACTGTAAACAAGAAGGCCGACATCCAGAAGATGATTGATCTGGGTGTCGATTGCATCACCACCAATGAGCCGCTTCTCGTCCGCGAGATGCTCGGCAAGAGGGAGAACAGAAAATAAAGGGGGGACGGCTCAGTGGACCTTTATCAAGTCGGTCCACGAGGTTGAATACAGCCCGGAGCAGTAGTCACGGCGGATGCCGTCGGCATAATGCCCCGGGCGTTGTGTTGCCATGCGGAGCAGCTGGCGGCCAGAGGAGTTGACGCTGTCCATGACTCTTGAAATCGCATCCTGTTTGTCTCGCAGGTTCTGGTCGAAGTCGAAAAGGGCCGCCTGGATATCGCCTGCGTCTATTATGTCGGAGACGGTGACCCCGGCTCTTTTGTATTGGAATCCCGGCTTGTAGATCATCCTGAGGGCTCTGAGAGCGGCCTGGACTATCTCGGGAGTGTTTGAAGAGGCTACCGGGAGATGTATGGTTCCGGTCGGGTAGTATTGGGCCAGATCCTGCCTGAAGGAGTTAGTCCATGCGAAGGTGCTTATCTTGTATGCGGCGGAATGTTCTCTTCGCAGCTTTGACGCGCACATCGCCGCGAAGTCGGAGACCCTGAGCGAGAGCTCTTTCTCGTCGGAAATCATGTCCGCGAAGGACCTTGAGGTGCAGATGGACTGTCTGCGCTCCCTGTCTTGGTCGGCTACCGCATCTATGCCTTGAAGCTCCATCCAGGTTCTCACGCCTGTTATGCTCATGGTCTTTTCTATCCAACTCTTCGGACGCCGCACAAGGTCCAGGGCGGTGAGAATGCCACATTTCTCTAGTTTCGGGGCCATCCTGAAGCCTACGCCCCAGATGTCGCCGACGGGGGTCAGCGAGAGCGCCTTCTCCCTTTTCTCCGGAGTGTCGATCACGCAGACTCCGTGGTAGCCCTTGTATTTCTTCGCGAAATGGCTCGCAAGCTTAGCCAGGGTCTTGGTCTCCGCTATTCCGATGCTTACCGGGATGCCTGTCCATTTCCTTATCTTGAATACAAGGTCATGGCAAAGCCCTGGAATTTTAGTCATGTCCATTCCTTCGATTATCAGGAAGGCCTCGTCTATGGAGTAGACCTCTATGCGCGGCACAGCTCCGGAAAGAATAGACATCACTCTCGAGGATAGGTCTCCATAGAGGGTGTAGTTCGAAGAACGAACGGTCAGGAGGCCCTTGTCCACCAAGTCCTTGACCTTGAAGAAAGGCGTCCCCATCTTTATGCCCATGGCCTTGGCTTCATTGCTCCTCGCCACGACGCAGCCATCGTTGTTGGACAGGACGACGACCGGCTTGCCTTCCAGCTGTGGCTGCAAGGCTCGTTCGCATGAAACGAAGAAATTGTTGCAATCTGCGAGAGCGTACATCTCCGGCAAAGGTACGAAATCGCCATGAATCGTAAAGGTTCATGGCGACATGAAATTCAGCTGCGGCTTCTGGAGGATCCCGGCAGAAATATTATCTGAGGCTTGAGAGGCAGGCGGCGACGTTCTTCTCTATCGATTCGGCGGAATAGTCCCGACGAACGAACTTCTCTCCTGTAATCTTCTCGTAAAGTTCTATATATCTGTCGGTTATGTGATTTACAACCTCCGGCGTCATTTCAGGCACCTTCTGCCCTGCCTGGCCCTGGAAACCATTCGCCATGAGCCACTCCCTGACGAACTCCTTGCTGAGCTGCTTCTGGTGCTCACCTCTTTCGAGACGCTCCTCGTAGCCATCCGCATAGAAATAACGCGAAGAATCAGGAGTATGAACCTCATCCATCAGATAGATTTGGCCGTCCCTCTTTCCGAACTCGTACTTTGTGTCGACGAGGATGAGACCCTGCTTCGCGGCGATTTCGGTGCCGCGGCGGAAAATCTCTCTGGTGTACTCTTCGAGTTTGGCGTAGTCTTCCGCCGGAACGAGGCCGCTGGAAATGATTTCCTCTCTGGTGATGTCCTCGTCGTGGCCGGCTGCGGCTTTGGAGGTAGGGGTGATTATCGGCTCAGGAAATTTCTGGTTCTCAACCATCCCCTCCGGCAGTACGTTTCCGCAGAGAAGCCTCTTTCCCTCTTTATATTCTCTGGCAGAATGGCCGGCAAGATAGCCCCTGATGACCATTTCGACCTTGAAAGGCTCGCACTTGTAGCCGACGGTGACGTTAGGGTCAGGAACGGCGACCTTCCAGTTCGGGAGAATGTCCTTCGTGGCGTCAAGGAATTTTGCCGCGATCTGGTTCAGAACTGCACCCTTGTAAGGGACGCCCTTCGGCAGAACAACGTCGAAAGCTGAGATTCTGTCAGTTACGACCATCGCGAGATATTTTCCATCGATGTCATAGACATCACGGACTTTGCCTACATACTTTCCTTTTTGGCCAGGGAAGTGGAAGTCGGTCTTGACTATTGCATTCATGTCAGATGATAATTTGAGTTACTTCAGCAAAAATAACTAAATTTGCAGCCATTGGCAATGGCCGGATGATATTTCTGCAGAATACTCGAAAATGAAAAAGAAAAGGTCCTTGACGGGCAGGATTTCACGTTTCTTCCTGAAGCTCTTTCTATCTCTGGTGGCTTTGAGCGTCCTGTGGGTCGTCATTCTGAAGTGGGTGCCGGTCTGGTATACTCCGCTGATGGCTGTGAGATCTTTTGAGTATTCCGGGGATAAAAGTTTCCATACGCGCAAGGACTGGGTCTCGTATAAGAAGATAAGCCCGGAGGCGGCCAGGGCCGTCATCGCCAGCGAGGACAACCTCTTCTTCGAGCACGCCGGCTTCGACTGGGAGGCCGTCAAGAAAGCGGTGGACGACCACAAGAGGGGGAAGCGCCTGCGCGGAGCCAGCACCATATCCCAGCAGACAGCGAAAAATGTCTTCCTCTTCCCCGGACGCAATTGGTTCCGCAAGGGCATGGAGGCATATTTTACCGTGCTGATAGAAAAAATCTGGGGAAAGCACAGAATCCTTGAAGTCTACCTTAACGTGGCCGAAATGGGAAAGGGAATCTATGGGGTCGAGGCCGCCTCCATGACTTTCTATGGACATCATGCTTCCAAGCTGTCAAGGCGTGAGGCCTGCCTGATAGCCGCCTGCCTCCCGAACCCGATAAAACGCAACGCCGGCAGCCCGTCCTCCTATGTCTCAGGCCGCGCTTCACGGATCGAAGGCATGGAAGCTAAGCTCCTCTATCCCTCCTGGGTCTATCACAAGCCCGAGCCCGCGCACTCCAAAGCCTCAAAGTCTGTAAAAGCCTCCAAGTCAGGAAAAACTTCCAAGACAGGGAGAACCTCCAAGACAGGGAGAACCTCCAAGACAGGGAAAGCTTCCAAGACAGGGAAAGCTTCCAAGGCCGCGAAATAAGAATCCAATTTCTTACACAGAGCACCAAATCCCCGCTTCACATCAACGCGCTATCCATCCGCACCCTTCCCTGCCGGCCAACATTGTTTTCAAAGTGTCTTCTATCTTTGCTCTCGCACAGGACACCATGGATAGCAGCACTGCAAGCCCCGAAAATGCAGTGACTAAACTACGCATAATAGGCAGTGACTAAACTACACCCAGTGGCACTTCTCAGGTGCCCTTTCAGTCCTTTCTGGCTTTCTTTATGACATAGGTCACGACGCCCCAGACAGTGAAGTCATTGCCCTCCGTGATGTGGATCGGACGGTATTTCTTGTTGGCCGGCAGAAGCCAGAGTTCCTTGTGGGGCAGGATGTCATATGAAATTCCGGGTTTCGAGGGCTTGCGCTCGGTGACGCTCTGAGGATCCTTGAAAGAAATGAATTTCAGGGCGAATTCCCCGTCTATGAAGCAGACCGCCATGTCACCTTCGCGTGGCTCCAGCGATTTGTCGATGACCAGCACGTCTCCCTCCTCGACTCCGGCCTCGATCATCGAGTCTCCGACGACACGGCCGTAAAAGGTGGCCTCGGGGTGCTTTACCAGTTCCCGGTTCAGGTCGATGAGCTTGTCCATGTAGTCCTGGGCTGGAGAGGGAAAGCCTGCATGAATGCCGTCCTCGGCCATGGGGGCGAATTTTCCGTTACGCTCTTCCCAGTCTCTGCGAGCCTTTTCGACTTCTTCGTCTTTCACTTCCGGTTCCGCCTCTTCCGGCTCCTTGAGCCTCGCCAGCTCTATCTGGTCCTCAGGGGGCACAAGATTTTCTTTCTTGATTTTCTTTCCTGCCATTGTGAATATTACGGATATGGATTGCTCTCCACAAAATTAGCAAAATTCTCGCTTTTATGGCTAAGAGCTCGGGTTAATGAACGATATCTATGGATTTTTGTATAACTTTGCATGATAGGCCGAGGTGAGACGATGACAGGCAGGAGGGATGGGCCATGGGGTTATGGCCATGAAGTGTGCTAAAGGGGCGGCGGGGTCGGAATCCTCCCCGGAAAGCGGCGGGGCCGGAATCTTCGCCGGAATGGAAAGTGAAATCCTAAAATTTGACAAATATGGTTAAGATTGATGTTGAAGGATGCAGATCCTTCGTTAAATCAGAAGATTACAAGGAATATCTCGGCAAGGCACTCGAGGCTTTCGATGTTCTTGAAAGCGGAAAAGGTGCCGGCAATGATTTTCTGGGCTGGAAGACCCTTCCTTCCGACACTCCTGAAAGCCTGATCAAAGACTGTGAGGCCGTCCGCGACCTGTGGCAGCAGAAAGGCGTCGACCTGGTAGTCGTAATCGGCATCGGAGGTTCCTATCTCGGAGCCCGCTGCGCTATCGAGGCCCTCTCACACAGCTTCTCGAGGGAGCTCGGCACCGGCAACACCCCTGAGGTAGTCTTCGCCGGCAACAGCCTCTCGGAAGAGTACCTCGCAGAATTGATGGACCTTGCGGCGGAGCGCAACACCGCCTGCATCGTGATCTCCAAGTCCGGCACCACCACGGAGCCTGCCGTGGCTTTCCGCGTCGTCAAGGCCGCGATCGAGGAGCGCTACAAGGATGCCTCCGAGCGCATCGTAGCCATCACTGACGCTCACAAGGGCGCCCTCAAGACCCTCGCCACCCAGGAAGGCTACAAGACCTTCGTGGTTCCTGACAATGTGGGCGGACGCTTCTCCGTTCTCACCCCGGTCGGCCTTCTGCCGATCGTCGTAGCCGGCTTTGATGTCCGCGAGATGCTCGCAGGAGCAAAGGAGATGGAAAAGGTCCTCGCGGAAAGAAGTGAGAAGAACCCTGCCGTCCAGTACGCGGCCATGAGAAACCTCCTCTATTCCAAGTATGGCAAGGCGGTCGAAGTGCTCGTAAGCTACAACCCTAAATTCCAGTATCTGGGAGAGTGGTGGAAGCAGCTCTACGGCGAGTCCGAGGGTAAGGACAATAAGGGAATCTTCCCTGCATCGGTCAATTTCACTACCGATCTCCACTCCATGGGCCAGTTCATCCAGGACGGCAGCCGCATAATGTTTGAGACTGTGGTCAATATCGAGAAGAGCAACCGCAGCGTAGTTGTCGGCAGCGATCCTCAGAACCTCGACCAGCTCAACTACCTCGCCGGCCAGCACGTAGATCACTGCAACCATATGGCCCAGCTCGGCACTAAGCTCGCCCACATCGATGGCGGCGTGCCTCAGCTTGAGGTGAGCATCGAGAATATCAGCGCCTACAACCTCGGAAGCCTCTTCTATTTCTTTGAGTTCTCCTGCGGCGTGAGCGCCTATGTCCTTGGAGTCAATCCTTTCAACCAGCCGGGAGTAGAGGCATACAAGAAGAACATGTTCGCCCTCCTCGGCAAGCCTGGTTTCGAGGCCGAGACCAAGGCAATCCACGAGAGACTCGGCAAGTAATTTCTCTGAATGCCCATTAAGGACACTCTGACGTTGGAGGATGCGGTCCGGCTTACCGGGCCGCTTTCCTTCAATATCATGCTCAAGCCGGCAGGTTCGCTCTGCAACCTCGACTGCCAGTACTGCTACTACCTCGACAAGGCCGACATCTACGGCGGCAGGGAGCCGAGGATGGACGCGGACATGCTGGAGGCCGTGGTCCGGGAGTACATCAGGGCCAACGAGGTGCCGGAGGTGACCTTCAACTGGCACGGCGGGGAGCCGCTGATCCTGGGCCTGGACTTCTACCGGAAGGCCCTGGAGTTCGAGCGGAGGTACGCCGACGGCAAGAAGATCCGCAACACGATCCAGACGAACGGAACGCTGCTGACGGACGAGTGGGCCGACTTCCTGGCCGCCAACGACTTCCTGGTCGGAATCTCCATCGACGGGCCGCGGGACATCCACGACAGGTTCCGCAAGGACAAGGGCCAGAAGCCTACCTTCGACAGGGTGCTTGCGGGCCTGAGGCTCCTGCAGAGGCACGGTGTGCAGTTCAACACCATGTCGACGGTCAACAACGCGAGCGAGGGCCGGGGGCTCGAGACCTACCTCTTCCTCAGGTCGCTGGGCAGCCGCTACATGCAGTTCATGCCGGTGGTGGAGCACGTCCTCTATCCGCTCAACGGGGCGGGAAAGCCTGACAGGAAGCGCCGCCCGCACATAGTCTCGCCGGAGACCCCCGGCGCCCTCATCGCCGGCTGGTCGGTCGGCGACGTGGCCTTCGGGAGGTTCCTCTGCGACATCTTCGACTACTGGGTGCGCAACGACGTCGGCTCGGTCTTCGTCGGCCATTTCGACGCCGCCCTCGCCTGCTGGTGCGGGGCGCAGCCCGGGACCTGCGTCTACGGCGAGACCTGCGGGGGCAACGCGGTGATCGAGCACAACGGGGACATGTACCCCTGCGACCACTTCGTGTATCCCGCCTACAGGCTGGGCAACATATTGACGGACGGCATAAAGGACATGATGACGTCCCCGGCCATGACGAAGTTCGGGCTGGACAAGCGCAACCGCCTGCCGGGGAAGTGCCTTCGCTGCAGGTGGCGCTTCGCCTGCAACGGGGAGTGCCCGAAGCACAGGTTCAACGTGACGGAGAAGGGTGAGACCGGGCTCAACGCGCTCTGCGCCGGCCTGTCGCTCTTCTATTCCCACGTGGCGCCCTACATGGACAAGATGAAGGAGCTCCTGCTCATGAAACAGTCCCCTGCAGGGGTGATTCCATGGGCCAGGGCCATGAAAACAGACAGATGAAGATGCATACCAAAGAAGAAAAGCTGGCCCAGTTCGGCCGCATACTCGACATCATGGACAGGCTCAGGGCCGAATGCCCATGGAACAAGGCCCAGACCGTAGACACCCTGAGGCCGATGACCGTCGAAGAGGTCTACGAACTCAGCGACGCCATCATGAAGAAGGACGACCCCGACATCCGCAAGGAGCTGGGAGACATCCTCCTCCACGTCGTCTTCTACTCGAAGATAGCCGAGGAGCAGGGAAAGTACGACATTGCCGACGTCATCGACGGGCTCTGCCAGAAGATGATATTCCGCCATCCCCATGTCTTCGGTGACAAGAAGGCGGCCTCTCCGGAGGAGGTCAGCGAGAACTGGGAGATGATGAAGACGAAGGAGGTGGGAGGCAACAAGCGCATCCTCTCCGGGGTGCCGGACTCCATGCCGTCCGTCCTCAAGGCCTATTCCATGCAGGACAAGGCCAGGGGAGTCGGCTTCGACTGGGAGGAGAAGTCCCAGGTCTGGGACAAGGTGAAGGAGGAGGAAGGGGAGTTCCAGGCGGAGCTCGATTCCATGGCGTCGTCGGAGGGCTCGGCGGACCCGGCGGTGGGCGCCCCGACGGAGGGCTCGTCGCCGGAGTTCAAGGCCGCCTACGACAGGGCCGAGGAGGAGCTGGGCGACTTCATGTTCGCGACTATCAACGCCGCGAGGCTCTACGGGCTCAATCCAGACACGGCCCTCAACCGCGCGTGCGAGAAGTTCCGCCGCCGCTTCACCTACCTCGAGGAGCAGACCATCCGCAAGGGACGCAGCCTCCACGACATGACCCTCGCCGAGATGGACGCCATCTGGGACGAGGGCAAGGCCAAGGGGCTCTAGATGCTGAAGTTGTGATAGTGGGGGCCGAAGCGCTCGAAGGCCTCCCTGTCGAGCTTCTCGCGGTCGTCCGGGTGCGCTATGGATATGAGCAGCTTGGCCCTCTCCTGGAGCGACCTTCCGTAGAGGTCGACGGCCCCGTACTCCGTGACGATCCAATGGGCGTCCGCCCTCGGCGTGACGACGCCCGCCCCCGGGTTGAGGAAGCCCACGATCTTGTTCTTCCCCTTGTTGGTCCTTGAGGCGAAGGCGGTTATGGACTTGCCTCCCTTGGACATGACGGCCCCCTTCACGAAGTCGAGCTGGCCGCCCGTGCCCGAGAAGATGCGGGTCCCGATCGAGTCGGCCGAGATCTGCCCCGTGAGGTCGACCTCCGTGGCCGAGTTGATGGCCATCATGAGGGGATTCTGCGAGATGACCCAAGGGTCGTTGGTGTACTTGATGTCCTTCATGAGGACCGCCGGATTGCGGTCGATGAAGGAGTAGACGTCGTCGCTCCCGAGCAGGAAGGAAGCCACGACCTTGCCGGTGTCGATTTTCTTGTTTGCCCCGTTCACGACGCCTTTCTTTATGAGGCGGAGAATGCCGTCGGCGAACATTTCGGTATGTACTCCGAGGTTCTTGTGATTGCTGAGCTCTCCGGCAAGGGCGTTAGGCAGGGCTCCGATGCCCATCTGTATGCAGGCTCCGTCCGGGACCAAGGCCGCGCAATTCTTGCCTATCATTTTCTCTGTCTCCGTCGGCTCCGCGAAATCCTTGGTGACCAGAGGAGTGTCGTCTTTGACGAGAAAATCGAATCGGGAGAGGGGCACGAGGTCTCCGTAGGCGAAAGGCACATTCGGATTGACCACGGCTATGGCCTTCTTGGCCACTTCTATGGCCGCTATCGAGCTGTCTACCGAGGTCCCGAGCGACACCATGCCGTTTTCGTCCGGGAGAGAGACCTGAACCATGGCGACATCGCAAGGAAGGGCGCCGCTGCGGTAGAGGAACTGGGATTCTCCCAGATGGACCGGGAGGTAGTCGGCGTAGCCGGCGTTGACGTTGGCCCTGACATTCGGCCCGATGAAGAAGCCCTGGTCGAAGAAGATGCCCTCATATCTCGGTTCGGAATATGGGGCAGGACCCTCGGTGTGGAAATGGTGGAAGTGAAGATCTCGGATTTCCCCGGCGTCCGCCCTGCGGCAGAGGGCGTTGATAAGGACATGAGGCACGCTTGCAACGCTGCTCAGATGTATGTGGTCGCCAGACTTCACGGCCTTTACTGCCTCGTCGGCACTCACGTAATGAAGTTCTTTCATTGTAGCTAAAATTGCGGCTTTTATGTGGCTTTTATCGCGGTAACAGTCCGCCGATGGCGCAAATATAAGCCTAATTTCCCTCATCCCCAAACTCCGCTCTCTCTCCGAAAATCACCGCGGACTGAAAGCAGGCCCATCCCGTTGTTGATGAGGGAATTTATCACTAAATTTGCAGATTATTCATAGAGCGTCCACGCATGGTCCGGCACGGAAAAACCGGAGCGGAACCTCCTGAATGAATTATAATTAGAGCTTGAAATGCCTGCATATACTATCAGAGAAGTAAAAACCGGGAGAGATCTCGACAAATTCGTGAAGTTTCCTGACGAACTCTACAAGGACTGTCCGCAATGGGTTCCTGCAATCTATTCGGAGGAAAAGAAGTCCTTGACGAAATGCCATACCGCCAGCTATTGTCCGCACAAGATGTGGCTGGCGATGGATGAGCAGGGAAAGGTCGTGGGAAGAATATGCGGCATGGTGAATCCGAGATACAATGAGCTATATGATAAGAAACGTGCAAGGTTCGGATGGTTTGACACCATCAATGACATTCAAGTGGCGGAACTTCTGCTAGGGACGGCCGAAAAATGGGCCAAGGAGCAGGGAATGGAAGAAATCCACGGTCCGCTCTACTACAACACCATGGGCAAGCAGGGAATGCTTGTCGAAGGTTTCGGGAATATCCCACCTTTCAACTGTCTCTACAATTTCCCATATTACAATGATTTGGTGGAGAAGCTTGGCTTTGAGGGCGAATGTGACTGGGTCCAGTACAAGATGGACGCTCAGCAGGAGGTGGAACCGAAGATCAAGAGAATAGCGGAACTACTCAAGGAGAGGTACCATCTCCATGAGGGAAGCATCGATGCCATGAAAAAGGACAAGGCCCTGATAGCCAAGTTCTTCAAGGTATATAACGAATCCTTCTCCAAGGCGGTCTACAATTTCGTTCCCTTCGATGACGAAGAAATCCAGGAAGAGGTGAAGAGCGTTTTTTCAATGATCAGCGACAAGTCCAGCGCCATTGTCCTTGATGAGAATGATGAACTTGTCGCCTTCGCCATCACCTTCCCTTCTATGTCTTTCGCCCTCCAGGAGATGAAGGGCCGAATCTGGCCATTCGGATGGAGACATATACTCCACGCCATGAACGATTACCGTGTGATTGACCTCATGCTCAACGGTGCGGTTCCCCAGTGGCAGAACAAGGGTGTCTCATCTATATACCATTGCTCCATGTCCGACCGTTATCGCAAACTGGGTACGCAATGGGTGATTTCCAACCCTCAGATAGATACAAACAGCGCCTCCAAGACTTGGGGCGCACATTACAGCAACGAGCTTTTCATGAGGCGCCGCTGCTACATCAAGAAAATTAAATAATATGGCAGATAACAATTCATTGCTGGACAAGGTCCTGAGCCTTCAGGATAAATTCCGGTCGCTTCAGGAGCAGATTTCGAGTCCGGAAGCGATGCAGGACATGAAAAAGTATGTCCAGCTCAACAAAGACTATAAAGAGCTTGAGCCGATCATCAAGGCCGGGCTCGACTACAAGGCTAAACTCGATGAATTGGCCGAGGCCAAGGAGATCGTCGCCAATGAAAAGGACGAAGAGCTGCGGGAGATGGCCCGCGCCGAGATTGAGGACATTGAGCCGAAACTTCCGGAAATAGAGCAGAATATCAAGTTGCTGCTTATTCCTGCCGATCCGGACGACAACAAGAACGCCATGGTGGAAATCCGAGGCGGCACTGGCGGAGATGAGGCGGCGATTTTCGCCGGTGACCTTTTCCGCATGTATTCGATGTTCGCAGACCGCAAGGGCTGGAAGCTTGAGGTCTCTGACGAGACTCCAGGCACTTCTGGCGGCTACAAGAAGATAGTCTTCAAACTCTCATCAAGCACCGACGGGGTCTATGGAATCATGAAATACGAGTCCGGCGTCCATCGTGTCCAGAGAGTGCCTCAGACAGAGACTCAAGGCAGAATCCAGACTTCGGCGGCTTCCGTGGCCGTTTTCCCTGAGGCTGGAGAGTTCGATATCCAGATCAATCCGAACGATGTCCGTCTTGACCTGTTCTGCTCCTCCGGACCTGGCGGCCAGGGCGTCAATACGACCTATTCCGCCGTCCGCCTGACCCATCTCCCGACAGGAATCGTAGTCCAGTGCCAGGAGGAGCGCTCCCAGCATAAGAACTATGACAGGGCCATGGAAGAGCTCCGTTCGAGGGTCTACAACCTTGAACATCAAAAATATCTCGACAGCATCGCCGCAAAGCGTCGCACTATGGTGTCTTCCGGCGACCGCTCGGCCAAGATCCGTACCTACAACTATCCGCAGTCCAGAGTCACGGACCATAGAATCAACTGGTCCATGTACAATCTTCCAGCCTTCATGGACGGGGATATCGAGGCCTGCATAGAGCAGCTTCAGATTGCGGAAAACGCTGAAAGGCTCAAAGAAGCAGGGGATTAAGCTATGGCTGAAGGAAGAGAATCGGAGGGCCTTAAGGCCCTTGGCAAAAAGACGGAGTATAAGATGGATTATGCTCCGGAGGTGCTTGAGACCTTCGTGAACAAGCATCCTGACAACGACTACTGGGTGCGTTTCAACTGCCCGGAGTTCACTTCGCTTTGCCCGATCACGGGCCAGCCTGACTTCGCGGAAATCCGCATCAGCTACGTCCCGGACGTGAAGATGGTGGAGAGTAAGAGCCTTAAACTCTATCTCTTCAGTTTCCGAAACCATGGTGACTTCCATGAGGACTGCGTGAACAAGATTATGAAGGACCTTGTCAAACTCATGGATCCGAAGTATATTGAAGTGACAGGCTTCTTTACTCCTAGAGGCGGCATAAGCATCTATCCTTATGCTAATTACGGACGCCCCGGGACAAAGTGGGAGGATCTTGCCAAGCATCGTTTCGCCACTCATGAATAGGCATTTTAATACCATACTACCATTATGAAAGCCAAGTTCTTAGCAATGCTGACCCTTGCGGCGGCGGTCCTTATGACTTCCTGCGGCGGCAATGATGACAAAGAGGGACTCAGATCACTTTCTGTCACTCCTTCTACATTGACTCTCGCTCCGGGCGGAACTTCCGTCCTCTCCTTATCATATTCGCCCAGGACCCTCAATGCCCCGGTCATCACATGGACTTCTTCCGACACTGAGGTGGCTACTGTCGACAACGGGACCGTCTACGCGGTAGGCGCGGGAACAGCTCAGGTCATAGCCAGTTCCGAAGGCCTCACGGCGATTTGCAACGTGACCGTAACTGGCTCGCAGTCTGGAGATCTGACTGAGAATACCAGCTGGTCCATCGATTATAAGGGAAGAGTCAGCGAAAAAGACGGAGTTTACGAAGAGATTGAGGTGAAGGCTCCCGACCAGGACTATTATTATCTCTACGTCATCGAGAAAAGCATTTTCACGGCTTCTGAAGCCGACAGAGGCTATGCCGGCGACATTTCGAAGCTTGCCGCCGATATTTTCGCCGAGCTCCAGGCCGGAATCAAGCAGGATCCTAACTATGTCAATAACATAACGAACGGCGGGTCTACCACCGCCTTCTACGTCCTTACTCATGGCACCTATGTGGCCGTGGCCCTGGGCGTGAAGAGCGATGGCTCTGCAATGACCGGCTCTTACAGAAAGGCCGAGTTCGAGGTCAAGGAGGAAACTCCAAGCGCGGCCTTCTCCAAGTGGCTCGGTACCTGGAAAATGACCTTCGGACAGAACAGCGGCTCAGAGGCCAGCTGCAACGTGACCATTAGAGACTTCGAGGCCAATTATTATTATGAGGTCGACGGCTTCCATGGTTTCAACGATCTTCCTTTCAAGGCCGCCTTTGAGGCTTCTACCGGCGATTTGCTTTTCTATAATCAGTACCTCTATGACGTGGTGGACAATTCCGACAAACACTTCGATCTCTATTTCCTCGGGAATGTAAGCCAGGGTTCGGATAATTTTGTCATTACCCAGGAGAATGAGGTCTGTGGCTATGGCGAGCTGTCTTCCGATGGAAAAAGCGCGGAGGTCAAGGCGGAGAAGACATATTCGCTTGACGAAAGCGGCAAGACTGCCTCAGATTATACCGGGATGGATTATTTCCTTCTCCCTTCTGATGCAGGTCAGAACGATTCTTTCAGCCTGATGTCGGATTATTATATGACCTTCCCGGCCACTATGACCAAGAGCGCCGAGTCTAAGGCGCCGGAGGTTTCCGAGGCCGACTTCGAGAGACTGAAGTCCCGTGTGGCTGCGCGTTACCGCCGTCCTTCTTCGCCTGCTCCTCACAAAGTCCGCAGATCCTTAGCCCGCTAGCCTTTCAACGACAGAGGCATAAATAAGGAGGGCGGTCCCAGAACGGGCCGCCCTACTTATTTAGAGCGTCTAGAAGACGCATATTCATCGGATTATTCCTTAGGCACAAGGGCGAAGGTGAGCTTGCCTCTGCAGGCGAGCTTTCCGCCGACCTCAAGCTTCGCGCTGCAGAAGAAAAGATCTCCGCGGCGGTCGATGAGTTTGCAAGTCGTCTCGCAGAGGTCGCCCGGACGGACCACGTTCTTGAAACGGACTCCGTCTATCCCGGCGTAGAGCGTCATGTGTCCCGGAATTTCATCCTTGACCAAGATGGCGCAGCTCTGGGCCATGATTTCGCACTGGATTACGCCCGGAACAATCGGGTTCCCCGGGAAATGTCCCCTCGTGAAGAATTCATCCTCTTTGATTAGGTACTTTCCATGGGCGATGCCCTCATCGTCAATGGAAGCGGAATCGAGAAGCAACATTGGCTCTCTGTGAGGGAGGAACGTCTTGATTTCTTCTTTGCTATAAGTTTCCATCGTTCTTTTCTTTATTGGTCTTGGCTTAGTCCTCGTACTTTCTGAAGGCTACGCACGCATCGTGTCCGCCGAAGCCCAGAGAGTCGGAGATTCCGAGGGTAATGTCGGACTTAACGGCCTTGTTAGGAGTGTAGTCCAGATCGCACTCTGGATCCGGAGTGTCGAGATTGATTGTCGGAGGGATGATGCCGGTACGGAGAACCTGGATGGTAGCGATGGCCTCTGCGGCGCCGGCGGCTCCGAACATGTGTCCGGTCATGGACTTGGTGGAACTGATGTGGCACTTGTAGGCGAAGTCTCCGAAGGCATGCTTATAGGCTACGGTTTCGGCCACGTCGTTAAGGTGGGTCCCGGTTCCATGAGCGTTGATGTAGACATTGTCCTTAGTTTCATCGAAGCCGGCCTCCCTCAGAGCGATTCTGATGCACTCAGCCTGAGGTTCTCCGCTAGGAGCCGGAGCCGTAGGATGGTAGGCGTCGCAGGTGTTGCCGTAGCCGACCATCTCGGCGTAAATCTTAGCTCCGCGCTGCTTGGCGTGCTCCAGCTCCTCAAGAACGAGAACGCCGGCGCCATCGCCCATCACGAAACCTTTTCTGTTGAGGTTGAACGGAAGGCAGGCGTGCTTAGGGTCGGAGTCGTGGGTGAGAGCCTTGGCGTTGGCGAAACCGGCGATTCCGAGCGGAATCGTAGCGTTCTCGCAGCCTCCGGCGATGATGGCGTCTGCATAGCCGTGGCGGATGGCCCGGAGGGCTTCGCCGATGCAATGTGAGGAGGTTGCGCAGGCTGTCACGATGTCAAGGCAAGGGCCCTGGGCGTGATGCTTTATGGCAATGTGTCCCGCGGCGATGTTGGAAATCATCGTAGGGATGAAGTTAGGGGAGATCCATCTTCCGGAAGGATCCTCGATCATTTTCGCCGTTTCCCTGTACTGGGTTTCGAAGCCGCCGATACCGGAGCCTACATAGGTTCCGAGACGGAACGGGTCGATGTTCTTGTTTTCGCCTTCGGAATGGAGCCCCGAATCGTTCATGGCCTGCCATGCGGCCGCCATGCCGTACTGCGTGAATTTGTCCTGTTTGCGGACGAATGGCTTGTCCATACCGAACTGGAGAGGATCGAAATCCTTGATCTTTCCGGCGATCTTGACCTCGAGATCATCAGTCGGGAATTCTTTGATATAGTCTATTCCGCAGACTCCGTTGATGAGATTGTTCCAAAAAGTGTTTACATCGTTGCCTACGGAAGAGATCACTCCCATTCCTGTAACTACAACTCTTCTGATTTTGTCTTCCATATTAAGCGATAAGGTTTGATGCGCCTTTGAGCAGTCTCTCTGCGCCGTCCATGATATCGTCAACTATTTCTTTTGCGCTTTCTTTCTTCTTGCACATTCCTGCAACTTCTCCGGCGAGGAAACTTCCTCCCGAAAGGTCTCCGTCGAAGACGGCCTTGCGCATGGAGCCTCTTCCGAACTCGAGGACCTCCTCCTTCGGGATTGAAGGATCATACTCCATCTTGAAGAATTTCTTGGAGAATGGGGTCTTGAGGGAGCGGACGGCATCCCCGAGAGATTTGCCGGTAACAATCGTGCTGACGTCTGAGGCCGCGATCAGCCTCTCTTTGTAGACTTCATGGATATGGCATTCATCTGCCAAAAGGAAACGTGTTCCGCACTGTACCCCGCAGGCGCCCAGCATGAAGGCGGCCGCCGCGCCTCTTCCGTCGAAGATTCCGCCGGCTGCAAGAACCGGGATCTTGACAGCGTCTACGACCTGAGGCACCAGGGCCATGGTATGGTTGTCGCCGATATGTCCGCCGGATTCGGCTCCTTCGGCGACTACCGCCGTGGCTCCGAGTTCTTCCATCTTGATGGCATAGGCTACGGAGGCGATTACCGGGATGAACTTGATCCCGGCGGCCTTCCATTTCTCAACATAAGGGGCGGGAGATCCGGCTCCGGTGGTGAGGATTTTGACTCCCTCTTCAACCACCATGTCGGCGATTTCCGCCGCATTCGGCGCCGCCAGCATGATGTTTACGCCGAAAGGCTTGTCGGTGAGTTCACGGGCCTTCTTGATTTCCGCCCTTACGGCTTCGGTCCCGAAATTGATTGATGAGATAAGCCCGAGACCTCCGGCGTTGGATACCGCGGCCGCGAGCTTCGCATCGGCGATCCAGGCCATTCCGCCCTGGAAAATAGGACGTTCAATGCCGAGGATATCGCAAATTACGCTTTTTATCATCTATAGGTGTATTTTCTGAATTGCAAATTTAGCAAAAATATCAAAATAAGTCTTTATGAACCCTTTAGCGCCCACATTATGGACGATATGGCACACTTACTCTACCATTCGACAACGGCGGCGCCGCTCAGGAGGCCAGCACCGAAGGCGCTGAAAACCAGAACATCACCCTCTTTGAACATGCCCTTGCGGTTGCATTCGTCGAGCAGGATGGTGCATGAAGCCGAACTCGAATTCCCATGATCCGCGATGTTGGTAGGGAATTTCTCGTCAGGTTCTCCGAGGTACTGTTTGATGGCGTTGATGATTCTGAGATTCGCCTGATGAACCATGTAGTAAGAGACCTCGGACTTGTCCATTCCAATCTCGCCCAGCAGGGCTTCTACCTGGGTGGTGGAAGCCTGGACGGCAAAGCGGAAGACCTCACGCCCCTTCATCTGGAGGGGAACGTCTTCCTCTTCCTTGGTGATGTATGGAGTCGGCATGAGCCTGCGCTTCTGCCATATTTTAGTCGGGTCAGGTTCTGAATGGAGTTTGATGCCCTTGATGTTGCAGCCTTCTGTGAGGACTACGGCTCCGGCTCCGTCTCCGAAGAGAACGCAGGTGGAGCGGTCTTGCCAGCTGGTCATTCTGGTCGGTTCCTCGGCGCAGACGATGAGCACATTCTTCACGGCCCCTGCCTTGAAGTGGGTTTCGGCTATGTCCAGGGCGAAGATGAAGCCAGGGCAGGCGCAGTTGATGTCAATGCAAGGGCAGGAGAGTCCGATCATCGAGGAGATAACGCAGCTCAGACCCGGAGTCATGTATTCCGTAACCACGTTCGAGCAGATGAAGTAGTCAATGTCTTCCGGCTTCTTGCCGGCCATCTCCAGCGCCTTCCTCGCCGCGTCGGCACCGAGTTCCCAGATCTCCTCATCGGAGATCACGTGTCTGGAATGTATTCCGGTGCGGGGAACTATCCACTCGTCGCTCGTGTCGAGAAATTCCGATAGCATGTCGTTCGTCACGACCTTTTTCGGCAGTGAACTGCCTGTTCCGATTATCTTCATTTGTCTTCTGTGTTTTTCAATCGCCCTCTTTCGCCGTATGGCAAGAAGTATATCCGATATCTCTTTGATTCCAATTTACTGCCACAAAAATACCTCTAAATAATATGGAGTGAAAATTAATGTGGCGAAGTGGAGCGGTGTGGGATTTTCACAGCCTTCTGAGGGTGAGTTCCGCTCTTTTGTGGCGAAATTCAGTCCCTTTTGCCGGCCTTCAGCCTTTGTAAATCTCATCCGAATGAAGTATATTTGCCACACTAGGAGAATGCACCATGAGCCTTAAGGATGAGATTCCTTCTTATCTGAGAAGCAAATATCAGCTGATCGGAACCGTGACTTTCACGGCTTTCTTTTCGCTTGTCTTCATGCTCGTGAGCATTCCGTTCTCGCACAATGCCTGGTTCGAGCTCGGAGGCTCCCTGGCCTTCGCCTTCACGGCCGCCTTTTTCCTTATCGGCCTTGTCGTCATCATTATCAGCAAGAGAGTGATGTATGCGACCAGGAGCATGAAACTGACCTTGTTGCAGTACGGTCTGTGGAATTTGACCGAGATGGTGGTCATCTGCCTTCTTTATGTCATTTTCTCCCAGCTCGGCGACAGGTTCGGAATCATCAGGCTGCATGAAGGGGAGAGAATAGGCGAGATTTTTCTCAATTCGCTGGTCTATGCCTTCATGTCTCTGATAATTCCTGAAATCATAGCGGGGATGTATTTCGCCATCATCGACAAGAATAACACTATCAGGCTCATGAATTACAGGAACATCGTTTCTGATGAGCCTGTTGCTCCGGCGGAAGAGAAAAAGATCACCCTTTTCGACAACAGCGGGGTGATGAAGCTTTCAGTCAGTCTCTCGAATCTCTATTTCATTGAGTCTGATGACAATTATATTATTGTCTGGTACACGGATAGCGAGGGAGAGCTCAAGAAATATATGCTGCGCTGCCGCCTAAAGACGGTTGAGGAGAGCTTCAGCGGCAGCAGTCTCGCACGCTGCCACAGAAAGTACATTGTCAATCTTGACAAGGTGAAGGTTCTGCGCAAGGAGAAAGACGGCTATGTCATAGTGCTTGAAAACGATGCCATCAAGCCGATACCTGTCTCCAAGACCTATTCCGACAGCATCCTCGGCCATTTCAACCCGGCCGTCGAGAATCTTTCGTAGCGGGCCCCGCCGCCCGTTCCGCTCTCTTCGCGCCGGTCTTCCGTTGCGGCGTTTCCCTTTCCCGCCTGCTGTCCGCCCGGGCAACCGGTAATACTACCTGCCAACCGGCTGTCCGCCCGCCAACCGACTATTCTCCCGGCCAAAGAATTCGTCGAAAGGACGAAATTCATAGTAACGTTATAAATATCCGAAAAATTGGCTATCTTTGCGATGCCAGCCTAGACGGTCCGGCACAATGGCCATGAAGAGAAACACCACACTCGCATCTGCAATCGCTCTGCTGCTGACATCTGCCTTCGAAGCCCTGAATTGCCAGGAAGCCTCCTACGATTTCGCCGTGGGAACACCTCTTCCTGAGGGGCTGTTCAATCCGACGGCGCCTTCACGTCCATCGACCCCCAGGCTTCAACATATCCTCAAGTGAACCCATACGCCTACTGCGCCTCCGACCCAATAAACAATATGGACCAGACGGGAAAGGATATCTGGGAAATAGACTTCTTCGGACGCATAGTTAAAAGGATAAAGACTCAAAATATACCATAAGAGTAATTACTCACAGCCATCCTTTCACGAAAAAAGCAAGTCAAGACGATACATTAAACAAGATTGGCGTACTCAACATTTGGGGAAATAATCGCGATACAATAAAATTTAGAATTTATTATCCGTTTACTAAGGATTCAGGCGTATTTAATAATTATTAAAAAATCGAGGTTGTGAAAAACAAATTTGCAATATTCCTCGTCCTGAGCCTCCTGCCGGTGGTTTCGGCCTATCCGCAGAAGGCAAGTCCTGTCAAATTCAAGGCAAGGCCTGTCAAATTCAAGCTGGAGAAGTATGTCTTCCGAGACGAGCCGGAATACGCCGGCGACAGCACTCGATTAATTGAGATCCTGTCTTATGACGAGGGCGAAAACCAGGTTGAAATACCTGTTTCAGAAGCCGAGACATTATCAACAATATCGATGGTATGTGAAAAACCATTCAAGTACTATTATAAGAATTATGGAAACTCTGATTCAACAGGGAACAGACCCAAGTTATTGAAGGACAGCGATTATTTCTTCACGGTCACTTACGACCCCTACCAGCCAGTGATTAGCAACTTGCCGCCTGTCGGATATTTCCTTTTAGGAAACATCATGGTCTTGATTGCCAAAGGCACTGTCCCGCCGTTCCTGAAACGAGAAGGAACCGTAATGACGTTCGATACTTATTATAGAGATTATGATGTCCGTAACTTAGATGATATGGGAAAAATCCCAGATTTTGAATGCTATCTTCCTCAATGGACCATTGTCTGCAGGGGTGGAAAGCTGGCCCTTATCTCTTATATCTCATATGATGATGAAGATGACAAATTGGTCGAATCCCAAAGAGATATGGATAATATTGGTGAAGCATACATTGAATAGCCATGAGAAATAGGATGTTCAAACGTCTGGCAGTCATATGCCTGATGACTATAGCAAGCGGCTGCTTCTGCCTCGCCCAGAAAAGGACTGTGACCTTGCCGGAATTCGTGTTCGGAGCGGGTCATCTGCGTGACAGCCTGGCCCTTGATTCTCTCCTCTTCAAGACCAGAGGCGGAAAATACGGCGTCCCGGAACGACTGGCCGATACCGTTGACATTTCGGGAATGAACAATATGAAGTGCATGAGATTCGGAGATTATTATTATCGAAAAGTCTTGTTAGGAGGTAACATACACTTTGGAAGCAGCGCGGACGGATTGTACTCTTTCCGTATCGGAAAACCTGATTCTGGTGACAAGAACATTACAGGGTACTTTTACTTGAGGGATATGCTAATTTTTATTAGCCGAAGCAGCGATCAAAACTTCGTTGTCAATAACGGGAGAAAAACGACCTTTATGTGGAAAGAGATTTCTGATTTAGTCAAACAGGATGAGTGTGAATACGTGGAGGTGTTTTGTCCAAGGTGGGTTATCAAGCGTAATCAAGACGGATCTGTCGGCCTTTCAGGATACTTCCGTGAGATGAGGTGGGCGGATGACTACAGTGGCTACCTGAGATTCCTCGATGAAATCTCCGGCATGGACGACCCGCGGGCCTTCGGAAAGTTGTCGGAAGTCGATGTCTCTCTACCGGCGGCCAGGGCCCTATCGGACCACCTACTCCCGATGGAGCAACCCGCCTTGGGCGGGCCGAAGAGACGTCACGTGTGGCACTGAAAAACTAGATGGAATTGACGACAAAAAGTAAAGAACATGCATCAACCTTTCAAAGCCATCGTTTGGGTACTTGGCATATCCATACTGGTCATTATCGGCATCCCTTTGATCTTCGGCTTTGTCGCCTATCCGGAGCTCATCAAGATAGTCAGCAGAATACGTTCCTAGCAGAGGACGCCAAGAGAGCGCTCCGAGACTAGAGTAGTCCGGTCATGTAGACCGGAACGAGCAACACAGGCCCGTCGGTCCGCAGGTCTTTGGTGTAAACCAGATAGCCCTGACGGATGGCGGAAGAATACTTGCCGATGAAGGCATCGAGCGAAGCATGTGAGTTGTAGCCGGATGATTTCACTTCGATCGGACAGAGCTTGTTGCCTCGCGACAATAGGAAATCCACCTCATAATAATGCTTTCCTCCTTCTGTGGGCCAAGTGTAATAATAGAGTTCGTTTCCTGCGGCGCGGAGCATCTGAGCTACCACGTTCTCATAGACATAGCCAAGATTGGCGCTCAGTTTGTCGGACAGCAGCTTCTGATAAATTACGTTCTCTGTCACGTCCTTATCCCAGAAAGCCAATGTCGTGAAAAGTCCGGTGTCTGAGCAGTACATCTTGTAGTAATTCTTGTCCTTGTGCAAGGCGAGTCCCACAGAGGGGTCGTCGGCATGATAGGAAAAGTTGACGCAGAGGCTGTCCTCCATGTCCGCGAGCATGACGTCTACGTCCTCGGTCCGCCCGATCAGGGCTGAGGCCTTGTATCGGTTGGCGTTCTTGGACAGTTCGGCGGGGATGCTCCTATACAGCCGGGAGATTCTCCCAGAGGGGTCTATCTTGCGGAAGTCGTCGCTGTAAAGTTCGATGATTTCACGTTTCGTCTTGTCAACCTCCTGCAGATTGTTCGTCTTCAGGTAGGTGTCCACTGCCTGTGGCATGCCGCCCACGAGCATATAGAGACGGAAGTCACGCAAGAGTCTGCGGTTGAGTTCGTCGCCCAGAGGCTTCCTCCGGTCAAGGGCCTCCCTCATCATCGGTATGGAAATCTCATCGCCAAGGGCCCAACGGAATTCCTCGTAATCCATGGGGTACATCGTGATCCGGGTCTCCTCGCTTGGGATGGTGATGTCCTGCACGTTCTTCTTGATGGACAGCAGCGAGCCTGTCTCGATGTAGTCGTAACGATGGTCCTTGACGAGATACTTGATGGCCTGACGTACCTGTGGCGCCCTCTGTATCTCGTCGAAGATAATGACGGACTTGCGCTCTACCAGCCGCACGTTGTAGATGAACTGCAGCTGGAAGAAGAACTGGTCGCGGTCGCTGATGTTGTCGACCGCTTCCCACAAGGCTTTGGGGGCGTCGTCAAAATTCACCACGACATAGGAGTCGTATTCACGCCTGGCGAATTCCTCTGCGACTGTGGATTTGCCTACACGGCGGGCACCCTTTATGAGAAGGGCCGTCGTGCCCGACTTGGCCTTTTTCCATTTCAACATCTCGTCGTAGATTTTGCGTCTGAATAACTTTGTGCCGTCACCCATGTCTAATAATTTGCAGTCCAGTGACAAAGATACGGATTGCCTTCCGTTCCTCAAAATGTTTTCGGCCTAAATCCGCACGCTCCTCAAAATGTTTTCGGCTTAAATCCGCGCGTTCCTCAAAATGTTTGGGCAGATCAGTATGGGCGCGGGCGGTGCTTCTTTTCTTCGGCCTTGCGGGCGGCCTCTCGCTCACGGCGTGACTTCCTGAGGTGGTAGGCGCTCTCGACCATCAGCTCGTCGCCGAGGATGGACCTCGCGGCCATCATGTCGAGTATCACGCAGACAAGAGGGAATATAGCGTTGACCTTGAAGACCAGGCCGGTGCCGCGGTTGGCAAAGAAGTCCACGGCGAGCCATATCTGGAAAGCAAGGGTGACGATCGCCGAGAGGCTGGCCGTCCTCATCTGGAAGACCCTGAACTTGTAGGTCGTGAGGGCCAGAAAGGTCAGGAGCTCGATGATTATCATCAAGATGAGGTAAGGAACGTAGGCCGAGTATCTATACGCCTCGACCGGCTCGCCGTCGGCCCCGGGCACGACCGCCTTGACCGCGAAGAGCATCACCCCGATAAGGATGAAAGAAATGAGAAGATATAATGTCTGGATTCTCTGCCACATAATAGAAAAATTTCGTTTGACCTACAAAAATAGGAAATCCGTTACAATTATGCTATTTTTGCCATGATGACATTAAAATTGAAAAGCCATGAGAATTCCAGAATCTGAACTTATAATCAACGACGACGGATCAGCCTTCCATATTCATGTAAAGCCAGAACAGCTTGCCGACATAGTGATTCTTGTTGGGGACCCCGGCAGGGTGGACATGATCTCGGACTTCCTGTCTGACATCGAATTCCGCAGCCAGTCAAGAGAATTCGTCGCCACCACAGGCCGTTTCCGCGGAAAGCGCATCACCGCCCTCTCGACTGGCATAGGCACGGACAATATCGACATAGTGATGACCGAGCTTGACGCCTTGGCCAATGTCGATTTCAAGACCCGTGAGCCCAAAGCGGAGCACAGGAGACTCACGATTCTCCGCATCGGCACTACGGGAGCGATCCATGCTGACATCCCCCTCGGCTCATTTATTTTCTCCCATTACAGCATCGGCTGCGACGGGCTCATGAACTGGTACGCCAACCGTGACGCAATCAACAACAAGGAGATGAGCGAGGCCTTCAAGGAGCATACACATTGGGACAAGCATCTTCCTGATCCATATTTCGTCAAGGCCAGCGATTCCCTCATAGCCAAATTCGAAGACTCTACGGTCAAGGGCATGACAATTTCCGCCCCCGGCTTCTACGGGCCTCAGGGCAGGGTCGTGCGTCAGGGGCTTGCGATGCCCGACATGCTAGACACCTTCGAGACCTTCCGTTTCGGAGACTATAGAATTACTAACTTCGAGATGGAGAGTTCGGCCGTGGCCGGGATGGCAAGACAACTCGGCCATGAGGCCGGCACAGTCTGCTGCGCAATAGCGAACCGCTACCTCAAGAGCAGTAATCCTGACTATCATCCGCAGGTGCGCGCCCTTGTGGAGCTGGCCCTCAACAAGTTGACCGAGGCTTAGCCAAGGAGGGGAGCCCCGGCCTGAAGGGAGGAAGGGAGGCTCCTTAGTTCGAATAGAGTTCCTTACGGTTTCTAGATCCTCCGCGGACTGGCACCTCAGGATCGTCGACCATGGAGTCCACAATGCGTCCAGACTTGCGGATGACATTGGACTCTAGGAAGCGAAGCTGCTCAGGTAAGATCCATTTCATGGACGTTGCTATGTCATGTCCATGATTTTTGTATCTCATTATGTTATAGGAATATCCATTCTTGGAGAGGACCTTGGCGATGGCCTTGGACCCGAAGAGGCCGAGGTTCAGAAAACGGATTTTCCCATAATTCACCACCTTGTCGGACGTGCCGTGGAAGAGCAGCTGTGGACAAGGCTCCATGTATCTGTAGCGCAAGGCTCCGTGAGTCGAGAATATCGCCCCTGAAAAGGCCATGAGTCCGGCGTAGTTGAAGCCCTCGGGAAGGACAGAGGCGGCTTCATCTTTGTTGCATATTTCATATTCTGCTTCCAGCGAAATAATGGCGCCGGCCGAGGAGCCGCTGACTACGAGATTGTCGGGACTGATTCCGAAGGTCCCGGCGTTGTCGATGATGAAGGCGGTGGCCGAGAAGAGGTCCTCGACACCTATCTGGATGGCGTTTTTCGTTGCTTTGAGGCTTCCTAAGCCCGCTCCTCCTTTAACACCCTTGAGACCGAGGCGGTAGTCTATGGAGAAGATACCGTAGCCCTCGTCCAGCAGCTGGCTGAACCAGACCTGATAGCGTTTCTCGTCTCTCGTGCCCTCGGTGAAGCCCCCGCCGAAGACCCAGATTATCGCCGGCTTCTGCTTGCCGTCGAGAGTAGTTTCGCCCTTGGGGGCGTACCAGTCGAGGCAAAGAACGGCGGAATCTTTTTCCGCAAAGGTGTAGGTTGCGTCAGGCCTTGCCGGCTCTTGGGCGCGGGCTTGCAGGCAGAAGGCGGCCAAGGCGGCCAGCGCCATGAGAAATCTATTCCTTATCATTTTGTGTTTCTATTGATTCGTCTTGTGCGGGGATAAGCCGGCGGATGGCTTTAATATCGTAGAAAAATTCTGCGGCGATGACCCTGATGACCGTGTAGGCAGGAATTGCGGCGACCATCCCGATGACGCCTCCGATTTGTCCAGCAAGTATTATCACTATGAAGATTTCAAGTGGCGAGGACTTGATGCTCTTGGAGTAAATCATCGGCTGGAGGAAGAAGTTGTCGATCCATTGCGTCACGATGAAGCAGGCGGCAAGCGAGGCTAGGGTCAGCCAGAAGTTGAAGGTCCCTCCTACGGCTGCTGCGGCGCTGTATTTGAGCGACACGCCGAGAACTGCGCCGAGGGCGCCTCCCAGCCAAGGACCGATGTAGGGGATGACGTTGAAGAGCCCGCACATGAAGCCGATGCCGAGGGCGGTGGAAAAATTGAGCCCGGCGACAAGCCAGACGCCGAAGAAGTCCAGCAGCGTGACGATAAGAATCTCGCAGATTATGCCGAAGAAATACCTTGAAAGCAGGTGCTCGATGTTTCCAGTGGCTGAGGCGGCCTTTTTTTCCAGCCTGTCAGGAACCAAGGCGCAGACAATCTTCGTGAAGAGGCCTTCTTCCTTGATGAAGAAGAAGGAGATGAAGAAGACGCAGAAAATGCCCAGCCCAAGACTTCCTATCGTCGAGGCTATCGAGCCCAGGACCTGGGATAGGGAGGAAAAGTTCATGGCCTTGCCTATGAAGCTGGTGACCGACGCCTGGATGCTGAAATCAGGTCCGGCCTGAGGAAAGGTCCCTATGATCCACTGGTTGATGTCGTCTATGGCAGTAGAAACATTAGGAATGCTGAATGCGGAGGCTTGGATGTTCGTGGAGATCTGCTGTACGATGCCTATGACGATAGGAATGATCATGGTGATGAAACCGAAGAGAAGGCAGACCATGACCGCTATCGTCAGGAGGGCGCAGAGCCAGTCCGGCAGCCTCACTTTTCCCAGTCTCAGCCTCCTCTTGAGCACCTTCATGACAGGCTTGGCTATCAAGGCCATGACGGCGGCCAGCACGATATAGATGAGCATGCTTCTCAACAGCCAGCATGCCAGACAGATAAGGCTTATCTTGCCTATGGTGACAAGGTACCGGGCGAGCCGGTCTACGCTTCTTTCGTTTTCCATCTTATTCCAATATCCAGTCTTTCAATTCTATGGGACTTGACGCGATTCTCCACGGGCTGAACTTTTCGAGTTCTTCACGGCTTCTGAAGCCCCACAGGACACCGACGGTGTCGACCTTCGCATTGGCTCCTGTCTGCATGTCCACTCCTGAATCTCCGGAGTAAACCACGTCTTTCCTCTCGGTCCCGGCCACCTCCATGATTCCTTCCACAAGTTTCGGGTCAGGTTTGAGCGGGAAGCCTTCCCGCTGGCCGCAGACTTTAACGAAAGGAATGTCGGAGAAGAAATGCCTGATAAGCTTTTCGCAGCCGGCCTGGTACTTGTTCGAGGCCAGGGCGACCTTCACCCCTGTGGAGGATATTTCATGGATCATTTCATTGATTCCAGGATATGGGACGGTCTTGTCGCACATGTGGGCATCATAATAGGGGAGGAAGAAGGAGGCCATCTTGGCGACCATTTCTTTCGTCCGCTTCTCTTCCGGGAGGGCCCTTTCGAAAAGTTTGTAGATCCCGTTCCCTACCATCATATAATAGTCCCCTGTCTTGTACTCCGGAAAGCCTCCGCACATCCTCAGTGCGTAGTTCGTGGCGTCTCCGAGATCTTCCACCGTGTTGAGGAGGGTCCCGTCCAGGTCAAAAATCGCAAGTTTCTTCATAATAATCGAAAAATATTTCAGCAAATGCCACAGCTTGGCATTTAGTGCCAGTATCTTTGTCTCAGAAAAAAGATAAAGGCCATGAAAAATACCGAATACACAAGCTCTCTCAGTTCAATGATCTCCTCTCCGTCTGCCCTCAGCACCCTTATGGAACTCATCGGTGACCTCGGGCTCGAAATCGTAGATGTCCAGGACGGAGCCTCCCTGAACTAGTCTCAGCCGGAAGTTTGCCTGAGCTCTTCCCAGCCGGAAGTCTGCCTGAGCCCGGCCCTCTGTCGGGAGGCTTCAGACCTTTGCCTCCTGAGGAGTGTAGCTGACAGTCGTGTCGTCTTTGTCGGCATTCAGGGCGACTTTCAGCGTCACAGGAGCGGCGGAAGTCTTTGACTTTCTCAGGACTCTGTCGGAGATGATGAACTCTGACACCGGATCTTCAATGTATTTCATCACGGCCCTCTTCAGAGGCCTGGCGCCATAGGCCGGATCATAGCCCTGAGTGGCGATGAATTTCTTTGCCGTAGGGGTGATGTTCAGCTTGTAGCCTGCTTCCAGAGCCCTCTTTCTGAGGTCTCGTATCTCTATTTCAATGATGTCTTCGATGTTTTCCTTGGTCAGCGAGTTGAAGTAGACCTTCTCGTCGACCCTGTTGAGGAACTCCGGAGGAAAAGCCTTCTTCACCGCCTTATCCAGGATGGACTGCCTGTCCTGCTGGAGATTCCGAGGCGCAGTCGCGAAGCCGATGCCGTATTGCTGGAGCTCGCGGCTTCCGATGTTCGAAGTCATGATTATTATTGTGTTCTTGAAGTCCACCTGACGGCCTTCACTGTCGGTGAGCCTGCCGTCATCCATAACCTGGAGCAGAAGGTTGAAAATGTCCGGGTGAGCCTTCTCGATTTCGTCCAGGAGGACTACGGAGTATGGTTTACGGCGGACCTGCTCGCTGAGCTGGCCTCCCTCTTCATAGCCCACGTATCCCGGAGGCGCTCCGATGAGCCTGGAGACGCTGAATTTCTCCATATATTCGCTCATATCTATCCTGACCATGTTGTCTTCGCTGTCGAAGAGATATTCCGCCAGGCATTTGGCCAGCTGGGTCTTCCCGACTCCAGTCGGGCCGAAGAAGAGGAAGGAGCCGATAGGTCGGTTAGGATCTTTGAGACCGGCTCTGTTGCGCTGGATTGCCTTGACCACGGTGTCGATAGCGTCATCCTGGCCTATGATTCTGTTCTTGAGGCGATCCCGCATTTTGAGCAGGCGGTTTCCTTCGGATTCGGCGACCTTGTTGACCGGGATTCCGGTGGTCTTGGAGACAACGGACGCGATGTCTTCCTCGGTCACGACCGCAGGCTTCTTGCTTCCGGAGGACTTGATTTTCACCATGGAACCGGCCTCGTCCATGGCGTCGATGGCCTTGTCCGGCAGGAACCTGTCCGTGATATACCTGTCCGTGAGCCTTACGCTCGCTTCCACCGCCTCAGGAGTGTAGGCGACATTGTGGAAGTTTTCGTAGTTCTTCTGGATCTTTTTGAGTATTTCTATGGTCTGAGGCACGTTGGTGGCCGAGACGACGATTTTCTGGAAGCGCCTGTCCAGGGCTCCGTCCTTTTCGACAATCTTGGTGAACTCATCCATCGTCGTGGCTCCGATGCATTGAATTTCGCCCCTCGCGAGAGCCGGTTTGAGCATATTTGCCGCATCCAGGCTGCCCTGAGCGCCGCCTGCCCCGACGATGGTGTGGAACTCGTCTATGAAGAGGATAAGATTAGGGTCGTTCTTGGCGGCATTGATGATGCCCTTAAGCCTTTTCTCGAACTCTCCGCGGTATTTCGTTCCGGCTACTACCGAGCCGATATCCAGCGAGATCACGCGCTTGTCGGCAAGGGCCGGAGCTATTGTCCCGTCGGCTATCCTCTGGGCTATACCCTCCACGATGGCTGATTTGCCCACACCCGGTTCGCCGATCAGCATAGGGTTGTTCTTCTTGCGCCGGCCGAGAATTTCTATGACGCGGTCTATCTCGCTGTCCCTGCCAACGACAGGGTCGAGCTTCCCTTCCCGGGCTGCCTGGGTGAGGTCGAAACCGAACTCGCTTACTCCGTCGCCCCGTCCCTGCCCCATCTCATCGGCTATATCTCCGAGGTCGTCTCCGTCATCATCGGTCTGTATGTTCTGACGTTTTGTCAGGTAACCATTCTTCTCCATGTAGGCAAGGAGACGGCCGTAATCAATGCCGATGCTCCTCAGATAGGCCTGTCCATAGCTCCCCGTGCTTCTGCAAAGGGCGAGAAGGAGGTGCTGCGAAGAGGCTTCTTCGGCCTTGGCTCTCTGGGCTTCCATGATGGTGAGGGTCAGGACGCTCTGGGCGCCTCTGGAATAAGTTATCTTGTCGATTTCGCTGTAGGGGATCTGCTCGTTGGTGTTGACCCTTTCGTCTATGAATTTCTTAAGCGCGTCAGTGTCGGCTCCGAGATCCCTAATGGCCTGGAACGCCATATTCTCGCCGTGGCGTATTATTCCGAGGAAAAGATGGTCAGGGCCGATTCCGTATGAACCGGTCCTGAGAGCCTCGTCCCTTGAAAATTCAATGATTTTGCTCAGTTCTTCCGAGATTTTCATCTGCATATATCGTCTTCCCTTTCTTGTTAATGTGTTGAATGACATCTGATTGTCATCTTGACGGCTTTCCGCGTCCCCGGACCGTTCTGAATGTCTGATGCCTCCTTTAACGGTGGACTCCGTCTCCTACGGCAAACCTTGTTCCAAAGCGGGAAATCTGCCATCCGGGCAGTCATCCAAATATAGCAAATCTTTTACCTTTCCACCAGCCGCGTCCTCATTTTTGATGGAAATTTTAGGGCGAAAGTTTGTAGGGATTTCTGTTATTAATTGCTAAATTTGCACAATTATAAGGCTTTGCCGTCTTGCTTGAAATTCTGCGCGTAGAAGGCGGCTGTGCCCTTTCAATTGATAATTATGGATAACGAAAACGAAAATAACAACAAGTTCATCGAGGAAGGCGATACTCCGGGGGCGATAACCCCCGTGGATATCAATACCGAGATGCGCACTGCCTACATCGACTATTCGATGTCGGTAATCGTTTCGCGAGCCCTGCCTGACGCAAGGGACGGCCTCAAGCCGGTCCAGAGGCGTGTGCTCTTCGGTATGTCAAACCTCGGACTGAACTATGGCGGACAGACGAAGAAGTCCGCGAGAATCGTAGGAGAGGTTCTTGGTAAGTACCATCCGCATGGTGATTCCAGCGTCTATGACGCCATGGTCCATCTTGCCCAGGTATGGAACCAGCGCTATCCTCTCATATTCGGACAGGGTAACTTCGGTTCCATGGACGGCGACCAGGTCGCGGCCATGCGTTATACCGAGGCCAAGCTTGAGAAAATTTCGGAAGCAGTGGTCACGGATCTTGACAAGGATACCGTGGACATGCAGAATAACTTCGATGACTCCGAGCAGGAACCGTCTGTACTTCCGACAAAGATTCCTATCCTTCTTGTAAACGGATCTTCAGGAATCGCCGTCGGCATGGCTACGAACATGGCTCCCCATAATCTGGGAGAGTGCTGCGACGCCATTACCGCCTACATTGACAATCCGGACATCGACACGGCAGGCCTTATGAAGTATATCAAGGGCCCTGATTTCCCTACCGGAGGCATCATCATGGGCATCCAGGGAATCAAGGACGCCTACGAGACCGGAAAGGGCAGGGTGGTCGTCCGCGCCAAGACCGAGATTGAAGTCGATGACAAGGGCCGCGAGACTATTGTCGTCACCGAGATCCCTTACATGGTCAACAAGCGCGACATGATCGAGAAGATCGCCCAGCTCGTCGAGGATAAGAAGATCGAGGGAATCACCTATGTCAATGATGAATCTTCGCGCGAGGGCGTGAGGGCCATCATAAGGATAAAGCAGGGTTACAATTCCAATGTCATCCTCAATACGCTTTTCAAGCTCAGTCCGCTCCAGTCCAGCTTCGCCATCAACAATGTGGCGCTGGTAAATGGAAGGCCTGAGACCATGAATCTGAAGTCCATCATCGCCAATTTCGTGGACTTCCGTCATGGAGTCGTAAGGCGCAGGACCCAGTTCGAATTGGCCAAGGCTCAGAAGAGGGCCAACATTCTCCAGGGCCTCCTCAAGGCCATTGACATCATAGATGAGGTTATCGCTACGATCAGGGCCTCCAAGAATGCCGATGAGGCCAGGAGAGCTCTCGTGGTCAATTTCGACTTCAACGAGGAGCAGGCAAGGGCCATCGTCGAGATGAGGCTCCGACAGCTCACCGGACTCGAAAGGGAGAAGCTTCAGGCTGAGTATGACGAGCTCGTGAAATTCATCGCCGAGTGCGAGGCCATCCTCGCCAGCGACGAGAAGCAGCTGGAAGTAGTCAAGAAGGAGACCGCCGAGATAAAGGCTAAATATGCCGACGCCCGCAGGACGGAAATCGTACCGGACGAGAGCGAGTTCAATCCTGAGGACTTCTATGCCAATGACGACGAGGTCATAACGATTTCCCACCAGGGCTATATCAAGAGGACTCCTCTTTCCGAGTACAAGGCCCAGAACAGGGGAGGCCGCGGAATGAAGGGAAGCGCCACCAAGGACACCGATTTCATCGACCATCTCTATGTGGCCAACATGCATTCGACCATGCTCTTCTTTACGGAAAGCGGACGTTGCTTTTGGCTCAAGGTCTACAACATCCCGGAAGGCTCCCGTTCCTCTAAGGGCCGTGCCATCCAGAATGTCCTTCAGATTCCTGATGACAAGATCAAGGCCTATCTCAATGTCCAGAGTCTTACCGATGACGAGTACCTCGACAATCACTATATTGTCCTCGTAACTAAGAGGGGACTTCTCAAGAAGACCTCTCTGCGTGCCTATTCGAACGTGAGGGCTGCGGGAGTCAATGCCGTGACCCTGCGCGAAGGGGATGAACTCGTGGATGCGCTTCTTACCAACGGCAATGATGAGCTTCTTATCGCCGCACGCAACGGCCGCTGTGTAAGATTCGATGAGACTGACGCGAGAGCCATGGGCAGGACAGCCAGCGGAGTGAGAGGCATCAATATCGATGATGACGATGAGGTTGTCGGAGCCATCGTCTACGATCCTAGTGATGCGCCGGATAATCATACCGTGCTTGTCGTGAGCGAGAACGGCTACGGGAAACGCACCCCTGTCGACGAGTACAGGAAGGTCAACCGCGGAGGCAAGGGCGTGATCACGATGAACATCACCGATAAGACAGGCAAGGTTATTGCTATCAAGAATGTCACCGATAATGAGGATCTTATGATCATCGAGCATTCAGGACTACTGATCAGAATGCATATCGCTGACATCAAGGTTGCAGGCAGAAATACTCAGGGAGTAAAACTAATCAACATACCTGACGGCGATTCTATCGCTTCTGTTTCCTCTGTAGAAAGGGAGGAGGAGAGTGAGATTGATAATGGAGAGGCTGCAGAAACGCCGGATGATGCCACGGAAGAAAACAATTAAACCACAATTTATTTAAGCATGAAAAAGATTTTTATCTTATTGGCGCTTTTGGCGTCCGTGCAGATCGGCAACGCGCAGTCTAAGGCGGCGGCAGATGCACAGAAGGCTCTTGATGCAGCCATCTCCGCATCCCAGAATGCGAAGAAAGCCACCAAGGCGGCTACTTGGGTTAAACTTGGCGAAGCCTATCTCAAGGCTTATGAGGCTCCGGCCTCCAAGGTTTGGCAGGGTGCTTCCAAGCAGGAACTTTCCCTCGTCATGGGCGAGCAGCCTAAGTCTACCGAGACCGTTGAAATCGGCGGCCAGCAGATGACCAAGGAAGTCTATGAGGACAAGGAGCTCTATTTCACCCAGAACGGTCAGCTTTCCATCATCAAGGTTACGAAGCCAGTCGTAAAAGACGCTCTTGACAAGGCTCTTGAGGCTTTTGCCAAGGCTCAGGAACTCGGCGGCGATGCCAAGTCTCTCGATGCCAATCTCAAGGCTGTCAACCAGAAGTTCAACCAGGAGGCTTTCAACGCCTATCAGTTCGGCGATTTTGCCACCGCCAGCGTGGCTTTTGAGAATGCCGTAAAGGCTCTCGGCCAGAAGCCTCTTTCCCAGCTTGACACCAACTCCCTCTACAATGCGGCCTTCACCGCATGGCAGGTAAAGGATGGCGTAAAGGCCCAGAAGCTCTTCAAGCAGTGCCTTGAAAACAATTATTTCGGAGAAGGCGGAGAGGTTTATGCCAAGCTTGCGGAGATTGACACGGTCAACGCCAAGAACTTCCTCCAGGAGGGCTTCACCAAGTTCCCTGAGAGCCAGAGCATCCTCATCGGTCTTATCAACTACTATCTCCAGCACAATGAGGATCCGGACGAGCTCTTCGCCCTTCTCGACAAGGCGAAGAAGAACGAGCCGAACAATGCTTCTCTCTATTATGTAGAGGGCAATATCCGCACCCAGCTCAAGGATTACGACAATGCCGTGAAGGCTTACGAGAAGTGTGCTGAGATCGATCCGACCTATGCTTATGGCTACATCGGTGAGGGTATCATGTATTACAACCGCGCCCTTGATCTCCAGAAGGCGGCTCAGGACGAGCTGGATGATGCCAAGTACGAGAAGATCGTGAACGAATTCTCAGAGGCTCTCAAGAACTGCATCGCTCCTTTCGAGAAGGCCTTCAACGTCTCCAAGGACGACAGCGTCAAGGTCAGCATCGCCGAGTATCTCAAGAACGCCTACTATCGTTTCAGAAGTGACAGCGCCGAGAATCAGGCCGCCTATGACAAGTACGACAAGATTGTCAAGGAAGGCAAGGTAGAGTAAATTTTACCCTAAGTCCCCGGCGAGGAAATATCCGCTTAAGGGGAGATGAAACGGGGCTGGCCGAAAGTCGATTCGACTTGAGGTCAGCCCCGTTTTTTATATTCTTCGGAAGCTATTCTTCCAGCTGAGCAGCGTGGCGAGTGTCCCAGGATATGTAGGTCTGTTTCAATTTACCCTGGCCAGCCAGCATTGACTCTGTCTGCCACAGCACCTCTGAAGGCCAGCCGTCGGCAAAATATTTCCAGTGTATATAATTGGTAATGGTGAGATTTCCTGTCACCTGCTTGTCATATTCGTCAGAGAAATCATCCGGCAGGATGTCGTCTGAAAAAGCATTGGCAAAGGCTGCTATCAATGGTTTGAGATCCCCTGCCGGGACCTCTGTAACATCTTCGGTTTCTATCGAGTAAGCTCCTGACTCAGGATTAAGGCTTATAGTCAGATGAGAATCGCTAGGGTAGGCTTTCTTGGATCCATCGTTATGGTTTTCAAATTCTCCGACGGAGAAGGCTTTGCCATGGAAACAAAACATCGTCTCAAGCTCTTCCGTGTAACCTTCGACAAGGTCTGAGAGGTCAGAATGCTTTAGAAGTGCCGAAGGATCCATACCTACGGCTTTTAAACTGTCCATGAATGGGAGTTTCTGCAATTCACCGTATGCTGAATCGAAGAGCTTCTTCGCCTGTGCCTTTATTTCTTTCAGGTTCTCGTATTTGGTGATGTGCCCGTAGCGGTCGGTTTTGAATCTGACGGACGTTCCGATTATATCCTTGGATAGTTTATTGACGAGGCTCTTCTGAAAGTCTCCGATCACAGAGTCCTCCAAGGTGTCGCATTGGAAATCAAGGAATTTGTATTCCATCCCGTAGCCTTTCTTCGAGGCCTCCGTCACCGTGAGCATAACTTTGGTTGCAATCCCTGATGTCTTGACCGTATCTGAGTCCTTGACTTTCCAAGTGCCTTCATTGATCCAATATGTCATGGTGTCTCTCTGGCCGAAATATGCGACGACTGCGACGAGAGAATCACTGTTGTCATCTGCCAGTGCGGTGACAGGCCTGGCGCAGACAGAGGAAAAGGCGGTGCAGAATGCCGCCAGGCATGAAATGATATAGTTTGTTTTCATGATATAGTTTGTCTTCATGGTGATGAGATGCTTGCCCCGGCCTATTGCATCTGGCGTAGCCTTACATCGATTCCGGGGAGCTGCCCCGGCAGGGAAGAGAGGTCTGTCTGAGCGAAATGATATGGAATCAGCACCTTCGGCGCTAAGGTCTTCGCGGCCTTCACGCACTGGTCGACGGTCATGGTATATGGCTGGTTGACAGGGAGGAAGGCAAGGTCGATATCTTTCAGCCCGGCCATTTCCGGAATGTCTTCAGTGTCTCCGGCGATGTAGATGCGGAAGCCGTCGATAGTGAGCACGAAGCCGTTGTCCCTGCCTTTCGGGTGGAACTGAAGGTGGCCCTCGGTGTAGTTGTAGGCGGGAACGGCATCCAGAAGAATCCCTCCCGGAAGAGAGGCGCTTTCACCGTTTGCAAGAGCTTTCCCCCAGAGAAGCATTTCCGCGCAGCGAGCATTCGTAAACAGCTGAGTGTCATCCTTTCTCAGGGAGGCTATGGCGTCTTTGTCAAAATGGTCGCCATGTTCATGGGTGACCAGAATTATGTCTGCTTTTGGAAATTCCTTCGCATAGTCTGTCTGTCTGCCGTAGCCGGATACCGGGTCTACCTGTATGGACAGACCCTTGTAACGGATTGCCAGTGAACCGTGTTTAATGAGGCTGACGGTGAGAAGTTCTCCGGAAGCGGTCTTGAAGCCTTCCACATCATAGGCCGATACCGGCTTCCCGGCTCCGGTCCAGGCGAGGAAGCCTCCGAGAAGATTGTAGGTTTTGAAAAAGTTACCATCCAGGACTGCTGCAGCGGCGGCGCTTCGCTTCCCGCTCCGGCAATATACCATCACAGGCTGCTCCTTTGAGAGCAGGGCCTTGGCGTTTTCTATGAAAGCTTCGTCTTGAAAGTTGATGTTGATTGCTCCCGGTAGGTGTCCTGCGGCATATTCTTCAGGCGTGCGGACATCCACGAGCTGGGCGGCCTTGTCTTTCGAGAGCATCTTTTCGAATTCGTCCACGTTGAGGTCGGCGTAGCCCTTGCACCCAAGTACGCCGAGCATCGAAAGTAAAGTCAAAATCAAGCTGTTCATGTCATTTAAAAAATGATTAGTATTCTATTCCGGTTTGTCAGGCCGCCCTACCGATACGGAGTCTGGCTTAGGAGAACCGTCCGAAGCGGCTGGCAGGGTCCTTCCGGCCTTGTCGAAGGCCCGTACGATCTTGGTGACCAGAGGGTGGCGGACAATGTCATCGCTGGTGAAGCGGATCGCCGCGATGCCTTTGATGTCGCGCAGAAGGTCCATGCCGCGAAGAAGCCCTGATTCGGTACCGTGAGGCAGGTCGATCTGGCTGGCGTCGCCCGTCACGATGAACTTGGCGTTAGGCCCCATTCTGGTAAGGAACATTTTCAGCTGGCCGATAGTCGTGTTCTGGGCCTCGTCCAGGATCACGCAGGCCCTGTCCAGGGTGCGTCCGCGCATATAGGCCAGAGGAGCAATCTGGATCGTGCCGTCCCCCATGAATTCCTGGAGCTTCCGCGAAGGAATCATGTCCCCGAGAGCGTCGTAGAGCGGCTGCAGGTAAGGGTCAAGTTTATCCTTTAGGTCGCCCGGCAGGAAGCCGAGCCTTTCACCGGCCTCCACAGCGGGACGGGTCAGGATGATCCTCTTGATCTCCCGATTCTTGAGGGCGCGGACGGCCAGCGCTATGGCCACATAAGTTTTTCCGGTGCCGGCAGGTCCTACCGCGAAGACAAGGTCATTCTCAAAATAGGCCTTCACCATGTCCTGCTGAGTCTTGTTCCTTGCCTTGATCGGTTTCCCGTCAGTTCCATGGACAATGATCGCGTCCCCGTTCATCCTGAACTTTGAGGCATCCTTCTCCCCGTCGAAGATGTCATCGACATCGTAGGGAGTCAGGCTCAGCTTGTGTTTCCTTGCCTGGGTCAATTCCGCGAATCTGATTTCGAACTCATCGATGTCGTTTTCTCCGCCTTCCAGCATGAGCCGGTTGCCTCTCGCGACCACCTTCAGATTCGGAAAATAGGTGCAGAAGCGCTCGAGAATTTTGTTCCCGGCCCCGTAAATCTCTATGGGGTCGAAAGTTTCCAATGTTATGGTTTTCTTCATCACGAATGTTTAGTCAATTCCAACGGCAGAGCTTACCCTGTCTCTTGTCGCAATCATATTGTCGTAGTCGGAGGGGTCCTTCCATAGTCTCCGTTTCCCTTCATAGTCAGACACGGCTATGGTCATGAAGCCATCCGTAAGCGTGCCGGGCCTGGTGCACCAAAGATATTCTGCCTCGCTCCCGAGCATCTCCTTGACGCCTTCCGGATTTATGGTGAATCTCAGAGTGACGAGAAGCTCGAGGCGGGTGTTTATCGCGCTCATGTTCGAGACCGCGTTACCCAGAGAATAATAGACCGGAACCCCGTCGATGACGGAAGAATCCTGCACTACGTGCGGATGGGCGCCTACAATGGCGTCAACCCCTTCGCCCGCGAGCCACCGCGCCATATTTTCCTGGCTCTGGTCATGCCTCAGTTTGTACTCTGTCCCCCAGTGCGGTAGGGCGATGACGAAATCGGCGCCCCTCGCCCTGGCCTTCGCTATGGCCTTGCTGATTTCATTCCGGTCCATCCTGTTGACCTTCGGCCATTCCGAAGATATGGCGGCGTTTGTCCCGTAAGTGAAATTGACGAGGGCGAGACGGATTCCCCTGACGTTGAGAAAGAGCGGATAGGACGACTCTAGGCGGGCGGGACCGGAGGAAAGCCCCGTATATCTGACCCCTTCCATGCTCTCATAGATTCTCTCCGTCCTCTCGGCCCCGGCCTTGCCTTTGTCTAGGATGTGGTTGTTCGCCGTGAGGAAGACGTCGACCCCGCAATCCCGGATATAGGCTGGGTAGCCGTCAGGTGCGGAGAAGGCCGGATAGCCGCTGTAAGGCTTTCCGGCGAGGGTGAATTCCATGTTGGCTATGGCGAGGTCGGCTCCCTTGAGCCTGTTCTGGATTCCCTCCAGAAAGGTCCTATAGTCATAGTCCAGCTGCTTTGTGTGCATCATTACATCGCCTATCAGTGCGACTTCAATCGTGTCCGCCGCCAAGCCTGTCCGTGGAGGGCGGGGCAGAAAGAGAGAAAAGCCCTTGTCTTGGGCGTGCAGGATGGGGAAGGGCTTGCAGAGCGTCCTCTGAGGCCTCCGCCTGCCGACCCCCGCCGGCTGGACAAGCAGCAGAAGCAGCGATATGACTAGTGCGGCGTTCCTCAATTGATCTTGTTGATTACCACCACGGTGGTGTCGTTCAGCCTGACCTTGAGCCAGTCAGCAAGCTTCTCGCGGGCCGCCTCCCCTAACTGCTTCTCGCTCTTGGCCACCACAAGTACGCAAGGTTTTTCGGCGAGACTGTCAGAAGAGACTTCCGCCCCGCGCGAAATGAAGAGGTCTTTGATCTCCGGATATTGGGTTACGGCTTCCCTGGTTATCTGGGAGTAAGGTATTTCGTCCTTTTTCAGCTTCGCGATTTCATCTTCGAGCCTGGCTATCTCCTGTTCCCGCTTGGAAATTTCCGAATCCGTCCTCTCATAGATGCCCTTGACGAGCTTCTCGGAACTGTCCGAGGCGCCTGAGCCGATGACGTGCTCCTTGAACTCTATCTGCGACTTGGAGAGCCCGTGATCCTCGGCCGAAGAGAGAAGGGCGTCTTTCTCTGAAGCCGTGAGCGTCCCGCCCGTTATGTAGACTTTCAGGGAGCCGCCTTTGCGATAGTCGGTCTTGTAGTCGGAGATGTAGCCGTTGTCCAGATTCTTGTTGTCAGCGATAAAGCTCTCGACCTTCATCTCGAAAGAATTCTTGCGGATCATCACCACCGCCGACCAGATACTCGGGACCGTGACCAGCACTACGGCTACTGTTATCCAATTCCTTACGTGCCTGGCGGTCTTCTCGTTCTGGAACTGACGTTCCGGGTACTTGAGAAATTTCACCATCATCAAGGTCGCCAGGGTGATGAAGACCGTATTGATGCTGAAGAGGAGCAAGGCTCCGGCGAAGTATCTCATGTTGAGGCTGGCCAGTCCGTAGCCCGCCGTGCAGAGCGGAGGCATGAGGGCCGTGGCGATGGCTACTCCGGAGAGCACAGTGCCCTTCTTCTTGCGGCTCATCTCGAAAATTCCGGCCAGACCGCCGAAGAAGGCTATCACCACATCATAGATGGTCGGATTCGTTCTGGAGAGCAGCTCGGTAGGGTTGTCCAGCTTGAGCGGCGTGATGAGGAAATAGATGAAGGAAGCCAGGAGGCTGACCGCCACCATCACGAGAAGATTCTTTCCCGAATCTCTGAGCACCTGGGTGTCATTGGTCCCGAGTCCGAGTCCCAGTCCGAAGATAGGCCCCATGAGCGGAGAAACCAGCATGGCGCCGATAATGACCGCCGTGGAATTGATGTTGAGACCTACGGAGGCGAGAACTATGGCGAAAGCGAGAATCCATAGGTTCGGTCCTCTGTAAGGGATTCCCGACTTGATATTTTCCTCCGCGGAGATCGGGTCTATGTCTCCTTGTATGTCTGCGAGAGCGTGAATGGTCTTCTTGAATGTTTTGAGCATGGCTTTTTAAGTCCTCCGGCTACAAATTTAGGTAATTAATGTGTAAATTTGCAGAAAATCGGCTTATCATGAAGAAGTCTCTGATCATTCTAATTGCGGCGGTTCTGGCGCTTGCTCCGGGCTGCGACACTTTCCGGAAACTTGCCGGAAGGCCGACTTCCGAGGAGATCGCCGAGATGAAGGCCAGAATCGACAGTGTCGAGGAGGCCCGCCACCAGGCCAGGATTGATTCGCTCAGGCTTGTCGAGAAGGCCATGGCAGACTCCATCGCTGTTCTGGACTCCATCAAGCAGATCAACGGAACCATTCTCAACCCTTCGGAACTGGGCGGTCTTTTCACCACCAAGCTCGACTTCCGCTATTACATAGTGGTGGGGGCTTTCCATTCCAGGACAAATGCCGAAAATCTTCTAACCAAGGTGAACGGAGAGGGCTACACGGGAACTCTAATCAGTTTCCGCAACGGATTCAACGCCGTTGGCATCTGCCCGACCGATATGCTGCAGGAAGCCTTCAATGACCTGAAGAAGGTGAAAGAAGAGGATTTCTGCCCTGATGATGTGTGGATACTTGTCAACGAATGACCATGAATCACTATTTAGCAATATTCTCCGCCTCTGCGGCGCTTCTCCTCTGCCTTCCTTCTCTGGCCCAGTACCGCAATGATTTCCCGGAACTCGGTGAGAGCGAGACGGTGAAGGCCATGCGTGAGCATGTGACGATGGTGTCGGCGGCTTCCATGGAGGGCCGCGCCCCTGGCTCCGAGGGCGAGAGCCGGACGGCTGACTACGTGGCCGTAGTCCTGAAAAACTGCGGAGTGGACGTCCTTGAAAACAGCGGCATGAGATTCGGCATAGTCTCCGAAGGGGGCGATACCTTGAAGTCCAGAAATGTCGTCGGCCTGGTCCAAGGCTATGATCCGGCTCTGCGCGACCATTATATCGTAGTCGGGGCGAGAATGGATAATCTCGGAGTCAACGAACTGACTGTCAACGGAGTGAAAGAGAAGCAGATCTATTACGGAGCCAACGGTAACGCTTCCGGACTTGCGCTTATGCTGGAGCTCGCCAGAAGGGTGAGCACCAACTCCATCCTCTTTCGGAGATCCGTCATCTTCATCGGTTTCGGCGCTTCTACACGTTCCTATGCGGGGGCCTGGTATTTCCTGAACAGATCTTTTTCCGATGTGGACAAGATAGACGCCATGGTCAATCTGGACATGGTCGGCACGGGCTCAGACAGCTTCACGGCCTATACTTCCTCGAACGCCGACATGAATTCCATCATAAACTCCATGGTGACGAGTCTTGAACCCGTCTACCCGAAGATAAGCGCCCAAGAGCCTTATCCTTCCGACCACAGAGCCTTCTATTCCAAGAAGATACCTTCCGTGATGTTCACGACCGGACGCTATCCCGAGCACGATACATGGAAGGACACGGGCTCAATAATAGACTATGAGGGGATGGAGGCTGAGCTTGAGTATGTGTACAACTTTCTGCGCACCCTCGCCAACACTTCCGCCACTCCGCTCTTCAACCCTATGGATATAAAACCTGACACGGACAACCATGTGTACGGCTACTATGACACCGACCAGAGGGCTGAATTCATGGGCAGAGGCGATCCGAAGTATTTTCTGGTGAAGTGGGTCTACCTCTATCTCAAATATCCGAAAGAGGCTGTAGATGAAGGGATTCAAGGCCGTGTCCTTGTGCAGTTCATCATTGGAAAGGACGGTGGGGTGGAAGATGCCAAGGTCACCAGAAGCGCCGACCCTCTGCTCGACGAGGAAGCCTTGAGAGTTGTCAAGGCCTCTCCGAAATGGAAGCCGGCCAAGGTCAAGGGCAAGCCGGTCAAGGTGGCTGTCACCATACCGGTCGAGTTCAGGCTTGAAAAGAAAGGAAGCGGAAAAATAAAGATTAACTAGAATATGGATTACGATTACAAGTCGATAGAGACAAAGTGGCAGGCCTGGTGGGCCTCCGAGAAAACATTCAAGGCTGAGAACCATTCTGACAAACCGAAATATTACGTGCTTGACATGTTCCCTTATCCTTCGGGAGCGGGTTTGCATGTCGGTCATCCTCTCGGATACATAGCCAGCGACATCTATGCCCGCTATAAAAGGCTCAAAGGTTTCAACGTCCTCCATCCTATGGGCTATGACGCCTTCGGACTTCCGGCGGAGCAGTACGCCATCCAGACCGGCCAGCATCCTGAGGTGACGACGACCAATAACATCAACACCTACCGCCGCCAGCTTGACAAGATAGGCTTCTCCTTTGACTGGGACAGGGAGGTGCGCACCTGCGATCCTAAGTATTACAAGTGGACCCAGTGGGCTTTTGAACTGATGTTCAAGAGCTGGTATGACTATGACACCGACAAAGCCCGTCCGATTGATGAGCTCAAGGCTCATTTTGAGAAGCAGGGCACCGAAGGCATCAACGCGGCCCAGAGCGAGCCGCTCAGTTTCACGGCCCAGGAGTGGAAGGCCATGGACGAGCACAAGCGCCAGGAGACCCTTATGAACTACAGGATAGCCTACAGGGGAGTTTCCATGGTGAACTGGTGCGCTGGCCTCGGCACCGTCCTCGCCAATGACGAGGTCGTCAACGGGGTCAGCATCCGTGGCGGCTTCCCGGTGGTGCAGAAGCCGATGGAACAGTGGAACCTGAGAATCACCGCCTATGCCCAGAGACTCCTTGACGGCCTCGACACCATAGACTGGAGCGAATCGGTAAAGATCATCCAGCGCAACTGGATAGGCCGCAGCGAGGGTACCGAGATGGAGTTCAAGGTCAAGGGCTCAGACAGGCATTTCACCATCTTCACCACCCGTGCCGACACCATCTTCGGCGTGACCTTCATGGTTCTCGCCCCTGAGAGTGAACTCGTGAAAGAGCTCACCACTCCTGAACACAAGGCCGAGGTCGAGGAGTATCTTAAATATGTCGAGGGACGCACCGAGCTGGAGCGCATGAGCGACCGCAGGGTCACAGGAGTCTTCACCGGCTCTTACGCCGTCAATCCATTCACCGGGGAGGATGTCCCTGTCTGGGTCGGAGAGTATGTGCTTTCCGGCTACGGTACGGGCGCCATCATGGCGGTCCCTGCCCACGACAGCCGCGACTATGCCTTCGCCAGGCATTTCAATCTCCCTGTTGTGCCTCTCATCGAAGGGGCCGATGTCAGCAAGGAAAGTTTCGATGCCAAGGAAGGCATCGTCATGAATTCTCCCCGCAAGGGCGCCGCTTCGCTTGACGGTTTCAGCCTCAACGGTCTCACGGTAAAGGAGGCCATATCCGCGACGAGGAAATTCGTCACCGAGCATCATCTTGGAAGGGTGAAGGTAAACTATCGTCTGCGCGATGCCATCTGGAGCCGCCAGCGCTATTGGGGCGAGCCTTTCCCGATTTACTACAAGGACGGGGAGCCTTTCTGCATTCCGGAGGACAAGCTGCCTCTGGCCCTGCCTGAGATTTCGGATTACAGGCCTACGGAAACGGGTGAACCTCCTCTCGGAAGGGCTGCCAAATGGGCCTGGGATGAGAAGAACGCCTGCCTGGCTGACACTTCCAAGATTGACGGAAAGAACATTTTCCCTATAGACCTCAACACCATGCCTGGTTTCGCCGGCTCTTCGGCCTATTACCTCAGATACATGGATCCTCACAACGACGAGGCCCTTGTCGGCAAAGAGGCTGACGATTACTGGCAGAATGTGGATTTCTACCTCGGAGGAAGCGAGCATGCGACGCATCATCTCATCTACAGCCGTTTCTGGAATATGTTCCTCTATGACTATGGGTATTCCTGCAAGAAGGAGCCTTTCCAGAAGCTTGTGAACCAGGGCATGATCCAGGGCCGCTCCAATTTCGTCTACAGAGTAAATTCGGACGACCACGCCAAGGCTCCGGTCTTCGTAAGTCTCGGCCTGAAGGATAAATACGAGACGACGCCTATCCATGTCGACGTGAATATTGTTCATGGCGACGTCCTGGATACGGAGGCTTTCAAGGCATGGAGGCCTGAGTACAGAAATGCTGAATTCGTCCTTGAGGATGGTAAGTACGTCTGCGGCTGGGCTGTAGAGAAGATGAGCAAGTCGATGTTCAACGTAGTGAACCCTGACATGATCGTAGACCAGTACGGAGCCGATACTCTCCGTCTCTACGAGATGTTCCTCGGGCCTATAGAACAGAGCAAACCATGGGACACCAAGGGTATAGACGGAGTGAGCCGTTTCCTGAGGAAATTCTGGAGGCTTTTCTATGATCGCGAAAAATGGCTTCCGGAAGACGGCCAGCCAAGCCGCGCCGAGCTTAAGGCCCTTCACACCCTCATCGGGAAAGAGCAGGATGACATAGAGAAACTTTCGTTCAACACGACCATCTCCGCCTTCATGATAGCCGTCGGCGAGCTCGCCGATCTCTCTTGCACGAAGAAAGCCATACTCGAGCCTCTGGTGGTGCTCATTTCTCCTTTCTGCCCTCATGTGGCCGAGGAGCTCTGGCACAAGTTCGGACATGAGCAGAGCGTCTCTTTCGCGGCCTTCCCTCAGTATAAGGAGGAATATACGGTGGAAGACAACGTCACTTATGCCGTCTCCTTCAACGGAAAGACCCGTTTCACGGCCAGCCTTCCTAAGGCCCTCGGCAAGGCCGAGGTTGAAGAGAAGGTCCTCGCCATGGAACAAACAGAGAAATATTTGGCCGGAAAGAACGTGGCTAAAGTCATTGTGGTCCCTGGGAAAATAGTCAATATCGTATTGAAATAGTCCTTTTATGGCTCAGACTAAGAAAAGTCCTCTTAAAGTGCTGTGGGGCTGGGTGGTCCTTTCTTTCGGCACCCTGCTCTATACGCTTGCCTGGGAATCTTTCCTGATTCCTAACGGAATAGCCAGCGGCGGCCTTACGGGTGCCTGCTCGATCCTGGAGATGGGGACGGGTTTCCCCGTGTCCTATTCCTTCATCATCGGCAACGCCATCCTCCTTATCCTCGGTTCGCTGGTCCTGGGCGGAGGCTTCGGCATCAGGACCATCTACTGCATCCTACTCTCGACCATCCTTTTCAGGATAGAACCGAACTTCGAAATTATCAAAGCCGTGGCCGGAGAGCCTCTCTTTGTCAGCGAGAAGGTCCTCATTCCGATAATCGGTGGCCTGATCGAGGCTTTGGGAGTCTATTTTATCTTCGTCAACGGGGGGAGTACCGGAGGTACTGATGTCATAGCGCTCATAATCAATAAATTCTGGCCTGTGTCTCCAGGAAAGGTCTATCTTTTCTCGGATGTCTTCATCATAGCCTCCATCCTCCTCATCCCGGGCAAGAATCTCAGCGACGTACTCTATGGCTACATTGCTATGATCACATTCTCCCTGATGCTGGACTTCTTCCTTCTGGGTCAGAAATCAACCATGCAGATCCTTGTCTTCTCCGAACGTTACGGGGACATAGCGGACTACATAATAAAGAAGATGGACAGGGGAGTGACCATGATCAACGCTACCGGCTGGTACACAGGCCAGGACAGGAAGATCCTTCTCATCGTGGTCCGCAAAAGCCAGCTGCAGGTCCTCACCCGGGCCATCAAGTCCATAGATCCGAAGGCCTTCGTCAGCGTGGTTCAGGCCAGCAGCGTCTATGGCGAAGGTTTCGAGGCCATGAAGACGGGAATAGAGAGGAAAAAGAGAAATGTCCGGGACACCGGTACTTTAAACCAATAGTACAATGTCTTCACCTATTATCAAAGACAATATCTGGCGGACCATCAAAGAATATCTGGTCCTGACCCTCGGAATCCTGATCTACAATTCCGGATGGGCCATATTTATGATTCCGAACAACCTCGTCGGAGGCGGAGTCTCAGGTATATCTTCCATCATCCAGTATGCGACCAACGGCCACATCATGATGGGATATTCCTATTTTGTCATCAATGCCATCCTTCTTCTTGTGGCCTTCTTGGTGCTTGGACCTTCTTTCGGAGGCAAGACAATCTACGCCATCGTCCTCGCTTCGATCGGCCTCAACGTCCTGCAGATGGTTTATCCTCAGTCTCTGATCCAGTCCATATCCCTGGCCAACGGTAAACTCATGGCGACCATCATGGGCGCGATGATGTCAGGACTCGGCATCGGTCTGGCGATCTCAGTCGGAGGCAGCACCGGAGGAACCGACATCATAGCCCTCATCGTTTCCAAGTACAGGAATATATCTCCAGGCAGGATGATTCTCCTCATGGATGTGGTGATCATCCTTTCCTCCCTCCTCTTCCCTTCATATAACAAAGAAACCGGAGAGCTCCTGAGCATGCCTGACAAGGTGACCACCGTAGTCTACGGCCTCATTCTGGTGACGGTAAACAGCTACACTCTCGACCTCTATATCTCCGGTTCCAAGCAGAGCATCCAGCTTTTCATACTTTCCGAAAAGTATGAGCAGATTGCGGACGCCATCACCAAGGAGCTCCGCAGGGGAGTGACCGTCCTTCCGGCCCTGGGCTGGTACACCAAGAAGACCAGCCATGCCTTGGTGGTGATAACCCGCAAGACAGACCTCAATCTTCTTCTCCGCTATATCAAGACCATCGACAAGGATGCCTTTCTGTCCGTATCCTCAGTCTCCGGAGTTTATGGCAAGGGCTTCGATCTCTTGAAAGGAAGCAAGGTGAAGAAGTTTGATGATGAAAAATCTTCATCACCCGAGTCCGTTGAGGGCGAAGAGAAGCACTAACCAGCAACTATTCCTCATTATTAGGCCTTGTGGCTTTCGTCAGAACATGACGAAAGCCACTGTTTTTTTGTCCGCGAGTCTGTAAGTTTGTGGAAAACACTAGAACTATGCCTAAATCTATTGCTCTTGATCTGAAGAAGGCTCTGACCATGGAACAGACCTCTGCCTTTGTAATGACTCTTTTCCCGCCCGCTTCGCGTCTTATCGCCTCGGGCTGCTCTTTCCTAGACCATCTTCCGGCTGACCTCTCGCTTTCGGCCTCTGTCCTTGTGACCGCCTGCCTGTGCGACACATTACCTGAGGAGAGGAAGAAGGCGGCCTTGGTGATCACCATTGCGGGCGTGCTCCTTCTCGCTCTCTCCCTGCTGTTCCCGGGTATCCCGCTTCCTCTCATCTGCGGGCTGACCTTCGTTCTCTCAGTCCTCGGACCTTGTCTTCTGCCGGTCTATAGCGCTGGTAAAAAGCTGTCAGACAAAGATTACCTTATTTCTACATATTCCGGCTGGGAAGTTCTGCTCCTTACCATGAAGCATAATCTCCTTCTTGTCTTTACCGTCCTTTCGGCTATGGCCGCCCTGACCTGCCTTCTTCCTCAGAGGGGAGGGCTCGCCGCCAGACTGGCCTCTTCATCCTTCCTGCTCGCCTATGAAGTCCTGGTCACGCTGCGCTACATCATGTCCGTGCCTCTTTTGAGCGGCAAGCGGGAAGCTTTCCCCGATGAGGATGATTTCATTCCAACGCCCCCGTCGAAAATCCCTGTCAATTACAGGGGAATCTACGCGAGAATCTGCCGGCATATGGAAGTCGAGAAGCCGTATCTCAAGGAGGGACTGACTATTGATGACATGTGCAGGGAATTGTATACCAACAAGATATATCTTTCCAAGGTCATACATGCCTGCACGTCCTACAATTTCTCACAGTTCATGAATCTCTATAGAGTGAGGTATGCCATGAAATTATATCGGTCTGAGCCGAGTCTTAAGATGACAGACCTTGCCGTCTTGTCTGGTTTCGGAAATTCGGTATCTTTCAACATGGCTTTCCGCCTCTTCGTGGACATGACTCCGGGAGACTGGGCGAGACTCTGCAGGTCGGAGATGGGTGCCGCCTCTCTCAAAGGTCGGAAAGGCCCTTCCAGTCCCGCGGAACAGGCGCGGTGATGTCCAAGTCTGTCTTTTTGATCGGGTGGACAAATCGTATATTCCTGGCCAGCAGGCAGATGCCGCCGTCTTTGTTGGAACGAGGAGCCCCATATTTAAGGTCTCCCTTGATCGGGCAGCCGATATGGGAGAGCTGGCAGCGTATCTGATGGTGCCTTCCGGTCAGCAGATGGACTTCCACCAGAAAATACCTGTCAGTCTTTCCTATCATCTTATACGTGAGCCTTGCCAGCCGCGCCTCCTTCCTCACCCCTTTCCCGAGCGTGGCATTGGGCGCCGGGTCGTCCTTACCGGAGGCGTCCTGACGCTCCTCCTTCTCCGCCTCCCTGACTACGAAGGTCTTGTTCATGCGTTCGTTCCTGACGAGCCAGTCGTCAAGCTCACCACTTTCCGGAAACGGAGCCGCGCAGACCAAGGCCCAATAGGTCTTGTGCACATCCCCCTGGCGGAACATCTCCGACAATCTCTCCAAAGCCTTCGAGGTCTTCGCAAGGACTGTGATTCCGCTGACCGGGCGGTCGATACGGTGCGGTATGCCGAGGAAAACTTTCCCCGGCTTGGCGTCCCGTATGGCTATGAAGGCCTTGTATTTGTCGCCGAGAGTCTCGTCCCCGGTCTTGTCGCCCTGGACGATTTCCCCGACTTTCTTGTTGACGATGAGAATATGGTTGTCTTCGTAAAGGATCCTGGATTCAAGGTCCTTGTACTCGGAGTCAGTCAGCTGTCTGTATTCCATGTGGCAAAGATAGACAAAATATGACATTTTGGCACTCGATCCCACCCTGACTTGATATGGCACAACATTCGATGTTTTCTAATGCGTCGCGGAAAGTCCGCGGCGGAATGTTTAACTGAAAACAAAAAACTTAGATATTATGGGAAAGATAATTGGAATTGACCTTGGAACTACGAACTCCTGCGTAGCGGTCATGGAAGGCAACCAGCCTACCGTAATCATAAATAACGAGGGTCAGCGTACGACCCCTTCCGTAGTGGCTTTCACTGACGACGGAGAAAGAAAGGTCGGCAATCCTGCGAAACGTCAGGCTATAACCAACCCTAAGAACACTGTATACTCCATAAAAAGGTTCATGGGCGAGACTTATGACCAGGTCCAGACAGAAATCCAGAGGGTACCTTACCGTGTTGACCGTGGGGAGAACAACACTCCTCGTATCAACATCAACGGCAAGCTCTATTCTCCTCAGGAAATATCGGCCATGATTCTCCAGAAGATGAAGAAGACTGCCGAGGATTATCTCCGTCAGCCTGTCACCGAGGCAGTCATCACGGTCCCTGCCTATTTCTCTGACTCCCAGCGTCAGGCCACCAAGGAGGCCGGTAAGATTGCCGGACTCGATGTCAAGAGAATCATCAACGAGCCTACCGCGGCGGCGCTCGCCTATGGTCTTGACAAAAAGAACAAGAACATGAAGATTGCCGTCTACGACCTTGGCGGCGGTACCTTCGATATTTCTATCCTTGAATTGGGCGACGGTGTCTTTGAGGTTAAGTCCACCAACGGTGACACCCACCTCGGAGGTGATGACTTCGACCAGAGAATCATCGACTGGCTCGCCAAAGAGTTCGCCGCGGATAACGGCGGAGCTGACCTGAAGAAAGACCCGATGGCACTCCAGAGACTCAAGGATGCGGCCGAGAAGGCGAAGATAGAACTCTCCAACCAGAGCTCCAGCGAAATCAACCTTCCTTACATCATGCCGGTTGACGGTGTTCCAAAGCATCTGGTAAAGACCCTTACAAGAGCCAAGTTCGAACAGCTCTGCGATGACCTCTTCCAGAAGACCATCGAGCCATGCCGCAAGGCGCTCTCCGATGCGCATCTGAATCCTTCGGATATTGACGAGGTCCTTCTCGTCGGCGGTTCTTCCCGTATTCCTAAGGTTCAGGAACTCGTAAAGAACTTCTTCGGAAAGGAGCCAAATAAGAGTGTCAATCCGGATGAGGTTGTGGCCATCGGAGCGTCCATCCAGGGCGGTGTCCTTGCCGGTGACGTAAAGGATGTGCTTCTGCTCGATGTTACTCCGCTTTCTCTCGGTATCGAGACTTTGGGTGGCGTGATGACGAAGCTTATCGAGTCCAACACCACGATACCTACAAGGAAGTCCCAGGTCTTCTCGACCGCGGCCGACAACCAGCCTTCCGTAGAGATCAGGGTTCTCCAGGGTGAGCGTCCAATGGCCAAGGACAACAAGCAGATAGGTATTTTCCATCTGGACGGTATCGCTCCGGCACCGAGAGGCATTCCTCAGATTGAGGTTACCTTTGATATCGATGCCAATGGTATTCTGAATGTTTCCGCGAAAGATAAGGCTACGGGCAAGGAGCAGAAGATTCGTATCGAGGCTTCGTCCGGTCTTTCTGATGAGGAGATAAACAGGATGAGAAATGAGGCCAAGGCTAATGAGGCCGCTGACCAGGCCGAGAAGGAGAGGGTCGACAAGATCAATAACGCCGATGCACTCTGCTTCCAGTCTGACAAGAACCTGAAGGACTATGGCGACAAGCTCCCGGCGGACAAGAAGGGTGCTATCGAAAGCGCACTCTCCAGCCTGAAGGAGGCCGTCAAGAATCAGAACATAGCTGATATCGACACCTATTCGAAGAATCTCCAGGATGCATGGAATGCCGCTTCGAGCCAGATGTACGGTAATGCCGGAGCACAGCAGGGCCCACAGGCAGGCCCACAGGGCCCGCAGGGACCACAGGGCGGTGACAACAACCAGCCAGACGAACAGTAAAACTCCTTCTCGCCAGCCGAGCATCCAGTGCCAGCCGAGAGCAAACAAGGCGACATAAAACACAATTAAGAGGGTGACTACAAGTCGAAAGACTTACAGCCACCCTCTTACTATATCCCGCCTGCCCGTCTACATCTCCTGCTCTTTCTCCCATCTACTTCTCCCCTCTCTCCCGTCTCCTTCTCCTGCTCTATCAAGAAGGCTATCCGCCTACCTGGGACGATGAGGTCTTCGAGCGAGTGCTGGAACAGGTAGAAAACTACAAGCAATATAACTGATTAAAACAGCTTACCAGGAGCGGAACTGGAATCTTCCCTGGCAAGCCGTTATTCGGCGGGAACTTCGAAGAAGGTGAAGTGGACCCGGCCGTAGACTTTTTCTTTCTTAAAGAGAGGATGGGCGGAAAAATCATGCTCCGCGCCGTGTTCGAGAATGAAGTAGCCGCCCGGATGGATGATGCCGCGCGAGAGGACCTTTTCCGGAATGCTCTCAAGCCCTTCCAGCGCATAAGGCGGATCGGCGAAGACCAGGTCGAATTTTTCTCGGCATATTCCCAGAAAATCAAAGACATTGCTATGGATGACCGATATGTCCCTGGCAATGCCGAGTCTTTTCGCTGTTTTGGAAATGAAAGCCGTATTCCCCGGATTCATCTCCACCGTCCACACATGACCAGCTCCCCGAGATAGGAATTCATAGGATATAGAGCCGGTGCCGCCGAAAAGGTCCAATACCTTCAGCCCCTCCCATTCGTACTCATTATCGAGAATGTCAAAGAGAGCTTCCTTTGCAAAATCAGTCGTCGGACGAGACTTGAATCCCTCCGGAATGTCAAACAACTTCCCCTTGAGTCTGCCTCCGATTATCCTCATAGCACCTCCACGGATTTGAAATACCTGTAGAGGGACATTTCCTGAGCGTCGGTGAGGGGCGTCCTGAAGCAGACGGTAGAAACTTCTGGATTGAGCTGAAGCTTTTTCAGCACCATGAATATGAAATATTCCGCCGTGGTGAAATCCGCCGCCTCGAAGGTATTGCAGAGCATAAGGGTTCGCCCCTGGGCGACGGCCAGGTGGAGCCAGCCGTCCATGTAAGAAGCCAGAATTTTGTTGTATTCCGGGCAGTCTTTAAGCCCCTTGAGGATGTAGTACATCTCTGGAAGCACTTCCGCACTTTTGCCGTTCTCGTCCAGAACAGACATGGAGATAACCCGCGAAAGGGTCTCGTCGATGGAATTGGAATAGACAAGCACCGCTCCGAACTCCGGAAGAGCCACGCTGGATACCTGGTCGCCTTCCCGGATGGCCGTCACTTCGGCGAGCGCCGGGCGGGCCGCCGCGGGATCGAAGAACTGGGCAGGTACGAGGGCGATCTTCGGAGTGAGAAGCGAAACTTCCACGGAAGAATAGCGCTTCTGAAATTCAGAGGTCGTGAATAGTCTGTCGGCCCCCAGCCAGCCGGAGTTCCTAACGCCTTCCGGGCCGGATACCTTAAAAGAATATCCACTCAAGGACACTTGAATGGATATTCCTATACTTGTATTTGACAAGCCTTTTTCCACCAGAAGACTACTCCCAGTTTCCGGCGTTGTTGTTAGGTGCGCTGATGGAACCAACCTGAAGTCCTTCGTACTTGTTCTGGTCTCTTCTCTCGGCGTCAAGGTTGATTCTGAGCTGATTGTCAAGCCCGTGGAGGAGAGCCTTGTATGGCATCTGAGCCTCGAAGAGAGGAACCTGAACACCGGAAACCTCCTTTACGACGGCGTTCATGATGGTCTTCTGTCCGCCGGAGAAAGGAATGTAGGCGAGAGAGTCGACGTTGAAGTCGGAACGTCCGTTGAAGAGGGTGTCCCTTACAGGGATCTGGCTCTTGATGGAGAATACGAGGTGCTCGTCTCCGTTCCTGTACATCTGGTAGAGCTGCTCGTTGGTGATGCCCTTGTTGGCCTTCCTGACTGCCTCGGTGTGGGCGACTGCCAGAGAGTCATCCTGAGAACCTACCTGCAAGTTGACGTCCATCTTGCCGGTGTTGTAGAACATGGCGAGGGTGTCGAAAGAGGCAGTGAACTTGTTGTTTACCGACTTGTAGGCGACTTGGAGGGTACGGATGTCCTTAAGACGCTGTTCCGCGATGCCTTCACGGTAAGCCTTAGCCTTATTGAAGTCTACCGGCTCCTTGACGCTCTTGATGTTAGCGAATACGAGCCACACGATGACGCCAAGCAGCACGATGCTGATGATGGCCTTTAGTGCTTTGTTCATTATTATGTGTTTATTTTTAGATTCTTATAATAAACAATATACCCATTTGCATGGTCTTGGCAAATTTAGGAAAAGGATTTATCAAATGCAATAAATTATGTAAATTTGCAGAGAATTGAAGACAAAGATGCCTGAAATTGACAGAGAAAAAGCCATTTCTTTCCATGATATGGCACTTGCCGCCGGAAAGATTACGGTGGCTCTCCATCAGCATCCCGACGGCGATGCCGCCGGCTGCGCCCTTGCCATGGTGAGCTATCTGAGATCCCTTGGAAAAGAAGCGGCGGCGCTCTTCCCGGACAGGCTCGACAATACAGTCTCTTTCGTCACGGCCCTGGCGCCGAAAGAAAGTTTCGCTTTTTTTCCTGATTCTCCCGCTGCGGCCGAGAAGAGAGTGGCGGAGTCGGACCTCCTTCTGGTTATGGACTGCAACTCTTGCGGACGGACCGGAAACCTGGCGCCTTTCCTTGAGTCGGCCAAGGCACCGAAGGTCCTTGTAGACCATCATCTAGGGCCCGTCGAGGAAGAGTTCGTCCTGACCTTTTCTACTCCGGAAGTCTCTTCTGCAAGCGAAATGACGTATTGGCTCCTGCTCATGATGCCGGAGATTCAAGGGGATCCCGGGAAACTTCCTGGCAAGTCGGCGGAACTTCTGATGACGGGGATGACCACTGACACCAACAACTTCGCCAATTCAACCTTCCCTTCCACTCTGGAGATGGCCTCTGGCCTTCTCTCCGCCGGAGTCGACAGAGACGCTCTGCTGGAGCGCCTCTACCATAGCTGCCGAGAAAGCAGGCTCCGGGCGATGGGCTGCATGCTCGAAAAGATGGAGGTCTTCCCGGAGGGAGCCGCTCTCATGATAATGACCATGGAGGAGCGGGAGCGTTTCGGAATTCAGGATGGTGACACGGAGGGCTTTGTGAATATACCGCTGGAAATGGGAAGCGTGAGGCTCAGCGTCTGGCTCAAGGAAGACGAGGGCTATTTCAGGGTCTCGGTGCGCTCCAAGAAAGGCACCTCCGCCGCCAGGATGGCCGCCCTCTATTTTTGCGGAGGCGGACATGAACAGGCTTCCGGCGGAAGGCTCTGGATAGGAGAGCAGGATGACCCGGCCCGGAAATGGGTCAAGTCGGCGAAAGATGCTCTTGAATATGCAGAAAAGGCGATAAGGGAATTTTTAGGATGAGAGCTAATATTATATATGTCTTGACGGCCGCTTCCGTGGCACTGTTCTCTTGCAGCAAAGAGAATATAAAGACTACATATTCGACCCAGGAAGGCTACATAGAGTCCTTCCTGAATAAGCAGCTGGAGTCGGATACGACTTTTTACGTTGTGTCCAACAAGGGAAGCCAGCGTCTTGTCGTCTCGCAGGGGAGCGGAGATTCTCTATCCGCCGGCGGCACACTGGCCTTCTACTATGCGGGCTACGTAATGACTTCTTCTTCGCTCAGCGCCTCCAACATGTTTGCTGCCAATAACAAGGATCTGGCCTCATCGCAGAGCTGGGACCTTTCTGATACGACATTCTTCACTCCGGACACAGTCAGCCTTTCGGGCTCCAGACTGGTCACGGGCCTTAAAAACGGACTTCTGGGCGTAAAGGCCGGTGAAGAATGCATAATCCTCTTTTCAGGCAAGTACGGTTTCGGAGACAAGCAGTTAGGCACGATTCCTGCAAATTCCGCCTTAGCCTATCATGTCTTGGTCACCGATGTCAAAAATCAGTAAAGTCTCCTAGCATAAGAAATTATGAGTATGAAAGAAATATTGTCAAAGATTTGCGGTCTTGCTTGTCTTGGCGCCGCAGCCTTCTTTTCCTTTTCCTGTGCCAAGTCGGAGGGCAATTCCGGCAATGAGGACGAGCTGAGGCATCTCGAGGCCTGGATTCAGGTCAACCATCCCGGAGTGAAGGCTTCCGGTGACGGAATATACGTCCTTTCAGATACGAAGGCGGACGGGAAAACATATGGCGGAGAGAACTACGTTCTCTTCGACTATACGGTAAGGTCCCTCGACGGCAAGATCCAGTCCACGACTTCCGAAGCCATCGCGAAGCAGGTCGGAACCTACAACGCCTCCAACTATTACGGAATGCGCACCTTCCTCGCTGCAAACGAAGGAGTCCAGGTAGGCATCCTCAATATGCTGGAAGGCATGAGAGTAGGGGAGACTAAGACTGCCCTGATCCCTTCCTGGCTGACAGGTACGAAGAAGAGGGCCGATGCCGAGGCCTATTTCAAGCATACCCAGAAAGACGCTTCATCATATATATACGAACTGACTCTGAGGGATTTCACCGATGACGTCGTATCGAGGGAGATTTCTCAGTGCACCGCTTATGTCCACTCCGTCCTTGACGCGCAGCTCGACACGGTCTCCTATGGCTTCTGGTACAAGAAGCTCGCCGGAAAAGACACAGTTTCCTTACCTTCAGACTCGACCATATACATTAATTATATAGGAAGGACCATCCCGGACGGCCATGTTTTCGATACCAACGTCGCCGACACCGCCAAATTCTATGGCATCTACAAATCAAGCCGCACCTATACCCCGTACAGCGTGACCCTTGCCGAGGAGTATGCCAATTATTCTATGGATTCCGGTTCTTCTTCCTCGTCGTATTATTCTTCGAGTTCCTCCGACATGACCTCTGGCTTCGCCCATGCCATTTCGCTGATGCATCCTTATGAGAGAGGAACAGCTGTATTCATCTCTCCTTTCGGCTACGGATCCACGGGCTCCGGAAATTCTGTGCCGCCTTACGCCTCACTTCGTTTCGACATCTGGCTGGTAGATAACCCGAACGATTAGACATGGCGGAATCAATGATACCTACCGAGCTAGGCACCAAGAAAATAAGTACCCTTCTGAGAATGTATGCGGTCCCTGGCATCATCGCCATGACCGCAGCTTCTTTATACAATATGGTCGACAGCATCTACATCGGCCATATCAAGGATGTCGGAGCCATGGCCATCTCCGGACTTGCGGTGGCTTCTCCTCTTATGAACTTGTCCGCGGCGCTCGGAACCCTTGTCGGTATCGGAGCTTCTACCACGATATCAGTCCTGCTCGGCCAGAAGAACTATGAAAAGGCCCAGAATGTCTTGGCCAACGAGGTCTCGCTGAACACGATCATCGGAATCGCATATTCCATCCTGATGCTCTCTTTTCTGGAGCCGATTCTCCGTTTCTTCGGCGCGACGGACGCGATTATGCCATATGCCAAGCCTTACATGTTCGTCAATCTCCTGGGCAATGTCATAACGCATCTTTATTTCGGACTTAATTCTTGTATCAGGGCTTCCGGTAATCCGAAACTTGCCATGAACATGACCTTGTTCACAGTGATTCTCAATGCCGTACTTGACCCTATCCTGATATTCGGCTTCCATATGGGAGTTGTGGGAGCGGCCGTCGCGACCGTCATAGCCCAGTTCTCCGCCTTCATCAGGACAATGGTCTATTTCCTCGACAAGAAGAATTTCCTGCATTTCCCGGAGGGGATTTTCCGCTATGACGGACGTATCGCCATGGAGTGCATCTCAATCGGAGTGGGGCCTTTCCTCGTCAATGCCGCCAACTGCATAGTGGTCATGTTCATCAACCAGCAGCTCCTCAAATACAGCGGAGAACTCGCGATCGGAGCCTACGGCATACAGAACAGGATCACCTTCTTCTTCCTGATGATCGCGGCCGGAATCAACCAGGGCCTGCAACCTATAGCCGGCTATAACTTCGGTGCAAGACTCTATTCCAGGGTCCGCAAGGTATATTGGACTTCGATAGGCTGGGTTACTGTTGCCACAGTCACAGGCTTCATCATCTGCGAAGCCTTCCCGGGGGCGGCGGTCTCCATTTTCACCAATGACCCTACGCTGAGAGAAATGTCAGCAAGAGCCTTGAGAATCTGCAACCTCATGCTGCCGGTCATCGGCTTCCACATGGTTACGACCCAGCTTTTCCAATGCCTCGGCATGATCGGAAAGGGAATCATACTTTCCCTATCCAGACAGATTCTCATCATGCTTCCCCTCCTCTACATCCTTCCTCTTTTCCTTGGACATGACGGGGTCTGGCTGAGCTTCCCGTCCTCGGACTTCCTGGCCTTCCTTCTCGCCCTGTGCTTCTTCTTCTGGCTTATAGGAAAAATGAAGAAACTCAAGGATGGGGATGAACCTGTTTCTCTCGGCAGTTCACTTGCATAAAACACTAATAATCAATGACTATGGAAAAAGCTATAATCAATGTCGGACGTCAGTTCGGAAGTGGCGGCAGACTTGTCGCTCTCGAGATCGGCAAGCGTCTGGGCATAAAGGTTTATGATAATGAACTAATTACCAAAGCGGCTGAAGAAAGCGGTTTCTCAAAAGACCTTTTTCTCAAAAGCGATGAAAGGCGCAGTCTCTTCACCGTTTCGAGCTTCTTTGCGAGCGGCCATTACGGCATGACCGAAAATTATATCAATGACAACGAGCTTTTCCGCATACAGAGTGCCGTTATACGCCAGTTAGCCGAAGAAGGCCCCGCCATCTTCATCGGGCGCTGCTCCGACTATATCCTCAGGGACAAGAAATGCCTTGACGTCTTCATCACTGCCCCTCGCGAGAATAGAATCAAGAGGGTGGCCACCCGTCTTGGCATATCTCCGACAGAGGCTGAATCCCTGATGAACCGTAAGGACCGCACCCGGGAGACCTATTATAATTACTTTACCTTCGGGAACTGGGGGGTGGCTTCCAACTATGACCTCTGCGTCGACTCATCCATACTCGGCATTGAAGAAACTGCCGCCTTCATCATCGAATTCGGCAAGAAATGCGGGATTGTCGGATGAGCAAGTCAGCGCTGAAACTTCTGATATACTCAGCCGTCCTTGTCGGGGTGATAGCCGTCGCGACATCTACCCGTGATTCCGGAAAGACGGTTGGGGAGGTGAAGGACACCGTTCGTGTCCATCTCAACGAGGTTCTGAATAATTCTTTCTCCGAAGCTCCGGCTGGGATGGATGCCAGAATCAGCCGTTTTATGTCCCAGTGGCAGCTCCACGGCATACAGCTTTCCATTGTACGCAATGACTCCCTGTTGTTCTCCAGGGGCTACGGGGAGGCGGATGAAGGCGTAGGGATGGGGCCGGGTAATATCCTGAGGATGGCTTCCGTATCGAAACTGATTACAGCCACTGGAATAATGGTGCTCAAGGAAGAGGGACTCCTCTCTCTATCGGACACTGTCTTCGGCCCGCGGGGAATCCTGAACGACACTTCCTTCACTGCCGCCATCCACGACAAAAATTATTACAGGATTACGGTTGAGCAGCTTCTCAGGCACCAGGGCGGATTCTCGGAGGCCGGCGGCGACCCGCTTTTCTCAACAAGGACGATAATGCAGGTCAATCATCTCTCCGAGCCGCCTTCCGCTGAAGAGCTTGTACGGCTCACCCTGAGGCGCCACCTGAGATTCCTTCCGGGAACCACCCAGTCATATTCGAATTTCGGCTATCTGCTTCTCAGCATGATAATAGAAAAGGTTTCTGGCGAACCTTATGAGACCTTCATCCAGGACAGAGTGCTAAGACCAGCGGGCTGCGTGGACTTCCATCTCGCGAATAATTATTATAAAGAGAAGTATCCCAACGAATCCCGCTACTACGTTCCTTCGAATGAGCCTCTTGTCCCGAAATATGACAACAGCCCCGACTCTGTCGAGCGTTGCTATGGCGGGAATGATGTCCATGCCTTGGCCGGTGCTGGAGCCTGGGTCGGCTCTTCCGCTGAACTGGCCCGCTTCGTGGCTTCCATTGACGGCCGTCACGGGGTTCCCGACATTATCTCGCCGGAAAGCGTACGAGAGATGACAGGCTACACCGACCATGAGCGATTTTCCCTTGGATGGAACGATACCAATCCGGAAATAGGCTGGACTCGTACCGGAACCATGTCCGGCACGAGTGCCTTCATAAAGTATTTTCCTGACGGGGATTGCTGGATCTTCATCTCGAACACCAGCACATGGATAGGGCCACGTCTCCCACGCTATACCAGCGGCCTCTTCTCGGCGCTCAGAAAGGAATATCTCTCCAAGCTCAAGAAGCAGAACCTATTTGATGAGATTCCCGAGGATGCTTCTGGTAAGCTCACGGGTGAGGGTGCGGGTCGCTGCGGAAGTGCCGGCCTTGACGGCTCTTCCCGCTGAGTTTTTCACTCCGCCACTCCGGCTCTTTTTTCCGGTCACTTTGTTGGAGACAGCAGAACCAACGCTGCTTGCCACGCTGGCCGTGACGGCGGTGAAAATCGCACCGAAAATCTTTGCGCCGAGACCACGACCTTGCTTCTCCGCCGGCCTCTGGGGAGCTTGCTCCTCCTCGGCCTGCCGCTCTTGTTCTGCCTCACGGCTCTCCTTGAGCAAGTCCTCAAAGGCGCTCTGGCGGTCTACCGGAGTGTCATACTTGCCGTAGAGACGAGAACCCTTGATTATCGCGGAACGCTGGTCAGGAGTGATGGCGCCGATCTGGCTCAGTGGAAACAGAATCTTTGCTTTCTGGACGACTGAAGGCGCACCCTTCTCATCGAGGAAGGAGACGAGGGCTTCTCCGGTGCCAAGGTTGGTTATGGCATCCTCGGTCTTGAATTTCGGATTGGCCCTGAAGGTCGCGGCCGCGACCCTGACCGCTTTCTGGTCCTTCGGCGTGAAGGCCCGCAGCGCGTGCTGGACTCTGTTGCCGAGCTGACTCAATATGACATCCGGAATGTCTGTAGGATTTTGGGTTACGAAATAGATGCCGACACCCTTGCTTCGGATCAGGCGGATGACTTGCTCGATTTTGTCTACGAGGGCCTCAGAGGTCCCGTCAAAGAGCATGTGGGCTTCGTCGAAGAAGAAGACCAGGCGCGGCAAAGGCTGGTCGCCCACTTCCGGAAGTGAAGCGTAGAGATCGGACATCAGCCAGAGCAGGAAGGTCGAATAGAGCTTCGGGTTGAGCATTAGTTTGTCCGCCGCGAGCACATTCATCACTCCCTTTCCTTCCTCGGTCTGGAGCAGATCCATAATGTCGAAGGCCGGTTCGCCGAAGAATTTGTCGGCACCCTCGGATTCCAGGGCGAGGAGGGCTCGCTGGATGGCGCCTACGCTTGCGGCGCTGATGTTGCCATAGGCAGTCCTGTATTCTGCCGCATTCTGGGCGACATAGTTCAACATGGCCCTCAGATCCTTCATGTCAAGCAGGAGCAGGCCTCTGTCGTCGGCTATCCTGAACACAATGGTAAGGACGCCTTCCTGGGTCTCGTTCAGCCCCATTAGTCTCGAGAGAAGCTGCGGCCCCATGTCAGAGACAGTGGCCCTCATAGGATGCCCCTGCTCTCCGAACACATCGAAGAAACGCACCGGGCAGCCTTGGAACTGAGGGTCGGAGATGCCGAAGTCTCCCATCCTCTTCTCTATGAAGCCGGACAATCTGCCTGCCTGGCTTATCCCTGAGAGGTCTCCTTTCATGTCAGCCATGAAGCAGGGCACTCCGGCTTGGCAGAAAGTCTCTGCCATGACCTGCAGGGTCACAGTCTTACCGGTTCCGGTCGCGCCGGCGATGAGTCCATGGCGGTTCGCCATATTCCCGATTATGCTTACAGGCCCGTCTTCGCAATGGGCGATGTATAATCCTCGTTCCTTGTCGTACATAGTCTTATCTTTTGTCAGCTGTTTTCCATAGGAAGCTTGTTCTTCCTGTCATAGCCGCTTTTCCAGGTGAAGAACCATACAAGGCTGAGTGCGGCCGCAGCCGATGCAATCACGGCGATGGCCGGGTTGCTCAGATGTATCCCTACTTTTATGAGAATATAGCTGGTGACGACCGAGGTCATGAAGGCGGCAGGAATAAGCGTAATCATGTAGGCCAGGCTACCTTTCCGCCTTGAGAGGAAGGAAGTGACTGTCCATAAGGTGAATACGGCGAGGGTCTGGTTGGCCCAGCCGAAATAGCCCCATATCTTGTTGAAGCCTTCCTCGTCCGCGATGTTGTACCAGAGCATGAGGGCTGTGGTGGCGAAGAGAGGAATGCTTATCGCAAGCCTTGCGGAAATCTTCTTCTGCGGGAAGTGTAAGGCTTCGGCTATTATCAGTCTTGCGCTGCGCAGAGCCGTGTCGCCGCTGGTTATAGGGGCGGCGACCACTCCAAGTATAGCGAGAATTCCGCCGACTATTCCAAGCCAGCCTTCAGAAACAAGGGTTACCACCCTTGGTGCCGGAGTGTTGAGAGCTCCGCCGACCTCTGCATAGCCTCCGTCAAAGAAAAAGTAGGAGGAGACGCTTGCCCAGACGAGAGCCACAATGCCTTCAGTGATCATCGCTCCGTAGAATACCGGCCTTCCCAGCTTCTCGTTCTTGATGCAGCGGGCCATCAGCGGGCTCTGAGTCGCGTGGAAACCAGAAATGGCGCCGCAGGCTATGGTGATGAAGAGGCAGGGGAAGATTGGCTGATGAGAGAGGCCGAGACCTGCCCTTCTGTTGGCGAGGCCGCCCCAGACTTCAGGAATGTCGGGCCACTTGGCAAAGAGGCAGACCATCAGAGCCACCGCCATGAATATGAGAGCGAAGGCGAACAGAGGATATATTTTCCCGATTATCTTGTCGATCGGCAGCATGGTGGCGAAGATGTAGTAGGCGAAAATCACAAGGCACCACAGAAGGGCGGCCGTGTTGCTTCCGTTTCCTGCTATGTCTTTGAGAATGATCGCCGGGCTATAGACGAAGACCGCTCCCACGAGGATGAGGAGTACGACCGTAAATACAAGAGAGATGTTCATGGTCGTCTTGCCGAGATACTTCCCGACCATCTGCGGAAGGCCGGCCCCCTGGTTGCGGACGCTGAGCATTCCGCTCAGATAATCGTGGACGGCTCCGGCGAAAATACAGCCGAAGACAATCCACAGATATGCCGAAGGCCCGAATTGGGCGCCCATGATGGCACCGAAGATTGGCCCTGTCCCCGCAATGTTCAGGAATTGAATCATGTAGACCTTCCATGTCGGCATGGGAATGAAATCTACGCCGTCTCTGTTGGCGACTGCCGGCGTCGGACGAGAAGGGTCTGGGCCGAAAATGCGGGAGACAAATTTCCCGTAGATGAGGTAACCCAGGATAAGAAGTAAGAGGCTAATTGTGAAACTTAGCATTTCTATGTGTTCGTTTTTTTTCTTGATTCGGAGAGCAAATTTACTAAATTTGTGGTAAGAAATTAAAAACCATTTATCCTATTAATGAAACATTTTATCGCTATCGCTTTGGCTTTCGTGACCGTAACCTCAGTTTCCGCCCAGGAGTGGGCACCTGTAGGAACGCGCATAAAAACGAGTTGGGCTTCGGAAGTGAGTCCGGCCAACGTTCACAAAGAATATCCTAGGCCGCAGATGATCCGTTCCTCTGACAGCTGGCAGAATCTCAACGGACTTTGGAATTATAAGGTCGTCCGTAACGGCGAGACCAGGCTGGACGGAAAAATCCTCGTTCCTTTCGGCATCGAGTCTTCTCTGTCGGGGGTGGGAGTTCAGTTCACTCCTGAGGATGAACTGGTCTACAATACTACTTTCAAAATCCAGCCCAAATGGTCCGGTAAGCGGGTCATTCTTCATTTCGAGGCTGTGGACTGGCAGGCAAGTCTTTCAGTCAACGGCAACCAGGTCGGCACCCATAAAGGTGGCTACACGGCTTTTGAATATGACGTAACCCCTTACCTGAAGAAGGGCCGCGCTTCCCAGTCGCTTGAGCTTCGGGTAAAGGACGGAACTGACAACGGGGAGCAGCCTCGCGGAAAGCAGGTCCTCGACCCTCACGGAATATGGTATACTCCGACTTCGGGTATATGGCAGACCGTATGGCTTGAAGTTGTTGACCCTGCTCATGTGACTGACTATTATGCGGTAAGCGATATCAAGAACGGCAGCATCGATCTTCTTGTTTCGGCAGAGGGGACGCAGCCGGGCGATGTGGTCAAGGTTTCCATGCATGACGGAGCTGTCGTTTCAGGCGACGCCACCCCTGACAAGAGTAGGGCGGTGGTCGCTTCCGCCGAAGGCAAGGTGGGGGAGCATCTCACCTTGAAGGTGGCCGATCCGAAGCTCTGGACTCCAGATACGCCTTACCTCTATGCGATGGAAATCTCCATCGAGCGCGACGGCAAGACCCTTGACAAGGTCGAGGCCTACACTTCACTCCGAGAGATTTCTACTGTCTTGGATAAGATCGGACGTAAGCGCATCGCCCTCAATGGCAAGCCTATCTTCATGATGGGACCTCTCGACCAGGGCTTCTGGCCGGACGGAATCTATACTCCTCCTACGGACGAGGCCATGAAATTCGATCTGATAAAGCTCAAGGAGCTCGGCTTCAACATGCTCCGCAAGCATATCAAGGTCGAGCCTTCCCGCTACTATTATTATTGCGATCAGCTCGGTCTTCTCGTATGGCAGGACATGCCGTCTATGGCCTATGGCAACGGCACTGTCAATAAATGGGGCCGCAAGGGCTATGAGGACGGTACTGATTATCCAGCCACTGCCACTGCAAAGGCTGAATATTACAAGGAGTGGGGCGAGATCATGAACCAGCTTAAGAAGTTCCAGTGCATTGCCGTATGGGTTCCGTTCAACGAGGCCTGGGCTCAGTTTGACACTCCTGATGCCGTCAAGTTCACCCGTGAGCTTGACCCTACCAGGCTTGTCAATGCCTCTTCCGGAGGAAACTATTCCAAGAAGGACGGGAGTGACATCATCGATATCCATTATTATCCTGAACCGAACGCCTATTTCTGGGATTTCGATAAGATCAATGTCATCGGCGAGTACGGCGGCATAGGTCTGCCTGTCCAGGGACATCTTTGGCAGCCGGATCATAACTGGGGCTACATCCAGTACAAGGACGGCCACGATGTGGAGAAGGCTTATACAGAGTATTCTGACAAGCTCTGCCATCTGATCGACCTTGGCCAGAGCGCCGGAGTCTACACCCAGACCACGGACTGTGAGATTGAGGTTAACGGTCTCATGACCTACGACCGCGTCCTTAAGGTTGACCCTGGCGTCATCCGCGCCGCCAACAAGAAAGTCATCGGCCGCCTCTCCCAGAGCTTCTAAGCCGCCCTGCCGCCACACTTGGGCGGCGCGGCCCACCGATAAAAGGAAGCCAGACCCCATCCCTGATGGAGCCTGGCTTTCATAATACCGTGCCGTTCACGATCCTGATACACATCCCGATTTCTAAAACAAAAAAATCTCTCAGCTTGTCACTAAGACTTGCTGAGAGACTCTCTTAAAGATTGCGGTGCGGATGGGGATCGAACCCACGACCTCAGGCGTGACAGGCCCGCATTCTAACCAAACTGAACTACCGCACCAATCTTTACAATTGCCTTTTTCCCGAAGGCGATTGCAAAGATAGTTATTTTCCTTTTCACTGCAAATTTTTCGGCAAAAAAATGCGCATCTTTTGCCTCTTATTCCTCGGAATTGAAAAATGCCCGAGTGGATGGATGGCAAGAGGCTCTTGTAAGGGAGCTTGGATTCCCATTGGAACGCAGATAAGATATAGTGGCGACGTGACACAGAAAAAGCCTCCGGGATAGTCCCGAAGGCTTTTTCTTGTCTCCGCGTAGGCGAAGAGAACTCTTTTCTGTCCGCCTGGGCGGAGTAAATTATTTGACTTCAATCAGACGCTTCGACTCTGCTTTTTTCTCAGGAGAGAGCTTGGCGATATTCACCTTGAGCACACCGTTTTCGACAGTGGCGGAGATTTTGTCGCGGTTCGCATCCTCAGGCAGAAGCATGGTCTGCTCGAATTTCGTGTATGAGAATTCACGGCGCAGATAATGTCCATGCTGCTTGTTCTCATCCTTGTTCTCCTGCTTCTTCTCCATATCTATGACGAGATTGCCTTCGTTGTCTAGGCTGACCTTGAAGTCGTCCTTGGTCATTCCCGGGGCGGCAAGTTCTACGTCGTAGCTGTCAGGATTTTCTAATACGTTAATCGCAGGTGAGGTTGTGGTGTTCCTTCTAGGAAGGATCCAATCTTCATTGAAAAAGTCGTTAAAGATATCAGGTATCCAATTCTGTTCATTTCTTCTAACTGGTAACATAATTCAAATCTCCTATATTAAATATGTAAACTTCTTTTTCTCGTCTGCTTCATTATCGCAGACATCTGGATATATGGCAAGTGGAGTGCCAATGCATAAAATGGCCTAAAAGTGGACAAAATGGCGATGCATAGTGCCATTTTGACGTGTTTTATTGCCAAAAAGTCTTATTTAATGAAATTGTGGCCATGTAGCACCTTTTCGATCAGGTCTGTCCACATGGAGATTATCTTATCTTCACCCAAGCCGTCGAGGGCGTGTGCCGTGGCGCGGTGGAGGGCGTACAGCCGGGCACCGGAGGACAGGGCCGAGGAAATGGCCGCGGCAAGGGCGCCCGCATCGCCGCGGGGAACCAGCAGGCCGTAGTTTGCGTCCGCAAAGCCCGCCGCACCATCCGCACGCGTATTGCCCGCCTCGCTCTCGCGAAGCACGCCGGCGTCGCTCTGCCCGGCGAGCAGCATCCTGGCACCGCCAGGGGAGCAGTCGGTAGAAACGCTCGGTACCCCGCACTGGAGAGCCTCGATCAGGACATTAGGAACGCCCTCATAGTCCGAACTCAGAACGAAGAGCGAAGCCTTCGAAAGCAGGTCCGGGACATCACTCCTGAATCCGAGCAAATCAATAAAGCCGGATGCCGGACTGGACGAGACCAGCTCCCTGACCTTCTTCTCGTCAGGACCGGAGCCGGCAATTTTCAGCCTGTACTGGGTGAAGACTTCATGGACTTTTCCGAAAGCCTCTATGAGGACATCCTGCCTCTTCTGACTGAGCTTCAGCCTCCCGGCCGTGAAGATGTAAGGCTCGGCGAGGTCAGGCTCCCAAGGTCGGGCTTTGCGCGAAATCACCGGATTAGGAATTACGGCGGATCTCTTCCTCACTGCCTCTGGGTAATAGCTCATCGCCATGGGCGTCTGGAAAACCATGGCGTCGGCCCACTTTGCCATGGACCTTCTCCTGAGCCTTCTGCCTAGGTCCTTTGAATCCGAGAACGGATCCGTTCTTTCTGAGACGATGAGGGAGAAGCCAAGCCTCTTTTTCAGAGGTGGCAGCTTGTTGAATGACAAGTCCCCAAAGCTGATGACTAGGTCATAGCCCTCGTCTCGGATGAGCCTGCCGAGCTGTTTGGTCGTCTCGATGGAAGATAGGAAGTGGAAAAGCCTGCGGGGCTTATCAAGCTTGACGAAATCGAGGCCTTCAGGAAGATCCATGGCAAGTTCGCCCGTGCAGCAAACCGTGGTCTTGTAGCGGCCGCCCAGGGCCGAGGCAAGCCAGAGCAGGATTTGTCCGGCGCCTCCGTTCCTGAAATTTTTGCCTACGAAAAGAAGTTTTCTCATCTGGAGAGCAGGCGGCTTATTTCTCGAACCTGGACTTCTTCGGGAACCGGCTCTGGAAGGCCTCGAGTATGGCCTTTCGTGCGGCTTCGTATTTTACGTCGCTCATCTCGACATCATTGATGCAGGCGAGACTGCGTTTCGGAGAGACAATGTAGGAGGCTATCTTCGAAGGGGAGGCTATTGCCATGGAGAAATGTTTGCAGGAGAGCTTGCGCCTCAGTCCGTCCCCTTTGTAGAGGGCGTAGTCGAGGTAGAAGTACTGGTTGACGTTCTCCATGTCCCTTGTCCTGGTGACGCGTCTTGAGATTTCGTCCTCCTCCTTGGCGAAGGCTTCCTTCGAAAGGCTCAGGAGCATGGGGGAGCAGATGTGCTGAGGCCGGTAGAAGAAACGTCCCGGCTTCATGCCGAGGGCCTTTCTTGCAAGATGGTCCGCATTCATGCTCTGCCTCTTGTACATGGCGCTGGCGAAGAAGCATTTCTCGAAGCCGATGGCCGGTCTGCCTGCCGGAAAGAAGTCTTCTTCGTGGCAGGGGGCGAGGGGATACATGTCGTCGTTGAAATAGAGGAATCTCTCGTCCAGTCCCGGGATACGGTGCATGAACATTTCGATGGAACAGCTGTTGAAGGTAGGCAGGAAGCCTTCGGGAATGATGTCCTTGTGCAGGACCGGATTCAGGCTGGAGGTGTCAGCCCAGTCTGGAATCTGGCTCTGTCCCGAGACTATGAGGTAGACATTCTGCACGAACGGCATGCAAGTCTCTATGCCGCGGAGCAGATACTTGAGAGTCCCCCAGTCGCGGAAACGCTTGTCCAGTAGAGGAATCTTTGCGGCGGCCTCGTATTCCGCCCTCCAGAGCGGGTCGTTGCCGTTTACGTATGTGATAATGGCATCCATGTCCTGCGAAGTTAACATATTTTCAAACTCCGGCAAAGGGTGCTTAGAATTAAGCTTCAAAAGCGTATATTTGTAGTTCAAAGAAGAATAATGCCAGAAAAAGGTAATATCGTAATCCGCGGTGCCAGGGTCAACAATCTCAAGAATATTTCTCTTGACATCCCCCGGAACAAGTTCATAGTGATAACAGGAATATCCGGCTCGGGTAAATCCAGCCTTGCTTTCGACACGCTTTTCGCCGAGGGCCAGAGGCGCTTTGCCCAGAGTCTTAGTTCTTATGCCCGCCAATTCCTCGGCAGGATGAGCAAGCCGGATGTGGATCTGATCGAGGGTATCCCCCCAGCCATCGCCATAGAGCAGAAGGTCAACACCCGCAATCCTCGCTCTACTGTCGCTACGACTACGGAAATCTATGATTATCTGAGACTTATCTTTGCCAGAATTGGCCGTACTTTTTCTCCTGTGAGCGGTGTGGAGGTGAAATGCCATTCTGTTAATGACGTGATGTCGTATCTACTCCAGGGCGGGGCGGTGACGGCTTATCTTCTTGCAGACCTCGGATGGAAGTTCCGCACTGACAGGGTTGAACTCATGCTTTCGCTTAAGGAGCAGGGCTATTCGAGGCTCTGGACGGACGGGCCGGTAAAAATCGAGGACGTGATGAAGCTGGCGGAAGGCGGACTTCCTGAAAATGCGCTGCTTCTCGTAGACAGGGTCCGTCTTCCTCGTTTGGAGGAGGGGCTGCCATATGACGAGGAAGGCAAGCCTTGGGCCCAGACCGACTGGGAAGATCTCCTGACAAGGCTCCATGGCTCCATAGAAAATTGCTTCTCGATCGGAAACGGTTCCATGTCTGTCATCCGCGAAGGGGAAACCCAGCCCCATGAATTCACGAACCGTTTTGAGGCTGATGGCATCACGTTCAGGCAGCCGGATGAGTTCATGTTCAGTTTCAATTCGCCTCTCGGAGCTTGCCCGACCTGCGGCGGACTTGGCAAGATCATAAGCATAAGCGAGGATCTTGTCGTGCCTGACAAGACTAAGAGCATTTACGACGGGGCGATCGCGTGCTGGAGAGGAGACAAGATGGGATGGTTCAACAAACAGCTCATCAAATGTGCCGACCGTTACGGCATCCCTGTCTTCGAGCCTTACTGCAACCTCAGCCAGAAGGTGAAGGATCTGATCTGGGACCATAAGACGGCCGATCCGAATGACGAAAACGACTTCCCGGGAATCAGAGAGTTCTTCGATTGGGTGACGTCCAATCGCTACAAGATACAATACAAGTACATGCTGAGCCGCTTCTCGGGCCGGACCACTTGCTATGATTGCAAGGGTACCAGACTCCGCAAAGATGCGCTCTATGTCAAGGTTGGAGGCAAGAATATAGCCGAGCTCATGGCCATGAACATTGACGAGCTGCTTGACTTCTTCTCGCGCCTCGAACTGACTCCATATGAGAAGGACATCGTCAGCAAGGCTGTCCAGGAAATAACAGACCGTCTTCGCTACATCCGTGACGTCGGCCTGTCCTATCTCACCCTGGACAGAAATTGCAACACCCTCTCCGGAGGCGAGAGCCAGAGGATTAACCTTGTCACGGCTTTGGGCAGTTCGCTTGTCGGGTCCATGTACATCCTTGACGAGCCTTCCATCGGCCTCCATCCCCGAGATACGGACAGGCTGATTTCCGTTTTGCGCCGTCTCCGCGACATAGGCAACACCGTAATAGTCGTTGAACATGACGAGGAGATAATGAGGGCGGCAGATCTGCTGATAGACATGGGGCCGAAGGCCGGAGTCAATGGAGGAAACATTGTTTTCAAGGGCTCCATCGCCGACAAGATACCTCAGGAGGCCTCCGCGGGTTCGCTGACCCTTCAGTACCTCACCGGAGAGCGCAGGCGCATCGAAAGAGAAAAGCGTGGCTGGATCTATTCCGTCAATGTAGAGGGAGCCATGGAACACAACCTCAAGGACATTAACGTGAAATTCCCTCTAGGAGTCCTCACCGTCGTTACTGGGGTAAGCGGCTCCGGAAAGTCTTCGCTGGTCGGAGACATCCTCTACCCGGCTCTCCGCCGTCATCTTACCGAAACCGGAGACCTGCCAGGAATCTTCCGCAGACTCTCGGGCAATCTCGACCGTATAGATGACATCGAGTATGTCGACCAGAATCCTATAGGAAAGAGTTCCCGCTCCAATGCCGTGACCTACCTGAAGGTCTACGATGACATTCGCAAGCTCCTGTCGGAGCAACAGTATGCCAAGATAAACGGCTACACCCCTTCCTTCTTCTCCTTCAACCAAGACGGTGGGCGTTGCTCCGAGTGCCAGGGAGAAGGTTATGTAAGGATAAGCATGCAATTCATGGCGGATGTGACCATGGTCTGCGAGGCCTGCGGAGGAAAACGCTTCAAACCTGACATTCTCGAAGTCCGCTACAAGGGCAAGAACATCGACGATATTCTCAATATGAGCGTGGACGAGGCGATAGCCTTTTTTGCCTCCCAAGAAGAAGCCGAGGCTAAGAGCATCGCAGAAAAGCTCCAGCCTCTGGTAGACGTAGGACTGGGCTATATCAAGCTCGGCCAGAGTTCGAGTACGCTCTCTGGAGGAGAGAGCCAGCGGATAAAGCTGGCCTACTTCCTTTCGCGCAACGTGGCTTCCGATTATGGAAGAAAGCGGATTATGTTCGTTTTCGACGAGCCAACAACAGGACTTCACTTCTATGACGTGGAGAAACTTCTCAGGGCCTTCGATTCGCTGCTCGCAAACGGGCATTCCATCGTTGTCGTGGAACATAACCTCGATGTCATCCGGGCCGCTGACTGGGTCATAGACCTCGGCCCTGATGCCGGAGACAAGGGTGGAGAGCTCGTTTTCGAGGGGACGCCTGAGGATATGGCCAAGAACGCCAAGACCTTCACGGCCGACTATCTCAGGAAGGCGCTTAGATAGACTGAAAAACGTTTTGGGCGCCATTGAACCTATTTTTTGTCTTAAAATCTATCATATTTAACAATTATAGAGACAAATGTCCATTGAATTGAGAAGTTATTTTTGATACTTTTATCCCTGATACCTCATTATAAAACTAGCGGCTATGGATATCGATGCTGTAATCACCTGGGTTGACGGACAAGATCCGGCTTTCATTGCGCAGAAAGCAAAATACGTAGAAAATAAGGACATACTCGACAGGGAAGATGTTGCCGGGTGGCAGCGTTACGAGAACAACGGAGAGATCTTTTTCTGTGTAGCCTCTCTGAACATATTCGCTCCATGGATCCGCAAAATCTGGATCGTCACAGCTGGGCAAGACCCGAAACTGGACCCTTTCCTCGACAAATATTTTCCGGAAGGCCACATTCCTTATGAAATCGTCGATCATTCCGTCATCTTCAAGGGCTATGAAGAGTTCCTTCCGACTTTCAGCTCTACTGCCATAGAGACGATGACCTGGCGTATTCCAGGCTTGAGTGAAGCATACATAGACCTCAATGATGATTTTATGCTTGCCGCCCCGGCCGTTCCTGAAGACTTTTTCCCGGGGGACGGCTCGGTCGTCTGCTACGGGACCAGACAGAACATCTGGTTCACCAGGATGACTCGCAAGCTGAAAAAGGCTGGGGTAGTGACTTACAAGGGTAAAATGATTAATTCTGCGGATATGGTAGGCAAGAAATGCTGGTACATACGCATCCAGCATACCCCCCGGGCCCTTCTGAAAAGCTTTTTCGAGAACTATTACAAGCTTCACCCGGAGGCCATTATAAGAAATATCAGGACACGTTTCCGTTCGGCGGATAATTTCAATGTCCACGAACTCTTTTATCTGTCCATGATGAAGGTAGGAAGGTGCAAGCTGCTTTCTTTCCGCGGGAGACTCTTGTATCTTAAGCCCGGTGCAAGGAGGAAAAGGCTCTATCTGGACCATAAGTTATGGGAATTGGCCGGACATAATTACAAATTCGCCTGCATGAATTCTCTGGACCCGGATTCCGCAAAGTACGTTTACGGGAGGCTTCCCGAAGTCTTTCTCCGCTCAGGAAAAATGCAGAACGCCCAGGAATAATAGGTCGCTCAGTTTTTTTAGAGCCGGCTCTCAGATTCAGGTTTTTAGGAGGAGGCTCTCAGATTCAGGTCCCCGGATAATGGTCAATGACTACGACAATGGCGGCGGAATCATAGATGGGATTTCCTGAAGACATATAGAGCAGGCCGCTGCCCGGCTTCTTCAGGAATAGTCTCACGCCCCTGCCGTTCTCGTCCATTTCATAATCATAAAGCCCTTCCTTTCTGTCATCCTCCAACTCTTCCATGCCCATGGTGAATTCTGCATCGGGAGGATCTGTCTCCGCCCAGACATGGACGGTGTCTCCAGGCATCGCCTCAATGTAAGTTCCGGGATGTACTGTGATTTTCCCGCCGGCACGCTTCTCCAGACCCTTCTTGTCGACTTTCCATCCGTCTTCCGTCAGCAGTCCGCTCCCTTCGGGCCTGACTGTTACATGGTAATGGCAATTCCTTTCCACTCCATATCCGCCGTCCGGATCTTCAAGATAAAAACGGTAGATCAGGTACTCTCCGATCCGGCTCTGAACCTTGTCGGACTCGTACTCGGACTTGATCTCAATATATGAAGACGATTCTCGGCTGATTCTATCCTGAATGTTCTCGAAAAGATAGACCGAGACCTCATCGCTGAGCCTCCCGGACCCTTCAATGTTGAGGGCGTCTGCCTCGGCATAGCTCTTTATGAAGCCCTCTGTGAAAACATCTTTGGCGCCTCTGGCCCCGCTCCGTCCGAAAACCAGACAGGACTTCGGGCAGTTGCCTATCTGGACGCTCCTGACGATCATCTTTACGTCCTTCTCAAGCCGGCTTCTGTCCATTCTCAGCGACACTTTAGACATCATTCTCGTGAGAGGGATGTCTACCTTGACCCCATCCTTGACCATCAGACCCTCCACTTTCCCGCAGGCTGGCACACCTTCGGTGTACTCATCGGGATAGGATAGATAATAGCGGAAGTCCCTGATGTCTTCTTCTCCGGCGATTCCTCCAACTGCATAGCCGAAATTCGCGAACACGAAGATGTCATACTTCACGTCTTTCAACAAGCCCAGCCTGATTAGGGCGGTGTCTCCATCCATGGTCATGTGCCGTCTGTCCACGAACCTTTCTTCCTCTAATTTGCCTTCATCATTAAAGACGAACAGATTGACACTTGACACGCTCTCCTCATCCGGGTCCACACTCTTCGTATCCAAGTCTCCGACTCCGAGTCTCAGCTCCACTTCGCCTTCCCCTCCCTCTGCCACCGGGACCGCTATCGGGACGCATGAACGGCATCCCAGACAGGCCGCGGCGATGCAGATCAGGGCGTGCTTCCGCCATATCTTATCTCTTGTCAACATCCCTCTTATCATAGAGTACGTCTTAATCATAGAGTACGTCTTAAAAATCTATGGTAAGCGCCTTCTTCTCCGTCCATGGTCTCATGGCTGTTTTTATCAGTACGGTGCCTGACTCTACCTTCGTCCATGGATTCAACGAGCCGCGTCTGGTAATAGTTACATCGTAACGATACTCCATATTCCTGAAAATACCATCACCGTCCGTCCGGCCGATTTCTATCGGATAGTAGTAAGTCGTACCTTGCAATTTGCCTTCAATCACCAACATGGTGGCTGGGGAGCCCAGCCCTGTTTCCCCGGAATTGGGGTAGCAGTAGAAATTTTTCTCCGGACTCTCCAATTCTGTCCCTATCGAGTCGGCTATCGCGGCACAGAACATTCCAGGGCTGGAGAAGTCTTCCAGGTCGGATTCGATGTATCTTCCCGAATTGATGTAGGAGTCCGGCGTCACGGTCGAGTCCGGCAGATAGGGACAGCGGGAGGACACGTTCGTGAGATAGGCTTTGACGTCTTTCAGCTTTTCACCTGCGTAAGGCCGCTGATGGAAGTCGCAGCAGATTGTGCTCAGGGTCACGCGGGCAAGAAGCGGCTCAAGAGTCATGGTGCACTCTATCTCCTTGCCCGCGATCACCTTCGTTTCTGCGCTCATTACCGGGCTGCCTTCCACCTCGTTCCGAAGGTCTGCCATCTGTAGTTTGAGCATTCGGTAAGAATTGATACGGTCCCAAGTGAATTTGTCGGCGGAGGAGTTGGCCAGTGCGACAAGAATCTTGTTCCCTGTCCTGGACGACCCCATCACTTTGTAAAGCCCGTCATCCCCTTCCCGAGAAGAGCCCTCAATGCGCTGGTAAGAGTCCAGCCTTTGCAATGTATCATCGTTGAAATAGAAAATGTCGATGCATCGGGACTTACCGTCGGCTCTCACCGACGCCCCGATGCCACTGAGCTTTTCCGCCCGCTCCATTGTCGTCACGACACTTGTGCAGGCGGATGCCGGCAGAGTCATTAGAATTAAGCAAGTTGCCAGAATGGCTTGTGATTGGATAGATCGCCGGCTATCGAAGCAAGAGCAATACAGATATGTGTTCAAACTAGTGAGCATAATCTCATTCAATTTTCTGGACCGGAAGACTCTTTTTCGACGGAGGGGCCTCTCATTCTCTGAGTCGGGCCGGATCTGCTTGTCAGTCTGGTCTTCTTCAGTCCGCCGGCAAATATATGGGGAGATGTGTTGCACGAACAAGAGCTTTAAGAAAAACAGAGGAGATTTTTCTTTTTTTTAACTTTTTTGTGGCTATAAGCTCTTCAAATGATGCAAAAAAAACATCATTTGGTGCTCGTCGTACAACGAAAAAGAGGATGACCCGGACTGACGGGTCACCCTCTCAAATCTGTATTCGGCCTGCTTTGCCGACAAAGGCCGTGCAGACCGGCTCAAAATCTATTAACCGAAGTTATCGTAGAGGATAGATTCAGGCTGCACTCCGAGGCTGTCAAGAAGCGTGTTGACGGACTTGACCATCATTGGAGGGCCGCACATGAAGTAGGTAATGTCCTCAGGCGACTCGTGGTTCTTGAGATAGGTCTCCCACATCACGTTGTGCACGAAACCAGGAGTGTACTTGACACCGGCCGCATCTGCCGCCGGATCAGGCCGGTCAAGGGCGAGGTGGAAGTGGAAGTTAGGATATTCCTTCTCGATCTCGGCATAGTCCTCAAGATAGAAGGCCTCGACCAGGCTGCGGGCTCCATAGAAGAAGTTGACCGTCCTCTTGGTGTGGAGGGTCTTGAAGAGATGCATGATGTGGCTGCGGAGAGGGGCCATACCGGCGCCTCCGCCGACGAAGATGTACTCCTTGTCATCAGGATCATTGGCAGGAAGGAGGAACTCTCCGTAAGGGCCGGAGATGTTGACCTTGTCGCCGATGTGCCTTGTGAAGACGTAGCTGGAAGCGATTCCCGGAGGAACAGGGAGCATCTTGAAGACACCCTTAGGCTGGCTCCTGTCAAACGGCGGAGTGGCGATACGGATGTTGAACTTGATGATGTCCCCTTCGGCTGGGTAGGTAGCCGCAGAGTATGCGCGGATGGTCTCCGTAGGGTTTACGGCATGGATACCGAAGAAGCCGTACCTCTCCCAATCCTTCTTGTAGATATCATCCACCTGGATGTCGGAGAAGTTGACATCGTAGGCAGGAATGTCAATCTGGAAGTATTGTCCGGACTTGAAGTCGATGTGTTCTCCGGCAGGAAGCTTCACGGTGAACTCCTTGATGAAGGTCGCCACGTTCTTGTTTGAGATTACCTCGCACTCGAGTTTCTTTACGCTCAGCGTAGAGTCAGGAACGACAATCTTGAGATTGTCCTTGACCTTGACCTGGCAGCCGAGGCGGTAGTCGTTCTTAATTTCCTTGCGGGAGAAGTGGCCGACCTCGGTAGGGAGGATGGAGCCGCCTCCTTCAAGTACGCGGACTTTGCACTGGCCGCAGTTGGCCTTTCCGCCGCAGGCGGAAGGAAGGAAGATTTTCTCCTCTGCGAGAGTGTGGAGAAGGTCGCTGCCCTGAGGCACGGTGACAACCTTCTTTCCGTTGTTGATGTCGATGCTGACTGTTCCCGACGGGGTGAGCTTGGCCTTGATGATAAGGAGCAGAGCCACGAGAATCAGCGTGACGACAACAATGATAATTATCGCTGCAAATATTGTGTTTCCCATTATAAATCTCTCCTTAGACTAAAGCGATATGCCCATGAATGTCATGAAAGCCATGCCCATGAGACCGACGGTGATGAAGGTGATTCCGATGCCTTTCAGTGCCGGCGGAACGTTGTTGTAGGCCATCTTTTCACGGATGGCGGCAAGCGTCACTATGGCGAGGAACCAGCCGAGACCGGAACCGAGGGCGTAGACAGCCGACTCGCCGACGTTGACGAAGTCCCTCTGCTGCATGAACAGAGAGCCTCCGAGGATGGCGCAGTTGACTGCAATCAGAGGAAGATATATTCCCAGCGCTCCGTAGAGGCTCGGGGAGAACTTCTCGACTACCATCTCGACTATCTGGGTGATGGCTGCGATGACGGCGATGAAGATGATGAAGCTGAGGAAGCTCAGGTCGACGCTCTCACCGAAGATGGCGTGAGGCCCCGGGGTGAGGACGTACTTGTTCAGCAGGTAGTTGATCGGGAGCGTGACCAGAAGCACGAACATTACCGCAACACCCAGACCGGTCGCCGTCTTGACGTTCTTCGATACTGCCAGGAATGAGCACATTCCAAGGAAGTAGGCGAAGATCATGTTGTCGACGAAGATCGACTTTACAAATAAGCTTATGTAATCCATTTTCTTTCCGGTTTAAGTGTTATTTCTCCTGAAGGTCTTTCTGGATTCCACGCTGGATCCAAACGATGCAGCCGAGGAGGATAAGGGCCATAGGCGGGAGAATGACGAGACCGTTGTTCATGTAGCCAGCGGCGTAGAAAGACTCAGGAATTATCCTGAGGCCGAAGAGAGTGCCCGATCCGAATAGCTCGCGGAAGAAGGCCACTACGATGAGAATGAGACCGTAGCCGGCTCCGTTGGCGAGACCGTCAAGGAGGGATGGCACCGGCTTGTTGCCGAGCGCGAAGGCCTCGATGCGTCCCATCACGATGCAGTTGGTGATGATGAGCCCGATGTAGACTGAAAGCTGCTTGTCGATTCCGTAGGCGTAGGCCTTGAGAATCTGGTCGACAAGAATAACCATGAGGGCTACGACCACCAGCTGTACAATGATGCGTACACGGTTAGGAATCGAGTTCCTCAGGAGAGACATGACCAGGCTGGAGAGTCCGGTTACGATCATGACGGAGAGTGCCATCACGAAGGCGCCCTTGAGCTCTACAGTTACCGCAAGCGATGAGCAGATTCCAAGGACAAGGACCGTGATAGGGTTGCCCTTGAATATCGGGTTAAGAATCGTTTCTTTAAGTTGTTTGTCCATAAATCAATCCTCCACCTTATTTTGTTATAGGCTTTGCGGCCGACAGTTCAGCGTCGTTCACCACTGTCGTGTCGACGAGCGTGAAAGGAAGAATCCTGTCATCTGTCTTCACTGTCTTAGCCGAAGCCTCAAGAAAAGGCTTGTAGGCGGCGAGCCAGGTGTTTATGGAGGCGTTAACTCCCTTGGAAGTCATGGTGGCACCAGAGATGGCGTCGATAGCGTTGGCCTTTCCCTCAGGAGCTCCGCCCTTTACGATCTGGAATATGCCCTTGTCATCGTTGATGTCAATGCTCTTTCCCGGGAATTCGCTCTGGAAAGGAGCCTCCTTGATCTTTCCGCCGAGGCCAGGGGTCTCGCTTTCATGGTCGAAGTAGGCGCCCTTGATGGTCTTGAGATCCTTGTCGAGGGCGATGTAGCCCCAAACCGGACCCCAGAGGCCGGCTCCATAAATTGGAAGCACAGTGGTGCCGTCTTTGAAGACGTAGACTGGAAGGTTTTCGTCCTTTCCGTCACGGATCTTGTAGTTCTGGGCCTTGAGCGCGGCTTCCTCAGCAGCCTCGGCGCTGGTGGCATCGAGGCTGAGCTCGCCGGCTCTCTCGCCCTTCTCATTGACCGTGTAGGCCTCTGCAAGGTTGTCCGTGAACATCTTGATGACGGCGGAATTGCCCTGCTTTGTGATTTCCTCTTTCGTGCCGAACTTCGCGGCCGTGAGGATCTGGCTGATGGTCTCTGCCTGTTCGTTCGCCTTCTGCTTAGGCTTGAGAGCCTGGGAAGCGAAGGCGAGTATCGCAGCCACGATGACTACGATGACGGTGGTGTAGATGACCGTATATGTATTGCCGTTTGTATTCATATCCTATCCTCCGATATTAAGCGAACCTTGCTTTCTTCGCCCTGCGGCTGATGGAAATGCTGGTTACGCAATGGTCGATGAGCGGTGCGAATGTGTTCATCAGCAGGATTGCGAGCATCATGCCTTCTGCATAGCCAGGGTTGAAGAGCCTGACGACGATGCAGAGCGCTCCGACCAGGAAACCGTAGATCCACTTGCCGGTCTCGGTCTGAGCCGAGGTTACAGGGTCAGTGGCCATGAATACGGTACCGAAGGCGAAGCCGCCGAGCAGGAGCTGCTCCCATGCAGGTACGTCAGTGACGCCTGCGGCGGTTCCGATCCAGCCGACGAAGAGGGCTCCGATGACGGAGGAAAGCATAACTTTCCAGCTGGCGATTCCGGTCCAGATGAGGATTACCGCTCCGATGAGAATGGCGATGACCGAGGTCTCGCCGACTGAGCCCGGAATGATTCCTGCGAAGAAGTCCCAAGGAGTCGTTCCATAGGCAGTCGAGGCATCCGTAAGGTTGGATAGGCTGCCGTCAGCGAGATAGCTGAGCGGGGTGGCTCCAGTCGCGGCGTCAAGAGTCTGGCCGTGTCTGAGGGCGATCCAGGTCTCGGTACCGCTCATCTTGCTCGGATAAGAGAAGAAGAGGAAGGCGCGGGCGAGGAGGGCCGGGTTGAGGAAGTTCATGCCGGTTCCGCCGAAGACCTCCTTGCCGAATATTACCGCGAAGGCGACGGCGACAGCCAGCGTCCACAGCGGAACGTCAACAGGGACGATCAGAGGAATGAGCATTCCGGTGACGAGGTAGCCTTCATTGACTTCCTCGCCACGGATCTGGGCGAACATGAACTCGATTCCGAGTCCTACGATGTAGGAAACCAGATAGAGAGGGAGAACCTTGAGGAATCCGAACCAGAAGCGGCTCCAGAATCCACCTAGGTCATTGAATACGAGGTCGTGCTGATAGCCTACGTTCCACATGCCGAAGAGGGCCGCAGGAACAAGGGCTACGACGACGATTATCATTACGCGCTTGAGGTCGATGGAATCCCTGACATGGGATCCGGACTTCGTTACTGTGCCAGGGACACGGAGGAAGGTGTCGAAGGCGTCCACCGTAGAGTGGAGCCAACCCAGTTTTCCGCCTTTCTCAAAGATGCCCGGCTGCTGCTCTTTTGTTTCTTCTGCCATAGCAATTGTCTCCTATCAGGCCATTTCCTTCAGCATCAGGTCGATGCCGCTTTCGATTATGGCCTGGATGTCGTTCTTGGAAGGGTCAACGAACTCACAGAGGGCGAGATCCTCAGGAAGCACTTCGTAGATGCCGAATTCCTCCATCTTGTCGATGTCTTTTGCAAGGCAGGCTTTGATCAGATAGAGGGGAAAGATGTCCATAGGGAGCACCTTTCCATAGACGTCGGAACATACGAAAGCCCTCGGGCCGCCGTGGAGGTTAGTGTCCATCGCGTATTTGCTCTTAGGAGTGAGCCATGAAAAATAGGCGCGGGATGAACTGAAAAGATTGGTCCTGAAAGGCTTGGCCCATCCGAGGACCTCCCTTTCTGTGCCTTCTTTAAGAAGAGTGACCTGGTTGTCGAAGAATCCCAGGAAGCCCTCGGCGCCGACTGCCTTTCCGGTGAGAGGGTCGCCGCTTACGATGCGGACGTTCTCTCCCTCGCAATATTCGGCTATATCCTTCATCGACATACCGGAAAAGGCCTGGATGTATGAAGGATTCTTGCAGGCCGGTCCGGTGACCGCAACCTTGCGGCTGAGGTCGAGTTTTCCGGTAAGCAGAAGCTTTCCGATGGCTGCGAGAAGGAGGAGCGACACGGTCCATACGGTATCGCCCTTCATGATCGGGCTGATGTGGCTGATCTGTACGCCTACGTTACCGGCTGGATGCCTGCCCTTGAATTCATGGAGCACGACTCTCTCAAGCTTGTGGAATGGAGTGCTTGAAGACTTGTCTGCGTTGATGGATACATGAACGCCGCCTGAGGTGAGCTTTGACAGGGCGTCAACTCCGGCCTGGATATCCTCCAGGCGGTCTCCCAGGACGAAGTCGAGGTCGGCCGAAAGAGGGGCGGTGTTGAAGGCTGATACGAAGATCGCTTTAGGCTTTGCCGCAGGGTCGGCTACGATGCCGTATGGCCTCTGTACAATGGCTGTCCAGAGCCCGCTCTTCAAGAGAAGAGATTTCACGTCATCGGCGGTCAGCGAGGCTGCGCTTTTGGCTCCGAAATCGACGTATTCCTGCGCCGCGTCGGCCTGGATGCGTACCTCAAGCAACTTCCTCTTGGCGCCTCTTACGACTTCCTTCACTACTCCGCTTACTGGAGAGGTTACAAGAACATCGGGAGACTCCTTGGAGGACAGCAGAGGAGAGCCGGCGAGAACCTTGTCGCCTTCCCTGATCAGAAGCCTCGGAGTGAGACCCTTGTAATCAGTTGGTTTGACGGCGACAATGTCAGGAACCACCGTCTTGCTGATCTGCAGGGCCGCTTCACCTTTGATAGGGATGTCGAGCCCGTGTTTCAATACGATGCTGTTTGACATTATAAATAAAGACTTTTACAGTTTTCAGAAACTGCCGCGAATTTAGTCATTTTTTTCGTAATTTCGCGAATATTATGATGAACAATAAGAGGGAGATATTAGAGGGTCTCGACCCCGCCCAGAAGGAGGCGGTCGAGTGTGTGGACGGGCCGGTGCTGATAGTCGCCGGCGCCGGTTCCGGGAAGACCAGAGTCCTTACAAGCAGGATAGCATACATAATTGCGGGAGGCTCTTCCCCGGAGCGGATTCTCGCTCTGACCTTCACCAAGAAGGCCGCTGGGGAGATGAAAGAGAGGATAGGCGAGATGGTCGGACAAAGGAACGCCAGGAGAATCACCATGGGCACTTTCCATTCCGTCTTCGTGCGCTTTCTGCGTGAATACGCCGACCGGATAGGCTTTCCCTCTTCGTTCACGATCTACGACCGCAACGATTCCGAGAGCGCGATCAAGCGCATAGTCAAGGACATGAAACTTGACGAGAAGGTCTACAAGCCGAAGGATGTTCTGAACCGTATATCCAAGGCTAAGGATAGTCTCGTCCTTCCTCAGGCCTATAAGAACAACGCTACCGCAGTCGAAAATGACCGCAGGGTGAAGAAGCCAGAAATCTGTAACATTTACGCGGCATATTTCCAGACATGCAAAGACGCCGGAGTCATGGACTTCGATGACATTCTCCTCTATATGAATCTGCTCATGAAGAGCAATCCGGCGGCGGCCAAGGAGATCGCTTCAAGGTTCGACTACATCCTCGTGGACGAGTACCAGGACACGAACTTCTCCCAATACCTGATTCTCAGGGCCCTGGCCTCGGAGAACCGCAATCTCTGCGTGGTAGGAGACGACTCCCAGTCGATCTATGGCTTCAGAGGAGCAGATATCGGCAATATCTTGAATTTCAGGAAACAGTTTCCGGAATGCAAGATTTTCAGGCTGGAACAAAATTACAGATCTACCAAGAACATCGTGGAGGCGGCCAATTCGGTAATCGCGAAAAACACTGACAGAATACCGAAAAAATGTTACTCCAAGGGTGAGGACGGACAGAAAATCCACATCATCAAGGCTTATTCGGAAGATGACGAGGGGGGCATGGTAGCTTCGCGCATCCTTTCGATAATGCAGGACGAAAATGCTGATTACCAAGATTTTGCTATTTTATATAGGACAAATTCGCAATCTCGGGCACTTGAGGAAGCCCTAAGAAAAAGGAATATTCCTTATGTAATTTATTCGGGGCGTTCCTTCTTCGACAGAGCCGAGATCAAGGACATGATGTCTTATTTCAAACTCTCCGTCAATCCCAATGACGACGAGAGTTTCCTCAGGATTGTCAACACTCCGGCCAGGGGAATAGGAGACACCACGCTCCAGAGTCTGAGGACTGCCGCCGGGGCTGAACCGAAATGTTCCATGATGGAGGCCATAGAGAGCAAGGATCTGACTCAGTACGGTCTCCGGCCCGCCTCGATTGAGAGGCTCAAGGCCTTCGCTTCCATGATGGGAAAGGTGACTTCGGCAATCACGGACATGGATGCCTATGAGGCGGCGACCAAACTTGCCGATTTCTCTGGACTTTATGCCATGTATAAGACCGATGGCAGCGTGGAGGCAATGGCGAAGGCAGGCAACATCGAGGAGCTTATGTCTGATGTCCAGAGATATATTGATGAGAGGCGTTCGGACTACTCGGAGGACCTTCTCGCCGAGGGGAAGATCAACGACCAGTCGGCCCTTCAGGATGCGGATTTCCCGGTTTTCACGCTTGCTGATTATCTGGAGGACAATTCGCTGCTCAGCGCAGTGGACATGGAGGGCGATGAGCAGACTAAGAACAAGGTCACTATGATGACGGTCCATTCAGCCAAGGGGCTTGAGTTCCCGTATGTCTTTATAACCGGACTGGAAGACGGACTTTTCCCTTCCGGAGGTATGTTCGCCTCTCCGAGTGACATCGAAGAGGAAAGAAGGCTCTTCTATGTGGCCCTGACCAGGGCTAAGAAGCGAGTGGCTCTTTCCTATGCCACATCCAGAATGCGTGCCGGCAAAACGCAGACCAATCCTCCGAGCCGATTTCTTAAGGAGATCGACTCCAAATTCCTTGACAACCCTATTCCGGAGGAGGCATTCTATGAACTGCCATATTCGAGCGGCTTTACCTTCGGCTCTGGCGGGGCGGCTTCCTCTTACGGGAAAAATTCCTATCGTCCGCGCAGCGACTCTTACGGCCAGGACGGCGGCTCCTATCGTCCGCGCAGCGACTCTTACGGCCAGGGGCTTCCGCGCAGACCGGGAAGCTTCACCGGCGCCAAAGCCCAGTCTTCGCCTTCGGTAATCCATGTCTCCGGCTCAGACAAGATTGACAAGTCGAAGCTCTTCGGCCCTAAGCCTGCCCTTATCGACCCGGACTTCGTACCGGTGTCTGCGAGCGAGCTGAAGGAGGGCCAGAGGGTGGAACACAACCGCTTCGGCCTCGGAACGATAATCTCAATCTATGGCGGGAATCTTGACCGCAAGGCCAAAATACAGTTCGACTCTTACGGGGAAAAGATTCTCCTCCTCAAGTACGCCAAGCTCCGCTTCCCTAAGTAGCGGACAGAGACCTTAATTGTGGCTGAGATTTTTCTTTTTTTTAAATAAATTTTTCTTTTTCTTAAAGACTTTTTTCTCTTCATGACATAGTTTTGGCAAAAACTGAACATGCCATGAAAGCAAAATTTCTACTCCTGCTTCTGCCCTTTATGGCCGGAGCCTGTGACGGAACCTTTACCGATGAGCAGACAGCCAGAGGCTCCATAGTCATTTTATTTTCATCCTGGTCTTACCGGCAGACAAAGGCTGCGGCGGAGTCTGTTCCCGACACCGCCGACTTCCTCCTGTGCGTCACTTCGGAGAAAGGTGACACGGCCTACTCGGGCTCCTACGGCGACTCTCCTTCCTCCATTGAGGTGAAACCTGGGACCTGGACGGTTTCGGTGAGAAGTTCCGACTTCAGCAGCCCGAAATTTTCCTCACCTCAGTACGGCGACGACCAAACTATCCCGGTGTCTTCCGGAGAGACAGCCAAGGTGAAGCTTATCTGCCGTCAGGTCAATTCCGGGATAAGACTTCATATCAAGCCGGACTTCCTCGGCTCCTTCCCTGACGGGGCCATCTTCGTCTCTTCCAAGGAGGGCAGGCTGCTGTATTCTTACAACGAAAGAAGGATAGCCTACTTCAAGCCTGGCCCTGTCTCCGTAACTCTCGACGAGAATCTCGATGACGAGAAAGGCGCGAAAACCCTCTTCACACGCACTCTCTCGCCCTGCGAGATTCTCAACGTAAGCATTTCCGCACCGGAAGGGTCGGGCAAGACCTCGATTGATGATATCCGGGTTGACATCGACACCACCAGAAACTGGTCTGACTATGACTTCAGCATAGGAAATGACGAGGGCCGGGGCGGGGGAGGTGCCGGAAACGGTTCAGGCTCTTCCATTGAAAACGCCATGGATGTAGCGGGGGCGATGGCGGCCGGAGAAGTGGAAGATGTCTGGGTCTACGGCTACATTGTCGGCTGCTTCCGCAGTTCCCGCTCCGATCTCTCTAATGAAGCTCCTTTCTCCATCTCCACGAATCTGGCCATTGCTTCGCGCAAATCTGTCACGGACAAGGAGGCCTGTATAGCAGTCCAGCTCCCCGTTGGAGACGTCCGCGAGGCTCTCAACCTTGTTGACAACGAATCAAATCTCGGCAAGAAGGTTTTCCTCAAGGGAGACCTGGTCTCCAGATACCTCGGAACCGTCGGGCTCCAGCGGGTTTCAGATTTCGTACTGAAATGAGCCGGGGCGCGACGGTTCCGCGTAACAAAAGTATCGGGGAAGTCTCTGGTGTCCGAATACTGTCGGTAACCGAAGACTGTCAGTGCACGAAGACGCTTAGTATCCGAAGACTGTGGTCAGAGGAACTATCTCTACCGGACCGAGGGTCTTGAGATAATTCATGTCAAGGTCCTTAGAGTCGCCGAGGATGCCGTAGACATAGCTGCGGCTCTTGACCCACCTCTGCTGGGCGGCTACAAGGTCTTTCAGAGTCATGCTTGAGAGCTTCTCGAAGACGAGCTGGCTTTCAGGTTTGGAGAGTCCGGCCTCCTTGTCTGAGAGGTATTCCCAGATGAGGCTCATCCCGTGGACTCTCTCCGTGCGGATTCGGGACTCGATGGCTGAGACGGCGATGTCGAAGTTCTTCTGCGATACCGGCATGTCGTCTGTGATCAGTTTGAAGCCCTCGACGGCCTTCTGGAGCTTGTCGTTCTGGGAACCTATGGTCTCCTGGAAAATATATGTGCCGCCCTTGTGTGTAGGGTAGGAGAGGTTGGCGCCGGCGCTGTAGGCGAGGGCCCTGGCCTCACGCATCTCCTGGAAGACGACTGCGTTCATGCTTCCGCTGAAATACTCGTCGAAGAGGGTGATGTAAGGAATCTGCGCCTCGTCGAAAGGCTCCTTGATGTTGGAAAGCTGGGTGTAGTTGAACTGGCGTGCGTCATACTGGACCAGGGAAACCTTCGGCTTGTCAGTAGACACTACCTCCGGCCACGTCTTGACGAGCGGGGTCAGAGTCTGTGGAATTTTGTGGTAGTAGGTGAGAAGGTTCTCAATCTCTTCCTTTGACTGTGGCCCGCAGTAGAGCACCCTGTGCTGATTGGAGAAGATGCTGTGTACCTTGGCGAGGAGTGTTTCGGAACTGATGGTGTCGACCTGCTCGTTGGTGAGGGTCGTGGCCTTGATGAAGTCCGGGCCGTAGGTCATATAGCGGGTCAGCGCCGATCTGCATGCCCTCTGGCTGAGCTTGTTGTCGAGGCGGGACTTGAACAAGTCTGCCTTAAGGGAATTAAGAACGTTCTCATCAGGCTGGGCGTTGGCGTAGAGACCTTCGATGATGTCGAGCGCCTTGCCGATGTTCTCGCTCAGGCCGGTCACGGTGATGGAGGTTTGATTGAGGCCTACGTTCGCGCCGAAGTCGCATGCGATTCCGTACATCTCCTTCGCGATTTCCTTGGCATCTTTGTCCTTCGTGCCGAGATAGCTGGCGTAATCGAAGGCCAGATCGAGGGCAGGGTCGTTGAAGGTTCCCTTGTCGAAGACAAAGGTGAGGGTGGTGATGTCGTTGATTTCGTTCTTAGCGGCTACCACTTCGATTCCGCGGTTGGTGAAGACTTCAAGATCCTTTGCGTAGTCAGGGAAGACAGGCTCTATAGGCTTGGCGGAATCTGCATCGGCTTTAACCTTAAGCAGGAAGGCGCTCTGAGCGTCACGGTTAGTCTCGATAGGGGTGATCTTCGGGGCGTCAATCTTTTTTATGGAAGTGTCGATGCCCAGATGCTTGAAGACGAGGGCGTATTGCTTCTCACCGAGGTATTTGCCCGCCCAGTCGACTACGTCCTGCTTTGTGATCTTCTCAATTCGGGAGAGCTTGCCCACGTCCTCGGACCAGTCATTTCCGTTGACGAAGGAGTCCACAAACTTCATAGCCCTTGATGAATTGCTTTCGAGGCTTCTCATCTCGCTGAGCTTGTAGTTTTCGATGGCGGCGCTGACCATGCTCTCATCGAAGTCTCCATTGCGCAGTTTCGCCACTTCCTGGAGCATGATGTCCTTGAGCTCGTCGAGGCTCTGGCCCTGCTTAGGCATGGCGTTCAATATAAGCATTCCATAGTCGGTTCTCCCGTATGGGAAGGCCGACATCCCGAGAGTCTTCTGATCCTGATTTACATCAAGGTCGACAAGTCCCGCCATCCCGTTGTAGAGGATGGAACCGGCGATTTCCGCCACGTCACTCTCTTCGGATGAAAGCCCCGGGTAGCTCCAGGCCATCATGGCGAATTCTGCCTCGGTCCCGTAGACGTCCTTGAAGGCCGGCTCGGTCCTCGGACTCTCCGGCTTGAAGGTGAACTTCGGAAGATCAGGATTGGCTTTCCAGTCGCCGAAATATTTCTTGATTATGCCCAGCATCTCATCGTAGTCAAAGTCCCCGGAGAGGCAGATGGCGCAGTTGTTAGGCACATAGTAGGTCGAATACTGCTTCTTGATCGCGGTGATAGAAGGATTCTTGAGGTGGTCCTGAGTGCCGATTACGGTCTGTGTCCCGTAAGGGTGGTGAGGGAAGAGCATGGAATCCAAGGCGTCGAGAGCCTTCTCGCTGTCGTCGTTGAGCCCGCGGTTCTTCTCCTCGTATACGGCTTCGAGTTCTGTGTGGAAGCCTCTGAGCACTAGATTCTTGAACCTTCCGGCCTGCACCCTCGCCCAGATATCTATCTGGTTGGACGGTATGTCCTCCTGGTAGCAGGTCTCGTCGTTGGAGGTGAAGGCGTTAGAGCCGTTGCTTCCTATCATGCTCATCATCTTGTCGTACTCGTTAGGGATGGCGATTTTGGATGCCTCGTAACTGATCGAGTCGATCTGATGATAGATCTCCTCGCGCTCGGCAGGGTCAGTCTTGGTGCGGTAGATGTCGTACAGGGCCTGGATTGAATCTAGTTTCGGCTTTTCTGCCTCGTAATTCGTTGTCCCGTACTCATCAGTTCCCTTGAACATCATGTGCTCGAGATAATGAGCCAGTCCGGTGTTGTCAGAAGGGTCGTTCTTGCCTCCGGAGCGGACGACGATATAGGTCTGGATCCTCGGAACTTCGGTGTTCTTGGTCATGTAGACCTTGAGGCCGTTGTCGAGGGTGTAGATCCTTGTGTTCATGGGATCTCCCTTCACGGTCTCATAATCTTTTGAGCATGCGGACGCCGCCGCCACCATGGCGGCCACGGCGAGTAACTTTAGGGCTAGTCTCATAATAGCAGTGCCGTTGATTGTTAAAATATGGAAAGGCCCTGCAGATAACTAGCCTGCAGGGCCTCTTTGAGCGGAAAACGGGGTTCGGACCCGCGACCTTCGGCTTGGGAAGCCAACGCTCTACCAACTGAGCTATTTCCGCGACTCATCTATGATGCTTACAAATATAGGCAAACTTGTTCAGATTGCAAAATCATCCTTGAATTTAATGTAGCTGTCAGGACGGATTCCGTAGACGATTCTGCCTCCGACGATCGTGTGGTCGATGTAGATGTCATCGTTGAAGATGACTATGTCCGCATCTTTACCTACGCAGATCGAGCCCTTCCTGTCGTAGATGCCCATGATCCTTGCAGGCGTCGCACTGGCCATGGCGACTGCATCGAAGAGGCTTGCTCCGGCGAGACGGATCATGTTCCTGACCAGAGTGTCTGTCGTCGCCATGGATCCAGCAAGCGCCGAGCGGTCCATCAGCTTGCCGACTCCGTCTTCCTTGACGATCTTGGTGCCGTCTTTCATGCTTCCGAGATTGTAGACCCCGTCAGGCATTCCGGCCCCTGAGAGTGCATCTGTGCAGAGTGCCGTTCTGTCAGGGCCCTTGAAGCGGTAGATGGTCTTGAGGATAGTTTCCGGCTGGTGAATGCCGTCCGCTATTACCTCCACGTTCATGTCGTTGATAAGATAGGCGGCCTCGACCGCTCCGGCTATCCTGTAGATCCCGCGCTTGGTGACGGAAGACATGGCGTTGTAGAAATGCGTCATAAGAGAGTAGCCGTGCATGGCTGCGTCGAAGACGTCTTTGTCAACGGCGGCTGTGTGGCCTACGGATGCGACGATGCCCCTCTTGGCAAGTTCGTCGCCGAAAGCTATGGCTCCCGGAAGTTCCGGAGCTATGGTGAATCTTACGATGTCGTCGGAAGCTTCGAGCATCGGCATATATTTTTCAGGACTCGGGTCCATGATGAAAGACGGGTCCTGGGCTCCTGACTTTGCCCTGGAGAGGAAAGGTCCCTCGAGGTGGAGTCCGATGAGGTCAGCCCCTTCCTTGTTCATGCTTTTGGCCTTGCGGTAGACTTCGAAAGACTCGAAGAGATCGTTATGCGAACAGGTGGCCAAGGTCGGGACAATGCCTGTAGTGCCATGGCGAGCGTGCATATTGGCGATTGTGAGGAAGGCTTCTACCGAGCCGTCAAGGAAATCGTGACCTCCTCCGCCATGGACATGGATGTCTATGAAGCCTGGACTGACGTATCTTCCGTAGGCGTCGATAACTTCGTCATCGTCCTGAATGTCGTAGCTGCGCTCCTCCTTTATGTCTATGATTTTTCCATCGGCGCAGATCAAAGCCAGCCCATTCTTGATTCCGTTCGGAAGGATGAGCCTGCCATTTCTGATAATCAATCTGTTCATGGTAATTCTGGTTGAGCGAATAACTTTCCGGCCCTGCAAATGTACATTCTTTCGCTATATTTTCAAACGATTCTCTAATTTGTTTAGAATTATTTAAAATTTTAAAGAAGTTCCCGGAGCCGGCAAAGCATCCGAAACCAGCGAAGCATCCGAAACCAGCGAAGCCAGCGAAACATCCGAAGGCGTATCAACCACAATCCTCGTCCCGTCAGGACGATTCCGACTCTTAGATTATCGCGCCCCAATCCCGTAGCTTCGCAACCAGAGCCTCCGTGTCGATCTTCCGCACATCGCCCTTTCCCGCGGCCGCCATCGCCCCCGCGGCTCCCGCCGCCTGTCCCATTCCCATGCAACTTGCCTGCACGCGAAGAGAGGCGAGCACAGCCCTGTCGCAACTCAGACTCCTCCCTGCAACCATAAGATTAGGGAAATCATTGGTGATCAAGGCTCTGTAAGGGACATATGGCGAAGTCTTCAGAGACTTCAGAACCTGCCCCTGACCCTTTGCCGCATGGATGTCAATCGAATGAGCGCCTCTGGAAATGCTGTCTGGATAATGGATGCCCTCGAGATATTCTTCAACCCTGATCGTGTAAGCACCGAGTATTCTCCTCGATTCTCTTATCCCTGCCTGAGGAGCCGTGCTGGAGACATAGCTGTTCTTGAATTCAGGGACGTTGTCTTTCAGTAACTTGGCGAATTTGAAAATGTCCTCTCTCAGCTCGCACTCCACCTTTGTGAAGTCTCTGTTATCGGTAGAATCAGCCGCACCCCTTGTGATGTTTACGGCCACGCTGCCTTCATGGCGCACGTCATTGAACCATGGACCTCCGAAGTCCGGGACGTCAGCACCCTCTTCTTTAAGTTTCAGAAGAATCTTTCGCACAGGAGCGCATTGCGAGCCAGGTATGCTTCCGTCATGATGGATGCATGAGCGCATCATTTCCGTAGTCGTGTCAACTCCTGACATGACAAAGCAGAAACTCGATGGCTGGAGCTCCCCGTCTCCTGGCTGCATGGGGACATCCATCATGTTGCAAAGGTCGGCGTCGCCGGTGCAGTCGATGAAGACTTTTCCTCGGAGCTCCTCCGCCCCATTCTTATTGTTGATTATCACGGAGCTCAGCTGCTTTCCTTCATGGCGGCAGCCGGTGAGGAAGGAATGCATGTAAAGGTCTATACCGGCTTCGAGCACCATCCTCTGCATACAGAGTTTGTAGAGTTCTATCTCGAAACTTATGTTGCCTTTAGGTTCTTCGACTATGGCCCCTCCCATGTCCTTGAGTCTCATTATGAATTCCCATGGGATACCCCCGAAGATGCGTTCCCCCTTGAAGTTAAACTCGCTGATAGGAGCGACATAGCCGATAGTCGCCATTCCTCCGAGCATTCCGTATTGTTCTACGAGGGCGGTCCGGGCTCCTTCCCTTGACGCTGCAATGGCAGCCATCACTCCGGCAGGTCCGCCGCCGCAGACGACCACGTCGTAAACCGTGTCGATTACGTGGTATAGTGATCCTTCTCCCGGGAAGAGGGTGGCGCCTCCCTTGCGCTCCGCGGCTTCTGCCTGCATCCATGCCGGCATGTTCCCGATAACCAAGGCTCCGGCGGCTCCAGCCAGCCCTCCTTTCAAAAAATCCCTTCTTGTAATAGCCATATTGATTCTGTTTTATATTGGAACCCCGCCCCTCAGATACAGCGCACGTCTGCCATGTCATTTCATCATGCCTCTCCCGCCTCTTCAATTTCTATTCAAATATAGCCAAATAGCCCCAACCCGCAAATATGAATTGGCGAAAAGCTTTTCGCAGTCACTAAGGTCCGATAAGACGATAGGAAGAAAAGGGGAGGACTCGCGCTGTTTACGGAAGGACGTCATCATCATTCTCAGTCGCCTGCCGATGGAGCGACAAGCAGAAGGACGCGGACATCTACTTCATGGTGATTTCAATGCAAGGTTGGTATTAGTAAAAAGGGGAGGCCCGTCGTGGACTTCCCCTTTTAGCTATACTCTTTCAACCGTTAGATCCGGCCTTCTTCTTTCAGAATGTCGTAGTCTTCCTGAGAAATAGGGATGGCCGTGTAAGCATCCTGGAAGAGTCTGTAAACCTCGCCTAAATCCCCCTTGTCATAGGCGGCATGTATTTTACGCCTCGCCTCTTCAAGATTGGCTGAAGGTATGTATGCTATAACTTCTTCTTTCTCGTTGATCAGCCAAGCATATTTGACTACAAGAAAATCTCTTGCGTCATCCTTGAGTGTGCCATAATCCTCATCGATTATGTCGGAAGCATACATCAGAAGTTTGCAGTTCACAGTATCTCTTTGGCGGTCAGCCCATCCTCTCCTGCTCCATTCTCCATTTTCAAACAGTAATTCCATCGACCAGCACTGCTTCACGATCTCCTTCGGGCTGAGAACATCGCCTGCCTTCGTGGCTGTCGCCCTCACGTTTATGTCCACGGTGCCGTGGCGGATGCCGTCATCCTTTCCGCACCCTGAAAGACCTATGAACAACGCCGCAAAGGCGGCCAAAAGAATAAACCTTTTCGTTGTCTGTTTGGTATACATTCTATTTTCCAGAAATCAAGACGTTCTAAGACCATTCGAACGCCCTTCGAAAAGGATGAATGCAGTGCGGAAAATCCAACACATTTCGTTTTGGCGATTGTAAATAGCGATTACTTGCTTCTTGCTCTAAAATGCTCCATTGGAATCAAGGGAAGATAAAAGGCTTCCAGTGGTGTCCCTTTAAGATTCTTCATCATTACTCCCCGAAGTGCACCTATGGCTGCAACAAGAAAAGTATCAAGAACGAGGGTATTCTGGGTGGAGAATTGCCCATCATCTTTAACACTGATGATTTCTTTTATGGGCGAAAGGCCAAAACGCATAATGACAGTATTCGTGGCCAACTCAACTTCATCCTCTCCATACACTAAAGATGCTTTAGCCTTGACAATCACTTGATCCTTATCCATTATTGGTTTAATGTCGTGTCCTACTTGGACCTTAAGGTTCTCTGGAATAAGACCCGAATAATCGAAGTCATAATCCATTTTGAACTCGGTCTCGGCGATTGATTCCAGTCTATATTTAATTTCCATGTCCTTGCTATTTAAAGTGCAACTGAGAGTTCGAATCGCGATGCAGAAATCCAACTGTTAGATACACCTGAAATCAAGACATCACTCTTATCATAGATTGCAGGGGTCTTCTTTTTAGCAATCTTCATTCTTGATGCCTCTTTAGAAACAGGGGTTGTACGTATGGTAGAAATGTTGAGCAAATCAAGGCCGAGATACTTCTTAATATCAGAAAGAGTATCAATAGTGAAATTCCTATCACCTGATAACCATTCTGAGATTTCAGATTCGCTCCTACCCGACATTTCGGCAAATTTCTTCTGCGAAATACCTTTTGCCTTCAAGGTGTCGGCGATTTTGATGGCAACAAGCATACGGTCCCTTGTCCGGCGAAGTTCGTCTTCGTCGATGTTGTTCATGATTCTGGTCAGGCTTGCTGAGGGTTTTCTTTTTGTTGTCATATTTCTAATTCAATAAAATCTGATATATCGAGGGTGCCATCATCATTAACTTTGAGATCCTTTTCGATAATCGCTTTATTTATACATGCTGCAATCTTTTTCATTTCTTCGGCCTTTGAATTTAAGAAAGGATCTTCTTGATATGCTCTGATGTCTGGCGGTTTATATCCTCCTGAACCAATGAAAATACATGTGTTATCATATCGCAAACAATACAATCTCATCCGATTATAGCTAAAGGCTACCACTCCATCACCAGGTGCACCTTCATATAACTTGAACCACTGTACTCTACAACCGGTATCATTCCCCATAACCTGAAGTTTTAACGCCATCTTTTTCAAATCCTCTTGATGATCTTTCTCATTATCTTCGAAGAAATGATCCATCAAAGTCATATCATCACCTTCGTACATAATAGAATAAATCTGAGCCTTTTGTCCAGAGAATTCTTCTATTTTGATGATGTTAAACTTCATTTTGATTTCATTTTCCGTCCCAGATTGTGCGTAAAATTAATGAATAATCCGGATATATCCAAACTTTCCCGCTATTTTCCAACATTTTCCTATTTATTATTTACTTGCGAAACTTAAAATGACTAAATATGCGTATTAAGTTTTTGTTATATGGACAAACAGAGTATCATACAATATAACTCTGGCAGCATAGCCGTCTATTACAACGGGACTGAGCAGAAAATAGTTATAGGCCGTGACGGGCTCATGGTCTATCACTCGCATAGCTCGTACGTGGAACTGAGGAAGAACGACTCAGGACAGCCACTCAACGTAAGCGGAATAAACCTTTTCGTTGTCTGTTTGGTTTTATAGTTTCGCCAAATATACATTCTATTTTCCAGAAATCAAGACCTTCTAAGACCATTCGAACGCCCTTCGAAAAGGATGAATGCAGTGCGGAAAATCCAACACATTTCGTTTTGGCCAACCCTCTGCACATTTCGTTTTGATTTTCCTCACAACTCGTTTTGGCGATTATAAGGGGGCAAGAAGGGGGCAAGATTTTGATAAAATTAATGTTTCATCGCGACTCAAATGTATCAAGCAGGAAGCTCCTCCCGTAGCCGAAAATCGGCCTCCCGTGGTCATAAAATGGCGAATTACCGCAATGAGATGGCACAAAAAAACCGGGCGGCAAAATCGCCGTCCGGCCTTTCAAGTGACCCCTATAGGATTCAAACCTATAACCTGCTGATCCGTAGTCAGCTGCTCTATTCAGTTGAGCTAAGGGGCCTTATTTTACTATTATTACTTTGTCTCAGCTGCAGGAGCCGCTGCATTAGCGCCTTCTTCGTTGAGAAGAGTAACCATCTTCTTCTCCTTGATCCTGGCCTTCTTACCGGAGATGTCCCTCAGGTAGAAGATCCTTGCCCTGCGTACCTTTCCGTACTTGGCAACTGTGATGGAATCGATGAATGGAGAGTTGAAAGGGAAAATTCTCTCGACACCAACTCCTCCGCTTACCTTGCGGATGGTGAAGGTCTTGGTTGAAGGCTTGCTGCCGCTGATCTGTATCACAACTCCGCGGAAATTCTGGAGCCTGAACTTATCACCTTCCTTGATCTTGTAGGTAACGACGATTGTGTCGCCGGCCTTGAATTTAGGGTAAGAGGCAACCTTCTCATTCTTGAAGGAATCCTCTACAATTTTCATCAAATCCATAATGTCAAAAATTTTAGCGCAACATGGAGCGATTTCAAACGGTCTGCCAGAGGTTGCTTTGTTTTTGGACTGCAAAAGTATCAATTATTTTTCAATTGCCAAACTTTTTTCAGGAATTTCTTCTACTCTTCCCATAAATTCCCAGCTTCAAAGAATAGCTGGACACTCAAAGGAGGCCCTCTGCTGGAAGAGGTCTCGTAGTCATAATGGGGCCGCCCTGCTCAAAGGAGGCCAGTCTTGCATGAAGAGATCTCTTCGTCATGAAGAAGCCTCCATGCTAAAAGGAGGCCAGGCCCTTAGAAATTCTGGGACATCTTGTCAAAGAGATTCTTTTCGTCCCTGCTCGGAGACGGGGTGAAAGAATCGCTATAACGCATCGCATCCAATGCGTCTTTTTCGGAACTCTTCAGCTTCTTAGGAATCCAGACAATGTACTTGACGTAAAGGTCTCCGCGTCCGTAACCGTTCAAGGAAGGCAGTCCGCGTCCGCGCAGACGAACCACAGAGTTTGACTGGGTGCCAGGATCAACCTTGACCTTGTAAGGACCGTCGAGACATGGGATTTGGACTTCGGTTCCAAGGATGGCGTCCGTCACGGAAATAATTTTCGTGTAGAAAAGGTTGTTCCCGTCTCTCTTGAGGTATGCGTGAGGTTCCTCTTCGATGACTACGAGAAGGTCGCCCCTGATGCCATTGTTCTTGGCTGCATGGCCGCCTCCGGTTATCTTTAGCTGCATACCATCTTCTACCCCCGCAGGAATATGGACTTTGACGGTCTGGCGTTTGCGGACCACACCCTCTCCGCCGCAAGTGCGGCATGGATTCGTAACTATGGTTCCTGTTCCATGGCAACGTGAGCAGGTTGTGTATGTGACTGTCTGACCGAAGAAACTGCTGGACACATGCTGTTCCTGGCCGCTGCCGTTGCAGACAGGGCAGGTCTTTATGTCGGAAGAGTTGAGCGCACCCTTTCCGCCACAGTCAGGGCAAGGTTCGTTGCGCTCTATGGTGACCTCCTTGTCGACTCCGGTCGAGATTTCTTCGAGAGTCAGCTTGACACGTACACGAATATCCCTTCCGCGGAAGACTCTCTGGCCCTGCTGGCCACGTGAAGAACCTCCGCCGAAGCCTCCGAAACCTGAGAAGCCGCCGAAGCCTCCGAAACTGCCTCCGAAGAGATTGTTCAAGATGTCGTTCAGATCTCCGAAGCCGCCGCTGAAGTCAGGAGCACCCTGGTCACCGAGCCCTGCCTCTCCGAACTGATCGTACTTTGCGCGTTTGTCGTGGTCGCTCAGGACGGAGTAAGCCGCCGAGGCCTCCTTGAATTTTTCTTCCGCGGTCTTCTTTTCGGCGTCGGTCCCGTTGACCCATCTGTCAGGATGCCACTTGAGCGCGGCTTTCCTATACGCCGACTTGATCTCGTCGTCGCTTGCGTCTTTGCTGACGCCCAATATGTCGTAGTAATTTTTACTCTCAGCCATGATTATTCAGCCTATCCTATATGTTATTGGCTTGTCACCACTTTTTATTGGCTTACCACCACTTTGGCAAAGCGCAGAACCTTGCCGTTGAAAATGTAACCGGTCTGGATGACATCGAAGACCTTGCCTTTGCCATCTTCATTCTCTGCTGGGACCTTGGCTACGGCTTCATGGAAATCGGTGTCGAATTTTTTGCCTATGACCTCCATCTTCTCAAGCCCCTTGGTCTTGAGATATGCCATGAGCTTGTCGTATATCAACTTGGTGCCTTCCTTGGCCGCCTTGTCTCCAGACTTTTCAAGAAGCTGAAGAGCCCTCTCGCAGTCATCAAGAACTGGCAGCAGGCCCTTGATCGTGTCTCCGGCCGCACTTGCAATCAGGTCTTTCCTGTCTTCTTCATTCCTGTGGCGGAAGGTCTGGAACTCTGCCAGAAGCCTGAGATAGTCATCCTTCTCCTTGGCGATATCCTTCTTCACCTTCTCGACTTCTTCTCTGGCTTTGCCAAGTTCCATTTCCAACTCTTCTATCCTCTTGTCTTCGGACTTCTTCTCCTTCGCGGCCTCGCCCTCCTTGGAGGCGTCCTTGGCGAGTTCACCGGCTTGCTGAGCCTTTATCTGTTCTTTCTTTTCCTCCTCATGACGAGGAGCCTTATTCATATTATTATCTGACATTTTCGTTTCTTTTTTGAATAGTCCCATGATTCAAATTACATGCTATCTTCCCTTTGTGTCATTTTGTCAGCCTTATTTCTCCTTAGAGAGATATTTTTCTGCCCTATAGGTCAGCCCCATGAGAATTATGGCTATGGCGCAGGCGGCCAGGAAAAGAATGAAAACCCAGTCAAGGCCTGCCCTGTTCATGACGAAGCCGATTATGATGTTGGCAAGGATGGCGGTACCGAGCACATAGCCCATGAAACCTGTGAGCCCGGCAGCCGTTCCGGCCGCGTTTTTCGGCGCCAGGTCGAGGGCCTGGACTCCAATCAGCATGACCGGGCCATAGATGAAGAAGCCGATGGCGATAAGGCAGCCGATCACTATCTGGAGATTGTCGAGATTGCGCCAGTATATGAAAATGGCGATGCCGACCAAGGCCATGAAGAGCATCATCGGAAGGGCCCTCTTCCCGTGGAAGGCTTTGTCGCTCAACCAGCCGCAGAAGAGAGTCCCCGGGATGGCGGCAATTTCGTAGGCGAAGTAAGCCCAGCCTGTGCTCTGAAGGTCTATACCCTTGTCCGTCAATATCTTAGGTGCCCAGTCGAGACAGCCGTAACGGACCATGTAGACGAAGGCATTTGCAAAGGCTATGTACCAGAGAAGTTTGTTGCTGAGCACGGTCTTGAAAATCTCCTTGACGGAGATAACCTTTTCGTTGTCTTCAGAATAGGTCTTGGCGGCATGGCCTGACCATTTTTCTATCGATGGGAGACCGCAGGACTGAGGCGTGTCACGGATCAGACAGTAGGCCACAAGGGCTATGAGGACGGCGGTAGCGGCAGGGAAGAGAAAGGATCCTGCGAGGAAGTAGAGCTCGGCATGGCTTCCGTAAAACCATGAACCGAACCACATCGCGCCATAAGTTGCCATGGGGCCGACAAGCGAGCCGCCGACGTTATGGGCGCAATTCCATACCGACATCCAGGTTCCCCGCTCCTTGATCGAGAACCAGTGGGTCATGACCCTTCCGCATGGAGGCCAGCCCATTCCGTTGAACCAGCCTACCAGAAAGTTGAGCCCCGCCATGAAGGCGATGGCCAGCTTTTCATGGGCTATGCCTATCCATTGCACCGGAACTATCATGAAGGCCATGGAGATGGCCGCCATGATGAGGCCCAGCGGCAGGAATTTTCTTGAGTCGCTCCTGTCGGAAATGCTGGCCATAAGGAACTTGGAGAAACCATATGCGATAGCGTTCATGGATAGCACTATGGCCAGCTCCTCTGTATGGAAGCCCAGATTCTCCAGTCCAGGTATGGCCATGGAGAAATTTTTCCTGACTATATAGAAGCCCGCATATCCGATGAATATTCCGAGGAATACCTGAAGACGCAACTTCTTGTATCTTCCATCGATATTTCCCTGTATCTCCGGCTTGAAAGCTGGCGGTTCCAAAAATCTTCCCATTTTGATTACGTAAAATTAACAATCTACAAAGATAAGGAAAATTGGGGATGAATATGCCGGGTCTGTTAGGAAAGGGAGATCCCACACACACACAGTGTCGGCCGTTCAGAGATCAACTCCCGTTCACCTTCGTTCACTATGGCCGGGGAACAAATCACTATGTCCGGCGAACTTCGCTCCTCTTCGCTGGGAGTCTTGCGCAAGTATCGGCGAACTGCGTTTGAGAAATTTATCTGCTATTTTAAAAGTTGGAAAAATCGTGAGATAAGTGCAACGTTAGAACCTGTTTTCGGGCTAAATGCTTGAGGCGACATCGGATGATTAAGGCCTCTGCTGGAGACGAGCAGAGAATCAGGCAAATTTTTGCGTGGGAGATAGCTGAGAGGGAGTGAGTGGAGGCAAGGAATTGATTTGCGTTAAATATATTTATAAATTTGAAGTTTGATTAGAAGCGTTTGGGAACCTGAATTCGCGCTGTGCGACTCTCGAGGATGATTAACGGCCGGGAAGAGTGGACGGCATAGGAGTGTGAACTGCCGGGAAAGTGATGTTTTAGGGTATTTTTGACATGGCTTGGATTTGATATGGCAAGTTATCTTCAGATTGAAGGAATTTCGAAGTCTTACGGACCGAAGGTGCTCTTCGACAACATCGGTTTTAATATCAACGAAGGGGACAAAATGGCCCTCATTGCGCCAAACGGGGCCGGCAAGACCTCGCTTTTGAGAATCTTGGCTGGTAAGGACAAGTCGGACTCGGGCGGAAAAATCACCTTCCTTAAAGACATCCGCATCGCCTTTCTGCCTCAGGAATCTGATTTCGACCCGGAAAAGACGATAATGGAACAGGCTATGGCAGACTTGTCCGCTTTCATCTCCGACCATGACGCCCTTGCTTCCTTCCAGCTCCGGCTTCGCCAGCTTCTCACGAATTTCGGCCTTCTCGACCTGGAAAAGAAGATGTCCCAGCTCTCGGGAGGAGAAGCCAAGAGGGTAGCCCTTGCCAGAATCCTTGCAACGGAAGCGGATTTCTATATCATGGACGAGCCTACCAACCATCTCGACATAGATGCGATCGAGTACCTTGAAGGCTTCCTTTCACGTTCACGTTGTACCTTGCTCATGGTGACTCATGACCGGTATTTTCTGGATCATGTCTGCAATACGATTCTAGAACTTGACCATGGCGCACTCTATACTTATCGTGGCGATTATCAGGCTTATCTGGAGAAACGTACGGAAAGGATAGAGAATATGAACGCTGAGACGCAGAGGTTGAGGAACACTCTGAGGAGGGAGCTGGAATGGATGAGAGCCACCCCTTGCGCCCGCACCGGCAAGGCGAAGTATCGGAAAGATGCCTTCTATGAGTTGAAGGATAGGGCGGAAAACGTTTACAGGACGGATAAGATTTCCATGGCCGAGATGGGAGGCGCTTCGAGGCTCGGCAGCAAGATCTTCGATTGCAAGGGCCTTGGCTATGAAGTCGGTGGCAGGAAGCTTCTTGACGGCTTCTCCTATAATTTTCAGAGATATGAGAGGGTAGGAATCGTCGGCCCGAACGGGGCTGGAAAGTCCACTTTCTTGAATATTCTGACTCATGGCGCAGTCTGTATCGGGACTTCGGGCGAAGATTCCATCCTCACGGGCACTTTGACGGGGAGCCTCGAACGGGGAGAGTCTCTCAAGATAGGCTATTACCGTCAGAAGGGAATCAGTTTCAAGGAGGACCAGACGGTGCTTCAGACGGTCAACGACACCCGCCTGCTCTCTCAGTTCCTTTTTCCCCACGACATGCTCAACAACCCGGTCTCGAAACTTTCCGGAGGAGAAAGGCGGAGGCTCTATCTCCTGACTATTCTGAAGGAACAGCCGAATGTGCTGCTGATGGACGAGCCGACCAATGACCTCGACATAGTGACTCTTGACATCCTCGAGGAATATCTCATGGACTTCAAGGGGACTCTCATCATAGTTTCGCATGACCGTCATTTCCTCGACAGGCTCACTTCCCATCTGCTGATTCTTCCGGGGGATGGATCTGTCAAGGACTTCCTCGGAACTTACAGCGAGTATAGGCAGTACATGATCGACTGGAGGGCCGAGAAGCGCTCGCGGGAGAAGGCGGAGAAGGCGGAGAAGCAGCCGGACGCAGTGAAGGCCAGGCCAGAGGCGGAGCGGAAACGCCGTCTGAGTTTCAAGGAGAAGAGAGAGATGGACCAGCTTGAGGCCGACATGAAGGCTCTCGGAGAGGAGAAGACGGCTCTTGAGGAGGCGATGAATTCAGGCGGCCTCGCTTATGACAAGCTTGAGGAGGCCTCTTTGAGATATGCCGAAGTGAAGCGTCTGCTTGACGAGAAGGAATTGCGCTGGCTGGAACTTTCGGAAATCGCCGGCTAGCCCCGTCCGCCTTCCCCGCACGAGCCTGCCGGGGCTACTTGAAGAATTTGTCCACCATCTTCACGGCATCAGGAAGGGCGAAAACCGCCACTCTGTCGTAGGCCTGAATCACCGTGGAACCGATGGCGATGAAGGAATCGTTGCCGCGGATCACGCCGCCTATAACGGCATCCTTAGGGAAATCCAGATCCTTGAGAGGACCCTTCGTGATGGCGCTGTCGGGGGCCACGGAATATTCAAGGACCTCGGCTTCGGTCCCGCTCATATATTTGACGAAACGCACCTTGTTCGAGAGAGTCATCCGGAAAATCCTTCCTGCGGTTATCAGCTTCTTGTTGATGACAGCATCTACCCCCATGTCTTCGGCCAGCCTTATGTATTCCAGATTCTCGACCTCGGCGATCGTCCTTTCGATGCCGAATTTGCGGGCCACTACGCAGGCCAGAATGTTGGCCTCATCATTACCGGTGACCGCCACGAAGGCGTCATAGTCCTTGATGCTCTCCTCGACGAGAAAATCAGAATTCCTGCCGTCCCCGTTGACTACTATCACGTTGTCATCGGTACCTTCGCTCAGTTCGAGACAGCGTTTCCTGTCGTTATCGATGACCTTGACGGTGTCCACTTGTCTGCTTATGCTCTTGGCAACCATGCCGCCTATGGAACCGCCTCCCATGATCATGACCTTTTCGATTTCGATGTCATTCTTATGGAGGACTTTCATCAGTTGAGGCACGCCTTCCCGCTTCGTGATTATGAAGACAAGGTCATGGTAACGGAATTTCGTGTCGAAGCGAGGTATGATTGTCTCGTTGTCCCTGGAGACGGCTACTACCCTGAAAGGCATGTCATCAGTCTGGACTGCTGCCGTGAATTCGGCGAGTTTCATGTCCAGGAGAGGGGAGTCGTCCTCAAGCTTGAAAACGACGAGCTGGAGACGGCCACGGGCGAAGTCCATGGTCTCGGTCGAGGCCGAGCGCCTGAGAAGATCCACGATCTCGTTGGCCGCCAGCCTCTCCGGGTAGAACATCAGGTCGATGCCCATCTCGGTGAAGAGATAGCGGTTTTCGTAAGAGAGGTATTCCTCGTTGTCGATTCTGGCGCTGACCTTCGGGCAGCCGAGCTTCTTGGCAAGGATGGCGCTTACGATATTGATCGCCTGGGCGGCGTCAGGATTGACTGCGATAAACATGTCGGCCTTGTCGACCCCAGCCTCCATCAGCACCTTGACCGACGATGGTTCCCCGACCAGACCTACGACATCGGCCTGGCCGCTGATGCGGTTGATCTTGGTCTCGTCCGAATCTATTATCGTGATGTCGTTAGACGCTCCGCTGAGCATCTTGGCGAGATGAGAGCCGACTTCTCCGGCCCCTTCGATGACTATCTTCATGTTCAGCCTAATTTATGGACAAGTCCGAATACCCGTCTTCCTCCGAAGACGGCGCGGGGAACAATCCAGAATCCGCAGAGACCGCTGACCTCCGCCCCGGCATTGGCGTGGAGATAGGCGGCGACTTCTTCAGGTGACTCCTTGCGGCGCAGCCGGCGGTATTCCCTGTGGCCTTTGATGACCGCCGCGAAATAGCGCGGTTTACCAGTCAGAAGATAGGCCGCCGCCGCGGCCCCGTCTATCACCATCCTTTTGAAAATGGTGGCTCGCGCTATCCTGCAAGCCTTTTTTGCGGCCTTGAGGGCGTAGGCGGAATCCTTGTCGAAACCACAGAAGAGCCTCAGCGCATAGGTCTTGGCGAGGTTGTTCTCCAGAAGAAGCAGATTGTTCCGGTAATTGAGACGGAGTTTCCGCGGGGAGCTCTGGGGCAAAGTGCCGCCACCGAGGTGATAGACCACGGACTGCGGAACCGTGCATACCTTCCAGCCTCCGAGCTGGAGCCTCCAGCAAAGGTCGATTTCTTCCATGTGGGCGAAGAAACGGTCATCCAGCCCTCCGTATTCGTGCCAGAGACCGGCCCTGACCATAAGGCAGGCGCCGGTACACCACAGCACTTCTTTCGGGGAGTCGTACTGACCCTCGTCTTTTTCGACCATTTTAAGTACGCGGCCCCTGCAGAAAGGGAAACCGTAGGAGTCGAGGTAGCCTCCGGCGGCCCCGGCGTACTCGAACATCTCCCTCTGGTACAAGGAGTGGAGTTTCGGTGCACAAGCTCCGCAATCCGGATGGTCTTCCATCCAGCCAGTCAGCGGCTCCAGCCAGTCCGGACTTACCTCGATGTCGGTGTTAAGGAGTACGTAGTAAGAGAAGCCATCGTCCTTGAGCCTGCCCAGGGCGCGGTTGTAGCCTCCGGTGAAACCGTAATTGCGGTCTAAGCGGATGGTGCGGACCCTTGGAAAGTCTCTCTCCATCAGCTCCATGGAGCCGTCCGTCGAGGCGCTGTCGGCGACGATTACTTCTGCGTCCCGGCCCTCCGCGGAAGCCAGCACCTCTGGAAGGAAGCGGCGCAGAAAGTCCTTGGTGTTCCAGTTCAGTATGACGACGGCTGTCTTCATCTACTCATTCTCCTTGTCGCGATGGTCCTCCGGAACTTCTTCGGCACCCGGACGGCCTTCTTGATGCTTGCAATGGCCCTCGCCGTGGCAGCATTCGTGCTCACCTTTGCCCTCGCCGTGGCAGCATTCGTGGTCACCTTTGCCCTCGCCGTGGCAGCGTTCGTGGTCACCTTTGCCTTCTCCGTGGCAGCACTCGTGCTCACCTTTGCCTTCTCCGTGGCAATGGCATTTTCCTTCCTGAGGCTTGTATTCCCCATGGAGGCCGTATTCGAGTTCATCTGGAGCAGCATCCCTCACGGAAACGACCTTCCCTTTGAAATTCAGGACCTTGCCTGCCATTGGATGATTAAAGTCCATGGTGACGGCATTTTCCTTTATGGCTGTGACTGTCCCCCTGACCACCTGGTCGGAGCTGTTGAGCATAGGAATCACGGCGCCTATCTTGAGCAGGTCCTCACGGATGACTCCGTCAATCATGAAGGCATCCTTCGGAATGTCAAAGCTGCGCTGCGGATCCCACTCCCCGTAGCCCTCTTCAGGCTGGAGGGTGAATTCGAAGCCCTCTCCCGGCTCCTTGCCCTGGACCTCCTCTTCGAAACGAGGGATCAGCATATGAGTTCCGTGGATGTAGTCCAATGGCCTTTCTTCTGTCGCCTTGTCGACGACTTTCCCGTCTACCGTGAGCTCGTATGTCAGAGCGACGACTTTGTTGCTTGCTATTTTCATATTCTATCTGATGTTGGAAAATTGACTCTTTAAATAATGTTATTGTATCGGCTATTTGGCCTTGAAAAAACCGAAGGCGGTTTCGAATAGACCCCTTGCGGCGTCCTCATCCATGACTGTCTCTATAGGGAAGCCGAGGCTGACCGCTTTGTAGCCGTCTCCGCTCCAGCATACGCCGGCGGAAATGTTGGTGTCGGTGTAGCGCAGGAAGGTCGCCCCGCCCGGCCCTGCGGGAAGCAGGCCGTCAGGAGTCTCGACACAATAGGTCTTGCCGCCGAGGATATTGTTGTAGGAGAATGGCTCCTTGATTCCTAGAGTCTCGATATGCGGGGACTTCATCACCCAGACCCTTCCCTCGCGGCTGGCGTAGTTGGTCAGCCACTTGTAGCCCAGAACTTCGGAAACGAAGGCCTTTGACCGGGCAGTGTAAGCGCTGTCTTTGGTGACCGGGTAGACCTCGTCCCAGATGTCTGTCCCGATGTTCGACCCGGAGACGAGGATATTGCCCCCGTCTTTGGCGAAGGCCCTGAGAGCCTTCTGGAAGCGGTCAGGGAAGACCTGGTACCTGGTCGGGATACTGTCGCTGGAAGGTGTCGTGACTTGCTTGCCGCAGACGATGTCGGCCGCCCAGGCTCCTTCTCTGACGTGGTCTTCGGTGGAGAAAGCATCCTCGCTTGCAGACCAGACTTCCGCCCCGAGGCCGAAGATCTGTTTTGCATGGACATAGGCGAAGTCAAAGGTATTTCCCGGAATCTTTTTCCCGGCCATGTTGCTGAAGGAAGCTCCGAAGCCAGGATTGTCGTCATCAAGCCATGGAAGACCCCTTCTGTACTCGTATTGCTCGCCTATGTAATCAATTCCGTACATGTAAGGAACTCCGGAATCAAGTCTCATATCGAAGCCTGCGTAGGTAGGAGTGTCGAACCATGATGGTGGCGCGACGCGGTAAAAGTCATTGACTACCAGAACTTTATCGGCTCCGCTCTTTTCCTGGATGCCGAGGCAGAGGGTCTCGGAAGGGAAGCTGAGTCCGCCCTCGTTGTAGGCCGCTATCCTGAAGGAATAGAGCTTGCCTTTTTCAACAGGGATGTCGGCATAGACCCTCCCGTTGACCCGGCTGGTCTTAGTCAGTATCCTTCCCTCATCGAAGGCTCCGTCTCCTACCCTTGTGTAGACAAGGTATCCGGTAGGGACAGCCGTAGGTTCGATTTCGTCTTCCGTGTCTTTCCAGCTGAGTACTGCCGTCTTCCCGTCCTTGATTTCGACGGCGAAAGAATGCACCGGAAGCGGCTGGACGGCATAGGACTTTCCGTAGCGGTTGCTCAGGAATTTGAGTATGCCCTTATAGACCGCGCGGGACACAGTGAAACGGAAATCCGGGTCGAGCCCATATTTCATGTCCCCGAAATTCTGGTGGGAGAGAAGCTCAAGAAGCATGGCAGGGACGCCGGTGGTGCGGGATTCGCTGTAGGAGCGGTCCCAGAGCTGGCGCCTCGTCCAATCTGGATTGAATTTCGCCCTTATGTCGCTGACAACCTGAGATTGTACGAAGTCAGCATATTCCCTGTCCTGGCGTCTGTCTTCCCCGTTCGGAAGCAGATAGCTTCCGTCGCACTTGCTGGTGTAGATGGCCAGGGTGCCTATGATGGAGTCGTTCGGGGTGGTACCGGCATCGGTGTGGAAGGCGAAGGAAAGGTCGACGGGGATGCCCTTGCCCTTTTCCTTTGGATTGACCCTGGAGCCTCCAGCCATCATCGCCGTCCAGGCTCCGCGGCAGGCGTAGTCGCGGGTGTAGTCGTCATCCCAGCGGTTGAGTATCGTGGAGTCCACTCCGCTCCATTGCATGTTGTAGATGGCGCCTTCGAGGTAGGCCGGAAGACCGGAGGTGGTGTATTCGGCGCTGTCCTGATCCTTGTCGCCGCGGGCTATCTTGCCCATGCCTCCGCCCAGCCTTACGGCGTCGGCCGTCACTACGGCCTTTCGTCCTTCACGGTGCCCTTTGCGCTCAATGTTGTCGAGACTGACGTAGCAGCCGTCGTCGAAGTCGAAGGTCCCGAGATAAATCCAGGTTCCTCCGCCCATTTTCTGATTGACAAAGAATTCGCTCGTCCCTCCCAGATGCTTCACGACGTAGTGGGCGGCGTCAGAACTGTTCGGAAGGCTCTTGTAGGAGATGTATACCGCATAGGTCCCGCGCTTTGGAAAATCCGGAATCCAGTTGACGCGGCAGGTGTCTCTCGAAGAGACTTCGGCCATTCTGGCCGTCCCCATGGTGAAAGGATTATCATTCCCGGAGTATACGGCCTTGAGGTCGGCGAAGCCTGTCCCGGCGTCTTTCCACCTTCCTTCCTCGGAATAGCTTCCCAGCCTGCGGACGCCGTTGAGCCTCGGCTCCGGGAAGGCTGGATCATTATCCATCACTATCTCGTCGGTCTGGGTGTCGGTTTCGCGCGGGTCGATTACGTAGGCTCCAGCGTTGCGCAGCATCGGGATAAGGAAAGGAAGAACGTAGCTCTGGGTGTAGCAGTCTTCTACGGTCTGCTGGCACTGGGCTCTCTGCCACTCCCAGCGGTGAGTCTTTGTCTCGTAATACCTTCCGTGGCTCTGCCAGAGGGAGATATATCTGGAAGAAAGGCCCTTCGAAAAGTCTAAGGCTCCGACTCTCTCCACCAAGGGCCTCTCGCTCCTTCCCCTGTCTTCGGTGTTCCATTTCGAGTCGTCCGGTTTCCCGCTGTTGCCCAGGGAGGGGGTCACCAGGGTGGCCGCCTTTATTCCGTCGCAGTAGATGTTCCCTATTCTGTAGCGCCCGTAGCCTTCCGGTTTGAGGTCGCGCAATCTGGAACGCAGCCAATCGATATCGCCCTCCTTCCAAGGGATGTCTCCGAGATTCTTGTCGAAGTAGAAGTCCAGCTCGGACCCCCTTTTAAGGACGGATTTCAATATCAGTTTCGTCCAGACTCCGGTGTGTTCTTTCACCAGCACCGAAAGAGAGTCCGCGGCAGGCTTGAAATCTCTGACCGTATTTTGGGCCGAGGCGGTGAGGGCGGCCGCCAAGGCCGCGATCAATAGAACTGCGATGTGTTTGAGTCTCATTATTTTGCTTCCTCTTTTCTGGCTTTATGCCTTTGTTTGCCTATGTCTATGCAGAAGACTATGAGGGCGGATATTCCTATCGAGAGGCCGTCAGCAAGAAAATCCTTGGGATCGGCCGACCTATCTTGCGTGAGAAGTTCCTGTGCGATTTCTGTTCCAGCCGCGAAAAGCAGGCCGATGATTACGGTCAGAGAGAGCCACAGCAGGGATTTGGCCGGGGTCTTGGTGAGGTCGTCATAGGCCCAGAAGAGGAGGAAAGAGAAAGGAAAGAACATTACGAAATGGGTGATCTTGTCCTTCGGTATTCCAAGAATGGTCCCGTTCAGCCCCGACATATCTTTGAAATGCCAGAGGCAGAGTGCCACGATCCCCATCAGATAAAAGATGAAGAGAATCTTCAGCAGCTTGTTAACCTTCTCGCTCATTTCTGGATGAATCTGAATTCGCCGAAGAAATCCGGCCTGTGAAAATCCGGAGCAGGAGTCTCCACCTTGTTCCAGGCCAGGAAATGAGGATGAGCGGTCTTGTCGCCGCATTTGTAGACGTTGCCTCTTAGCGTGGCGGGGAGTTCTCCTTTCCCGAGCCCGAAGAGGAAGAAAGGAATGACCATGCCGACGCTCCAGCCGAAGATCTTGCCGGAGAGGTCGATCTGTCTGCGAGGGAGGGTGGAGAATCTGCGGATGCGCCCCATCTCCTCCGCTCCGCGGCGGACGCGTCCGTTTCTCGCCTCTCCCATGCCGTTCACCATGGTCCCTATGCAGTTTTCTTCGAAATTATAGTAATTGCCGTTCCTTGGATCTGCGATGAAGACTTCGCAGCAGCTGTCCTCCCAGACCGGGCCGTTGTCCTCCAAGGCCTGCGCCCTGAGGTCGAGACCTCTGACATGGAAGAGTATGCAGAGATTTTCTCCGTCATGTCCCATGGCAAAGGAACAATCCGGCATATAGGGGAAGCGCTCCGGCCAGCAGACGCAGTCCGTGAAGCCTTTCGCACCCTTCGAATCCAAGGAAAGGTCCAGCCTCCCCATATCCATGGAGCCGAGTCCTTCGATATATGGAATGTCTATACTCTTCATCATAGACTTTGCATATCATTGAGATGCTTGTAGAAGCCTCCCATGGCGATGAGCTCCTCATGGCGGCCTCTTTCGACGATTTTCCCTTCGTGCATGACGACTATCTCGTCAGAGTTCTTGATGGTGGAGAGCCTGTGGGCGATGGCGATCGTCGTCCTGTTAGTCATGAGCCTTCCGATGGCTTCCTGCACCAGCCTTTCCGATTCGGTGTCAAGAGAGGCCGTAGCCTCGTCAAGAATGAGGATAGGTGGGTTCTTGAGCAGGGCCCTGGCGATGGAAATTCTCTGCCTCTGGCCTCCTGAGAGCTTCGTTCCTCTGTCTCCGACGTTGGTCTGGTAGCCCTCTTCCTTCTCCATGATGAAGTCATGGGCGTTGGCGATTTTGGCGGCCGCTACGACCTGTTCCATGGTGGCGTCCTTGACTCCGAAGGCTATGTTGTTGAAAATCGTGTCGTTGAAGAGAATCGGCTCCTGGTTGACGTAGCCTATCAGCGAGCGGAGGTCTCTCAGACTCAGGTCCCTGATGTCCTTCCCGTCAATCATTATGGCTCCGGAAGTTACATCGTAGAATCGGGGGATGAGATCCACAAGCGTCGATTTTCCGGCTCCGGACTCTCCAACGATGGCTATTGACTTGCCCTTAGGAATGTTCAGGTTGACATCGTCGAGAATCTGCCTTCCTTGTTCATACTGGAAGCAGACATGGCTGACCTCGATTCCCTCCTCAAAAGAAGTCAGAGGTTTCGGAGATGCCGCCTCCTTTATGGTATTCTCGGCCCGGAGGATCTTGTCGACCCTTTCCATGGAGGCGAGACCCTTCGGGATATTGTAGGATGCCTTCGAAAAATCCTTCAGAGGATTGATGACGCTGTAGAGAATGACCATGTAGTACATGAAGGTCGGGGCGTCGATAGGGGAGTGGTCCGAAAGGATGAGGATGCCGCCGAAGAGCAGGACTATCACTATGAGGACGGTGCCGAGGAATTCGCTCACAGGATGGGCGAGGGCCTGGCGGGTGCTGACGCGTCCCGTCTTCTTGCGGTATGAATCCGTTATCTTGAAGAAGCGGGAGCCCATTGTCTTCTCCGCGATGAAGGCCTTGATGATCCTCAGCCCCCCGAGCGTCTCTTCTACCTGAGACATGGTGTCGCTCCACAATGACTGTGCAAGGAGACTCTTCTTTTTCAGCTGCTTGCCGATCACTCCCATTATCCACCCCAGAACAGGAACCACCATGATGGCGAAGAGGGTCATCTTCCAGCTGACTAAAAAGAGGGTGGAGACGTAGAAGATGATGAGGATAGGATTTTTAATGAGCATGTCCAGGGAGCTCATGATGGAACTGTCGATTTCCTGGACGTCTCCGCTCATCCTGGCTATGATGTCGCCCTTGCGCTCCTCTGAGAAAAAGCCTATCGGGAGAGCAAGTATCTTGTTGTAGATCTGCATTCTCAGGTCTCTGGTCACCCCTGTCCTTATCGGAATCATGACGGCGGAGGAGCCGAAATAGCAGGCCGTCTTGAGAAGGGTCATGAAGACGAGGAAGGCGCAGAGAACGAAGAGGGCGAAGGCGCCTCCCCTGGTCTGCATAAGGTCCTGGATGTACCAGTAGGCGTTGTTGACCAGGCCGTCGCCGTACTGCTTGAGGCTCATCCCGCTCAGGCTGAGGCTTATATGCTCGTAGACCTTGTCGTTCATCTTGAAGAGGATGCGGAGCATCGGGATGATGATCGAGAAGGAGAAGATGTTGAAGATGGCGCTCAGTACGTTCAGCACGACCGACCAGCCCAGATATTTCTTGTAAGGGCCTACATATCTTTTGATTACTTGCCAGAATTCTTTCATCGGTAAGGGTTTATGTCAAATTGTAAAATTAGGAATATTTCCTCAAATCATCGCCTCTATCCAGTGGAAAATCAGCCAGACTCTTCTCTTGAAGAGGCCGTAGTCCAGGGACTTGGCGGTGTCGGCGGGTTTGTTGTTATTCATCGTTATCCCGCTCGTGAAAAGCACAGATTTTATGCCGTTCTCGAGGAAGATGCGCTGGTCGCTGACCCTCTCGTAGAAAAGCTTGGTGAAGCCTTCGCTGCCGAAATAGTCGCCCGAAGCCTCGATTCCGAGAAGGTAGCGGCTGCTCTCTCTGGTCAGGGCGCCTAGGGAGAAGCCTCCGTCACCGCCCAGGACTATCAGGAAATCCTTGTTCCCGTTCTTGAGCTTGTTGGCGGAACCGCCGACCTGGTCGATATTGACCGTCATCGCAATGTCCTCGACCGAGATGACCTTTCCGCTTGCGGGATCCTTCAGGAAACCGCCCTGGATGAGGTCCCACAGATGCCTCGCCCCCTCCATGGCTGGTTCTTTCGAGTCAAGAGCCACGAAGATGAGATTCCGTCCGTATGTCTTGTGCACTCTGGTCATGGTGCGGAACATTTCGCCTACCGAATTCATGGCGACAACCCCGGAGGCGTTGCTGTCCGCACCGGGATACATGGTTCCGGCGATGGTGCCGAGACCGTCGTAATGGGCCATGACGATGATGTACATCGCCCTCGGACCCTTCCACGAGCCGGAAAGCGTGCCGATAAGGTCTCTGGCTATCTTCCCGTCCCTTGTCCTGAAGGAACTTGAATAGGTCTCTCCCATGGGCTTGATTCCTATCCTCCTCCACTCGTTCTCTATCCACATCGCGGCGGCCGTGGCGCCGAGGCTCCCGGTGGCTCTCCCTCCGCAGACGCTGTCGGAGAGGAAGGAAACCCCGTAGCGGAGCTTGTCTTCGGTGACCACCTTGTGAGCCTCCCGGCTGTCTCTCAGGTTTATGACTCTGGGATTTTCCGCCCCCTGAGGTTCCGCAGCCCAGGCCGGTGAAGGACAGGCCGCAGCCAGAAGCAAGGACAGTGCGGAGACGGCCGCAAGGAGAAAAATTTTGGTCGAATATATATTTTCGGGCACGATAAATGTTATCTTTGTAGACCTTTGGGGCAGGGCCCTTTCAGGTAAATTGGCTCAAAATTAGAAATATTCGGCGAGATTATGAAAAAACTGGCAGGGATCATCTTCGTCCTTTTGCTTTTCGCCTTCTCCTCGGTCGAGGTCAGGGCTCAATATGACAAGGATGTGTTCTTTCTCAGGGGGCGGCAGGCGCTCGCCGACGGCCGTTATGCCCAGTCGATCGAGAATTTCAACATCCTCGCAAGACTTGACACGACCGACTTCTGGACCTTTTTTTACCGGGGAATCGCCAAGTATAATCTCGGAGACATAAGAGGCGCGGAGGGAGATTTCAACACCTCCGTCCGTCTCAACCCTGTCTTTACCTCCGGCTACCATTACAGGGCCATTTCGGAGAGCCGTCTGGGAGAATATGACAAGGCTCTATCCGACCTTGAAAAGGCCCTCTATCTCCGGCCGGGCGAAGAAGGTCTCTATTTCAGCAGAGGCGTGACATATTTTCTCTCCCGCCAGTTTGACAAGGCCGTAGCCGACTTCGACTGGTACATAAGGCGTGAGCCGAAAGACGCCCTCGCCTATCTGAACAGAGGCGCGAGCAATCTCTATCTTTCGGATACGACCGCGGCCCTGGCCGACTACGACAAGGCAATAGAAATAGACCGCTATGAGCCTGAGGGTTATGTCAGAAGGGCAAGGCTCTATTCCGACAAGGGCGACTACGACAAGGCCCTCTCGGACATCGACAAGGCTATAGACATAGATTCGACTAGCACCTATAATTATTTCATGAGGGCCCTCTTGTATTATTACAAGAAGGACTATAATTCCGCTATGGCGGATCTTGACAGGGTGCTTAAAGAGGAGCCGGGCAATTCTCTCACCCTCTACAACCGCAGCCTCATCCGAGCCCAGGTCGGAGACTATGAATCCGCCCTTGCCGACATGGACAGAGTCATAAACATCAATCCTGACAACGTCCTCGCCTATTTCAACAGGGCCTCTTACTTCATAAACATGGGGAGGTGGCAGGACGCCCTTGAGGATTACGACAAGGCCATAGACCTCTATCCGGACTTCGCCAAGGCCTACATGAACAGGTCTTATGTGGAGAACATGATGGGGCGCCAGAGGGCATCCAAGAGAGATTACGAAATCGCCCAGCAAAAGGTCAGCGAGTATCGTGAGAAAAATAAGGAGGCCGCCGGCTCTTTCGCCGACACCACCATGAAATACAGCTCCCTCCTAAGTCTTGACGCTGAGTTTGCGAAGAAGGATTTCGACAACGAACTTCTGCAGAACCGTGACGTGGACATAAGACTCAGGCCGCTCTACCGTTTCGTCCTTGCAAATTCTTCTGAGGAAGGTGCGTATGCCATCACCAGCCGTTACGAAAATGCCTTGGTGGACAAGTTCTGCCTCGAGGCAGGAGTCCCGGTGAAGATAGCCTCCGTTGATTCCGCCCGCTTCGCCGGTCTGGAAAAAATCGGAGACATCATCTACGGCCAGACGGACATTCCGCCGGCGATATCCTCTTTCCGGAAAGGAGCATATGAAGTCGCCGAACGGCAGTACAACACTGCCCTCGGCTACTATAATGACGCCATCTTTGCCGCCGAGGCTTCTTCCGACAAGTACCAGAGGGCCTACGGAGCCTTCTACCTCTTGAACAGAGCCGTCCTCAGAGCCGAGATGATAGACTTCATATCCTCTGTGGAGAGCAATGTCCAGACCCTTAGCATGGATGACCAGGGGACGACCAGGGCCAGAGTCCAGGACAAGGTGACTAAGACCTACGACTATTCCGACGCTATTTCCGACCTGGACAAGGCTCTGCAGATGGTGAAAGACAATCCATACATCTATTACGACATGGGTAATCTAAGGGTCCTTTCTACAGACATGGTGGAGGCGATCTCTGATTACGACAAGGCGGTCGGCCTCTATCCTTATTTCGGGGATGCCTACTTCAACAGAGGTCTCGTCCTTATCTATCTGAAAGACAAGGAGAAGGGTTGCATAGACCTGTCCCGCGCGGGTGAGCTGGGAGTCTCTGACGCCTATAGCGTTATCAGCAAGTATTGTGAAACCGATGAGAATCAGCGATGAAGACTAAGGCGATAATTTTTGATATCGGCGGGGTGATAATCAATGTGGACATGGAGTCGTGCAGGCAAGCTTTCTACACGATTCTGGGTTATCGGAAGATTGACCTGATGTTGTCCACAACCCACCAGAGGGGAATGTACGGCGAATTGGAAGAAGGCACGGTGAGCCCTGAGGAGTTCCGCGCTTATGTGCTGAAAGATTCCAGGCCGGGAAGCACTCCGGAAGACGTGGACAGGGCCATGGGAAGCCTCCTTACAGGGATTGATCCGGGAAAAGCGGCCCTCCTTAAGGAACTGTCCGGCAAGTACAGCCTCTACCTGCTTTCCAACAACAATCCTATATCCATGAAATTCTGCCATTCCATCATGGAAAAAGAGGACATCGACTGGAGGTGCATCTTCAAGGACGAGTTTATCTCCTGCGAGATGAAAATGCAGAAGCCGGACCTCGCTATCTTCAGAGAAGCTGTCAGAAGGACGGGTTTGAAGGTGGGAGAATGTCTCTTCATCGATGATTCTCCTCTCAATGCCGAAGCCGCCTGCAAGGCCGGCCTGAAGGGACTTGTGTATGAGCAAGGCTCCGATCTCGGGGCTCTGGTAAGAGCGTCTGTGGAGGATTGAAGGTGGGCTTGAAATTCATGAGTCTTTCGTCCGGAAGTGCAGGGAACTGCTATTATCTGGGCGATGATCTTACCGGCAAGGCGCATTGCGGAGTGCTGATTGATGCCGGGGTGAGCGTCCGCGCTTTAAAAAACGCATTGCAAGCTGAGGGTCTCGACATGGAAGCTTTCGGCGCCGTCCTCGTGACCCATGACCATTGGGACCATGTCCGCAATCTCGCCTCTTATGCCAAGCGGCTCAAAAAGCCGATTTGGGCGACAGAGAAGCTGCATTCCGCTTTTCTCGGCCGAGGCTTCTGCTATCCTTTCATGCAGTCTTGCCGCCGGGACATTGAAGAGGGAAAGTGGAACGAAATCTGCGGCTTCAATGTGAGATATTTCGAAGTCCCTCATGACGCTACCCAGACGGTCGGCTATGCCATAGCCTATGGCGACAGAAAGTTCGTGATAATGACCGATTTGGGCAGAATGACGGAGGAAGCCCTTTCTTTTGCGCGGCAGGCCGAGACAGTAGTCATAGAGTCTAATTATGATGACTATATGCTCCTTCACGGCCCTTACACTCAAGAGCTTAAGATGAGAATCAGCCAGGGGCACGGGCATCTTTCAAACGCCGAGTGCGCCGAAGCCATCAAGGCTTTCTGGCATCCGGGTCTGGAACGGATTTTCCTCTGTCATCTGAGCGAGAACAATAATACACATGAGAAGGCAACCCTTTCGGCGGCCGCGGCTCTGGAATCTTTGGGAGTCGAGGTCATCGGCAATCCCGCCCCTTCCGGAACTAGCGGACTGCTTGCCGAAGCTTCAGGATCTTACATCTCTCATACTGGATCCGCCAGCCTGCCGGGTTCCGGCTGCGCCGTCCGCCTCCTCGCCCTTCCGCGCACCTCTCCGACCCCGCTTTTCGACCTCTAGGCCGCGCTCACTTCAGCCGTCCCCAAGGTTTCCGCCCGCCGCCTATCGTCCAGCCTGCTGAGACTGAAAAATTGCTGAGCCCCTTCTTGCAAAGCAGCAGATAGGCACTTACGCGGACATGGGCCCAGGCCTCGAAGCCTATGCGAGGAATGAAAACAGGATTCCATTGATACTCTTCACCCATGTCGTATACAAGGTTCGGATTGCTCTTCTCATCCCATGAATACAAATTCTCTGTTTCGCAATAGGCAATTCCGGTACCGAAACCGATGAAAGGATTGAATTTCTTTGCCTGACGGAAATTCCAGTCGGTATAAGCGGAGACGATATTCATTTTTTCGGATGGATTCATCCAGCCATCGTATGGTGAATCTGTCTCGTAGTAAGAGGTGGCGGATGCTTCGTACCCAAGCCCGAAGTCTAAAGGAAGCGTTTTGTTATCAAGGTTATAGCGAAATTCAATTCCGAAGCCGAGATTGGCTGTGGCCTCGACGCCTTCGATATTGCCGAGGGGGTTCGTCACTGCGGGGAAGCGCAGCTCAACCTCGAGGGGGCGCACGCCGATTCCGTTTCTTAAAGCGGGTCCCTGCCTGTTTTGGGCTGAAGAAAAGGTGCAGGCCAGAACAAGGAGCAGAAGAATCAGCATAGTTCTATTCATATCGATGAAGCGTTTTCTCTATTAACGAATTTATCCATAGAAACTTGCACCATAAGGAATAGATTTTTCATCGAAAACGCAAATTTTATTACTTTTGTCCCCCGGACCCTGCGATTTTCCCCAGAGGCGGAGGCCTTAAGGCGGCTCCGGACAAGGGGACTGAATTTAAGAAATAAAGAATCATGGCAGAAGAAGAAAAGCCACGCAAACTATATCCTATGACCTTCAAGGCCATAGAAGAGACCCATCCTTGGGGAAAAGAATTTTACAGATTGGCAGATTTGGGAGTCTATGACACTCAGGTCGGAAACGGCTGGCTGGAAGACAACAGCCTTGACGAGGTCATGGAGACCTACATGGACCGTGTAGTGGGAGACTTTGTCTTCTCTTACACGGGACGCCTCTTCCCGGTGATGGTAAGGGCGCTTGAAGTGGAGGAAAGGCTGCCGCTGACGGTCAGCCCGGACGACGAGGTAGCAGGCCAGCGCTATGACGCCCTTGGAAAGACGAAGCTTTGGTACATAGCGGATGCCCGTCCAGGCTCGAAACTCTACATCGGATTTAAGGAAGATGTCTCAGCCTCAAGACTTTACGAAGGCTGCATGGACGGAAGCATCGTTTCCTCCCTCCGCGAGCTAACTCCCCATGCCGGGGATCATTTCTTCATAAGCCCGGGCACTGTCCATTCTGCAGAAGGCGGGCTCAAGATAATCGAAGTCGCCGAAGCTTCTCCGCTCGATTTTACCTTGACTGAATGGACCGGGGCCGGCGATGCCCAGGCCCAGATCAAGGGCGACGGAATGGAAGACATGGGGATAGTCGCGGCAATGGACTTTATGGACATGAAAGCCTTCGACCCTCTGAAGAATATGAAGGCTTCCCAGTCCGGCACTCCCGCCGAAGGCGACGAGGGCGCGGCAGAGAAGCTCTGCAAGTGCAACGAATTCTCAGTCAACAGGATACGTCTGAATGACGCTATCCATGTGATAGCCGGCCGCTTCGATAGTTTCATCTGCTACTACTCTCTTAAGGGGAGCGCGGACGTGCAGGCCGTGGAGAAAGACGATGAAGGAAAGTCCAGCACTAGCCTGTATCGGCTGGATGAGGGCAAATGCATCCTCGTGCCTGCCGAATGTCCGGATTTTTTCGTTCTGCCTCGCGAGCGGGATACCCTGCTCCTCGAAATCATGCAGGAGCCTCACGAAGAGGATGACGAGTATATCAACAAAGAGGCCGAAGAACACATTCCCGGCGAGGATTATGACACCGAGGAGACTGAAGATGACAGACTCGATTACGAGATACGCCACAACAGCCTCCACAACATCAAAATAATCTGATCGCGGCCGCTCTCTCAGGCTCGACTTCGCCTGGTAAGGCCCGGCGGGATTTAAGCTCCCTGCCGCGCTTCAGCCTCCCTGGCCAAGTCCGTACCTTCAAGGCTGACTTCATCCGAGGCTCCGCCGCCCTCAACTCTTATCTTGTTGAGGCCTTCTCCAAGTTTGACCGGAGCGAAAGTCCAGATGACTCCGGTCTCGTCCGGGCATGAATCCAGAATCTGGACGAGCCCTCCGTTGACATAGAGTTTCAGCGAAGGAGCGTTGCTATAGACCTTGACACTGTACGGCTTCCCGGCCTGGACCTTGAGGAGCCTGCGAGAAGTGATATAGACCGTGGTTACGTCATGGTTCCATAGCGACTTGTAGAGGTAGAAGACGTCTTTCTTGACCTTTCGGTCCCGAGTCACCAGTCCCTTGTCATTCATGTATTTGCGTGCCTCATTCGGGCTGAAGTGAACTCCGTCGTCCGAGTCCATGAAGCCTTCCTGACGCGCCGCTACCGGGAAGTCGAAAAGAATCCAGAGCGAAGAAAAGCCGAGGTAATCCAGCTTCGATATCTGCCTCACGTGGCTCTCATGGAAAAGATTCCCATATTCCTCGAAATGCTTTCCGGCATCAATGACTTTCAAGTCGGACAAGTCGGCACTTGTGTGGCAGAAAGGATTCACCCCAGCCCCGTATTCGGCGACATTCGTCGGCCCCATCTTGGCATGAATCTCATCCATGTCTAGAGTGAAGGCCTCGAAGTTTCCCATACTGTAGTACCAGCCGTTGTACCTGTTTTCAGAGAAAAAGTCCCCCTTAATATTTTCATAGCCCGGGTCTCTGTAGATGGTACAGTCCGTCACCCCGGCAAGCCTGTAAGGATCCAGCTCTTTGGCGATTCCGTAAAGCTTCTCTGTCTGTGAAACTACCTTTTCCGCATCCAGTGCCCCCTGGGCGGCTTCATTGTTGGCCCAGCTCGCAAGCTCGTTCCAGAAGCCCCAGAAGACAATGGAAGGATGATTATAAAGGTTGGCCACCATCTCCCGGAACTGGCTTTCAATGTTCATAAAGTAGCTTTCTTCCGCCCTCAGCCCGCAGACGTTGACCCATGGAATCTCTGTCTGGACGACAAGGCCGAGCGAGTCGCAAAGCCTGTATTCATAGTCGTTGTGAGGGTAATGGGCGAGCCTGAGGAAATTGCAGCCCAGCTCCTTGATGATTTCGTAGTCCCCCTCGAAGTCTTCCTTGTCCATGGCCAAGGCTTTCCCGTCCATGTCCTGGTGCTCGGCGACACCCCTCAGCGGGTAAGGTCTTCCGTTGAGCATGAAGCCCTTGTCCTTGTCGAAAGAATAAGATCTGAAACCGACCTTCGTCTCTGTCATATCCAGAATTTTCCCATTTTTCGATTCGAGCACAGCCGTCGCCTTGTACAGATATGGAGCCTTGAGCCCGTCCCAGAGATGTGGTTTCGCGACCTCAAGGACTGCGCTTACCTTATCGCCTTCCGAAAGAGCCGTGACCCTGAGCCGGATCTTCTTCTCCGCGGCGATCTTGCCTTCCGCATCCGTGAGGCGGAAGATTACGCTGACTTTGCCGTCTGTCTCACAGACGTTGCCTACCGCCGCCTCGAACATGGCCGTGGCTTTCTCCGGTGACACTTCCGGCGTGGAAACGTGGAGCCTGTAGAGCCCGTAAGACTCCGGAGCGAAATACAGCTTCTTCAATTTCAGCAGGCTCGCCGGGTTTACCAGCCCTCCGTTCTTGTTGAAGTCCGAAGTTACCGGAGGTACGTTCATGTCTTCATGGTTGTCGCAGCTTACCTCGATGGTGTTGAGGCCCTCTTTGAGGTAAGGGTCGAGCCTTGTGTAGAAGGCGTTGTAGCCTCCCTGATGGTGACTGACAAATTTTCCGTTCACGTTGAGGTCGGACTGCTGGGCGGCTCCTTCCAGAAGCAGGTAGACCGGTGTCCCGAGGTCTTTCTTCTTGAATTCTATCTCCTTTACATAGAAGGCTTTGCCCCTATAGTAGGCTGGGCTGTGGCCGTCCTGCGCGTTGTAGCAGTGGGGGAGAGTAACTTCCTCCCAGCTGCTGCTGTCCTTGCTGAATTTCCAGGTTTCGAGGCCGATTGAGGCCGTCCCCATATTCTGATCTCCTGCAATCTTGCCGCATGCTGTCATGGCCGCGAAAGCCAGCAAGGCGAGCGGAAAAGACTTAGTTTTAGTGTTCATCTCAGATTGGTTTCGTTTTTTCCCGAAGTTAGTGGAAAATTTTTCAATGGCAATTTAATTTTTCTATATTTGAGAAAATCCGGTATGATTAAGCCATGGCAGAAGTAGAGAGAATAGACAAATACCTCTGGGCGGTCAGGGTCTTCAAGACCAGGACTGACGCCTCTGATGCCTGCAAGGGCAATAAGGTCAAGATCGAGGGAGAACCGGCTAAGCCCTCCAAGATGATAAAGGCCGGGGATAAGATTGAAGTGAGGAAGGGAGCCGCTCTTTTTACTTACAGGGTCATCTCTCCATTGGAGAACAGGGTGGGAGCCAAGGATGTCGAGAAATATGCCGAGAATCTGACTCCCGAGTCCGAGATTGCAAAATTGCACTCTCCAAACGAAACTTTCTTCTTGAAGCGTGATGCCGGGAGCGGCAGGCCGACAAAGAAGGACCGCCGTGTCATGGAGGACATGTGGTCGGAAATAGGCGGAGATTTTGACGATGAGCCTTCTGACGAGGTCCGGCGCCGTTTCGGGCTCGATGAAGACGACCAGCTCTAGCCTCCGGCCTCATATCGCACCATCCCCGCATCTCCGCCATCCCTGCCGTGGTTGGTTGTGAACGGTATAGTTCTGCTTGGATCATATCAAAAAGGTTCCGGCGCCACATGCTCCGAAAGGAGGATGTGGCGCCGGAAGTACCAGAGTATTTGCTATTCTATCTGAAGCTTACTTGAAGTACCTCTTCAGAAGGGCATAGAAGGAAGCGCCGTGGCGAGCCTCGTCCTTCGCCATTTCATGAACAGTGTCATGGATGGCATCATATCCGAGCTGCTTTGCCCTCTTGGCGATCTCGAGCTTGCCTTCAGCCGCGCCAGCCTCAGCCTCATACCGCTTGGTGAGGTTGGTCTTGGTGTCCCATACCTGTTCGCCGAGAAGCTCAGCGAACTTGGATGCATGCTCTGCCTCCTCGAAGGCGAAACGCCTGAAGGCCTCGCCAATCTCAGGATATCCCTCACGATAGGCCTGACGCGCCATGGCAAGATACATGCCGACTTCGGTGCACTCGCCCTGGAAGTGGGCGCGGAGTCCTTCCATGACTTCCTTATCTTCAACTACGCCGTCTCCGATGTGGTGCTCGCAAGCCCACTGCGGCTCTGCGCTTTCCTTGATTTCTACGAATTTCTCCTTAGGAGCACCGCACTGAGGGCAGCGCTCTGGTGGGTTCTCGCCTTCATAAACATAGCCGCAAACAAGACAGCGAAATTTCTTTTTCATGATCTTATGAGTTTTAAAAGTTGTTGTATATTTTGCTTTATCTATTCTTCTTCGGACCTCCCTTTCGCTAAGCTTTCTCTCTTTTGGCCCGTAGTTGATAAATTTAGAATTGTTCTAAATTCGAAAGGCAAAGTTACCATAAAATTCGGTATATGCAAACAATTTTCAAGAATTCTTTTTTCCTATCATAAATCTGGCTCCTTGTCGCTTCCATCAAGATAATTTCATGAAAGGAGAAAAATTTTCAGGGCCATCAAGCTTTCCGTATCTGCTCTCATTGATTTTCTTGAGCGGAATAATCGTAAGGGAAACCAGAAAATACCTTTGGAGCGGCGGGCTCGACGAGGGGGTGGAAGAATAAGCTTCAGGGCTTGGGGTGCCCGGATTTTTTGCTATTTTTGCCGGACATAAAAAAATATATACCATGAAACACATTACGCTGCTGGTTCCTTCTTTATTGCTCCTGACCGTTTTCCAGGCCTGTGACAAGAACGAAGAAGAAACCACTCCTCAGGACCAGGGCCTGACGGGTGTCAACGTCGCAGCAGGCGAAAAAGGGACGGACCATTCCAGAGTCTATGTCCTGAGCGAGGGTAACATGGGGGCGAATTCCGCCTCCCTCGATCTTTTCACCTACTCTGACGGTTATTACTATCGTAACATTTTCGGAACTATCAATGCCGAAGTCGCACTCGGCCTCGGCGATACCGGAAATGATCTGGAGGTTGGACCTAAGGGTTGGCTCTGGGCAGCCATGACGGGTTCAGACCTTATCGAAATCATGAAGCCGGACGCCACTCATGTGACTTCTATTAAGGTTTCCCAGCCTCGATGCATCGCCTTCGATGACGGCTATGCATATGTAACTTCCTATAACGCAGACTCAAACGAGAATGGCAAGCTCTACAAGATCGATGCACATTCCCTGCGGCTCGTCGATTCTCTTCTTGTCGGGAGGCATCCTGAGGGCCTTGCGGTCTGCGATGGTAAGATATACGTTACAAATTCTTATTACACGACTCAGGAAGATGGGGCGAAATATGCCACCTACCATTATCTCAATACTGTCGATGTCATCGGGGTGGATGGGTTCAGGCTCCTCTCCAAGATAGAGGCCGGGACAAATCTCAAAGATGCCACAGTCGAGGATGACAAGGTCTTTGTCGGGGCGCTCGGAAATTATTATGATGTTCCGGCAGGGGTCTGGTGCATAGACCCCTCGAGCGGGAAGGCTGTCGAGGTCAAGGGCGCGGGCTATTCCATCCTCACAGGTGGTGATGATAAGGTTTACAGCCTCAGCGTGGATTATTCAGAGTCCAAGGCTCATGTACTTTATTCGATAGACCCGGAGACCCTGAGCGTCACCAGGCTCGACATCCAGAAGCTATCTTCTCTTTCTATCCCTTACGGACTCGGGGTGGATGAAGGACATATCTTCATCTCGGATGCAGTTGACTACAACCTGTCCCCGAGCCTTGTACATTGCTACAATCTTGCCGGCAGAGAGCTTTGGAAGGCCACTTCCGGAGTGTTCTCCGGCCATTTTGCTTTCAATTAGAGGAAGGAACGGCCTTGGCGGGCGTTTCAGTAGCTGATCTGCAGAGTGAGGAAGGCTTGTCTTCCGGGCATGGGATAGCCGGGGACGACGGAATACCTTTCTCCGGAAAGATTTCTGATTTCAAGGCGCAGGCAAAGGACTGCGCCTTTTGCTTTGAAGTCTTTCGACAACCACAGGTCGGAAGTATGCCAGGCGGCGAGCCTGTATTCAGGAAGATTGGCCGAACTGGAGTAGCGCCGGCCGTCCCAGATCAAATTCCAGTCCAGCCTCCAGCCCTCATATCCGGCCTCGGCGGAAAGGCTTCCGCTGCTCCATGGAATATAGGCTACCTGGCCGCGGTATGCCTCCGTCCCTTTGTGGCTCAGGTCAAGCGAGCGCTGGAAATGGTATTTGGCGTCAAGCCTGAAGCTCAGCCGGCCCTTATGTCTGAGATTTCCCCCGAGAATGGCCCCGAAGGACCGCACTTTTCCAAGATTCAGCATCGACCAACGGAACTGGCTATATGTCGGGACTGCTATCAGCTTGTCTTTCACTTCATTGAGGTAGGTCTCGGCTCTGAGTCCGGCCTCGAGAAATTCCTCGGAGAGGCTGCCGCAGCTTGCCACGAGGTCGTATTGAATGGCTGTCTCGGGTTTAAGCCGCGATGAACCCTTGACTGTATAATAGAGGTCGTTGAAGGTAGGAAGGCGGCAGGAAGCCTTGGCGAAGGCCTCTATCCTGAGCATGTAGAGAGGCTGCCACGAGAGTTCGATGGCGGGGGAGAGGCGGTTCATCGTCTTGTTTTCCCTGCCGAAGCCCGCCGCGCCCACTACAGCCCCGCCCGTTGCGCCCGTTGCGCCCGCCGCGCCGGCGGCGCCGTCGAAGCGGTCGGCGGCTGATGTCCAGAGCAGGCTGGCAGAGGCCCTGACCTTCCCTGGAGATGCATCGGCGGCCAAGGCCGCGAAAAAAGCGTATCGTTCAGGCTGCGAGAAATCCACGGTGTTCGCTTCAAGCGTAGAATAGAGAAGGTCTGCCGCGCCCCTCAGCCTGAGCCATGAGGCGGCGGAATAAGAGAGCGATACGGAGGCATAGGCATTCTGCTGACGATACCGCCATCTGTCAGCATCCTGAGAAGGATCCTCCTCGCGGAAATCGGAATAACGCAGGAAGGCATTCGCATATTTGGCCCGGGCCTTCAAAGCGGCCTTCCCGAAAGAACGCGCCCATGAGCCCTGGATGTACAAATCTCTGTCAGACTGCCGGTCCCCGCTCAGAAGAATCCCTGATGAACGGCGCACTACCGGCCCGGGAAGCCCCCTGTCTGAGTCGAACCATTCTGCCCGCACATTCCAGCTCCCCCTGCCTCTGCCGAAGACTTGCGTGGCAAGACGCAGGGAAGAAATGTCTGCATTCTGGCGCGTCATAGTCGTGTCGTAGCCCCTTCCCTCGACATAGCGCCATGCATGATAGCGGTATTTTCCGTCAGAAGTCAGGTATTCCGCAGAAATAGCGGCCGACAGCTTAGGCGAAACCTTGAATCCGAAGTATAACGAGGGATTGAAAAGGTCTGATGAGCCGGCAGAGACCCTGCCTTTAAAAGTCTGACTACTTCCCGTGGCGAAAGCAGGAGCCTTGTAATGAAGATGGAGCGAGGCGGCCGCCCCGTATTCCCTTGCCGGCTGGAGTCCCGTGCCTCCAGCGCTCGAAAGCTCCATCCCCGAGAGGGCGAAGGTTGAGAATCTTCCCAAGTCAACCTGGGCATTCTGGGCATTATCCACCTGAACCCCGTCAATGAAAACGCTTGTGTATTCACTGCCGAGGCTCCTGACATTCAGAGTTTTGAGCCCTCCGGCCCCACCGTAGTCCCGGATCTGTACCCCAGAAGTGAAACGAAGAGCGGAAGCGACTCCGCCTACCTCCTCCAGCCTGCGGGAAGAGATGGTGTCGGCCTCTATCACACGGCGGTCGGCCAAGGTCCGTGCCTCAGGCAAAGTGTCTGAGGGACAGAAGGCCGCAAGAAAGGCAGAGGCGAATATCGCAAGAATTCCGCTCATGTCACTATAGAGGGACTGAAATGTAGAAGCTCATGAATGGCAAAGTTAAATTATTATGTTTATTTTTGCGAATCTTTAGACGACCCATGGAACTGCAATATATAATAAAAGGAATAGAGATTTTCGCCCTCTTCAGCGGACTGGTGTACATTATTCTTGAGGTACTCCAGAAGAATGTGATGTGGTATTTCGGTATAGCCACCGGCCTCGCCTGCGCCTTTCAGTTCTATTGTCAGGACGTATGGGCCAGCATGGGCCTGAACATATATTATGTGGCCGTATCTGTCTGGGGCCTCATCCAATGGAAGAGAGATTCCCAGGCCATGGAAGACAAATCAGCCATTCACCTGAACCATTTCGGCATGAAGCCTGCTCTGTGGAGCCTCCTTGCCGCCGTCATAGGCATTCCTCTCCTGAACCTTCTGCTCGACAAGCTCGGAGATCCGCTGAGCTTGGTCGATTCCATTGCGACCGTCCTCAGCGCGATAGCGACAGTCTGGCTGGCAAAGAGCTATTGGCAGCAGTGGCTGGTCTGGGTAGTGGCCGATGTCTTTTCAGCCACCCTTTGTTTCATGCAGGGGACACCATGGATGGGAGTCCTCTATATTTTCTACACGGCTTCATCCTGCTACGGGATCTGGCATTGGCGTAAATACGGGACCTACGTATCATGATAAAGAAATTCATATTCTGTTTCATGGCGGTTTTTCTTTTTTCGGCCGCCGCCTTTGCCCTTGGCGATGGAGAAGAGACCGTCTGGACCGACATGAGCCCATATCCTGTCATCGGAAAGGTCTGCGATTCGACGACTACGAGGTGGGAAAGACTCACCAGGGACCTTGAACCGCTCACGAGAAAACCTGTATGGGACCTGGGACATTGTTCCTCAGGACTCGCCATCCGTTTCAGGACGGATTCGCCTTCTATAAGGCTGCGCTGGAGCTGCATTCTTGATTCGCACATGGGGCATATGGCGGACTGCGGCAACGGTGGCGCCGATCTCTATGTCTATGACGGAGGAAAATGGCGCTTTGCCGGTTCTGCCTTCACCTGGGCCCTGACCAAGGGCATGAAGGAGCATCTGATGGTCTCCGGCATGAACCCGGAGCCTCGAGAATTCATGCTCTATCTCCCATTATATGACGGGGTGAAGACTGTCGAAATCGGGATCCCGGAGGGCAGGGTCATCTGCCAGCCGCAGCTAAGGACCCTTGATACGGAAAGACCGGTCGTCATGTACGGCACCAGCATCCTTCAGGGTGGTTGTGCATCGAGGCCGGGCATGGCCTACACCAATATCCTGGAACGCAGGCTTGGCAGGGAGGTAGTCAACCTCGGATTCAGCGGCAACGCCAAACTGGACTATGAGATAGCCTCCTATATGACGAGGGTTGATAATCCTTCCGTCTTCGTCCTCGATTTCGGCCCGAATTCGGATTCCACCCTTATCTGCGAGAAGGGAGAACGCTTCTTCGACATCCTCCGCAAGGCCCATCCGCAAACGCCGGTCATCTTCGTGGAGACCGAAATCTATCCTTCCTCAGTCGTAAACATGGATAAACGCCATGAGTACGAATCCCGGAATAAGGCCATAAGTAATCTTTTCCGTGCCCTCAAGGCCAGGGGCGAGAAAAAACTTCTTTATGTGCCCGCCGAGGGGCTGATAGGACTTGACGGCGAGGCCACCGTAGACGGAGAACACCTTACCGACCTGGGCATGATGCGCTATGCCGGCGTCATGGAGAGATACATACGCAAAGCTCTGAAAATGAACAAATAAATCATGATAATAATAATCGAAAGCGGGGCCACTAAGGCTGACTGGTGCGCCGTCCCGTCCAAGGGGGAGAATGTAAAATTCAGGACAGCCGGAATCAACGTCGCGTCGATGTCCGAAGAGGTCATCAGGGGCATAGTCAGCGAGGCTGTCGTCAAGGTAGGAAAAGTGGAGACGGTATCTCAGATCCATTTCTATGCCGCCGGAATGATAACCGAGGGAGAGGGGGTTCCCGGAGGGGCAGAGGGCCTGGACAGAATCCTGAAGGAGGCCTATCCTCTCGCGCAGATTCATTATGCTTCTGACATGCTGGATGCCGCCAGGGCGGTCTGCGGACATTCCGCAGGCATAGCCGCTATCCTAGGCACGGGTTCCAACAGCTGTCTCTACGACGGGAAGAATATTGTCCGCAACGTCCACACCGGGGGCTTTATCCTGGGGGATGAAGGCGGCGGAGCGGCCCTCGGCAAGCTCTTTCTCGCGGACCTCGTCAAGGATCTGGTCCCGGAGGCTGTCGCGAAGGATTTCGCCTCCAAATATGACGCCTCCTACCTCTCCATAGTCCAGAATGTCTACCGGAGCGGCTCCCCTTCCAGCTATCTCGGCTCCTTCGCCCCTTACATCACCTCATGGTATGGGAAAGATGAGTATATGACTGAGCTTGTGGAGCGCAATTTCCGCGATTTCATAGACAGATCCCTCCTCCAGTACAAGGAGGATGTTCCGGTAGGAGTCGTCGGCGGTTTCGGCTATGCCAACAGAGAAATTCTGCGCAAGGTGGGCGAGACCTGCGGCATCCGCTTCGGAACAATGATAGCCGCCCCTATAGACGGTCTTGTCAAATATCATACTGAAAATCAGGAATAGCAATGATAACCAAAGTAACAGAACAGGCTTCCATTTATGATCATCTTGAGAAGATGAGTACGGAAGAGATTCTTACCGGCATAAACAAAGGAGATATGCAGGTCCCTAAGGACATCACCCCTTCCATACCTGCCATCAGAGATCTTGTCGACGCGACGGTCGAGAGGATGAAGAAGGGGGGCAGGGTCTTCTATCTCGGAGCCGGCACGAGCGGCAGGCTCGGGGTGGTGGACGCTTCCGAGATTCCTCCTACCTACGGAGTCAGCGATGCCTTCATCGGTCTGATCGCCGGGGGAGACACCGCCATCAGGACCGCCGTGGAGAATGCCGAAGACGACCCTGACGGAGGCTGGCGCGACATGCAGCCATATAAGCCTGCGGCAAATGACACTGTCATCGGAATCGCCGCTTCCGGAACTACCCCTTACGTAATCGGGGCTGTGAAGACCGCCCGCTCGAAGGGGCTTCTCACCGGCTGCATCACTTGTAACCCCGGCTCTCCTCTCGCCGCCGAAGCCGAGTTTCCGATTGAAGTGGTGGTCGGCCCTGAGTTCGTCACCGGAAGTACCAGGATGAAGGCCGGAACGGCACAGAAACTTGTCCTCAACATGATTTCGACCTCGGTGATGATCCGTCTCGGCCATGTCAAGGGCAACCGTATGGTCGATATGGAATTGAATAACCAGAAGCTTGTCGACAGAGGAACGAGGATGATAATGGAAGCCACCGGTATCGAGGATTATGACAAAGCCCGCGGCCTCTTGTTGAAATACGGGCAGGTAAGATCGGCGGTGGAGGCTTGGAAGAAGGATGTACAAGGATAATAGTTTCTCTTCAAAGCTCCTTGAGGAGGCGGTGGATGCCATCGGCACCCTTCCGGGCATAGGGAAGAGGGGAGCCTTGAGGCTCGCGCTTCACCTGCTGCGCCAGCCGAAGGAGAATGTCCATCATCTGACGGAGGCCATAAACAGGCTCTGTGACGAGGTCCGCTATTGCAAGACCTGCTACATGATCTCGGACTCCGATGAATGTTCCATCTGCTCGGACCGCTCGAGAGATCACTCGAAGATCTGCGTGGTCGCGAGCATCCGCGATGTGATGAGCATCGAGGCCACGGACCAGTACCATGGAATCTATCATGTCCTTGGGGGCATCATATCTCCGATCAACGGCATAGGACCCTCCGACCTGACGATAGGGAAACTTGCGGAAAGGATTTCCGGCCTCACTCAAGAAGGCATGAAGCCTTCCGATATCGAGGTGATTCTCGCTCTCAGCGGCGACGTCGAGGGGGAGACGACGGCCTTCTATATCTATAGGCAGATTTCCGGCTTCGGAGTCAAGGTCACCTCCCTTGCGAGGGGCCTTGGTTTCGGAGACGACCTCGAGTACGCCGACGGTTTCACTCTCGGCAAGTCAATCCAGAACAGAACTGAATTCAAGCCCTAGACATGACTGAGATTTTCCCACTTTTGATTTTTGCGATGTCCCTTTGCGCCGACTGCTTCGCGGTCACGGCTTGTTCCAGCGTGACCCTCAGAAGAATAGACTGGAAGTCTGTCGCGGGGATTTCTCTTATTTTCGGCTTGGTGCAGGCAGGACTTCTTTTCTTCGGCTGGGCTTTCGGGGGCATCTTCGTCGGCTACGTGAAGAGCTTTTCGAAGTGGATAGCCTTCATTCTGCTCTTATATGTAGGAGGATCCATGCTCCAAGAAGCTATCAGAGGCTCGTCCGAATGCAGAAATCTCAACGGCTTGAAAAACGTCATCTTAGGCGCCATCGCCACCAGCATGGATGCCTTTACTGTCGGAGTCTCCCTTTCCATGCAGGCAGGCTCCTCATCCCAGATTATGCCGCAGACCATAGCTGTTTTCCTCGTGACGATACTTTCCGTAGTTCTCGGAATAGCCGGCGGCAGCAAGCTCGGCTCTAAATTCGGCCATCCCGCAGAAGGTGTCGGCGGAGCGGTCCTTATTCTGATAGGTCTGGGTATACTCTTTGAAATTCTCTAAGCCTACATCATCTGCTTCCTGCGGAAGAGCCAGATGACGAAGACGACGGTCAGGACCATGAGCAGGAGGATCCCCACCCATGCGAGATTGAAGTCTTCCAGGGGAAGTTTTACGTTCATGCCGTAGAAGCTTGCTATCAGGGTAGGAGGCATCAGCAGGACCGAAACCAAGGTGAAAATCTTCATGATACGGTTCTGGTCCAAGTTGATGAGGCCGAGCACGGTGTCCTGGAGATTGCTCAGCCTTTCGAAGCTGAAATTCGTGTGGTTGATGAGCGAGGTAATATCCTGGAGCATGACGTTGAACCTCGGTTCCAGGCTTCTCGGACTCTTGTCGCTCTTGAGCATGTTGGTGATGAGCCTCTGTTTGTCGACTATGTTCTCGCGGACGATCATCGTGTTCTCCTGCAGGCGGTTGATGTCGAGGAGAAAGTCCTCGTTGATGTCTTCCTCCTGGTTTATCCTCTTGCTGAACTGTTCGCTCTCCTTGGTCATGAGTTCTATCATGTCGGCGTCAAGGTCGATTCTCTGGTCGAGTATGTTTACGAAAACGGAATAGCCGCTCGAAAATAGTCTCGGGATGGCCAGCATCTTGCGCTGCAGTTCGGTAAAACTTCGCAGAGGTACCTCGTGGAGGGTGGCGAGCGTGTTGCCTACGATGGTGAAGGAAACTGGCTCCATGGTGTATTCCTCAGGCCCTGGCATCAGGAAGTTGGTGTTCGCGTAGATCGCCTTGTCGGTCTCGGAGAAGCGGGAAGAACTCTCGATCTCTTCCGCCTGTGCCCTTGACTGGATTTCGGTGTCGATGAAGGCTTCCGCCGCGCGTTTCTCGTCGCCAGACGGCGAGAGAAGGTCTATCCAAAGGACGTCAGAGAGTCGAAGGCTGTGGAAATCCGCTACCGACTGAGAAGCGGCTATCTTTCCGTTTACCCTGTAAAAGATTGAAATCATGGTCTTTCCTCCACGGCCGGGCCTCAGCCCGGCAATTATATCCGGCCAGTCGTCCGGAAGGTTCAACAATCGCTAAGTGCAGCGTCGGCATTACGGAAAAGCCGACATGCAAAAGTAGTCAAATTTTCACAAAGAAGACAGTTCCGGAGAGTAATTTCCGGCGTAGGGTGAAAAAATCTTAAATTTTTCTGTAAAGCCTCCTCCTCAGCTACGACATATATATGTAAAACCTTATAACCATGGACAAGGACCTCCTATATAGATACTTCGCCGGGAAAGCCACAGAGGCCGAACAGGAAGAAATCGGACGATGGCTCGCCGAGGACAAGGATGCTTTCAAAGAGTATGAGAGGACGCAGTTCGTCTTCGAAGGCACCATTCTCTATGCCCAGGCGCCTAAGGCGGAGAAAGGGCGGGAGTCGAGGGGACGCTTAATCTCCCGGAGCTTTGTTTCATGGGCCGCCGCTGCCGTGATCGCCCTGGTCCTCTTCCTTGCCGGAGGCCTCGTCGTAAAGCAGAACGCGGTAAGGAATCTGACCGCCAAGATGGTCACCGTGACCACGAAACCTGGGGAGAGAGCCTCTTTCACCCTTCCTGACGGAAGCGTCATCCGTCTCAACTCTGACACGAAACTCACTTACCCTGCGGTCTTCGCCGGCAAAGAGAGAAATGTCTATATCGAAGGCGAGGCGATGTTCGAGGTAGCCAGGGACGAGCGTCATCCTTTCATAGTTTCGACCTTCGCCTCGAAGGTCAAGGTTCTGGGAACCGAATTTTCGGTACGGGCAGAGAAGCCCGAGAGTATCTTCACCGTCTATCTGAAAAAGGGCAAGGTCAGCATAAGCCTCAACGGCTCATCAGAGAGCATCATCATGAATCCAGAAGATATCGTAAGTCTAAAAGACGGAGTCCTGAGCAAGACCGTTCAGGACGACAAATCGGCTTTGTGCTGGCTCGAGGGCCTCGTGGACCTCAAATGTGAGAGCTTCGCCGCTCTCATGGACAGGCTCTCCAAGGCTTATGGCGTAGAAATTATTGTCAATGGCGAAGGCCCGTCGGTTGACGGCCTCAGCGGAGAAATCAGAATATCGGAAGGTATCGAACACGCTCTGCGTTCGCTCCAGCATGTGGTCAGCTTCAGCTATTCCCATGAACCCGGCTCTGAGAGGATCATCATAAATCCGTAGGAGAGAGGCCTCGTCCTTTGCAGATATTTTTTCATAGAACTATAACCAAAACACAGCATAAAATATGGGTATGACTTAAAAAGGCAGATCCGATAAAACGGACAGATCCCCCTAAAGCAAATCACAATTCAAAATTAATAACACAAATCGACACATGCACAAGACAGTATTCCACCATCTTGGTCTTATGCTGTCTGCCCTTTGCCTGACTCTGGCCTCTATTGCGGCCACTGCCCAGGACAAGATGCTGGTCACTCTCAATATGAGAGAAGTTCCGCTCGAAACGGCGATGAACAGTATCAAACGGCAGACAAATTACCTATTTGTCAACAGAAATGTAGACACCAGACAGAGAGTTTCGGTCTCTGTCGAGAATGTGGCTGTGAGGGATGCCCTTACGGCCCTGCTCAACCCTATAGGCGTGGACTTCAACATTGAAGGCACGAGCATCATCATCTATCCCCGCAAACAGGTCGAAAATTCTGCGCCCAGAGTGGTCAGCGGGCAGATTCTGGATTCCCGCGGAGAGCCTGTCATGGGCGCAGGGGTCTTCGTCAAAGGCACTTCTAACGGAGCCGTGACCGATTCCGAAGGACGTTTCAGTCTCACCATACCATCCGAACAGCTCGGGGGAACCCTCGTGTTCTCCTGCCTCGGCTACTCTACGGTAGAAATGCCGGTCGGAAGCAGGAGCCAGTTCCCGGTTGTGCTTGAAGACGAGTCCACCCTCCTGGAAGGGACGGTCGTTACCGCCCTTGGAATCAGGCGCTCTGAAAAGGCCCTCTCCTATAATGTACAGAAGGTTGACGCGGAGCAGTTCCTCACTAATAAGGACGCCAACTTCGTTAATTCCCTTAACGGAAAGGTGGCCGGCCTGGTCATCAACGCCTCTTCTTCCGGAACCGGCGGAGCCTCAAAGGTCGTGATGCGCGGACAGAAGTCCATCACCAAGACTTCCAACGCCCTTTACGTTATTGACGGAGTTCCTATGTACACTACGGCTCTCGAAGCCGGAACGGAGTTCGGTTCTCAGGGCCAGTCCGACCCTATCGCCGACCTCAACCCTGAGGACATCGAGTCCCTTACGGTTCTCACCGGAGCCGCAGCGGCCGCCCTCTATGGCTCTTCAGCCGCCAACGGCGCCATCGTCGTGACTACCAAGAAGGGTGCCGCCGGGAAGACTTCCATCACTTTCTCCAGCAACACTGAGCTCTCCGAGGTGGCCTTCCTGCCGTCTTTCCAGAACAGCTACGGCACCGGCGACCTCAACTCGGTCGAAGGCTCTTCTGTAAGGAGCTGGGGAGCAAAGCTTTCTGATCTTTCTAAGATGGGCTACAGCCCGAGGAGCGACTATTTCCAGTACGGGTTCACCGGCACCGAATCAGTCTCCATATCCACCGGAACCGAGCGCAACCAGACATATTTCTCTGCCGCCGCGGTGAACAACAGGGGCATAGTTCCGAACAATGCCTACAACCGCTACAATTTCAATTTCCGTAATACGACTTCCTTCCTGAGTGACAAGCTGCTCCTCGATGTGTCTGCTTCATATGTGATGCAGAATGACAGGAACATGACCAACCAGGGACTCTACAACAACCCTGTCGTCGGCGCCTATCTCTTCCCGAGAGGAAACGACTGGGACGATGTCAAGATGTACGAGCGCTGGGACAATACCCGCAAGATTTTCACTCAGTACTGGCCGAGCGGTGATGCCGGAATTACGATGCAGAACCCATACTGGATCAACTATAGGAATCTCAGGACCAACGACAAGAAGCGCTATACTCTGTCCGGAGCCCTTACTTACGACATCACCGACTATCTGAAGCTTTCCGGCAGGGTGAAGGTGGACAACACCTACAACCAGTATCAGGAGAAATTCTATGCCACTACGAACACCCAGCTCACCGGCTCTTCTGTCAACGGTCTCTATTCCACTACGGAAATGCGTGACCGTCAGACCTATGCCGACGTCTTGCTGACCTTCAACAAGACCGTGGCGAGGGACTGGACCGTGAACGTGAACCTCGGCGCTTCGGTGACCGACATGAAGTTCTATTCTCTGAAAAACGGCGGCCCTATCGCCGATGGTATCATCGACCCTGTCATCAACATCCCTAACGTCTTCAATGTTTTCGCCATCGCGCAGAGCCGCCTCGACAAGGCCCAGAGTGGATGGAGGGAGCAGCAGCAGTCGCTCTACGGCCAGGCTGAAATCGGCTGGAAGGGAGCCTATTACCTTACTCTCGCAGGCCGAAATGACTGGCCTTCGCAGCTTGCCGGACCGCGCTCCGTCAACAAGTCTTTCTTCTATCCTTCGGTGGGAGCTTCGGTAGTGCTTTCACAGGCCCTCGACCTTCCTGAACAGATAGAATACCTAAAGGTAAGGTCCTCCTTCGCCTCCGTGGGCAACGCCTTCAGCCGCTTCGTGGCCAACCCTATGCATGAATGGTCGAACAACACTTCCAGCTGGACGAGCGAGACCTCCTATCCTATGGACAGGCTCAAGCCTGAAAGAACGGATTCATGGGAGGCTGGACTTTCCGCCAGATTCCTTGACGGCTTCTCCCTTGAGGCCACTTGGTACAACACCCACACCAAGAACCAGACTTTCTTCCCGGGAATTTCCACGGGTTCAGGATATTCGGAGATCGCCATCCAGAGCGGAGACGTTCTCAACACCGGAGTCGAGCTCTCTCTCGGCTATGAAAAGAGCTGGGGTAAGTTCGGCTGGAGCACATCCTACACCTTCTCGGCCAACCGCAACGAAATCAAGTCTCTTGCGGATGACGCCGTCAACCCTGTGACCGGAGAGCCTCTCAACATCAGTTCGCTGAACATGGGCGGCCTCGGCAACGCGAGGTTCATCCTGACCGAAGGCGGCACTCTGGGCGACATCTACTCCAGGGCCGACCTCAAGAGGGACAACAAGGATGCGATCTACGTGGACGCCACCGGCAACATTGCCACCCAGACCATCCAGAAGACAGAAGACTATATCAAGATGGGAAGCGTCCTGCCGAAGTCCAACATGGCATGGAGGAATGACTTCCACTTCGGGAACTTCAGCCTCGGAGCCCTCATCACTGCCAGATTCGGTGGCGTGGTATATTCCCGCACCCAGGCCATGCTTGACTTCTACGGCGTGTCCAAGGCGTCAGCCGACGCCCGCGACAAGGGCGGAGTCCTCATCAACGGCAGCGACCTTATCGACGCCAACAAATGGTATTCGGCCGTAGGCGGCGGCGACACCGTTCCTCAGTTCTATACCTACTCGGCCGACAACGTGCGCCTGCAGGAAGCCTCCATCGGCTACACCATCCCGCGCAAGAAGCTCGGCGGCCTCTTTGATATCAACCTCCAGATTGTAGGCCGCAACCTCCTGATGATCTGGTGCAAGGCGCCGTTCGACCCTGAGGCCGTGGCCTCTACCACCGACAATTACTATCAGGGTATCGACTACTTCATGATGCCGAACACCAGAAACTATGGCTTCAATGTCCGCATCAATTTCTAAGCAGAGGAGACCAGAGATATGAAGAAGATAATTATCAAAACTATATTCGCCTTTGCGGCGGCTCTAGCCGCGGCGGGCTGCACCTCCAACTACGAAGAGATCAACAGGGATCCTTTCGGAGTTGACGACGGCGAACTCCAGAGGGACGGCTATATCATCCGCAGCTCCCTCCTCGGAATCGCAAGCGGCGTGATTTCACTTGACGTGAATACGACCCAGTTTACGGAGTGCCTTCTCGGAGGCCCGATGGCCGGCTACATGGCCGACGCCAATCCAGGCTTCAGGAACACCATCTCAAACTATAATCCTACGGACAACTGGACCAACGTGTTCATGTATTCCGACAAGTTCATCCCGGTAATCTACTCCAACTACCGCCAGCTGAAAAGGGTCACTGATGATCCTGTGATCCTGGCCGTCGGCGAGGTCATCAAGGTTGCTGCGATGCACAGGATTACCGACACCTACGGCCCGATCCCTTATTCTCAGATCACCGAGGACGGAAAGATCCAGGTGCCTTACGACTCCCAGAAGGAGGTCTACACCAAGATGATTTCCGAGCTTGACGAGGCCATCGCCACCCTCACCGAGAACAGGACCAACAATTTCGCCGCTTCTTCCGACATCATCTACGGAGGAAATGTCGAGAAATGGATACGTTACGCCAATTCTCTCAAGCTTAGGCTCGCGATGAGAATTTCCTACGCCGACCCTGAACTTTCCAGAAAGGCCGCCGAAGAGGTGGCAAAACATGAGGTCGGAACCATGGAGACGATCGATGACATCGCTCAGATTTCCACTTTCGGTACAGACGGAAATCCTATCTATGTCGCAGTCCATTACAATATGGCCCAGCACGCCGACGGAAGTATCTGCTCCACGGGCGGAGACTCCCATGCGGCCGCCGACATCATCGCCTACATGAGTGGTTACGGCGATCCGAGAATGTCTGCCTATTTCACCAAATCCGAATGGCCTGGCTATGATTATGTGGGACTCCGCCATGGAATCGTGATTCCTGACCACAGCACTGTCGGCCATAAATATTCCGGCGTCAAGATAAGCCAGAATTCTCCTCTTGTTCTGATGAACCCTGCAGAGGTCGCCTTCCTCAAGGCCGAGGCCGTGGCAGTCTTCGGTTACGACATGGGCGGGACCGCCAAGGATTTCTATGAGAAAGGCATCAGGCTTTCCTTCGAGCAGTGGGGTGTCTCCGGAGCTTCCGGCTATATGGCCGACAGCAAGAAGGTCCCTGGAACCTATGTGGACCCGAGCGGCTCCAATACTTACGGCGACGTGCTTTCCAACGTGACTATCGCATGGAACGAGGAAGCAGACGTAGAGGAGAAGCAGGAGAGAATCATGATCCAGAAGTGGATCGCAGACTGGCTGCTCGGAAACGAGTCCTGGGCTGACATCCGCCGTACCGGCTACCCTCACATCCTCCCTGCCACCGCCTCCGGCAACAAGAGTAACGGCATGGTGGACTCACAGGAAGGAGCCCGCAGACTGAAGTATCCTGCGGACGAGTACATCAACAACAGAGAGAACATCACAAAAGCCGTCTCCAGCTACCTCGGAGGCCCTGACGAAATGGCCACCAGACTCTGGTTCGACTGCAAGAACAAATAAAAGGAAGTCAGAAAATGAAAACATTGACAAAGATATTTTCCGGACTTGTCCTCGCGGCTCTGGCTGTCTCTTGCTCAGACTGGACCGATACCGAGCCCCTGAAGGTTAAGTACGAGACCCTCGAATCAAAGAACCATGGACTATATGAGGCTTATATGGCCTCCGTCAGGGCTTATCATGCCACTGAACACCAGGTCCTCATAGCCAAGTTCGACAACAAGGCCGAGGCCCCTTCCGGACGCGCGGACCACATCAACTGCCTCCCTGACAGCGTGGACTACGTGATCCTCAAAAATGCGGACAATCTCTCCGACGCCATGGTCAGCGAAATGGCCGAGAACCGTCAGCTCAAGGCCATCCCTACCCTTATGCAGATCAGCTACAATGCCTTTGAATCGGAGTACAAGGCCATGGTGGCCGCAGAGGAAGAGAAGGCCGCGCTTGACCCTACCTACACGGCTCCTGGTGACTCTCTCGGAAGATTCGTTCCGTGGATGGAAGAGAAGGTGTCACAGGCTCTGAAGGTGGCCGACAAATATGGCTACGATGGCGTGAACATCATCTACTCCGGAAAAAATCCTCTGAGTCTCCGTGAAGAGGGAAAGGCCGACCTCTCCGCAAGGCAGGAGGCTTTCTTCGGCAAGGCTGAAGAATGGATGAAAGCCCACCAAGACAAGCTGGTCTTCTTCGAGGGTACTCCTAAATACATCCTCGCCCAGACCTCTGTCCTTGAGAAGGCGAAGTATATCATCATCCCTGCCCTGAGCTGCGTTTCCAGCTACGATCTTTCCTACACTGTCAACCAGAACATCTCCGCGGACGTACCTTCCGGCAAGTTCATCGTGGGCGTAACCACGATTTCCGTGACGGATCCTACCGATAACAGGGGAAAATTCAACGGAACGGACGAGAATGAAAAGTCCCTTACGGCCATTACCGGCGCCGCCTACTGGACTGCTGTTCCTGAGTCCAATTACACTAAGGCCGGACTCTGCGTAGACAATGCGCAAGTCGACTATTACAACATTACCAAAGTGTACAGCAACATTGGCAAGGCCATTTCCATAATGAATCCTTCGCCTGAAAAGTAATATGAAGATCATGAACAAGATAAAAACGCTTGCTGTCCTGGCCGCGGCCGTGGCTCTGGCGGCTTCCTGCACCACCGAGAGGGAGCAGCTGGACAAGCATCATTTCGACAATAAGCTCTACATCAACACTCAGGCGGTCACTGACGAGATTCTGGTCAAGCCTACATCCTCTTCCCTGACGAGGAGCCTGTCCATAGGCTCGGCTCTCAAGGTGGAAAGCCAGGTGACAGCCGAATTCAAAGCGTCTCCTGAACTTCTCGGCCAGTACAAGGAAATTTATTCCGCCCCTGACGTTAAAGCCCTGCCTGATTCGATGTGCGCTATCGAGGGAGGGAAGGTCTCCATAAATCCTGGTTCCAACGCTTCCTCCACCGCCACGGTGAAGTTCAGCTGCCTCAGCGATCTCGATAGAGACTCCGTCTACGTGATGCCGGTCGCACTCAGGGATATCCAGGGCATGGATGCCATAAAGTCAAAGACCGTAGTCTACTACATTTTCAAGGGCGCCGCCCTTATCAACGTAGTCTGCAACATGGCTGAGAACCGCGCCGGTGTCAAGGAGTGGAAGACTCCGGAGAAATTCTCCGGCATGAGGCAGTTCACCCTCGAGGCTCTTGTGCGTCCTGCCCAGTTCGGCAGACTTATCTCCACCCTGATGGGTGTCGAAGGTCACTTCCTCCTCCGTATCGGAGATGCCGGCGTGCCTGACAACCAGCTCCAGGTGGCGGCGGACAGGAACCTTACCAATTCTTCCCTCCAGCTTGAGACCGGTAAATGGACCCACATAGCCTGCGTCTTCGATAACGGCAATATCTCCGTCTACCTCAACGGTTCTCTCAAGCTTTCAGGGAACTGCGGCATGAGTTCTGTCACATTCCCGGGCTATGGATCGGACAAGGGGGAAAACAGCTCCAGAGCCTTCTGGATCGGCTACTCCTACACTGACGACCGCTACTTCGACGGAGATATCTCCGAGGTGCGTATCTGGAACAAGTGCCTGACCCAGAGCGATCTGCAGGCCCCTGGACACTTCTACTCAGTCGATCCGGCTTCCGACGGACTCGCAGCCTATTGGAAATGCGATGAAGGCGCCGGCCAGACTCTCACCGACTATGCCAACGGCAACGACCTTAGCCTTGACAATCCATGCAAATGGCCAAAGGTCAATCTTCCATAAACTTGATATAGACCATGAAAATGAATAAGACAATAATCATGATGGCCGTTCTGGCCGTGGCTCTTACCTCCTGCACGGACGATATTACCGTCGACCATGTCAACGAGGACGCCTACGCCAACGTGACCAGCCTCAATGCGACTCTCCGCGATGCTGTAAGCGGCAAGTCAAGCACCGTTGTAGAACTCCGCAAGGATTGCTACCAGACTAAGCTCGCCTTCTATCTTCCGAGGGCGCCGAAGAAGGGCGTAGACGTGAAGGTGGAATTCGACCCCGCCTATCTCGACGCCTACAATGCGGAGCACGGAACTTCCTTTAAACTCTATCCTGCCGATTCTCTCACCCTCCAGAACGGAGGCAAGATCGTGGTAGCTCCGGATGAGACGAAATCCTACTCCCTCGACCTTACAATGAAACCTCTCGACACGGCGGACTATGAAGACGGAGTCACTTACATGATTCCTCTGAAGGCCACTACTTCGACAGACGGAGTCAAGGTCTCCGAGGATGAATCCAGGCTTGTCTATCTGGTGAAGAACAGCTACACTCAGGCCACAGCCCTGCGCAAACCGGGCGAGAAGAGTGTCTTCTGCTACCTTGAGGTCAATGACACCAACCCTCTCAATATTCTCCAGTGGGAGATGCAAGACGGGCGCCTTCTTATTGACTATGTCTGCTTCTTCGCCTACAATATCAACTATGACAGGGAGAAAGGTGAGGTCTATGTGTTCAGCAATCCTCAGTGCCAGTTCATCCTTGACCATGCCGATGAAATCATAAGGCCTCTCAAGGAAAGGGGAGTGAAAGTCCTTATGGGACTGCTCGGCAACCATGACGAGTCCGGCCTCGCGCAGCTTTCGAAGATAGGAGCCCAGGATTTCGCCCGGAAGATAGCCGCCATCTGCTATTCCTACGGCTTCGACGGAGTCAACTTCGATGACGAATACTCTGCCGCCCCTGACCTTTCCAATCCTCTCTTTACCAATCCTTCCAATGCCGCTGGCTCGAGGCTTATGTTCGAGACCAAGAAGGCCATGCCTGACAAGCTCGTGACGACCTTCCAGTACGGCAGCATGGGCGGAACCGACTATGTGGACGGAATCCCGGCCGGAGAATGGCTGGACATCGCAGTTGCAAACTATGGCGGGTCCGGCCACCCTCTCCAGGGCATGACCCACGCCAACTGCTCCGCCAATTCAATCGAGTTTGCCCGAGGCGGCTCTATTTCCGTAAGCAGTGCGAAGAGGTGGGCCCAGAGCGACTATGGCTATGTAATGATTTTCGCGCCATGGGCGGCTAATAACCAGGGCTCTTCTTATCAGTTCAACAGTCTGAGCAATCTTGCCGAAGGGCTTTATGGCTCAAGGCTCAAGACTCCTCAGTACTACTATCCTCAGACTCGTTCATTCGAAACCGTACCATACGGTAATTAACATCTGACAATACCATGAAAAAGTATAAGATATCATTGATATTCGCCGCCGCGACAGCTCTGATGCTCTCCGTCGGCTGCGACAAGAATTCGGGTTCCGATGACAGGGAGACGGACGATAGTTCCATCACCCTGTCCGAGGAGAGCCTCATCGCGGGTCCTGAGGGCGGTGCCTTCTCCGTGAAGGTCACCTCATCAGAGGACTGGAAAGTCTCGGGCCTGTGCGACTGGGTCGAGCTGGGCTCGGAGAGCGGCCATAGCGGAAGTGAACTCAGCGTGAAGGTTGACGCTAATGAGACCGCAGATGTCCGCGAAGCCACCTTCAAGGTTTTCGCCGGTTCTGCCGTCAAGACCCTCAAAATCACCTCCAATCCTGCCTTTATGCTCGAGCTTTCCAGTGCGGATTCGGTCTTTGTAGGCGCCGACGCCACGCAGATTACGGTAAGTCTTGTTTCGAATATGCCTGAGCTGGAGACTGAGATCAGCGACGAGGCTAAGGATTGGATTTCCAGAGGAGAAACAACCGAGGCCTTCGGAAAGAAGCTCATAACCTTCAATATAGCACGATCCAATGTCTTTAAGGCCAGGGATGGCATGATCCGTATCGGCGCTTCCGATGTTTCCGATGCCTCTGCTGAAGTGCCTATCATTGTGAATATTCGCCAGGCCCAGAGGGATACCGCCTACGTCAATGGCGGAGACGGAAGAATAATCAAGGATCTGGCCGCCTATGACATTCCTGTCGAGCTGAAGAGCAACGTAGATTTCAGCTACAATCTGCCTTCATGGCTCGTCGAGAAGTCCAAGACCGAGACCCCTGCAGGAGAGGATGGCCTAAAAACTATCAACATCGTTCTCCATTGCGATGCCGCTTCGGGCAGCCGCGGAGCTACTATCCAGTTCTACAAGAGAAAAGGCTACTACGACACTGTTGTCTATGGCTCAGTCTATATCAAGCAGCAGAATCCGAACCCTGTCTGGGCTACGATCCCTGACCCTCAGCTGCGCAATATGCTCAGCAATGCAGGCTGGATCATTGCGGAGGATGGCTCGGAGAAGGCTGAGCTTGCGGGCCCTGGAATCGAAGGTACCGAATTGGCCATAGGCAGCACCTCAAGCTGGGGTTCAGTCTCCCTCTCTTCTCTCGCCGGACTGGAGGCCTTCCCTAAACTCGCTACCTTGACTCTCAACCGCGTCAGAATCTCTGACATCGACCTCTCTGCCTGCACTCACTTGACAAGTGTCACGCTAAATGCCTGCCAGAATTTCTCGACAGTCAAACTCGGAGACAGTCCGGTCGATAATCTGAAGCTGGTGACAGGAAATTACGACTACATCACCGTTTCCTCCGTCACTTTCTCCGGCTCCCAGGTGAAGAACATAGACTTGTCTGCAAATTCCTACTATCTCTCATATGAGGATTTGGAGTCCATAGATGTGTCCGCCTGCCCGGCTCTAAAGAGCCTCAATGCGAAGAGAGAGGCCAAGAGCTGGTACGGAGATCCATCGGCGGCTCCTAATTTCAAGAAGATCTTCGTAAGCGCCGACCAGAAGGCGGCCTATGACGCCGGTACTCTCACGATAACCAAGTTTGACTCCGTCGAACTCGAAGTCAAGTAAACCGCCTCATACCCTAAGCTCCCAAGGAGGGTGTATTCCGCGATAACATCAAGGGATGCACCCTCCTTTCATAGTGCATTTCATGAGTATTGCACGTGGCGTATTGCTCGAACATTGCCATGCCGCTGAAGCCTATGATGGCATCATCATCTGCGTAGATGTCTATCGTATAGTTGTAGCCCTTGAAAGGAAAATATAGGGTGGTATTGAGGGCCGGTTTTGGCTGGCGGCACGAATTTTCTTGCTGATTCTCTCGAAGATTTTGCTTAAGTTTGTCAGGAAATGGAAGAGAGGACAAAAATCAGCATATCAGAGTTTACCGCACTTTTCAATAAGTATAGTGAAAGGTTCAGGCTGATAGCCCTGTCTTATCTTCAGGACAGGAGTGCCGCGGAGGATGTCGTGGCAGAAAGTTTCATGGCCTTATGGGATTCGAGAGAGGGACTGGCAGTTGAGGGTGATAAGGTCCCGGCTTATCTGCTCGGGATAGTCAAGCACAAGTGTCTTGATGCCGTCAGGACGAAGGCCAGTACGGACAACCGTCATAGGAATATCTATGAGCAGGCCTTGCTGGATGCGAAGTTGAGGCTTCTTGAAAATGATGAGTTGACTGCAAGGATTTTCTCTGATGAAATTGAGGAAATATTTGAGCGTGAGCTTTCATCAATGTCCGGTCTTTCCGCCGAGATTTTCCGCATGAGCAGGCTTGAGGGCAAGACTTATAAGGAGATTTCTGAGACCTTGGGAATTCCTCTCCGCACTGTTACGAGTGAGATTCAGAAAGCTCTGGCTGTTCTCAGAGTGTCTCTCAAAGATTACCTTCCAGTCTTCCTCGCCCTGATATCTGTAATCAAAATGCGGTGAAGGAAAGGGCCGACGAGACTCTGGTGACCGGATATGGTGAAGGAAGAAGTGGAGGATTGAAGGAGGATTGAGATGGGCCGGAGGCGGGGATTATGTGCTTTAATTGTGCTTTAATGGTCGTAAAACTTTGCTAATTCGCGGGAAGATTATAACTTTGCGACGCCTTTCGACTGGGCAGTGCCAGTGGGGCGACAAAAAATAATGTTAAACTACTAGTCAGATTTAATTAATTATGGCAGAAGAAGAAAAGAAAATCGTGGAGCAGGCCGCCACACAAGCCCCTAAGGCAGAGGAAGTGAAGGCAGAAGCTCCTAAGAGTGAGGAGGCACCTGCGGCAGAAGAGCCGAAGGCACGTCTCAACTCATCCGTTGATCCGGACAAGTTCGATTGGGACTCTTTCGAGAAAGAGAACAATGTCTATGGCAACGTAAGTAAGGAAGATATAGAGAAGGCATACGACCAGACTCTCTCCAAGGTTGTAGAGAACGAGGTCGTAGAAGGCACGGTCACCGGAATCAACAAGAGGGAAGTGATCGTCAACATCGGATACAAGAGCGAGGGTGTCATCCCTGCAACCGAGTTCCGCTACAATCCTGACCTTAAGGTCGGCGACACCGTAGAGGTATACGTCGAAAGCCAGGAGGACAAGAAGGGCCAGCTCGTTCTTTCCCACACCAAGGCACGTCAGAGCCGCAGCTGGGAGAACGTCAACAAGGCCTACGATGGCAACGAGGTCGTCAAGGGTCTAATCAAGTCCCGCACCAAGGGCGGCATGATCGTCGATGTCTTCGGCATCGAGGCCTTCCTCCCTGGTTCACAGATCGACATCCATCCTATCAAGGATTACGATGCATATGTAGGACAGAACATGGACTTCAAGATAGTAAAGATCAACCAGGAGTTCCGCAACGTGGTTGTTTCCCACAAGGCTCTCCTCGAGGCCGAGCTTGAGAAGCAGAAGGCCGAGATCATCTCTCATCTTGAGAAGGGCCAGGTTCTTGAAGGCACCGTCAAGGGCATTCAGAACTACGGCGTATTTGTTGACCTTGGCGGAGTCGACGGTCTCATCCACATCACCGATCTCTCTTGGGGCCGCGTAAACAACCCTGAGGACATCGTCAAGATCAATGACAAGGTGAAGGTTGTAGTTCTCGACTTCAACGAGCAGCAGCAGAAGATCGCTCTCGGCATGAAGCAGCTCACTCCTCATCCATGGGACAGCCTTGATGCTGAGCTTAAGGAAGGCGACAAGGTGACCGGAAAAGTTGTCCTCGTCAACGACTACGGCGCCTTCGTTGAGATCAAGCCAGGTGTCGAGGGTCTCATCCATGTCAGCGAAATGAGCTGGTCTCCAAGGCTTCACAGCGCTCAGGACTTCCTCAAGGTAGGTGATGAGGTTACGGCAGTCATCCTCTCTCTCGACAGGGAGAACAGGAAGATGTCCCTCGGTCTCAAGCAGCTTACCCCTAATCCATGGGACAGCATCCGCGACAAGTATCCTGTAGGCAGCAAGCACACGGCCATCGTTCGCAGCATCACCAACTTCGGCGCATTCGCCGAGCTTGAGGACGGCATCGAGGGCCTCATCCATATCAGCGATCTCTCCTGGGAGAAGATCAAGCATCCTTCAGAGGTATGCAACGTGGGCGACAAGATCGACGTCATCATCCTTGACTTCGACGAGCAGAACCACAAGCTCAGCCTCGGCCACAAGCAGCTCACTCCTAATCCTTGGGACGAACTAGAGGCAAAGCATCCGGTTGGTTCCGTTGTTGACGGCGCTGTAGAGAGCACCACCGACAAGGGAGCGAACGTTAAGCTCGAGGATGGCACCGAGGCCTTCTGCTTCGCGCGTGACCTCGTAAAGGAGGACGGCAAGACTGCCACCGTAGGCGAGACCCTTCCGTTCAAGATCGTAGAACTCCGCAGGAGCACCAGGAGGGTACTCGTATCCCACCTCAGAACTTACTCCGAGGAGCGTGACGCCAAGATCCACGCTGAGGCCGACAATGCGAGGAAGACTGCAAAGGCAGTCAACTCCAAAGTTGAGAAGGCAACTCTCGGTGACATCTCCGCTCTCGCGGCCCTCAAGGACAAGCTTGAGAACGGTGAGAACGAGGAGAAGTAAATTCGACTGATGGATTTTACACTCAAGATAATGGGCTCTGGCTCAGCCATGCCCGTTGTCGAAAGAAATCAGAGCGCCCAGGTACTGGAGGTACGTGGGCGCTCCTTTTTGATAGACTGCGGTGAAGGTACCCAGAGGCAGATGGTGCGCTTCGGAGTGTCCCCGATGAAAATCGACTCGATATTCATCTCCCACATCCATGGCGACCATGTCTTCGGGCTACTCGGCCTGCTGTCGACCATGGGCATGAAAGCGAGGACGGCTCCCCTTAATGTTTTCGGACCGAATGCGCTCAAATCCATGCTGAATTACTTCAGCGCTTTCTATGGCGCCGGTTTCCCGTTCGAAATCAAATTCACTCCGGTCAGCGCAAAGAAACCTGAAGTAGTATTCGAGACCAAGTCACTGGAAATCAGCGCTTTCCCTCTGAATCACGGGATAGAATGCTACGGCTATCTTTTCAGAGAGAAAGAACCGGAGATGAACATCCGCAAGGAAGCCCTGGAGAAGTACGGCTTCACTCTTTCAGAGATAGGAGCGCTGAAACGAGGGGAGGACCTCGTCCGTCCAGCAGGGCCGGATGAGGGCGCGACCTTTATGAACGGTTTCGTCCGACATTCCGGAACGGATTCCGACCTGCTCATTCCCAACTCGGAGGCCGCATACAAGCCATGGGAGCCTCGTTCCTATGCCTATTGCAGCGACACGGCGCCTTTCCCTGAAGAAGCGCTATGGGTAAGCGGGACCGACCTTCTCTACCATGAAACCACCTATCCCCAGGATATGGCGGATCAGGCGGAAAAGCGTCACCACTCCACGACCATGCAGGCGGCCGCGCTGGCGAGAGACGCCGGAGTGAAGAAGCTTGTCATAGGCCACTACTCGTCGCGCTGTCCAGACCCGAAAATCTTTCTGAAAGAGTGCAGAAGTGTCTTTCCGGAAACTTTTGCAGCCGATGACGGAGATACATTCGACATTTCCCAGATATCATACGGGAAAAATTAGTATCTTGATCCAAATTTGAGAGTCCATGAAACTGAAGTCCCTTTGGTTCGTCGCGGCCCTTGCCGCCGCCTTCTTCTGTATATCTGCCTCGGGTCCCCTGACCCCACAGGAAAAATATATAGCCGACTATGCCGCAACCGCCGTCCGGGAAATGTACCGGACTGGAGTTCCGGCCAGTATCACCCTCGCCCAGGGCATACTGGAGTCCAGAAGCGGACTTTCTCCGCTGGCCTCCGAAGGCAACAACCATTTCGGAATAAAATGCCACTCTGACTGGACCGGCAGGAAGATGTTCTATGACGATGACAAGAGGGGAGAGTGCTTCAGAAGCTATGGCTCCCCGGACGAGTCTTTCCGTGACCACTCCGATTTCCTGCGCTACAGCGACCGCTACAAATCTCTCTTTGAGCTGAAAACCACAGACTACAAGGGCTGGGCCTACGGGCTTAAGAAGGCTGGTTATGCTACTGACCCGAGATACCCGGAAAAGCTCATCAAGAACATCGAGGATTACAAGCTCGACAGATTCGACAAGATGACCCTCAAAGAGGTCGTGGAGACTTACGGCTATGGGGTCATGGCGGATGAGCTTGGGCAGACTGTCTCTGCAGGAGAGGCCTCGAAGAAGGCGGAAAGGCAGGCCGCGAAGACTGACAAGCAGGCAGGGAATATGGAGGCGGAGGCCAAGGTGAAGCTTTCGAGGGCGGAGAAGAGGGCCGCCAGGGCAAGCAGACGCAAGGAAGGCCGCAAGAAGGTGGTCCCCTCCGCCCGCTTCTCGGACGACGAGGTTAGAGACGGAGTGATTCCGGAGTCTCCGCTGGAGATTGAGGAACCGAAGCTTTACCGGGGCGGCAAGGCCGATGAGACTTACAAATTCTCTCTCTCAAGGGAGATGTATTCCCGTAACGGAGTGCCGTTTATTTCTACGGTTGAGGGAGAGACCGTGGCCTCGATAGCCAAGGATAATGGTCTCTTCGTGCGTGAAGTTCTGAAATACAACGACATGGATGGTGTAGAGCCTCTTGATCCAGGCACAATTATCTACCTCCAGCCGAAGAAGTCCCAGGGACCTAAGGGGCTGGACAAGTACGTGATAGACCATGACGGAGAGAGCCTTAGGGATATTTCCCAAAGATTCGGAATCAAGCTGGAGTCGATCTGCAAGATGAACGGCATAGGAAAGGATTACGTGACGAGGGAAGGCGACATGCTGACTCTGAGAGAAGGCGGTTTCGCTGAAAAGTTAAGGAATAAATTGGGAGGGAAATGATGGACAGCAAAGGAAAGAAGATATTGGCCTTGTCGGGCCTTGCCTGCCTTGTGTTTTTCTTTTTCATGTTGAAGGCCGGCCGGCTTTATTATGACCATAGGGTACCTAATTTTGAGAGGGTAGCCGAAATCTATGTCTATCCCGGGACCGGGGCCGACTCTCTCTTCGCACAGATCAGCCGTAAAGCCGGGGTGCGCAGGAAGAGAAGCCTGGGGAGGCAGCTCTCCAAGATAGACTCTGTCCATGTCGGACATTACACCATAAACAAAGGGAACACCAGCGTCTACGTGGCCAGAATGATAGGCCATGGCTGGCAGACTCCCGTCGAGCTTTCCCTCAACGGCTCCCTGCGGCGTCAGAGCGACATCGCAGGGAAGATCTCCAGACAAATGCTCATGGATTCTCTTGATGTAATCAAGGCTCTGAGAGACAGCGCTTTGCTTGGTTCCTTGGGCTTTGCGAAGGAAGACTATTTCGCCCTCTTCATTCCAGACAATTACGAAGTCTACTGGACGGACTCAATAGGCCATGTTCTCGATCTACAGAAAAAGGCTTATGACGCCTACTGGACCAAGGAGAATCTAGCCAAGGCTTCAGCCCTCTCTCTGACGAAAATCGAGGTCTCCACACTGGCCTCCATAGTCAAAGGAGAGACGAACCATGAGCCTGAGATGCCGAAAATAGCAGGAGTCTACCTGAACCGTCTCCGCCATGGCATGAAACTCCAGGCCGATCCTACCATAGCCTTTTGCTTCGACTACGGAGTCAACAGGATAAGAAGGGGCATGTTGAAGGTTGACTCGCCGTACAACACCTATATGAATTACGGCCTGCCTCCTCATCCGATCCAGGTCCCGACGAGAGCCTGTCTGGATGCCGTGCTTAATGCCGACACTGCCGACGGTTATCTCTATTTTTGCGCGAGCCCTGCCTTCGATGGGACGCATCTTTTCGCCTCGACCTATTCGGAGCATCAGAAGAATGCCCGAGCCTTCAGCCGGGCCCTTGACGCAAGAAATGAGAATTAACCCCTCCTGACTTTCAGGATATATTTCAGCAGTTTCAGCTGAGAGATGACTTTGTCGATTTCTCCGTTAGACGGGACTGAAATCTTCATGTTGATGTCATATGTCCCGTTGCGCTGATTTTCAGAGACATGGAAATCTCTGACCGAAGCCTTGAAGGCGACGGTAGTCTCCATGATCTGATTGAGAACGGCCTGCTCCATGGCGGCCTCTATCTTTATCGAGGCCTGGAAAGAACCGGAGCTCGGAGTGTCTGCCCAGCGGACCCTCTGAATCCTGTACGGATACATGGAGATGAGCCTCGAGGCGTTAGGGCAGGAAATCCTGTGGATGGTAATTCCCTTGTCCCTTGTGACAAAGCCGAAGACATCGTCGCCAAAGACAGGGTTGCAGCACTTGGCCATCTTGTAGTCAAGTCCCTTGAGATTCTTCGCGTTGATTACGAGGATGTCATCGTTGCAGCCTGCCGCCTGGCTCTCCCACGCGGCCTTGGCCGATTCAGTGTGCGCTGTCTCGTTCTCCTTAGCCTCTTCTATGGCCTTCTCGTGCTCCGTATCGGCCTCCAGGATGGCTTCCTTGACGAGGTTGAGATCCAGGGTCCCATCTCCGATGGCCGCGAAAAAGGCGTTTTCGTTGTCGAAATGGTTCTTCTTGATGAAGTCGGCCTTCATTCCATCAGGGAAGTCCAGCTTCCAGTTCTTCAACCTTCTTTCCAAGATCTCCTTCCCCTGAGCCGCTTTTTCGTATTCTGCTTCATGGAGCATCTGTCGGATTTTGTTGCGGGCCTTGCTTGAAACCACCCAATTGAGCCAGTCTCTGGCAGGTTTCTGGTTCTTGCCCGACATGATTTCAACGACGTCTCCGGTCTTGAGCTTCTCCTTTATCGGGACTGCCTTGCCGTTGACCTTGCCTCCGATGCACTTTACCCCGAGTCCGGAGTGAATGTTGAAGGCAAAGTCCAGCACGGAAGAGCCTTTAGGCAGAATCCTCAGTTCCCCGGAAGGAGTGAAGACAAAAATCTCTTTCTCCGGTGGCCTGGGAACATCCTCGGGCTTCATCTGTGCAGGATGTTCAAGATTGTAGCGGACCGAATTCATCCAGCGGTCAATGCTCTCCTCATGCTTGATGCCCTTGTAGGACCAGTGGGCGGCATGGCCGTTTTCGGCCTCGTCGTCCATCCTTTTCGTCCTGATCTGGACCTCTATATAGGCCCCGTCTTTGTTCTTTACGGTGATATGGAGGGATTCGTAGCCGTTCGGCTTCGGCTTGGTGAGCCAGTCGCGCAGACGGTTCGTGTCCTGCTCGTACTCCTTGGTCACGTAGGAGAAGGCTTTCCAGCAGAGGGCTACCTCCTCGTCATGGGATACATCGCAGTCTATGATGAATCGGATGGCGAAGACGTCATAGACGCCTTCGAAAGGAACCTTCTGCTTCTGCATCTTTCTGTAGATGGAGTAGGCTGTCTTGGTGCGTATCTTCAGCTTGTACTTGATCCCGGCGTTGGATAGATCCTTTTTCAGCGGTTCGATGAACTCCTCAGTCAGCTTCTCCCTGTCCTTCTCCGTAGCCTTAAGTTTGTTGGTGATGGCCCTGTACTGCTCCGGGTCGGCATAGCGGAAGTAGATGTCCTCCAGCTCGCTCTTGATATTGTAGAGCCCCAGCTGATGGGCCAGAGGGATGTAGAGCATCAGAGTTTCGAGAATCTTGCGCTCCCTGGAAAGTTTCGGGAAGAGGGATAGATTACGCATCACCTCCAGCCGGTCCGCTATTTTCAGCACCGTGACTCTCGGATCGGCGGAGTACTGGACGATCAGCTTCTTGTAGTTCTCGGCTTCGAGGGCGGTATCCTTAGGCTTGATGGTGGCTATTTTATTGAGCCCCTCGGCCATGGTCCTCACGTCGGAAGGAAACTCGTTCCACGGGATCAGCACATCAGGATGTTTCCTCATGGATTCATGGAGGTAGACGGCCGCGACGCATTCGGCCTGAAGGCCTATTTCGTCGGACACGATCATGGCCACGTTGTCAGGATGTTCCATGAATGGATGCCCGTTGTCCCTGAGATCGTCCTTGAGCGTGGCGAGGGCTATGCCATATGCCTTCCTGATGAGGTCTCTTCCGGCCTCGTCGTAATGTGGAAAATTTGTGTCTAAGCTGTCAGCCATGTCCTATTTCTCCTTCCAAACTTTAAGGTATTCCTCCAGCGCCCACATCTCGTCCCTGTATCTGGCGGCCTGGTCGAAATCCAGCTCTGAAGCCGCCTTCTGCATTTTACGCTTGCTCTCTCCCACGCTCTTCTCAATCTGTTCGCGCGACATCGAACGGATCACCGGATCCTGAAGCACGGCCGCAAGGTCAGCCCTGATGTAGCCGTCGACAAAGGCGGAATCGTTTTCCCTGCGTGAATCCGAACCCAAGCCGACAGTGATGCGCCCCTTGCCCAGATCGCTCGGGTCCGGGACGTAGAAGGGAGCCTCGTAGGAATTCGCCGCCGTGAGCCTGCCTCTTGTGTGCCCTCCCTTGCCGGAAAGCTTCATGGCCAGGTCATTGTGGTGGGCCTCGATCTGCGCCGGGGTGATATTGTGGAGCTTGTTATACTCGAGCTGCTTCTTCCGCCTCCGGTTCGTCTCGTAGATGGTCTTCTTCATGGAATCCGTCATGCTGTCGGCATACATGATGACCAGGCCGTGGATGTTTCTCGCCGCCCTTCCGGCAGTCTGGGTGAGGGCGACTTCCGAACGCAGGAAGCCCTCCTTGTCGGCGTCCAGAATGGCGACAAGCGAAACCATAGGTATGTCGAGCCCCTCCCTAAGCAGGTTGACGCCCACCAGGACGTCGAAGAGTCCGTTCTTGAAATCCTCGATGATCTGGACCCTCTCTCCGGTGTCCACGTCGGAATGGATGTACCTTGTCCTGACGCCTACCTTCTCGAAATAGCCGTTCAGCTCCTCCGCCATGCGCTTGGTGAGCGTGGTCACGAGGACTCTCTCGTCCATTTCCGCCCTCTTCCTTATTTCTTCGAGCAAGTCGTCCACCTGGTTCTCTGTCGGCCGGACCTCTATAGGAGGATCCAGCAGGCCGGTAGGCCTTACGATCTGTTCCACCACCAGTCCCTCGCTCTTCTTGAGCTCATATTCTGAAGGTGTGGCGCTCACGTAGACGGTCTGGCCGGTAATGGACTCGAATTCATCGAAAGTAAGCGGCCTGTTGTCGGCGGCGGCAGGCAGACGGAAGCCATACTGGACGAGAACCGACTTGCGGCTGTGGTCGCCTCCGTACATGGCCCTGATCTGAGGAATCGTGACATGACTCTCATCTATGAAGAGAAGAAAATCCTTGGGGAAGTAATCGATAAGGCAGAAAGGCCTCTGACCCTCCTTCCTTCCGTCCAGATATCTCGAGTAATTCTCAATCCCCGGGCAATAGCCCATCTCCTTCATCATCTCTATGTCGTACTCGACCCTCTGCTTCAACCTCTTGGCCTCCAGCTCCTTTCCCTCCTTCTCGAAGAAGGCTACCTGCTTTATGAGATCCTCCTGAATCTGCTTCACGGCGGCCTGAGACCTTTCCTTCGTGGTCACAAAATTATTCGCGGGATAGATTGGAACTTCGTCTTCCTCCTCCATGATCATGCCGGTGATCGGATCTATGATGCAGATTCTGTCTACCTCGTCCCCAAAGAACTCTATCCTCACCGCCTCGTCCGAACCACCGAGATATACATCGACCGTGTCGCCTCTCACACGGAAGGTCCCTCGCTTGAAATCGGATTCCGTGCGGCTGTACAGAGAGTCGACGAGGTGGTAGAGGAGCCTCGTCATGCTCCTGTGTTCCCCCTTCTTGACAAGGATGGTCTGGTTGTGGAAGTCTTCCGGATTGCCGATGCCATAGAGGCAGGAAACCGATGAGATCACTATCACGTCCCTCCTTCCTGACATCAGGGCGGAAGCGGCGCTGAGCCTCAGCTTGTCGATTTCATCGTTGATGCTCAGGTCTTTCTCAATATAGGTGTCCGTCGAGGGAATATAGGCCTCGGGCTGGTAATAGTCGTAATAGGAGACGAAATATTCGACCGCATTGTCCGGAAAGAAGGTCTTGAATTCGCCGTAAAGCTGGGCCGCGAGCGTCTTGTTGTGGCTCAGGATTAGGGCTGGACGCTGGAGATTCTGGATGACATTGGCCATGGTAAAGGTCTTTCCGGAGCCGGTCACTCCAAGCAGAGTGACGGCTCCCACCCCCTGCTTAAGGGCGGAAGTGAGTCCTTTTATGGCTTCCGGCTGGTCGCCTGAAGGTTTATATGGGGCCTTGAGTTCGAATTGCATTCTTATTAATAGAGGTCTTACCTTATGCAAAGATAGCATTATCAGCAAAAATTTTTGTAGGGGAAGAAAAAAATGCTAACTTTGCTCTCTGAAACTAAGGGATAATAGTACATAACAGCAATTAGTTGTAATTTTTTAATAATATGAAAGCAACAAAAATCGTTCTCGGAGTTCTTGCTTTGTCAGGACTCTTCTCATTCTCTGCTTTTGCGCAGGAGAATGGTAACCGCGATGAAAACGGAAAGGTTGTCCGCGGTGCTTATGAGACAAATCGCTTCGGCGACAACTGGTTTGTAAGCGTCGGCGCAGGTATGAATACCAGCTACGAAGGAGCGAAAGTTCATGATTTCCACTTCTTCGGCGGTCTCGCTCTTGATGCTAACGTAGGTAAGTGGATCACCCCTTCCACCGGAGTGCGTTTTGGATGGAGAGGTATCAACAACTCTTATGACTACACCACCAGACTCACCCCTGATATGAACGGCCACGCCCGTCTCTCTCAGAACCTTCTTCACACTGATCTCCTTTGGAACATCTCCAACGCTTTCAGCGGCTATAAGGAGACCCGCACCTGGAACCTGGTTCCTTATGCCAGCGCCGGTCTTCTCATGACTAAAAATGACTATGCTGACAACAAGATGCAATACGCTTTCGCCAATGGTCTCGGACTTCTCAACAATTTCCGCCTCAGCGACCACGTAGGTCTTTATCTCGACCTCGCAGGCTATGTGGTAAAGGCAAGGGAGACCCGTTTCGAGAATGCTCCTAGGCGTTCCGTCGCCTTTCTTCCATCCGCTACCCTCGGCCTCACCTTCAATCTCGGCAGGACCAATTGGGATCGTCACAGCTCCATCACTCCGGTCGTAGTTCCTGTTCCTTTCACCACCGATCAGTACAACGCCCTCAAGGACCGTGTAGCCGCCCTCGAGAAGGAGAATGCTGACCTCAAGGATCAGATCAACGCCCTGAAGAACCAGCAGCCTGACACCGTATACGTAGACGGCAATGTAGAGTCCGGCGCTACCGTATACTTCACCATCGGCCAGACCACCATCTCCGATCGTGAGAAGGCTCACGTTGACTACTATGTAGACAACGTTCTCAAGAACACCGACAAGAACATCGTGATCACCGGTTCCGCCGACAAGGGCACAGGCTCAGCAAAGCGCAACCAGTACCTCTCCGAGCAGCGTGCAAAGGCTGTCAAGGATTACCTCGTAAAGGCCGGCGTTGACGAGAGCAGGATCTCCACCAAGGCTGTAGGTGACACTGACAACCGCTTCAACGGCGCCGCCAACAACCGCGTAGCCGTCATCGAGCTCGACTAAAATAAGCACATATGATATTTTAGAAGGGACTCCCGTTCGGGAGTCCTTTTTTTGTCAGTCCGGCGCTTTTTCATTCTGATACTTGAACCTTTCTCCATTTGTGCTAAATTTGCAGGATATGAAAAAGTTGATCAGACTCCCCGCTGAATGGGAGGAACAGGATGCCGTCCAGCTTATCTGGCCGGATGAGCAGACGCCATGGTATGACCTGCCTTCAGTCCAGGCTTGCTATGTCAGAATCATTTCCACAATTCTGAAGTACGAGAATGTCTTGCTCGTATGCCGGAACGTGGAGAGCGTGAGGAAGCACCTCGCCTCGGAAGGCGTGGACGTCGGAAACATAGTCTTTTTCGAGTGCCCGATGAATGACACCTGGGCCAGAGACAGCGGAGCCATCTCGGTCTATGCGGGAAGCAATAAACACATCGTGGACTTCATCTTCAATGGCTGGGGCCTGAAATTCGCCTCTGATCTGGACAACCAGATCAACAGGAAGATGTACCGCGGGGGAGTCTTCAGGCCGGAAGTGATTTATGATCCCGGCGCTCCTATTGTTCTGGAAGGCGGAAGTTTCGACACGGACGGGCAGGGCTGCATCATGCTCACTTCCAGCTGCCAGCTTTCGCTCAACCGTAATGAATGTCTTTTGAATAAGAGAGAGGTAGGACGCTTCCTCAATTTGTGGCTCGGCATCGGCAGAAGACTCTGGCTCGACCATGGCGGTATAATCGGGGATGACACCGACGGTCATGTCGACACCTTGGCCCGTTTCTGCTCTCCGGACACCATAGTCTACGTAAAATGCGGCGATCCGTCCGACCCTTCTTTCAAAGAGCTCCAGGCGATGGAAGCCGACCTTAAGCGGCTGAGAACGGCGGCCAAGACCTCTTACCAACTTGTCCCGCTTCCTCTTCCGGAGCCTACTTTCCTGGACGGATACAGACTCCCTGCGACCTATGCCAATTTCCTCATAGTAAATGGGGCGGTCCTTATGCCGGGCTACGGCCAGCCTTCCGATGCCGTCGCCGCCGGGACACTAACCGAACAATTCCCGGGCAGGAAGCTTGAGGTGATAGACTGCCGCCCTCTTCTGAGCGGCCACGGCAGTCTCCACTGCGTCACCATGAATTATCCTAAGGGTTGGATTAATTTTGACAGAAAATGAGAATATTGAAGATTGGCATGGTCCAGCAGACCAAGGGTGCCGACAGGGCCGAGAATATAGCGAGGCTTAAAGAAGGGATCAGAGACTGCGCCGCCAAGGGCGCCCAGCTCGTCGTCCTTCAGGAACTCCATAATACCGTATATTTCTGCCAGAGCGAAGATGCTTCGCTCTGTGACCTGGCCGAGCCTATCCCCGGCCCTTCTACCGAGGAATTCGGCGCGCTGGCCAGAGAGCTCGGGGTGGTAATCGTGCTTTCACTCTTCGAACGACGCGCCCCGGGAATTTACCACAACACGGCCGTGGTTCTGGAAAAAGACGGAACCATCGCCGGAAAATATCGCAAGATGCATATCCCGGATGACCCTCTCTTCTATGAGAAATTCTATTTCACCCCGGGTGACCTCGGTTTCCATCCTATTGAAACCTCGGTTGGTTCGCTCGGCGTATTGGTATGCTGGGATCAGTGGTATCCGGAAGCTGCGAGAGCCATGGCCTTGGAAGGCGCGGATCTTCTCATCTATCCGACAGCTATAGGCGGAGTCCCGACTGATCCGCTTGAAGAGCAGAAAATGCAGATGGGAGCCTGGGAGCTTGTCCAGAGGGGACATGCCGTGGCCAACGGACTGCCGGTAATCACCGTGAACAGGGTAGGGCATGAGCCTGATCCGAGCGGAGTCACGGACGGCATCCGTTTCTGGGGACATTCCTTTGCCTGCGGCCAGCAGGGTGAAATCCTGACCGAGTTCCCGACGGACAGGGAAGATGTGCGTGTGGTGGATGTGGATCTGGACAGGACGGAATATGTCCGCCGCGGCTGGCCATTCTTCCGCGACCGCCGTATCGATGCCTATTCCCCTCTCCTCTCTCGCTTCGGAAAATAGTCCCGCCCTAAGGTGGATTCAATGGCGGGCGAAGAGGTTCAGCTCGTAGTCCGCCTTGATCTTGTCAAGGATGGCGCAGACCATCCTGAACATCCTGCCGTCCCTTCCGTAGTAGGCGCTTGCGACGAAATTCGCGCGCCCCTGCCTCTGAAGCTTCTCGGCCTCCTTTTTCCGTTTCTCGTCCTGCGGATTATAGACGGCGACGGCGTGCCCTCCGAACATATTGACGATCTTCATGCAAGGTACGTCCGTGTCCCCGTCCCCGAAATAAATCATGTTCTGGAAAGGAATCCTTTTTTTGTCCTCGGACACATGGTCGTTGACCCTCACCGAATCCCTCGCCGAGAAAATCCCCTTGTTGATTTTGAAGATGAACTGGGTCTTTGCGGTGTAGTCCACGGCGATGCCCGGCCACTCAGCCTCTCCCTTGTCGTCGTAGATGTAGCTGCTGGCGTAGATGTGCTTGAATTCCTTCGCGATGGGAGAACCCTCGATGATTTCCTTCAGGCCGGAGGAATTGATGTAATGCTCTATCTTGAGCCCGATGGAATCCCCGTAGGAATTTACTGCTCCGAACCAGCCACGGACTCCGTCGTAAAACTTAATCTTGCTGCCGAAACTCCTGAGGGTCTGCTTCTTCAGCACGATGCCCTTCTTCTTTGACTCGTCAAGCATCATCTTCATATAGGCTGTGATGTTGCTGGCATCCTGCCCCCTGGCTATGCCGTCGGAAAGGGTCCAGAATTCCGCCGGCGTTTTGCCGATGGCCTGGATGAAGCCGAACTCCTGCATATTGCCAGGCGAAAGAGTCCCGTCGAAATCATAGATCAAAGCTACAATAGGTTTTCTGTGCATTGTCCGGTAAGCTTTTGTAACCTTACAAATATAAATAAAATAGACTTGCGAAAAGTATAAAATAATTGTAATTTTGAACATAGAACGCACCAACTGGAAAATTTCCACATGAGACATTATCTTTCAAGACTTCAAGACGCTACCGTCAACTATTGGGACAAGCCGGCCCTCAACACAATCGACGGTGAAAGCTTTACATACGGCCAGGTGGCCACGATAATGAAGAAGCTCGGCATCTTCTTCAAGAAGATCGGAGTCACCGGGGATGACAAAATTGCCGTCTGCGCCAAGAACAGCGCAAGATGGGGAATTTCCTTCCTCGCGGTAGCCACCAACGGCATGGTCAATGTCCCGATTCTCAACGATTTCACCCCTGAAAGCATCTGCAAGCTGATCGACCATTCCGAGAGCGTCGGTCTATTCACGACGGCGGACAAATGGGCGAAGCTTGATGTGGCAAAGATGCCTCTCCTCAAGTTCGTCATTGACATGGATTCATGGGAACTGTTATGGGCGAAGGATGAGGGCATCCGGGAGGCGAGGGCTTCCGTAGAGTCTGAATTCGCCAAAGAGTTCCCGAATGGCTTCGGCCCCGGCGATGTACATTACGAGGCTGACAACCTTGACAAACTTGCAGCGATAAACTATACTTCCGGCACTACGAGCGACCCTAAGGGAGTCATGCTGACCTATCGCAATTTCAGTGCGAACATCGATTTCTCCCAGAGAAACGTGCCTTCCTCTTCGAAATATTCTATGGTCTCCATGCTCCCGATGGCCCATATGTACGGCCTCGTGATAGAATTCATCTATCCGCTCTGCAACGGAACGGCCATCTATTGGCTCGGAAAGGCCCCGACCCCGACAACTCTATTCGCCGCCTTTGAAAAGGTCCACCCATATCTGCTCATCACGGTGCCTCTCGTAATGGAGAAGATTTTCAAGCTGAGAATTATCCCGCAGCTGAGCAAACAGCCGGTCAAGTTCCTCCTTCATATTCCAGGAATCAGCAACCTGATTCTGGGCAAGGTGCGCAAGAGCATCCAGGCCGCTTTCGGAGGCCAGGTCCAGCAGTTCATCATGGGAGGCGCCGCCCTCAATCCGGAGGTCGAGCACTGGCTCCGCAGAATCGGCCTCAACTATACCGTAGGCTACGGAATGACTGAGGCCTGCCCTCTTCTCGCATACGAACATTATTCGAAATATGTCCCAGGCTCCTGCGGAAAGGCCATGGACTTCGCGACAGTCCGCATCGACTCCGAGGATCCTGAGCACGTGGTTGGAGAAATCCAGGCCAAAGGAGACAATATCTGCATAGGCTATTATAAGAACCCTGAGGCTTCCGCCAATCTCTTCACCGAAGACGGTTTCATGAGGACAGGCGACCTTGGCATAATCGACAAAAACGGAAACATCTTCATAAAGGGACGTTGCAAGACCATGATTCTCGGCCCTTCGGGGCAGAATATCTATCCAGAGGAACTTGAGAATGTGATCAATAATCTTCCTTATGTGGCTGAGTCTCTGGTAGTTGATCGTGGCGGAAAGCTCGTCGGCCTGGTATATCTCGATGAGACCAAGACCAAGGGGATGAGCCATGAGGACCGCGATGGAATAGCCGACAGTATCCGTGTGTCGGCGAACAATGTCTTCCCGGTCTACAGCAAGCTGGTCAAAGTCGAACTTCGTGACGCTCCTTTCGAGAAGACCCCGAAGATGAGCATAAAGCGCTTCCTCTACAAGTAGTAAAAACGCTTCGCGTGCGAGGTCAGGTTTCCGCGAAATACCGACTCTCAGCCCATATTTCCGACTCTCTGACAATTATTGTGTCATAGGCATCTGGTATGGAAATTGCCATATGCCTATGATTATTTTATTAAAACCAGATATATGCAGAATTTTGATTATATGACCCCGACCCGGCTCCTTTTCGGCAAAGGGGTGATTGAGAAGCTTCCTGATGTTATGTCACAGTTCGGAAAGAAGATCCTCCTCACCTACGGAGGAGGCAGCATCAAGAAACTTGGCCTCTACCAGAAGGTCATGGAACTTCTCCATGATTACGAAATTATAGAACTTTCAGGCATTCAACCAAATCCCAAATATGATCCGAGCGTCCTTGAAGGCGTCCGCCTCTGCAAAGAGCACAAGGTTGATGTAATTCTTTCCGTAGGAGGAGGCTCCGTACTTGATTGCTCAAAGGCAATTGCGGCAGGCGCTTGCTATGACGGAGATCCGTGGGACCTGATTTCTTACAAGGTGAAGGCCAAGGCCGCCCTTCCTATCGTGGACATCCTGACCCTCGCAGCGACCGGAAGCGAGTACGACAGCGGCTGCGTCATCTCCCGTACCGAGACCAACGACAAAATCGGTTATCTCGATCCGCTCCTCTATCCTCACACCTCCTTCCTTGACCCGACTTACACCTTTACGGTGAGCAGGAAGCAGACGGCGGCAGGCATAGCCGACGCCATGAACCACACCATAGAGCAGTATTTCGTGGCTGACAGCACGCTTCTCAACGACGGTATTTGCGAATCCATGCTCCGCAGCCTGATGGCTAATGGCCGCAAGTGCCTTGAGAATCCTGAAGACTATACAGCCAGGGCCGAGATGATGCTTGACTGCACCTATGGATGCAACGGCATCCTTTCCCTCGGAAACAGTTTCTCTGGATGGCCTTGCCACGGCATAGAGCATGCCCTGAGCGCCTACTATGACATTACCCATGGCGAAGGCCTTGCCATCATCACTCCGCGCTGGATGAAGCACATCCTCAGTGCCGAGACCCTGCCGCGCTTCGTCAAGTACGGCGTCAATGTCTTTGGCATAGACGCTTCCTTGCCGCAGATGGAAATCGCCGAGAAGGCCATCGAAGAAACGTACAAGTTCTTCGAGAGCATCGGCATTCCGATGCACCTCAGAGAGGTCGGTATCGATGAGAGCCGCATAGACGAGATGGCTCACCATGTGGCCGTCAACGAGGGCCTCGAGCACGCCTATGCTCCTCTGAAAGAGCAGGACATCAAAGAGATCCTAATCGCCAGCCTCTAAATTTACACCTTCCGCTCCTCCCAGCCGGAGGCCCCGGGCTCAGCCCGAGGCCTCCGGCGTTTTTGAACTCCTTGGAAAGCAAAGTTCGCGTCATTTTGTAACGTCTAGTATATCTTAAGCCTCTGAATCAAGTCGTCCTTATTCGGAGGCTTACGTATTAGGTGGAACTATAGTGTATTCGCAGTGTCGTTGCGGATTTTCCGGCTACCATCGGATATTCGACATAGAGAACCCTCTGGGCGAGGCAATGTTCCTTTTTGGCAACCATCATACTCCCGATCATTATCTCCATCAGGTCCTGGAGACCATTTCCTCTCTCCGCATGCTTGCATAATATCTCGGAAAGTTGTTCTTTTGTATTTGTTTGTTTTGCTTTTTTACAAGTCTAAAGATATTCGTAGACTTTCTTTTTATCTCATATCAGACATACCTTATGAAACAGTATAACGAACTCAGATTGAAACAGATGCCTGCCGTGGACCACATTATAGTACGAGGCGCACGGGTACATAATCTTAAAAATGTGGACGTCGACATTCCGCTTGGCGGCATCACCGGAATTGCCGGAGTGTCAGGGTCAGGTAAGTCGTCGCTGGCCCTCGGCGTGCTCTACAGCGAGGGCTCCCGTCGGTATCTCGAGGCGCTCTCCACCTATACACGCCGCCGAATGACACAGGCTGCTAAAGCTGATGTCGACGAAGTGAAATACGTTCCTGCGGCACTGGCCCTTCACCAGCGTCCGGGAGTGCCGGGCATCCGCTCCACCTTCGGTACCGGTACCGAACTGCTCAATTCGCTGAGACTTATGTTCTCGCGCCTCGCTTCCCATCGCTGTCCCAACGGCCACTATGTGCCGCCCACGCTGAAGGTAGCTGAAGGGCAGGAGATAGTCTGTCCCACGTGCGGTGCCCATTTCTACGGACCTTCTGCTGAGGACCTGGCCTTTAACTCTATGGGAGCATGCAAGAAGTGTGACGGTACAGGAGTCGTGCGCACGGTCGACGAGTCGACGCTCGTGCCCGATGAGACCAAAACCATCGATGATGGAGCTGTAGCGCCATGGAACACCCTGATGTGGGCCTTGATGACGCAGGTCTGCCGCGAGATGGGTGTAAGGACAGACATTCCCTTCAACCAACTCACTCCCGAGGAGCGCGAGATCGTCTTCCACGGTCCGATGGAGAAGAAACACATCATCTATAAGGCAAAGAACAGCAACGTTTCAGCCGAGATGGACTTTACCTATTACAGTGCGGTGACCACAGTGCTCAACGCCCTTTCCAAGGCAAAGGACGAGCAAGGCATTAAGCGCGTGGAGAAGTTCCTCAAGGAGGATACATGTCCCGACTGTCATGGCACACGTCTGTCAGAAGCTGCCCGGGCTCCAAGACTGCGTGGCATATCGATATCCGATGCCTGCATGATGACCTTATCTGAACTTATCGAGTGGGTGAAGGGCGTACCCGATTCTCTTCCGGAAGACATGCGGCCCATGGCCGGAAGCATCTGCGAGTCGTTTCTTGCCACCGCACGCAGGCTCTATGACCTCGGACTGAGCTATCTCACGCTTGACCGTTCGACATCGACACTCTCTACAGGTGAGCGGCAGCGTATGCAGCTGGCCAGTGCTGTCCGTAACCGGACTACCGGTGTACTGTATGTCCTTGATGAGCCTTCCATTGGTCTGCATCCTGCCAACATCAAAGGACTGGTAGGCGTGATGCACGACCTGGTGGCCGATGGCAACAGTGTCGTCCTGGTTGACCATGACACACAGATCCTGAATGAATCAGACTATCTGATAGAGATGGGACCCGGTGCCGGATCAGAGGGCGGAAATGTCATTGCCAAAGGCAGTTGCCAGGAGGTAGAAAGCAATCCCGACTCCATCATCGGCCCGTATCTGAAGGGGCAGGACGTAGTTGTCCGTGAGCGCATAGAAAAGGAGAAAATCTTCGATATCGGCAGAATACATCTCTCCACAGACAGCATACACACCGTAAAGGCTTTGGAAGTGGATATCCCGAAGGGTCGCCTGACAGTAGTGACTGGTGTATCAGGCTCAGGCAAGACGACTCTTGTGCTTGAAAGTCTTATCCCGGGACTGCAGGCATCAATCGCCGGCAAACCTTTGCCCATGCACGTGAAGACTGCTGACGCTTGTGGCATAGAGCAAGTAAAACTGATTGACGCCACACCTATCGGCATCAATGTCCGCTCCACCGTCGCCACTTACGCCAACGTCCACGACGAGTTGAGAAAGGTTTTCGCCCGTTCTCCAATAGCGAAGGAGGGCGGATGGAAGGCCAGCGACTTCTCCTACAACACCGGTCGTCTGCGCTGTCCAGTCTGCGACGGCACCGGCCAGATAAGTCTGGATGTGCAGTTCCTGCCCGATGTAGACATCCCTTGTCCCGAATGTCACGGCTCGCGCTATGCACAAGCTGCCTTTGGCATAACGCGTAAAGGGAAGGACGGCACAGAACATTCGCTGCCCCAGTTGATGGATATGGACGTGACATCGGCCATGGAGGCCACTAAGGACCTGAAGCTTGTCAACCAACGGCTGAATGTGCTGCAAGATCTTGGACTTGGCTACCTGACACTTGGCGAGGCGACACCAAGCCTCAGTGGCGGTGAGGCACAACGGCTGAAACTGGCCAGCGAGATGGGACATGGTCAGGACGACACACTCTTTGTCTTTGACGAGCCGACTATCGGACTCCATCCGAAGGACGTCTGCACGCTGCTGCATGTATTCCAGCATCTCATAGATCTTGGCGCCACAGTGGTAGTCATCGAGCATGACCTGGATGTCATCCGCAATGCCGACTACATCATCGACATGGGACCCGGCGGCGGTGACGAGGGCGGACGCATAGTTGCGTCGGGCACGCTTGATGACATTCGTGCCTGCAAGGACAGCAAAACTGGACTATACGTCTGACGGAAATTCGGCGACATATTATGTCCAGAAGTCCTTCCGCGCATTCACTTCGCTCCGCTATTCCGATATGGCCAACCTGAAGAGGACTGACATTGAAGGCGACACGATGTACATCACCACGATGAAGACTTATGACCGCCTTCCCATCACCAGGACCTGCTACCGTGGCGGCGAACGTGTCGAGGAAGTATTCCCCAAGTATGAGATGATAGGCACCCACGCCGGCCGCCGCACCTTCATCTGCTTTGCTCTCTCCAGCGGCATCCCGCCGCAGGTTGTCATGAAATGGACCGGCCACTCTGACTACCAGGCCATGAAGCCTTACATCGAGATAGCCGAAAAGACGAAGGCCGACGCCATGAAGACCTTCGAGGATGCTATGAGCGAGGAGACCACATGATCCGAATCTGCCTCATCAACCACTTTTTCTGCATCATTTCGCCAAATTTGATGCAGATAATTGTAAGATGAGGCAGAAAAACGCTAGCTTTGCATTGTAAAACCGAAGAGCTATGCACGAGTTTGACTTCATAAACCGCCCCAAAGACCTCCTGACTCCTGAGGTAGTAAGCATCCTGACACGTCTGCACGAATGTCGTGGCAGGCAGGAACTCTTTATTGAGGCAGAAGCCGACGTTCTGACGGCTCTCCTGGAGGTGGCCAAGATCCAGAGTACTGGTTCATCCAACCGTATTGAGGGCATCTATACCACCGATGAGCGCCTGAATGCTCTGGTCCAGGAAAAGGTCAAGCCCCGTAACCGAAACGAAGAAGAGATATCCGGTTACCGCGATGTGCTGGCCACTATCCATGAATCCTACGAATACATAGCCCCGCGTCCTAACAACATCCTCCAGTTGCACAGGGATCTCTATTCCTTCAGCAGCAGCGCAGTAGGAGGCGTGTATAAGAATTCAGACAACATCATTGCTGAGAAGCATGCCGATGGAACGGAGACTGTCCGCTTCCGTCCAGTCCCGGCCTTTCAGACCGCTGATGCCATGCTGAATCTCTGTACCCGATTCAATGACGCCATTGAGGCTGGAACTTACGATCCGCTTCTCCTGATGCCTGTATTCATCCTGGATTTCCTCTGCATCCACCCGTTTAATGACGGTAACGGCCGCATGAGCAGACTCCTGACGCTGCTCCTGCTATACCGTGCCGGATTTATCGTGGGTAAGTATATCAGTATTGAGATGCTCATCGAGAAGAGCAAGGATTCCTACTACGAAGCCCTGCAGGCAAGCTCCCAGAACTGGCATGAGAACGGGAACGACTATCTTCCGTTCCTGAAATATATGCTTGGCGTAGTGGTCAAGGCCTACAACGAATTCGAAGACCGTGTCGAATACATGCATCACCGGAAGATGTCCAAGGCTGACCGGATCAAGGCCCTTATCGAGAAGACTCCGGGCAAGATATCCAAGAAAGACATCGCCATGGCTTGCCCGGATATCAGCGTCACAACCATAGAACGAACACTCGCCGAGCTGGTAGCCACTGGCTTTATTGAGAAAGTGGGCGTAGGACGCGCTTCTGCCTACGTCAAGAAATAGCCGAAATAACATTTGAATAGTCCTGAGACTGGCTCCTGTAGCCGGTCTCAGTGTCTATAAGGACAAACCGGGCGTACACCTGGTACTGATTGAGTTCGAATCCCCAGCGCTCCACGTATCTGGGGATGACTATTGATACCACTCCTGCAGCACAATCTCCCTCCGCAAGGAAATTCCTCAGATATCCCAGATGTAAGGGCGACAAAACGAAATGTGTCAGGTGTCCATAGTCTGAATGAGGTGGCAATGTCTTGAAATTGGTTGAGTTAGATGGGATTTCGTGCTTGTGAAATGAGAAAACGAAATGTGACATTCGCTTTACAAAAGTGCGACATTTTGGACTGAGTTTGATGAGGCACTGAAGCAGTAAGACTTTTTTCAACCGGGCACTTGATATTCCAATGAACTTTATTAAATTTGTACCCTGATTCCCGAATTTCATAGGAAAATCGGACTTAACCTCCATAAATTCTAATGAACGATGTATAAGCGAATATTCGACATAGAGAACCAACTGGATGAAGGAATGTTCCTCTTTGGGGCACGCCAGGTGGGTAAATCCACCCTCCTGCAGGAGCGTTTCCCGGATGCCATCTACTATGATTTGCTGATTGATTCGGTCCGCAAGGCGTTCAAGCGCAACCCGGACTCATTCAGGGAAGCGCTGCTTGCCAAGCCTGCCGGAACGCTGGTGATTGTAGATGAAATCCAGAAAGTGCCCGAACTGCTGGATGCCGTCCATTGGCTGATGGTGAACCGAGGCTTGCATTTCATTCTCAGCGGTTCGAGCGCCCGGAAGCTCAAGAAATCCGGGGCCAACACGCTCGGTGGCAGGGCGAATCCCAGGACACTGTTCCCGTTGGTCTGGAAGGAAGTCTCGGACTTCCAGATAGACAAGGCCGTCCAGAACGGTATGATTCCCCGTCATTATATGGTCGATGATGCCACAGACCGTCTGGAAGGATACGTGGAAGTCTATCTCCGTGAGGAAATCCGTGACGAAGCCGCCGTCCAGGATGTCGAAGCCTTTGAACAGTTTATGGAAGCAGCCGCCATTTCCGACGGTGAGATGATCAACTATGCCAATATCGCCAGCGACTGCGGTGTTGCGGCTAAGACCGTCAAGGCTTACTATCAGATTCTGAAAGATACTCTGATGGGATATGAGATTCCGGCCTTCACGAAGGTCGTAAAGCGGAAGGTGGTTCAGGCTCCCAAGTTCTACTATTTTGATGTGGGACTGACCAACTACCTGATGGGCAGGTACCACCTCCGGCGCGGCTCCGACGATTACGGACATGCTTTCGAGCACTTCATCATGCAGGAAATCATCGCTTATCGCGGATACTACCGCCGCAGGGAGAAGATTTCATACTGGCACACCTATAACAACCAGGAAGTTGATGCCGTCATTGGCGATGCCAAAGTAGCCATTGAGATCAAGTCCAGCGAAGAAGTCAAGACCCGCCACAAGAACGGTCTGAAGGCCTTTAAGGAAGAGTATCCGGACTGCCGCTTGATCCTTGTTTCCCTTGACCCGATAACCCGGCCGTCCGGAGACATTGAGCTCCTGTATGTCAATGATTTCTTAAAAATGCTCTGGAATGGAGAAATCTTCTAAAGGAAGGGCTATGGCGAAGAATGACAGCGTAATTCTGAGAATGCAGGTCGATGTCAACAAGGCATACGACCTGCTCAATATGTTCAAGGAAGCCGGGAAGAACCGGATTGACATCCAGACGATCCTGGACGAAGCGGCACCGAAGATTATAGGCTATAAGAAGTATCTCGAGAAGCTGGCTGACATTGCCACCCGCAAGGAATCCTGCAATTTCTCAGAGTTTGCCGGCTGGCTGGACGTGAGCCGCCAGACTGTCTATAACTGGAGGGACAACGGCTACCTGGTCCACACCAAGAGCAAGATTCAAGCATGAAAGAGACACCATTGAATTCAATTATAACAAGCCTCGCTATAATAGTATTTTTATGCCTTTGCTCTTGTAGTAAAGACGGCATGGATGGAAAAGAATATGTAGGGTATTACAAGCCTATTGAAAGGATGTCTTTAGAGTTTAGAAAGAACTCAGAGGTCGTGGGTATAATCTCCTCTACAGATTTTGTAGGTCGCTTTAGTGACCGTTTATATGGACACTATGAGTATAAGCATCCACACATAGCAATAACATGGGAAAAAGTGGATGCCGACAATGACGTGTATACAAACGTTATTCCATGTCCAGACTCAATCATTGTCAATGAATCATTAGACACGCTAAGGATATACGAGAGGAGCGAAGAGTACATTTTGCCTAAATATCAGTTATATGATATTGACAGCAATGCTCCTTTTCTTGAGCAGATTGGACAATATTGCTCCCAAACAATTCTACTTTGCATTTTATTCATCGTGAGAAACTTCATTTATATTGTAATTGCAATAATCATTATGATATTAGTAATGAAATGGAGGAAAAGGAGAAGAAACTAAATTGGAATTTAGCAGTAGCCTAAACCATCGACGAGACAATCATCAAAACACCATGAATATTGATGATGCAGTGCAGTAGAACGCCACACCAGAAGCCAAGATTGACTCTGGCATATGTGATAGCGCAGCCTCCGGCCATAGGGACCATTATGGTAGCAAGGGCAAAGGGAAGCACTTGCCCGTTCAGTACAGAAAAGGCCCTGAAATGCAGTAGTCCGAACCCGATGGCGGAAATCCACATGGCGGGAATGATGTACTTCTTGCGCCACTCCTTCCACTGTTCATCGATAGTGAAACGGCAGATTAGCCAATAGATAAGCACACCCACGGCGGCCAGTCCCAACAAGATGTACCAGACATGGCACTTATGCATGTAATAGGCACAGACAACCGGGAGAAGACCCAGCCAAAGGGCCACAGTCCGCCGCTTGAAAGACAATCCGAGTCGGAACATAATCTCTTCCGCCAACGGAGCGATCACCATCAGTTTCAGTACTGTTTTCCACGTTGCATGCCCCACATAATTGGTGGGATCTCCACCGAACTTGGTTAGCTCCATCGGGTTAACGCCCATCGACATATAAATAGCGACGCAAGCCATTCTCAGCAGAATTGCGCCAACTATTAGTATCACGAACCATTTCAGTGTGGTGCCGATAATCCTCTTTTTTGATAAAGACAGATAATCGTCTGGCCTGTTCAATATAAAATATGCCATAGTTGGATTCGCTAAATTTGAATCTACTTACGCATCATTCATCCTCCTTGTTTCGACGGAAGACTATAAATGCTGTTTGAATGATTGAAATGACTACGGAAAGAGCAGTCAAAATAAGGGTGTGATTCCACGGGAAATGGAGCACTAATGAAGCTAGTAACCAAACAATAATGCTTGCAACGAGAAATGTGAGCATTCCCTTAAGATCCTTTTTCTGTCCAATAGAGAGTTTCATAATACAAATTCACATTTATCGGTATCTCGTTACTGATACTCCAGCCCCTTGACGGCGACGCCGATGTTGACCGGGAGAGGTTTTATTTCGCCCAGAGCCGCTTCCCTGATATAGCTGTTTTTCAAGAAGATATTGAAATCTATGCTCATCTCCCAGAACTTCCTTTCCTCTTCCGGTTTTGCGAGGAAAGCCTGCAGCGCTTCCTTGTCGCATCCGACAATCTGGAAGGCGATGAAGTATTTCCCCGGTTCCAGCAGGAGGGTTTCTTCCGGCTGTATGTCGAAATCCTGCGGGTCATTTGAAACCGCAACATCGAAGTAGATGGGCTTGTGAAGCACGTTGACAAACGATTCCTTCTTTCCCTCGATCCGGTAGATGTTGATGGATGCGATGCAGCCGGGGATGTGGTTGCTGTGCACGGAGAACAGGATGTCTTGCACGAGGAACGGCTTTTTGGTCCGGGCAACGGAACCTATTTCCCGACCCGATGGATGTTCGCTCCGCAGGACGGTGCTGATGACCCCCATATTCTTCAGCACATTCGTTCCGGGGCGCATCAGATACTTCTCTTTCGTGTTACCGCCAATGGATACGGCGGGTGGCAGTTCCTGTTCGTGCAGGACGATGACCATGTCATCGGCAGGGCCGGTAACAGGATATGCTGCCGGCTGGTAAGATACGTGGAAAAACTCCAGTGTATCACAAGGCATATCTATTTCAAAGCGACCGTCGGCGGCAGAAATGGACCCGATTTGGAGTTTGGGAACACCGAGCTGGACATATTCGACAGCCTCACCTTGTTCATTGATGATCCTCCCTTTGACGGTGACGTGCTCCTGCGCCGAAAGCAAGGCCGGAAGCAATAAGAGGGCAATGGCTAACTTAATCTGCATAGATGTCTTCCTCCATTTCTGTCCCCTCAGGATCGGGCTTGTAGTCCAGGATGTCGCCCGGCAGGCAGTCGAGCACCTTGCAGAGTTTGTTGAGCGTGGTGAAGCGGATGGCCCGGCCTTTCCCCGTCTTGAGCAGGGAAAGGTTGGTCATGGAAATGCCGATTTTTTCGGACAGCTCGGAGAGTTTCATGTGGCGCTCCCAGAGCATCTTGTCGAGGTTGACGGTAATCATATCGCGAGTTTGCTGTCTTTTGCTGCCAGATAGGCCATTTTGTAGAGTCCCGCGAAGAGAAGGACGATGAGAGGAATAAGAATAGTGTTGGAATCGAGCATCATCTCCGATTCACCTTTCACCACAGCATCGTAATTGCAGTGGACAAAGGCCAGGAGCGCGGCAACCAGTGCAGTCCAACGGATGATTGGAATGTTGGATTTCGGGAAGATCTCACCTTCTCCAAGTCCCTTGTTGGTGCGATACAGGAAAATGCAGCACAGGGCGAAAAGAAGTGTGATGCCAACAAACCGGGAAGCAAGAATGAAGATTTGCCAGCCTTTGATGTCCGGATTCCAGACGATGGGTGTAATAAAGTTATTCAGCAACAACTGTGAAACCATCTGTACATACGTGTAAATAAGCGTAGTGCCACCTATGATGATAATGGCGAGGGAGAGCCGCTTGATGCTCTTTTGCGTGGAATTCTTCATATCGTTGTCTTATTTGTTTTGCCATATCGACAGACAAAGATAATGCCATTTTTATGAAAAACATAAAATCAAATTACGAATTACGTAAAATTCCCTTATTGGAAGGAGGTTCGCGCATACCCTCATTTAGGAGGAGAGTGCTTTGAAAGCCTCTATTTGGGCATCAAAATAGGTGAAAAGGAAAAAGAGCGTATCATCCAGGTGGCACGCAAGTGTAATCCTGATATTAGTATATACCAAATGACAGTAGATCCTGAAGCTCTTCGACTAAAGGATCTCCAAATTTAGGCGAGGTGAGTTGAACGAATAATTACATTCTAGATATACAAGATTATTAAGTGAGCTTTAAACCCTATGGTTCTGAGGCTCGCTTTTTCTTCTCATAGTCAATCTCTTTCTATTTGATGCAAAGAAATCCGGTCAAAATCGATAACTTTGAAAGTTTGCAAGCACACATCACATAATAATGAACAGATCCTTCAGCGAAGACAGTCGTGTTAAGTTCCCGACTATAATGCACCTTACACAGATGGGATACGAATATGTATCCCTCAATGGGGTGAAAAAATATGACGTCCCCGCAGTTGAGTTTGATCCTTTGACCAATATCCTCACGAAGCAGTTTACGGATGCATTCTTGTCCCTGAACCCAGACTTGGAAGAAGCAGATGCCGTCAAAAAGTTGAAGGATATTCAGGACTCTTTGGCCAACGATGATCTTGGACGCGAGTTTTTCTACAAGATACTCCAGGAACCGGGCGTTGGACGAATCATCGACCTCTCAACTGAAGAGAACTTCCGCAACAACAATACCTTCCAAGTGGCCACAGAAATGACCTGTGGTGATAAGTCTTCTGACAACTTCCGTCCGGACATTACGCTGTTCATAAATGGTCTTCCGCTCGCATTCATCGAAGTTAAGAAGGAAAACAACGATACGGGTATAAAGGCTGAGACAGAGCGAATGAAAAAGCGCTTCGAGAACGACAAGTTCCGCCGCTATCTCAACATTACCCAGATAATGGTCTTCTCCAATGACATGGAGTACGACGATCTTCTTACCCAGGGTGCTTATTATGCAACGATTGGCCGTCATAACACATGCTACAACTGTTTCCGCGAGGACGGACAATCTTCTTTCCCGATACTTCAGCTGTTTGAGCCGCTTTCATATAAGACCGAGCAGATGATTCTGACGGATAACAACGTTGAAGCATACATAGCAAGTGATGCGTATCGGCAGAACAGGGATAACTTTGACACACCTACCAAGCGGATTGTCAACAGTCTCTTCACCTTCAACCGCTTCCGTTTCCTCCTGAAATACGGGATTTGCTATGTTGATGAACCGAATGGTCTGCAGAAACACATCATGCGGTACCCGCAGATATTTGCAACGAAAGCAATTGAAAGGGCTCTCAACCACGATCTCCGTAAAGGCATTATCTGGCATACTCAGGGAAGCGGAAAGACGGCCCTTGCTTACTACAACGTCAAGTTCCTAACTGAATACTACTCCAGTAAGGGGATTATTCCGCAGTTCTTCTTCATTGTGGACCGCCTTGCATTGATGCAGCAGGCCCAGCAAGAGTTCTCCAAACGTGGACTTGTGGTCAATCCAATCGACACGAAGGACGACTTCAAGAAGATTATTAGCAGCAATAAGACCACCCGGAACGCAGAAGGAAAGCCGGAAATCACGGTGGTCAATATCCAGAAGTTCAGTGATGATAGCCGGGCTACATCAAAGAACGACTACAATCTCAACATCCAGCGGATCTACTTCATCGATGAGGCGCACCGAGACTACAACCCTGCAGGCTGCTTCCTCAAGACCTTGATTCAGAGTGATCCGAATGCTATCCGCATCGCGCTAACGGGTACACCGATTATCTCCCGGGAGTATCGCACGACGGACATCTTCGGAGACTACATCCACACATACTACTACAACGCATCTATTGCAGACCGGTACACCCTCCGTCTCATTCGCGAGGATATTGGCTCCAACTTCAAGATCAAGATGCAGGAGATTCTGAACTCCATCCGTGTGAAGGTCGGTTCAGTAAATGCTCCTTCGGTCTATAAGCATCACTCCTATGTCCAGCCGTTGTTGGATTATGTGATGGATGACCTCAAAGCGTTCCGGGTCAAGAATAACGACAATTCCCTCGGAGGAATGGTTGTTTGCAACTCTTCCGAACAGGCCAAGCTTATGTATCGCCTGTTCCTGGAGAAATACGCAGATACAGAGGAGCTGGCAAATGAACGTGGCGATGACGGACAAATCATCTACAAGAGCGTTGGCCCTGAGGTAATCGACACTAAGATGGCCGGCCCGCAAAAAGGTTATTACCGCGCAGCTTTGATTCTGTACGACTCTGACGACAAAGACGCCCGCGCCAAGTGGATTAACCTTTTCAAGGAAGGGAAAATCGACCTTCTGATAGTCTATCAAATGCTCCAGACGGGCTTCGATTCTCCACGACTGAAGAAGCTTTATCTGCATCGCGTAGTCAAGGATCACAACCTCCTGCAGACCCTCACTCGAGTCAATCGTCCTTACAAAGAGATGCGTTTCGGCTATGTGGTCGATTTTGCCAATATCGAGGAAGAATACAACAAGACCAGTAAGGACTACGAGAAGGAACTCGAAGCCGAACAGGGGGCTGAAGCTCAGAAGCACAGCGACCTCTTGCTCGTATCTCTGGAAGAAGCAGAGAAACGTTACAAAGAAAGCGTCGCTGAACTTGAAGGTCTCGACCTGGGGAATCCACAAACCTTCTCTCGCCAGCTCGATCTGGAGGACGACCGCGACCGCGTGAAGACCATTCTCCACTCTCTTGAAGAAATCCGCGACCTTGGGAATATGCTCATCTCTCAGGGACATGCTGAAGTCTTGAAAGCGATGGCCGTAGAGCAGAAAGGCACCAAGTCTGAAGCGATACCCAACATCAATAATTTCATCAAGGCTGCGCGTAATCGTTACATCTTCCTTGGATTCCAACAAGGTGTCGAGGACAACGAGAACGTCCAGCAACTACTGAATATGGCGCTGGAGGACATTGAGTTCTCATTCTACAAGCGTGGCGAAGCTGAACTTGAGTTGAAGGAACAATACCGGGAAGCGTTGGCACACACGCGTCAACAGCTGGCAGAAAACATCGATCCGGATGATCCACGCTACCGTTCTCTTCTGGAGGAATTCCTACGTCTGTTCAGAAAGAAGGATATGGACATCGCCGAGAACTTCAACCTCCATGCGCAGGTAAAGAATCTCAATGACATCCTTAAACGTATCAAGAAGATCAATGAAGAAGATGCAATAACAGCTCTCCGGTACAACAATGACCGCAAGTTTGCTCGCATCGAGAAACGCATTCAGGAAAAAGACAAACAGAACGAGGAACAGAGTGTCACACCCAACAAGTTTGCCTGGAGCAAGGACAAGGAGAAACTCAACCTGGTTCTCTTGAAGATTAAGGAGGAATGCGACGAGAACTTCTTCCTCAATACGGCAATGATAAATGCGCCGGGATACTTCACCAAGTTCCTGGTCGAAATCATTGCCCAAAACTTCATGAATGCGGACATCAGAAGTGACCGCGAAACCCGCTACTACGTGGGCGATTTGATCAACCGTGAATATCAAAACGAATACAGATAATATGGCAACGAATATCCAGCAGATCCAGCAGGAGACGATGAACCTCATCGACAGCCTCAAGGCCACAACGTCACACGCCGGCCTTGGTGGCGGAGGTAACGAGTACACCGTCCTTGTCGAGGTCTTCCTTTACAAATTCTTGAACGACAAGTTCATTGCTGAAGCCAAACGTGTTTGGGAGCCTCTGCAAAAGGCCTGCGATGTCTGGGAGTATCTCGACGCGATGAGCGACGACGATTACGACCAGATGTGCGATCTGATGCACGGTACTGTAGAGCTGCGTAAGAATCACCTGATTCCATTCTTGGCCAAACACCAGAATGAAGCGAATTTCGCTGAACTGTTCGATGCTACCTTTGAGCAGATTGCCAGCAATAACCGCGATGTGTTCTACATCATGAACGCGGATAAGACCAGCATCGCAATTCTTCGCCCCATTTCAGACCTTATCACTGGCGGCACCCAGAAGAAGAACGATTTCTGCAAGTCTTTGATTACAGACATCCAGGCTGCCAGTTTTGAAGGAGCGTTCTCTGCCGGCTATGACTTCTTCTCCACAGTCTTTGAGTACCTGATTCACGACTACAATGCCAATGGTGGCGGCACTTATGCTGAATACTATACGCCTCACGCCATTGCTATGATAATGGCTCAGCTTCTAGTTACCCCGGATGAGGACGTAAAGAATGTCACCTGCTATGACCCTGCAGCGGGTACCGGCACCCTGGTTATCGCGCTTGCTCACACAATCGGGGAGAAACGCTGCACGATTTATGCGCAGGACATCAGCGATAAGTCATCTACGATGATGATGCTGAACCTCATCCTGAACAGCAAGGCGGATTCGCTTTCTCACGTGGTTCAAGGCAATACGTTGACTCAGCCATATCATCAGGAAAGAGATGGTTCTCTTAAGAAGTTCGACTACGTGGTCAGCAATCCGCCCTTCAAGCTGGATTTCTCGGACTATCAGGCACAGCTGAAGAATGATTCTCGCAAGGGCCGTTTCTTTGCTGGAATCCCCAATATCCCCAATAAGGACAAGAAGACAATGGAGATTTACCTCTGCTTCTTCCAGCACTTGATTTATAGCCTGAATGATACGGGAAAGGCCGCAATCGTTGTGCCGACAGGTTTCTTGACAGCGAAAAGTGGCATTCCTCTGAAGATTCGAAAGCTTCTGGTTGATAAGCATATTCTTCGCGGCGTTGTCAGTATGCCTTCGAACATATTTGCCAATACTGGCACGAATGTCTCCGTAGTTTTTATCGACAAAACAAAGACATGGGATACGGTCTCTTTGGTTGATGCATCAAAACTGGGAGAAGACACTAAAATTGGTGGATATAAGAAAACAGTGCTCAGCGATGGGGATATTTGCAAGATTGTTGACACCTTCCGCAAAAATGGCGTTGTAGATGACTTTTCCGTTGCAGTTCCTTATGACGAATTTGAACAGAAAGGCTACTCTTTCTCTGCTGGTCAGTATTTTGACATTAAGGTTGAATATGAAGATATTACAGAGGAAGAGTTTAAAAAACGATTGACGGCTTATAAAACAACACTAAAAAGCTTGTTTGAAGAAGGTAAATCGTTGCAAGATGAAATACTTTCTGGAATTGATAAGCTCTCACTATGATTGAATTCAAAAAATATAGGCTTGGCGATATTGCAGACATAATCGTAAGCACTGTAGATAAAAAGTCGAAAGAGGGGCAGAGAAAAGTCCGTCTATGTAATTTTGTGGATGTTTATAGGAATTGGGCTATTACTCATGACCTTTACGACGATTTTATGGTCGCAACAGCCAGCGATGTGGAAATAGAGCGATTCACTCTAAAAAGAGGACAAGTTGCCTTTACAAAGGATAGCGAGACAAGGGATGATATTGGCATTGCTACATATATTGCAGAAGATTTCGATGATGTTGTTTTGGGTTATCATACGGCCCTTGTTACGCCTCACGAAGACGTTATTCTCGGTAAGTACTTAAATGCCTTTATGCATTCTAAATTCATTCTCAAATATTTTGAGATGAACGCGACTGGCAGTGGAATGAGATATACGTTATCATTAGAGACGATAAATGATATTCCTGTCTTGGTCCCTTCCTTGAAGGAACAAAAGAGGATTGGAGACTTCTTCTCAATAATAGATAAAAAGATCTGTATGAATCTTAAAGCTGTTTCAGAAATGGAACAGTTTGCGAAACAGCTCTATGACTATTGGTTTGTCCAATTCGATTTTCCTGATAAAGATGGCCGTCCTTATAAAACCGCTGGAGGGAGGATGGTTTGGAGCCCTCAATTAAAGAGAGAGATTCCGTTTTCCTGGTCAACTGATCAACTGAAGAATTTAGTTGCTGAAGCAGGCGTATCTATTCCCGTGTCATTGAGAGGGAGTCTTCCATATACGCCTATGGATAAACTGCCTATTCGAAGCATGAGTTTTAGTTCTTCATTACCAACGGAAGAAGCACAGAGCTCCTTGGTTAAATATGCCAAGTACGATATTCTTATCGGTGCAATGCGTGTGTATTTTCATCGAGTGTGTATTGCGCCATTTGATGGTATTACCAGAACTACCACTTTTGTTTTGAGGCCCAAGAGTGATAGTTATTATGCATATTGTTATGAGCGTCTAAATGCTGATGATTTTATAGAGTACGCCATAAAGATGTCTAATGGTTCTCAGCAGCCAATGGTGTCATGGAGCAGCCTAGAAAACATGCCTATCCTTGTGCCAGAAGAAGGGATAGTAAGCAGTTTTAATGGCATTTTTACGAAGATTCGAGATAGAGTAATTTCGTTGCATCTAGAGAATAAACAACTGAATTCTCTTCGAGAATACATTACCCCACTCATCACTAGTGGTCAAGTCAATGTAATATAGAAGAATTATGTACCTCATTGATAAAGACAGCAACAAGCTGGTCAAAGTCGAGAAAAAGACCTTCAAGTCCTTAGGACTGGACGAACGCCATAACCTTCAAGAATGGATTGCAAAGGAGCCGTCATCCCTCGGGGAAGACCTGCTTATAATCCAGAAGGAGTTCGATGGATTTGCCGACACAAAAGAACGCCTGGATCTGCTTGCTATCGATAAGAGCGGCAATCTGGTCATCATTGAGAACAAGCTTGATGACTCCGGGAAGGACGTCACCTGGCAGGCCATCAAGTATGCGTCTTATTGCTCGAGTCTCTCCAAAGGCGATGTGATAGAAATCTATCAGAAGTACCTGAATGACCAGTGCCTCAAAGAATCTGCTGTGGACAACCTCTCAGACTTCTTCGACAATCGTGACCTCAAGGACGTAGACATCAACGTCGGAAACGGCCAGCGCATTTTCTTCGTCGCCGCAAACTTCCGCAAAGAGGTGACTTCGTCCGTAATGTGGCTCCTCAATTCCGGCCTGAAGATGAAATGCTTCAAGGTAACTCCTTATGAATATGGAGGCAAGATCCTTCTTGACTTCGATCAGATCATCCCCGTTAAAGATGCTGAGGAATACACCATCTCCATCGCAAAGAAGACACAAGATGAGAACAAGAGCGGAGAAGAGAAACAGGCACGCTTCACTGTGCGTCAGAGTTTCTGGACGGAATTCGTCGAGTACAACAAGGCTGTGAATGGCCTATATGCCAACAATATGCCTACCACTGATAACTGGCTCGGCCGTGCTGTCAAAGGGTCGAACGGTATGAACTGTAACGTAATCGTCAATTTCGACAACTGCCGCGCCGAAATCTACATCAACACCGGTGACCAGGAAAGGAATAAGAGAGTCTTCGACTACCTCTTCTCCAACAAAGCCACAATCGAAGAGAAATTCGGCGGGTCACTGGAATGGCAGCGACTCGATGAGAAGATCACTTGCCGTGTTCGCATAGACAGCGACTTAAAGTATGTTGACCCCGATCAACGTAAAAAGGTCATCGAATTCCTCACCAACGCCTCTACTAAACTCATGGAGATTTTTACTCCTTATTCTTTGAAATATAACAAGAAGTAAGGTATCATAACAGGGTTGGCAGTATTTGAATTGGATAACAATTTATGTATATGGAGAGTATTGAAGTCCAGATACAGGAAAGAATAAATTTGGCTAACAACATTTTAACCAAGTTAAACTCATATGTTGAACCCTCTCGTGTGAGGAGTTCTTCCAGAGTGTTATCTGTAGATTTTACTGCTCATTCAGCTTCTCCTCAGGTAAAGGCCATTATCTTAGAATTAAGCCAATGGCAGTTTGTCACCAAAGAGCTTTTGATAAATGCTTTCGGTGAAACGAGCCGTTATACGAAGTTGTTTCAAGATACCATAGTTGAACACAAAATTGGATTTAATTACAAAGAAGAACTCACAAATGAAACTAATACTTGTATAGCAGCTTTATATTCAATACTAGAGAGTATGAAAGTAGCAGGGCCTCCTTCTTCCTATTCGCCAAATAAAACGTCAACAAAAGAGCCGCTTGTATTCATTAGTCATTCTTCGAAAGATAAAGCTTTCGTTGTAGCCCTTGTCGAACTTCTTGAAGGTATTGGATTGGATGAAAAAAGCTTATTCTGCAGTTCTGTTCCGGGTTATTGGATAAATCTTAGTAAAGACATATTTGAAGTTCTGCAAGGTTTATTCACAAATAGATCTCTCTATGTTATTTTTGTTCAGTCTCCCAATTTCTATCATAGTGCTGTTTCCTTGAATGAAATGGGTGCTGCTTGGGCAGTCAGAGCCGAATACTGTTCTATTCTTACCTCCGAGATGGAGTTTAGTAATATGACAGCTGTTGTGAACAGTCGTCAAACGGCCATTAAAGTTAACAATGAGGATGCAAAAGCCAGGTTGACCGAAATGAAGGACTCAATTCTTTCTTTTTTGGGTAAAGAGGACATTTCTGCCGTTATTTGGGAAAGAAAGCGGGACAAGTTTTTAAGTACAGTTGACCCTTCTTACAAAAAGGACACTTCTCCATCCGAATCTTCAACCACAGAAGAGTATCAGCAGTTGATGATTGAGAAGATGAAGCAAGAGAAAGAGAGTTTATTAAAAGCAAGTATCCGGGGTAATATTTTCCCATCTTCTAACAAAGGTTCTTTACACCTCCGTATTTTCAATGCTGGAAAATCAACTGCAAAGAACATTCGGATTGAATGGTTGAATGAGACTAGTACCGTACACCTATCGAAGCCATTAGAGACCATTGAAGATCTCTCTCCACAGAATAACCGTGACTATCGTCTATATCTTGTAAATGGTCATCCCGATACAATGCGCTTAAGATACACCTGGGATGATGATTTTAAAGTAGATAACACATTTGAAGAAGGGCTACAGTTATGAAAAAGAAATACGAGTCCAATTGGAGTCCAGTTTGATTATTTTATTTGCAGTTCAGAAAATAATCACTATATTTGCAGAAAAGGGAGGCAAATCCGAAATCTGCGTAGTTCAGTCTATTAGCGTCGGTGAGTCGTCCTTTTTTCTTTTATACATAGTGCTGGCTGCCATTTCGTGACGCCCCAGGCGAATCTCTTCCACATAGAATGTAATCCCATCATCCATAGTCTTAGTATAGATGATGACATCTTGTCCACGCTTGTTCTTCTCCGTTGTCAGTGCTTCATAAGAGGCAACAATTTCTGGAATCCGCATCAAATCGTCATCCGTGATGGGAATCTGGCCACGCAAGACTTCTTTGGGACTTCCGTGACTCTTGATAGCGTGACGGACAGCACTGTTATCCAGTGTGTGCCGGTAGGTTTCGTCAATGGCGATACCCATATCCTGTAGGTCGTTTACGAGCGATTCTGTGGCAGTAGAAATAACACGCTTCAGAAGGGTGTCCTTAGTGATGAGGGCCTCGGCTATGAAATCCTTCAACTCGCCCTCGTAGTATGTGAATATGTCTGGCATAGAGCGTCTTATAATAAGGTTGTAAATTTGCTGAAATATCTTCAATGGGTAGCGTTCTCTTCAGATTTTTCAGAGTTGTTTTCCTTCTCCATCTTTTCCACCCCCCACAAACTCCAGATCCAAGTCGTGAATAAGCACCCGGATCTCTTCATGGACCTCCGGGGAGAAGTACTGCGCCACGGCGGCGAAGGTAGCATCGGCCCGGGGATTGGGGGGTACGGTGCCAGCGTATGAGCCAGTCCGCAATGTCGATGTGGGCTTCGTGGTCTTCCGGCTTGCCATATTTGACCAGGAGGTCGGCCACGGTGTAGGAGAGGCCCTCCAGCTGGGCGAGTTTCTGGTTCCAGGTCTCGTAGCCGTCAATGTCCGGGAATGCCGTGACGGAGCGCCCCTTCAGGACATCAAGCCGGGAGTTAATCTGGGACTTGCCGCCGGTGACCAGCCAGATGAACTTGGGGATGAGGCCGGCGCAGATGATGGCGGTCTTTTCGCTTTCTACCAGTGCAACCGGCTTCTCAGGAAAGAGTGGCAGAAGGTGTTCGCCTAACAGGCACTGCGTGAGCGTCCATTCCTGCGGGAGCTGTCCGGAGTATTTGAGGAGGGAGTGTACCCAAGTGATTTTGCCTTTGGTGTTCTCGTCCTTGATGCGGTGGCCGGTCTCGGGGTCGTATTTCATGACTTTGCCGGTGCGGATGCGGCCCTGGACGTCAATCTGGTAGAAGATGACGGCTTTCTCACGCGTGACCCCGATGCGGTATTCCTGGATGAGGGAGGAAACCGTTATCGGGCCGAAGAGGGTGCGGAGGAAGGTGATGAAATCAGAGTCGAGGGTGGGGCGGATGCTCCTGGCAACAATGTCGTCCGGGATTGTGTCTACAATCGGTTACACAGGGGTTACAGTAACCTGTGATGTCCGGTGTCTATTTCGTGTCTACCCCGGTATGACCTGCAAGTGGGTGCAGGGCAGGTGCCCTTGAGAAAGTAGACATAAAATGGACATAGGTTACGGCCATGTCTACTATTTTTCAAGGTGTAAACTATTTATTTATCAAAGGGTTAGCCTGCAAAGTGGCGCAGGAGGTTCGGAACCTTCTGGAAGGGTACAAAAAAAGAATCAGCCGATGTGACTGATTCTCAAAAATTTGCAGTACCATTGCGTACTTCTGTTTTGTGGAGCATAGGAGATTCGAACTCCTGACCTCTTGCATGCCATGCAAGCGCTCTACCAGCTGAGCTAATACCCCGGTTGCCATTGAGTTGACTCATGGGAATGCAAAGTTAGGAATATTCTGCGAATCTCCAATCTTTTTGCGGAATTTTTTTCAGCCCGTTAGGGGGTACTTGGAAAACAAGCGTAGTGACATTTTGTCAATATACCGCAAGTGGAACGCATTTTGACCTTATAATTCTAGCCGGGGCGGAGAGTGGCTTTTCCCATCTCTGAAAAAAACCGGCATGAACAGAATAATATTATCAACGATATGGCAGAAAATGGCAAAATAGGCGTGACGACCGAGGATATATTCCCGGTCATCAAACAATTTCTTTATTCAGATCGTGAGATTTTCCTCAGGGAGATAGTGGCAAACGCCGTCGACGCGACCCAGAAGATGAAGGCCCTTGCTTCGGCAGGAGACTTCAAGGGAGAACTCGGCGACATGAGCGTAAGGATTGAACTCGATGAAAAAGAGAAGGTTCTCAAGGTGACGGACCGGGGAATCGGAATGACAGAGGAGGAGGTCGACAAGTACATCAACCAGATAGCCTTCTCGTCGGCAGGGGAGTTCCTTGCCAAGTATAAGGATCAGATTTCCAGTATTATAGGTCATTTCGGACTTGGCTTCTATTCTGCCTTCATGGTTTCGAAGAAGGTGACAATCGACACCTTGTCATGGAAGGAAGGCTCGAAGGCGGTACGCTGGTCATGCGAAGGCGACCCTGAGTACAAGATAGAAGACTCGGACAAGGCGGACAGGGGAACGACCATCACCATGTACCTGTCGGACGACGCATCTGAATACGCCAGCAAGTCCAAGATAGAAGAGCTTCTCGGAAAATATTGCAAGTTCATGCCGGTTCCCGTCGTCTTCGGCAAGGAGCAGGAATGGAAGGATGGTAAATATGTCGATACGGACAAGGATCATGTCATTAACACCATAGAACCGATATGGACTAAGGCACCTGCTGACCTGAAGGATGAGGACTACATGAAATTCTACCGAGCCCTATATCCTACGAAGGAGGATCCTCTTTTCTATATTCATCTTAATGTCGACTATCCTTTCACTCTTACGGGCATCCTCTACTTCCCTAAGATAAAGGACCGCATGGCCATAGAGAAGAACAATATCCAGCTCTACTGCAACAAGATGTTTGTTACGGACCATGTCGACAATATCGTGCCTGACTTTCTGACTCTGCTTCATGGTGTCATCGATTCTCCGGATATTCCGTTGAACGTCTCCAGAAGCTATCTCCAGAGCGATTCCAATGTGAAGAAGATTTCCACCTACATCACCAAGAAGGTGGCGGATCGTCTTGAGGATATCTTCAAGACTGACCGCAAGGCGCTAGAGGAGAAATGGGACAATCTCAAGCTCTTCATCGAATATGGCATGCTGAGCGATGAGAAGTTCCAGGAGAGGGCTATGAACTTTGCCCTTATGAAGGATACGGAGGGAAAATATTACAGCTTCGAGGAATATCGCAAGCTCATTGAGCCTTCGCAGACTGACAAGGATAAGAAGGTAGTCTACCTCTATGCCACAGACAAGGATGCGCAGTACCAGTTTATAGAGGCGGCCAAGAACAAGGGCTATAATGTTTTGCTCATGGACTGTGAAATTGACGCTCATTATGTCAACCTTCTGGAGCAGAAACTTAAGGATGCCCGTTTTGCCCGTGTGGATTCTGACAGCGTGGATAATCTGATCCAGAAAGAGGAGAAGATTAAGCCGGAGCTTTCCAAAGAGGATGCGGAGGATCTCTCGACAATGTTCAAGGCCGTGCTTCCTGCCGGGAATGACTATGTAGTTTCGGCCGACAATCTCGGCGAGGGAGGGGAGCCTATCGTCATAACCCAGAACGAGTTCCTGCGTCGTTACCGTGACATGAGCGCCTTGGGCGGGGGACTCAATTTCTATGGAGAGATGCCTGAGGCCTACAATATCATCGTGAACATGGAGAATCCGATGGTCGCGAAGATCTTCTCTGGGGAGAAGGAGAGTGTGAAGCCTCAGGGTGAACTTCCTCCGGAGGCCGCCAAGGAGGCTTCCGAAGAGGAGAAGAAAAAGGCGTCTGAGGCTCGTCAGGCAGTCATCGATGCTCACAAGGGTGAGGTTGAGGCCTATGCCAAGAGCAATGAGATGCTCAGGCAGCTCGCCGACATCGCCCTTCTGGGCAAGGGCTTGCTGAAGGGCAAGGCGCTCAGCGATTTCATCGCCCGCAGCCAGAAAGTTGTTTCCGACGCCTACATGAAGGCTTCCGAATAATCGTCCGGCTTATGAAATATCCCCCGCAGCCGTGGGGAGTGATGATGCGCTCTGCAGCCCCTTCAGGCACGAGGAGCGCATTTTTTTTGCCGCGCCCTCCCACTTTTTCCGCCCGCTCACCGGGAGATAGGATTTCTCAGAAAATTTTTGATTTTTTATATCTTGTATTGCAAGGTATTCTAATTATTTTATATCTTTGCAATGGAAATAATTTTATGTGACAAATAACCATGAAAAAGGTTGTCAATGCTAATATCGGTGGACGAGGCTTTCTCACGGATGAGGATGCGTACAATTTGATCTACCGCTATCTCTCGGATTTTCAAGTAGCTCTAAGTTCTCCGGAGGAGCAGAAGGGTGAGATAATGGAGGAGCTTGAGGGCCGTATGGCAGAGCTTTTCTTCGCCGAGACAGGGGTCGGAAACCGAGTAGTGGACATCGCTCTCGCAAGGAAGGTTGTCGCCCAGCTCGGGATGCCTGACGGCTCTCCTGTTCCTGATTATTCAGGAGAGGGAGCAGGAGAGGGAGCGGGAGAGGGTACTGGCGCCCAGAGGAACGCAGTCGGAAACGGCTCTGATTCCGCCGGGGAGACTAGCTCATCTGCAAAGGCTCCGCACAAATTCTACCGTGATACGCAGGACACCAAGATTGCCGGTGTCTGCTCAGGAATCGCTATATATTTCAACGTGGATGTGACTCTTGTACGAGTCCTGATGCTCGCGGCACTTTTCGCCGGTTCCGCCGGTTTCTGGATATACGTCATTCTTTGGGCCGTGGCTCCGGAAGCCAGGACCCCTGCACAGAAATGCGAGCTTCGCGGCATCCCGGCAACGGCAGAGAACATGAGTAAATTTTCAAATGAAAGGAGGAAATAAGCATGGCTGAAGATAATGTACGCTCACAGATGCGTAAGGGTGTCCTGGATTATTGTATCTTGTGCATCCTTTCGCGCAAGGAGGCTTATGCCTCGGCTATCATTGATGAACTAAAGGCTGCCGACATGATCGTGGTCGAAGGGACCATCTACCCTTTGCTGATAAGGCAGAAGAATCAGGGGCTGCTTTCCTATCGTTGGGAAGAATCCACGCAGGGACCTCCCAGAAAGTATTATTTCATCACGGAGAAGGGTCGCAGCCAGCTTGAGGAGATGGATGCGGCATGGACGGAACTTGTAGATAGTATTGGAAAACTCAGAAATCAGTAATATGAAGCAGACAGTGAAAGCCAGCATCGGAGGCTATGCCTTCAATTTTGACGCTGACGCGCTTACTAAGGTGTCGGAATATATCCGGACGCTTGAGAGACACTATTTGTCTATGGTTGGGGGTAGAGAAATCATGGACGGAATCGAAGAGAGGATGTCTGAACTCCTAATGGAAAGATGCGCCTCTTCTGGTGTCGTGTCGGTGGCTGATGCGGATGAGGTTATCAAAATCCTAGGCCATCCTGAGGAAATCGAGGAGGAAGACGCTCCCAGGGAGAAGAAGGAGGAAGCAGACAAGGAGGCAAGCCACAAGAAGAGGCTTTACAGGATCATGGGGAAGGGTGCCGTGTTCGGAGGGGTCTGCAATGGCCTTTCCGTATATTATGGAGTAGACGTAGTTCTCTTCCGTCTTGCATTTGTAGTCCTGGCGATACTTGGTTTGCCACGCTCTTTAGGCTATATCCCCGGCTTTTTGCATATCTCCGGCTTGTCGTTTCTGATCTATGCCATTCTGTGGATCTGCATCCCTGAGGCCAAGTCTGTTGAGGAGAAGTATCGGGCGCGTGGAGAAGGCGTTTCGGTGGATGACATCAGGAGGGGAGTGGAGAAGACGGCTCGAGAGATGAAGTCGGCCTCAAAGAGGCTTGCGAAGTCGGATGCTGCTTCGGAGGCAGGAAGGGTCGTAGTCTCTGTAACAGGTTTTATTTTCATGGCCATAGGTGTGGCCGGTCTTGCCTCCATCATGTATCTGATCCTGGGACGTGAAGCCTTGGGGATCGAAGGTTCATGGATAAGGATCCGGCCTGAGATTTATAGGGAGGCGCCTTATCTGATAAACCTCGTCGAAGAGCCTTTCTTCATGATAATGGCCGTGCTGGCGATCGTCCTGCCTTTCCTTGGCATCCTCTACTCCGGGGTTCAGATGATCTTCCGCTTCCAGCCGCCTGCATGGAAGCCTGGCTTGTTGATTTTCATGTTGTGGCTGATAGTGGTCATCGTGCTTGTCATTGTGATCCTGATTACCATTGCGTCCGCCCATGCCTCCGTCGGAATCGCCTCAGCCTGCACAAGTTTCAGCTGAGGCCGCACCCTCGGCCCCGCCCTCATGCAATTCCGGCTGAAGGCTCGGCCGAGGGCCATAAAACAATGAAAAAGGCCATGTCATCGCGACATGGCCTTAAGTGCGCCCTTAGGGATTCGAACCCTAGACCCACTGATTAAGAGTCAGTTGCTCTACCAGCTGAGCTAAGGGCGCAATATTTTTTTTGTGATCCGTTCGGGGTTCGAACCCGAGACCCCCACATTAAAAGTGTGATGCTCTACCGACTGAGCTAACGGATCTTTCCAGCCCTTTGTCGATCGCATCCGGATCTCCAAATCGGGATTGCAAAGATAGGCACTATTTTTAAAATACCAAAGGTTTTCCTAAAAATTTTACCCTCCATTTCCATATTTCTTGGAAAACCGTTCCGCCTCCTCCCTTATCGCTCCGGCTCCTCCCTTATCGTTCCGGCTCCTCCCTTATCGCTCCGGCTGTAACCTCGGTTCCGGCATCATCGCCTCGTCCTCAGTCCTTGCGGTCGTTCGCCGGGGCCTGTGAATATTCCCTGATATGCTGCTCATCGGACTCGGGGCAGACAAGCAGACGGCCATCCTTCTCGGCGATGATGTAATTCTTCAATCCGCTTGCGATCACAGTTACGTCATCCGACGTGTGAACGATGCAGCCTGAACAGCCATATAGACGTACATCATTGCCTACCACGCTGTTGCAACAATTGTCGGCATGAATATGCTCCCCGAGCGAACCCCATGTCCCCAGGTCTGACCAGCCGAGATCACTCGAAATTACGTAGATCTCAGGAGACTTCTCCATAACCGCATAGTCAATGGAAATTTTCGGGCACTGAGGAAAAAGGTACTTCAGGGCCGTTGACTCTTCATCCGTATAGAGTTTCTCGTCGAGACGATCCATGATGTCGGTTATCTGCGGAGCATAGGTCCTGAGCGAATCATTGATAGTCTTTGCGCTCCAGACGAAGATGCCGGCGTTCCAGAAATAGTTGCCGGCCTGGAGGTACCTTTCGGCGGTTTCGTAATCTGGTTTCTCCTTGAATTCCAAGACCTTGACCACCGCCTCCTCCTCTTTGGCGGAAGCCTGGATATAGCCGTAGCCGGTTTCAGGACGAGTAGGCTTTATGCCCACGGTGACGATCTTCCCATTTCCGTGGACGGCAGAAAGAGCCTTCGAGATGACTTCGGCGAACTTGTCCGTCTTCAACACAAGGGCATCGGCCGGGCTCACCACAATGTCGGCATCCGGATGCCGCTTCGAAATTTTCCGGCAGGCGTAGGCTATGCACGGGGCCGTGTTGCGTGGCTCCGGCTCGGCCAATATCTGATCTTCAGGAATCTCCGGCAGCTGTCTGCGAACGAGCGGGACATATCTTTCTCCCGTCACGACCCATATGGATGAAGGGCCGGCGACAGTGCTGAACCTCTCTGCCGTCATCTGAATAAGCGTTCTTCCGACGCCTAAGACATCGATGAACTGTTTAGGAACTTCAGGCGTGCTGATCGGCCATAACCGGCTTCCGACACCACCTGCCATTATGACTATCTGAGTGTCCATATTATCCTATTTTTCTCAAATTTAATCATTCTTCTTCAAATTTTGCTAAATTTACCTCGAACAATGAAACCTTTTAAATCATTAAGTATATGAGAAAGTATTTTGCAGAACTTGTCGGAACCTTGGTCCTGACACTGATCGGCTGCGGAACCGCCGTATTTGTCGGTTGCGGAACCCCTGCGGGCGTAGTAGGAACGGCATTCGCCTTCGGTCTCTCCGTTGTCGCCATGGCCTATACCATCGGCGGTATTTCCGGTTGCCATATTAACCCGGCGATTACACTCGGAGTTCTCCTTTCTGGCCGAATGTCAGTCAAGGACGCGGCAGGATATTGGGCCGGACAGCTTCTGGGCGGAATCATCGGAGCCGCTATTCTCTATCTGATTGTCAGCGTTACCGGAGCTCCTGGCGCAATGGGTGATCCTGCATCTCTCGGCGCCAATGGCGTGGCTAATGCCGGCGGGGTGGGCGGAGCCTTCCTCGTTGAGGTGATCGCTACCTTCGTATTCGTTCTCGTGGTGCTCGGAACAACTGATCCTAAGGTGGGTGCCGGCAATCTTGCCGGACTTGCTATCGGTATTTCCCTCGTCATTGTCCACCTCGTATGCATCAATCTGACAGGTACGTCTGTCAATCCGGCAAGATCCCTCGGACCTGCCATCTTTGCAGGCGGTGACGCGCTAAAGAATGTCTGGGTCTTCATCGCGGCTCCTCTGGTAGGAGCGGCCTGCAGTGCGGGAGTCTGGGCTCTCTGCTCTCCATGCAAGAAGTGCGAAGCCTAATCGCAATGTCTC
>DKSK01000027.1:13844-101001 GCA_002472565.1 Bacteroidales bacterium UBA7258 | reverse complement strand
TGTCTCCATTGCCGAAGCCTGAACGTCAGGACTTCAAGTTGCTGCCATAAATAAGCCTGGGCCATCAACGGCTCAGGCTTTTTAGCTTTTGGCTTTTTAGCTTTTGGCGAACCTGTGATGCGGCTACTGCTTGATGAGATTCAGAAACTCGTTCCTCGTCCTGGCCGAATTGAGAAAGGCACCTGAAAAGGCAGAAGTCGTCGTCATGGCATTAGCCTTCTCGACGCCTCTGATCATCATGCAGGTGTGCATGGCCTCGATGACCACGGCGACTCCAAGAGGGTGGAGCGCCTCCTGGATACTGTCGCGGATTTCAACCGTAAGCCTCTCCTGGACCTGGAGCCTGCGTGAATAAGTATCTACGACACGAGCTATCTTGCTGAGTCCAGTGATTTTGCCATTGGGAATATACGCGACGTGGGTCTTCCCTATGAATGGAAGAAGATGGTGCTCACAAAGAGAGTACAACTCGATGTTCTTGATAAGTACCATCTGCTGGTATTCTTCATCGAAAAGGGCGGAGCGAATCAACATCTCGCCGTCCTGATTATACCCCTGCGTAAGATATTGCAGGGCTTTCGCTACTCTCTCAGGGGTCTTCTGCAGCCCTTCCCTATTCTGGTCCTCGCCCAAGAGGCGGAGAATTTCTTTGACATGGCCGGCTATCTCTGCGGTCGTGCCTTCATCATATTTATCTTCTCTGAAATATGCCATGGAACATTCTTTGTAGACTACAAAATTAGGCAAAATTTCCAATCTTACTATCGGGCTTTTTGCTTATATTTGCGGCCGATATAAATAAGTGTGGGCCCTAACCGAGCTAACAACTTGATTTTAAAAAGATTAAAACGAAGCTATCATGTTTTGGACACTTGAACTTGCAGGCAGCCTTGACGATGCTCCATGGCCTGCTACCAAAGACGAACTTATTGATTATGCCAATCGTTCCGGAGCTCCGGAAGAAGTTATAGAGAACCTTCAGGAACTCGAGGACGATGGGGATATCTACGAGAGCATCGAGGACATCTGGCCGGATTATCCGACAAAAGACGACTTCTATTACAACGAGGAAGAGTATTAGCAGTCTAGGATTCGCAGAGAAAGTCATTTCTGCGAGCAAATCCGTAATCTTGAACCAAATGGGAACACAACGGAACGCCCGGAAACAATAACGGGAGTCCGCCCGAAAAAATACTGAACACCGTGGGCGCTCCGTGCCCCTCAAAGCGAGTTAGGTCATATCGTGCCTGACTCGCTTTTGTTTTTTAGCGAGGCCCCCGCGCCCATACCTGTCCGTTCAGAACCACTCCGGGCGGCTTTCAAGTGCAAAAACGCCCGACTTGCACGCGAAAGGATTTGCCGGGCGGCTTTCAAGTGCAAAAACGCCCGACTTGCACGCGAAAGGATTTGCCGTGCGGCTCTCAAGTGCAAAAACGCCCGACTTGCACTTGACAACTAACCCAAGTAACATTATGGCAAAACTGACATACAGAGAAAGCGAACAACGATGCGAACAAACCTTCCTCCACGCCGGAAAGTGGTGGCACCTATTTACAAACGGGAAAGAAACACCGGTGATTTTTACTTGCGATGACGATTTCCGCTTCGCAATCAATCTTCTGGCAAGATGCGCCGTCGAGTGTCCTCTGATGAAAATCGTGGCATTCGAAGTGATGAGCGACCATATTCACATAGCTGCCAGCGGTGAACGTGACAATCTTTTGGCTTTTTTCAGATTATTCCGAAGGCGTCTTGCCAGGTATTCTAGCAATCGGAGCACTCCACTCCCCGATTCCTTCCAGCCAACTCTCAAAGAAATTGCAGACTTGAGATCTCTGCGGAACACAATCGTCTACATCAACCGCAATGGTTATGTCGTAGACCCTTCATTCACGCCGTTTTCTTATCCGTGGGGTACTGGAAGATACTATTACAATGACATTCCTTGCGTCGATGCGGTCAGCAACTACTCCACAAGAGAGTTGAGATCATTGCTTAAATGTGACACTCCCGGTGTGCCGCCTGACTTCAAGATCATCAACGGCCACATCTCCCCCACCTCCTTTTGCGCAATCAAGTTCGGCATGGCGATGTTCCGCGACGCACACCACTACTTCGCGCTGCTGACGAAGAACGTAGAGGCGTACAGCGAGCTGGCGGCTGAGTTGGATGATGGAGAGTTCCTGACTGATGCTGAACTGTTTACACAGGTGTGGAAGATTGTTCGGGAAAAGTACGAGCTGGAACGTCTCAGCGATTTGTCGAAGGCGCAGAAGCAGGAACTCGCCCGCGCTCTTCATTACGACTGGCGTTCTTCCAACGGCCAGATCCGCCGCATCCTCGGCCTCAGCCAATACGAGGTCGATTCCCTCTTTCCGCTTAGCAAGAAGTGATGCGCAGCAAGTGTAACCGGACGCAAAAACAGACGCATTTTTGCAAGAGGAATTATGTGAGACTTGAAAATAGTCCTGCTTTTCATATTTAATTATCATTTGTCAATACTTTAGTTTATATTTGCGGTAAATATTACCGCGATGGCTACAAAAATAAAGAAGATACTTGATCTTACTCCCCGAGATTCAGTGCAGTTTTCCTCCTGGTTGGCCGCACAGGGAATAGACCGGAAGGAGCAGTCACTGTATGTGCGCAGCGGCTGGCTGGAAAGGGTGGCCCAAGGCGTTTACAAGATAGCTGGGAGCAGCCCCACGCTATTTGGCGCTGTCGCCTCATACAACAACCAACTGGGCAAGGCCTGCCACGTTGGGGCGTCCTCCGCGCTGGACCTCCGAGGATACTCTCATTTCGTTTCCATGGGCAAACCCTCTGCCTATCTTTTTACGGATAAGGAATCCCGCTTGCCGGGCTGGTTCGGCTCCGTGGAGTGGGACATGACTGTAAAGTACTTCACCACATCTATTTTCGGCGGAGATACAGGGCTGGATTTATATGACTACAACGGCGCTCAACTGCTCATATCCGGTCCGGAACGAGCGTTCATGGAATGCCTGCACCTATCCCCGGAGCAGTTCTCCCTGCTAGACAGCTATTATGTCATGGAAATGATGACAACACTCCGTCCCGCTCTGGTCCAGCAACTGCTGGAAAAATGCACATCTATCAAGGTGAAACGCCTGTTCCTATACATGGCAGAAAAGGCCGGCCACAACTGGATCCATTCCCTTGACCTCTCCAAAGTGAACCTCGGCAAAGGCATTAGGAACATATCCGCCACCGGGCGTTTCGACAGCAAATATCAGATAATCATCCCAACAGAACTGGCCAACTATGAATAAAGAATACGCAGAGAAAGTGGAAGTCCTCCTTAGGCTTCTTCCTATCGTGATGGACGAGAAGGTCTTCGCCGTCCACGGAGGATCGGCCATCAATCTTTTTGTCCGGGACCTATTTGATGTCAAATATATGGAATACCCACTGGCGGAAACTCGTGAGGGCCTTCTGTTCTGCCTCCTTGGAAGCGACCGCCCCCTCCACGAATCCTTCGCCCCCAACCTCATTGATCAGCACGACGCTCTAGCCAATCAGTTCGACGGAATGACCGACGTCCCCTTCACATACGAAGAATTCGAGCAGACTCGCTCCCAACTCATCCAAGACGTTTTCGCCCTGATGACCGCGGCCGACAAATCCTTCCTCGTCAGTTTCGAACAAGGAGAGCCCGACTGGGACAACTTCGACTTCAGCTATTTCAAGGATTACCCTTCTGTCCAATGGAAACTACTGAATCTCCAACATCTTAAGAAACAGAATCCAATCAAATTAACTGCGGAAGCATCAAAGTTACAGTCAGTCTTTGGATAACGCTTTATACTACAGGTGATTAGAGTATAGCTATAAATCTTTGAAAAGAATAAACCAAATATGACATACGAAGAACTAATCGCCGAGAATCAGCGCCTTCGGGAACGTATCCGGGAGTTGGAGCAGGAGAATGCGCGGTTGAAGGGGCTTGATGAGCACGTGCTATCCGAACCGCAAACACCGGTGTATGGGCTTCGTAGGGCAATGAATGAGGAAGAAAGAGAAGAAGAATTGCAACGCAGGGTGGCACTTTTCAGGAGTCTGTTCCGCGGTCGTGAGGATGTATACGCCAGGAGGTTCGTATCCAGAGATGGTCGGTCCGGCTACAGTCCTGTTTGTAAGAACCGTTGGACCGAAGGCTGTAATAAGAGGTGCGAGGGGTGCTCTATTAGAGAGTTTGCCCTTTTGGACGATGCGGCAATCAGGAGACATCTGCACAAGGATGCTACTGAAACGGACGTCATCGGCATGTATCCCATCCTGGAGGACAATACCTGCTTCTTTCTATGTGCCGATTTCGACGATAAGAACTGTGAGCATGGTTATAGGGACGATGTCCTGTCGTATGTCCACGTCTGTAAGGAATGGGGAATTCCGGCATATATTGAACGGTCGCGATCCGGGAACGGAGCTCATGTATGGATTTTCTTCAGTGAACCGATTATGGCGGCAAAGGCCCGAAAACTGGGATTCGCCATCCTAAGTGCTGCGATGGAAGACAATGTCCGGATGGAAATGAAATCTTATGATCGTTTCTTCCCGAATCAGGACTTCTTGCCTAAAGGAGGATTTGGCAATCTGGTAGCACTGCCGCTGCAAGGACTGGCCAAGCATAATGGAAACAGTTTGTTCGTGGACGAGGATTTCGTCCCATACAAGCATCATTGGACCGTATTGGCTTCTGTTCAAAAGCTATCCGGAACCGAGGTGTCAATAATTCTCTCTCAACACGATAGCCGCCTGGAACTCTCATCCTCATCCGACACCAAACCGTGGGAGACGCCAAAGCCGGACAGACTTTCGTTTGAAGATTTCGACGGCCCGGTTAAATTAATCCGGGCCAATGGCATATATGTGCCGTTAAAATCGGTATCCGGCAAGGTGATTCGGCATCTCAAGGGTCTTGCATCTTTTCGGAATCCAAAATACTATGAGTTGCTGAATGCCCGGAAGCCGTTGTATAACACCCCATCGTTGGTCTGTTGCTATGAGATGAACGATGACTATCTGATGCTGCCCCGCGGATGTGAGGATGCGGTCGTCAATTTGATACAAAGCAATTTCTCAGCTTGGGAGGAGGATAATCAGACCAATCCTGGCCGAAAGATAGATGTTGAGTTTTCTGGAGAGTTGAGGCCGGAACAGGAAGAGGCCGTGCAAAGGATGCTTGCCAGTAATAACGGTGTCTTGGCTGCAACTACCGCTTTCGGCAAAACTGTTACGGCTGTCGGTATGATTGCCCGCCGGAGAGTGAATACACTAGTTCTGGTCCATTCCAGGGCTTTGCTGGAGCAATGGAAGAAGGAGTGCGAGCGCTTCCTGGTTATCAACGAGCCGGAGCCGGAAAAGAAGAAAGGTCGCGGACGGAAGAAGGCATATTCTCACATTGGCATCCTTGATGGTAGTCAGAATACGCTGCACGGTATCATAGATGTCGCTGTTTTTAATTCAGCCCTTACCGAAACAGGCGTTAAACCATTTGTTCGGGATTACGGGATGGTCATTGCCGATGAGTGCCAACATTCCGCCGCTCTTGGGTATGAACGCGTGTTGAAATATGTCAACGCCAGTTATGTGTATGGTCTGTCGGCAACTCCGACGCGACAAGATGGGATGACGCCGATTGTCTTCATGCAGTGCGGCCCCATTCGGTTTAAGTCCGATGCCAAAGCGCAAATGGTTCGGCAGTCTTTCTCCCGCGTGCTGGTTCCGAGGTTTACTGCCTATCGGGCGCTGGAAGAGAAGACAGCACTTCAGTATCTTGGTGATCTAGCGAAGGATAAGGCGCGTAATGAACTGATAATTAATGATGTCATTGCTGAACTAAATCAGGGGCGTACGCCCATTATTTTGACTAAGCGTAAGGACCATATCCAACTGTTGGCCGATATGCTTAGACCGCATTGCAAGAATGTCATCATCCTGATGGGTACGGTATCGACTAAGGAGAAACGTTTGGCAATGGAGCGTCTGGAAAACATCCCTGCCGATGAGTCGATGGTCATTGTAGCAACGGGGAAGTTCGTTGGCGAGGGATTCAACTATCCCAGGCTTGATACACTGTTTATTGCTCTTCCGGTTGCATACCCCAATATCGTCCAGCAATATACTGGCCGTTTGCATCGAGATTATGAAGGGAAGACAGAGGTGCGGGTATATGATTACATCGATATTCACGTACCTTCGCTAGCTAATATGTACGGTAAGCGGCTGAAGTGTTATGCCCCTATCGGATATGCACAGCAGGTGTCAGATGCGCTGGAGCCGAATCCCCAGAACATTGTTTTCGGACCTTTGGATTATCTTGTGGCCTTGGTGGAGGATGTTGAGTCAGCAAAGTCATCGGTAATGCTCTCCTGCGATACACTGCAGTATGTGAAGGGTCCTTTGGCCAGGGCTATGCAAGCGCTATGCTTACGTGGAGTGGAATGCTCTGTGTTTGTACGTAAAAGCTCTGCCCGTGATGCTGATTTCTCGCGGGCGGGGGTTAAGGTAATACAGCGAGCATCTCGGGTACTACGCGCTGCTATCATTGACCGGTCACGTCTATGGTTTGGCAGTATAGAACTCGCAGGCGACCGCCATAATGCTGATGACAGTGTAATGCGGGCCAACGCCCCTGCAATCGCTTCGGAGATGCTGGGATACCTGTTGGAAGGGGAGTCATAATCTCTCGCTCCTTGTTATCCACGAACAAAAGAAGTATTTTTGCATTGTTCTCGCTGAAGAGAATGCGTTCACTTATGGTTTTGAGGTACGCTAATCGGGCCCGGATTTGAGGTATCGAATCGGCATTCTAGGGCATTCTGAGGCATTTTAGACCCGAATAAACGGACGCATAACCAGACGCAAAACATGAAAATCGGCCTTGTACGCTATCAGAGGCATACTACTCGATTTTTTTAATGAGGAGGAGTATTGAGTAGCTGACTCCCTGAAATACAACGATTTGAGCGCATCGGGTGTGATTCTGGGAATCGCGCCCGATGGCCATTTAAGGACCATGGGACGAAAAAAAGTGCTGCGTAAAGGCGACTTATCCAGCTGCCGTCCAGATTAACCTCCAACTCCAGCAGTTCAAGACTTCCATTGACAAGAGACTCTCTTAATACGATGGAGAAATCACCCGTACAGTTCTTAGCTTTATCCTCAATGGAGGAGATCCTATCGACGCCGGAGATTATGATTTAACGGACCAGAATAAAGCGAGAGGCTTCTAAAAAGAAGCCTCTCTGAAACGGAGTCATATAGCTATTCGTTTCCATTTGGAACTTACCAAGTTAGTCATTACTGACGCAACAAATATAAAAACTATTTCATCAATATCAAAACACAAACCCGTTAATTTTCATTATCATGGAACAGAGACAAAACAAACAATCATCGAAGTGACTCAGGGAGTTCTGGAGGGGAGCGCGCTGGATACTACTGGCGATGCTCGGCATCATCTCAAGCGCAGGATGCGCCAATTACGCCTGCTCGGCTAAGGGAGCCTTCTATTGGATTCCTGCCGTCCTGAACCTCGCCAAGCCTACGCCGTGGCGGTCATCAGAGGCATGAGGACGCATCTGAAGTCCGAGCGAGACTGAAATTTGAATGAAGCCAGGAAGGCCCTTTTCTCTTTCCGACGCACTTTCCGCCATAGATGACAGGATCGGGATGGGTGATGCCATAGAGGTAGTGCTTGAACTCAAGGAACGGGGATTCGTGGAAAAATACCAGAGAACTTTTGAAGACTGCCGTCTCAGCATCAACTCTGGACTGGAGACATTTGCCAAGAGGGGTGGATTTGAAATTGAGGATGTTAAATTTCAGGCAGAGCTTCAAAAGGTCTTTCTTGAGATACAGTTCCTGCGCAAGGAGATGCGTCCGAGTCTCTATGAGAAAATTATGAAGATACTTGAACCTCTTGCCCCATTTGCCGGGATCGCAATAGACCACCTTGGGCTTTGACATGCCTGCAAGCTTTCAAATGTTATTAAAGGTGAAACCATTCATTCTTGTGGTTGGCCCAAGTAGGACCATGGCGGTCGCATCGTGGCTGCTCAAGGAGTTAGAGAAGTGGTCGTTCCATAAAGGCAGGATAGCGTTGGTGGACTGACATCTTAGCCTTGCTGTACTTGGGTGGCCAGGATCTGCGGAGCTTGGAGGTTGGATGATTGAAAAAATCTGTATGTTCATTTTGAATAATATCTCAAACTTCTTAAATTGCCGGCTGAAACGCAACAATAGCCGATGTCTTTGACATGACAAATCGCCAATCTAACTTGCATGCCGTGAAACTAGGATTGCGATTGCCTCACATTCGGACCGACTAAGGAGAGGCTGACTGTGGGAAGATGCCCCAGAAGAGACGGCAGGAGTGGAGGCCTCTGGATGAGAGAATGCAGGAGGTGATGCCACAGAAGGGGAAACTGCAGGGGTGCCGGAGAGTGAGGTTGTTGCCGAACGAAGAGAATGGTTGTTACTGACCAATTTATTCAGAGATGATAATTGCTTACTGCATTCATGCTCTCAATATATCAGGAGGCATTGAAAGGGTTCTCACGACGAAGGCCAGCTACCTGGCGGATGCTTTAGGTTACGAGGTCCACGTGATAACCGCCCGCCAGAAAGGCCGTAACCTGGCCTTTAAGATGAGCGAAAATGTCATATTGCACGATCTTGACGCGAATGAGAGGTTCTTCCTCCACAAATACACCAGGAGGCTCAGAGCCCTGCTCATGGAGATCCATCCTGACATCACTGTAAGCGTCTGCGACAACAGCCTTTACGCGCTGCCGAAGTGCAAAGACGGAAGCGTCAAAATCGGTGAATTCCATTTCTCCCACGAAAAGTTCAGAATGAAATACGGGTCTAACGCTTTCGGGAAACTCTATGCCCTCCTCAGAACAAGAAGACTCGAGAGGGCCGTCAGGAAGCTGGATAGTTTCGTCGTCCTGACCAAGGCGGACAAAGCGGACTGGGGGAAGGTAAGAGGTGGAGGAATCGAGCAGATATACAATCCGCTTCCCTTCGCCTCCCCGGAGACCTCTCCCTTGTCCAGAAAACGCTGCATAGCGGCCGGAAGGCTTGAAAAACAGAAAAACTTCAAGGATATGATCACAGCATGGCGGACCGTAGACGCCAGACATCCGGACTGGACCTTGAGTATCTATGGCAAAGGACGCAGGAAAGAGGAACTTGATGACTACATTAAGGCGTCCGGACTGACAGGCAAGGTGATTCTGGAAGGTAACACTCCTGAAATCGGCAGAGAATTGCTGGACAGTTCCTGCCTCGTGATGTCTTCAAGATTCGAAGGCTTCCCGATGATATTGCTCGAAGCATTGACGAACGGCCTTCCGATCGTCAGCTACGACTGCCCGAAAGGACCTTCCGAAGTCGTCACGACCGGAGTCAACGGCTACCTCGCCAAGGTCGGGGACACGGCCGCTCTTGCTCGTGGAATATGCTCGGTCATAGAGGACGAAGAACTGCGGAAGCACTTCGGAGCCGAATCCAGAAGATTCTCTGAGAATTTCACTCTTGATAAGATAATGAAGCAATGGGATTCCCTGTTCAAAAAAATCCTGAAGCGGAAAGAGCAGAAAGAGCAGAAAGAACAGAAAGAACAGAAAGAACAGAAAGAGCAGAAAGAGCAGAAAGAGCAGAAAGAACAGGAACGCTCCGAATAACCCCTAATCGTTGAGAAGATAAACAGTAAGGTCGTGAGTCTTGCGACTTCCTTCAGGGGGAAGCTGCATGTAATCGCCGAACTCCTGCCTCAGCCATTCATCCCAATGCCGGAAAGCCTTGAAGCGGCAGCCTTCGAACTCCAAGTCGGTATATTCTTCCAGCATACTCTTTTCAAAGATTTCCCTTGTGCCGTTGTATGTGACAGAAACGGCACCGACAAGACGGGAGTTTTCATAAGGATATTTCAGGATCTCGTCGTTGATTAGCCTATACCAATGCTCTGCACCCATCAGATGAGCCTCGATTTTTGAGAAAAGAGGCTGGTGGAAATTGAATATGTCGAAACTTGTCCCGCAAATATTCAGGCGGTGAGACCAGTGCGTCAGCTTGCGCTCTCTTTTCCTTTGTAAATCAAGATCTTCAGGCTTCCCGTCCATGGGGAATACATCGATGTTCAGTCCGAAGTCGTATTCAGCCCCTTTGCCTTGAATGCTTTTGGTCTTGACATCCTCTACCTTGGAAAAGAAGTGGATGAAGCGGTCTCCCTTGACCCCGGTCTTGTGACAGAGACAATGGTAGCGAGAGCCAGGCTCCTTCCCGAAACTGGAGACAAATCGCTCATAGTCCGGCCTTGGCATGAGAAGATCTATGTCATCGTCCCAAGGAATGAAACCCTTGTGCCGCACCGCACCAAGAAGGGTTCCATATGCCATTGAATACCTTATTCCCTCATTGACGCAGAAAGCATCCACTGACTTAAGGATTTCAAGGAGATAGAGTTGGATTTCCCTGTGTGATAATTGATGCATATAGCGAATAATATAGCCCAATTCTTACAAAGATAGTCGAAAATTGCTAATTTTGTAAAATACAGAAACAAACGAATATGCATTCTTTTGTATTTCCGGGAAATCTGGACAATGATATTGCGGCGATCGGCTCTCAGCCTATCCCGTATATGAGGACCGACTGGTTCTCCAAGGTGAATCTTGAATCCGAAAGTATACTTTTGGATCTAATCCATTGCAACGGAGGCAGGACGATTATCTATACCGGCTCGGGAACAGGAGCTATGAGCGCCGTTGTGGAGAACTACGTCAGCACGAAGAAAAAGGCTATCGCCATCAATGGCGGCTCCTTCGGCAAGCGCTGGGTCTCACTTTGCGAGTATTACGGAGTTCCTGTCATTGATTTCAAGGTTCCTTTTGCTAAAGATATTGACTATGAGGCTCTTGAAAAGGTTGTAGAGACCCAGCGGCCGGATGTCTTCCTCTGCCAGCACCATGAAACATCCAGCGGAGAGTTGTTCAACTTGGAGAAGATCTCCGAGATTTGCCATAGGCATGATGTATCCATCATCGTGGATGTCGTAAGCTCCTTCCTCGCCGAAGAGCTGGATATGGACAGACTGGGGATCGACATTTGCGTGACAAGCACCCAGAAGGGGCTCAACGTGCCTCCGGGGCTCTCCATCGTCTTCCTCAGCAAAAGACTGGAAGGTTATCAATTTGCCAGCCGAGGCTACTACTGGGACTTCGCGGCCAATCTTTCCAATCTAAAGAGAGGTCAGACCCCGTTCAGCCCGGCCACGATAATCTACCTTCAGCTTAACGCACGCCTCAGGCAGCTGAAGGCGCAGGGCGGAGAGGCTTTCAACATCTCCCAGGTGCGCCACAGGGCAGAAGTGTTCCGCGCGGAATGTCGAAGGTACGGCTGGGAGATGCCCGCCGAGGTTCCTTCCTGCGCGATCACTGCCATACAGACGAGGGACACCGAAGAGCGCCATATTTTCAATGGACTTATAGAACGGTATCAGACCTACATAATGCCTGGCTCGGTCACAGGTTTCTACAGGATTTCGCACATGGGACTCCAGTCGGACGAAGAACTGCGTGACTTGGCCGAAAGAATCCACTCATTAGAAGCTGAAATTAATGGATAAGGACTCAATGCCGGCAAGCGGAGGAAAACCTCACAGGAGGACGGTTATCACATACGGAACCTTCGATGTCCTTCACCAGGGGCACATCAACCTGCTCAGACGGGCTAAAGAACTCGGAGACTGGCTGATAGTCGGGGTCACGACTGACAATTTCGACCTTGAGCGAGGCAAGCTGAACACCAGGGACAGCGTCATGAAGCGCATCCAGGCGGTCAAGGACACGGGCTATGCCGACGAGGTCATAATTGAGGAATACAAGGGTCAGAAAATCGATGACATCCAGAAGTATAAGGTGGATGTTTTCGCAATAGGTTCGGACTGGGAAGGCTACTTCGACTATCTTAAAGAATATTGCGAAGTGGTGTATCTTCCCCGCACGAAAGGCATCTCCAGCACTATGCTGCGTGAAGAGCAGATTTCGGTCCGAATCGGAATCGTCGGAACGGGGAGCATAGCGAAAAGATTTGTCCCAGAGTCCAAGTTCGTAAGCTGCAACACCATCAGCGCCGCCTTCAATCCGGATTACGAAGATAATGAGGCCTTCTGCTCCGCAAACGGCATTCCTCTGGCCGCCCGTTCATTCGAAGAGCTGGCGGAAAACTGTGATGCCGTCTACGTGGCCTCGCCCCACTACACTCATTATGAGTATGTCAAGGCGGCTCTCCAGGCCGGAAAACACGTGCTGTGCGAGACTCCTTTCGTCCTTCGCCTTGCCGAGGCCGAAGAGCTATTTGCACTCGCGCAGGCGAAGAACAGGACTCTTATGATAGCCCACAAGACTGCCTACTGTCCTGCGTTCAGGCATCTGGTCACGATGCTCAAATCCGGAGTTATCGGGAAAATTGTTGACATCAATGCCTCAGTCACTACTCTGACAGACGAGAAATCCTCGAAGTTGGATCATAACCAATATGGCGGGAGCATGAATGAGAATGCCTGCTTCCCGCTGCTCCCGATCATAAAATTGCTTGGAAAGGATGTGCGGAATGTCAATTTCTATTCCATAATGAAGAATGAAGTCGACATCTACACGAAGGCTGTCTTCCGCTATGATTCTGCCATAGCTTCATTCCAGGTCGGCCTGGGAGCGAAGACGGAAGGAAATATGGTCGTCTCCGGCACGAAGGGCTACATCTATGTTCCGGCTCCATGGTGGAAAACTGACTATTTCGAGCTCCGGTTCGAAGACCAGAATTTGAACAGGAAGTGTTTCTACCCTTTCATGGGCGAAGGCCTGAGATATGAGATCCGCGAATTCATATCTCACATCTTGAATCCGGAGCAGGACTTCTACCTTCTGTCCGAGGACGAGATTCTCAAGATGACGGAGATCCAGGAAGCCTACATTGATGGAAAATCAGTATATAAGTTAAGTTAGAAAGATTGATGAGACAACTCACGTTAAAGGAACTTCAGTCATTCAGTCTTGAAATTCTCAAGGACGTGGCCGGCTTCTGTGAGAGAAACGGCATAAGGTATTCATTGGGCTATGGCACTCTTCTGGGAGCCGTGAGACACAAGGGTTTCATTCCCTGGGATGACGATGTGGACTTGATGATGCCGCGCGAGGACTATGAAAGATTCCGCTCCGCCTACCGGTCTGACAAATTCACTTTCATCGACAGCCGGAACACTCCGGACTGCTTCATTGTTTTCGGGCGAGTATGCGACATGGAGAAGACCATAGCGAAGAGCCGCATCCCGTGGATAAACAAGGATGTCGGTGTGTGGATTGACATATTTCCTGTCGACAGAGTGCCGGATGATCCTCAGACATACGAGAGAATCTATGAATCCCTTCTGATCCTGATGAAAACGAATGTCAGAATCAGACGCGTGCATGCCAGCCCCTCAAGCGCTTTCTCCTTCGTCGAAAGGCTCAGGCTCATGGCGTTGAAAATGATAAATCCCAGACTTGCCAAAAGTGACCCTAATGCCATAGTCAAGGATATGACTGTCCTTATCTCCCTGCTCAGCCCTCAGCAGAGCCGCCATTGGTCACAGTTATGCTGTCCGGACGTGGGGACGAACGAGTTTTTCATGGATGAGGATATTAATGAATATATCCCCCTCAGGTTCGAGGACCGCGACTTCTTCGCCTGGAAAGGTTATGACAGGATTCTCCGAGATTCTTACGGGGACTATATGATTCTTCCTCCTGAGAATAAGAGAAAACCGCTGCAGTCCTACATTAAGTTCATGTGGAAAGACTGAGCCGCCTAGTCCAGGATGCCACCTTTGGTTATGGAATACTTGCCTGCCCCGGTGAAGATGAGAACTACGGCTCCGAGAAGATAGAGCATCGGAACTTCAAGCGCCCAGGCTCCAGTCATCGGATCCACGGTGAAAATCTGTCCGATGTGGGCCATCAATATCGCCACGACCATATTGCCGGCGAATACTACGGCCGCAGCACGGGTCCAGACTCCGGCGATGAGCATCAGAGAGCAGATGAGTTCTGCCGCCAATGAGAAGTATGCAATGAAGCCAGGAAGCCCCATCGCCTCAAGCATTCCGCTGATGAAACCTACCCCGCCGATGAGTTTATGGATGCCATGGAACAGCATGAGTCCGCCGAGGGTCAGGCGAAGAAGCAAAAGACCGAGGTCGTTATTGCGCAGGAAATTTTTGTCGTTTTTCATATGCATTATGTTTTTCTAATTTTGAATTTATAAAGATATGCCATCTTTTCCGTTCATGCAATATTTTGTAAACACTTTTTACATGTTTTCGTATTTATAAGGTCATCGCCTGGACCTTGTCAGTGACTGTGCCATCATTCCGGAAGAAAACGAATATTCGAATTTTGAAGTTTTTGCCATGAAAACGAGAGATTATGATAATAATTCTTTCGGTATATTCCCCATCTTTACATCCTGACATACCACATGGCCTGCAGGCCGCAGGTAAGAAAGGAATTGACTGACACTAAAATTCAGATAACATGAAAAAACTTTTGCTCGCTGCTCTCGCAGCTCTCTCTGCACTTACTTTGTCCGCCCAGCCTGGCGGAAGGGAAGAAGGCCGAAATGTGCCTGGAATGGGCCGTCGTTTCGTCCCGGATCCGGATCCGGAAAACGTTGTTCTCAGAGTGTCCTCCACCTCGCCCTACGTCTTCGGCGGCGACACCAAGCCCCAGGGCCGCTCTTTCAACAACGCTCCCACTTTTTTCATCTATCCTGACACCAAACTGGACAAAGACGGGGCTCAGGCCTTGGTCGAGAACCTGGATATGCAGAAGGTGCTGGACGAAAATTTCGGCACGGTAATCGTCATCAGCCCCGTAGGTGAGAAATATGCTGATGCTGACTTCGACTGTTTCGTTACTATGTTCAACAAGAGCCGCAGCGGCAACCTCAAGGTCATCGGATTCGGCGCTGGGGCCACTTTCGTGAACCAGGTCATAGCCCCTAAGGCCGGGAACCAGATAGCCGGCATCGTTTCCATTGGTGGAAAGGCAGGCAAGAGCGTCCACCCCGCAGGAGTCCCGGCCTATATCGCCGGGAAGAACGCCGCCAAGGCCGCGAAGCCTTACCAGGCCGCCATCGCGGCCCACGCCGATGAGCCTCTCCTCAAGGTCGTGGTGAATTCGGATGCAAAGGCAGCTCCTGCCGACATTTTCGCGGATGCGTGGAAGCAGGTGCTTGGAAAGAACTACCGTTACAATAATTATATGCACACCCACTATGAAGGTGCCCGCTTCGGTCAGTATGGCTCCTACGAATTGGAACCTTATGCTGACTGGGAAGCGCTGGGAATCAAGCGCCTCGTGGTTGAGCAGCCGGTAGGTTTTCCGGGAGGGAATGCTTCCCAGGCAAAACAGCTCTGGTATGAATATTGGCCGGAAGAGCTCATGGAGGGCGCTCCCAGGCACAGCGTTCCGGTGATGGTACTTCTCCATGGCAACGCCAACGATCCTCGTACCCAGGCTGAGACTTCAGGTTTCCTCCAGCTCTGTGGCGAAGAACGTTTCTTTATGGTTGAGATGGAGTGGCAGGGGACCCGTAATTTCCAGGCCATGGGCCAGGACGGCGTTGAATCTGTCATCTATATGCTTTTGGACAAATATCCTCAGCTTGATCCTTCCCGTATCTATGCCGAAGGCCTGAGCGCCGGCTCAATGACGGCCACAGCCCTCGGTATCAAGAAATCGCATGTATTCGCTGCAGTCGGCGGACATTCCGGCGGACTCTTCGGTGGAATGGGCGCAGGTCCTTTCCCTGGTTTCGAGTCTATCTGGAATGAGGCTACTCAGAAGCGCGGCTTCGTGGAGACTCCATATTGCTCCGTATTTGGAACCAAGGACACTACCGTACCTTATATGACCCCTGATAACTGGAAGGGCAACAGCTATCTGAATGCGTGGAACGCCTATGAGCAGATGAACGGCATGCCTGTGGTCAGCGAGATGGATTTCGCCGTAGATTCCGTCTTCGGTCAGAAACTCCAGGACCGCAGGACAATCGTCACAAACAAGGGAGACGGCATCGTCATGGAAACTGGCCAGTTGTACAAGGGAAAGGTGCCTATGATCCGCCTCGTAGCGGTAATCGGCTATGGCCATTGGAATTTCCAGCCTACGGCCCGCCTCATGTGGGACTTCTTCAAGCATTACAGGCGTGATCCTGTGACAAAGAAGCTCATTTACGACGCAAAATAAACCAGCAAATCGCAGATTCTGAAATAATGAAGAAAATTCTGTTATTTACGGCTCTCGCGGCCGTGCTCGCGGGGGCCGGCTCTGCCGGAACTTCTTGCACAAACTCTTATGCGATGAGCGGACCGGACACGCTGAAGATCAACACCACCGAACTCGGGGCCGAAGTCATCGGCTACAATGGGCCGACTCCGGTGGAAATCTCCGTCTTCAACGGCGTAATTACCAAAATCAAGGCCCTTCCTAACAGAGAAAGTCCTCGATTCATGAGAATGGTACAGGAAAGCGACCTTCTCTCGAAGCTGGATGGCAAGACCATGGAGGAGGCCAAAGCTGAGACGCTTGATGCAGTCAGTGGGGCGACTTTCACCTCGACGGCTCTTATCAAGAATATCCGCCTGGGACTTCAGGACGGCGGAGAATCGCAGAAAAATGCCCCGAAAGTCATCACCGAGACCAGGGTGAAGCAGGGAGCGGTTAAGGGAAAAGTCGAGAGAGGTCTGGGTACTTTCTACGCCATCCCATTCGCCGAGGCTCCGGTGGGCGGACTCCGCTGGAAGGCTCCCGTTCCGAAGAAAAGCTGGGATGGAGTTTTCATGGCGGCAGAACCTGGCGCCATGCCTCCTCAGCAGACTCGAAGCTGGCCTGGCGTACCTGCCCCTAAAGTCTCCGAGGATTGCCTGTATCTGAATATTCAGACTCCTGCTCAGTCCAAGGAAGAGAGGCTTCCGGTCTTGGTCTGGATTCATGGCGGAGGATTCATCACCGGCGATGCCAATTCAAACAACGGTGAAAAATTCGCCAGACAGGGTATTGTCTTCGTTAGTCTGAGCTATCGTACCGGAGCCCTCGGCTTTCTTTCGCTGCCTGAATTGTCGGCGGAAAACGAGCGTGGCATCTCCGGCAACTACGGGCTTCTCGATATGATTGAAGGCCTAAAGTGGGTGAAAGAAAATATCGCGGCTTTCGGCGGAGATCCTTCCAAAGTCACCATCATGGGGGAGAGCGCCGGCGCCATCGCGGTCTCCATGCTTTGCGCCAGTCCTTTGGCCAAGGGACTTTTCCGCGGTGCGATTTCGGAGAGCGGCGGATCCTTCTGCCCAGTTTCCGACGTGCGCATCGACAACAACGGAATCCGTAATATGAAAGGCTCTGAAGCCTTCGGCCTTGAATTCATGAAGCGTATCGGAGCTTCTTCTCTTGCCGAACTCAGGGAAATGTCCTGGGAAAAATGGGTCAGTGACGGTCCCTCCATCGGCGTGGGCGGTTTCTGGCCTTGCGTGGACGGCTATGTGCTGCCGGACGATCAGTATAAGATGTATGAAGCAGGCAATTACAACGACGTGAATGTGCTCATAGGAACCAATTCCGATGAAGGAGCTATGTTCAGCCGCCCTTGCACCCTTTCGGAATATCAGTCCGAGGTCAAGGCCGCTTACGGTCCTTTTGCGGACAAGGTGCTTGCTCTCTACCCGGCCGCCAAGGATGAGGATACTTTCGGCGCCCGCAGCGACATTTTCCGCGAGACGGCCTTTGCCTGGCCGACCTGGGCGTGGGCGAGGCTTCAGGAAAAGACCGGAAAGGGAAGGGTCTACCTCTACTATTTCGACCAGTACGACCCTGCCCGCTCCATGTTCGGCGGCCCGAACGCTCCCAAGCCACGAGGCGCCAACCATGCTTCTGAGCTGCAGTATGTCTTTGCTTTTCCATGGGGACGTCCTTTCGAGGGAGGAGACAAGGCTGTAAGCGATGCCATGAATCATTATTGGGCTAATTTCGTGAAGACTGGAGACCCGAATGGCGGAGGTCTGGACAAGTGGCCGGTATTTGATGACGGCAAGGCGAGCGTGATGTATTTTAAGGATGGGACTTCTCTCATCGAAACGCCGCACAAACCGCAGCTTGAGCTCTTCGAGGACTTCTACGCATGGAAGCGCGGGAAGTAAAGCCTGAGCCTGCACTATATTAAAAGAGGTCGACCTCTCCAAGGTCGATGGACAAGGCCTGAGGCAGCTTCTTTCTGTGCCGGGGTGGCGCCGTCGGAGTATAAGGGCTGAAATGTGCAGAAATAGAATTTCACAAAGAGATTTTGTCAAAAAATCGAGTGTTTGAATCGTCCCCATTGCCTATCATTGCAATAAAGATTAAACCTATGAATAATATAACGGCGAAATTATCAATTTCTCTTGCTTCTATCCTGATTTCTTCTGCGCTCCTGGCTCAGCCGGGTATGCAGAGGAGGGATCCTTCGGCTCCCTTCGACCTTGCCACAGATTCATGGAATGCCCGATGGATCAGCGTTCCCGGGACTGGTGCCCAGAAATATGGGGTCTATCATTTCCGGAAGCAGGTGAAACTCTCAGCCGTCCCGTCCGACTATGTAGTCCATGTCTCAGGTGACAACCGCTACAAGCTCTATGTCAATGACTCGCTTGTGTCCATGGGGCCGGCCAAGGGCGATGCCACCCATTGGAGCTACGAGACCCTTGACCTGGCGCCTTGGTTGCGTGAGGGCGAAAATGAGATTGCCGCTCTGGTGTATCATGAGGGCGGAAGCAAGCCTGATTCCCAGGTTTCCGTAGCTGCCGGTTTCCTCCTCCAGGGGGAGGGAAATGCCTCAGGGCTCTTTACCGACAAGAGCTGGGAATGTTACAAGGACGAGGCCTACAGCCCTGTCCCTGTTCATGTTCCAGGCTATTATGTCGCGGGCCCCGGAGAAAAGGTGGATTTTGCCGCAGGTAAAGAAAACTGGCAGACGGCTGAAGAAGGCCCGGCAGGCGAGCCGAAAAATTTGAATTCCTAGAATCAGGGAGAGGGCCACAATCTGGTGCCGTCCCCTCTGCCTCAGATGGAAAGGAAGAAGCAGCCTCTATACGGAGGATTCACGGTTCCGGCCAAGAGCGAAAAAGAGCTTCTCCTTGACAACAAGGTGCTTACCAACGCCTATTTCAACATGGTATTCAAGGGCGGAGCCGGTGCCGAAGTCAGTATCTCTTATGCCGAGGCTCTTTATATCCCGGATCCTGAATGGAAGGCTCCGAGCGCGGAAGCCCTCGCCAAAGTTCCGGAACAATACCGTTCCTATGCTTTGACTCCGCGCACCAAGGGAAAGGGAAATCGCAACGAGACTGAAGGAAAGGTCTTCCTCGGCAGAGAAGATGTCCTGCTGCCTGATGGAGCCGCGCATCACTGGACTTCTCTCTCATGGCGCACCTACCGTTACGTGCGTCTTCATGTGGTTACGAAGGATGAGCCGCTGGTGGTTGATGAGATCTATGGCGATTTCACCGGCTATCCTTTCACTTGGGACGCCTCTCTGGACACAGACAGAAAAGAACTCAGGGATATCTTTGAAACAGGCTGGCGGACAGCCCGTCTCTGCGCCTGGGAAACTTACATGGACTGCCCTTACTATGAGCAGCTTCAATACCTCGGAGATAGCCGTATCCAGGCTCTTGTCAGCCTGTACAGCAGCAAGGACGACCGTCTTGTGAAGCGCTTCCTGACTCTCGCCGACATGAGCCGCAACGTGGACGGCATAACGAAGAGCCGTTATCCTACCACCATTCCTCAGTACATTCAGCCATATGCGCTAAGCTATATCTATGCCCTCCATGACTATATGATGTACGGGGCTGATACGAAGTTCGTGATGGATCTTCTTCCGGGAGCTGAGCAGATAATGGGCTACTTCAGCCGTTTCCAGCAGGAAGACGGACGCCTGAAGAATCTTCCGGGCTGGAATTTCTCCGACTGGGTGAACGGCAGCCCTTCATGGAATTACGGAGCGCCTTTGAAGGGTGAGGACGGATGCTCCATCAACATGGATCTCCAGCTCCTGTATGCCTATCAGCAGATGGCCCAGATGGAAGAGGTCCGCGGAAACACCTGGCAGGCAGGGGAGTACACCAAGGCGGCGGAGAAACTTGCCGCAGGGGTGAAGGCCGCCTATTGGAATCCTGAGCGCGGACTTTTCGCCGACAGGTCGGAGAAGGACAATTACAGCCAGCATGGCAACGCCCTGGCCCTTCTCTGCGGCATAGTTGACGACCCTAAGGCTCTGGCGCAGAAGCTCCTTGACGACAAAACCCTGAACCAGTGCTCCCTGTATTATAAGTTCTACCTGCACCAGGCCTTGGTGAAGGCCGGTCTGGGAGATCACTATCTGGAGTGGCTCGGTCTGTGGAGGGATAATCTCGCCATGGGGCTTACTACATGGGGAGAGGATGCCGATATCTACTCGACCAGAAGCGATTGCCACGCTTGGGGCGCAAGTCCGAATATCGAACTGTTCAGGACCGTTCTCGGTATCGATTCGGATGCCGTGGCCTTTGCTCGAGTCAAGATTGAGCCTCATCTTGGAGACCTCAAGGAAATCGGCGGCACCATGCCTCACCCTGCCGGCTCCATCAGCGTCCATTACAAGGTCAGGGGCGGGAAACTCCAGGCTGAGATTAAGCTTCCAGAGGGAGTAGGCGGAACCTTCGTGTGGAAGGGCGAGACCCGTCAGCTCCACGGGGGAAAGAATAGCTTCGTGCTTTAGCACGGGGCTATTCCCTTATCTCAGCGGATAGCCGCCTGTCCATTATCTGGCGGTCTTATGCTTCAGCCAATGTTCTTTCAGCCAATTGCGTACAGGCTCATCGTAAATCTTGAAGAGGCCCCAGGCAAGGATGACGGACACGATCACGACTCCCGTGCTTACAGCAACGTGCATCCAGAGCGGAGCGTCGGCATGCTCTGCAGCCCAGCTCATCTGTATATACATCAGCGGATAGTGGGTGATGTAGATAGGATAGGAAATTTCCCCGAGCCATTTGCAAATTGCGGTACTCTTCGCGTCAGTTGTCACGCTGCCGCTACCGGCGAGCACTATGACAGGGAAGAGAAGGAGGATGCAGACTGCCTGGTAGATGCCGTCCGGAACGCCGGTCGTTCCTCCGATGCAAGGAATTGAGAAGATGGCGACGAGAGTCAGAGAGCACCACCAGAAGCCGCCTCTGAGGTGGATCGGGCTCCCGCTCGGATTGCTTTCAGTGCGCCTTGACGGAAGAAGGCGGGAAATAAGGAGACCGCAGAGGAAAGGATACATCAGACGGCTAAGACCTATATAGAGCTGCTGACCGGTGAGGCTCCATCCTCCTATGACGGTGTGCTGCGGTCCGTCAGGAAAGAATCCGAAGACATCCCAGCCCAGGGTAAGATCAAGCGTAAAGAAGGCAGATGCAATGCAGAGAAGGGCAAGTGCGATTTTCGGCAGACGGCGCAATACGAAGGCATAGAGGATGTTGCCGAAATATTCGAAGGTAAGCGACCAGTTCGGCCCGTTGAAGGAGTTCGTCTCCTGCCAGCCGCGTATGTCCAGCTTCGGACCGCACGGAATCATCACTAGACCCATCACAAGGCAGAGGAAGAATTTCGATATCGGAGTTTCCATGATCTTTGGGAAGGCTCCGGCTCCAAAGAAGAATAAGGACGCTCCGATAAGGGTTCCTGCGATCACCATAGGATGCAGACGGGTGAGACGGCGCTTGAAGAAGCCCCAGGTGGTCATTCTGTCCCAGCGGTCATCATAGGCGTATCCTATTACGAAGCCAGAAAGGACAAAGAAGAAATCAACCGCCAGATATCCGTGATTTACTATCTGGGTGCCGATCTTCGGAATGTAGGTCTCGAAGCAATGGAAGGCTATCACCATGAGAGCGGCTACGCCGCGGAGTCCGTCCAGTATCTCGTAACGGGGTTTTGAAGCAAGGTATACGTTTTCTTTCGCCATAATTCATGGCTTTCCCGGTTCAAGCCGGCAAAGTTTTCAAATATAGTCTTAATATCGCATTGAATTGATGTATCCTCATTAATTTTTAAAGATATCACCTCTTTCCATTTCCCGCCTTTTTTCCCGGAGAAAATCTCCGACGATGAAATCGCCTCGTATGTCGGCATGAACAGGACTGCCTTCTGTGAATATGAAGGATCTTTTGTATATTAGCAAAAACTGCCCTTATGAAGATTGTCGAGATAGCCCTTATAGTCTTATGTGCCATCGGCGGTTTCGCGACGGCCAAACATCTTTCGCACAAAGACCGGAAAAAATAGTGGACTACATCAGCCCGTATTCACCGAGATAGGAGTCTTTGAAACCGAGGAAGAAGAGAACCCCGTCCAGACCCATGTTTGAAATGTTCTGCGATGCGTTGGCGCGCACTTTAGGCTTGGCGTGGAAGGCTATTCCCAGACCGGCCTCCGAAATCATCGGCAGGTCGTTGGCTCCGTCACCGACGGCTATGGTCTGGGCGAGGTTGATATGTTCCACTTGGGCGATAAGTTTCAGGAGGTCGGCTTTGCGGGCCCCGTCAACTATGTCTCCGATGTAGCGGCCGGTAAGTTTTCCGTCGTCCCCGATCTCGAGTTCGTTGGCATAGACATAGTCTACGCCATATTTCTTCTGCATGAATTCGGCGAAATAGGTGAAGCCTCCCGAAAGGATGGCAATCTTGTAGCCTGCCGCCTTCAGGACCTTCATGAGCTTTCCGACCCCTTCCGTTTCAGGGAGATTCCTGGCGATGTCCTGCATGACCGTGGCATCCAGCCCCTTCAGAAGTGCGACTCTGCGGGTGAAGCTCTCCTTGAAGTCAATCTCCCCCCGCATGGCGGAAGCCGTAATCGCGGCAACCTGTTCGCCGACGCCGGCCCTCTTCGCCAGTTCATCGATGCATTCGGTCTGGATTAGTGTAGAGTCCATGTCGAAGCAGATGAGGCGGCGCATCCTCCTGAACATGTCGTCCTTCTGGAAAGAAAAGTCGATGCCCTGGCCTTCTCCCATCTTCATGAGGTCTTCCTGGATGCCCTGGCGGTTATCAAGGCTTCCCCTTACCGAAAACTGGATGCAGGCCTTAGGACTCTTGGAAGGGTTTTTCAGGCTCATGCGTCCTGTCAGGCGGAGAATGTTGTCTATGTTGAGCCCATGGTTGGCGATGACACCGGCCGCCGCCCCGATTTGCCCGGCCGAGAGAGTCCTGCCAATGATAGTCAGGATGTACCTGTTCTTTCCCTGGCGGCTCACCCAGGCTTCGTAATCATCGTCTGAAACCGGCTCGAAGCCAATCGTCAGGCCGAGTTTTGTCGCCATGAACAGGAGATCCTTCATGACGAAGCCCGAATTGGATTCCGTCACCCTTATCAGCAGCCCCAAGGAGAGGGAACTGTGGATGTCGGCCTGGCCGATGTCCAAGATCTGGACGTCATACTTTGCGAGAATTCCCATGATGGAGGCGGTGAGTCCGACCTGGTCCTTGCCTCCGATCCTTATTATCATTTCCTCCTTCGCATCTTCCATATCTTTCATCTTATTAGCGGGTTCATTTCATCTGAGGGTGCTTTCATCGGCTCATTTTCTTGGCGCAGACAGGGCAGAAACCCCTTATGATGTAGTTCGCCGTTTCAGCCTTGTATCCATCAGGAATCCGGACCTTCGGCACCGGAATATCATAGAGACAGAAAGTCTTCTGGCAAGCCTCGCAATAGAAATGAACATGAGTGTCATCATCTTCATTGCTTTCGCTCATGCAAAGTTCATAGCGCACTACATCGCTCCCGTCTTCGAAGGCATGGACCAGATGACTTTCCCTGAAAAGAGAGAGAGTCCGGAAGACCGAACTCTTGTCAATCGTGCCTATGGTTTCTTCTATTTCCGTCATCGACAGAGGCCGGGACGCTTCCTCGAGAGTGCTGGCTACAAGTATTCTGTTCGGCGTGGACTTAATGCCATGCCTCTCCAATAATTCTATGAGAGCTTCCGTTTCCATTGATCCTAACAGAAAACAAATATAACAATTTGTATCCGAAATAGGCCATTCCCCCGAGCCTCAATTGCATCCTTCATCCCGAGCGTCTTCTGGGTGTTTTTGGAGAGTGCGCTTTTTTGATTAAATTTGCACCCTATTTCAGGCCGTTGATGGGTCGAATTTCCAGATATATGGCTGCAGTCGCCGCGGCTTTCTTTTCCATGTCGATTCTGGCAGGGAATTTTTCCGTAGCAGGAAATATCCAGGCCGCCGTGGAAGCGGCGGATTCAGTGAAGGCATTCGCGGACACGCTGCGCTTCGGCCCGGATAGTCTCGAAGATAATTATCTGAGAGTTTCGCTTCTGATCGCGGGGAAAGGCGCCGCCGTATATTCCACCTTCGGCCATGCGGCCGTCAGAATTCAGTGCCCTTCCAAAGATGCCGATCTCGCCTATACCTACGAGGCGGAAATCAAATATCTCAAATTTATAGAAGGCGGACTCATGGCTAACTTCATGGTGGAGCCGACCCAATCCTTTCTGGACACTTATGCCAAAGAGGAGAGGAATGTGACAGAGTACGCCCTTAATCTCACTCCGAGGGAGAAACTCTGTCTATGGCGCAATCTCAGGAGAGACAATATGGAGGGTCCGGACGGTCGCTTCGATCTGGTCAGGAACAATTGTCTGTCCGCGGCACTTTTCCAGATAGAGAACAGTCTCTACGGAGAACGTATCGAGTATTGCGTTCCTGAAGCTGATGCGGCGGACAAAGGACCCAGGGAGGCGGAGCTGGCTGTGAATGGCAGATTTTTCCGCGAGGTCCTCGCGTCTTCTCCGTGGCTTAAATTCGCCACCCTTTTTTTCCTCGGGGTTGAGTGTGACAAGACCTGGCCTTATGAACAGAGACTAGAGCCGCTTGAAGCCGGAGTAGTCCTGCAGAAATCAATGATAGTCTCATCGGACGAGGTGCTGCTCAGACCTGTTGCAGGAGAAGGCAAGACCCTGGTCAGTTTTCCTCCTAAGGCTGCGCGGGAGCCGTCTCCGCTCACCCCGGAGCTTATCTTCGGCCTGCTCTTCGCTCTGTCTCTGGCGCTCACGATTGGCGAGCTGTCCCTGAAGTGGAAGCTTTCGGTGAGGATTTTCGACATCTCCCTGTTTATATTCCAAACCATAGTCGGCTGTTTCCTCTTCTATGAGAGCTGCATAGGCGGCTTCCTCGGCATTCATTGGAACTGGTATCTCATCCCCTTCAATCCCTTCCCTATAGTCTACTGGCTTTTGAGAGGCAAGTACGAGACACATGAGCATATCTACTTCTTCTATGCGCTGAGCCTTCTCGTATTTTTAGCCGCGATGCCTTTTGTCACTTCCCAGATTAGTCTTGCAGGAGAGCTGCTTGTCTCCGCTATCTTCGTCCGCTGTATCGGGCTCACCTTCAAGAGGCGTTACAATCGCTGAGTAATTTCGACTTTAAGACCACTTTTGCGGCCTGCCATAATGACAGATTAGGCGGTGTTGCATTATCTTTGCCTCATAAGGGCAAGAGCAATATCTTAGAGTTATGAAAATAGTAGAATTCCCTGAAACGGAAAACAAGACTAAGGACTCGGGCGGGGCAGGTGGAGGAAAGAAGCAGAGCGAAAGTGGCCAGGCTCCAAGGAACCCGAACACGTGGTCGACGATATTCTGGTGCTTCGTCTTCGCGCTCCTGATTTACGGACTCGTAGCGCCATATTTCAACAAAGCCGGCATCGAGGATGTCGACTATGGCTCCTTCATCAACAAGGTACAGCAGGATTCTGTCAAGCAGGTGGTTATCAATGAGAACGAGATTCTCTTCACTACCGCTCAGCCGAAGATGACCTACAGGACGGGAAGGGTTGACGATCCCGGCCTTGTAGACAGACTTCTGCAGGCCGGAAGCCCTAACGAGGACGGCAAGATCCAATTCGTGCAGAAAATCGAGAAGAAGAATTCCGGCCTCTTCGATTTCCTGCTCTGGTTCATCCTCCCGGGCCTGATCTTCTATTTCATCTATGTTTCTTCGATGCGACGTTTCCTCAACCGCGGAGGCGGCGAAGGAGGACTGGGAAATTTCATGTCTATAGGAGGCCAGAGCGGAGCCAAAATCTATTCGGAAGATGACATCAAGACCCGGTTCAGCGACGTCGCCGGCCAGGATGAGGCCAAGGCCTCGCTTATGGAGATGGTGGATTTCCTTCACTCTCCGGAGAAATATACCCGCCTCGGCGCGAAGCTTCCTAAGGGAGCCCTGCTCGTAGGGCCTCCGGGAACGGGAAAGACCCTTATCGCGAGAGCGGTCGCAGGAGAAGCCGGGGTGCCTTTCTTCTCCATGTCGGGCTCTGAATTCGTCCAGATGTTCGTCGGCATGGGAGCGGCAAAGGTCCGCGATCTCTTCGAACAGGCCAAGGCTAAGGCTCCATGCATCATCTTCATCGACGAGATTGATGCCATCGGAAAGAGCCGCGAGGGGAATGTCTACGGCTCAAACGACGAGCGCGAACAGACTCTCAATCAGCTGCTTACCGAGATGGACGGCTTCGACGCCAAGAAAGGCGTGGTGATACTCGCCGCCACGAACCGTCCGGACAGCCTTGACAAGGCGCTCCTGAGGCCAGGACGTTTCGACCGCAGGATCCAGATGGAACTCCCCGACCTTGAGGGGAGAAAAGCCATCCTTGGGGTTCATCTTAAAAATGTGAAAGCTTCTCCGGACATTGACCTTGACGTGGTTGCCCGCGCAACTGCAGGCTCTTCCGGAGCCGATCTCGCCAATATCGTAAACGAGGCCGCCTTGAGGGCTGTCCGCGAGGGTAAGTCTTCGGTCGGCACCTCCGACCTTGAAGAGAGCGTAGAGACGGTGATGGCAGGGGAGCAGCGCAAGAACGCCGTAATTTCCCCTGAGGAGAAGAGGATCATCGCCTACCATGAGATCGGCCATGCCATGGTGGCCGCAGTCCAGACGGATTCGGCCCCTGTCCACAAGATAACCATCATCCCCCGCACCAGCGGAGCCCTCGGCTACACGATGCAGGTCGACGAGGGCGAGAAGTTCCTCTACAGCAAGGACTATCTGCTCAACAAGCTTGCCACCCTCACAGGAGGCCGCGTAGCCGAGGAAATGATCTGCAACACCTGTACGACGGGCGCTTCAAACGACATCGAACAGGCGACCAAGATGGCCAGGGGCATGATCATGACCTACGGAATGTCGGACAAATACGGCATGATGGCCCTTCAGACGCAGGGCAACGCCTACCTTGGAGGCGGCTCTTCGATGGCTTGTGCGGATTCAACTGCCGCCGCCGTTGACGAGGAGGTGCGCTCCATGATCGCCCAGGCCAAGAAGAAGGCTGAGCAGATCATCGGAAGCCACCTGCCGCAGATGCACGCGGCCGCTAAGTATCTTATTGAGAAAGAAACTATTACCGGTGAAGAATTTATGAAATTCCTTTCATCTGATAAAGGCGAAGAAGACGGCCAGGACAAGTAGTCCGAAGGCTACGAAATGGTTCCATTGCAGTGGCTGCCCTTTGAAAAGGAGGGTGGCCACTATCGTAAATACTGTGAGGCTGACAACCTCCTGGATTACTTTCAGTTGAACGAGGGTGTACGGACCTCCGTTACCTTGGAAGCCGATTCTGTTGGCTGGAACCTGAAAGCAATACTCGAAGAAGGCGATGCCCCATGAAAATAAAATGACCAGAATCAGAGGCCAGTCAGAAGAAATTTTCATATCCTGGAGCTTGAGATGCCCGTACCAGGCCAAGGTCATGAAGAAGTTGGAGACGATCAGAAGCAGAATCGTCCATATCCATTTCATGTTCATGTAGACCTCCTATGCTGAAAAGTCGACGTCTTTGAAGGCGAGGGTCGGAACCTGCCTTGCCCTGCATGGCCTTGAATCTCTGCCGGAGGCGATGAGATTATTCCATAGCCTGAGGAAGTTTCCTGTCATGACGACTCCTTCCACTGGTTTTACGATTTTACCGTCCTTGAAATGGAAGCCTTCGATTCCATAGGAGAAGTCTCCTGTCGAGGAATTGTTGTTGCCTCCGTTGAAGCCGCAGACGAGGATGCCATCTCCGCATAGTTCCATTATGGATTTCTCATCTCTGGCCTCTGCTGGTCCGAAAGGCTCAACGCAGGGCCTCTGGTCCGATTCTATGGTAGGGGCCATCCCCATTTTGCCAGCCATGTAGGTGTTGATGAAATAAGTCTCCACCTTCCCGTCCTTGACTATGGCTCTTTCTCTTTGCGCGACTCCTTCAGAGTCATAGAGCTTTGAGCCGAGTCTGCCGACCTCGCAAGGCTTGTCATAGATGTTGAGGCCGGAAGGGAAAATCTTCTTCCCGAGGCTGTCCAGCATGAAAGAATTCTTCTGCTGCAAAGCCGTGCCTTTCAAGGCGTTGAGTACCGGACTGAGCACTCTCCCGCTCACTTCATTGGAGAGCACCAGATTGTATCTTCCCTTCTTGATCGGGGCCGGGCCCACGGTGGACAAGGCCCGCTCGAAGGCCCTCCTGCCGCAGGTTTCAAGTCCGAGGTCCTTCAACGCCGTGGAAGAATCCCACCAATAAGCGCTGTATTTGCGGCCGTCGGCACCCTGAATAGTGTACTCAGTCCCGATTTCGAAAGAGGACTCTATGTCCCTGCAACTCAGACCGTTGGAATCTATGAGATATTCATCGCTGATAGAGTCTGAGTATTCGCACTCCTCGGAAATCACCTCTACCCCTTCAGCCTTTGCATCACCGAAATAGCAGGCCCTGCGGGCCAGGTCCAGCCTTTTGGAGGCATCCATCCCTGCATATTCAGGATCATAAAGCCCCATCTCCAGGCCTGTCAGCGCCCCCTTGGCGCAGCGGAGCGGATCTGGAAGTTTCCGGCAGGGGTCTTCTTCCAAAAGCCTTACAGTGGCGACAGCCTTTTCCGCGAAATCTTTAAGCTCTTCCTCTCCAAGGCGGTTCGTCGAGAAGGTCCCATATTTCCCGTCTGCGAAAACGCAGAGCATGATGGATCTGTCTCCGGATCGGGTGACTTTGTCCAGTTCCCCGTTAAGCATGGAAAAAAGATCCATCATATTCTTGTTCATGGTTACTCTTGCTCCGGAGGCTCCAGCCTTCATGGCATAGCCGAGACACTCCTCCGCCAGCAACCTTTCTTCTTCAGTTATTGTCCATGGAATTTCCATCATTCTCCTCCTACTGTTAATTCTTTTACAAGGACGGTCGGTATTCCGCATGAGACCGCGGCTGACTGTTCCTTGCCGCAGGTCCAGGCAGCGTCATCTATTTTCGGGTCATTGCCGACCGCCACGATGTCCGCCAGCGCCTTCGGTCCGTTGCCTATAATATTGATGTCTTTCACCGGCATTGTCAGCCTTCCATTCTCGATCAGGTAGCCGCTCTTGACGTAGAAGGTGAAATCACCCTCTCCGATCTTGACTTCTCCGTTCGAGAACTCGTCGACGTAGATCCCTTTCTTCACAGAGGCGATGATGCTCTCCGGTTCGGAATTCCCACCCTCCATATATGTAGCCCTCATGCGAGGGATAGGATTGTAGCGGAAAGATTCTCTGCGCCCGTTCCCCGTAGGCGTAACCCCGTAGAATTTCGCGCTGATGCGGTCATGAAGGTAGGAGGCCAACACCCCGTTCTCCACCATGCAGGTCCTCTGTCCCGGGACGCCTTCGTCATCGAAATTGAGGGCTCCGCGATTGCCGCGGATAGTTCCGTCGTCGACAATGTTTATCCCGTCCATGCAGACCTTCTGACCGAGGCGATGGGCGAAGATGCTCTGTCCCTTGCGGTTGAAGTCCGCCTCGAAAGAATGCCCCATGGCTTCATGGAGCAGGATTCCCGAGGCGCCGGCCCCCATGACGACGGGCATGACGCCTCCCTTCGGTCTCTTCGCACTGAATTTGTCGTCAAGCCTGGACGTGACCTGCTCCGCGAGTCCCTCTATCAAGTCCTCGGTCAACATCTCCGCGCCCATCCTGAAGCTTCTGCTGACATGGGAGTTCTCGATGCTTTTCCCGTCGGAGAAAACTACGGACGCGGCGAGTGTGCCCATCGGCCTGGTGTCATATTTCAGCTCCGAAAAGGAATTGTACATCAGGATGTCGCTCATCGACACTTCGAGTATGCCGATGACCTTGAGCACCCTGGAGTCCTTCCTCCGGATGGCTGTCTCCAGCTTCTCCAGATATGGCTTCAGACTTTCCACGGCGGCCGAGCGCCAATCCATTGCGACGGGGTAGCGGTCAGCCGCCGGGTTTGGCCGCCCCGTGAAGAAGCGACGCACCAGACGGTCCCCGTTAGAGTGCTGGACCGTGTACGTGGCGGCGGTAGAGCGGGCTTCGCGGACTATTTTCGCGGCCGTCCTCCCATCGGTATCGCTTCCCATGGCTATCGCCGAGGCTGCCTCGGCCGTGGCGAGCATATCCCGCATCTGGGTGCTTTCGGAATAGGCGTAGCCTGTCTTATCACCCTTGAGAACGCGGATTCCCACCCCGTAATCCACATGAAAGCCTCCCGTGGAGACTTTCCCATCGCGCAGAACCAGTTCCCTGTAGGTGCTGTTCTCGAAAAACAGGTCGGCGTAGTCGCCGCCATGCTCCAGGGCCGCCTCGACCAGCTTGGAGAGCTGGGCCTCGCCGACCCCGAAAGTGTTGAAATATGATTCCTGAGAATTTATCATTTTATAGAGTTTTGTCTGTAGGAGGCGGGACTCTCGGCCTGAAAATGATCTTCCGCGGCGCTACATAGTCCGTCTCCGGTTTAGTGAAGCGTGCCAGATTGAGGATCCTGGCGTATTCTTCCGGTTCGTAAAAGAAAGCCCCTCCTGCATCCCCCTTCGCCACTACCTTGAAAGGAATTGAAGAATTGTCTGCCAGGATCCAAGTATCTGCCTGAGGAGCATATTCTTCGAAAAAATATTGCAGGCCGACGATATAACGTCTCCGTATCGTCTGTTCATCGATGTTGTGCCCGCCGGAGGCGACCCTCGCCGCTACCCGTTTCACCGCAAGTTCCGGAGAATTGAGCCAGAAATATAGCACCGTGACGCTGTAGTCCAGAGCCTGGCATGCGGCGAGCAGCCTCTTGAGCGTGCGGGTCGCAAGGGTAGTCTCAATCGCGAAATCAAGCCTTTTGGAGATGCAGTATCGTATCTTCAGCAGCATCATGCGGCTGGCCTGGACCGAGGCTGCGGTCGGGTCGAAAGGGGAGAGACTCTTGGCGAACTCGTCCGAATTGACGAACTGGCTGCACTTCAGTATCCCCGGAAGGATAGAGTAGGAAGCCGTGGTTTTACCGGAGCCGTTGCATCCCGATATGATGTAGAGCCTGTGCATAGCCGTATTATGTGTCTTTGCCTTCTTTAGGATGGGTCACGCCGTAGCCGAAGAGGCTGAAATCACCCTTGCAAGGGTCCCCGGGAAAGATTCCGCGGAAGACGGAGGTGATTTCCTCGACCGTGATTATATCCTTCTGCTTTCTCGAGGTCAGCCCCAGGGCCGATGCTACGTCATAGACATGTACATCGAGCGGTATGAGCAGACTGTCCGGGTCCGTATTCTTCCACAGGCCGAGGTCCACCTTCCCGTCCCGCCTCACCATCCAGCGGCGCAGCATATTGATTTTCTTGTTGGGCGCCTTTCTGTCCTCCTTCTGGCCGAAGATGCCGGTGCGCATCTCGGCCTGAGACAGCGGCTCCAGCGAAGGTTCGCGGAGGTAGAAGCCGCGAAGACGAGCGCAGATGGCGGCCACCTCGCTCCACTTCACGGTCCTGTGGGCGCTCTGCTCGTCATTCCTCCATTTGCCGCGCATGACGTAGTCGTAGGGCTTCCAGTCCATCTCGTCAAAGAGTCTTCCGCAGTCCCTCACTATCATGGCTCTCCTGCCCCAGGCGAAGTGAGCGGCGAAAACCGCTGCGATTTCGACATCCTGCAGACAGGCTTTCCCGGCCTTCATCGCCTGGGCGAATCTGGTCGGGAAAGCTATAGGATCTTCGAGAAAATATCTCGGATCATCGTATGTCTCAGCCCAGGAAATAAGCTGGGCTTCGAGGGATGAAGTCATGGACCTAGTCTTTTACGGCGCCTTCGATCCTCTTCATCATCACGAACATGATGGTTCCGGCGATAAGGCAGAGGATAAGAAGCACGCCCCATATCATGCTGAGAGGATGCTTATCCCAGAGCATGGAAGGAATCGAACTGAGGTAGTTGCCTATCGCGGTGGCGGCGAACCAGCCTCCCATCATCATGCCCTTGTACTTAGGAGGGGCGACCTTGGATACGAAGGAAATGCCCATAGGGGAGAGCAGAAGCTCGGCGAAGGTCAGGACGAGGTAGGTGAGCATGAGCACGTAAGGCTCAACTCTTGCGCCTCCCATAACCTGAGGCATCACCAGCCCGAGAGAGAAGAAGGTCATGATGAGGTAGCCGCAGGCCGCGACATACATGCCCAGACCGATCTTTCTCGGAGCGGACGGCTCCTTCCCCTTCTTCGCGAGGGCTCCGAAGAGGGCCATGCTGACAGGGGTGAGGGCGACTACGTAGAACGGATTGAATTGCTGGAATTGCTGAGGAAGGAGGGAGATGCTCTCGTCCATGCCTTTGTAGAGGAGGAAGGCGCCTGCCCAGAGGGCCAGCGTGACGGCCCCGCAAATGCCCTTGCCCTTCTTAGTACCTGACTGGAAGGCTCCGAAGAGAGTGTAGATAGAGATTGCTATCAGGGCGAGAGACCAGATGTTGAAGCCGATTCTCTGCCAGCCGGAGACTTCAGTCGTGGTGTAGTCGCGGGCGAAATAGGTCAGCGTGGAACCGTTCTGGTGGAAGGCCATCCAGAAGAAGATGACGACGGCGAAGACGAAGATGAGGGCGATCATGCGGCTCTTGGTCTGGGCCGGGGTGAGATCCTTGACATTAGGGTCGCTGGAAGCGGCCTGCCTGGCGGTCTTGTCGGCGCCGGCGTACCAGCTCTTGAAGCCGAAATAGATGGCCATGGAGATGATGAGCGAGATGCAGGCCACTCCGAAGCCTAGATTGTATGCCGTAGAGAGATTGTCCAGATAGTACTGGGCGGCGCCCGCAGGGTCCATGCCAGCGAGCCCGCTCATCCCGGAGGTAAGTGACTGGAAGTCAGCCGCGGCCTGTGCGCCGCCTCCGAGCACCTGATGTGCCAGGGCAGGGATCTGTCCGTTGTATGCCAGGCCGGCCTTCGCGAGGCGCAGGTTGGTTATCGCGGTAGCGGCTGAAGGGGCGAACATGGCGCCGATGTTGATGGCCATGTAGAAGAGACTGAACGCCGCATCTCTTTTGCTTGAATATTTAGGATTGTCGTAGAGATTTCCGACCATTACCTGCAGATTGCCTTTGAAGAGTCCGGTCCCGACGGAAACGAGCAGAAGGGAGCCGATCATCATTGCAAGTCCGATTGCCGTAGCCGGAGAAGGAATGGCGAGGAGAAGATAGCCGGTGAACATTACGCCGATTCCGATAGTTACGCATTTCCCGTATCCTATCTTGTCGGCTAGAATGCCGCCGAAGAAAGGCATGAAATAGACGCATGCCAGGAAAATGGCGTAAATCTGTCCGGCGACCGCGGGCGTGTATCCGAACTTGGCCTGGATGAAAAGAATGAAGATGGCCAGCATCGTGTAGTAGCCGAAACGCTCCCCGGTGTTAGCGAGGGCGAGGGCATAGAGACCTTTAGGTTGTCCTTTGAACATAGAATGTCTGTTGAAGTTTTTCCCAAATATAATAAATATTGCTGAACAGGACCCTGAATTCTTTTAAAAATGGTATATTTGTGGAAAGCATGGGACTTCCCCCGTGACAATGACGTGACAGACTGCGCACAAATCAGATGAAAAAGGACAAGGATTCAAGCAGATGCATCATCCCGGTCAGGATCTTCGAAATCCTGACTTTTCCTTGGAGGGCCCTCCCCCTGAGAGTCCACTATTTCCTCGGCCGTATCTTGGCGTGGTTCTTAAAGCATGTCTACCATTACCGCAGGGATGATGTCATGATCAACATTTCCAGAAGTTTCCCTGACAAGGATTACAAGGAAATAGTCAGGCTGACCGACGCTTTCTACGACCATTTCGCCATGATACTTGCCGAGACGCTATGGTTCGGAGGCAGCAATCTCCATAAGGGGCGCGTCCGCAAGAGCGGAATCGTCAGAATAACCAATCCTGAGGTCGTTGCCAAGACCCTCGAGGAGGGAAGAAGCATCATGGTTCTCGGTTCCCACCTCGGAAACTGGGAGCTGATAGGAGGTTTCCTTGAATATGTCGACCTTGACCTCCTCGAAAGCCTCCCTGTGAACGTGGACAACGTAGTGGTGGTGTACAAGAAGCTTGAAAGCGCCTTCTTCGACAGATTCATGCGGGACAACAGGACCATGCTTTTCAAGGATTTTCCGGGCTATGTGGAGTCAGGAGATGTCATTCCATATGCCTTCAGCCATCGCCATGACCCTAAGATTTACATCTTTTTCACAGATCAGTTCCCATATAGGATAGCTACCAAACATGTCCTTCCGAAGCCTTTCATGCATCAGAAGACCCTGGTTATGACGGGAGGAGCGGCTCTCGCGAAGAAATTCGGCATGGCGGTGTGGTATATGAATGTGGATAGGATCAGGAGGGGACATTATGAAATCACCCTCAAGCCGATTACTGACAATGCTTCCGGCTCGACGCCAGAGGCCGTCATGGAGAAGTTCTATGATTATCTCGGAGAGGACCTTGAGGCCAATCCGACGAATTACCTTTGGAGCCACAAAAGATGGAAGATCAGAAAAAAATACGCAGATCTCTTTAATGAACAGAACAATGATCAGAATGAAAAGTAGATATTTCGCGGCCGCGGCCTCGCTGTTTTTCGCGGCCACAGCCTTCGCGCAGACATCTTACCAGGGCACAGACCCTGTGGGTACGCTCTCCTACGCCCTCCCTCAGACTGTGCTTAATATTGAAGTCAATGCGGTGAAAACTTCTTTCCATGCCGGCCCTTACGCCCGTTACGCCAAGAAGTATCTCGGAATCGACGCCCGCGAGGACGATTCCAAGAGCTGCGAAATCAGAAGCGTGAGGATTAGCCCAAGGCTTGAGGCTGACCAGAGCCGCCGTTTCCTCGTTTCGGTAGGAAAGAGTGGTGTGCCGGCCTTCCTTTCTCTTACTTCGCAGGGCCTCGTCTGCACAGGAGCATCCTCCTCATCCGGGGAAGGGGAGTGGAATTTCGCCCCTGACTCTAAGGCGGATTTCGCCTCCAACAAAGGTATGTCCTCGAATCTCACCTCGGAATCCACGACTCTCTACCGCAATGTCAAAGATGAGGATAGCTACAACAAGATCGCTATCCAGCAGCAGATGGTGGTTGCAAAGTCTCCTGAAGCCAGGGCCAAGGAAGCCGCGGAGATGATCTTCAATCTCCGTCAGAAGAGAATTGACATCGTGACCGGAAATACCGATGCAACTTACAGCGGCGAGGCCATGGGCGCGGCTCTCCAAGAGATTGACAAGCTTGAAGCGGACTACGTGGAGCTTTTCACGGGCTACACCGACAGGGAACCTCAGTCGGCCACCTTCACCGTAGTGCCTGACAAGAAGAACGACAGCCAGCTTTATGTGGCCTTCAGGGTTTCAGACGAGCAGGGGCTCATCCCGGCCGACAATATGGACGGAAGCCCTTATCTGCTGGAACTCACTGCGGAGAAGATCGGCGCCGCTTCAGGCCAGGCCGTTTCGGCTTCGCGCAACAATGCCGTCTACCGTATCCCGGCAGTCTGCACGGCTAAGCTCGGCGACGGAGCGGTCACTCTTCTCCAGACCAGAGTGCCTGTCTTTCAGCTCGGGGAGGAGAGCACCTTCCCTATATCAGTCAAATGACAACCGATCAAATAATCAGTATACACTATGACTATCAAAGATCTGAATCCAAAGAAAGTTTGGAACAACTTTTACTCGCTGACCCGGATCCCGCGTCCTTCCAAGCATGAGCAGAAGGTCGAGGCCTTCCTCCTGGAGTGGGGCAAAGAACATGGAATCGATACCTTCAAGGACGAGACCGGCAACATCATCATGCGCAAACCGGCCACCCCTGGCTATGAAAATCGCAGAGGCGTGATCATCCAGGGACATATGGATATGGTGCCTCAGAAGACGAACGACACCGTCCATGACTTCCTTACCGATCCGATCGAGACCCAGATCATCGACGGCTGGGTCGGAGCCAAGGGCACCACGCTCGGAGCCGATGATGGTATCGGAGTGGCCATAGGCATGACCGTTATGGAAGATGAGAATCTCAAGCATGGTCCTCTTGAGGTTCTCGTTACCTATGACGAAGAGACCGGGATGACCGGAGCCACGATGCTCAAACCTGGCGTTCTCAAGGGCGACATCCTCCTGAACCTTGATTCCGAGGAGGAAGGTGAACTTTGCATCGGCTGCGCAGGCGGACTTGACGCCATCGCCGACTTCAGCTATGAGACGGAAAAGACTCCTTCCGGCTATGCGGCTCTTCTGATAGAGGTCAAAGGCCTCCAGGGCGGCCATTCCGGAATGGACATCAGCCTTTACAGGGCAAACGCCAACAAGGTCGCCGCACGTATTCTACTTGACCTCATTACTAAATATGGCGCCAAGCTCGCCGATTTCCATGGAGGCAACATGCGCAACGCTATTCCTTTCGAGGCCAAGCTGACCGTCCTCGTCCCTGCTGACAAGAAGGCCGCCGCCGCGGAGGAGGCGAAGGCTGTCTTCGCTCTCGAAAAAGCCGAGCACAGCTATTCAGATCCTAAGATGCTGATTCTTGTCGACGATGTCGAGACTCCTGCTTCATATATCGATGACAAGACGGCCCTTCGCGCCGTGAAAGCCATCATGGTCTGCCCTAACGGGGTCATCCGCATGAGTGACAGCATGCCGGGCCTTACCGAGACTTCGACCAATCTCGCCATAGTAAGCACCACCGGCGGCCATCTCACGATTCATTCTCTGATGAGAAGCTCCATCGACTCCGCAAAGGCCAATCTCGCGCAGAGCATGCAGTGCCTCTTCGAACTCGCAGGGGCCTCTTTCAAGACCGAGGGCGGATATTGCGGCTGGGTCCCGAAGCCTGAGACCCCTGTATATCAGGTGATCAAAGACACCTACAAGAGCCTCTTCGGAAAGGAGATAAAGGTGACAGCCACCCATGGCGGATTGGAGTGCGCCCTTCTCGGTGCGAAGTATCCTGAGTGGGAGATGGTTTCGATAGGACCTACCATAGTACATCCTCATTCCCCGGACGAGAGGGTGAATATCGAGAGCGTAGGCAAGGCCTATGAGTTCGTAGCCAAGTTCCTGGAGAACGTCCCTCTGAAGAAATAAGGGGGGAAATAGCTCTAAAGATTTTGCTTTAAGGCGAATTCTTTGTATATTTGCAATCCTTTTGCGGGGGCATACGCCCGTGAAGGATTGCAAATTGTTTATTAACAATTAATTACAAACCCAAATGTTAAAACAGTACGAAACCGTTTTCATTGCAACTCCCGTTTTGTCTGAATCCCAGATGAAGGAAGCGGTTGCCAAGTACACGGACTTCATCAAGAACAATGGTGGTGAGGTAGTGTACGAAGAGGATTGGGGACTCCGCCAGCTGGCCTACCCTATCCAGCACAAAACTTCAGGTTTCTATCACCTGATTCAGTTCAAGGGCACTCCTGAATTTGTAGCCTCCCTTGAGACCCAGTATCATCGTGACGAGCGCATCATCCGCTTCCTCACCGTAGCCCTCGACAAGAATGCCGTCGCCTACGCTGAGCATCGCCGCGCCAACAAGCAGGCCAAGGCGGAAGCCAAGGCTGAGGAGCCGGCCGCCGAGACCAATGCTGAGAATGCAGAAAACTAAACGAGGAGGATTGAATTATGGCAGAGAATATCAAGAATCAGAATAACGGCATCCGTTTCCTTAACCCTCCTACACTCGAGGTAAGGAAGAAGAAGTACTGCCGTTTCAAGAAGGCAGGAATCAAGTATGTCGACTACAAGGACCCTGAGTTCCTCAAGAAGTTCCTCAACGAGCAGGGAAAGATTCTCCCTCGCCGCATCACAGGTACTTCTCTGAAGTTCCAGAGGAAGGTGGCACAGGCCGTCAAGAGGGCCCGTACTCTCGCACTCCTTCCATACGTAACTGACCTTCTCAAATAAACGGAGGAAAGAGCCATGAAGATTTTACTTAAGAAAGAAGTCAAGAACCTCGGAAACGAGGGAGACATCGTAGAGGTTAAGACCGGATACGCAATCAACTATCTCATCCCTCAGGGATTCGCTTCAGCTGCGAACAAGTCTGTCATCAAGATGCATGAGGAGACCATCCGCCAGCGTGCCCATAAGGAGGCCAAGCTCATCGCCGATGCTCAGGCCCTCGCAGACAAGATTGCTTCCATGCTCGTAAAGGTGAGCGCCAAGGTTTCCGAGAGCGGAAAGATTTATGGTTCCATCACTACAGCCCAGCTTGCCGAGGCTCTCGTTGCCGCAGGCGTTGAGGTTGACAAGAAGGACATCACCATCACTTCCGAGGAAGTCAAGGAGCCTGGAACTTATGATGCAGAGGTAAAGTGCTACAAGGACGTCAAGGGTGCCTTCAAGTTCGAGGTAGTGCCTGAGTCTGCCGAGTAAGTCTGCCGACTTAGAATAGCATACGATATCAAAAAGAAAGGTGACTCAATTGTGATGTGACCCCCAAAAGTTGGACGGTTTAACATTATTTAGAAGCCTTCGATTGGAACAGAGCTCGGTATTGCACCGGGCTCTTTCATTTTAGCCTCAGTTTGATTCTGTCGTTATTGTAATACCTGATGTATTCCCGGAGTTCTTTCTTGAACTGGTCGATAGAGTCTCACTTTCCACCCTCTTCGGGCTTGTCTTTCTCATGCGATTTCTTGACCTCCTGCGCCTTGACATCGTCACCGATGGCGTTTTTGTACTTGAAGCGGCGTATTTTCGAAGTCGCCGTCTTCTCGAAAGGCTCCTTCATGACCTCGATGTCATTGACCTTCGACTGCTTGCTGACCCTCTTGTTGGTATATTCCATGAGCGACATTTTCATGTCGTTGAGCTTCTTGAAGAACTCGTCCTCCGAAGACTGGTCCCAATTGAGAGCGTTGTCATGGAACTTGACCAGGGCGACCAGCTTGCCGTCTCTCTGCATGACAAGGCTGTCGTCAACCTCTCCCCAGCTGTTGATGACCTGCTCGATCTCTTCAGGATAGATATTTTCACCGGAAGAACCAACGATCATGTTGCCCTTGCGGCCCTTGATGTAGTATCTTCCCTTTTGGTCCACCTTGGCTAGATCGCTCGTGTGGAACCAGCCGTCGTCGGAAAGGACGGCCCTCGTCCTCTCAGGATCCCTGTAATAGCCGAGCATGACATTGTCACCCTTGACTACGATTTCTCCTTCCCCGGTAGCAGGGTCCACATCGTCAAGCCTGACCTGGACTCCGTAGGCAGGGACTCCGATTGACTCAACCTTCGTCTTTCCGACGCAGGCGTTCGTTATCAGCGGAGCCGTTTCCGTGAGGCCGTAGCCTATGGCATAAGGGAAGCGGCATCTTTTCAGGAAGGCCTCGACTTCCGGATCGACCTTCGAGCCGCCGATTCCGAAGAACTTGAGCTTTCCTCCGAAGGTCATCTTCAGCCTCTTGCCGACCAGCCTATAGAAAAGCCATGGAGTCTTCTCCTTCAGCCATGAGAGCACTCGGCTCTTCTTGACCGTTGGCACGATGCTCGACTTGTAGATTTTCTCCATGATGAGCGGAACGGAACACATGATCGTTGGCCGTATCTGTTTCATGGCGGAGATCAATATCGTAGGCGTAGGCGGCTTCTGGATGTAGTAGACGCAGCCACCCACATAGAGCGGATAGAGCAGGCTGAAAGCCATCTCATAGGTGTGGGACATCGGAAGAATCGACAGCCACCTGTCCTTGCTCGAACATTTCTGGGCATGGGCCGCGGCGACGATGTTCGCGCAGAAATTCCTGTGGCTGAGCATCACGCCCTTGGCGTTGCCGGATGTCCCGGAAGTGTAGATGATCGAGGCCAGGTCGTCAGGCTGAGGGTTCGAGACCCTCCCGGTGCAGGTGAAGGCTTTGTCATCCTTCTTTATCATCTGGAAAGTCTCGATGTCGAAGACCAGAGTCAATCTGTCAATCACCTCGGGACTAAGCTTCGGGAGCATCCTCTTCGATACGAAGGCCACCTTGCACTCGGAATGAGTGATGATGTTGGTCACTTCCGATGCAGAAGAATCCGGCAGAATAGGAACAGTCACCAGTCCGAAAGGAACACATGAAAACATGGCCACGGTCCAGTTCGGCATATTCTGGGACAAGATGGCCACTCTGTCTCCGCTGCTTATCCCGAAGCGGGTCATCCTGTGGGACAGGTCAAGGCAGATCTCCTTGAATTCAGCGTAGGTGTAGGCCTGCGTTCCATCAACGTAGGCAGAAAGTTTATTGCGCGGAAAAGCGGCCGTCGAATATTCGAAGAGCCGCTCGAGCGTAGTTATATAATTCTCCCTGTTCGTTACCAGGCGTTTCAGATGGCCTCTTGCCATATCTTATTGTCAATGAGTTCTGTACCCTTCTTTATGCTTCCCCTCAAAGTGCATGGTCTCATATAGAGCCTGTATCCTGTCAGTGTCGGCTCTCGCGTCATCGGTAAGTTCGACAGGCTTCCCTATGCTCACATGCTTGGTCTTCCAGTCGAAATAGCCCATGTAGACCGGACAGCCCACTTCTTTTGCTATCAGGTGGTAGCCTGTCTTCCATTTCTTTACAGGCTTCCTTGTGCCTTCGGGGGCGATGGCAAGGACGAATTCTTCGTCTTTCTCCATCTCTGCTATAATGTCCCTGACCATGTTGGCGGCGCTGCTGCGGTCGACAGGAATGCATCCGGCCTTGCGCAGTAGAAAGCCCACCGGCCCTTTGAACACCTCTTTCTTTATCATAACGTGTGCCACCTTCCCGAATTGGGTGTAGAAAAGGTAGGAAACGACAAAGTCCCAATAGGAAGTGTGAGGAACGCCGAGAATAATGCATTTCTTCACCGGGGCCGGTCCACCGTCAGTTGTCCAGCCCATGCGTCTGAGAAGCCAGCCGCAAAATTTAGCCCACGACATTTTCGTCCATGTTTACATCCTCGAGTTCCTTCTCGCTGCGAAGGTTCTTGCGGATAAAGTTCTGTCTGTCTACTGTGTTGTTTCCCATGTAGAATTCCATGATGTCATTGATGGATTCCTCGTCGGAAAGCTTCACGAGATCCAGTCTCATGTTCTCGCCGATGAAGTCCACGAATTCGTCCGAGGAAATCTCTCCGAGGCCCTTGAACCTGGTGATTTCAACGCCCGTCTTGAGCTTCGCTATGGCATTGAGTTTTTCCTCTATGGAATAGCAGTAGCACGTCTCCTTCTTGTTCCTGACCCTGAAGAGGGGAGTCTGGAGGATGAAGACATGGCCCCTCCTGATAAGCTCAGGGTAGTATTTCATGAAGAATGTCAGCACCAGCATCCTGATGTGCATTCCATCGTCATCGGCATCGGTCGCCACGATGATGTTGTTGTAGCGGAGGTTGCTCAGGTCCTCTTCCACTCCGAGAGCCGAAATCAAGAGATTCAGCTCTTCGTTCTGGGCCACCTTCTTGTGGCTTTCCTTGAAGCAATTGATAGGCTTGCCCCTGAGACTGAAAACGGCCTGGTTGTCGGCGTTGCGGACCTTGGTAATGGTTCCTGACGCTGAGTCACCCTCGGTGATGAAGACGCTGGACTTTTCACCCTGGTCTTCTTTTCCCTTCGGGAGTTTGTCGTTGAAGTGGTAGCGGCAGTCGCGCAGTTTACTGTTGTAGATGACATTGCGGCGGTTGCGCTCTCTTGTCTTCTTCTGAATACCGGAGATTTCTTCGCGTTCAGCCTGGGAGGCCTTGATTTTCTCCTCGATCACCGGGACTATTTCCTGGTGGATGCGGAGATAGTTGTCCAAGTTCCTCGCGATAAAGTCGTTGACGAAGGTCCTGATGGTAGGTCCGCGGTCGATTACGATGGAACCGTCCGGATTCTTGACGATGTGGCCAGCCTCGTCCCTCTTCGGCTTTTCCCACATGTATGTCGAGCCGAGTTTAGTTTTGGTCTGGCCTTCGAAGTTAGGTTCCTGAATCTGTATGCTGATTGCCCCGACGACTCCCTGGCGACAGTCTTCAGGCGCATAGTTCTTCTTGAAAAATTCCTTGAGGGTCTTCGCGATAGCTTCGCGGAAGGCGGCCAGATGGGTGCCTCCGTCGCGAGTGTTCTGGCCGTTGACGAAAGAAGCTATATTCTCTCCATAGGCGCTGCCATGAGTGAGGACAATCTCAATGTCCTCTCCTTCGAGGTGGATGGGGGCGTAGAGCGGCTCCTCGCTCATGCTCTCCTGGACGAGGTCCAGAAGACCGTTCTTCGAGGTGTAGGAGGTGCCGTTGAGGACGATGGTGAGGCCTTTCTTCAGATAAGAGTAGTTCTTCACCATGGTCTCTACAAAGTCCATGTTGAAGTTGTACCTGCCGAACATTTCCTGGTCCGGAGTGAAGCGGACAAGGGTGCCGTTCTTCTCGCCGAGGCCATGCTTCTTACCGCTGTCCTTGAGCTCGCCGAAATTGTAGAGTGCCCATGACGACTCTCCGTCCCTGAAAGACTCTACGTAGTAGCTGGAGGACAGGGCGTTCACGGCCTTCGAACCGACACCGTTCAAGCCGACGGACTTTTTGAAGACAGTGTCGTCGAATTTTCCGCCGGTGTTAAGCTCGCTGGTCGCCTTCACGACCGAGTCTAGAGGAATGCCTCGTCCGAAGTCCCTGACAGTTACCTCGTTATTCTCAATGCTTATGTTGATCTGCTTGCCGTAGCCCATGGAGAACTCGTCAATGGAGTTGTCCACGGTCTCTTTCAAGAGCACGTAGATTCCGTCTCCGGGATTGTCGCCGTTGCCCAGGCGGCCGATATACATACCCGGTCGTCTGCGTATATGTTCGACACCTTTGAGCGTCTTGATGGCGTCGTCGTTATAATTCTGCTGATTCAAGTCCATACCTGCAAAAATACAAATAATTCCCGACAATCCCCGCCTTTTCGTCCCACCCCCTTTACCCCGCCCGCTCATTCCGCCAGAAGCCTCTTTCCGAGAATCTGTCTTGCTTACTTGGCAAGTGGGCCGAGTTGGAAAGGAAAGATTTTTGCAGTATATTTAATCTTTCGAGCGTCGAAGTTTCTAGCTGGCCTCAGCCACCTTGCGCTCAGCGTAAAATGAATATATGAATAGAACAAAAATACTCTTTAAGGCCGCGGCAATTGCAGCCACTTGCGTCTGCCTCCTTTTCAGCGCGGGCCAGAATGCGGCATTGGCGCAGACTAAAACAGAAAAAGACGGAAGCATGACGATTGACGGCCAGGTCAAGCTGGACAAGATTGTGTATGACTTCGGCGATGTAATGCTTTCGGACGGCCCTCTGACCGGAACATTCACCGTGACCAACATCTCCGGCAAACCGATGGCGATCTACAATGTCGTAAGTTCCTGTGGATGCACAGATGTCAAATGGACAAGACAACCCCTGGATGCGGGCAAAAGCGGCACTATCACCGCCACGTACACCAACGACGAGGGCCCATATCCTTTCAACAAGACCCTGACAGTTTATTTCTCTAACGTCAAAAAGCCCGTAATACTGCGCCTGAGGGGCTACTCCCATGAAAAGAAGCAGCCTTTGGCCCAACTTTATCCGGTTCATTTCGGTAACCTGGCGCTTAAGACCGCAGACATCAAATGCGGCAACCTCAGCCAGGGCAGCCAGAGGAGCGACAAGATCATCGTCGCCAACATCGGCGGCTCACCGCTCAAGGTCAGTTTCGCAAATGTCACCCCTGGGCTTTCCATCTCTGTGTCGCCGAATCCTATCCCGGCAAATTCAACGGCTAAGATGACTTATACCATCACTGCCGACGGTACGAAATGGGGCAAGAACTACTACTACGCCACCCCTATGCTCGCGGGCAAATCATATCGGGCCCTTGAAGGTGGCAGGTCTGTCTCGCGCTTAGGGGTATGGAGCTTTACGAAAGAGGATTTTTCCTCGCTGACGCAGAAGCAGAAAGATGACGGCCCTCAGCCTCAGTTCAAGGAAAGCACATACGAATTCGGGAATGTGGCGGCAGGCAAGATAGTCGAAGCCACTTTTTCTTTCACCAACGTAGGGAAGCAGGCTTTCAAGATCTACAAGGTGGACGCTGACAATGACAAGGCAAAGGTGACGGCTCAGCCCCAGAGCATGGTCGCTCCTAAGGGTCATGGGGAAGTGAAGTTGCGGCTTGATACTCATGGAATGCCGAAGGGAGAGGTGCTTGTCGTGGTCACTCTGACGACCAATTCGCCGTTAAGGCCGCTCGTGAACCTTTTCATAGCTGGCTACATCAGCTGACCCTCGTCCGATATGAGTGTACGGCCTGATCCAATTATATGCAGGAGCAGGATGTGGTTAAACAAAGGGTCATAGCCCCGAGGAAGTTTGAATTATTGAGAATTTAAAATATATTTGTACTCGCTTCCGAGAAGGGATACGCCCTCTTCCCCTAAGCAATATAGCAACATTAGCAACAACATTAATAAGAATAATTATGGCTTACAAAATTGATCCAAATCTTTGTGTCGCTTGCGGCACATGCCAGCCTGAGTGCCCTGCCGGTGCCATCTCCGAGGGCGATGTCTACCACATCGATCCGAACCTCTGCGTAGAGTGCGGAACTTGCGCAGGCGTCTGCCCTCAGAGCGCCATTTCTCTTGACGAGTAATCGGGCACAGGGAAACATTTCAGGAGCCGGACTTCACAATCCGGCTTTTTTTTGCCACCACCGCGGTCGGGTGGCGGTATTTCGCCAGCCGATTATTCCCTGAGCCTCCTTCGGACAAAACCTCTCATAGTCTTGATGAAGTGCCTGGAATAATGTAAATTTGAGAATGTTTTACAAATAAGCGTATGAAGCTTTCATATTATATCATGGCTATGGCGGCGGCTTTCATGGGCTGCGTATCACAAATGTCGGCTGAGGCGGCGGAGCCGCAGAAGCACTTGACAAAAGCGGAGATTCCAGCACCTTCTTCCAAGATTAAGACCCCTGACAAGGTCGTGCTCCTCTATCCTAAAGGACAGAATGTCGATGAAGGTATTACGGAAAACGGTAAGAAGATAACCGAAGGTCCTCTCGAATCTACTCAGGCCTCCGGAGACGAATATTATACCGGAAAACTTCGCCTCTATAATGTGGCCGACAGCGCAAGGTTGAATATTTTCTTCCCGAAAAAGCCTAATGGACAGGCAGTTATCATCTGTCCGGGAGGCGGATATTATTTTCTCTCTTGCTATAACGAGGGCCTCTATGCCGCGGATTGGTTCGTCCGCCAGGGGATCACGGCTATAGTGCTGTATTACCGTCTGCCGAACGGACACTGGAGAGTCCCGCTGCAGGACGTTCAGAATGCTTTCCGTTATTGCAGGGCACACGCCGAGGAATGGCATGTCAACCAGATAGGCGTCGTAGGCTCATCTGCCGGCGGCCACCTTGCCGCCTCCGCATCCACGATGTTTACCGACGACCTTACGCGCCCTGACTTCTCGGTGCTCCTCTACCCGGTTATCAGAGTCGACCTCGGACATACCCACAAAGGCTCCCATGACTGCCTGATCGGTCATGAAAGCAAGTGGCTCGACAAGAGCAAGCCATATAGTCAATATATGGCGGACAAAGCCGAGTATGATTCTCTCCAGAGGCGGTATTGCCTGCAGAACGATGTGACTCCGAAGACTCCGAGGACCATAATCTTCTACTCTTCGAATGATAAGACAGTGCCGGTTGAGAGCAGCCTCGATTATTATCAGGCGCTAGTGAAGAATAATGTGGATGTCGAGATGAGAGTCTTCCCTAAAGGCGGTCATGGCTGGGGCTTCACGACTTCTGATATGGGGAAGGATGCGATTGCGCCTTACCGTGCACAATTCTTCACCGCTCTCAAGCAGTTCCTTGACGAGGTGAAAACTTCTGACGGGAAATAGCCTTTTCAGAAAAATGATATAAGGCCGGAGCTTGCAAAGGCCCCGGCCTTTTTTCTGCCGTGCGGTAGGGGCGGCCGGGTGGTCATGCGGTCGGGCGGCCCTTCGGGGCGGGAGCAGCTCCGTGCTCAGCTCATAAAGTCCTGGAGAGTCTTGCGGAGGAGCCTCGAGATGTCTCGCGCACCGAATTCCGGCAGTGCGTTGTAGTGGATGTCGAAAGTGAAGGAGGGAAGAGAGACAGGAAGCCGGAGCAGCCTTCCTTCCGCAAGCTCACCTCGGACGGAAATCTCCGGAACCACTGCGGCCACGTCGGGGGAATGCATGGCGAAGGACTTCACCGCCTCTGGAGAATCACAGACAAGGGCGAGACGAGGGATAAGGTCAGGAGAAAGCAGCTTGTGGTAGTCCGACCAGATGGCGAGCTTGTTGCCAACCGGAATCCCCGCCAAAGTCGAGAAAGGGCTGGTCCCGAAGCCTTTGCCGATAGCCGCGGCGGAAAGACGCTCATTCTGAGGCGGAGCCACGACCGCGGCCTCCATCACCCCGGCCAGCCTGCTCTCACCCTCGAAGTCCATAGTGTAAGGGCTCGGGGCGACACTTATCTCCACATCTGCATCCTCGGGAGTCCCGAAATGAGTCTGGGGGACCCCGTCACTCAGCTCAACATGAGTCTCGTCCCTGAACAGAGAGGGAGAAGCGCCTCCGAGATCCTTGATCTCAAAAGAAAGGCGTGGGTTGACTTCGCGCAAGATAGCCAGGGCGGGAGGCAGAATATAGGCCGCCGAGACTGTGTCAGCACTTATCCGGACAGGCTTGTTCACGTTCTGGATGCCCTGGGCCCCGAACATTCCGTCCGCCGCCTCATACCAGTAGAGAATCCTCTCCGCATAAGTCTTGAAGAGACTTCCCTGAGGCGTCAGCCTGACCTCCGACCTGGTTCTCTTGAAGAGCCTCACTCCGATGTTGCTTTCCAGAGTAAGTATGGCCTGGCTCACGGCAGGCTGGCTCATGCCGAGATCTTTTCCGGCCCCTGTGAAGCTGCCGATTTCGGCAACCCTTAGGAAAATCCGCAGTCTTTGGTCGTCAAACTTCATTAAGTATCTGTTTATGCAAAGTTAAGGCATTTGACCGTAAAAATCACTTCTTTATCTTATATTTGTAAGGAAACATCGGAACTTGTTACATATACTTCTAATAATATTATTTCTATGAGAAGATTGTTATTGTTTATCTCGGTTCTTCTATCCGGCGGTCTCGCCTTCGGGCAGAACATGGAACTTCCTGACGACCCTCAGGTGAAGAAGGGAAAGCTCGACAACGGGCTTACCTACTACATCCGCCACAATGATAAGCCTGCCGGAAGGGCTGAATTCTACCTCGCTACCAACGTAGGAGCCATCCAGGAGACCCCTGACCAGGACGGGCTGGCCCACTTCCTGGAGCACATGTGCTTCAACGGAACCAAGAATTTTCCGGACAAGGGCATCCTTGACTGGCTCCAGAGCATCGGAGCCAGCTTCGGAGGCAATGTCAACGCCTCCACGGGAGTCGAGCAGACAACATATATGCTCAACAACATTCCTCTGATCCGTCCGACCGTAGTCGACACCTGCATCCTCATCATGCATGATTATTCGGCCTTTGTGCTCAACAAGCCGGAGGAAATTGACAAGGAGAGGGGAGTCATCATCGAGGAGAGGCGCAGCCGCAGGACTGCCGACTGGAGGATGCATGAAAAGTCCCTTCCTTATTATTATGGTACTTCGAAGTACGGCTCCTGCACCCTCATCGGAAGCCAGGAGAACTTGGAAAACTTCAAGCCTGAAAGCCTCACTACCTTCTACCATACATGGTATCATCCTGATATGCAGGCTCTGGTGATCGTTGGTGATATCAATGTGGACGAGACTCTGGAGAAGGTGAAGAAGATTTTCTCCGACATCCCTTACACCAAGACTCAGCCAAAGGACACAATCCTTGTTCCGGACAACGAGAAGCCGGTCATCGGCATCATCACGGATCCTGAATGCGCATCTACCACGACAGAGATTCTCTGGAAGCGTCCGGCCATGCCTGAAGAGTTGAACGGCACCCTGGTCGGAGAAATGACCAGCCTCGCCGACAACATCATAAGCCAGATCATGAGCGAAAGGCTTTCGGATCTCGCTTCCAAGCCGGATGCTCCTTTTGTCAGCGCCAGCTTCGGAGTCGGCAATATGATCGAGACCATGAACGTAACCCTTGCCCAGACTTCAGCCAAGGATGAGAAGGATCCTCTTTCTTCATTCAAGTCCCTTCTTACCGAGTGCTACAGGATGCAGCGCTATGGATTTACCGATTCCGAGATCCAGAGGGCGAAAGACAACCTTCTCTCCGCCTACGACACTCAGGCGAAAAACGCTGCCTCAAGGACCAACGCCGACTTCATATCTCCGCTCCTGGACAACTTCTTCGACAAGTACGCCTACATGGACCCCAAGCAGGAGGACGACCTCGTCAAGCAGGTCCTTCCTATGATGACCAAGGATATGATTAATCAGCTTGCCGCTACCTATGTGACGGACAGCAACATGGTCATTGTGCACAAGGCTCCTGAAAAGGCCGGCCTTTCCCATCCGACCGAGCAGGACTTCCTGAACGCCATAGCGGAGGTCAAGGCTTCCGATATCAAGGCCCCTGCCGAAGAGACCATCTCTTCCCAGTTCGTTGATCCTTCCACCCTCAAGGGCTCCAAGATAAAGAAGCAATATGACGGCCCTTACGGTTCAAAGGTGATCGAACTCAAAAACGGAGTCAAGGCCTATCTCCTCTATAGCGATAAAGAACTCGACCGCATTAGCTTCAACATATTCAGGAATGGCGGACTCTCGCTGGTTCCTGATGAGGACATGCCGAGCTTCGAGAGCAATATCTTCCAGCTCTTCAATTCCAACAGCGGAGTGGGAAAGCACAATAGCAGCGAGGTGTCGAAGATGCTTTCCGGAAAGAACGCCTCCGCCAGCCTCTATATCTCCGAACTCCGAAACGGAGTGAGCGGCGCCTCTTCCAAGAAGGACTTCGAGACCGCCATGCAGCTTGCCTACGAGCTCTATACCGACTATCGTTTCGATCCTGACGCCTGGGCCCAGACCATGGGAACAATCAACGCCGTCCTTCCGAACATCGTCAACCAGCCATCTTTTGACTTCCAGAACAAGCTCTACCAGTCCCTCTACCTCGACAAGGTAAACCGTCATCCTCTAATCAACCAGGAGATTGCTTCAAAGGCCTCCATGGAGACAATTGAGCGCAACTACAAGAAGCTCTTCTCAGACGCTGCCGGGCTGAACGTAATCATAGTGGGAGACTTTGATATGGACACGGCGGAAGCCATCGTCTGCAAGTATCTCGGCTCCCTTCCAAAGGGTAAAAAGGCTCCGGACTATTTAGACCTAAAGTCCGATATCCAGCCGGGTGAAAGAACGAACGATTTCGCCACCAGCATGCAGACACCTCAGACTACCGTAATGGAGGCTTACACCGCTCCTCTTCCATACTCATTCAAGACTGATGCCGCCCTTAACGCCATAAGCTACATCATGGACATGCGTTACACGACCACTCTGCGTGAGGACGAGGGAGGCACCTATGGAGCCTCTTCCGCCGCCAGTATCGATGACCAGCCGGAGAACCAAGCAATCTTCGAGGTTTACTACAACTGCAAGCCGTCTACAGCAGACAAGCTCCGCAAGATTGCTGACGAGCAGCTTCGTGACTTGGCCGCGAACGGACCTACCGAAGAAGAGTTCGACATGACCGTGAAGAATTTCAAGAAGAATATTCCTGAGAGCAGGCTCCGCAACGCCCATTGGGCCGACTGCCTCCGCACCTATATAACTCGTGGAGGCCGTGATTCCGACAAGGGTTATGAGGAGGCTGTGGACTCGCTTACCCCTGAGGATATCAAGACCGTTCTCAAACAGCTTCTTGATGCTGGCAATCATGTTGCGGTAATTCAGCGTCCGCAGAACAGCACCGAGCGCGAATAGTCTTTTGAGCGGAAACGCCCTTCCAGACGTCTCCGCCCTCTTTTTATTGAAGGTCGGGTGGCGGTATTCCGCCAGCCGACCTTTTTTGCGCACATCTCCCGCGGTCGGGTGGCGGTATTCCGCCAGCCGATCTTTTTTGCGCACATCTCCCGCGGTCGGGTGGCGGTATTCCGCCAGCCGATCTTTTTTTTTGCGCACATCTTCCGCGGTCGGGTGGCGGTATTCCGCCAGCCGATCTTTTTTTTGCGCACATCTCCCGCGGTCGGGTGGCGGTATTCCGCCAGCCGATTTCCAGAGGCCGGATGATGACGAAAAAAGGGTGGCCGCCGACGGTCACCCCTTTAGAAAGGATATTTCAGAAGCCTTACTTGGCCATCTTTACGTAGGTCTGGTAACGGATCTGTGCGTACTCCTGAGTCTTGTCAAGCAGCTCCTGAGCCCTGTCAGGGAAGAGCTTGTAGAGGGACGCGAAACGAACCTCACCCTTGAGGAAGTCCTGGAACTTACTCCAGTCTGGCTCCTTGCTGTCGAGGCTGAACGGATTCTTGTCGGTGCCCTCAAGAGCAGGATTGTACCTCCAGAGGTGCCAGTAACCACAGGCGACGGCAAGCTTCTCCTCCTTCTGGGAGTGGTTCATGCCGGCCTTCAGACCATGATTGATGCAAGGTGCGTAGGCGATGATGAGGGACGGGCCGTCATAAGCCTCCGCCTCCTTGATGGCGTTGAGGTACTGTACAGGGTTGGCTCCGATGGCAACCTGAGCTACATATACATAGCCATAGGATACAGCCATCATTCCGAGATCCTTCTTGCGTACCTTCTTGCCGGAAGCGGCGAACTTAGCGATGGCTCCAGCAGGGGTAGACTTGGAAGACTGACCGCCGGTGTTGGAGTAAACCTCGGTATCGAGAACGAGGACGTTCACATTCTCGCCTGAAGCGAGGACATGGTCAAGTCCGCCGTAGCCGATATCATAGGCCCAGCCGTCGCCGCCGAAGATCCACTGGCTGCGGGCAGGGATGAAGTGCCTGTAGACGCAGAGCTGATGAGCTACCTCGCTCTTGTTTGCCATGAGCTCCGAGTCGAGCGCGTCGGCTACCTCACGGGTAACGGCTGCGTCATTCTTGTTGTCGAGCCACTTCTGGGCCTCAGCCTTGGCTGCATCGGAGAAGCTAGGCTCAGCGAGGAGCTGAACCATGAGATTCTCTACGGTCATGCGGGCGCGGTCGGAACCGAGCTTCTGGCCAAGTCCGAATTCGGCGTTGTCCTCGAAGAGAGAGTTCTGCCAGCTTGGGCCATGACCCTGAGCGTTTGTGCAATATGGCGATGCAGGGAAGGAGGCTCCGTAGATGGAAGAGCAGCCCGTCGCGTTGGCGATCATCATGTGGTCACCGAAGAGCTGGGTGATGTTCTTGATGTAAGGAGTCTCGCCGCAGCCTGCGCAGGCGCCAGAGAACTCGAACAGCGGCTGGGAGAACTGAGAGTTCTTCACGCTCTGCATCTTGTTCAGGACAGTGTCCTTGTAGCCTACCTTGGTGTTGAGGTAATCGAAGTTCTTCTGCTCGTCAACCTGCTCGAGGTAGGAAGTCATCTTGAGCGCCGGAACCTCCTTGGTGGAAGTAGGGCAGACATCGACGCAGTTGCCGCAGCCTGTGCAGTCGGCGACAGAGATAGAGATGGCGAACTTGTAGCCCTTGAGGTTGGCCTTTCCTTCCGCCATCTTGAGTCCTTCCGGAGCCTTTGCGGCCTCTTCCTCGTTCATGAGGAACGGACGGATGACGGCGTGAGGGCAGACATACGCGCAGTTGTTGCACTGGATGCAGGCCTCAGGATTCCATACAGGAACCGATACGGCCACGCCGCGCTTCTCGAATGCCGCAGTTCCTGCAGGCATGGTGCCGTCCATGTAAGGCATGAATGCGCTAACCGGGAGCGAATCACCATTCTGGGCGTTAACGACATCGGCGATTTCCTTTACGAATGCAGGAGCGAGACGATCCTTGTTAGGATTCTCGAACTTTGCGGAAATCTTAGCCCACTCGGCAGGAACCTTCACCTCTGTGTACTCACCGCCACGGTCAACGGCTGCGAAGTTCATGTCTACGATGTTCTGTCCCTTCTTGCTGTAGCTCTTTACGATGGCGTCCTTCATATACTTGACGGCGTCCTCGTAAGGGAGAATTCCGGTAATCTTGAAGAAGGCGCTCTGGAGGATGGTGTTTGTTCTCCCGCCGAGTCCGATCTCGGAAGCGATCTTGGTCGCGTCGATGATGTAGAACTTGATGTGCTTCTTGCCGATGACGGCCTTTACGTTGTCAGGAAGACGCTTGATGGTCTCTTCCTCGTCCCAGAGGCTGTTGAGAAGGAAGCTGCCGCCGTCCTTGATGCCCTTGAGCACATCATATTTATAGAGATATGACGGAACATGGCAGGCTACGAAGTCAGGAGTGGAAACAAGATATGGAGCCCTGATCGGAACTTCTCCGAAACGGAGGTGCGAGCAGGTGTAGCCGCCGGACTTCTTTGAATCATAGTCGAAGTAAGCCTGGCAATATTTGTCTGTATGGTTTCCGATGATCTTGATGGTGTTCTTGTTCGCGCCGACGGTGCCGTCAGAACCGAGTCCGTAGAACTTGCACTCAGTGGTGCCCGGCTTGACGATGGAAATCTCACTCTTGATAGGGAGAGACTTGAAGGTGACATCGTCGACGATGCCGATGGTGAAGCCGTTCTTAGGCTCTTTGGCCTCGAGATTATCGAAGACGGCCACGATCTGAGCAGGAGTGGTGTCCTTGGAAGAAAGACCATAGCGGCCTCCGATTACGAGCGGGCTCTGCTCCTTGCCCTGGAAGAGGGCCTTGACATCGAGGTAGAGAGGCTCTCCGAGAGAACCGGGCTCCTTTGTGCGGTCGAGCACCGCAATCCTCTTGACGCTCTTAGGAAGAACCTTGAGGAAGTACTTCTCGGAGAATGGACGATAGAGGTGGACGGAGATGATACCATAGTTGCGGCCCTTCTTGGCGAGGTAGTCGATGGTCTCCTTGGCAGTTTCGGTAACGGAACCCATGGCTACGATGATGTTCTCCGCATCCTTGGCACCGTAATATGTGAATGGACGATACTCCCTTCCGGTGAGCTCGCTGATTTCGCCCATGTAACGGGCAACGATGTCAGGAACGGCATCATAAGCCTGGTTCCTGGACTCGACAGCCTGGAAATAAACGTCGCCGTTCTGGGCTGTTCCGCGGGTTACAGGAGCGTCAGGATTGAGCGCCCTCTGGCGGAAATTCTCGAGACTCTTCTCGCTGACCATTCCGCGGAGTGCATCCTCGTCGAGCGCTTCGATCTTCTGGATCTCATGAGAGGTTCGGAAACCGTCGAAGAAATGAAGGAATGGAATGCTGGATTTGATGGCGGACAGATGTGCCACGGCGGCGAGATCCTGCGCCTCCTGAACAGAGCCGGAAGCGAGCATGGCGAAGCCGGTCTGGCGGCAGGCCATGACATCCTGATGGTCTCCGAAGATGGAGAGGGCATGGGTCGCAAGCGAGCGGGCCGAAACATGGAAGACGGCCGGAAGCATTTCGCCGGCAATCTTGTACATGTTAGGAATCATGAGAAGGAGGCCCTGAGATGCGGTATAGGTAGTTGTGAGGACACCGGCCTGGAGGGATCCGTGAACTGCGCCTGAAGCGCCGCCTTCGCTCTCCATTTCGGTGACCTTCACGGTCTCACCCCAGAGATTTTTCTTTCCGTGGGCCGCCCACTCATCGATGTTCTCAGCCATCGGCGAGGAAGGGGTGATCGGGTAAATCGCCGCATGCTCGCTGAAAAGATAAGCGATGTTCGCTACGGCGGTGTTACCGTCACACGTGATAAATTTCTTTTCTTTTGCCATAACTAAGTGGTTTTATTATGTAGTTATATTTTACAGTATGACTGTCTTTATTCGGCTGAAGGAAGGGAGCTGATGCCCTCGACGGTGACTTCCTTGTCCTTCGCAATGCGGGATATAAGGCCCTGGAGAACACGTCCCGGACCGATTTCCATGAAATAGAGGGCTCCGTCGGCGAGCATATTCTTCACAGACTGAGTCCAGCGTACCGGAGAGGTGAGCTGGAGAAGAAGGTTCTTCTTGATCTGGGCCGGGTCAGTCTCCGGCATAGCTGTAACATTCTGGTATATAGGGCACTGAGGAGTCATGATTTCAGTCTCCTCTATGGCCTTGCCGAGTTCTATGCGGGCAGGTTCCATGAGAGGGGAGTGGAAGGCTCCGCCCACGGCCAGAGGAAGGGCCCTTTTTGCGCCGGCTTCTTTCGCCATCTCGCAAGCCCTTGCAACCGCCTCGTTCTCCCCAGAGATAACTACCTGTCCGTCGCAATTGTAGTTCGCCGCGACGCAGATTCCGCCAGCATTCGCTGCAATCTCCTCTACCTTATCGTTCGGAAGCCCTATGATGGCCGCCATCCCGCCAGGAACTTTCTCGCAGCATTTCTGCATCTGCGTGGCGCGGATCTCCACCAGCCTGAGAGCATCTTCGAACTTCATGGCTCCGCAAGCCGCAAGAGCCGAAAACTCACCGAGAGAATGACCGGCGACCATATCCGGCTTGAAGCCCTCATAGCAGGAGGCGAGTACCGCAGAATGCAGGAAAACGGCAGGCTGGGTGACCTTTGTCGCTTTCAGGTCTTCCGGCGTGCCGTCGAACATGATGTCAGTTATTCTGAATCCGAGGATTTCGTTAGCCTCCTCAAGCATTTCTTTTGCCTTTGGACTGCTCTCATAGAGGTCGTGTGCCATACCCGGGAACTGGCTGCCCTGACCGGGGAAAACGTAAGCTTTCTTCATAAAAGTCTGAAACAAATCCATTTGCGGATTCTCTTACAAATTTACAATTATTATTGGATTTATACGAAAAAAATCGGTTTTACGTCCCTTAATTAGCAAAAAACGGGCCTCCGGCAATACCAAGCGTGCAGCCGGAAAAATAGCATCCTATATTCCTGGCGCTGATATTTTCCGCATCGATGCGGCCCAGCCATATACTGACGCCGATGTCGACTGGACAGTCGAGGGCTCAAGGTGCAACAAGGAGCATGAAAATCCTGACCTTCTCCCCGAGCCCAGTTCTGAGCTCTAATTCCCGGCTTTTATACCCAAACTGCCAGAACCACAGCGCCCTCAGTGGCCCTTTCTCTGCGCAGGGAAAGACACTGATCCACACAGGTACCCACAGGCTCGGAAGTCGTCTCGATTGGTATTTCAGATTTTATTGCTAATTTTGAGGTCTGAATCGCCCCCGTAGTCTAATGGATAGAATTTCGGATTCCGGTTCCGACGGTCACGGTTCGAATCCGTGCGGGGGTACAAAAAAACAATTCGCAGACTGCCGCTGACCAGCAGTCTGCGAATTGTTTTTCGCTAGAGCCTCCGCCCCGAGGGATCGTCCGGGTCCCGCCGAGATGGCGATTGCCTCATTCCCAATCTTATTTGATCTTCTTGACGGAGGCGCCTGTGCTGACTTCTCCGACTTCAACGGTGACCTTTTCCCCGGCTCTGTACCTGATTGAACCTGCTCCGGTAGCAGACATCTTGAATATGCCTCTGCCGTCTGTCTTTCCTCCCGTGACATTGACGCTCACCCAACTGCCGCCACTGACCTCGGTGCTGCAATCCATTGCCTGGAATCCGCTGAAATCCGCTTTTGCGGCTCCAGAAGCTTCCAAATCGAGTTCTTCGGCTGTTCCTGTAGCGTTGACTATAGAAGCCCCGCTGGCCTCGACATCCAATTCCTTGCAGGCGGCCTTGATGTTGGTCTTCACGGCTCCGGAAATCTCGAGATTGATGTCTTCGCTAGCTTTGAGGTCAGCGCTGAAGGAAGCGGCTCCCGAAATATTCAGGTCCGTGTTAGTGCTGACCGCGTTAAGATCTATTGAGCTGGCTCCGCTGATTATAGCCTTGATTTTGTCTGCCGTGATTTTCAGGCCGCTGACGCTGGATGCGCCGGAGAAGTTAGCCGAGAAAGCGCCTCCTGCATTATTGGACTCTCCTTTGGCATTGATGACCGCAGCACCGGAAATATCCATAGACTCAACTCGTTTCATGTTTATGGTAGCTGAAAAACAGAAGTCTTTGTGAGAATTCGCATATTTCCTGTATATCTTCTGCGATTCGTTGTCAGGCTTGACCCCAAGCCTCAGAACACCGTTGACAACACGGGCGTCCACTATCCTCTCGAGTTCTTCAGGCACGCTTACCGCTGCATGTGAATTGTTGTTCGAACTGCCGAGATTGAGCGTCACGACGAAATTGCTGGAGATATTCAGCGAGGAGAAATTACCCGTTACGTTTTTCGTTATCAGGCTTGATCCGCTCCCAGAAGCCACAGGGGTCGCTGAGTACGCAGCGACTGAAGGATTCTCGGAATATCCATTGACCAGGTCCTTTGAATCTCCTGCCATAGCAGGGCTTGTGACGAAGACCATTGCCGGCAGAAGAGCCAGCATGAAATTAAACATTGTCTTTTTCATGATGCTATAAATTTAGTTGATTGTTGCAGATTCAATGCTTTATCCAAGTGCTTGTTGTCCCAATCTATTGGTCCGTCAATTGGTTTTTTCCAGATCCATGAGGCCGTCCAGGAGGCTTCCATAGTAGCTTCTGAGGATGGTGGCTTTTTCGGAGTCGCTTAGCTCATCCGGAAGCTGATCGAGCATTGGCACCGCCTCCTCAGAGAGACTCCTGACATTGTTGTCGATTTCCTTTCCGTGAGACTTGGCGCTGATTTTCCTGCACATGGCTTCGGATTTTTCTTTGAAGACCATGGCGATAGCTTCAGGATCGTCGCCAGCCTTGGCGAGGAGTTCAGTTCCGGAAACATTGCGGAGTCCAGAACCTAGGGTCCCGCTCAGCCAAAGCCCGAGGGAGAGAGCCGCGGCGCACGCCGCGGCAGAAACGATCCAGGTCCGGATTTTTCTTTCGGCGGAGAGTTTCGCCATGAATCTGACTTCATCACCCTCAGGCACTTCAGCTTGGGCTATTTCGCCTCTGTGGTCGTCAAAATATTGTTTCAGCTTATCCATTTTTCTTCTTTTTTCCTAACAATTCAAGCAGCATCGAACGGCCTCTTGAGTAGCGGGTCCTTATCGTGCCTTCCTTCAAGCCGGTTAGTACGGAGACCTCATGGTAGTCTAGACCCTCGACGAGTATCAGGTTGAGTATCAGTCTGTAAGGCTCATCGAGTCTTGACATTGCAGCCATGACTTCGGAGATTTTGACATCCGTGAGGTCGGCTTCACCGCCTGTCGTGTCTATTTCCTCCTCCGCTTCTGTCTTGGCTTCTTCCTCCTTCGCTTCGGCCTTGGCTTCAGAGAGAAAGGCTCTTTCCCTGATTTTCCGGCGCAGAGCGTCGATGGAGCTTCGGATGCAGGTCTTGTTGAGCCAGGCGGCCGACTGGACTTCTCCCAGAATCCGGATCTTGCCGGTAAGGAACTTCAGGATGGTATCCTGCATGATTTCTTCGGCGAGCCCGCTGTCGCGGACTATCCTCAGGCTGATGTTGTAGAGCCGCCTGGAGTGCGCGTTGTAGAAATCGAGTTGTTCCTTTCTGGTCATTTTATCTTGCTTTCACTAATAATAACGCAGACCTCCTGCTTTTGTTACAAGAAAAACACGGAAATCTGCGTAGTCGCGGCCGGCGGGCCGGCGATGAAGAGACGTACGGGCGGCTTTCACCCTTTCCGGGCGGAGGCCTGCCCGATGGTTGTCTGCCCGCCGGAGCTGAGGCGCTGGTAGGCGAGGCGGGGGGAGCCGTCCGCCAGGTAAATCACCCCACAGTAGGAGAAGCCGTATTCCATGATAAGATGTTGCATGATGTGGTTGTCGGCATGTGTGTCGATGCGGAGATTGGAATCCATGGCTGAGGCGAAGCGGATTATGTCTCTGAATATGCCGTGGCTGTCTGGGTAGCTTGCAATGCGGTGGATGACATGGTAGGGGAGGCTGTCGTCGAGCCAGGCGCCGTCGTAGATTTTGTCGTAGGTCGGTTCCGGGGAGGGGAGCATGGCGAAGTAGGCTTCGACCTGCCTGTGATCGGCTGGCGAAATACCGCCACCCGACCGCGGGGCAGAATCGGCTGGTGAGATACCGCCACCCGACCGCGGGGCAGAATCGGCTGGCGAAATACCGCCACCCGACCGCGGGGCAGAATCGGCTGGCGAAATACCGCCACCCGACGGGCAGACAAGGTAGGCGCCGCCGCGGGCGATGTCGCTGAGGACGGCTTCGGAGGAAGGGTAGCCCTCGCTCCACTGGTGCAGATTCCCTGAGGCACGCATGATTCTGCGCGCGGCGTCAAAGACGGATAAAATCTCCGCCATGTCGGAGATTTCGGCATGGCGGATGATTCGTGAATTTAAGATCTGCCCCATAGGCTACTTGCACCAGCGGTCAAGCCAGTCGAAATAGGTGCGGTGCCAGAAGAGCGCGTTCTGCGGCTGGATTATCCAGTGGTTTTCTTCCGGGAAGACTACCAGCTTCGAAGGAACACCCATCATCTGGGCGGCGTTGAATGCCTCCATGCCCTGGTCATAAGGAATGCGGAAGTCCATCATGCCATGGATGCAGAGAATAGGGGTGTGCCATTTGGTGACGTTCATGTCAGGAGAATTGGCGTAGTGCCTGCGGGCTTTTGGCGCATCGCTCCATGGAGAACCTGCCTGCTGCATTCCGCCGAAGGTCTTTCCGTCGCCGTGAGGCCCCACCTCGCCAGGAGTATAGGCATACTCCGTGAGACCTCCGTTGTCCCAGTTCGGGAACCAGAGCTCCTCGGTCTCGCCGTACATGTACTTCTCGTCGAAGATGCCGGCGTGGGCGATGAAGCAGTCATAGGTGTCGCCGTGGATTCCGGCCATATAGTAGACGCTGTATCCGCCGTAAGAGGCTCCGCAGCCGGCGAGCTTGCCGACGTAAGGCTTTGATTTAATATATTTTCCGGCGGTGAGGTAGTCCTGCATGTTGAGGCCGATGTAGTCGCCGGAAATCTCCTCGCACCAGTCCTGACCGAAGGCGGTAGTGCCGCGCCTGTTAGGGAGCACCACAATGTAGCCTTGGTTGCACATGAGGCGGTAGTTCCAGCGGTAGCTCCACTCCTGGCTCAGCGTACCCTGAGGCCCGCCCAGGAAGATTTCGATGGCAGGGTAGACCTTGGTCGAGTCGAACTGAGGCGGATAAAGAATCCATGTCAGCATCTCCTTGCCGTCCACGGTCTCGAGCCATTTCGCTTCGGTCTTGTAAGGCTTGAGCTGGCTGAGGATGTGGTCATTTTCATGGGAGAGCTGGGTGAAGCCACCGTCTTTTTCGTTGACAGCCACGAGTTCGGTAGGGAATTCCATGGAGGCGTAGGATGCGAGCAGAAGGTCTCCGGAGAAGCCGAAGATTCCGCCGAAGTCATACCATGCGTCTTCCGGGGTAAGTCTCGCCGGCTGGGCCGACGTGTCCGCCGGAACCTTATAGAGCGCTCCCAGACCTTCTGTAAGGGCGCAGAAATAGAGACTCTTGGAGTCGGCGCTCCACACCGGATTGGTCGCGTTGTACTTGAAGGCGGAGGTCAGCTCCCTGATTCCGGAAACAGCGCCGTCAACAAAATCCGCCACGAACAGCCGCGTCTTGTCGGCCTCATAACCATTGCGGGCCATGCTGATCCACGCGATTTTCGAGCCGTCAGGACTGAAAATAGGGTCGGTGTCATAGCCCCCGCCCATAGGAATCATGGTGGTGGCTCCCGTAGCGACGTTGTAGAAATAGATTTCTGTGTCAGTGGAGAAGGCGTATTCCTTCCCGGAAGAAACCTTCTTGCAGGAGTAGGCGACATATTTCCCGTCAGGACTCCAGTTCAGCTGTTCCATGCCGCTTGAAGGCTCCAAAGGGAGCTCGTATTTTCCGGCTCCCTCGCCGAGGATGTTGATCATGGCGGAAACGGAATCCTTAATCATTCCTCCCTCGAGAGGGGAGAGGAAGACCTGCGGGCGCTCGGTTGTCCAATGGTCCCAATGGCGGTACATCAGGTCGTCAACTACGTAGGCCTGGGCTTTGTCGAGCTTAGGGTCGGAATCCTTAGGAGTCTTGACCGCGCCTGGTACCGTGGAAGAGTAGAGAAGCCATTTCCCGTCCGGACTCAGCCTGAATTCACTCACTCCGGCCTTTATCTCTGTCACCTGCTGAGGTTTCCCGAGGCTCTTTCCATTGAAGGGAGCCTTCCAGATCTGGCCGCCCTGGACGTAGAAGATGTATTTTCCGTCGGGGGAGAATCTCGCGTTGGAGATGCTTCTGCCCTCTTTGGTAAGTTGTACCTTTCCGGAACCGTCAGTCCCAATGAGGAAGAGATTTCTGCAGGTCCGGTTCTCTTCGATGGACGTGTAGGAAACTCCGTAGAGGATGCTTTTCCCGTCAGGGGAAAGGACAGGGTCTGACAGACGTCCCAGGCTTAGAAGCGCCTCAGGGCTCATCAGGCCGTCCTCAATTTTGATTTCTGAAGGGCCGATGTAGGCCGGCCCGGCCTCTTTTTGGCTACAGCTCATTGTCGAAAGCGCCACGGCCATGGCCATGGCAAAATAATGGATTTTCATTATATATCTGTGTTTTGGTTTTCATATAGTTTTGTGGCATCGGCCAGCTTCGACGCCAGGTCGGAACGCACTCTCTCAGGGGAGAGCACCTCTATTTGGGAGCCCAAGGCCATAAGGGCCTGATAGAAGTCATATGAAGGATAGACCTTGACCTGGACGACTACGGGCATTTCGGCCGTTCCCCGGCTGTCGCCATCTAGGATCTTCTGCCTCGGGAAAGGCAAGTCTCTCAGGTACATGCCCTCTTTGTCGGTGCAACGGAAGATTATGGTTTCAGGCTTCCCTTGCTTGGGAGGAAAATACGCCCCGTAGGTGGAGGCCATCTTCTCCTCAAGCGAGAAGCCGGCAGGCATCTTGAAATTCGAGTCCATGATTTCCAGACTCATGATCCTATCCAGCGAATATGTCCTTATCTCCTGCCTTTCTTCTGAATAGCCGACCACGTACCATCTTCTCTTGTCCTCCATGACCCCGTAAGGCTTGAGATGCCTTGTCTCGGCTTCCGCTGACCCGTATTTCTTATAGGTGAAGCAGATTTTCCGATTCTCTTCCATGGCCCGGACAATCGTCATAAGCCAGGTCTGGCCGGAAGGCACCTCGGCAACGACGATTCTTCCGCTTAGGCTGCCTTTCTTGAGTTCCTGGAGCTGGCCTATGGAGAAGGCGTTTATCATCCATGCCGCCTTGCCCCTCGAGTCAAGGTCTTCCGGAGAAATGAAGAAGAGATTGGTGCTGCGGTTGCATCTTATCTCTATCCCGGTGATTTCGGCGATGCTGTCCCTCATATTGTAGAAGGACCTCTTGGGAAGACGGCAGCCGAACCTGGACTCCCATTTCGCGTCCAGGCTGGGAAAGTCGATGCCCTCGGGGCTGGCCGACGAAATCGTGTTCACGAGAAAAATCCACTTGTTCAAGATCTCAGTAACCATCGCTCAGCTTATCTTGCTATAGTCAATCTTCTGGAATTTCTGGTTCCTCAGCGCCGAGACCAGCAGACGGTTCTCCGGGCCCTGGAGAAATTCGTCTCGGCTCAGTACAGCTTCGGCATAGTCATGAGCCTCCTGGAGGATTCTTCCATCCTTAGCCAAGGAAGCGATACTCAGATTTATTGGCAGACCGCTCTGCTGGGTCCCTTCGAGGTCTCCCGGACCCCTCATCTTCATATCCTCTTCGGCCAGCTCGAAACCGTTGTCGGTCTGGCAGAGCAGTTCAAGACGCTTCCTGCTCTCCTTGGACATCTTGTCTCCATGGACAAGGATGCAATAGGACTTGTCCTGGCCCCTGCCCACACGGCCCCTCAGCTGATGGAGCTGGCTCAGGCCGAATCGCTCTGCACTCTCTATGACCATGACCGTAGCGTTCGGAACGTCAACCCCAACTTCGATAACCGTCGTAGAGACAAGAATGTCGGCACGTCCTTCGGCGAAAGCCTTCATGTTGAAATTCTTCACATCATTGGTCTGCTGGCCGTGGACTATGGCGACCTTGTATGGCGGGAAAGGGAAGTCGCGGACAATGTTTTCGTAGCCCTGTTCAAGATTCTTGTAGTCGAGTTCCTGGCTCTCGAAAATCAGGGGATAGACCACGAAAACCTGCCTGCCGAGGGCGATCTGGTCCCTCATGAAGCGGTTCAGCGCGGGCCTGCGCGAATCAGTTATCTGCATGGTGACCACAGGCTTGCGTCCAGGCGGCATCTCGTCTATCACGGACACGTCGAGGTCGCCGTAGAGGGTCATGGCGAGGGTGCGCGGAATAGGCGTGGCCGTCATCACGAGGACATGAGGCGGAATGCCGTTGTTTGTCTTGCCCCATAGCTTCGCCCTCTGGTCAACTCCGAAGCGGTGCTGCTCATCGATGACCGCAAGACCGAGGTTGCGGAACTTCACCGTGTCCTCGATAAGGGCATGGGTGCCGACGATGATTCCGATGGAACCGTCCTCCAGCCCTTCATGGATCTCTTTTCTGTCTTTCTGCCTGGTGCTGCCTGTCAGCAGGGCGACCTTGACCCCCGTAGGAACGAGATATTTCGAAATATTGGCGAAATGTTGCTGTGCGAGGACTTCTGTCGGAGCCATGATGCAGGCCTGGAAGCCGTTCCCGATGGCGATGAGGGAGGCAAGAACCGCGACCATCGTCTTGCCCGAACCGACGTCTCCCTGAAGTAGACGGTTCATCTGGCGCCCGCTGACGAGGTCTGCCCTTATCTCTTTTATGACACGCTTCTGTGCTCCGGTCAGCTCGTAAGGAAGGGACTCGTAGCACTTGTTGAAGGCGGCACCCACCTTGGGCATCACTATCCCCCTGGAAGAGCGGCTTTTGATAAATTTCTGTTTCAGAAGCGAGAGCTGGAGGAGGAAAAGTTCCTCGAACTTTAGGCGGTAGGTGGCCTTTTCGAGGGCATATTGGTCGCTCGGGAAGTGGATGTTACGGATGGCGTAGCGAAGCCCGACAAGCCCCTTCTCCTTGAGGATGTATTCTGGCAGAGTCTCCTGCATCCGGTCCAGACAATTGTCCAAAGCCGTGTGCATCAGCGTATTCATGACCTTGCCGGTGATGCCGGAATTTTTCAGCTTGTCTGTCGAGGGGTAGACTCCAGTCATGACACCTCCCGCCAGGGCCGAATCAGCCTTGTCGATTTCAGGATGGACCATGTTCATCCTGCCGTTGAAGATGTTCGGCTTTCCGAAGAAGATGAAGGTCCTCCCTGGCTCAAGCTGGGTCCAGGTGTAGCGTATACCTCTGAAGAAGACAAGCTCCATGGTGCCGGTCCCGTCCGAGACAAGGCAGCTTAGCCTCCTGGCGGCGTTGAAAGCTATCGTCTTGGAGTCCGGCCCCGGCGTTGAACCGTCCTTCTCGCAGACCACGCCTCCGCTTTTGGACAAGAGACTGGTCTGGATGACGGTAGCCTTCAGCTGGATGAAGGATGTGTCCGAAGGGATAAGGTCTCCGATATTCTGGAAGCCACTCCTGTCTATATAACGGAAAGGGTAGGTGCGGATGAGGTCTCCAACCGTGTGGACGTCAAGTTCCGAGGCCAGAGCGGCGGCGCGTTTCTCCCCCACGCCTTTCATGAATTTTATGTCGGTGTCCAGGTCTGGGAGAAACATATATAGTGCTTTCTTTTGGCAAATATCGGAATTTCCAGGATTAATTCGTAACTTTCCATGCCCAAATGTGGATATGGAATGCGAGAGGCTTCGTGAGATGAGTGTGAATATGGAGAAGTTGGTGATTGACAATGAGATTTTTTTCGCCGGGGTCACGCAGGCCCTCGCGGAGGGAAAGAAGGTGACGATACCTCTCAAAGGCTACAGCATGCTTCCTTTCCTTCGGGGAGGACGGGACTTGGTTGAACTTGAAAGGCCGGAGGGAGATCTTCGTGCCGGAGACATTGCCCTTTACCGCTGGCGGGGAAGGTGGGTTCTGCACAGGGTGATCTCCGTGGATGGTGAGCGTATTCTTGCCTCCGGTGACGGGAATTTGAGAGGAGTGGAGGATGTGAGGCGGGAGGATGTGGCAGGCAAGGTGATGGCGGTGCTTCGTGACGGAAAAGTAAGGGTGGACCCTTGTTCGGATCGGGAGCTGCGCCGTTTCAGGCTCTGGCAGAGCTTGAAGCCTGCGAGGCGTCTTCTGCTTGCCGTCTGGAAAAGGCTGCCGTGGAACCTTTGGATTCTGAGGGAGCAGAGGACTGAGGCTCATGCCGGGCCCCGGCTGCGGGATTGAAAGAGACATTAAAACAAACCGATAGAAATGAAGATTAAGACTGGCTTCGTCATGAGAACGGTCATGGGACTGAACCTTGTGAGTGGAGAGGGCCTCGACAAGGCCAATTATACGAAGATGGTGAAACTCAATGATTCAGCCGCCTTCCTATGGAAGAGAGTGGAGGGAAAAGAGTTCACGGTGGAGAATCTTGCGGATCTTCTCAAAGGGGAGTACGGCATCGATGACGCTACTGCCGGCCATGATGCCGCAGTCATCGCGGCCAGATGGAAGGAAATCGGCCTGCTTGAAGACTGACCCTCCCCGAATGCTGACCCTTCCCGAATGCTGACAATATGCTCCTGCATGTCCCGAAAGCTGACCATAGCTACGGCCATTTTCCCGAAAGCAGACTGCCCAGCCGGCCCTGAGATATATTCGGCCCGATGAAGAAAATCGCCGCCTACATACGCTGGTTCTGGAAAACGTCCGAAGGCGTCCATGGCCTCATGGTCATGAACGTAATCTTCGGCTGCCTGGTCGTCGCCATGAACCTGATCTTCATCTGGACAGGCAAACTGGCCGTCGACCTTGCGAGCGGCGACGCCTCCATCGAGGGCCTTTCCGAGCCTCTGGTCTGGGCCTGCGCCGCGCTCGTCCTCGTCTCCCTTATGCGAATGACCGTCGGGGCGTGGAACTCCAGGCTTGCAAGCCTCGCCTCCGCCAAACTGACCTTTATCCTGCGAGGCAGACTCTTCTCCAGCCTTCTTCAGAGCCAATGGCAGGGCAAGGACAAGATTCATACAGGAGACAGCCTCAACAGGGTCATGACCGATTCCGATGCCATCGTTTCCCTCGCCTGCCACGAATTCCCGAACTTTATCGTCACCCTCGTCCAGCTCGGGGCGGCCTTCATCTTCCTCGCCTCCCTCAATCTCAGCCTCGCGGTCGTGATCATCATAGTGGTGCCGCCACTCTTCTTTTTCGCGAAATATTTCTATCGCACCATGCGCGGCATGAACAAGGGCATCAAGGAGAGGGAGAGCCAAATTCAGAGCCATCTTCAGGAAAGCCTGCAGCACAAGACAGTTATACAAACCATGGACAAGGCAGACTTCGTTGAAGGCCAGCTCTCCTTCCTCCAGAACGATGAATACGGAAAAATCGTAAAGCGAACGGGTTTCTCAGTCTTCGCCCGTGTCATATTGAGTTCCGCCTTCATGGCCGGTTATCTGATAGCCTTCATCTGGGGCGTCTTCGGTATATCCCGGGGAACGCTGACCTACGGCCTCATGACTGCCTTCCTCCAGCTTGCCGGCCAGATTCAGGGCCCGATCCGAAGGCTTTCCGAACAGCTCCCGTCCTTCGTTTCCGCGACAACATCGGCAGACAGACTGCGTGAATTGGAGTCTGCCCCGAAGGAGGAAAGAGGCGAGCCGCAGGTCCTCGATGGGCCTCTGGGAATCTCCGTGGACCACCTGACCTTCCGTTATCCTGACGGCGAGGAAGATATTTTCCGCGACTTCTCCTGGGATTTCAAGCCCGGATCCCGTACCGCCGTGGCAGGGGAGACCGGGGTTGGAAAGAGCACTCTTATCAGGCTGATGCTCGCTCTGCTCAGGCCGGACTCCGGCCATATCTGGCTCTATGAACGTTCGATGAAGGCTGAGGTGTCCCCTTTGGCAGAGACATCCCCGGCCACGAGAATCAACTTTGTCTACGTTCCTCAGGGCAACTCCCTTTTCAGCGGCACCATCAGGGAAAATCTCCAGATGGGCGACCCGGCCGCCTCGGAAGAGAAGATGTGGAACGCACTTGACACTGCGGCCGCCGGCTTCGTCCGTGAACTCCCGGACGGCTTGGATACGGTCTGCGGAGAAGCCGGAGCCGGACTCAGTGAAGGCCAGGCACAGAGAATCGCCATCGCCCGCGGCCTGCTCCGCCCCGGAAAGATCATGCTGCTTGACGAGTTCAGTTCTTCGCTCGATCCCCAGACAGAAACCACTCTCATGGAGAACCTTACTGGAGGAAACAAGGATAAGACCATGATTTTCATTACGCATCATGAAAGAATTGCCGATTACTGCGATTCCATCCTGAGGCTGGATAAAATGTCTCCGTCCCCGGACAGACACTAGACAAATATTTCCGCTAAAACCTAAACTATATAGAAAATGAATAAATCGATACTCGCCCTTACGGCCGCCATCGTAGCCAGCCTCGGACTCCAAGCATGCTCCGGCGGCGGTACTAAGTCCTCCACCTCAAAGCTGCCAGTCTACCTCGACCCCGACAAGAAGGTAGAAGCTCGCGTAGAAGATGCACTCGCCCGCATGACTACGGCAGAGAAAATAGACATAATCCACGCCCAGAGTAAATTTTCCTCCGCCGGCGTTCCCCGCCTCGGCATCCCTGAATTCTGGACCGATGACGGCCCTATGGGCGTTAGACCGGATGTCCTCTGGGATGAATGGGAGCAGGCCGGACAGACCAATGACTCCTGCATAGCCTTCCCGGCCTTGACCGCCCTCGCCGCCTCATGGGACGTAGATCTCGCCACCCTCTACGGAAAGAGCCTCGGCGAAGAGGCCAATTATCGAGGCAAGAACATGATTCTCGGTCCCGGCGTCAACATCATCCGTACTCCTTTCGGCGGACGGAATTTCGAATACATGAGCGAAGATCCCTTCCTCGCTGGGAAAATGGCCGTCAACTATGTCCGCGGCCTCCAAAACAACGGGGTCGCGGTCTGCGTGAAGCATTTCGCCCTCAATAATAATGAGGATAACCGCTTTACCACCAACGTGATAGTCGATGACAGAACCCTTCGTGAAATCTATCTCCCCGCCTTTGAGATGGCCGTCAAGGAAGGCGGCGCCTGGGGTGTGATGGGAGCCTATAATCTCTACAAGAATCAGCATAATTGTTATAATGAGGTCCTCACCAACCAGATCCTGAAGAAAGAATGGGGCTTCGACGGAGTCTATATCTCCGACTGGGGCGGAACCCATGACACGGAGCAGGCAGTCAAAGGAGGACTCGACATGGAATTTGGTTCATGGACAAACGGCCTTAACAATGGTTCGCAGAATGCCTATGACTCATATTTCCTAGCAGATGCCTATGAAAAAGGAATTGAAGAAGGCAAATATGACATCTCCACTTTGGACGAAAAGGCGCGCAGGGTGCTCAGGGTCATGTTCAGAACCGACGTCCGCAATCGGCCGAATACCGGCTCCATGAATTCGGAAGAGCATTATTCAGCCGCGAGAAAAATCGGCTCCGAAGGTGTCGTCCTTCTGAAAAATGAGGGAAACATCCTACCTCTCGATCCTTCAAAAGGAGGAAAAATCCTTGTCGTAGGAGAAAATGCCATCAAGATGATGACCGTCGGCGGTGGCTCAAGCTCCTTGAAAGTTCAGAATGAGGTACTCCCTATCGAAGGCATCAAAGCCGCTCTCGAAGGCAAAATGAGCGTCGACTATGCCCGCGGCTATGTCGGCGATACTACCGGCGAGTACAACGGAGTGGTAGCCAAGCAGAAACTCTATGACCCCAGACCTGCTTCCACCCTTATCTCCGAGGCCGTCTCCAAGGCTTCCAAGGCCGACTATGTCATCGTTGTCGGAGGGCTCAACAAGGCCCCTCATCAGGATGACGAGAGTTATGATCGTACCGACTACGCCCTCCCTTACGGCCAGAGCGAACTCATAGAGGCCCTGGCGGCGGCTAATCCGAAGATCATCTTTGTCAACATCTCCGGCAACCCTGTCGAACTCCCTTTCATCGGCAAGATTCCGGCCATGATCCAGGCTTGGTACCTCGGTTCTGAGGCCGGCAACGTAATAGCCGACGTACTCACCGGCAAGGTTAATCCTTCGGGCAAACTGCCTTTCACATGGTATGCTCGTCTGGAGGACTGCGGAGCTCATGCTCTCGGGGCTTACCCGGGCAAGGCGAATGGAACTACCTCTCTTGCTGGCGGTTACGAGGCTCCGAAAGTTGACGAGGAGTACAAGGAAGGCATATATGTCGGCTACAGATATGAGGACAAAGAGTCCATCACTCCAACCTTCGCCTTCGGACACGGTCTCAGCTACACGACCTTTGAATTTACTGGTGTGAAGCTTTCTTCCAAGTCTACGAAGGACGGGGCGATGACTTTTACGGTCGGAGTGAAGAATACTGGTTCATGCGATGGTGCTGAGGTTGTCCAGCTTTATATTCATGACAACGAAGCCTCCGTTGACCGTCCGTATAAGGAACTCAAGGGTTTCGCGAGGGTCTTCCTCAAAGCCGGTCAATCCGCCAACGTCAAAATCACCATAGACAAACGCGCCCTAAGCTTCTGGGACACCAAAACCTCCGCATGGAAGGCCGAGCCCGGCACCTTCACCGCCCTCATCGGCGACTCCTCCGACAACCTACCTCTAAAAGCCACCTTTGACCTGAAATAAGCCGGGCGGGCCGCGGGCGGCTAGGTCCGGTCCCCGGCCCTCGGTCACGGCTCGTATCTTTATCTCTGACGGGATGTAGATTGGCTTAACGTCAAAAAGACCATCCATCCCGTACAGCTCGTACCTGCGGACCAGTTTCATGATGGCGCCATGACTGATACGCAGCTCCTTCTCAATGCGATAAGGAGGCACTCCTTGCCGGTACTCCATGACCGCCCGATAGCGCTCTGGAATTGTTGATTTGCTAGTTGGCATAAATCTGTTTTTTATGTCCAACTTCTGGGGCGCGGTCCACTTTTTGGGAGAGTTTATTAATGGTGGAGGTCGTAGTTGATGATAGTGTTTTTTTGTAAATTTGCACTTAATGGCTTACCGGAGGGAAAAGAATGTGCTGGAGAGGTGATGGATGAAAGAGGCGGAGGGGCGATTAGCCAAGAGGGAAGTTGCTGGAAAGACAAGAATGGATTCTGCTGACAAGAATAATGTGGTGAGTGCCGGGCTGTCTTCCGAGGGGAAGAGCCAGCGCCCGATTTATCTTTTTACAGACGGAGCGGCGAGCGGGAACCCTGGCCCTGGAGGCTGGGCCGCGATTTTGGTTTGTGGCAAGCTTCGTAAAGAGATGAGCGGAGGTTTCATCAAAACGACCAATAACAGAATGGAACTCTTAGGAGTTATCATGGGCTTGGAAGCGATAAAGTGGACTCATGCCAGGGTTGAGGTTTGGAGCGATTCGAGTTATGTGGTAAAGGCTGTCAATGAGGGCTGGCTCCGGAACTGGCAGGCCACGGGCTTTAAGAACAAGAAGAACGTGGACTTGTGGAAACGCTTTCTTGCTGTGTGGGGCAGGCATGAGGTGACTTTCCATTGGCTTAAAGGTCATGCCGGCCATCCTGAGAATGAGCGCTGTGATCGTATGGCCGTGGATGCCGGGGCAGGAGCTTTTTCGAGAGGAGAGCAGCTGCCGCTCGACGAGGGTTATGAGACCTCGGAATGACCCAGGATGCTGAATGAGGCCATGTGCTTGAAGGGTACGAGTGCGGGATGAGGCCATGTGCTTGAAGGGTCCGAGTACGGGATGGACCCGATTGCGGAATGAACAGATATTTAATTTTGTAACAATATGATAAACAATAAATTAACCGTAGGAATCACCCAGGGCGACGAGAATGGAATAGGTTATGAAGTCATAATAAAGGCTTTGGCTGATGCCCGCATACTCGATTCTTTCACTCCGGTAGTCTACGGCTCTTCCAAGATATTCGGCTTCTACAGAAAGCTGATCCATAACCTTGACCCTATGGACGTGTACTCGATCAATTCAGCCAAGGATGCCAAGTTCCATAAGATCAACATCGTCAATTGTATTCCAGACACGGTTGTCGTTGAGCCTGGACAGGCAAGCGAGGATGCGGCAAAGGACGCAATCACGTCTCTGGAGACGGCAGTCAAGGACCTGAAAGATGGCTTGGTGGATGTGCTTGTCACTGCTCCGATAAACAAGCAGAGCATGGACAAGGTCGGTTTCGGATTCACGGGACATACGGAATTTCTCCAGAAGGCTTTCGGGGCCAAGGATGTTCTCATGTTCATGGTGTCAGACAGGATGCGTATCGCTCTTGTGACCCAGCATATCCCGATCCGTGATGTGCCTGCTGCGATCACTAAGGAGAAAATTCTTTCAAAACTCAGGCTCATGAAGTCTTCTCTTCAGAGAGATTTCTGCGTTGATGATCCTAAGATAGCCGTGCTGGGTCTGAACCCTCATTGCGGTGACGGAGGTCTTCTGGGGAAAGAGGAACAAGAAGTCATTATCCCGGCGGTCAAAGCTGCCCAGGAGGAGGGCATCAATGCCTTCGGCCCATATTCTCCGGACGGTTTCTTCGGGCTCGGAAACTATTCCCGCTTCGATGCGACTTTGGCTATGTATCATGACCAGGGACTTGCACCTTTCAAGACTATTTCTTTTGCGGACGGTGTCAATTTCACGGCGGGACTTCCTGTAGTGCGCACTTCTCCGGACCATGGAACGGCCTTCGAGAAGGCCGGTAGGGACGAGAGCGACCCTCATTCCATGATTTCGTCTATCTTCGCGGCCATAGATATTTATCGCAACCGTGTTGCTTATGACAGGATCCAGGCCGGCAAGATGGTTGAGCGGGAGCTCGATGACAGGCCGGAGCGCGGCTCCTATCGTGGTCCGCATCAGAGCTATCAAGCAGAGGAGATGTCAGATCCTGATGTAGATTTGAAGGAAGAATAGACAGCACTGACGACTTCGTCAAGATTTTGATTTCCGCCGTGGGCTTAGGTTCATGGCGGTTTTTATTGCGGTTTGGCCGCCCCGAGGTCGGCTGGCGAAATACCGCCACCCGACGGGGACGCGGAATCGGCTGGCGAAATACCGCCACCCGACGGGGACGCGGAATCGGCTGGCGAAATACCGCCACCCGATTTTTTTTAGCGGTGCGGATGGGAAAAAGGATGGAGAGACTGACAATTCGGCAGGGCTATGGTGTCAGATGGCGGATTGAGAGGTGGTCAGTGTGACGGGAGCGGAAGGTTTGAGGAGGTGGCTGAATTTTTGTTATGGAGAAGACGGGAAAGAAGTTGAGGCAGTGGAATTTTGTCGGAATTAGGTAATTGTTTATATTTGTAGGATTGTTGTTTTCGGTGGCCGGCCGTGGAAATGAGATTGCAAGATCGGCAGAAAACGGTGGCCGGACGAAACAGAAGACGAAGTGGAAGACGGGTACGGACGAGGCAGAAGACGAAGTGGAAGACGGGTACGGACGAAGCGGAAGACAAAGCGGGGGCGGCGGCTGACCGTTGGGAGGGAAGTGATGGCCGCGGGACGACTTTTAATTTGAAAATCAATCAACTATGGGATTTGTAGTAAATGCGATAAAGAAAGTTTTCGGCACTAAGTCCGAGAAGGATATGAAGGCCCTCAGGCCGATCCTTGACAAGGTGCTGGAAGCGTACAAGACAATCGACACTCTGTCGAACGATGAGCTCAGGGAGCATACGGCCCGTCTGAGGGAGGCTCTGAAAGAGGTTGAAGCCCCTTTCGAGAAGCGCATCGAAGAAATCAAGCAGAAGCTTGAGGGTAATGATACCCCGGTCAAGGAGAAGGAGTCCCTTGCCACGGAGTCGGACAAACTCGTGAAAGAGGAGGATGAGGCCATTGAGAAGAAACTTGATGAGATTCTGCCTGAGGCCTTCGCTATCATGAAGTCAACAGCCCGCCGTTTCGCAGGCTCCGACACTGTGGAAGTCACCGCGAGCGACTTCGACAGAAAGCTCGCCGGCGAGGGCCGCGACTTCGTGAGCATCGAAGGAGACAAGGCCATATGGAAGAACCATTGGATGGCCGGAGGCAACGACATCAAATGGGACATGGTCCATTATGACGTTCAGTTGATTGGAGGCATCGTCCTCCACCAGGGCAAGATCGCCGAAATGGCGACGGGAGAAGGCAAGACCCTCGTGGCCACCTTGCCTGTATTCCTCAATGCGCTTGCCGGCAAGGGCGTCCACATGGTCACGGTCAATGACTACCTCGCAAAGCGTGACTCGGAATGGATGGGACCTCTCTATATGTTTAACGGGCTCTCTGTCGACTGCATCGACAAACATGAACCTAACAGCAGAGGCAGGAAGAATGCTTACGATTGCGACATCACTTTCGGAACAAACAGCGAGTTCGGATTCGACTATCTGAGGGACAATATGGCCACGAGCATGGACGATTTGGTGCAGAGAAAGCATCATTTCGCCATCGTGGATGAGGTCGACTCGGTCCTCATTGACGACGCGAGGACACCGCTCATCATTTCGGGAGCTGTGGCAAAGGCTGATGACGACGCCCAGTACCTGGAATTCAGGCCTTTCGTGGAGTCGCTCTACGATCTCCAGAGGAAGCTCGTCACCCAGACGCTGAACGATGCGAAAAAGGCGATTTCAGCAGGAGACGAGACCAACGGAGGCAAGCTCCTGCTCCGTGCTCAGAGGGGCCTTCCTAAGTATGAGCCGCTCATCAAGTACATGTCGGAGCCTGGTATCAAGCAGATTTTCCAGAAAGCGGAGAATTTCTACATGCAGGACAACGAAAGGCAGATGCCTGAGGTCACGGATCCGCTCTACTTCGTCATAAACGAGCAGCAACATTCTGTCGATATGACGGATAAGGGCCATGATTACCTGGCTTCGAAGGTCTCCAATCCTGACTTTTTCGTCCTTCCGGACGTGGGAAGCATTGTCGCCGACATCGAGAAGGACACGACCAAAAACGCCATGGAGAAGCAGGACGCAAAGGATAGGGTCATGGAGGATTATGCTCTCAAGAGTGAGAGGGTCCATACCGTCATCCAGCTTCTTAAGGCCTACGCCATGTTCACGAAAGATGTGGATTACATCATAGTGGACGGCCAGGTCAAGATTGTGGATGAGCAGACGGGACGTATCATGGAGGGACGCCGCTGGAGCGACGGTCTCCATCAGGCGGTCGAGGCCAAGGAGAATGTGAAGGTCGAGGCCGCCACCCAGACCTTCGCCACCGTGACCCTGCAGAACTATTTCAGGATGTACCACAAACTTGCAGGTATGACCGGTACGGCATCTACCGAGGCGGGCGAGTTCTGGAGCATCTACAAGCTTGACGTGGTGGAGATTCCTACCAACAGGCCTGTCATCAGGAAGGATAACGATGACCTTATATATAAGACTAAGAAGGCCAAGTACGCGGCTGTCATCAACGAGATTGTAAGGCTCAAGGAGGCCGGAAGGCCGGTGCTCGTGGGTACCACCGACGTTGAGACTTCCGAGCTCCTGAGCAAGATGCTCACTCTCCGCGGAATCAAGCACAACGTCCTGAATGCCAAGCAGTTCGCCAGGGAGGCGGAAATCGTCGCTCAAGCCGGACAGACCAGCACCGTGACCATCGCGACCAATATGGCCGGCCGTGGAACCGATATCAAGCTTTCGCCGGAGGTGCGTGCCGCGGGCGGACTTGCCATCATCGGAACAGAGCGCCATGATTCCAGACGTGTCGACCGTCAGCTGCGAGGCCGTGCCGGACGTCAGGGCGATCCTGGTTCCTCTACCTTCTACGTGTCGCTCGAAGACAAGCTGATGAGGCTCTTCGGCTCCGAAAGGATAGCCTCCATCGTTGACAGACTCGGCATGAAGGATGACGAGGCTCTTGAGAGCCCTATGCTTTCGAAGAGTATCGAGAAGGCCCAGAGAAAGGTTGAGGAGAATAACTTCGGCATCCGAAAGAGACTTCTGGAATATGACGACGTCATGAACTATCAGCGTGAGGCCATCTACGCCCGTCGCCGCAACGCCCTCTCTGGAGAGAGAATCGAAATCGACATCATGAATATGATGGTAGATACGGCGAGCGTCATCGTAGACAAGACTCAGGGCTTTTCCTTTAAGGACTTCTCCGACTACATCATGGCCCAGCTTTCCATAGATCCGGGCTTCGACGAGGAGTGGTACTCTTCCGCAAAGCCTGATGAAATCGCCGACAAGCTTTACACCCATATGCAGGAGACCTACCACAGGCGTATGCAGGCCATGATAGACAAGGCCTGGCCTGTACTCAAGGACGTCTATGAGAAGCAGAGCAACCTTTACAAGATGATCGCCATCCCGGTTTCCGACGGCCGCAAGGCTCTGAGAATTTCTTATGACCTTCAGAAAGCATATGAATCCGAGGGCAAGGAGCTGGCGAAGGGACTGAGCAAGATCATCGTCCTCTGGCAGATTGACGAACATTGGAAGCAGCACTTGCGCGATATGGACGACCTTCGTCAGAGCGTGCAGAACGCAGCCTATGAGCAGAAGGACCCTCTCGTAGTCTACAAACTCGAGAGCTACAATCTCTTCGCATCAATGCTGGAGAGTCTCAACAAGGATGTCCTCTCCTTCCTCTTCAGGGCCTTCATCCCGCTGAGGGACCCGGCGGAGGCTCCTGCTCCGAGGCCGCAGAGAAAGCCTGATGATGTCATGAGCCAGATGCGTGCCGAGCATCAGCAGCTTTCCACCAACGGGGCTTCTCCAGCGCAGAAGGGACCGGCCCAGAATATCTACAAGAATGTAGGCCGTAATGACCTCTGCCCTTGCGGATCCGGGAAGAAGTTCAAGAACTGCCACGGCAGATTTATGAATTAGGGCTGTTCTGAGACGGAGAGTCTCTGACGACGGACTCTGGGGAGCCTGGCGAATTTTCAGTACACCATGAATAACAACAGCAAAGTGGAATCGACAAGCAACGTCAACGAGGTCAGCAGGATTTCATCCGGGACCGTATTGAAGGGAGAAATCTCTTCGCAGAATGACATCAGGATCGACGGAACCTTCGAGGGTAAGATTTTTTCGAAGGGCCGCGTGGTCATCGGTGACAAGGCCCTCATCAGCGGCGACATAATCTGCGACAACGTGGATCTATGGGGCAAGATGACGGGCAGCCTCTATGTGAAGGACGCTCTCAGCCTCAAGGAAGGCTGCGTGATTAACGGCGACCTCCATGTCAAGCGTCTTGTCGTAGAACTCGGAGCCAAGTTTGACGGCAATTGCAAGATGCTTCAGGAAGGGGAATTCGACAAACTTGCCTCCAGCGTCACGGGGAAGGATTCTTCCGCCGAGCAGCTGCCCAAGACTATCGGCACCGTGGTGAATCTGGGTGCTCCGCAGGCCGCCAGAAACTGACGCGTAGTGTTTGCGAAGGGAGCTGGCGGTATTTCGCCAGCCGACCGCGAGGCCTGTTCCGCGTCCCCAAAATCGGTTGGCGGTATTTCGCCAGCCGACCGCGAGGCCTGTTCCGCGTCCCCAAAATCGGTTGGCGAAATACCGCCAGCCGACGGGGCTCGGAATTATTTTGAGGGAGAACGATTTATTCTTAAATTTGAGGCCGGATTAAAACTATCGAAAGGTGGCCGGAAAGGGATTTGCTGAAACTGACGGACTCTGTAGGAAGATCGTGGAGGATGCCCAGAAGGGTATCTTCGCACCGGTCTACCTCTTGATGGGCGAGGAGTCCTTTTACCCCGACCGCGCCTGCGAAGCCGTCATGAAGTACGCGCTCACGGATGAGGAAAGGGACTTCAACCAGACCGTTTTCTACGGGCTGGATACCGACGCCGACACCGTGGCCACAGAGTGCCGGACCTATCCAACCTTCGCTGACCGCAGGCTCGTAGTCCTCAAGGAGGCGCAGAACATGCGCAGCCTAGAGAGTCTCGCCGCCTATTGCGCCCAGCCCTCCGACTGCACAGTCCTCGTGATAGTCATGCACGGGGCCTCGGCGGACAAGCGCAAGGCCCTCTACAAGGCCTGCGCCAAGAACGGAGTAGTGCTTGAATCCGCGCCGGTCAGGGATTATGAAATCGACCGCTGGCTTCTGTCCTATTACCGTGACCTCGGACTGCAGATCGACCCTGAGGCCGCGGTGCTCATAGGGGAGGCCGCGGGCACTGACCTCAGCCGCATCGCCGTGGAAACGGACAAGATGCTGAAGAACCTGCCCGAGGGGACGAAGAAGATAGAGGTCAAGGATGTTGAGGCCAACTTCGGTATGAGCAGGCAGTACTCCGTTTTCGAGCTGACCAAGGAGCTTTCCGTCAAGAACGCTCCGAAAGCCCTCAAGATCGCGGCGAGCATAGGGACTAGTCCGCGTTTCGCCATGCCAATGGCCGTGGCTGCCCTCTACAACCATTTCAGCCGGATTCTCAAGTACGATGCCCTTCTCCAAAAGAGTGGAGGCAGACCCGACCCGAAAGACAAGGCCGCCGTCCTCGGAGTGAGCCCCTACTTCTACAGGGAGTACGAGACGGCCGCGAGGAATTATCCCCTCGCCAAGTGCCTCTCCGTCATGGCCCTGCTCGAAGAATACGATTACAAAGGAAAGGGTGGAGCTTCGGGCGAAGCCTCTCCGGACGAACTGCTCATAGAACTGGTATCAAAGATACTTAACCTTTAGACTATCCGATATGGGATTGATTGAATGTAAAGAAATTACGAAGACCTTCGGCGCCAAGGTGGCGCTCGACCATGTCAGTCTTGACGTGCCGGAAGGAAAAATCTTCGGTCTGCTCGGACCTAACGGGGCGGGAAAGACCACGACCATAAGAATTATAAACCGGATCACCATCCCGAATTCCGGTACCGTCCTGTTCCAGGGCCGCCCTATCACGGACGACGACGTCCAGAAAATAGGTTACATGCCGGAGGAGAGGGGCTTGTACAGAAAGATGCAGGTTGGGGAGCAGTGCATGTTCCTCGCCAGGCTCAAGGGAATGAGTACCAACGACGCGAGGCTGGCCCTCAGGGACTGGTTCAAGCGTTTCGGCATAGAATCATGGTGGTACAAGAAGGTGGAAGAGCTTTCGAAGGGCATGGCCCAGAAAGTTCAGTTCATAACGACCGTTGTCCACAGACCCCGGCTCATGATCCTCGACGAGCCTTTCTCCGGCTTCGATCCTGTCAACGCCGAACTTGTCCGCAAGGAGATTCTGCGCCTGAAAGACGAAGGAGCAACCATCATCCTTTCTACTCACAATATGGAGTCGGTCGAGGAGCTCTGCGAGAATATAGCCCTCATCGACAAGTCCCGCGTTGTCATAACCGGAAGAACTGATGAGATAAGACGCAAATACGGCCAGAATCATCTGGAGCTTGTCTATACCGTCCATATTTCCGGCGATGCCCCCGACCAGGTCCTCTCTCCTGTGGAAGGGGTCTTCGGAATAGTTTCCGACACGGACAACGGCGGAAGGCACACGGCCGTCCTTTCGGTGTCCAAGCCGAAGAACGAAGTCCTCGCGGCTATCCTCTCCCAGGGGCTCGACATCAACTCGTTCAGGGAACTGATGCCTAGGATGAACGACATTTTCATTAAACTTGTAACTGAAGGAGTCTGAGCCATGAAACTGAGAAATATAGAAATAATCATAGGCCGTGAATACCTGACCAAGGTCAAGAAGAAGAGCTTCCTGCTCGTGACCTTCCTGGTGCCTGTACTTTTCGCCGCCCTCATGGTCCTTCCTACCCTGATTATGCTCGGGGCGAAGCAGAAGGCTCAGAAGGTGGCTGTAGTCGACAAGAGCGGCATAGTCATGCAGAGGCTGAAGGACGACGCCCAGGCCACCTATGTAGACTGCTCCGACATGGACCCGGACAGCGTCAAGGCCAAGCTCGGAGAGATGGGGCTTGACATCCTCTTGTCCGTCTCGCCGTTGGACACCGCCTCCAGGACGCTGACCGCCGAGACCTTCTCGGCCAAGCCTATCGGCGTGGAATACAGGGACGCCCTCCAGGACAGCCTCGACGCCGCGGTCGAGGACTACAGAATTTCCATGACCGGAATCGACGGACTCAAGGACATCATCAGCGACATGAAGTCCGACGTCAGGCTCTCCACCTATACCCTTGACGAGAACGGCAACGCCAAAATTTCTTCCTCGGATGTCTACATGATGCTGTCCCTGGTGCTCGGAGTCATCAGCTACATGTTCATAGCCATGTTCTCCGGCCAGGTGATGTCTTCCGTGATAGAGGAAAAGAGCTCCCGAGTCATCGAGGTGCTCATATCTTCGGTCAAGTCGACAGAGCTCATGATAGGAAAGATTGTCGGCGTGGCCCTCGTGGCCCTGACCCAGTTCGTGATGTGGATTGTGCTGACGGGCTTCATCCTCGGTATCGTTGGAGGCGTGGTCGGCTTCGACAAGGTGAAGGAACTCACAGCGCAGCCTGAGGTATCGGCAGCCATTCAGACCGGCGTGCCGGGAGTGGATGCCGCCGGCATGACAGCCGCCGACAACGCCTCGGCCGCTCCGGGCGAGATGACGGCCGTGGTGACCACCCTCGCCTCCATCAACTGGGGCGAAATCATCCTGGTCTTCATCGTCTTCTTCATCCTCGGCTACCTCCTCTACGCTTCGATGCTCGCCGCCATCGGCTCGGCTGTCGAGAGCGCGGACGACTCCCAGCAGCTCTCGCTCTCCGTGACCACCCCGCTGCTGATAGGCTTCTTCATAGCCTTCTATACTTTCAACGCCCCGGATTCAGGCCTTTCCTTCTGGGGTTCGATAATCCCGTTCACCTCGCCGATTGTCATGCTCGCGAGGTTGCCTTTCGGAGTCCCGGCCTGGCAGATTCTGCTCTCCGCCGTCCTGCTCCTGCTCACCTTCATAGTCTTCGCCTGGCTCAGCGCGAAAATCTACAAGGTCGGCGTCCTGATGTTCGGCAAGAAAAGTACGTATAAAGACCTTTGGAACTGGTTGCGTCAAAAGTGATGAGAAAGTATATCTTCATACTCCTGACCTCCATCGCCCTATTTTCCTGCGGCAGAAAGGCTTCCGGCCCGGCCGAGGCTTTTGAAAGGCTGGCGGCCGATTCTCTCGCCTCCGATTCTTCATGGGCCTTCGGCAGGACCATGGTCTGGAGGAGGGTGGCTATGGACGGCTCCCGTACGGGAGTCCAGGCCACTTCAGCCAAAGACGTGGCCGAAAAGATGGGCAGCGTCGAAGGTGGAACCTACTACGCCCCCGACGGCAGGAAGTTCGCGGCCGGGACGGCCACGGCGAAAGTCGCCTCCCTTCTCCTTTCCGTCCAGGACTCCATGGTCGACGTCAAGGAGGTCATAGCTCAGTGTCCCGGAGGAATGGAGCGGGGCTATCCTGAATCCGCTCTCGGGGACTGGTTCGTGGACAACATGATGGCTGCGGCGGAAAAACTTTCGGGAAAGAAGGTCAGTTTTGGCATCGTCAATACCGGCGGGATCAGGGAAGATATGCCTGAGGGTGATGTCCTTCGTGACGACATCCTCTCGATGTTCCCGTTCAAGAACAACATCTGTTACCTCGAACTTCGCGGGAAGGACATCAGGGTCCTTCTCGAACAGCTTGCCGCCACTGAGTGGCAGGTGGTCGGCGGAGCCAGATGCGTGGTGAGGGACGGGAAGCTGGTCTCCGCCGAAATCGACGGGAAGCCGATCGATGATTCCGAGATTTACGGGGTGATGACGATTTCTTTCCTGCTTGACGGTGGGGACGGAATTTCTGTCGCCCGCAACGCCAAGACTCTGGACATCTACCCGCAGTACGTTATGGATGTCATGCTCCCTTACGTGGAGTCTCTCGGCAAGGCCGGAAAGCCTATAGAATACGCCACAGACGGTAGAATTAAGATTGAGAAGTCATAGTCATGGAGAATAAATTCATCAAGATATTGCTCGAGTGCGCCGCCCTCGCCGGCCTCGCCCTCGCCGCCGGTGCGGCCGGGAAGAAGGATCAAGGCCCGAAGGGTCTCACGATTCTCCATGTCAACGATACCCACAGCCATTTCGAACCGCTCCGGAGCGGAGAAGAGAAGGGGATGGGGGGAGTCATAGAAAGGGCCGCCTTCGTAGATTCCGTAAGGAAGGCCGATGGTGCCGACAAGGTCCTCCTCCTCCATGCTGGGGACTTCAGCCAGGGCACTTCATATTTTACGAAACTCCATGGCGACCTTGAGATCGATGTGCTCAATGCCATGGGCTATGATGCAGTCTGCCTGGGGAACCATGAATTTGACAATGGTGTCGAGGAACTTGCAAGAAGGCTGAAGAAACTGAACATGCCAGTGGTCTGTGCAAATTACGATTTCTCCTCCTTCGAGCTCGGTAAATATGTGAAGCCTTACACTATTGTCTACAAGGCTGGCATGAAAATAGGAATTTTCGGCTTGTTGACCGACATAACGCGGACTGTCTCGAGGACGGTTTCCGATCGCATTCCCCGCCTTGACTCCATAGAAGAAGCCCAGAGGTGGGCGTCGTATCTTAAAAACGAGGAAAAATGTGACCTTGTCATAGCGCTGACACATATCGGCTATGACTCAGAGGACTTGACCGACCCTCTCCTTGTCCGCTCGACACGTGGCATCGACCTCGTCATCGGAGGACATTCCCACAGTTTTCTCGACTCCATGAAATTCGAATATAATCTTGACGGCCTCAAGGTCCCTATCGTCCAGGACGGATGCTGGGGCCTGTATATAGGTGAAATAAAACTATAAGCTATGGCAATTCAGAAGAATGGCAATGCTCCGGAGGCTTCGGCCTCCATGGCTCAAAGACATAAGCAGATACTCGACATCCTCCAGCTTCAGGGGAGTGTCTCCGTCATAGACCTGGCGGAAAGACTGAACGTCTCCGAGGTGACTATCCGCAAGGACCTGACCACCCTCGAACAGCTCGGCAAACTTTACAGGACGCACGGCAAGGCGATTCCTATCTCGCCTTATATCGGAGACAGACATGTCAACGAGAAGGAGAAGCAGCACGTGACCGAGAAAAAGGCCATAGCCATCGCCGCGGCCGCCCTCGTCAAACCTCAGGATTCGGTTCTGATGGCTTCCGGAACGACTATCCTCTATGCCGCGAAGGAAATGGCCGAACTCCACAACATCATGGTCATCACGGCTTCAGTCCATGTCTCGTCCATGCTCTCCCAGAACAAGGACATCAACGTGGTCCAGCTGGGTGGCATGGTCAGGGACACTTCTGTTTCCGTGGTAGGGCCTTTTGCGGCGGATATGCTGCAATATTTCAACTGCAACCTCTTCTTCATGGGCGCTGACGGAGTAGATCTTGATTTCGGCGTGACCACCACCAATATCATGGAGGCAACTCTCAACCGCAAGATGATAGAGTCCGCCCAGAGGACGATTCTCCTCGTGGACAGTTCGAAATTCGGCAAGAAAGGCTTCAGCAAGATTTGCAATCTTGACAAGATAGATGACATCATCACCGACGACGGCATCCCGGAAATCTATCTTGAGTCCCTCCAGGACCAAGGGATCGAAGTCACGGTCGCAAAGACAAAGCAATAGACCTGCCGTGCTTTTTGCTGGCAGGCCTTTGCCTTGGATATGTTTACAAAATCCCGAGCAGACTTGATCGGGCCTCCATGGCGGCTCCCATCGGGCCTGCCTTGTCCATAAGGGAGGAGTAGCAAACCTTCGTATCCCTTGTGATCAGATTCAGGGCGTACCTCTTGATCCCCGACATGATAGGGTCCATGATGTAGCCCTTGGCGGCGGAGAGTCTTCCACCGATGACCACCAGCTCCGGGTTGAAGATGTTGATAAGGCCGGCTATCGCCCTTCCGAGAATCTGCCCGCCCTCTTCGGTCTTCTCTATCGCTACCACGTCTTCTGCCTTTATCGCCTCGATCAGGTCATCGAAAGTCAGCTCTTCGCCGGCCTTGTATTTCGCGGACAGCATTGAGGCCCGGCCTGCGTTCAGGGCTTCTTTGACCTCGCCGAGTATCGCGCTCCCGCTGCATCCGGTCTCGAGACAGCCGATTTTCCCGCACTGGCAGATCTGGTTGTTGTCGAGGAAGGGGAAGTGGCCTATTTCTCCGGAGAAACCTGACTTTCCGCAGTAAATACTCCCGTCGAGGATCATGCCCATGCCCAGACCCCAGCCTACGTTTATGAAAATCATGTCCTTCACCTTTCCAGCGAGTCCCCCGCACATCCATTCCCCGAAGGTCATGGCCCGGGAATCATTGTCTATATGGCAGATGGCCCCGAGCTCTTCTTCCAGTACGTCTTTAATAGGCCGGTCGCCGAGGTCGTAGGAGTAACTTATCCCCGTCGTCGGGTTGACCCTTCCCGTGAGATCGATTCCATATGCAAGAATTTCTTCCGAAACATAGCCGTGCTCTTCGAGCGTGGCTCTGATCGTGGCGCAGAAGCCGCGTACGGATTCAAGGCGGTCTTTCAGGTCATACTTACACCATTCGAATGTGTCGATGATCTTTCCGCGGAAGTCTGTCACCACCATGTTGTATTGCTCCCTCATCACGTCGATTCCGACGAGGAAACCGGCCCTTCCGTCCAGACCGTAGATGCTTGGTCTCCTTCCTCCGCTGGTATCCTGCTTGCCGAGATCCGTCATGAAGCCGTCGTAGATCAGTTCTGTCAAATTCTTGGTGACCGTCGGTATGCTGGCTCCGAGGATCTTGCTGAGGTCCGAGATGCAGTAGTCCCTGTAGATGCACTTGCGCAGGATTTCGGATTTGAGCCTGTTGTCCAGCCTTTTCGCTATATCTTCTTTTATTATCCTTCCGTCCATGATATTTTCCTCCATTATTTTTCAGCCTTGCCGGATTTCCGGCCCCAGGCTTCCCAGTATTTTTCTATCTCTTCGAGGGTCTTCCCGGTCGTTTCAGGTACAAGCTTCCACATTATCAGCATGTAAGGAAGGCACATGAAGGCGAAGAGGAAGAAGGTCCCGGCAGGGGAGCGCCAGGCGGAGACATTGTCCGTGTCGAGGAACCATGGGGTGAGCTGGGCGATGAGGTAGGTGCCAACCCAGAGGGCAAGACCCGCGATGCTCATTGCCAGGCCGCGAATACGGTTCGGGTACATCTCGCTGAGCAGAACGAAGACCACCGCACTGATGGAGATCGCCTGCGCGAAGATGTAGAGCAGGAAGAAGGTCAGCAGGAAGGAGGCAGGAAGGGCGTTTCCTGTCATGAAATAGATGCCAATGCAGACCAGGCAGACAATCATGCCGCTCACTCCGTAGTAGATGAGCTTCTTTCTTCCGACCTTGTCGATGATGGAAGCCGCGAGCACGGTAGTGAGCATATTCACGATCCCTACCAGGAATTGGGAGAAGAGGGAGGCGTCGCCGGAGAAGCCTGCGTTCTCGAAGATCGTCGGCCCGTAATAGATGACCGCGTTCACTCCCATGAACTGGCCGAGTATGGCGATGCAGCTTCCGATTACTACAGCGGCCATGATTCCCTTCTGGCGGAGATATTTCCATTCCGATTCTTTCTCCTGACGGGCCTGCCTCCGGCTTAGGAGCCAGCGCGGACTTTCCGGAATGAAGAGGACGAGGAAGAAGAATAGCAGGTCCGGGATGGTCTCGCAGCCGAGCATCCCACGCCAATATTCGGAATTGAACATTCTGGAAGCCAGGGCGCTGTCCGCGGACTGGGTGTCGGCGTTCTTGAGGATGATGAAATTGATGAAGTAGGCCAGCACTATTCCGAAGGTTACGGCGAGCTGGTAGAGAGAGACCAGCATCCCCCTACGCTCTGGAGTGGCTACCTCCGATATATAGATAGGGGAGACGATGGAGACGATACCTATGCCGATCCCTCCGACTATTCTGAATACTACCAGCGAGTTCATGTCGGGCGAGACGGAGCAGCCTATCGCGGAGATGCTGAAGAGGAGCGCCGCTATGATCATGGACTTCTTTCTCCCTATGGTATCGCTGAGAATTCCGGCCACGGCTACTCCGGCTATGGAGCCGAGGATGGCGCAGCCACCGTACCAGCCGAGCTGGATGGCGTTGAGAGAGAATTGCTTGGCTACCACTCCGTTGGTGCCGGAGATTACGGCAGTGTCGTAGCCGAAAAGAATGCCTCCCAGGGCTGCGACTATGGTGAGGAAGAGGATATAGCCGAAGCCACCGTCAGTTTTGAATCGGACCATGACCTTTTATTTAATGTCGAAATACTCCTTGTAACGGTCGTAGAGATGGCCTGCCTGGAGGTAAGCCGACTGCGGACTCATAAAATGCGAAAATTCGAAGGTAATGGCCTTGTCATAGCCACAGCGCCTGGCAGCCTCGAGCTTCAGGCGCAGCTTGTCGAACTTGATAGGAAAGAAATGGATAGGCATATCCCTGTCGAAGGTCTCGGCGTTGGTCCAGCATTGCATCCCGTACCTGTCCGCCAGCTTCTTGTTGACCGTGAAAAAGGCGTCAAGCTCGTCATAGTCGATGTGCCCGTCCTGAAAAGCACAGGCGTCGACATAGTCATGAATTCCGTCGAAAATTTCGTTCCATTCCTTCTCGTGCTGCTGAACCGATACTGACTGGTCCTTGGTCAGCTGGTCCGAGGCTGCGTCGACCGCCTTCTTGCCGTCTATCCATGGAGATATGAAGGTCGGCAGGCCCTTCGGATGAGCCTCGGTCATGGAGACTTCCTTGCATTGCTTCCCCATGGCCCTGAAACAGTCTATGGCCCCCTTCGTCTGACGACTTATCTCCGTGGAGATGTACCAGCCGCCGAAACTATCATATTTCTTTCCGTAATTTTCCCAAATTTCGTCGATTACGTACTTGTTGCACTCGACTTCGTTGTCCATGTTCCCAGTGTCCCAATAGACCCCAGAATCATAGAGGCCAAGCCAGAATTTCATGCCGTATTTCTGTGCGAGGCGGCAGAACATGTCGATAAGATCGACCGAAGGCATGTAGCAGCCTTTTGACAGGAGATACTTGGAAGGGTAGGTGATGAATTTGCGATAGCCGCAGCGAATGTCGATTACCGTGTCGATGCCGATGTCCTTCATGTACTGGAAGTCCCTGTCCCATTCTTTCTCACCCCAGTTCTGGTGGGGTATGTCATGGGAAATTTCGTCCAGGAAGGTGCCCGTTATCGGCAGGGCATCTCCCTTCTTGACTATCAGCTTCGATTCTATATCCTCGTCTTCCTTATTTCCTTCAGCTCCTCCCTTCTTGCCGCAGGCCTGGAGCAGGGCGGGAACGGCCATCAGCGACGCCGCGGCTATTCCCGCGTCTTTCAGAAATGTTCTTCTGTCGGTCATTTTTCAGATTATTATCGGTTATTGTTTAGTGAGATTATATGGTTTTCGGCTGGCATTGAAATGATTATTTCGTTTTATCTGCCTGCTGATGCAAACTTAGTAAAAAATCTCGGTAATATTCCATAAAAAATTTAAAATATACCTCGACAGTTTATCTAATTTATTTTTTAACTTTGTTCATCCTATAAAATTATACCGACATGGAAAAGGTTGATTTTCAGAAGATGGCACAACGCTACAGGCATGAACTGCTTGACAACGTTCTTCCATTCTGGCTCAATAAATCCCAGGACAAGGAATACGGTGGGTATTTCACCTGCCTCAACCGAGACGGAAGCGTCTATGACACTGACAAATTCGTCTGGCTTCAGGGCCGGGAAGTCTGGCTCTTCGCCATGCTCTACAATAAGCTCCAGAAGAATGAGGAGTGGCTCAAATGCTCTGAGCATGGTGCCAGATTCCTTACCGACCACGGCTACACCGGGGACTATGATTTCTTCTTCTCGCTGACCCGTGAAGGAAAACCTATCATCCAGCCGTACAACATTTTCTCCAATACTTTTGCCTGCATGGGTTACGCCCAGCTTGCCGAGGCTACGGGAAATGACGAATACGCCCATCTTGCCAAGGAGACCTTCCGCCGTATCCTTGAGAGAAGGTCCAATCCGAAGGGGATCTGGACGAAGGCCTATCCCGGCACCCGTCCTATGAAAGACTTTGCCCTCCCTATGATCATATGCAACATGGCCCTCGAAGTCGAAAAGATCATCGACGACAAGGCTCTCATGGACAAGACCATTGACGAATGCCTACACGAAGTACTCGATGTCTTCTATCAGCCTTCGATCGGAGCCATGGTGGAGAACGTCTCCTCCGTGGATAATTCCATGGTCGACTGCTACGAGGGCAGGGAGGTCAATCCGGGACATGATCTCGAAGCCCTGTGGTTCCTTGAGAATCTGGGGCTGAGGCTGCATGACCAGAAGCTGATCCGCAAGGCCGTGGACATTTCCCTCAGCGTCATCAATTACGGCTGGGACAAAACCTATGGAGGAATCTTCTACTTCATGGACTGCAAGGGTTATCCGCAGCAGAAGCTGGAATGGGACCAGAAACTTTGGTGGGTCCATATCGAGGCCGCCATCGCCATGTTGAAGGGCTACCAGTTGACTGGCAACGAAAAGTGTCTGGAGTGGTTCCTGAAGCTGGACAACTACCTCTTCTCGAAGTTCAAGGATCCGGAGTATCCGGAGTGGTTCGGCTATCTCAACCGCCGAGGCGAAGTCCTCCTGCCTCTCAAGGGCGGTAAATGGAAGGGCTGCTTCCATGTTCCCCGCGGCCTCTACCAGATCGGCACCATGCTCGAGGAGCTAGCCTCCCGCAAATAATTTTTTTCTCCTCCCCAGGTCGGCTGGCGAAATTTCGCCAGCCGATTTCCGTGCTACTCTTCCGCGGTCGGGTGGCG
>DKSK01000027.1:0-13804 GCA_002472565.1 Bacteroidales bacterium UBA7258 | reverse complement strand
GCGGTCGGGTGGCGGACCCCCGACACCCGACCGCGAATATGGTCAGTGTCGGAAGATTTTGCTATCTTTGCGACAATTGAGTTCTGCAAAATGTTCTTCAGATCGCTGCGAAATAAGATCATGGGGATGAGGTTGTCGATGAGGGCGAAAATCGTCTTCAGCCTCAGTTCCATCGGCGTAGTCCTGCTGACTTCCTCGGTTATAACCTTTGTGGAATACAATACAATGAGCGGATATGTCTCCGATTTGATCGCCGACAATATCAATTCCATAAACGTGGCCCAGAAACTGGCCACCAGCAGCGACTCCTACAATCTCGAAATCCTCGCCGTGATCGGGGACGACAAGGGAGCGACGGTCCTCCCTGACTTTGACCAACAGGAGTTCATGGCCCATTGCGACAGCCTGCGGGCAAAGCTGAAATCAGTGAATATGGCCCATCTCGCCGATTCTGTGGAGTACTCTTATTCCGCCTACATGCTGACCTCTCTGGAATTCAAGGACGTCTTTCTGAGTAATTTCATAGACACGAGGGAGTGGTACTTCAACCGTCTACAGCCGCGCTACAAGCGCCTCCACAGCGACATCGACGCCTTGAGCACGGCAATTTACAACGAGCTGCAGCGCAATTCCGCGACTTTCGAGCGTGGCTTCTACCGAAGCGTCATCCCGGGTGCGGTAGCTGTGGGAGTCGGCCTTGTCCTTATCATCCTGCTGATGTTCTTCATCAACTCCTATTACGTCAGCCCTATACGCAAGATAGTCGGCGGACTGGACAATTACCGTAGCTTCAACAAGAAATATAATGTCACTTTCGACGGGAACGATGAACTCAACGAAATCAACACCGGAATCACGGAGGTGACTGCGGAGAACCAGCAGATGCGCCAGCGGGTCAAGGCGATGCGTGAGCGCATGGGCAGCAATCCCGTTGACGAATGAACATCAAGGTCATAGTGAGGAACGTGGGTCTGGCCCTGCTGGTCAGCTCACTTTTCATGTTCATTTCGATGCTGCTTTCCCTGGCGGAAGGCAACGACAGCGCTCTGGCCGCCATGACCATCAGCTTCGTCCTGACCTTCATCGTAGGTATCTTCCCTTTCATTTTCGTCAAGAGGGAGAAGTCGATCAGCCTTCAGGACGGCTACATGATCATCTTCCTTGCCTGGATACTTTCTTTCATCTTCGGCACCCTGCCCTATTTGCTGTGGGGCGGCCCATTCAGCGTCGTAAACGCCTGGTTTGAGAGCGTTTCCGGTTTCACGACGACAGGGGCGACGATCTTGGACAATCCGGAGTCGCTTCCTGACAGCCTGCTTTTCTGGAGGGCTTCGACCCATTTCATCGGAGGTTTGGGAGTCGTAGTTTTCCTCCTTCTGGTCATCCCTTCATCGGGTCCGGTGAAGCTGCGCCTGACCAATATGGAAGTCTCATCCCTCTCGAAAGACGCCTACCAGTCAAGGACCAACAAAACGGTCACCATTTTCGCCCTGGTCTACCTCGGTTTGAACGCTCTCGCCTTTCTGCTCTACCTGCTTGCAGGCATGAGCCCTCTGGACGCCATCTGCCAGGCCTTCAGCGTCTGCGCGACAGGAGGCTTCAGCACCAGAAACGAAAGTATCGCCTCTTTCGGCTCGCCGGCAGTGGTCATGATAACCATGGTCTTCATGTACCTGGCTTCGGTTCATTTCGGGCTGATCTGGTATTCGGTCATAACGAGGTCCCTGAAGCCCTTGTATCGCAATCCGGTTCTTCAGTTCTATACCGGGATGCTTGTGGCCGCCACCCTTCTTGTCTCTTTCTCTCTCCGCATCTCTGGAACGGAGACGACCTTGGGAAAGGCCATGCTTGACGGAGGTTTCCAGGTGCTGAGCTATGCCTCTACTACTGGCTTCGCCATAACTGACAATTCTGCCTGGCCTCTCTTCCCGACCGCCGTGCTCCTTATCGTTGGCATAATTTGCGGCTGCGCTGGTTCCACGTCTGGAGGTATCAAGTCGGACAGGGTGCTTGTCCTCTTCAAGGCCACCCAGAGGCTCATACACAATACCATCCATCCTTCATCGGTAGAGGAAATCAAGATCGGACGCAGGTCGGTCAAGGACGAGGAGGTCTATCCTCATGTCCTCTTCGTAACGCTCTTTTTCATGCTCTTGATCATATCGATCCTCCTCTGCTTCCTCTTTGGCGAGCATTCGGCCAACGCCCTTTACGGAGCGGTCGCCTCCATCTCTAATGTCGGAGCCTCTGTAGGGCCTACGATCGGTTCTATGGGCAACTTCGGAAGAGAGCCGGAGGCGGTGAAGTTCATATTTACGGTCAATATGTTCCTCGGACGTCTCGAAATCTATCCGGTGCTGGCGATTTTCTCCCTCATCATGCACCCGAAGAGGAGGCAATAGCATGGACCTGGGGCTGAACGACGGCAGAACCGCTTTCTTGTATAACGAATTCATGGCGAGGCTCAGCTTCGAGCCTACTCCCAGCCAGGAGGGCTTCTTCAGGGAGGTGGCCGCCTTTCTTACCGGAGACGGTAGCGATATACTCGTAGTGAACGGTTATGCCGGAACGGGCAAGACTACGGCACTCGCCGCGGTTGTCGATGTCATGGCGGCTCTCAAGGTGAACTGTGTGCTGATGGCTCCTACCGGCCGCTCCGCAAAGATTCTCTCGGCCTACACCGGGAAGCCTGCCTTTACGGTCCACCGCCAGATTTACCGCCAGAATTCGGTAGGAGAGGACGGCTTCGGCCGCTTCAGCCTCGCTCCGAACAAGGCCGTGAATGTCTTATATGTCGTCGATGAGGTCTCGCTGATAGGTGTCGAGGCGGAGGGAGGCGCTCAGTTCGGGAGTGGCAACACCCTTGAAGATCTTATCCGCTTCGTCCGCCAGGGAACGGACAACCGTCTGCTGATGATAGGGGATTCGGCCCAGCTCCCGCCGATAGGCCTGGCGAAGAGCCCCGCCCTCGACCCGGACTACATGTCTTTCGCCGGCGGGGTTACATTCTTCTCCATGAACGATGTTGTCCGCCAGAAAAAAGAGTCCGGAATCCTGTGGAACGCCACGGCCCTAAGGAGGCTTATCGCCCAGGACTCTCCGGAGAGCTTCCGTCCGGAAGACCTCGCGCTGAAGACGGAGGGCTTTGAGGATGTCAGGAGAATAGACGGCGGAGAATTGATCGAGGCCATCTCCGACGCTTACGATAAATTCGGAGAAGACGGAACCATGGTCCTCTGCCGCTCGAACAAGATGGCCAACCGCTACAACGCCGGCATCCGCAGCCAGGTCCAGTACAAGGAAGAGAGGCTGGTGAGGGGCGACAAGCTGATGATAGTGAAGAATTGCTATCAGTTCTGCAAAGATGTCAAGGGGATGGACTACATCGCCAACGGAGATATCTGCACCCTCCAGAAAATCAGGCACTTCGAGGATCGCTATGGCTTCCTTTTCGCCGACGCGAGGCTTTCGTTCCCGGATTACGGCGACCAGGAAATAGAGGCGAAGGTCTGCCTGGACACCCTTGAATCGGAGGCGGCCTCCCTTACCAGAGAGCAGCAGAACGCCCTCTACCAGGGGGTTAACGAGGATTATTCCTCGATAAAGTCCAAGGGCAAGAGATACTCCGCTGTCCGGGAGGACCCCTATTTCAACGCCCTCCAATTAAAATACGCCGATGCCATCACCTGCCACAAGTCCCAGGGCGGAGAGTGGAGCTGTGTCTTCATCCACAATCCTTTCTGGATGGATGAACTGAACGTGGATGACCTGAAATGGCTCTATACCGCCTTTACCAGGGCTGCGGAGAGACTGTATCTTGTCAATTTCCCAGATAAATTTTTCTTGAAGTAGAAGATTAAAACGTATTTGCATGAATTTTGTATATTTGCCGAACGCAAAAGCATAATTTCATGATAAAACGAAAGCTGACGACAGAATACGAAGAATATAGCAGCCTTGCAGAAATGTCTGCGGAAGACAGGGAACTCTGCGAGGCGGCGGTCAAGGCCATGGAGGGATCCTATGCCCCATATTCCAAATATAACGTGGGGGCGGCGGTGAGGCTTGCTGATGGAACCATAGTTGTGGGAGCCAATCAGGAAAATGCCGCTTCGCCTTCAGGCCTGTGCGCGGAGAGGACAGCGATGTTTACTGCCGGGGCGTCCCACCCGGGAACGCCTATGCGCTCGATAGCGATAGCCGGAGGCTACAAGGGAGTCCCGGGAGACGAGCCTTGCTCTCCCTGCGGTGCCTGCCGTCAAGTGATGGCGGAATACCAGATGCTGGCGAAGGCACCTATGTCCGTAATAATGGTAGGAGCGAAGGCTACATGGAAATTCGCCAAGGTCGATGACGTGCTTCCGTACATTTTCGACAGCTTCAAAGCCGATATGGAAGATTGATTTGTCCATGGAGCTTTGCTTTTATCCTAAAAATGACGATATTTGCATCGGGGAAAGTCGTACACGACCAGCTCCCTCTGAATCCCCCCAGGGCCGGAAGGCAGCAAGGGTAGGAGGTTGTAGCGGTGCGATGTGCTAAGCTTTCCCCTTTTTGTTTTCTTTTCCCAGACAATAGAATTATAAAACCATGAAGATAGCTATAGCGGGAACAGGTTATGTGGGTCTTTCGATTGCGACTCTCCTCTCACAGCGCAATCACGTGACCGCCGTGGATGTCATCCCGGACAAGGTCGAGAAAATCAACAATAAAATCTCTCCTATTCAGGACGAGTACATAGAAAAGTATCTGAAGGAGAAGCCTCTCGATCTTACGGCCACCTTGGACGGGCGCAAGGCCTATTCGGACGCGGATTTCGTGGTTATCGCGGCCCCGACGAACTATGATCCTAAGAAAAATTTCTTCGACACAAGCCATGTCGAGGAGGTCATTGACCTCGTGCTTGAGGTCAACCCTAAAGCCGTCATGGTCATAAAGTCCACGGTGCCTGTTGGTTATACCAAATCGGTCCGAGAGAAGTTCGCCTATCGCGAGCGCCAGGCCGACGGCACCATGAAGAAGATTCTTCCGAATATTATCTTCGCCCCGGAGTTTCTCCGCGAGTCGAAGGCCCTCTACGACAATCTCTACCCGTCCAGAATCATCGTGGGGTATGACCATGCCAATCCTGAACTGGACAAGGCCGCCAAGGTTTTCGCCGGTCTGGTCAAGGAGGGGGCGGTCAAAGAGGATGTTCCGGTGCTCTTCATGGAGACGACAGAGGCCGAAGCCGTAAAGCTCTTCGCCAACACCTATCTGGCTCTCAGGGTAAGCTATTTCAACGAGCTGGACACCTATGCCGAGATGAAGGGGCTCAACACCAGAGACATAATCGACGGGGTCTGCCTGGACCCGAGAATCGGCACACATTACAACAATCCTTCCTTCGGCTACGGCGGCTACTGCCTCCCGAAAGACACCAAGCAGCTTCTGGCCAACTATGCCGACGTTCCGGAGAACCTTATCCAGGCCATCGTCGAGAGCAACCGCACCCGCAAGGATTTCATTGCGGACAGAGTGCTTGAGAAGGCCGGCTACTACGGCGCCAACAGCTCATACAGCGGAGAAAAGGAGCACCCGGTGACTATCGGCGTGTACCGTCTCACCATGAAATCGAATTCCGACAATTTCCGTCAGAGCTCGATCCAGGGCGTCATGAAAAGGGTGAAGGCCAAGGGGGCCGAGGTTGTAGTCTACGAACCTACTCTGGAGGACGGCACAACCTTCTTCGGAAGCCTCGTGGTCAACGACCTTGAGAAATTCAAGAAGGAGAGTGACTGCATCATAGCCAACCGTTATGACGCTGTCCTCGACGATGTCAAGGACAAGGTCTACAGCAGGGACCTCTTCCGTAGGGACTAAAGAGCTCTCACCTTGCTTCCCCTAGGACTTAAGACTCGCCGGTTTTTATCAGAATCAGGATGTCTCCGGGCTTGATTGTCACGGAGCCGTCCGGGATTATGAATCTGCCGTTGCGCTGGATCATCACCACGCGGGCCTCGTCGGGGAGTTTCATATCCTTGAGGGTTGCGCCGTTGGCTAGGTCATCGCCCGTGACTTCATAGTCCAGCATCTTTCCGGCTTCTTCCGGAATCTCTATCCCGTAGGTCTCGGGCTTCTGGTCCACAGGCAGGTCAAGTTTCAGCCATTTCGCGATGCTGGAAATAGACATACCCTGGACTACCAGCGAGAGCAAGGTTATGAAGAAGACTACATTGAAAATCTGGTTCGAACCGGGGACTCCGGCCAGGATAGGATAGGTGGCGAAGATTATCGGCGCCGCACCTTTGAGACCTACCCATGAGACGAAGACCTTCGCTCTGAAGGAGGTACCTTTGAAAGGCAGCAGGCAGAGCATGACGGCCAGGGGGCGGCCGATGAAGATCAGGAAAAGACCGACAAGCAGGGCCATGGGAGCTACGTCCAGCAGCTCATGTGGCTTGACCAGAAGGCCGAGGATGAGGAACATGCCAAGCTGCATGATCCATGTCATTCCATCGAGGAAGACCTGGAGCTCCTTTTTCCTGTAGAGAGGCTTGTTGCCTATGATTATGCCGGCGATGTAGACTGCCAGGTAGCCGTTGCCGTTGACCATCTGGGAGATGGCCATGGTGAAGATGGAGAAGGTGAGAATCAGGATGGCGTAGAGAGGCAGGTTCCCGAGGTGGATATGCTGGATGAGCCATGAGGCCCCTATCCCTATCCCGAAGCCTACCAGGGCTCCTATTATAAGTTCGGAGAGAAACGTGACGACCGCATTTCCCGCCATGGCTCCGATGTTGACTCCATGGGCCAGGGCCGAAGGGTCATAGAGGGTCGTGGCGGCCTGGATGAGGACTATCAAGGTGACGTAGGCCATAGGGTCGTTGGAACCGGATTCGAGCTCCAGCATCGGCTGAAGATTCTCCTTCAGCTTCATCTTGTTCCCTTTGAGAATGCTGAAAACCGAGGCCGAATCCGTGGAGCTCATGACCGAGGCGGTGAGAAAGCACAAGATTATGGACATGTAGCCGGAAATATGGCTCACCCTGGCGAGGAAGAAGATGAAGAGTCCGGTGAAGATTGTGGTCAGGAAGACTCCCGCCGTGGACAAAACTATTCCGGGGCTCAGTACCGGCCTGATGGCGGAGAACTTCGTCTCCATGCCGCCGTTGAACAGGATAACTGCCATGGCGGTCACGCCCACGAACTGAGCCTGCTTGTAATTGTCAAAGACGAGGCCGAATCCGTCGCTTCCGAAGAGCATCCCTACGATGAGAAAAAGCAGGAGGATCGGGACTCCGAACTTGAAACCGGCCTTGCTGAGGATGACGGCCGCGAAAATGAGAATGGAGCCTACGAGAAGTATATTTTCGGAGGTAAGGGTGATCATCTCTTGAAGTTTCTATTGATGTAGTCTCTGCAGAAATCTTTGAGAGCGCAATTCTCGCAGAGAGGCTTGCGGGCCGTGCAGACATAGCGTCCGTGCAGAATCAGCCAGTGGTGGGCCCGGGGTCTGACTTCTGGGGCGAAATGCGCCTCGAGGTCTTTTTCTACGGCTTCAGGCGTCTTTCCGTCGGAGAGGCCGAGCCTGTGGGAAACCCTGAAGACATGGGTGTCGACGGCTATGACCGGCTCTTTGTAGACGATGGAGGCGACCACGTTGGCCGTCTTTCTCCCGACTCCTGGCAGGCTCATCAGCTCGTCGATGTCGGAGGGAACCTCTCCGCCGAAGTCGGAAACTATTTTGCGAGATGCCGCTATGATATGCCGGGTCTTCGAGTTGGGATAGGAGATGGATTTCACCAGAGGAAAAACCTCGTCGAAGGTGGCCGAGGCCATAGATCCGGCATCTGGATAGGCCTCGAAGAGCTTTTCCGTTACCATGTTGACCCTTCGGTCCGTGCATTGGGCCGAGAGCATCGTAGCGACCAGAAGCTGGAAAGGACTGCCGAAGTGCAGTTCTGTTCCGGCTATGGGCATATTCTCTTCAAACCAGCCTCTTACGGCCTCATATCTCTCTTTCTTCGTCATTGTAGTATCTGCCTGCCTTGCCTTCGGCTTCAGATTGTCAGCGCTAGGTCGATGACATCCTCGTCAGATTTTTCTTTGCAAGTTTCGTCCTTGCAGAAGAAAACCCTCCCGGGATATTTTTCGAAGATGTTCCTGTTGTGGGTCACCATGACGATGGCCGTGCCCTTAGAGTTGATCCCCCTGAAAAGCTGGAGTATCTTGTCAGCAGTCTCGTTGTCCAGATTGCCCGTAGGCTCATCGGCGATGATGACCTCCGGACTGTTGAGGATGGATCTTGCGATCGCTATTCTCTGCTGCTCGCCTCCAGAAAGCTGGTGGGGCATCTTGTGAGCCTTGGTCTCCATGCCTACGTCGGTGAGGACGGCCTTTATCCTTTCCTCGATCTCATCCGTGTCCTTCCAGCCTGTCGCCCTCAGCACGAAGTCAAGGTTGTCATGAACACTTCTGTCCATGAGAAGCTGGAAATCCTGAAAAACCACCCCGATGCGGCGACGCAGGAAGGGGATGTCTTTGTCGCGGATCGCCTCCAGGTCATAGCCGCAGACGCTCCCGTGGCCTTTCCCGAGGCGGGTTTCGGCTATGGCTGTGCGTATTATCGAAGTCTTGCCGGTGCCGACCTTGCCTACAATATAGACAAAGTCTCCCGGAAAGATGTCCATGTCCATGTCGTAGATGACAGGCATGTCGCCTCCGAGAATGTCGGCCCCCCGGAAGGAAATGACCGGCTTTCGCTCTTCCTTGTCTGCTGAAGTTTTGGCTGATTCTTCCATAAGATGCGACTTTGAATGACCCCTATGTTCACAAATGTACGGAAAAAAGCTTAAATTTGTAAATATATAATTCATGCATGATGCTGATCCGCATAATTTTTACGGCCGCGGCCGCGACAATCATATCTTCGGGACCCGCCGAAGCCGGTTCCTCCTCCTGCCTTAACACCTCCTTCTGCCTCTCGCAGAGCTTCCGTTCCGGAGACGGAGCGTCTCTTTCCTCGGGTCTTCGTTCCGATGAAGACTTCAGACGGGCCATGGACCTCTATGACAGGGGAATGTACGGCGAGGCTCAGGCCGCCTTCGAAGCTCTTCCTTCCCAGGATTTCCGGACTTTGGGCATGGCCCTGCTCTGCAAGGTCAGGAGCAAGACTGAGGGCTACGGCAATTCGCTCGACCATTATTCCGAGGCCTATCCTTATTCGGGCCTCCTTGGAGAACTGTGGTTCAGGGACGCTCTGAACAAGTTCGACCTGGAGGACTACGAGGCCGCCTCGGCTTCTTTCTCCAAGGTCAAGGATTCGGACATCCAGCCTTCCGACAGGGCAGAGCTGGCCTTCAAGAGAGGCTACTCCGAGTTTCAGATCGGTGATCTGGAAGGGGCTGGCCATGACTTCGGCCTCGTGCTCTCCATGCCGCGGAACAATTTCACAGCCCCGTCCCAGTACCAGCTCGGCTACCTCAATTATGACCGCAAGCAATTCGCCAAGGCAATCCCATATTTCGAGGCGGCCTCCGGAGACCAGCGTTTCGCCGAGCTTTCGAACTACTACATCATGGAATGTCACTTCATGCTCAAGGACTACGCCTACGTGACCAGCCATGGAGCCGAATTATATGGAAAGGTGCCAGTGGAGAGAAAGTCCCATCTGGCAAGAATCATTTCCGAATCCTATCTCGTCGAGGGCGACGCCGAGACGGCCAAAGAGTACTACGACAATATTAAAGAAGGTAAGGCCAAGGACAGGGGAGACTACTTCTATGCCGGCTCTCTCTTGTATACCCTCAAGGACTGGCAGGGCGCCGTGGACAATTTCTCCATGATGACGGACAGATCCGACTCTCTCGGCCAGCTTGCCAACTACGAGATGGCCTATTCCTACATCCAGACGAAGAATAAGGTCGCTGCCGCAAAGGCCTTCAAGGATGCCTCCAAGGCTTCATATTCCTCTGATATTCAGAAAGATGCCTTCTATAATTACGCCAAGCTATCTTTCGACCTCAACAATGACCCGGCTCCGTTCAAGGAGTACATGGAAAAATACAATGACGGCAAGGCTAATGACGAGATCTACTCCTACATGGCCATGACGGCCCTCTATAACCATGATTACGCCACCGCCGTCGAGGCCTATGACCAGATCGAGACCCTCGCCCCGTCCGAGCAGGGCAACTACATGAAGGCCTATTACCTCCGCGCCAAGCAGCTCATCGACAACGGCAACTATTCCGCCGCCGTTCCTTGCCTGAAGGCGGCCGCCTACTACGCCGACAAGCACAGCGGCTTCGGCCAGCTCAGCCGTTACTGGCTTTCTGAGGCGAGATACAGGGCCCGGGACTACGAAGGCGCCCGTGAAGGCTACAACGAACTCTACAATCTTTCCGCTCTGGACGGAGGCGCCGTCGGGGATATCCTGCCGTACAACATCGCCTATTGCTATTTCAAACAGGGCAAGTACGATATGGCGGCAAAGTGGTTCACGGATTATATCGACTCCGGCACTGGCGGCTATGTCAAAGACGCCATGGTCCGGAAGGCCGACTGTAGCTTCATTCAGAGAAAATACAAGGATGCTATAGCCCAGTATGACGCCGTCCTGGCCAAGTACCCTGATCCTGACGATGTCTACCCTTATTATCAGGATGGCATCGCCTATGGCCTGACTGGTGACAAGACCAAGAAGGCTTCCGTGCTTTCTGCCGTACTCAAGGCTTCTCCTGAGTCGGCCTTCTATTCCGACGCCCTCTATGAGCTTGGAAGGACCTATATGTCCATGGAGGAGTCATCCAAGGCCGTCGACGTTTTCCGTGAGCTCCGTTCCTCGACAAAGGATTCCTCTTTCATAGCGAGGGCCGACATCGGCCTCGGCATGGTGGCGAACAATCAGAAAAAATACGACGCCGCCATAGAATATTATAAGAGGGTGGTCAGCGAGGCTCCGAAGTCGGAGTTTGCCGAGGATGCCATTCAGGCCCTCCAGTCCATCTATCAGGCAAAGGGCGAGCCTGAAGAGTATCTTGCCTATGTCGACGGGCTTGATTCTGTCCCTAAGGCCGGCAAGACTGACAGAGAGAAGGTCTATTTCAACTCCGCCGAGCAGATTTTCCTCTCGGGTAATTGGCAGAAGGCTCTCGCCGCCCTCAATACCTATGAGGAAAAGTATCCAGAAGGGGCTGACATAGTGACCGCAGATTTCTATACGGCTGAGAGCCACAGACAGCTCGGAAATATGGAGCAGGCCCGTGACTTCTACAAGAAGGTAGCGGATGATGGAAGCGGTTCTTTCGCCGAGGTTTCCGCCCTACGCTATGCTGATATCTGCTACGCTCTGCAGGAATGGCAGGCTTCCTTCGACGGCTATGTCAAGCTCGAGAAGATCTCGCAGATCGCCCAGAACAAACATGCCGCCCTTCTCGGAGCCATGAAGGCGGCATATGGAGCAAAGGGCTTCGTCAATGCAATTTCCTATGCCGACAAGGTTCTTCTTGACAAGGCTTCCACCTCTAGTGAGAAGAGGCTCGCCGAATATATAAAGGCGAAGAGCTATCTGTCGAGGAGCGAGAGAGACAAGGCCTTCGAACTTTTCACGAAACTCTCCAGACAGCCTAAGACCCCGGAGGGGGCCGAGGCGGCATATCTCCTGATTCAGGATGCCTATGACCAGGGTGATTTCAGCTCCGTAGAGAACAAGACTTTCGCCTTTTCTGATTCCGGTTCGGCAGAGACCTACTGGCTCGCCAAGGCCTTCATCGTCCTGGGTGACTCTTATGTCGAGAGAGGGGATACCAGACAGGCCCGTGCCACCTTCGAGAGCGTCCGTGACGGCTACACTTCCACCGGAACCGGTGACGATGTCCCTGATGCCATCGCCATGAGACTGAAGAAGCTGGAGCTGATGGACAAATAATCAACAGATAGATTTCTGCATTAACAAGATGGATAATAAGATATTGTGCGGTTTAGCCGCCCTCTCTTCCTTCGCTTTTTCAGCCTCTTCGGCCTCTGCCCAGAATCTCGACCCGACCGTCGAGGTGGACAGAACATATCAAGGAAAGCTCCTCGAGGTCGACAAACCGACCCTGGAGATGGAGGTGCCAGACTCGCTTCTGCGCTTCGACCTCGATTTCAGCTACGACGTTCTCAATAATCCTTACGGAGGTTCCTATAAGTTTACTCCGTACCGTGCCGACATGCGTCCCCAGGCCGATGCCTACGACGGAAGGCGATTTTTCCTGCGTGCCGGGGCCGGCTATCAGCTCCGTCCGGAACTGGACCTGGTCTACAGCCCGGATTTCCGCGGCAACAGGTTCCAGCTTAATCTCTACGGCAATGTCCGCTCTTTCTTCGGGAATTATTCCAAGATAGGGATGTTGTCTGCGGCCGACCCTTCGACGGACTGGAAGATTGACGCCGGCAACGGGGACAGGAGCGGCTATGACTTTCTAGCCCGGGCCGGGGCCGATGGTCGTTACAACTGGAGACGAGGTTTCCTCTCCTTCGACCTCGGCTATTACGGACTCGGTTCTAAAAGCTGGAGATCCTATTATGGAAAGGATTTCAAGAACGAGCTCAATGCGGTCGATTTCGGCCTGCGCGTAGCCTCCAACGATGAACGTGACAAATATTTCCTCTACGATGTCAAGGCTGCCGTCCGCGTGGGGAGCGATAAGATGGCCACCCAGCTCCCTTCGGATCCAAAACTCGGCTTCCTTGATTTCTCCGCCATGGCCACCCTCGGTCCGGTCGTAGACAGTTACAGCAAAATACTTGTCGACATTTACGTGGGCATGTCCAAATATTCCGACCTTTACAGCGGACACATCGGCAACATTTACATCGCGCCTCACTATTTCTGGGATTATAACCGCTGGCATTTCAAGGTCGGGGTCAAGGTCGGTTCTGCCGTGGGCTCGGATTCAAAGGACGGAGCCCTGTTCAGAGGGCCTGACAGCCAGAAAATCTATCCTGACGTGAAGATCGGCTTCGAGGCCGTGGACGGCTGCATGAATCTCTATGCCCTTGCCAGCGGCGGGGACCATGTGAACAACTGGTCTTCCCTCCTTGCGGATAACCACTTCCTGACGAGCGAAGATGCGGTGACTCTCGACAATTCCATCGAGCGCTTCAACACCGGCATAGGAATGGAAGGCAACTGGAGTGCGAAATTCAATTATGATCTTCGTCTTGGAGTGGCGGCCTGGAAAAACGGTCTGGTCGATATGCCGGAATATTACAGCTCGCCGGACGGAACAGGAATCCTTCCTGGCGTAGGGTATGAAGATTATAACGAGTTCTACGTGGCCGGAAGGGGAGCCTTCCATACCGAGAGACTCGACATTGACGGCAGTTTCCGCTATCGCAGCCAAAATCTTTGGTCGGACAGAAACTTTGCTATCGAGGCCGCGCCGCTTTCTTTCGGCGTTTCTTCGACCTATAACTGGAATCATAAGATTTATGGCGGGCTGAGCGTCAAGGGCGCCACGCTCCGCAGGGGAGTGGTCCGTGTCCTCAGTTCTGCCGGCGGAGCTCTCTCTGCCTCGTCCGAGACCTGCCGCGTCCCGGGCTGGATCAACCTCGGCATCCATGGCGAGTACGCCTTCACGCGCAAACTCCACTTCTTCCTCGACGCCGACAACCTCCTCGACTCCGATATCCAATACCATCCGGGCCTCTCCGCCCCTGGAATCAGCGTCATCGGCGGCATCATCCTCATCCTTTAGCAGAAACACACCCCGCCTCTACCCCGGCTCAACACTTCCCGAATCGGGTGGCGGTACTCCGCCACCCGATTTCCGCGTCT
>DKSK01000017.1 GCA_002472565.1 Bacteroidales bacterium UBA7258 | reverse complement strand
ACCATAGAACTCGGTCACGAAAAGAGCGTCAACGCCAAGCGGATTGATAATGGCTTTTTTCAGTTGCCCTATTGGTCCGTTCCATTTCATCACGTTTGCAGGGGTAAGTTCGGCAGATATAGCCTTGATGTTGTCGAAATGGGATTTCCGCCATATTGCGAAGCCTCCATTGTAGGTAAGGGTGTTTTCATCGGTGGACGTAAACATACCTTTCGGCAGGATATGTTCAAGAAGAAAACGGATGTCGAATTTGCGTCCGTCCTCGGAGTTTTCGCACACATAGGATATAGAGGCGTTTTCTCCTGCCACAATACGGTCGATGTTCAGATAGTCGTTCTCGGCTATCGGCTCGGTACTTATTTGATAAATAGTGCTGTGCATAGTCTTTTTATGTTTGAGCGTTTGAGTTAATTTTTCTCCCTTTTGTTTGAAGCTCTTTGAGCTTCTCCGGCAGGGCTGGCCGTTTTTCGTGCAGTCCCACAACTGCGGCCAACAGGGAGAATAAGGCAAGTGTGTAGTCAGCGGCAAGCGAGGGATACCCATTTTTTCGGAATTGAGGGAGAAAAAATGCGGAGGCTCACGAGTGCGGACGCCGACCACAAGCACAGCGTCACTTGACGTTCCTCCCGGACGCAGTAACTTCGCACGCCAAAACGCCTGTCCCTGCCGAGGCTCAAAATCTTCAAGGGAAAGAACCGACCACCGTTGACCCTTGCCGTTTCAAAGTGTCAGCCTTGAAGCGGCCACAGTCATCGTTTGCAGACTGGTATTCCAAAGAGAGGCGACAACGCGAGAGTCGAGCGAAGGCTTGCCCTCGCTTTGCTCTGGCGTTGTAGCCGTTTCCGGCTGGAGCCGGACATTATATCCAATATCAGAACTGCCCGAAGCTGAATCGGTGTGCAGCACGGAATCAGTCGGACAACCGGTAAACAGCACAAGGCGATGTGTTGTGTCTGTGGATCCGCGGACCACTGACACGGCTTATTGCCTGAATCATCACATCATCTGTGAGCAAGCGGTGGTGATAAGGTTGTGTGAGGCAATACGCCCCGCGCACTGCCTCACGCTCCTGTCGCCACGGCTTGCAAACCACTCGGCACCCATAGACGCCCGTAAAACGCACATTTATCAAATGCAAAGTGAATTATTTATAGGTTATAATAGCCTTAATCCCAAATATTATGATTAACTTTGCGACTGATAGACCTCTGTCTGTCACGACATTTTGGAAAAATAAGAAGCGTTATGCTCATCTTGTTTGTTGAAAACGTAGGAAATTAATTCGTTCGTATCGGATAGAAAGGAGTAATCAAATATAAACTTTTGGTTGCTCCTTTTTTGGCGGCGAAATGGCTGCAAAAGGTAGTCAAAAGATAGACAAAAATACGCCTCTAACTCTTTGACATTCTGAGGGTTAGGGGCGTAAATAAATGAAAATGAGGAACTTGCATTGTATTGCAAATTCCTCATTCAGCGGAGAGTGAGGGATTCGAACCCCCGAACCCGTGAAGGTCTGCAGTTTTCAAGACTGCCGCCATCAACCACTCGGCCAACTCTCCTTCATCCTCTTTCGTGGACAATTATCATGCAAATTTACTTATTATTTTCTCCCGAGCAAATTCTTTTGGGGGAGAATCGGGATTTTTTCCTCTTCTGCAAAATTATAGTTGAAAGTTACCCGATGTATCCGCCTCAGAACATGGAAGAATACTTCTGCAGAAGGGGATCTCCGCTTGTCAGTGCCGCTTGTAGAATTCGTATACCAGGTTGACCAGATAGTATCGGCCGTATGACGACTTCCATTTTTGCATATATGAGTCCGCGGTGGCAGATGTTGAATATTCCGAACCGCGATTGAGTAAATCATAGGCTCCGGCCGTTAACACAAGTCCGCTCTTCTTGAATCTCTTTCCGACTTCATCAACAATTTAATACCCCAACAACAATGACAGGAGTTTACAACTATGTCGTTGCGGTAACGAAACGTTACCCCGACAAGAAAGTCTTGAAGTTCAACCAGCCTCAGCTCTTGGCACATGATGTCCGGTACGACATTGAGCATCATCATCTCTACGACTATACCGACAAGCAGATGCTGGATCATATTGTGGCTTGCCTCCACGATGACGAGTTCCGGCAGGCTTTCAGGGCTTTCAAGCACAACTACCGCTCGTGGCTCCGCCGGCATCCCGCTGAGTAGCCGAGATTAGCCGCTCTCTCTTTCTGCGCCTCCGCCCTCCGGACGGGGGCGTTATTGTTTTATTCTTGCGACAGGTTTAGTGACAACGTCTTGTCACTGATGTCGATTTTTATACTTTGTTACACTTCGTTACATAAAAAAAACTATATTTGAACAATTATTCCGCAAGGAATAGTGTAACATAGAAATTAGCATTTGCTATTTATTCGGTACTTCAGAAACGTCGGAAATTTCTAAAGCATCATCCGGATAAGTCAGTAAATGTCTGCGCTTGGCGTGGACAGACTTATTCATTGATGCGGCATCCGACGGCCTCTGAAGTGTGAATGATGAAGTTCACGCTTTTTTTGTGCCGTTCGGAGCCGCACGAATAAATCAAATGCCACAGATGAAAGCGCAGAATGGACACCCAGATTGCATCCGGGGGTCTCTCAGCCCCCACGTGGCAGGAAATGGAGAAGTCATCTTCCCATATCCTGGATACTTCTTTGCTCGAAATCCTTCTCACCGACCGCAGCCGTCCCAAAAATGGAAGCAAAAAGCCCCAGCACATCATCTGGGCAACCGATAACTACGCCTCTAAAGGCCCTGCATACGCCGAGAACGAACAGATAACCGCCGCGTCCATCACCGGCCCCAACGGCGACCTCATTCAGCCCCGTGTTCGCAAAACCAAGGAAGAGCAGCAGGCCCGCGCCCGTGACAAAGGCGAAGTCTTCACGCCATCCTGGATCTGCAATGCCCAGAATAACCTGATTGACAAGGAGTGGTTCGGCACCGAAAGCCCCTTCAACACGGAGACCGAAAAAGGCTGGACCACCAATCCCGCTCCCATTCCATTCCCCACAAAGGACGGAAAGACCTGGCAGGACTATGTAAAAGACACCCGTCTGGAAATCACCTGCGGAGAAGCCCCATACCTCACCAGCCGCTACGACACCATCACAGGTGAAATCATTCCTGTGGGCGACCGAATCGGACTCTTGGGCCGTAAACTCCGCGTCATTGCTGAGAATACAACCACGGAAGAAGAATGGTTTGCTGCCGCCAAACAAGCCTATCAGGCAACCTACGGCTATGAATGGCAGGGAGATAACCTTCTCATTGCCCGTGAAAACGCCCTTTACACCTTCTTCGACTATTATCAGGACAAATTCCAGGGCCAGCCCACCAAGGATCAAGCCCGGGAAATTGCCGAAATCATATCCTGGAACTTCTGGCAGATGGACGGCCTCAAAGGCGTTATTCCCAATTCCTGCCACGATGATGTCCACATCGAGCCCTTCCTTTTCGGTGACGGAGAAGAGGTCCGCATACCCTGCAAAGGCTGCGAGACCGACGACATCCGCCGCCACAACGGCATTTACTGCAAGATAATGGACTGGGAGACCGGCAAGCCGATAAAATTCATTGACCTCATAAAGAAGTAGGCCTATGCAGTACTACTCAACACTCAAAGCAAAGCTGATCTACATTTTCACCATCGAAGATGCGGCGCACCGGGGATGCGTCAAGATTGGCGAGGCGACATTGGACGAGGCGACAGATTCCACCCTGCTCCCGAACTGCAAAGAGCTCAATGCTGCAGCAAAGAAACGCATCAACCAGTACACCAAGACAGCTGGTATTGACTACACGCTACGGCACACTGAGTTGACCCTTGCCATCCACGGTGGCACCATCACCACATTCAACGACAAGCAGGTCCACGAAATCCTGCTCCGCTCCGGCGTGAAGCGCCACGATTTCAGCAGCAAAAATCAGGGCCGAGAATGGTTCGAGTGCAGCGTAGATACCGCCCTGGCCGCCATTAAGGCAGCCAAGGAAGGCCGGTTCTCCATCCGGGCAGAGGAAATGGTCCCCATCGACGAATCCATCGAATTCCGTCCCGAGCAGAAAGAGGCCATCGCCAAGACTGTCAAGAAGTTTTCTACCGGCGGCAAGGTGATGCTCTGGAATGCCAAGATGCGCTTCGGCAAGACCCTCACCGCCCTGCAGGTGGTCAAGGAAATGCGCTTCCACCGCACCATCATCATCACGCACCGCCCCGTGGTCGACAAGGGCTGGTTCGAAGATTTCTACAAAATCTTCAATATGATGGACGGCTACACCTATGGCTCCCGTGAAAAAGGCGAACCGTTTGAGTTGTTGGAGAAATTTGCCAAGAAGAATCCTGAAGCCCACTACGTCTATTTTGCTTCTATGCAGGACCTCCGTGGCGCAGAAATGGCCGGCGGCAAATTCGACAAGAACCAGGCAATCCTCAAGGCCGACTATGACCTTGTGATTATTGACGAGGCCCACGAAGGCACGCAGACCGAACTCGGCCAGAATGTCATCAAACTCCTGACGAAGGAGAAAACCAAGGTCCTCAACCTCTCCGGTACACCTTTCAACCTACTGGACGACTACAAGGAAGACGAGATCTACACTTGGGACTACGTGATGGAGCAGCGGGCCAAGGCCGAATGGGACCTCAACCACTTTGGTGACCCGAACCCGTATGCCGGTCTGCCTCGTCTGAATATCTTCACCTTTGACCTTGGCAAGGCCCTCTCCGGCTTCGAGGACATCGAAGATTCCGCCTTTAACTTCAAGGAGTTTTTCCGCACTTGGACAGGTGACCCCGAGCGGGACCACCGTGCCATGCCGGAAGGCTCCGAAGGCAAATTCATTCACGAAGAACACGTCCAGGCTTTCCTGGATCTCATCGTCAAATATGACCCCGAGAGCAACTACCCGTATTCCACGGTAGAATTCCGCAACTCCTTCCGCCACACCCTCTGGATGGTGCCAGGCGTCAAGGAAGCGCGAGCGCTCTCTGCGATGCTCAAGGCTCATCCCATCTTCAGTCAGTTCGAGATAGTGAACGTTGCCGGTGATGGCGATTTGGAGGAAGAGAACGATGATGCTCTGAATATGGTGGAGAAGGCAATGGGCGACAATCCAGAAGAGACACGGACCATCACTCTGTCCTGCGGAAAACTGACCACTGGCGTTACCGTCAAGCCTTGGACTGCTGTGATGATGCTCGCCGGCTCCCATAATACCGATGCAAAAGCCTATATGCAGACAATCTTCCGCGTCCAAAGTCCGTACACCACTCTGGACGGCCGCCGCAAGGAGAACTGCTACGTCTTCGACTTCGCTCCGGATCGCACCCTGAAAGTCCTGGCCGATACCGCCAAGGTGCAGACCAAGAAGACTACCTCCGAGAGCGACCGTGTCAAACTGGGCGAATTCCTCAACTTCTGCCCGGTCATCGGCTACAACGGCACCCGGATGGCCACCTACAACGTGGAGAACATGCTGGAGCAGCTCAAGCGGGCCTACATCTCCCGAGTCACCCGCAACGGCTGTGACGACCCGCGCCTGTACAACCAGGAAATGCTCCGGAAACTCGACGCTGATGCTTTGGCTAAGTTCAAGAACCTTCACGCCATCATTGGTGCCACCAAGGCCAACCATACCTCCACGGATGTTGATATGGCCAAGTCCGGACTAACCAATGAACAGTACGAGGAGTTGGAGCGCATCCAGAAGAAGCCGAAGAAGGAACGCACCCCGGAAGAACTCGCAGCCCTGGAAGAGGCTAAGGAAAAGAAGAAGAATGCCGACAGCGCCATCTCCATCCTTCGTGGCATCTCCATTCGTCTTCCGTTGCTGATGTACGGAGCCGAATTGACCACGGATGAACAGGAAGTCACCCTGGAGAACTTTGCCTCTTTGATTGACGACCAGTCCTGGGAGGAGTTTATGCCGCGCGGTGTCACCAAGGAACTCTTTGCCGAATTTGTCCCATACTACGATCCGGATATGTTCCGAGCCGTCAGTCGTAACTACCGCGACCTCGTTCGTGCTGCAGACCAGATGGCTCCCCTGGAACGTACCCGTGAAATTGCCCGCATCTTCTCCTATTTCCGCAATCCGGACAAGGAGACGGTACTGACGCCTTGGCGCGTAGTGAACATGCACATTGGCGACTGCATCGGCGGCCAGGTATTCTTCGACACCGACATGCAGACCGAAGGTGTCAAGCCCCGCTTTGTCGACCATGGTGAGGTGACAGCCAAAGTCTTCAAAGACCCCAATACCCGCATCCTGGAAATCAACTCCAAGACCGGTCTCTATCCACTGTATATGACCTACAGCGTCTTCGCTGAAAAACTCCAGGCATATCGGGACAAGCATATGTTAGCCACCGATGTCCCGGTCCAGACACAGAATCAAATCTGGGACGATGTCCTGCGGGACCACATCTTCGTCATCTGCAAGACTGAGATGGCAAAGAGTATTACCAAGCGAACGCTTCGAGGATTCCGCTCCTCCAAGGTCAACGCCCGGTATTTCGAAGACCTCATCAACAAAATCACCAACCAGCCTGATCTTTTCATCACCAAGGTGAAAAACGGCATCAACTATTGGAATAACAAAGAACTCGAAAACGTTATGAAGTTCAACGCTATAGTAGGAAATCCGCCGTATCAGTCAAAAACGACCTCAACAGGATTCCAAGGAGTAAATATATACCAACATTTTGTTGAGATTTCAAGAAAACTTAAACCATCTTATGTGTCCATGATTACCCCAAGTCGCTGGATGACAAAGGGTGGAATGGGGGTAAAGGAACAGTGGGTTGATGAAATGCTCAATTCTAATCACTTTGTTCGGATCGAGGACTATATTGATTTCTCTGAATGCTTCACAGGAGTTGGAATTGGTGGCGGTGTTAGTTACTTCTTGTATAGCGACGGGTATACTGGAAAATGCCAGTATGTACTTCACCAATCTGGGGAACTCTACGAAAGTTTCAAATACCTGAATGAAATGGGAGCCGGTATTGTCATTCGTGACGGAATGGCAAATGAAATAGTCGAAAAGGTCGCAAAGGTTGAAGGCAAGTATTTTATTGACAATAATTTCTCCGAATTAGTGGGTCCTTTGCACTTTTTTGATCGTGATGAAACTCTCGGTACAAACTGGCGCGGATATGTAACTTCTCCAGATAATCAACATCCTATTAAATGTTATATCAATAAAAGGCTGGAAGAATGCGGATATGGATGGGTTAAGAAAAGTGATATTGCAAAAGGGTTTGATACAATCCCTCTAAACAAAGTGTTTCTGCCCAAAGCGTATGGCACCGCTGGCGACCCTAATGTTATTGGTGTACCTTTCTACGGAGAACCTAACAGCGCATGCTCGTTCTCATACATAGTCATAGGGTACGATGCTAAAAGACATAACTTTAGCAAAGAAGAATGTGAGAATATAATCACATACATGAAGTCTCGCTTCTTCCGGTACATGGTAACGATTAGGAAGAAAACGCAAGATAATCCTTCAAACGTATTCCAGTTCGCTCCTGTGCAAGACTGGAGCAGACCTTGGACCGATGATGCATTATACAAAAAGTATCAACTAAACCGCAAGGAGATAGAATATATTGAGTCAAGGGTTAATCCAATGGAACCTGCTGCTCTTTTCAATACAGAAGAGCTAATTGATGCCAACTTCGGGGAATTCAATATCTTGGAATGTGGTGTATGCGTTGGAGATAAGATTATTTATACGCCAATCAATGCGGAACTGATTGTTTGTGAGAACAATATGGTTGAGTATGGCGGGGAGCGTTATACTCTTGCAAACTTCACCGCCAAATATATGCCCCGTAATAAACGGAGTGTTTCTGGGGTTTGTCAGGGGCCGAAGTATTTTTCTTATAAAGGTGTAAGTCTATATCAGTTGAGAGAATCCTTCCTCGGAGGTCAAAAGTAGGAATTATGAAAGACACTGGCTGCATTTACATTCTGACAAATCCCTCTTTTCCAGAGTACGTTAAGATTGGTTACGCGACCAACCTCGAAGCACGGCTAAAACAGCTCAACCGCTCTGAGACCATTCCGTATGCCTTCCGTGCTTATGCCATATACGAAGTGGACAAGGCCCTCACCGACAAGGAACTCCACAAGCTGATAGACAAGTTGAATCCAGAACTCCGCGCCATTGACGAGTTTGATGGCAAGCCCCGCGTGAAGGAATTCTACGAGATGTCCAAAGAGGCTGCCTACGAACTTCTCGAGTGCATCGCCAAGATTTCTGGCACGATGGACCGACTCAAGAAAGTAAAACCCGAGGGCCATGAGATAATTGACGAGCAGCTTGCTCAGGACATCAAAGAAGCAGCCCGCCGAGGCCCCTTCAACTTCTCCGCCTGCGGCATCCCGGCTGGAGCTGAACTGGAATATGCCGATGACCCTACTGTGGTTGTCACTGTAGTCGATGACAGGCATATCCAGTACAAAGGCGAAACAACCTCGCTCAGCAACCTCGCCCAGCGTCTCAAAGGCTTCAGCCACCCTGTCCAGGGAACCCTTTGGTTCAAGTACAAAGGCGAAATCCTCAATGACCTCCGCGACAGGTTAGGTAAATAATAAATGGTCAATAATAATTAAAAACAGAGTTATATGATTTTAGGTATTATCATCGCTGTCCTTTTACTGTTTCTTGTAATAGGCGCTTTTGGAGCTTTCCAGCAAACCAAACAAGAAAATGAGGTCGCTGCCGCGGTCAACGAGAATTCTACAAAGCTGGAAGATTTTGGAGCAACCAAAATCATTGAGGGACCTCTCGGCCAGTATAAGGTTAAGATTGATGAGAATAATGAGAAAGTAGCGTATATCTCGAAAAACGGTAGCCGCGTGTTCTCCTATGATGATATTATAAAAGTTGAGCTGCAGGAAAGCGGCCAAACCGTCTCACAGAAATCAACGACCAGAACTATTGGTGGTGCTGTTTTAGGTGGTGTCCTGGCCGGTGGCGCAGGTGCCGTCGTCGGAGGCTTGTCTGGAGCATCTACCCAGAGACGCAAAGTCACCTCAATCGTGGTTAAAATTACACTTAGAGATGTTTCTGCCCCGACGGTTAACATTGTTTGTTTTGAGAATTACAAACTACCTCCGTATTCCGATGAAGAGGGTATGCAGTTCTTCTATGCGCCAGCCCTTGAAATAGTTGATACTCTCAATGTGATAATAGATCTTGTTGACCGCCGCTCAAACCCGCAATCGGCGGCAGCTAAAGAGCCTAATACTTCAAATCTTTCTGATGAGATTGCAAAACTACATGGCATGCTGAAAGATGGCATTATCACCGAAGAAGAATTCGCAAAAATGAAAGAGAAGATCATTAATCGCTAACCCTTATCGTGGCAAAATAAGAACATCGACTTCTATATCAGAGGCCGATGTTTATTTTTGATATGAGCCTGTTTACTACTCTCCGTGAGCGTATTCGCAAAACTCAAAATATTCGGAAACCAATTCTTCCGCATCGACGCCCCACTTATCCGCAGTCTTCTCCGCAAATTCATCCATCTCGTCATCGGTTGCATCAGGGTTGTAAATCTGAGCTGCACAAAGTTCAAGTATTCCTTTGGCCATATCCTCAGATATTGTCGGTTTGACTATACGTTGATAGTAAGCAACTTTTTGAGCATACTGGTCAAATACCGTCTTCTTGGTGAGTTCGTCAATCTTGTCAGTAAGATCCATGGTGAACATCACGGAGCCATCGGGGTTGTTGATTCTCAGTCGTAGGATAGACAAATATTCGCCTCTATCTCTTTGATTTTTCGATGTGTGTAGACGTATTTAATTGAAAATGAGGAATTTGCTCAACTTGGTAAATTCCTCATTCGGCGGTGATAGAGGGATTCGAACCCCCGAACCCGTGAGGGACTGCAGTTTTCAAGACTGCCGCCATCAACCACTCGGCCATCTCTCCTTTAAGTTTACTTGTATCATGCAGATTTACACATTATTTCGGGCCTCGCAAATTCTTCGAGGCTGAATCGGTTATTTTTTGTGGAGGATGGTGAGGCAGAATCGGCCATCTCCAGGCAGGGAGGAGGTGCGGATATTTTCAGGCGGAGTAAGGTTCTGCAGAATCGGCCATCTACCGGCACGGGAGGATGGTGCATTTGAATCCGGCACATCTCCCGTAGCGGAGGTGACGGGGATTGAATATTTTTTCGCATTAAGGGCTGCTGAATAGAATATTTTTTCGGCAGTGAGGAAAAATTATTTTTCCATGATAAAATTTTAGTATCTTAGGGGTCGACGAACTTATAAACAAAGAAATAGACAGATTGCTTATGTGCGGTATAGCTGCAATTTTCAACATCATGCAGCAGACCCCCGAACTCCGCCAGAAAGCCCTCCGTATGAGCCAGAAAATCAGGCATCGCGGACCGGACTGGAGCGGAATCTATTGCGGAGGCTCTGCAATTCTGGCCCATGAGAGGCTCAGCATCGTAGACCCGGAATCTGGCGGACAGCCCTTGTATTCGCCCGACATGAAGGTCGTTCTGGCCGTCAACGGAGAAATCTACAATCATCAGGATATAAGGCGCAACTTCGCCGGAAAATACGCCTTCCAGACAGGGAGCGACTGCGAAGTCATTCTCGCCCTGTATCAGGAGATGCGCGAAAGCTCGGCTTTCAGGTCGGCCTTAGCCAGAAAAGATGAGGTCGCAGTCTCGGGAGCGGTCCGCAAGATGCTAGAGAAACTCAGCGGAATCTTTGCCTTCGCCCTCTATGACATTGAGCACGATGAATTCCTTATCGCCCGTGACCCGATAGGAGTGATACCGCTGTACATAGGCCGTGACGATGACGGGAAAATCTACGTGGCGAGTGAGCTGAAGGCTCTCGAGGGCCAGTGCGATGCCTACGAGCCTTTCCTGCCAGGCCATTTCTATTACAGCGAATTTCCTGGTCTTAAGCGCTGGTACACACGAGCGTGGATGGACTATGAGGCTGTCAGAGATGCCCCTGTTGATTACGAAGCCTCCCGCGAGGCTGTACGGTCCGCCCTCGAAGACGCGGTTAAGCGCCAGCTGATGAGCGACGTCCCTTACGGAGTCCTTCTCAGCGGCGGGCTTGACTCTTCCGTCATTTCGGCGGTGGCCCGCAAATTTTCCGAAAAGCGAATCGAGGATAACGATCAGACGGCCGCCTATTGGCCACGCCTCCATTCTTTCGCCGTGGGACTGAAAGGGGCCCCGGACCTGGGAAAGGCCAGGCTGGTGGCAGACACCATCGGGACCGTGCACCATGAAATTAATTATACCATCCAGGAGGGTCTGGACGCTATACGTGACGTGATCTATTTCATCGAGACTTACGATGTCACAACCGTCCGCGCCTCGACCCCTATGTATCTTCTTGCGCGGGTCATCAAGTCCATGGGCATCAAGATGGTCCTCTCCGGAGAGGGTTCCGATGAAATCTTCGGCGGCTATCTCTATTTCCATAAGGCTCCGGATGCGAAGGCCTTCCATGAGGAGACGGTCAGGAAACTCGGCAAGCTCCATCTCTATGACTGTCTCCGTGCCAACAAGAGCCTGAGCGCCTGGGGAGTGGAGGGCAGAGTGCCTTTCCTGGACAAGGAATTCCTCGATGTGGCCATGGGAATGAATCCGGAGCTGAAGATGTGCCCGGGAAAGACCATCGAGAAGAAGATTCTGCGCGAAGCCTTCAGAGACATGCTCCCTGAGGAAATCGCCATGAGGCAGAAGGAGCAGTTCAGCGACGGGGTCGGCTATTCATGGATCGATACCCTCAAGCAGATGACCGCGACGGCCGTGAGCGATGAGCAGATGGCCCGGGCGGCGGAAAGGTTTCCGATAAATCCTCCTCAGAACAAGGAGGAATATTTCTACAGAAGCATCTTCGCCGAGCACTTCCCTTCGGACAGTGCCGCCAGAAGCGTCCCGTCGGTGCCGAGCGTGGCCTGCTCTTCGGCGGAAGCCCTCGCCTGGGACGCCTCTTTCAAAAATATGAATGACCCTAGTGGAAGGGCCGTGAGTGACATCCATGAGGATGCCTGAAAATCCCCGGACGAACTATGAATAAAGGCGGTTTGTATGATTCTGCCTATGAGCATGACGCATGCGGAATAGGCATGGTTGTGAATATTCATGGCAACAAGAGCCATGAATTGGTGGAGAACGCTCTTACAGTCCTCGAAAACATGAGGCACAGAGGGGCGGAAGGAGCAGACAACAAAACAGGCGACGGAGCAGGAATCATGGTCCAGATTCCCCATGAATTCATCCTTCTCAACGGTATTCCGGTGCCTGAGAGGGGACGGTATGGAACAGGTCTGGTCTTCCTGCCGAAGGAGTCAAAGCGTCAGGTGGAGATTCTTGAGATTATCAAAGAAGAGGCTGCCGCAGAGGGACTGCAGCTCTCTCAGGTGAGGGTTGTCCCCGTGGATTCCTCCTGTCTGGGGGAAGAGGCCAGAGAAGCCGAGCCTGCCATAAGGCAGATTTTCATCACGGGTGTTCAAGACGACAAGGTGCCCCTCTTCGAAAAGATGCTCTATCTTGTCCGCAAGCGGGTGGAGAAGAAGGTCTGCGACAAAGATTTCTATATCTGCTCGCTTTCCAGCCGGACTATAATCTATAAGGGAATGCTCTCCAGTATGCAGCTGAGGCATTACTATCCCGATCTGTCGAGTAAATATTTCACTACGGCCATAGCCTTGGTTCACAGCCGTTTCTCGACAAACACTTTCCCTACATGGAGCCTTGCCCAGCCTTTCAGACTGCTTTGCCATAATGGGGAAATCAATACGATCAGAGGCAACCGCGCCTGGATGAAGGCGAGAGAGAGCGTCCTCTCAAGCGAGGCTCTGGGCGATGTAAAGGCCATATCTCCGATCGTCCAGCCTGGCATGAGCGATTCGGCCAGCCTCGACAATGTCTTCGAATTCCTCGTCGAAAGCGGCATGTCTCTCCAGAAGGCCATATCTATAATGGTTCCTGAGAGCTTCAATGACAAAAACCCGATTTCGGAGGACCTGAAAGCCTTCTATGAGTATCATTCCATCCTCATGGAGCCATGGGACGGACCGGCGGCCCTGCTTTTCAGTGACGGGCGCTTTGCAGGAGGCTTGCTTGACAGAAACGGTCTTCGTCCTGCAAGGTACACCATAACCAAGAACGGAGTCCTTGTTCTGGCTTCGGAAGTAGGCGTCATGGACATAGATCCGTCCCTGGTGCAGGAGAAGGGGCGGCTCAAACCTGGAAAGATTCTCATGGTGGACACCGAAACCGGGAAGATCTACCGTGACGAAGAAATCAAAGAGGCTCTTGCCGGAGAACATCCGTACCGCAAATGGCTGAACGCCAACAGAGTGCAGCTCGAGAACCTCAAGAGCGGCAGGAAGATCCCGAATTCCGTTGACAGCCTTCTCCGCAAAGAAGTAGGCTTCGGCTTCAGTTCGGAGGATGTGGAGTACACCATAATTCCTATGGCGACCCAGGCCAAGGAGCCGACCGCCTCAATGGGCAACGACACTCCTCTGGCCGTGCTGAGCGCAAGGCCGCAGACCTTCTTCAACTATTTCCGCCAGCAATTCGCCCAGGTTACGAACCCGGCCATAGACTCCATCCGTGAGAATCTCGTGATGAGCCTCTCTGAGTACATAGGCAGGGTCGGAGCCGGCATCCTTAATCCGGACGAGGGAAATTGCAAGATGGTGCGTCTTCCGCATCCGATTCTGACCAATTCAGAGCTGGACATCCTCTGCAATATCCGCTACAAGGGTTTCAACACCGTGAAACTCCCGATCTGTTTCAAGCCGGAAGATGGGGAGCCGGCAGAGGAGGCATTGCGCAAGGCTCTTGACCGCCTTTGCGAGGATGCCGAAAAGAGCGTTGATGAAGACTATAACTATATAATACTCAGCGACAGAGACCTGCCCGAAGGAGCCATCCCGATGCCTTCTCTGCTGGCCGTGAGCGCCGTCCATCACTATCTCATCAGCGTGGGCAAGAGGGTCCAGACGGCCCTCATCGTTGAGAGCGGAGAGATAAGGGAGGTTATGCACGCCGCCCTTCTGCTTGGTTACGGCGCCAGCGCCCTCTGTCCATATATGACCTACGCCATCCTTGACGACTTGGTCCGCAAGGGCAAGATTCAGGAGAATTACCAGACCGCCCAGGCCAATTACATCACGGCCGTCAAGAAGGGGCTCTATAAGATCATGGCGAAGATGGGCATATCGACTATCCGCAGTTATCGTGGTGCCAAAATTTTCGAGAGCATCGGTCTAAGCGAGGATCTTCTGAAGAAATATTTCGGCACTCAGATCAGTACGGTCGGAGGCATAGGTCTCAAGACCATTGCGGAAGATGCCATAAGGCTCCATGAAGAGGCTATGAAGACCTCTCCTGACGCCTTCCTGCCTAACGTCGGCCAGTTTCATTACCGCAAGGGAGGAATCCTGCATTCGTGGAATCCCGAAACCATCGCGGCGCTCCAGCTTGCCGTGAGGAAGGGGGATTACACCCTCTTCAAGAAATTCTCCTCGCTGACGGACGATAAAGCCAGTCCGGTTTTCTTGCGCGACTTCCTCGATTTCAAACGCAAACCTCTGCCGCTGGAAGAGGTTGAGAGTGAGGAGTCCATTATGAAGCACTTCGTTACGGCAGCCATGTCTTTCGGCGCCCTTTCGAAGGAGGCTCATGAGGCCCTGGCCCTCGCCATGAATTCGCTCGGCCTGCGCAGCAACACAGGTGAAGGCGGCGAGGACAACGAGAGATTCCATTCCTCGGTTGACGGAATCTCTCTCAACAGCAAGATCAAGCAGGTGGCTTCTGGAAGATTCGGGGTCAATGCCGAATATCTCGTCAACGCCGAGGAAATCCAGATAAAGGTTGCCCAGGGCGCCAAGCCTGGAGAGGGCGGCCAGCTGCCTGGTTTCAAGGTGAATGAGGTCATCGCGAAGACCCGCCATTCGATTCCGGGCATTTCGCTGATTTCTCCTCCGCCGCACCATGACATCTACAGCATCGAGGATCTCTCTCAGCTTATCTTCGACCTCCGCAGCGTCAATCCTAAGGCCGCCATAAGCGTCAAACTTGTCTCCGAGAGCGGAGTGGGCACTATCGCGGCCGGAGTCGCCAAGGCCAAGGCCGATCTCATAGTGATTTCCGGGGCCGAGGGCGGAACCGGGGCCAGTCCGGCATCCAGCATGCGTTTCGCCGGCATCTCCCCAGAAATAGGTCTTTCCGAGACCCAGCAGACTCTCGTGCGCAACGGCCTCCGCCAGAAGGTCCGCCTCCAGGTCGACGGAGAGCTCAAGACCGGAAGGGATGTAGTGCTCATGGCCCTGTTGGGCGCGGATGAGTTCTCCTTCGGGACGGCCGTGCTCATAGTTCTGGGCTGCGTGATGATGCGCAAGTGCAATCTCAACACCTGCCCTATGGGCGTGGCCACCCAGAATCCTGAGCTCAGGAAATATTTCCGGGGCGACTACCATTACGTGGTGAACTATATGCGTTTCCTGGCACGGGAAGTGAGGGAGGATCTGGCCGAAATGGGTGCGAGGACTCTCGATGAAATCATAGGTCATACCGAACTGCTGTGCGCCCGTGAAGGGGTTAAAGCTCCAAAGGAAGCGCTTGACTTCGGCCGCATCCTCCACAAGGAAGGTGGTACCGACTCTTCTCTGAGGCATGTCGAGTGGGAGGGTTATCGGATTACCGAGACCCTTGACGAGCGGCTCATAGCCGGAGCGTCAAGGGTGATAGAGAACGGAGGAATGGTGGAACTGACTTCCCCGATAAAGAATACCGACAGAGCTGTCGGGGCCAGGCTCAGCGGTCTTATCGCTTCCAAGTATGGGGAGAAAGGTCTTCCGGACAAGAGCATCAGGGTGACCCTCAAGGGCTCCGCCGGCCAGAGTTTCGGGGCCTTCCTCGTCAAGGGCGTAGAGTTCAGGCTTGAGGGCGAGGCCAATGATTATTTCGCCAAAGGACTCTCCGGCGGCCGCATGGCGATACTTCCTCCGAAGGAATGCACCTTTGACGCTAAGGATAATGTAATTGCCGGAAATACCGGCCTTTATGGCGCGACTGAGGGCGAGCTCTACGTCAACGGAATAGTCGGCGAGAGGTTCGGGGTGAGAAATTCCGGTGCCAGCGCCGTCATCGAGGGTGCAGGAGACCACTGCTGCGAGTACATGACCGGCGGCAGGGTCGTGGTCCTCGGTCCCGTAGGCAGGAATTTCGCCGCCGGAATGAGTGGCGGTATCGCCTATGTCTGGGACAAAGACCATAATTTCGACTACTCTTGCAACATGGATATGGTGGAAATCGATCTGGTCGAGGATAAGTTGGCAAGACGCGAACTCCATGACCTCGTCCGCCGGCATTATCTCTACACCGGCAGCCGCCTGGCTTGGCAGATGCTGGAGGATTGGGACCGCTATATCGAGGACTTCATCGAAGTGATGCCGATAGAGTACAAGAGGGTCATGCAGGAAAGGCAGATCGCGATGCTTCAGAAGAAGGTCGAGGATTTGCAGCAGGAGTTTTAGCGACAGGAGAGAATTTTATGGGAAATCCGAAAGCTTTTTTGACTGTACCTCGCAAGGAAGCAGGGTACAGACCTATACATGATAGAATCCATGATTTCGGGGAGGTCGAGCAGACCCTCAACGCCAGTGACCGCCGTCTTCAGGCGAGCCGCTGTATGGATTGCGGAGTGCCGTTCTGCAACTGGGCCTGTCCGCTGGGAAATCGTCCGCCGGAATGGAACGACGCCCTCTATAAGGGCGACTGGGAGCTGGCATACAAGCTGCTTTCCAGCACCAACCCTTTCCCGGAGTTTACCGGCAGGGTCTGCCCCGCGCTTTGCGAAAAAGCCTGCGTGCTCAACTTGATGGAGCATGAGCCTACTACTAACCGGGAGAACGAGGGTGCGATAGCCGAGCATGCTTTTCAGGAGAATTTTGTTCATCCTCTCAAGCCCTCCCGCAACGGCCGTAAGGTTGCCGTGATAGGCGCCGGTCCTGCGGGTCTTGCCGCCGCATATAGTCTCAACCGCTCCGGCTGCTCCGTGACTGTTTTTGAGGCGCGGGAGAATGCCGGCGGCCTTCTGAGATTCGGCATACCGAATTTCAAGCTCAACAAGAGCATCATCGACAGACGCATTGAGGTTCTGAAGGAGGAGGGCCTGGAATTCCGCTATGGGGTACGGGTCGCTCTGGAGTCGCTCTGCGAGGGCTCGAGAGATAAGCTGCCGGAGGCCCTTCGCGGCTTCGACACCTACGTGGTGGCTACTGGTACTCCTGACGCCAGGGACCTCAAGGTGCCAGGCCGTGAGCTAAAGGGTGTCTATCTCGCTCTTGAGCTTCTTTCCCAGCAGAACCGCAGGCTGGAAGGGATGGAATTCCCGGATGATGAGCTGGTCAGCGCCAAGGGCAAGGATGTGCTTGTCATCGGCGGAGGCGATACCGGGAGTGACTGCATCGGGACTGCCCACAGACAAGGCTGCAAGAGCGTGACGCAGATTGAGATCATGCCTAAGCCTCCTATAGGGCCTGATGACCCTCAGAATCCATGGCCGGCTTGGCCGCGGACACTCAAGGTTACTTCCAGCCACGAGGAGGGCTGCCTCCGTCGCTGGAATATCAACACGCTTGAATTCCTTGGGGAAAATGGGGTGCTGAAAGGCGTAAAGGTCCAGGAAATTGACTGGAAGCCGAGCCCCGAGGGAGGCAGGCCTCTGATGGTGCCGAAGGGCGAGCCGGAGGTCATCAAGGCAGACATGGCCCTCTTGGCCATGGGCTTCATGAAGCCTCAGCTGCCACAGTTCCCCTCCGATGTTTTCATCGCCGGGGACGCCGCCTCCGGCGCCTCACTGGTCGTCCGCGCCCTCGCGAGCGGCCTCTCCGCCGCCGAAAAAGCCCTCGCCTCCCTCCGTCGCGCCGATTTGCTCTAGTTTGCCCCGCCGCGCCCCTAGAATTTGATGGTGAAGAGGCCGTGCTGGGCCTGGACGAGAATTTCTTTGGAGGAAAGTGCGTCGAGGTCTTCGAGCTCGCTGTGGGTGCCCTCGACAAGGTCGATGATGTTGCACATCTCCTTTTTCTTGAGGTCCCAGACGAAAAGCTTCGATGGAGCGGTCGGCTTGCCGAAACCGGCGAGAATATAGAGTTTGCCGCCTTTCACCATGAGCCCCTGGTCGATGAAATTACCCCTATATGAAGATACATCCTCGAAGGTATAATTTTCAAGAGCGTCCGACGGGCGAAGCGTGACGTAGCCGTCTGCTCCTGTCTCTGAAAGTTTAGGGAGACGGAACTTGATGACGCGGTGCTTGTTGGAGTCAGTGGTGTTGGTGATGGTGTTGCCGAAACCGTAGAGGTAGCCGTTCCGGGCATCTACCACCCACTGGAGAGCCCAGCCGTAATCCTTGTTCACGTCATCATAGAAAATAGTCTGGACGGTCTTGGAAGACTTCAGGTCCGGAGCGATTCTCTCCACGAAGAGCACGTCCTTCTTCCCGTTGAAAGGCTCCTGCTTGGCCTGGCTGACGTAGAAGAGAGGAAACGGGTCGCCCTTGGCATAGTATTCATTGCCGAAACTTACCACATTACTATGGTTGACGGGGCTGAAACAATCCATTTCGAACTGGCTGAGCGTCTTGATGGAGTCGCCCTGGAACTTGTAGATGGTCGCCAGACCCTGGTTCTGGGTGCTGACTACGAGGTCCCCATGGACTGCCATGCCCTGATACCCATAGCCCTTGCCCTTGCGTCCGTGGAGCTTTCCGAGGTAGCAGGTTTCGAGTTCATGCTCTCCGTCCTTGGAGGTGTACCTGTTGAAACGGACCTTCGGGCCTTGGTAGGAATAGGTTCCGTCGGAATCTGGATATCCGTTCTGTTTTGCCTGTACCTTTCCGGACTGGGCTGAAACGGACAATGCTGCAAAGAGGAAAAGTGCCGCCGCAATGCAGGCGGGGATTATTTTAGTATTTTTCATGTTGTGTGTGGTTTCGTTTTGTAAAGTTAATAATAATTTTTCGAAATAGAAGCTTGTTTTCCTCAAGATGCTTCCATAACTTTACCACATAATCGACAGAAATTACAACAATAGGGGATATATAATATACAGAAGCAGATATCATGAAAATGTTCAGAAATATGATCATGGCCATGGGGCTTGCGGCCGCCATGCTTTTCCAGCCTTCGGCTCCGGCCTCCGCCAAAATTCAGCGCGATAATCTTCCTTCCTCCATAGAGACTGGCCTTCAGGGGCAGAATCATATCCAGGGTGTCGCCTTCGATGGAAAATATTTCTACGTCTCCTTTACCACCAGGCTTATGAAATACGATATTGACGGCAGGGTCGTGGGCTCGGTCGAGGGCCTTACCGGGCATCTGGGCTGCCTGACCAGAAAGGGCCGCTTCGTCTTCGGAAGCCTCGAGTACAAGGACGATGAGATAGGGAAGGGGATACGCCGCCGTCTGGGAATCAGCGGAGATGACGACCGGACCGGCTTCTACATCGCCATTTTTGACACACGCAAGATAACCCGTGTGGGGATGGATGCTGAAAAGGACGGAATCATGAAAGCCGTCTGGCTGAAAGAGCCGCTGGACGATTATTCAGCCAAGGCCGGAGGTCATGACCACAGGTATGCCTGCTCCGGAATCGACGGGGTGACCTTCGGACCTTCTTTCGGCGAAGGAGGGAAGGCGGAGTATCTCTATGTGGCCTATGGAATATATGGCGATACGACCCGTTGCGACAATGACTACCAGGTTATCCTGAAATATGACGCCAAGGACTGGTGGAAGAGGCTTGCCATGCCTCTGTCCCAGGCCAATCTCCACAAAAGCGGACCGAAAGCTCCCCTGGCCAAGTATTTCCTCCTTACCGGCAACACTACTTACGGCATCCAGAATCTAGCCTATGACAAGACTTCCGGCAATTTCTACGCGGCGGTTTACAAGGGTAAAAAGGAGAAGTGGCCGAATTACAGCCTCTTCATGATTGACGGGGCTAAGGCCCCGGTGCTTTCGCACCTTGAAGGAGTCGGAGAGAAGGGCCAGACTCTCAGCCTTGCGGATGCCGGACTTTCTTCCGAGGGAATCCGCGGCTGGAATTTCAAGTGGGGTTCGACGGGGCTCTGTCCTGTCGGCGGTGGGTATTTCTACCTCTCCGAAAACCGTAAAGATAAGGCCACCGGCGAGCAGGCTTCGACAATCCGTCTCTACCGCTGGACCGGTGACCTTGAAACTCCGTTCGTTCCGGCGAATTAGCCGGGCTTTTTCCTGCCCGGACATTTTCCGCCGACTCTCCGGCTTAGCGGCCGAGCCTCTGGTATTCAGCCGCAATCTCCTTGCATAGGGAATCCCCGGCCTTGATGCCCGTGAATTTCTCGATGGCGGCTTCGATTCCGAGATCCTTGATATCGGCAAGCATCTGGACGCTCTGAGGATCCTCAGGATTGTCGAAGCGGAGAGCCGCCGCGATGGCCGTCACGAATTTGTCGTATGGGAGGCCGTAATTTCTGGCCGTCATCATCGGGAAGACCAGACGGTCATTGGCGGAAAGCTTGCGCAGAGGTTCCCTCCCGACGCGGTTGACATCATCGCTCAGATAAGGGTTCTGGAAGCGGCTGAGCACCTTCTCGATATAGGCTTCATGAACCTTGGGATCGAAACCGAATTTCTTAATCAGTCCCTCTCCACTCTGTTCCATGATCCCTCTTACGACGGCGTATATTTCTTTGTCTTTCAGCGCCTCGCCGATAGTTTTGCAGCCCTTCAGTTTCCCCAGATAGGCCGTGGCCGCATGACCGGTGTTGAGGGTGAAAAGTTTGCGCTCGATGTAGGCCTCGAGATTGTCCACTGCGTGCATGGCTCCAATCTGAGGGACCGGGCCGGCGAACTGGTCTTTCTGGGTGTCCCATTCGTAATACTCCTCCACGGCGACGTCTAGCGGAATCTCGCAATGGACGGGAGGCACGATTCTGTCGACCGCATCGCTGACGAAGCCCACATGGGCCTTAGTCCAGGCCTTCTCCTCGGCGCTGAGCTTCTCGAAGACAAGGTCCTTGAGAATGGCAGTGGCTCCGAGCCCGTTTTCGCAGGCTATGACGTTGAGAGGAGTCTCGTTGCCCTCGATCCTGCGCTTGCTGATGCCTTTGGCGATGGCGGGAGCGACGAATTTCAGGATGCGGAGGCCTACCGCGGTGGTTACGATGTCCGCCCCCGCCACGGCCTCAACAGCCTCGGGGCTGCCAGAATTGACCGCGCTCACCCCGCTTATCTCTATGTCCCTCGGCGTATAGTCTGTCACATGGATGGTGTAGCTTTTGCGCTCGTTGATCTTATTTATGAGGTCCTCGACCACGTCTGCAAAAATCACCTTGTATCCTGCCTCGGAGAGGACGCCTCCGATGAAGCCACGCCCTATGTTCCCGGCACCGAATTGAACAGCTGTCTTGCTAATCATATATTTACCGAACTTTTTGTGTTCTTTCGATTCGAAAGAATGGAACAAATTTAGCCTTTCTTGTCTTCTTATCCAATATTTTTGGTAATTAACCTAGTCTTGATTAATTTTGTAGTCGTCTGTATATGAAAACTAATAAATTGAACAATATACCATGACTTCTGAAGAAAGAATCAAGAAGGCGATAGCTATCGCTACGGACACAAGGTATTTCGAAATGAAACAAGATTGCCTTGGAATGGCTCCTGAAGTTTTCAACAAGTTCTTCGAAGGCCGCAAACCTGTTGTCGTTGCCGACGAGAATACCTGGAAGGCGGCAGGAGAGAAGGTTTACCAGGCCATGAAGGCAGCCGGACTTGCAGTAGAAAAATATGTCATCGAGAAGGCTGTCTTCCATGCGGAATGGAGATATGTCGACATGGTTGATTCCATCCTTGACGGCGATTTCTCCAAGGCTAGAGAGAAGGAAAACGACCCTTCATATGTAGAGTCCGATGCCGAGAAGGCGGTCCGTCCTGCATCAGATTCTTATCTGACAGCCGTCGCCGTGGGCTCCGGAGTTATCAATGATCTGTGCAAGCTTGCATCGTTCCATCACTCCCAGAGCTATCTCACCATCCCTACCGCGGCATCCGTAGATGGCTACACCTCTTTCGGGGCGTCCATCACTTACCAGAACGCCAAGCAGACCTTCAACTGCCCGGCCCCTGTCGCCGTGCTCGCCGACATCGACGTCATAGCCGCCGCCCCTAAGGAGATGACCGCCGCAGGCTACGCCGACCTCGCCGCGAAGGTTCCTGCAGGAGCCGAGTGGATGCTCGCCGACGTGGTAGGTACAGAGCCTATCATCCCTGACGCCTGGCATGTGCTCCAGGACTGCCTGGACGAGCTCCTTGCCGATCCTGAGGGTGTCGCTTCCTGCCGTCCGAAGGCCATCGCGGATCTCTTCGAGGGCTTGATCCTCAGCGGATTCGCCATGCAGGCTGCACGCTCTTCCCGCCCTGCCTCCTGCTGTGACCATCTCTTCAGCCACATCATGGACATGACCCATCACACCTATCATGGCCAGCTCCAGTCCCATGGCTTTCAGGTTGCCATAGGAACTCTTACCATGTGCGCCATCTTCGACTCTTTCCTTAAGATGGACCTTACCAGGCTGGACGTAGACAAGTGCGTCGAGGCCTGGCCGAGCCTTGAGCAGGAGCAGAACAGAGCCCTCGCCCTCTTCAAGGACTTCCCTGCAAAACGTCTCGGCTACGAGAGCATTACCAAAAAGTATTCCGACAAAGAAGGAGTCCGCCGTGAACTCGAAGCCTTCAAGAAACTTTGGCCTACCCTCAAGGAGCAGCTCCGCGAGCAGGTCTATCCTTTCGAGAAGATGCAGGCCTTTTTCAAGGTGGTCGGCGCCCCATATGATCCGTCCATGATCGGCATCACCCGTCACCAGCTCCATGACATGTTCCCTATCGTCCAGCTCATGCGCTGGCGCTACAATGTCCTCGACCTCGCGAAGAGGGGCATGTTCTATGACGAACTCGTCGAGAGCATCTTCAAGCCGGGCGCTCCATGGGACCTGACTCAGGAGCAGGAGATAAAGTAGGGCGATGGACAATAAGGATCTGACCCATACCAAGACCTTCCAGAGCTGGCAGTGGAGAGTCATCATCTGCTCCATGCTCGGTTACTCGGTTTTCTACTTCGTCCGCAAGAACTGGTCTTTCGTCATGCCGCTCCTGGGCAAGGAATACGGCATAACGAACACAAGCTTCGGAATCATCCTCACGCTCATGGGGCTGATTTACGGAGTCTCGAAGTTCTTGAACGGCTTCATAGCCGACCGCGCCAACGCCCGCTGGCACATGTCCATCGGCCTTCTGTGCTGCAGCCTCATCAATATCCTTCTCGGTTTCAGCGACAAGATGGCCGCCTTGATGAGTGGGGAGCATGCCGGGACGGCTTTTGTCGCCGCTATGGTGAATATCTTCGCCGTCCTGCTTGTCCTCAACAACATCTTCCAGGGCACGGGCTTCGCTCCATGCAACAGGCTCATGACGCATTGGGTTCCGCCTACGGAGCTCGCTACGAAGATGAGCATATGGAATATGTCTCATTCAATCGGAGCCGGTCTGGCTTCCGTGATGTGCGGCTACATAATCAAGAGCACGCAGGACTGGAGGCTCTGCTTCTGGATACCGGCAGCTATCGCCGCAGGTGGCGTACTCTTCATAGTGACCACGCTCAGGGACACCCCGAAATCAGTCGGCCTGCCCGAGCTCCCGAACACGAAAACCGCCCTTGATGAGAACGACAACGCCGAAGGCTACAAGAAGTTCGTGGTGAAAATGGTTTTCAAGAATCCTGTCATATGGATTCTTGCCTTCACCGACCTCTTTGTTTACATCGTGCGTTTCGCCGTCCTCGACTGGGGCCCGACCTTCCTCCAGAACGGCACCCATCACCTGCCTGCCTCTCTCGCAGGCTGGACTGTCGGTATCTTCGAGGTCTGCGGTTGTCTGGGAATGCTCTTCGGAGGCTTTGTTTCCGACAAGCTCTTCCATGGCCGCGCCCAGAGAGTCTGTGCCATAGAGATGTTCATCGTTGCCCTCTGCCTCTTCATGCTTTGGCTCTTCCGCCACTCGATAGGAGCTGTCGGGATGCTCATCCTCCTATCAGTCGCCGGCTTCTTCCTCTACGGGCCTCAGGCTCTTCTGGGAGTGGTTGCATCTAACCAGGCTACGAAGAAAGCGGCTTCTTCGGCTGTCGGCCTTATAGGCCTGTGCAGCTATGCCAGCGTTATTTTCACCGGAGCAGGTCTCGGCTGGTATTCGGATAAATACGGCTGGGACAGCCTCTTTCTGATAATGACCTTCGTCGCCATCCTTGGAGGACTTCTCGTAGCCTCGATATGGGGCATCAAGAAAGACGGCTACATCCATGAAGAAGAGCCGTCCGCGAAGTCCTGAGTCCACGGCCCCGCACCGTGTCTGATTTATGGAATTTTTGATATATTCTCATCTTTGACACTTAGGT
>DKSK01000006.1 GCA_002472565.1 Bacteroidales bacterium UBA7258 | reverse complement strand
ACTTGACTTTTTGGTCACCCTCTCCACTACTATGTTTATGCACCTGCGTTTAGAGGCTGCGGCGTTTGAGTTTTTCGACGTAAGCCTCTATTCTGTGCAGCTCGCGAGGAATCGGAATGCTCTGAGGGCAATGCGGCATGCATTGTCCGCAGCCGATGCAATGACTGCCCTGACGCAGAGGATCCACGGCCTTGTCGTAGCTGATGAGATATTTTCTGCGGAGTTTGTTGAAATCTTCCTGCTCCTTGCTTCTGGCAATGACTCCGCCGTTCACCATCGAATTATAATGCGCGAAATTCGCCGGAATGTCCACTCCGTAAGGGCAAGGCATGCAATATCTGCATCCGGTGCAATTGACCGTAGGGAAAGAGGCGATGATTGTCGCCATGCTCTCGAGAAAATCCAGTTCCTCATCGGTCAGAGGCTTGAAATTCAGGAAGGTGTCAAGATTATCTTTGAGATCATCCATGTTGGTCATCCCGCTGAGTGCCGTGAGGACTCTCGGGTGGGTCCCTACGAAGCGGAAGGCCCATGAAGCCAGGCTCTTGTCAGGCTCCCTTTCCTTCATCTGGTTAGCCACGCTCTCCGGAGGATTGGCAAGACGCCCACCGAGCAGAGGCTCCATGACTGTAATAGGAATTTCCCTCTTGTCGAGCTCTGCGTAGAGATAGTCTGCGTTGACGTTCCTGCGGTTATCAGCATGTTTCCAGTCCATATAGTTCATTTCGATCTGCACAAAGTCCCAGTGGTACTGGTCATGCAAGGCGAGGAACTTGTCGAAGCTCTCCTGGTTGCCATGGAAGGAGAAGCCGAGGTTGCGGATCCTTCCCGCCTCTCTTTCTTTGAGGAGGAAATCCATGATGCCGTTGTCCACGTACCTTGCCTGGAAGGCTTCCCATCCGCCCATGCCGATGCCATGGAGGAGGTAATAGTCGAAATAGTCCGTCTGGAGCTGGTCGAAAGAATCATGATACATTTTGAGGGTAGCCTCACGGTCGCTTATCATGAAGTTGGACAACTTCGTCGCAATATAGAGGCTCTTTCTCGGATAGCGGCTCAGGGCTATGCCGGCGGCCTTCTCCGACTGGCCCTGGAGGTAGGCGGGAGAGGTGTCGTAGTAGTTCACTCCATGCTTGTAGGCATAGTCAACCAGCTCGTTGACATTGTCCTGGTCGACAATCTGCCTGCCGGGATTTTCCGGGTCGTCCTTCATCTTCCAGCGCATGCAGCCGTAGCCTAGCAGCGAGACCTTGTCTCCGGTCTTGGGGTTGTCGCGGAGCGGCATCTGCCCCTCGATCCCGGCCATCTCAGAGTGCAGGCCTTCTTCCTCTTTCTTCTTGCCTGTGGCCGCGCAACCAGCAAGGCTTATCGCCAGAGCTCCGGCGCCTGCCTTCTTTAGAAATTCTCTTCTGTTAATTTCTTTGTCCATGGGCTTATGCATCTTTTTTGTGAACTTCGAGGCCTTCAACGTGGATGGCGCTGAACGGCCTTGCAGGGCAGACGAATTCGCAGGCTCCGCAGCCTATGCAGCGGGCCTCGTTGACCGTAGGTATCCTGAGCGAATCCTTGTCGTCCTTATCTTTGCGGACCATTCTGATGGCTCCGGCAGGGCAGTGGCGGGCGCAATTTCCGCAGCTCACCCCATCTGTCTCCACGACGCAGAGACTTCTGTCCACGATAGCCTTGCCGATGTGCCAGCTTATCTTCTCTTCTGGCTCCAGAGGCAAAATCGCCCCGGCAGGGCAGACCTGCGAGCAGATTGTGCATTCCGGCCGGCAATAGCCCTTCTCGTAGCTCATCTCGGGCTGCATCAGGTGCCTTAAGGTAGTCGATGGCCTGAGCACATTGTTCGGGCACTGGGACACGCAGAGCTGGCAGGCCGTGCATCTGCTGTAGAAATCTTTGATACTTTCGGAGCCGAAGGGGGTAAGAGGTACTTCGCGCTTGGGAACCTTCTTGTCTATGATGACGGCGAGTCCTCCGTCCACTTTCTTCTCCTGCGCTCCGAGGGTCAGGGCCGTGGCGGCCATGGCTCCGGCGGCCAGGAAGGCCCTGCGGCCTGCGTCAGGCTTGGACTCTTCCATATTCACGGCTCCCGCCTGCTTCGCCTCGGCCACCTTGGCCTGAGTCTTGGCGGTCTCCGCGGCCTGAGTCTTGGCGGCCTCATCAGCCTCGACCTTCGCAGCGGAGGACTTTCCGCCCCAGGCGAATTTGTAGTGCATGGAGTCGAATTTGCAGCTATCCATGCAGTCGAAGCAATCGACGCACCTGGAATAATCAATCACCTGGCCTCCCTTTAAGTCTATGCAATGCGCCTTGCATTGCCTTTCGCAGGCACGGCATTTCTTGCACTTGTCCTGGTCTATGATCATCCTGAAGGCCGAAAAGCGGGACAGAAAGCTCAGAGTGGTGCCGACGGGGCAGAAGGAATTGCAATACTCCCTTCCGCTCTTTATCGCCAGAACCGTCACCAAGATGAAGGTCAGCACGGCGATGACGAAGGTCGGAATATTCCTGATCCAGACTTCTTTCGGATATACGGCGTAGGAGCCGGCCCGGATGCTGATTGCGGCGATGAGGTTGTTAATCCACTCAACTACAGGAGCGAAGAGGTTCTGCGCAATCCTCCCGTAGGCGCTGTAAGGAGCCACCAGGGCCACGAGAGCATGGGCTCCTGCCACGAGGGAGGTGACGAAGAGGGCGAACACTGCGTAGCGCAGAATCTTGTGCTCAGGAGTGTAGGAGTAAGGGTGCTTCTTCAGGCGCCGTTTCCTGCCTATATGACTGACAAGGTCCTGGTAGATGCCGAGCGGGCAAATCACAGAACAGTAGATTCGCCCGAAAAGCAGGGTGATGACGGCGAGAACCGCCACTACTACGAAGTTAGTGGCGAGCAGAGCCGGCAGAAACTGAATTTTGGCCGTCCAGCCTAGCCATGCGTGCAGGGTCCCCGATACATCGAGGAACATCACGGTCAGCGCCAGGAATATGACAGAGGCCACCGCAATCCTGATTTTTCTTAGCATATAAAGTTAGTTATTGTACGATTTCAAATATATCAAAAAAATAATTATCTCAATATGCCGGGCGCTTAAATGCCTACGTGGTGAGACTTAGGCGGGAAGGTAGATGAGGACCATCGAAGGATGGCTGAGGGTGAGGCGGATGACGTCGGAGGTGGCCCTGTTGAGCGTGGCCGGCCACCAGTTGTCGAAGGTGACTCCCGAGGTCTGCCACTGGAGCCCTGCTGAGGTGATTTTAAGACTGTTGTCTGGGCTGATTATGGATACGGTCCGCCCTTCTCCTACATAAAGGTCGCAGGTGTCGGTGATCGAGAATGCCGTGCCGAAGTCGCTTACCATATCGACATTGACATCTTCATGGGCGAGTGCAAGTTCCTTCGTTATCTGCATCAGGTGACCCAGGTTCCCGAGCGTGTGGTCGTCTCTCTTGCCTGTAGCCCCTATGAAATGGATCTCTTCAATTCCGGGCAAGTTCGCCCGCAGATGGCGGTAGGCCTTCATCATGTCGTTGCTGTCCTGCTCGGCTACATGATGAATTATCGAGCCATATTTCTTCGCGTATTCTTCCGGTAGCGAGTCCATGTCTCCGACAACCGCATCAGGAAGACGGACGGCCTGATCCTCTGAGTCCTTCCCGAAGATGGAGGGGGCTTCATGGAGCCAGGTCTCGAAGGCCCCGTCGCAGCAGATGATATGGTCTGCCGATCTTATCAGATAGCGGGGATATTCGCTTTCGGGGAAGGCTCCGTTGCAGATTATGACCGCACTCTTCATCTCATTCCCCGCTCTGGCGGGTCTTCATGATTTCGGAATGAGAGCTTCCCTTGGTGACTTTCCACGACTCAGGCTCCCTGAATCCAGCCAGGAAGGCCTTTATCTCCATGCGTTTCTTGCCTGCCAGCTGGACATCGGTCAGGGCGACGGCTCCGTCAAGGGTGGCTACCGCGAAATAAGTCTTCCCGTCAGATAGAATGGTTCCTGGAGCCGGAGTCCCGGAAAGGGAAGCCGGAAGGTCGAACTTCTCGGCGCGGTAAATCTTCAGCTGGACAGGAGGCTGGGAATCTTCGCGGTATAGCTCTGTGAAGGCCGCCGGGTAAGGGCTCAGGCCGCGGATGAGATTGCAGACCTCTTTGGTGCTGGCGTTGAAGTCCACATGGCAGAGCTCCTTGGTGAGCTTAGGAGCAGGATGGAGAATCTCTGAGCCCTGAATGAAACTCCTCTGTACTCTTGTTTCTATGGTCTTCTCGATGATTCCCTGAGTCGTCTGGAGAACCAGGTCGGCCCCGAGCGGCATTAACTTGTCATGGAGGTCGCCGGCCGTGTCGGTATCCGATATCCTGCATTCCTGGCGCAGGATGATGCCGCCGGTATCTATGTTCTTGTCTATCATGAAGGTAGTCACTCCACTCATTCTCTCTCCGTTGATCAGGGCCCAGTTGATCGGGGCGGCGCCGCGATACTGAGGTAGAAGGGCCGCATGGAGATTGAAAGTCCCGAGCGGCGGCATGGTGAAGACTTCCTCAGGCAGCATCCTAAAGGCCACGACCACGAAGAGGTCTCCCTTCAGGGCGGCAAGGCTGGAAAGGAAAGCCGGATCTTTCAGCTTCAGAGGCTGGAGAACAGGAATTCCCTTGGAAACTGCATATCTCTTGACGGCGCTTTCGCCGACTTTCTGTCCGCGTCCTATAGGCTTGTCCGCCACTGTAACGACTCCGACCACGTCATATCCGCCCTCGACGAGTGCCTTGAGCGGAGCAACTGCAAACTCCGGTGTTCCGAAATAAACTATCCTTGTCTTGCTGAACATGCTCTTGATTTTGAATGTTAACTGTTTCCAGCCAGTCTTGAATTTGCTGGTGTTGATGATGGACTTGTCATGTATGGCCCTGTTGGTCAATATGATGCCTATCGGCAAGAGGACGACTGTGGAGAGGAAGATTCCCTCGGCCGCGGTCATGGCTCCGTCGTTCGCCAGTTTCGTGCCCGTGATGTCCACTACCCAGTAGAGAACAAAGAAGAGGACGGCGATGATGGCCGCCGAGCCGACTCCGGCCTTTTTGTCGATCGTGGCTCCGAGAGGGGCGCCTATGAGAAAAAGGATGAAGCAGGCGAAGGCCTTGGCGAATTTTCCGAAGATTTCAGAATTGACCCTCCTCAGCAGCCAGGCGTCTTCCTCTTGTTCATCCTGATATTGTTCCATCCTTTGCTCCATTTCTTCCGCCATCGCCATTGCGTTCTGGATGCCTCTGACTTCATCTCCGGTGTTCCTCCATTTCAATGAAGAATAATCCATGAGGCTGCGTCCGTCGAGGGTGAAAGCCGTGTCCAGCTGCGTCCTGTAATTGACGGCCTGAGCCTCTACGATCATTTTTTCCTGAACCGAGATGGTGGAGTCAAGCCTGTTTGTCAGGGAATCCTTGCCGTGGCTCAATTTCGACAGAGACATGGCTTTGGACTGCTCGCTGAACCTGTTGGAGGATGACTTCTGGAAAGAGTAGTTCTTCAGGGGGATGATGAGGCTCTGTTTCTCGAAATCGGTCCGGTTCAGAGTGAGGTTCGTGTCCATGTAGGCCATGGTGTTGTCCTCCACGTAATTGATTCCGGAATAAAGGTCGAAGGTGAGGTAGTCCTTGGCCTTGCTCATCTTCATGAGGGCGGAGTCGGCGAGGGTGAGGCTGGTGTTGCCCTTGTCGCCGGTATGGTCATAGACCATTACATCGTACATCATCCCGGACTTTTTGTCGCGGGACCGGACATGAAGAATATAGCCGTCGATGCCGTCGTAGAAGGTTCCGGTCGGGATATTGATTTCCGATTTCGTCTTCCCGATGTCATCTCGGAGGGTGAAGATCTCGTTGTATGCAAGAGGAACGAGGTTGTTCAAGGTGAAGAAGGCGCCTATGGTTATGACGGCCGCCGCCACGGTCAGCGGAGCCATCACCCTCGCCAGCGAAATTCCTGACGCCTTCATGGCTATGAGCTCCGAATTTTCGGACATAAAGCCGATCGTAAGGGCCGAAGCCAGAAGGGTTGCGAGAGGGAGGGAGATCGGCAGCATGGTGCATGAACCCCAGCCCATGAACTCGATTATCACCTTGAACCCGAGGCCCTTGCCTACCAGGTCGTCAATGTAGACCCAGAGGAACTGGAGCATGAATATGAAGATGACGATTACGAGGATTCCGAAAAACGGTCCCACGAACGACATCAATATGAATCTGTCCAGTTTCTTCATTCCGGGGTCTGCAAGGGGCGGAACGCCCCCGAAGCGCTATTTCGTGGCGAGTTCCACGAGTTTGTCCATGGCGGCCTTCAGGCCCGAAGAGTCTCTTCCTCCGGCGGTGGCGAGGCTTGCCTGGCCGCCGCCTCCTCCCTGGATGAGTTTCGCGGCTTCGCGTATCTCCGCTCCGGCATTCTTTCCGGCCGCCGTGAGGTCTTTCGAATAGGCGAGGAGCAGCTGCGGCTTGCCTTCACAATCCACGGCCCCGGCAACGGCCATCCCGGAATATTTCTCGGTGAGAATGTTGGCCACGTTCCTCATCATGACGGCGTTGTTGAAGCCTGTGCTGATCCTTACGAGCTTGACTGAGCCATAGTCCTCGGCTGTCTTGGCAAGGCTGTCCGCGAGCTGGGCCGTCTTCTCCTTGACGAATTCCTCGACCTGCTTCTTGTAGGTTTCGTTGTCGCTTACCATCTTCTTGACCGCCGCGGTGATGTCAGGGGCGTTGTTGAAGAACGAACGAACGGACTTAAGCATGTCCTCGAGATTGTGGACATAGGCCTCGGCGGCCTCTCCGGTCACTGCCTCGATACGCCTTACTCCGGCGGCGATGGCTCCTTCGGAGACAATCTTGAAGAGCCCTATCTGGCCGGTAGCCTTGGCATGGCAGCCTCCGCAGAGTTCGACAGACTTGCCGAACTTGACGATGCGGACCTTGTCGCCATATTTCTCTCCGAAGAGGGCTATGGCTCCCATGGCCTTGGCCTCATCCATGCTGGCGTCCCTCTTCTCTTCGAGAGGATTGTTCTCGCGGATAAGTTCGTTCACCCTGGCCTCGACCTTGACCAGCTCCTCTTCGCTGACCTTCTGGAAATGGGAGAAGTCGAAGCGGAAATAATCAGGCCCCACGTAAGAGCCCTTCTGCTCGACGTGGCTTCCGAGAATTTCGCGGAGGGCCTGGTCGATAAGATGGGTGGCCGTGTGGTTGTTCGTGATTTTGAGACGCCTGTCCTCATCTACATGGAGAGAGAAGGTCTCGCTTCCGTCGGAAGGCAGCTTCTCGGCCACGTGGATGGTCAGGTTGTTCTCCTTTATGGTGTTGAGGATGGCGATTTTCTCGCCGCTCTCGGACTCGATGTAGCCGGTGTCGCCGATCTGTCCGCCCATTTCCGCATAGAAAGGCGTGCGGTCAAAGACGAGCTGGTACATCGTCTTGTTCTTCTGCTTCACGGTCCTTTCCTTGAGGAGGTTGACTCCGTCGAGGGAGGTGTAGTCATAGCCGAGGAATTCCTCTTCCTCGCCGCTGTGGAAGACCGTCCAGTCTCCGAATTCGTTCGAGGTGGCGTTGCGGGCCCTCTCCTTCTGCTTCTGGAGCTCGGCGTTGAAGCCGTCGAAGTCTACGCTGTAGCCATGCTCCGTGGCGATGAGTTCCGTCAGGTCCTCAGGGAAACCGTAGGTGTCGTAGAGCACGAAGGCATCGGCTCCCGGGATGACCTTTGTGTCCTTGTTCTTCTCGAGGTAATCGTCCATCATCCTGATGCCCCTGTCGAGGGTGTGGAGGAAGGCGTTCTCCTCTTCGCGTATCACGCTCTCAATAAGCTTCTTCTGCTGTACGAGCTCAGGGTAGGCCTCGCCCATGTCGGCCGCCAGCTGGTCTGTCAGGCGGCAGAGGAAAGGCTCTTTGAAACCGAGGAAGGTGTAGCCATAGCGCACCGCCCTGCGGAGGATTCTCCTGATTACGTAGCCGGCCTTGACATTGGATGGCAGCTGACCGTCCGCTATGGAGAAGGCTATCGCGCGGACATGGTCTACGCAGACCCTGAAGGCAACGTCAATCTGCTCGCTCTCAAGGTGGTACTTGTGTCCGCTCAGTTCTTCGAGCTTGGTGATCAGTCCGGCGAAGACATCTGTGTCATAATTGCTCTTCTTTCCTTCGAGAACCATGCAGAGCCTTTCGAAGCCCATTCCGGTGTCGATGTTGTGATTTGGGAGCAGTTCCAGAGAGCCGTCGGCCTTGCGGTTATACTGCATGAAGACGAGATTCCATATCTCGATGACCATAGGGTCGTCCTTGTTGACCAGATCCTTTCCCGGCACCTTGGCGATTTCCTCGTCGCTGCGGAGGTCGATATGGATTTCCGAGCAGGGACCGCAAGGGCCGGTGTCGCCCATCTCCCAGAAATTGTCATGCTTGTCTCCGAGGATGATATGGTCCTCCGGCATATATTTCAGCCAGGCATCATGGGCTTCCTTGTCAAGAGCGGTCCCGTCAGCCTCGTCTCCCTTGAAGATGGTAGCGTAGAGCTTGGTCTTGTCGATCTTGTAAACCTCCGTAAGAAGTTCCCAAGCCCAGCCGATGGCTTCAGTCTTGAAATAATCCCCGAAGCTCCAGTTTCCGAGCATTTCGAACATCGTGTGGTGTCTGCCGTCGTGTCCGACAGCCTCCAGGTCATTGTGCTTTCCGCTGACCCTCAGGCATTTCTGGGAGTCGGTGGCCCTGTGGAACTTAGGAGTCGTGTTGCCGAGGAAGATGTCCTTGAACTGGTTCATTCCGGCGTTGGTGAACATGAGGGTAGGGTCGTTCTTGATGACCATCGGAGCCGAAGGGACGATAGTGTGGCCCTTTGAAGCAAAGAAATTCAGGTACTTCTGCCTAATCTCGTTAGCTGTCATTATCTGTATTTTATCTATTTTTCTTTCAATCCCGTAGAAGACGCAAAATTACTCAAATTTCCTCAAAAAAACCTATATTTGCGCTATGTCTGAGCGTAAAAAGTACAGACTCAATCCTGAGACTCTTGTCTATGAGATTGAGAAGGTATCCGCCTCCTCGCGCGTTTTCAGGGCTGCGGCCTTCATCGCGGCGAGTGTTCTGCTCTCGTTCATCTTCCTTTGGCTCCTCAATTCGGTGCTCGGAGTCGAGCTGCCCAAGACCATGGTGCTGAGGAAGATAAACGAGCGCTGGCAGTCGCGTGCCCAGCTGATGGACAGGCGGCTCCTTTCCTACGAGTCGGAACTTGACGGCCTCGGAGCCAGAGATAATATTATCTATCGCAACATCTTCGGTCTCAATGAGATAACCCCTTCCGTAAGGAACTCTGGCATGCCTCTCGACGAGGCCTTTGCCTCCATACCGGAGTGGTCTGCCCTGCGCCGCACCGCCACTGACCTTGGAAGGGTCGAGATGAAGGCCTATGTCCAGTCCAAGTCTTTCGACGATGTCTTCAAGCTGAGCAGCAGGGCGGGCGACATGGCTTCATGCATCCCTGCCGTAATCCCGATCGCCCCCGACCCCCGGGTCTACAAGCTGACCAGCCGTTTCGGCTATCGCTCCGACCCTATCAACGGGTCTTCCAGGTTCCATTCGGGGCTGGATTTCGCCTGCAAGCCGGGCAATCCGGTCTATGCCACCGGAGACGGGATAGTAGAGTTAGTCCAGTTCGACCTTTTCGGCTATGGCAACCAGATCGTCATCGACCATGGTTTCGGATACAAGACCCGCTATGCCCATCTTAAGACGGTCTTCGTCGCCGAGGGTATGAAGCTTAAGAGAGGGGAGTGCATAGGAGAGACCGGAAACTCCGGCAGGACGACGGGCCCGCATCTCCACTATGAGGTCTATTATAGAAATGTCGCCGTGAATCCGATGGATTACCTTGATATTGACGAACCCATGGACGAGTACCGGTCCATGACCGAGAAGGCAGCCTCTGAGTCCAAGAATTTAATTGTCAGGCCCCATCAAAGGGTGAAGATACAGTAACAGGCCATGGCGAAGTACGAATTCAACTGGAAAAACTTCAATTTCGAGAAGGTGACCCATTCCGTGGGGGACATCCTGCTCATGGTCATGAAATGGGCCGTGGAGATTACTACCATGGCTGCCTTCGGCTACCTTATCATAGCGGTCTTCGTCAGCACCGACACCGAGAAGCAACTCCGCAGGGAAAACAGGGCATACGAGAAGATGTGGGGAGACATGAAGAGGCGCGAGAAGCTCGTTTCCGGAGTGGTGGACGAGCTGAACCTCAAGGACAAGGCTATTTATTCCCAGGTTTTCCATGCCGATGCGCCGGATGTGAATCTTCCGGTGACCGATCTGATGGCTGCGGAGAATGACACCATAGAAGAAAGGAATATAGTGATGAATACGGCTAATAGGCTTGATGCGCTTTCTTCGGCCGGGGATTCGGTGACGGAAAACCTGCGAGCCGTCCTCGCCTTGCTCACCGCCCGCTCCAGGGGAAAGGAAGGCTTCTGGATGCCGCCTATGCAGGCCCCTCTTAAAGATTTGACTTACACACAGATAGCTGCCTCGGTCGGAGACAAGATCAATCCCTTCCTGAAAGTGGAAAAAGAGCATGACGGCCTTGATGTCATAGCGCCTCAGGGAGAAAATGTCTTCGCAACGGCGGGGGGGACTGTGTTTGAAGTGACGCGCAGCCGCAAAGGCTTGGGCAACGTCGTAGGTATCGACCATGGCAACGGCTACCGTACCCGCTACGCCCATCTGGGAACTATTACGGTTTCGAAGGGCCAGACTGTCAGCGCAGGCCAGACCCTCGGCACGGTCGGCATCTCCGGCAAGACTTATGCCCCTCATTTGCACTATGAAGTCCTCCGCGATACCCTTGCACAGGATCCGGTGAACTACATGTTCGCCTTCCTCGATCCCTTGCGCTACATGGAGGCCACCTATATGTCTGTGAATACTCGCCAGTCGCTTGACTGATATAGATATGGATACGAAACTTTACTACAGCATCGGAGAAGTCGCCGAGATCCTCGGCGAGAACACCTCGCTTGTCCGTTTCTGGACCAATTCTTTTGCCAAGTATATCCGACCGAAACGGAACCTGAAAGGCAACCGCATCTACACCAAGGACGAAGTCGACTTCCTCCGCCAGCTCCACTATCTTATCAAGGACAAGGGACTTACGCTGGAAGGAGCCGCGAAACAGCTCGCCTCGGACAAGAAAAAAGTAGAGGCCACGGTACAGATCCTTGACACCCTGAAGGGCATCCGCGAACAACTCGCAAACATCCGCAAGAGCCTCTAGCTATGCTCTTAAGGAGCCTTTATTTTTCCTCCTTCTTCACCTCAAGGTAGAAGTGTGAGACTGCGGTCTCGAGGACAGGTGTGAAGTAGAAAAAGCAGGCGGCGACAGAGACAATTATAAGGATGGCCGCCAGCCATGGCTTAATACTAATCAAGATCGCGCCGACTAACATCGCAATTAAAGGGATGAGTATGATGGAGAGGATGAGCCCTAATAATTTGGCTTTCTTCCCCTTCATGGCCATTCTGCTTGCAGTCAGGGCGTCAGTGACGCCAAGCTCCGGATTGTCCTTGAGAATGAATGGAGTGAGAGAATAGGCGAGTCCCCAGATAATTCCCGGAACGATGAAAAGGATGCATCCGAGGATGATTATTAAATACATCAAGACGTAACCGCCGATGAAACGGAAATAATTCTCCCCGAAGCCGATTCCGAAGGCGTTTGCCACCACTCTGCCGTCTTTGTCGGAAGCCAGAAGCCTGAATGCGTTAGAAAGTCCGCAGGTGAGAGGAGCTGAGACAAATATGGCAATGATCAAGGTCAAGGCAAAATTCAGGAACAAGTTCAAGTTTAGAAGTTCGCCTGCAGAGGAGGTGCAACCGATGAGTCCAGTGATGATGAGAGCCCCTGCTGCCTGTACGTAATTTCCTGACAGGGACTCTTTTGCAACCCTGATTAAATCTTTGTTTGTTTTCATGGCTTTGTTTTTTCAAAATTAATTACATTTCTAAAATATTCAAAATTATCCATCCATTTTCAGTGCCGCCTCAAGGACCTCCTCCTTTGCCGCCGACCCGCCTCTTGATAATTTTTCCTTGGATTGGAATTTTTCATTAAATTTGCAATTCGTATAGTCCGTAGTGGCTTATGACCTTCGGAAGACCTGCCAGGTGTCCATGAGAATGGGTCTTGGAGGGGCTCCGGCCAAGTGCGAATTTGAAATAATTTATAGAAACAAATATGGCAAAGAAAACAAGCAAGGTTGAGGCTCGTGATTCGAGAGAGACCTTCGTTTCCATCCAGACCAATCTGGGTGAGGGCGAGAATGTCGAGGATATGCTGAAGTCCCTCTATGAGCTTCAGAAGGCTGATTCGGCTATTGACAACGTCGTCGCTCTGCGAGGCGAGCTCCCTGAGGAAGTCGCGAGTCTTGAGAAGGAGATCTCCGATATGCAGGAGAAACTTGCCGAAAATGACGAATCTGTCACGGTCATGACCGAGAAGATTGCAAAGAACAAGTCCGACATCGTTGACTGCGACACCGCCATCGCCGATTTCAAGAAGAAGATGGACGCTGAGACGAACAGCCTGGAGTTCGATGCTATAAAGAAGGAAATCGAGAATAAGGAGCTGCTCAAGCAGATCGCCCAGAAGAATATTGACGAGACCCGTGCCCGCATCGCCGAGATCAAGGCTGAGAATGAGGATATCAAGGACAGGATCAACGTAGTCAATGGCGACCTCGATGCCAAGAAGAAGGAGCTCGAAGAGACTGTTGAGTCCACGGCCAAACAGGAGGCCGATCTCCAGAAGAAGCGCAATTCCTGCTCCTCGAAAATCGACGAGAGGATCCTCAGTGCCTACGAGAGAATCCGCGAGAGCAAGAAGAACAAGCTCGCTGTCGTAAAGGTTTACGGACAGAACGCCTGCGGCGGCTGCTTCGCCACCATCATTCCTCAGACTCTCATCGACATCGACTCCCGCAAGAAACTCGTCGTCTGCGAGAATTGCGGCCGAATCATCGTTCCTGATTTCGACAAGCCTGCGCCGGAGGCCCCGGAGACTCAGGAGTAAGCCCGGGACAAGACTCGGGTCAAGGCCGGCTATGCCGCGCCTCATTGGTTCCTGTCTCAGCAAGGGACGGGAGTGGAATTTCAGGAATAAGTAGATGGCAGACAAGATCAAGAGAAGCAGGAAGAAAGACGAACCGGTAGTGGATCTCGATTCCCTGGGACGTGAGATGGGAAATATCCCTCCTCAAGCTCCGGAACTTGAGGAGGCCGTGCTCGGCGCAATGATGATTGAACCTCAGTGCGTGGACGAAGCTATGGATTCGCTCACGCCTGACTGTTTCTATGACCCTAAGCACCGCACGATCTTCGAGGCTATGTCCTCGCTTGTCAATGAGCATGTCCAGCTCGACACCCTGACCGTCTCCCAGAAGCTTCAGAGCCTGGGCAAACTCGATGAAGTCGGCGGAGCGGTTGTCCTGGCGGACATGAGCCTCAAGGTCGGCTCGGCCGCCCATGTGGACTACTACATCCAGGTCATCAAGCAGAAGACCATCCAGAGGGATCTCATCACGGCTGCCTTCACCATCCTGAAGGAGGCCTACGACAATTCCTATAATGTCGACGACCTCATCGATGACGCCCAGTCAAAGGTCTATGCCGCAATCCAGAATAATGTAAAGAGGGACGTCCAGGAAATCGGCTCGGTGATAGAGCGTACAATGAACCGCCTCTCCGAGCTTCAGAACACCTCAGGAATCAGCGGCGTTCCTTCCGGTTTCCCGACCCTGGACGAAATCACCCAGGGCTGGCAGCCTTCCGACCTGATCATTCTGGCGGCGCGTCCTTCCGTGGGAAAGACCGCCTTCGCCCTCAACCTCCTCCGCTACGCTGCCGTCGAAGCCCAGATGCCGGTGGCCATTTTCTCGCTTGAAATGCCTGACTATCAGCTTGCGATGCGGCTCATGACGACCGAATCCGGGCTGGATCCTAAGAAGCTCAAGGGAGGAGAGAAACTCTCTGACCAGGAGTGGCAGCAGCTTGAGGAGACTCTCGGCCCGCTCGCCAAGGCGCCGATCTACATCGACGATACTCCGAGCATACCTATAATGGAATTTAGGACCAAGGCCAAACGTCTGGTCAAGAGCAAAGGCGTGAGGCTGATAATCGTCGACTATCTGCAGCTCATGCAAGGACCCGCAGAATTGCGCGGAATGCGTGAGCAGGAGGTAGCGGCAATTTCTAGAACCCTCAAGGCTACTGCCAAGGAACTGAATATACCGATAATCGCGCTTTCCCAGCTCTCCCGTAATGCCGTACAGCGCAACGGCAGCAACGGCAGGCCGCAGTTGAGCGACCTCCGTGAATCGGGATCCATCGAGCAAGATGCCGACATGGTCCTCTTCATCCACAGGCCGGATTTCATCGGCATGTCCGAGGACCCTGCCGCCAAGGAGCAGACCCAACTCATCATAGCGAAGAACAGAAACGGAGAGGTCAGAGACATAAACATGCTCTTCAAGAGCGAGAGCGTCAAGTTTGTCGAGGCCGATGACACGCTGATGACCCAGGCCGCGGAATTCGCGCCTGCCGGTCCACAGGCCGGAGGTCAGCAAAATGACTTCTACGATCCTTTCAGCGGAGAGAACGGAGGCTTCCAATAACCGAGGAATGACAAGAATATGAAGACAAAACTATTCATCGCCGCCTTCGCGGCCCTCATTTTTACTGTCCAATCAGCAACTGCCGGCGGACCTAAGTCTTCTTGCGTTCCTTTCAAATCGATGGAGGACAAGTCGGCCCTTGCCTTCAAATCCGGAGAAAAGATCGAATATTCGATCCATTACGTCTGGGGCGTGATCAACGCGGATGTCGCCCATGCCAATTTCTCCATCGACTCGGCCAATTTCAACGGCCGCTCCGTCTATAAGGCCAGGCTCTATGGCCGGACGTCGAAGTTCTTCCAGAATTTCTTCAATCTGAGGGAGGATTTCACTTCATGGATTTCCATGGACACATGGAAGCCTGTCCATTTCACCAGGGATTCGAAGGAGGGTGACTATCGGATCACGAATGATTTCAAATATGACTGGAACAAGGGCGTCATCAATGCCACTATCTACACTAAGAAGCGCGGCACGAGGGTGATGGAACTGCCTCTGAATGACTGTCTTTTTGACATCCCGGCAGCCTATTATACCCTTCGCAACATGGACATATCCAGGCTTGCCGAGGGCAGAAGCTATCCTATCACCATTTCGATAGACGATGACAACTATCCTGTGACCCTTATCTACAGGGGGAAGGAGACCAAGAAGGTCAAGGGAATAGGTGAGGTGCGCTGTCTCAAATTCGCCATAGGTGCCATAGCCGGCAATTATTTCAACGGAGATGAGAAGATCTATGCCTGGTTCTCCGACGACCAGAACAGGATCCTGATGGCTTTCGAATGTCCGATGAAACTTGGTTATGTAAGCGGCCGTCTGGAGAATTATTCCGGGCTGGCCCACGATTTTTCATCTAAAAAATAAGGCGGATGGACGAAATTTCTCATATTGGTAAAGTAGTCTCTGTCGGGCCTGAAAAGACGGTAGTAAGGATTGTGTCGCAATCTGCCTGCGCGACTTGCCGGGCCGCTGGTCTTTGTACCGCGGCGGAGGCGGCCGAAAAGGACATAGAGGTCAGGACGGTGGAGGGCGAGACTTATCTGCCGGGAGAGGAGGTCGAGGTTGTGCTCCGCCAGTCTCTCGGAATGAGGGCCGTCTTCTACGCCTTCGTGATTCCGCTTGCTCTTTTAGTCATTTTCGGCGTGGGACTCTCCTACACCGCTCTGGGCGAATTGCCCGCCGGGCTTCTCTCCCTTGCCGCAGTCGGAATCTATTATCTGATTCTCGGGCTCTTCAAGGGTCGTTTCGAGTCCGAATATAATTTCTGTATAAGGAGAAAACAACAATCATAATATCAACTAACAAGATGTCATCTATAGTAATATGGACTATTGTGGTCATCTCCGTTCTGGGGCTGATTCTCGCCGCTGTCCTCTACCTTGTCGCCGAAAGGTTCAAGGTTGAGGAGGATCCGAGGATAGACGAGGTGGAGAAGACCATGCCGGGCGCCAATTGCGGCGGCTGCGGCTACGCCGGCTGTCATGCCTTCGCCGTCGCCGCCGTCCAGAACGGGAACCTGGACAAAAACTACTGTCCTGTCGGAGGCAACGATGTCATGAAGAAGGTTGCCGATATCCTCGGCTACAAGGTCGAGGAAAAGGCTCCGATGATTGCCGTAGTCCGCTGCAACGGGACCTGCCAATTCAGACCTAAAGTAGCGGAGTACGACGGCTACCCTTCATGCAAGGTTAAGGCCGCTACTTTCTCCGGCGACACTCTCTGCGCCCAGGGTTGCCTTGGCTGCGGAGACTGCGTGTCGGCCTGCCAATTCGACGCTATTCATATGAATCCTGAGACCGGACTGCCGGAGGTTGACCAGAGCAAGTGCGTCGCCTGCGGGGCCTGCGTTAAGGCTTGCCCTAAGCATATTATCGAATTGCGTGCGAAGGGTCCTCGCGGGATGCGTATGTTCGTTTCCTGCATGAACCAGGACAAGGGTCCGGCCGCCAAGAAGGCCTGTGCCGCAGCCTGCATTGGTTGCGGTATCTGCGAAAAGACCTGCCGTTTCGGAGCCATCACGGTGACGAACAACATAGCTTACATCGACTTTAACAAGTGCAAGCTCTGCCGAGAGTGCGAGGCCATGTGCCCGACCGGCGCCATTCATGACGTCAATTTCCCTATCGCTCTCGACAAGGCGGCCGTCAAGGCCCGCGTGATGGAGCGTCAGAAGAAAGAACGTGAAGCGGCCGCGGCCGCAAAGGCCGCCGCGAATGAGTCAGCGGCTTCGGCCGAGACTCTATCTGCGACAAATTAAGGAGGAATAGCAATGGCAAACAGAACATTCTCAATGGGTGGCGTCCATCCGGACGACAAAAAAATATCCCGCAATTGCAAGCTTGAGGCTCTTCCTCTGCCGCCTATGGTCTACATCTCGGTGTCCCAGCATATCGGGGCTCCGGCGAAACCTATCGTAGCGGTAGGTGACAAGGTTAAAGTGGGCCAGCCGATAGCTGAACCTGGCGGTTTCGTATCCGCCTATATCCATTCTTCTGTCTCAGGAACCGTAAAGTCCATAGCTCCGGGGCTGGATATGCAGGGTAACAAACAGACTTACATAGGAATCCAGGTCGAGGGCGACGAGTGGGAGGAGAACATAGACCGCTCCGACACCCTTGTCACTGACATCCCCGACGATGGAAAGGCCATGCTCGAAAAGGTCCGCCTTGCGGGCTGCGTCGGACTCGGCGGAGCCACATTCCCTGCACATGTCAAGTTCAGCCTTGCCCCTGGCAAAAAGTGCGAGTGCCTGATCATCAACGGCTGCGAGTGTGAACCATATTTGACCTCTGACTTCCGCACCCTTCTCGAAAAAGGAGAGCAGGTAGTCATAGGAGCTGCTATCGAGAAGCAGATTCTCGGCGTGGACAAGTGCGTCTTCGGAATCGAGGACAACAAGCCTGAGGCCATAGCACATATTGCCGAAGTGATTGAGAAACTCCGCAAACTTTCCCCTAAATATGAGGGAATTTCCGTTATGCCTCTGATGAAGAAGTATCCGGAAGGTGGAGAGAAACAGCTCATAGACGCCGTCATGCACCGCCAGGTCAAGTCCGGCGGACTTCCTATCGACGTGGGTGCCGTTGTTTCTAACGTCTGCACCGCGCTTTCGGTCTACGAGGCCGTTCAGAAGAACAAACCGGTGATTGATAACTCCGTGACCGTGACGGGAGACTGCCTAGGGGAGGATAACCAGCACAATTTCGTGGTGCGCGTCGGCACTCCTCTCAGCTTCATCATCGACCATGCCGGCGGAGTCCCTCAGACCGCCTCCAAGGCCATAGCCGGAGGCCCTATGATGGGACGTCCTATCTCCAATCTCGACGCTCCTACGGTTAAGGGAACAGGCGCCATCCTCTTCCTCACCCGCGAGCAGACTGCCCGCAGACCGCAGGGCAATTGCATCCGCTGCGGACGCTGCGCTTCTGCCTGCCCTATGGGCCTGGAACCTTTCCTGCTCTACAGGCTCGGCACACACGACATGCTTGACGAGCTTGAGAAGAATGCGGTCCAGGACTGCATAGGCTGTGGCTGCTGTCTGTATAGCTGCCCTGCCAATATCCCTCTTCTGGATGTGATTAACCAGGCCAAGGCCGCGGTGATGGGTGTCATGAAGGCAAGGCGCGCCGCCACAAAGGCCGCGCAGACCAAGTAACTGAATAATGATTGATTAAGATGAATAAACTTCTTGTTTCACCATCCCCGCATATCCATGCGGATGTCTCCACAAAGTCGCTGATGCGTGATGTGGTGATCGCCCTGGCTCCTGCGGCAATCGTTTCCATAGTCTTCTATGGATGGCATGAACTCCTGGTCTTGGCGGTCAGCGTCCTTTCATGCCTGCTTTTCGAGTATCTGATAACCAGGTTCATGATGAAGAAGCCTTCCACCATAGGCGATTTTTCCGCCGCGGTGACCGGCCTGCTTCTCGGCCTCAACCTCCCGAGCACCATTCCGTGGTGGATCGTAGTAATCGGCGCCCTCGTAGCTATCGGCGTGGCCAAGATGTCCTTCGGAGGCCTCGGCCAGAACGTCTTCAACCCGGCTCTCGTGGGCCGTGTCTTCTTGCTCGTCTCCTATCCTTCGGCGATGACCAAGTGGGTCATGCCTCAGGGACTTTTCGGAGTTGATGCCGTTTCTGGTGCGACTCCTCTCGGGGCCATCAAGGAAGGCCTTCTCGCCGGTCAGACAGTGCCTCAGATCATGGACGCCAACGGCTACGACTATGCTCAGATGCTCTTCGCGAACATCGGCGGAACAGCCGGAGAAGTCAGTGCAATAGCCCTGCTCCTCGGCTTCATCTATCTGCTTGTACGCAGGGTCGTCAAGCCTTACATCACCCTCTCTATCTGGGGCACCGTAGCCCTTGTTTCCCTGATCTTCTGGCTCGCCTCCCCAGAACGCTTCACCGATCCGGCCTTCAATCTCCTTACCGGAGGTATGATTCTCGGTTCCTGCTTCATGGCGACCGACTATGTAACCTCTCCAATGAGTGTCAAAGGCGGAATTATCTTCGGCATAGGCATAGGTTTCATTACCTTGATGATCAGGTACTTCGGATCGTATCCGGAAGGCATGTCCTTCGCGATCCTTATTATGAACGCGGTGGTTCCTCTGCTCAACATGTGGTTCCATCAGAAAAAATACGGGAGGGCCTAACATATGGCTGCAAAATCCAATTTCGGCAGCATGGTGATCGTACTCACCCTTACCTGCCTCATCTGTTCCGCGCTCTTGGCCGGCGTCTATGCGCTGACGGCCAAGCCTATTGCGGACACCAACTCCAGAAATCTCAAGGCCAGCATCGCGGCTGTCCTGCCTGAAGGAGTAGAAATTTCCGACGGCATGGAAATAGAGGTCGGAGGCCAGAAGTCCGTATATTATGTGGCTTCCAAAGATGGTGAGACGGTGGCCTATGCCATCCAATCCACTACGACCGGTTTCGGCGGAGCTCTGACTCTCATGGTCGGCCTCCAGCCTGACGGGGTGGTCTACAACACTTCGGTCCTCAGTCATTCCGAAACCCCGGGACTGGGAGCGAAGTGCACCACTGACAAGAAATTCATGGACCAGTGGAAGGGCTTCGACACTTCTTCCAAAATTCTTTCTGTGAAAAAGGACGGAGGAGACGTGGACGCAATAACCGCTTCCACCATTACTTCCAGGGCCTACACCCTCGCGGTAAAGAATGCCGCAGAGGCCCTCAAAACCATAGGAGGACAGACAAATGACTAAGCTTCAGCTCATAACAAAGGGACTGGTCAAGGACAATCCTACCTTCGTGCTTGTCCTGGGGATGTGCCCGACTCTCGCAACAACGACCTCGGCCATCAACGGCCTCAGCATGGGACTGGCGACTCTCTTCGTGCTCTTCCTTTCCAATATGGCGATTTCGGCCATCGCTCCCGCGGTGCCTGACAAGGTCCATATCCCTGTCTACATCGTAGTCATAGCGACCTTCGTTACCCTTCTCCAGTTCCTGATGCAGGCCTATGTCCCTGGCATCTACAACACCCTCGGCCTTTTCATCCCGCTCATCGTGGTGAACTGCATCATCCTCGGCCGTGCCGAGGCTTTCGCCGCGAGAAACGGAGTGATAGATTCGGCTTGTGACGGACTCGGGGTCGGACTCGGCTTCACAGCCTCTCTGACCATCATCGGCATGATCAGGGAAATCCTCGGAAGCGGCAGTATCTTCGGCTGGAAGTTTATCTCCGGAGACGGCATGCTTGCCTTCGTCATGGCCCCTGGAGCCTTCTTGGTCCTGGGCTATCTGATGGTTCTTTTCAATAAGTATCTTAAGAAGTAGGAGGCCTTATCATGGAAATTCTGCTTATCATAGTTTCGGCGATTTTCGTCAACAACATTGTACTTGCCCAGTTCCTCGGCATCTGCCCGTTCCTGGGAGTATCGAACAAACTTTCCACGGCGAGTGGAATGTCCCTGGCGGTGTGCTTCGTCATAACCTTGGCCACGGCCGTGACCTACCTGCTCAACAAGTATCTGCTGGTTCCTTTCAACATAAGCTTCCTCCAGACTATCGCCTTTATCCTCGTCATCGCGGCCCTCGTCCAGATGGTCGAAATCGTGCTCAAGAAGACCAGCCCGTCTCTGTATCAGGCCCTGGGAATCTATCTTCCGCTGATCACCACGAACTGTACCGTTCTCGGCGTAGCTATCACCGTGGTCACCAAGGACTTTGATTTCGGCTTCGGCGCCGCGCGCATGCTTGGCTACGGTGAGGCTGTTCTCTATGCCTTCGCCACCTCGCTCGGCTATGGCCTGGCCATGGTCCTCTTCGCGGGTCTTCGCGAGCATCTCGCCCTCAACGATGTCCCTAAGTCTTTCCGTGGCCTTCCAATCGCCCTGATCACCGTCGGCATCCTCGCCCTCGCTTTCATGGGCTTCTCCGGCATCGCCTGACTTTCCCTCTGTCCCTTTCATCTTGGATTGGGATGTTTTTTGATAGTTATATTCACTAAATTTGAAAATCATGAAAAAGCTCGTCATTTTATTGGCGGCGTTCCTCGGTTTTGGAATAGCCGTTTCTGCCCAGCCTAAGGCTGTCGGCGCACGTCTTGAAGGTTTCGGAGCCTTGGGTTTTGAGGCAAGCTATGAGCATTATTTCGGGAACCCTAATTTTCTTGAGGTCGATGCCGGTCTCGATATGACCGGAGATAACGTCGGTTTCAAGGCGACCGGCACATATAACTTCGTTTTTGCACAGCCGCTCTGGACCCCGAGGGGCAGCTGGTCCTGGTATGCTGGTCCTGGTTTCACTCTCGGAGCCGTATCATGGGAGAGCGATGACAGATCGGACAACCATGACAAGACCAAGGCCATGTTCGGCTTTGTAGGTCAGGTCGGACTCGAGTACACCTTCTGGTTCCCGCTTCAGATTTCCGCTGACATCCGTCCTATCATAGGAATCATTGATGACGACTTCTACTCTGACGGCTTTGCCAATGGCTTCATCCCGACCATAAGCGTGCGCTATTCTTTCTAGGATAGCGGAATCCTATCAGCATCGTGAGACTGAGATTAGTTAAATATCTGCTTGCCGCAGCTCTCTCCTTGGCCTTCATTTCCAAGGCAGAGGATTCCGATGCTCAGGCCAGAGGAGTAGGGGCCAGGATTGGATACGGCTATGACGCCCTCTTCCAGGGCTATGGTTTCAATTCTCCGAGCAGCTATTACGAACTAAGTACGGGAGTTGACATCGTCGGAGACGGAGGGTTCAGGCTCGCGCTGACCTATAACTGGCCGATTGCCACATCTTCCTGGACTTCGAAGGGAACATGGAGATGGTATCTCGGCCCGGGTGTGGCGAGTGGTTATCTTTGCGGACATCAGGGAGGAAGTAATGTAGACCTGATGTTTGCGTTCGTCGTCCAGCTTACTCTGGAGTGGCAGTTGTCTAATCATTTCGCCCTTTCAGCCGATGCCAGACCGATGTATGGCTATCATTTCGGTGACGGCGATGTCTATAAAGGAGGCTTCTACGGCTTCTTGCCGTCCTTCGGAGTGAAATATCTCTTCTGACCAGACTTCCGAGCTCAGAAAACTCTACACAAAAAAATGAAGGCGGCTTATCTTTGTGATGTGAGCCGCCTTCATTTTGTTCGTCCAGCACGAACGTGCTCTAAGGGGTGAAAGTAGGTAGAGAACTTTCGTTTTTTCCCTTTCCCCGGGGCTTCCCGGGACTACCATGGGCTCCCTGCCGCCCCTGGGGTTGAGGTGGGATGGGCATGCTTGAGAGGTGGTATTCTGTCTGCGGGGTTCCTAGAGGATGGCCGCTGTCATGATGCTCTGATAGAGGGTGGACAGACGGTCTGAGAAATTGTCGGCGGAGAAGACGTAGCTGCGTTCGCGGGTGCTTGTCTGCATGCTGATGCCCCTGACGCCACCCATGAGCCGTTTAAGCTGCTCAATCGTCGGATAGACCAGCACCCTGCCCTCCGGAAGCTTCTGCTCCTGTTTGAGAGCGATTTCCTCGCCGCTATTGAGCGTGAAAACTATTGCGCCGCCGTCAGGAACGCTGACCCCGTCCGGGAAGAGATACAGATCGTAGCTTTCCTTGTTCGAATCGGCATAGTAAAGGTATTTCAGTCCGACCTCTATGTCCTGGGTTATGCCGGTCTTGTCCTGTGCGGAGACCGAGAAACGCTTCGAGGTGATTATCCGGTTCCCGTTGAGGTCGCTCACTGATTGCAGATTGTCGCTGGAACCCTGGATCTTCGTAGTCTTGGCCCCGTTGACCGCCTCAAATGCCGAACTCAGCGCCTTGCCGAATTCGTTGTCTTTGTAAACGATGTCGATGACCCCGGAGGAAGACCAGCGTCTGGTCACCTCGATCTTTGAGACTCCAGAGAGCATTTTCTCCAGGTCAGCCTTCTCGAAATAGTACTCCCCATAGTTCAGCCACACCCTGGAATTACCTTTCTTGATACCTTTCGGTGCCACAAGATTAGGCTGGTCGGCGGAATTTTTGAGTATCACCGTCTTCCCCGCCGTCGTGGAGACAGTCAGAGGGGCGTTCTTCGGCATCTTCCATGCTTCCGAGTCCTCGACATCCACCCTCATCTCGAAGACAACCCCTTTATCCGGAAAAGTGATCTTCTGGAGCTGGACATATAGAGGGTTTGTGCCTTCGACGCGGATGCGCTCACTTCCCGTAAAGGTATAGCCGTTTTTCTGATAGTTGAAACGAAGCAAATCCTGCCCTGAAGCCAGAGCTGGCAGGATGAAGAGGGCTGCAAGAGCTGCGTATATGAATTTTCTCATTTTCTGTTGAATTTGCTGATTAAAGCCTCGGAAAGTTTTGCGCTCGAGGAGCGGGACCATAGCTGTTTGCCGAGAGTGACCGAGCCGATAAGGGCCGCTGCGGCAAGAAAAGAAGCCTCTGACAAAACGAGCCAGCCGTTCTTGCCTGCGGCAGGAGAGAAGCCCTTGCTAAGTCCCCAGACAAAAAGCAGGATCAGGCCTGCGAAAAGGACTTCGCACAGGCGGCTCATCGAGAAGGCCGAAGATACGGTGATCTGTGCGTTTTCATCTACGACGACCTTGAGATAGCGCGTGCGGAGAGCATCTGAACAGTCCAGCCAGACTTCTCCGTTTCCGGCGTCTCCCCAGACCTTGGCGCCCACCTTGCGCAAAAAGTCATCATTGCATATTTCCTTGATTATCACATCTCTGTCGGCGTCAGTGCCGAGAGTGAATTTGCGTTCAGTCCTGAAGCTAACCGAAGTGTCGAATTCAGCCATGAATTATTCTTTTTCAAACCCAAATATAGCATAAAAATCCTATCTTTGAACGTTTTTTAAAATGTATGACCATGTTTTCCAGCTGTAAATCAGACAATACTTATCTTCTGAGTATAGACAATCACCAGGAGATGATCTCCGCTCTTATGGCCTTCTGCGAAAAGGAGGATATTCGCGCGGGACTTATTTCCGGTCTCGGGGCTATAGGGGAGGCCACTCTCCGTTTCTATGACCCGCAGACGAAGAAATATGTTGACAAAACTTTCAGGGAGCAGATGGAAGGCGCTTCCATCATCGGCAACATCTCCACAAAGGACGGAAAACCCTATCTCCATGTCCATGTAGTCCTGGGAAGACGTGACTATACATGCATCGGCGGACATCTCCTATCCGCCTTCATAAACGGCGCCTGCGAACTTTCAGTGGTGAGACTTGAATGTGAAAGCGGAAGAAAGTTCGATGAAGAGACAGGCCTCAATATGTATGACTTCAAATAGATCCGGTCATGACCATTCTTTTCATAGTACAGCTTCTCATAGTCCTGGCGGCCCTCTATGTCGGTTCCCGTTATGGCAGTCTTGCGCTCGGCGCGATTTCCGGCATCGGTCTGGCCATCCTGGTCTTCGGTTTCGGTCTTAAGCCTGGTACACCTCCGACCGATGTCATCTACATCATCATAGCTGCCGTCACCTGCGCAGGAACGCTCCAGGCTTCCGGCGGCATGGACTGGATGATTCAGGTAGCTGAAAAGATGCTCCGCAAGCATCCTGACCACATCACCTTCCTGGCCCCTCTTACGACCTTTTTTCTGACCGTTCTTGTCGGGACCGGCCATGTCGTCTACACGATCATGCCGATCATCTGCGACATAGCCCTGAAAAAAGGTATCCGGCCGGAAAGGCCTTGCGCCGTGGCCTCAGTGGCTTCCCAGGTTGGCATAACCTGCTCTCCGATAGCGGCCGCCGTTGTGGGCTTCGTGACGATTTCCAACGCCAATGGCTACATGGTTTCGATTCCTCAGGTGCTGATGGTTACTCTTCCTGCCTGTCTGGCAGGCATTTTCTTCGCCTCTGCCGCCTCGTATCACAGAGGCAGGGATCTTGACAAGGATCCTGAATTTCAGAAGCGGAACGCCGACCCTGCGATGCATGAGTTCATGTACGGTTCCTCTGCTACTACCCTTGACAAGGTCATCACCAAGTCTGCCAAGTCATCGGTTTACGTTTTCCTTGCCTCCCTGCTTGTCATTGTCTGCTTCGCCTTCTGCCAGATGATTCATGTCAATTCCGGAGGAGAGAATATCCCTCTCGCGCAGGCAATGGGGATTCCGAAGATGAATCTGATAATCCAGATAATCATGCTGACTGCGGCCGCATTCAACATCATGTTCTGCAAGGCCGACCCTAAAAAGGCCGTCGCCGGAGCCGTCTGGCAGTCAGGAATGGTGGCCGTGGTCGCCATCTTCGGCATAGCCTGGCTTGCCGACACCTTTTTCGGAAACTATATGGCGGAGATGAAGGACGCCCTTTCAGAGGTGGTGAGTCGTTATCCATGGTCCATCGCTTTCGTCTTCTTCCTCGTGTCTGTCCTCATCAATTCACAGGGGGCCGTAGTCGTGGCCATGCTTCCTCTGGCCTACAGTCTCGGCATAGCGGGACCTGTCCTGCTCGGTGTTCTGCCAAGCGTCTACGGTTATTTCTTCATTCCGAACTATCCTTCCGATATCGCCACGGTCAACTTTGACCGCTCAGGAACTACCGTGATAGGGAAGTACCTGCTGAACCATAGCTTCATGATGCCGGGGCTCATCAGCGTCTTCGTGTCGACGGTGGCGGGCTATCTGATTGCGAATGTGATTTTCCCGGGCTATTTCGCCGGCTTCATCCAGTAGGGGCCCGTCTTGCCTTGTCCGGCTTATTTGGCTTTCCCGGATGAGAGGGTCTCCAGGGCCCACACGACGAAGATTCCTACCGCCGCCCAGATGCAGGCGCCAAGAAGATGCCTCTCTACGCCGAAGTTTGACCAGCTCTGCCCTCCGGCGACGAGCTGTGCGAGGTTGCCTGCGGCTATTTCGGCCTGCTCCGCGGAGGCGCCTCCTTGGATGAAGTCAGCCTTGGCTACGGCTTCCATGTCGTTCCATGGCCACACTTTAACCAGCGAGCCGATCACGAAGCCGACCAGAACCAGCATGGTCCCTTTCTCGTAGTCGCGAAGCAGCCAGTGGAGAAATTTGGCGAAGGCGAGGATGCCGACGACGCAACCCAGGCCGAAGACTATGAGAACAGGCCAGTTGAGGGTGCCGATCGCGTTCATTATGTACTCGTATTTGCCGAGAATCACCAAGATGAAACTACCGGAAATTCCTGGAAGTATCATGGTGCAGATGGCTATGGCTCCGCAGATCGCAATAAACCAGAGGTCATCCGGCGTGGTAGCAGGGGAAAGGGTGCAGACGACTACGCCCAGCACCGCTCCAGCTATGGCCAGAAGCACCGCCCCGATATTCCAGCCCTTGATGTCGTAGAGCATGTAGACCGCCGAGGCGATGATAAGACCGAAAAAGAAGGCCCAGGTCTGGACAGGGTAATTGGTGAGGGCGGCTGTCATGAGACGTGCCAGAGAGAAGATACTCACAACTACTCCTAATAGAAGGGCCAGCATGAACGGCCCGTGGATATAGCGCCAAAATTCCCTTAGCTTACCATGAAAGAGCAAGCTCCATGCGGGTCTGCTCATCAGGGCGTTAAGGGAATCTACAAGTTCCTGGTATATCCCAGTTATCAGGGCGATGGTCCCGCCGGAAACTCCCGGCACTACGTTGGCGGCGCCCATGGCAAAGCCTTTGGCCGCTACTATGAAATCTTTTACGCTGATTACAGCCATGGTTTTCTATCCTATTTTTTCGATTATTTTCCTGATTTCGAGGAACATGTCGGCCTGGGAGACCTCCTGCCCGTTCGGGTCCTTTATCACAAGGTCGAAGACGTTGCCGGGTATCTGTTTCCTGCCGACCTTGAATTTGGCGTTTGAACATGACGCCATGTACTGGATAGGGAAAGGTGCTCCCTCTATCAGAGAGATGAAAAGGTCTGATTCGTAGCTGAGCATTAGGTCTACCTTCTCGCGGCAGGGTCTTCCGTACCAGTTCAGGTCCTTCTTGAGGACTGTGTTCGTTATGCTGGTTATCAGCCTTTCTCCTCCTTCTATACGCCTGAAGTCAAAATAAAATATCTCGCAGTGAATATTGTGGTCGCGGGCGAAGGCCAATATTTCGTTCTTGCATTCGTCGTATGTCTGGTCTTCTACATCAAGGAAGACCGCCATGGACTTTATATTCGAAAGCGGAATGATTCCGGTTGTGGCATTGCCTGAGAATTTCCGCAGGCATCTCTTCCTGAAGAAATTCTTGAATGAATTGAACATCTGTGTCTTTCTGTCTACTATTTCATCGCTTCTTTAGGCCCGCCCACTTTCGCGATAAGCTCGCGGATTTCTTTTTTGGCGGCCTTCCAGCGAGGCACGTCAATTTTCGTGCCTACAATTTCGACGACCTTTGCAGCAATAATCGAGCCTATTTCTCCGCAAGCTTTCAGAGGCAGGCCCAGAGCGTGCGCATAGAGAAAGCCGGCGGCATAGGTGTCTCCTGCTCCCGTGGCGTCAACCGGCTCCGAAGGCCAGGCTGGGATGCGGTAAAACTCGTCCCCGCTCTTCACCATGGACCCGTCTTTCCCGACTTTCACTACGGCGATTCCGCAATGTCTTGCTATTTCGTCAGCAGCCTCGCGAGGTTCCATTTTGGTGAAAGCCTTCGCCTCCGATTCGTTCGCGAAGACTATGTCCACATATTCCGCTATGAGGTTGTGGAGGAAGGCGTCGTTGCTTTCCACGATGTTGTAGGAGGCCATATCGAGAGATACCAGGCACCCGGCCTCTTTGGCCATCTTGACCGCAGTCGCTATGAGCTCCTGATCCTGGACCAGATAACCTTCGATATGGAAATAGTCATAGCCTTTGAAATATTCCGGCTTGAGGTCGCTTGCCCTCAGTTCGATTGACGCGCCCAGATAGCTGGCGAAAGTCCTTTCTGAATTGCTTCCCGTGATAAAGACCATGCATCGTCCCGAAGACTTGGTGCCATAGAACATCTTCGTCCTGACACCATATTGCTGCATGGAACTGTCGAAGAGGTTTCCGATTTCGTCATGACCGATTTTGCCGATGAAACAGGAGGGCATTCCGAAAATCGATGTGCAAGTTATCGTATTGGCGGCCGAGCCTCCCGGGACGTACTTTACCCCATATTCCTTGAGCCTGCTCCAAATCAGGTCTCCCGTCTCCATGTCAACGTGCTGCATGCTGCCTTTGGGGAGATGGTATTTTTCAAGAAGAGATTCGTCTGGAAGTATGGCAAGGATGTCCGTCAGGGCGTTTCCCATTCCGAGGATTGATTTCATAGGAAAAAATTATCTATCTTTGTCAGACTGCAAATTTAGTCAAAATATATGGATTCACGGGTCCGTAAAACCCTCAAATACGTCCTGCCGTTCGTTCTCGCCGCGGCCCTTCTCTACTTCTCATTCAGGGGAGTGGACTGGAAGCAGTTCTGGAAGGCGATAAAGCTCTGCAGGTGGGGCTATGTGGGCCTTTCCATGGCCATCGGACTCATGGCGATAATTTTCAGAGGGCTTCGCTGGCGTGAACTTCTCAGGCCTTTGGACCCTCAGGTCAAGGGCGTAGTCTGCTACGACGCGACTGCCATCAGCTATGTCGTCAACATGGTTCTGCCCCGGGTCGGCGAGCTTGTCCGCTGCGGCTACATCACGAGCGCTTCGGCCAAGGATGAGAGCGGACGCAGGGTCACGAAATATGAGAAGGTCCTCGGAACCATGGTGGTGGACAGGCTCTGGGATATGGTCAGCCTTGTCCTTCTCTTCGTCGCGGCTTTTCTCTTTGCTGGCTCCCGTTACAAGAGTTTCTTCTCATCCTCGCTGGATTCGGCTTCGGGTCGTTTCCAAGACGGCACCATCTTGATCATGCTGTCAGGTCTTGCGGCCGTAGTTCTCTTCATCTTTCTTGCCTACCATTTCCGCGGCCGGAGCAAGGTGGCCGAAAAGATCGCACATGTCTGTGACGGCATCTGGCAGGGGATAGGGAGCTGCCTGAGGATGAAGTCATGGTGGAAGTTCATCGTCTATACTGTCCTTATCTGGCTGTGCTACTGGGGAATGAGCTGGAGCATCGTCCTATCTGTACAGGCGATTGATACGACGGCGCTCGGCGGCGAGACCGGTGACTTCATTGCGCGTCTTGCCTCTCTTGACGGCGGTGACGCCTTCTTCCTCCTTCTCGCAGGTTCCATCAGTTCCATAGTGCCTGTCCCGGGCGGCTTCGGCGCTTTCCACTATGTCGTGGCCCAGGCGCTTAATGTCGCCTACGGTATCCCGCGGAATATCGGAATCATCTTCGCGACCCTTTCCCACGAATCCCAGGCCGTCATGCAGCTTGCCGCCGGCGCCCTCGCCTGGCTCCACGAAAGCTACCTCCAGGCCCTAGCCCGCCGCGCCTGATCGTCCGCCATTTCAGACTTCGCCCGACCGCCACACGTCCGTCCCGCCCCACGAATCCTCCTCCCCTCCTAACCCACCTGCATGGATATTCTCCTGCTTATTTCTTTTAAACTTATTAGGGATATTATTCCGTCCTTTGAAAAAATGTTATATCTTTGCAAGATAAAAGACGTACAGCATTGTGCGAGGAGGGTCCCGTAGCTCAGCTGGATAGAGCATCAGATTTCTAATCTGTGGGTCCAGGGTTCGAATCCCTGCGGGATCACAAATTCCAAGAAAAGAGGGTGACCAAAAGTCAAGTTGACTTAGGTC
>DKSK01000018.1 GCA_002472565.1 Bacteroidales bacterium UBA7258 | reverse complement strand
CGGAAAGTCCTTGATGACTGTCGGCTCAGTGAAGCCATTCGGCTTGAGAAGCAAATGCTCGTTAGTGCGGTTGTCTTTCTCGTCAAGATATATGTGCAGTGTGGACTTGTAGATGCAGTCCTTCTTCTCTACAGGTTCTTCATTCGCTTTCACAAAATCGAACCAGTCAAGGATGCCATTGGGCAGGATGAAGCTCGCAAGGAACTCAAACTTTGCAGATGTGTTGTCTTCCATACTTCAAAGGTAAGGTCTTTTGATACACAAACCTACCTTCAAGTATATGTTTATGTCACATTATGCCACGGAAGTTTGCAAGTGTCCCGTAGACGGACCTCTTGAAATTTCACTTAAAGATAATGCTTGTCAATGCGCTTGATGTACCTGATGTAAGTGGTAAGAGATATCGTGGTTAAAAGAAAAATTCTCCCGTTCCTCTCATGGCGGGGCCATAAGCGGGTAAAGGTAAACCTATTTGGTGTGACTTGCTGTGGTAGGGGCTAACGCCAGCGCTATCACGGCCGTCTTTATGTGGTGCAAAGAAGTTGTGGGACTGCGGCCCCACGCTTGCTCTAACCATATAATTGTCCGGCGGAATCTTCATCGGAAGGGTTTCAGCTTAACCTTCGGCTGTCAGGCGTTGCTTCAGCCTTCGGACCTCGATTTGCTTCTGCTTCGCTTTCGGGCATGGCGCTGGTTCGAATAAAGTTTCGGCCGGGTGCAAATATAACGAAAAGTAACTACATAGCCAATCACATTTGAAGATACTTTTCGAATATTTCCTACGGCTTTTGCACGATGGCCCAAATATCAATAAACATTTTAATTTCAAGTAGTTCCGCTGGGAGGCAGCCTTATGTGGCGGAGGTCTCGTCAATGAGCACCGGAGATGGATTTAGGGAGCTCTGGAGACAGGATTGAGATGGACCTAGAGAGGGTTTCGGAGCATCGCCGGGCATCGCCATGGTGGCGTGTTTTCTTCTGACATCTGAGCGTTTCGAGAACTTGATGCCTCGCTTCCTCGACGCCTCGGTTTCCAGTCAACTCGGTTCACCAGTTCCCCGCTTCCTCGTTTCCCCGCTTCCTCGGAGCTTTAGATGTGGAGCCAGATGTCGCTGATAAGGCCGCGCCAGAGGGCGAGGTGTGAGGAGGAGCTGATTTCGCGGCAGATGGCGAGTCCGGTCGCTATGAAGGCGGAAAGCGCCTGCTCCATAGCCTCGTCCGCCAAGAGGTCGTCTTCGTCGAAGGGACCGGAGTACGGAATGGACAAAGCCATGACATTAAGGCATGGACCTGTCCCCATGTGCATGGAAGGAACTGCCTGCATGGAAGCCTCCTCCCCTGTCAGGACCTTAAGCAAGGTTGGGGCGTGGTTCGCAAAGGACACATTGAGCCTCTTTCTGCCTTCGCCCTCGGTGGCAAAATACTCCCCCAGGAATTTGTTCCAATCCGAGAAGAAAGTGCAGACACCTCCATGATTACGGATCATGCCGACATGGGCATAATAGCATGTCTCCATATTCATAGCCGACGTATGGGACGGATCGAAAGCCTCCTCCTCGACCCTGGTCCTTTTGACAATTTCCATGAAGCCGGAATGGGGCAGAAGGGCATAGTCCTTGCCTTCAGGGATATGGATGCCTGAAGTCGGGGTCAGTAATGGCCTAATGGTCAGCCGAGGCCAGTTCTTCCTGACGAAACCGGGCTCGTCTTTTTCATAGCGGATGAGGTTGAGGATGAGTTCTTTGTCGCTGAGGCTGAGTCCCTTCATGGCAGGATAGGCCTGAACGAGGCTTCTGCCCTGACGGAGCTGTTCCATGATGGAGTAGAGTCTGTCCATGAGGACTTTGTCTTCGCAGCCGTCTTTCTGCAGGAGGCCGATCAAGAGGTCCACCGCTCTGGCCTTCATGGTCGAGAGCGATTGCCTGTCTTCGGAGACATTGTGGACCCTTACGACATGGAAATCCCAGATGTTAAGTATGCCGAAAGTGAATGGCTGGCCTCCGTAGGGATTATTGATTTGGAAAGCGAGTCCCTTGTTCCCGTCCAGCTTTATCAGATAGCCTGTCAGACCTGCCATCGGGCCGTCTACGATTCTGAGCGTCTCGTTGGGCATGTCTCCCTTGTTGTTGAAGGCATATTCCTTTATGCTTTTCGGCAGAAGGACGACTTTGTCGGCGAAATTCTCGTTGAAATTTCGGAAGTCGGTCATTTCCTTTTCAGGGACTATGAGGGGTTCGGATGGCTGGTCTGGACGGAGGCGTTTTTTGTATTGGATGCTGGCTCCGGGGCAATAGTTTCGGAGGAAGTCGCTGAGGGCGAAAAAGGTGGCGTAGACGAAGTCGGCTCCGGCGAAGAGCGGGCGGAGGTGAGGGCGGGGTTGCGAAGGGCTTGACTGGCCGGCCGGGCTTTTCGAATAGTATTCCTTCACGACCGTGTGGGTCGGGCAATAGACTTCGATGATATTTTTCGAAATATCCCTGTTGTCGTAGACGAACTTCTGGAATTTGAGTTCTTGGTGGGGTTTGTCGAAGCGGACGATGAACCAGTTGAAAGAGTTGGGGGACATGTCAACGCGGACTGGCTTGTTTTGATGTGAAATCCGGGCCGGGTCAGCGCTTTGAATCCGGGCCGGATCGGCGCTTGGAATCCGGGCCGGGACGGGGCCGACGGTATCTTTACCGCCAGAAAGCGCATTGGCCGTATGTGGATTGTCCGCATGTAGGTTGTGGGAGTTATGCTCCGAAGTCACTCTTGCCATATAATTGTCCCGGCAGAATCTTCATCATGGGTTGGTTCGGCCTCTAGCTCCTGCAAATATCGCGTCCTTCTCTGCCTAATGTCCAGTCACTGGTTCCAGAAGCCTCGTTCACATCCTAGTGGCAGCAGCATGCTCGTATCCGGGCGCCAGCAATCAGCTCGTATCCGTCTCCTTTAGCAGCCGGCACGTATCCTGCTACCCTTAGCAGTTTCAGACAAAGTTCCGCTCTACGACAAAGTTATCGAAAAGTCGCGATAATGGCAATCTCATTTGAATATAGTTCCTCAACTCCGTTACAAAAGGAGCGGCCGGCATTCCCAGCGATGTCACCAATCTGAAGCTCGTCATCCAGGCCTCCGAACCTCAGGGCAACGGTATTACCCGCGCCTACAGCAAGGCTTCGGCCTTCGATGACCCCATCACCACTGTGACCACGGCTATCGACATCAAGGCCAAGTACGACGCCAAGTGCGGCGCTCCGTCCGCCGGTAGCCCTAAAGTCTTCTTCAAGTACTTCTACGTGAACACCGCAACCGGTGAGAAGTATGGTCAAAGTAAATATGTAGACCACAAGACAGTGGAGACGATGTCTCGAGAAGTAAGTAAGATTATTACTGAACAGATTAGGCATAACATCCCTGTTGAAACCAAGTCGTCAAAGCCGAAATCAGGCAGCAAAAAGTAAAATGGGCGGATTCTTAGGGATGCTCTATCTACAAAGACTTCCGACTGGTAACCCCAGCCGGGAGTCTTTTTATTGATTAATCGTCCTCGCCAACAGGACCGGGAACGAATAAAATATCTTTCGACACTTGAATACCATACGCCACATCCCTAAACCGTCCTGGCTGAGGAACAAGGATGCCGGAGGAAACCAGTGCCTTGACGTCTCTCTCGGCTGTATCTACTGACACAGAGGCCAGCTTCGCCCAGTTCTTCACCTTCAGTTTTCCGGCATAGCCGTCGAGATAAGTGTTCAGCACCTGCTTCTGACGGTCGCTTATAACATCCTGAGAATGACTCTGCCAGAAGATGGCCTTATTCAGGATGGACGACAGCATCTCCTCTGCACTCTCAATAGCGCGAATCATACAATCAAGATACCAATCGATCCAGGCAGTGATGTCTACACTCCCCTTTTGGCAGCGCTCAAGGATGTCATTATACTTGCGCTTCTCCTTATTGATCTGGCGCGAGATACTGAAATAGCGAAGAGATGAGTTGTCTGCCTGACTCAATGCCATATCGGCAATAGCCCGGCTTATTCGGCCATTTCCGTCATCGAAAGGGTGAATGCTCACGAACCAGAAATGAGCGACAGCCGACTTAATGTAATCCTTGGGAGTCGAATCGGCATTGAACCAGTCAAGGAACTTCTTCATCTCGCCAGGGACAAGTTCTGCTGCAGGTGCGTGATAATGGACTTTCTCCCGATCCAAAGTGCCCGAAATGACGTCCATATCATCGACCCTATACTTCCCAACATTGATGACCTCCATACCACTTCTTCCCGTCGGGAAGAGGCAGTTATGCCATCCAAATAGCCGCTCATCAGTCAGTGGCTTCGCATAGTTCCCCACTGCATCCAACATCATCTCGACGACACCCTCGACATAGTGTGAAGGCTCAGTCTCGTTCGTAATATGGACCCCCATCCTCCTTGCCACAGAGGAACGGACTTGATCGGAATTCAGGACAACGCCCTCAATCTCCGAGGACGCAACAATATCGTGCGTCAGGGCCTCGACGGTAGCCTGCTGCTGGACATCGAAACCGATAGCAGACAGCCTCCCTTCAAGGAAACCGGCGGCCTTGTTTACCTTCGCGAGTTTGAGACCGATGCGGGTCTGGTCCCAGGTGAAATTCGGCCAATTCTCTGTCTGATGGATGTACATATCTCTCTCATTTTTCTGCAAATATAATCATTTGCGGAATATAAACCGCAAATTCTGCGGATTATTAACCGCATACGGAGCAGAAATCAATGTAAGTAAGCCCCAAGAACGAGCCAAGGATCACCAAGAATCCCTAAAAATCGCTAACTTTGTGTTGGACGAAAATGGTTTTGAGTGACTTGATGCTTTAGGGTTTTTCGTCGTATTCTGGACCACATTTGTACCACAAATAACGCAAACTATTGATAACTAAATAGTTCTATTTCCTGCATCGGGAAATAATCGTGTCTAACTAATTGATTATCGATGATTTAGCATAAATCTATGCAAAATTAACAATTCCTGGATTATTAGAGAAGTCCAGGTCTGGCCGTGGTCTTGTCTCGGTCTGGTCGTGGCAGTGGCCGTGGTCTTGCCCGGGTCTGGTCGTGGCTATGGCCATGGTCTGGTCACGGTCTGGTCGTGGTCTGGTCACGGTCTGGCCGTGGTCTTGCCCCAGTCTCCTCTATTCGCTTTTATCATCGGATACGGCGACATTCATGGGTGGTCGGGAATATGGAGAGTTGTGGGGAGGGCAAGAAAATGGCGGCCTTGCGGGCCGCCAGCATGGGTTTGTATTTTAAGTGCGCCATCACCGATCGCAGCGCCTTTCGCAGCGCCGATCGCCAGCGCCCTGACGCTACTTCTCACTGCGCTTCTCCTTGTCGCGGACGATCTTCTCCTTCATGGCGTCGACAGCCGCGTCGATGGCATCCTGGAAGGACGAGCCGTTTCTCTCTATGATGATCGGGCCCTTCGGCAGGTTGGCCTGGAGCTTTACAGACTTGTTCTCAGGCCTTTCCTGAAGCGAAAAAATTACGTCCAGGCTGATGATCTGGTCATTGAATCTCTCCAATTTCGAGACCTTCTTCGCTGCAAAATCCAGAAGCTTCTGGTCGGCATCGAATTTCAGGGATTTGTAATTAATCTCCATCTTTACCTCCGTTTTTTGCCCTTGGATGGGCGTTATTATAAACTTTCCTGAGTTTCTCGATGGTGTTGTGAGTGTAGACCTGAGTCGCCGCCAGCGAAGAGTGTCCGAGGAGTTCCTTGATAGAATTGAGATCGGCCCCGTCATCAAGGAGCTCGGTCGCAAGCGTATGTCTCAGAACGTGGGGCGAACGCCTTCCCGTGATACCTTCAGCATGTCCAAGCTCTCGCTTTACGCATCTGTCTACCCAAACGGGATAGAGCGCTTTTCCCCTCTCGGTCACTAACAGCGGTGCGTCGGCAGGTGCCGCGTCTCCCACCATCAATTCCCTCGATTTCAAATATAATGAAATTTCTTTTGAAAGTGAAACGATTAAGGGGATTTCTCTCATTTTATCTCCTTTCCCCCTGACCTTGATTACGTTACGTCCGAAATCCACGCTTGCCACCTTCAGGGATAGAAGTTCGGATCGGCGGATGGCAGTGTCGTAGAGGAGTATGATGACCAGCCTGCGGAGACGCCTGAGGTACATGTCGGCGGCGAGTTTGCGGTCTTGGCCGCCTATGAGGAAGAGATTTTCTTCGCTCGCAAAGGGGGCAGTGGAATCGAAATATGCGTCCATGGCCTCTTTTCGGTAGAAGTCAGGAAGCCGTTTTTCCATTTTCGGACGCGGAACCGACTTGGCAGGATTAGAGGAAAGAAGGCCTTCTTTCATAAGGAAACGGCAGAAGCTGCTGAGGACGCTGAGATGGAGATTGACGGTTCTGGAGCCTTCTTTGCCTCCATCCAGCATGGAAACTTCATAATTTCTTATGGCTGTAGCGCTTACAAGGGAGGCATCTTCCAAGATGGAAGCTTCCTGACCCATGACGAAGTCAGAAAAACGCTGGAGGACGTCGGAATAGATGGCCAGGGTGCGGGTCGAATATCTTCGCACTCCCCCTATATAGTCAAGATATTTCGATGCCAGGTTCATGGCGCAACGGCTACTTGACAGGTGTCAGACCCATCTCGGCGGCCTTCTTCCTCATTAGGGCGTCGGCCTCTTCAAAGCTATAGCCTATTTTTCCGTCGAGGATGGCTTCCTTGACGGCCTCTTTGATCTGGCCTATGAGGTTGCATGGTCCTATGCCGAAGACTTCCATGACGTAATCCCCAGTTATCGGGTTCTTCCAGTTGCGGATGGCGTCTTTTTCAACTACGTTTGCAAGCTTCTGGCGGACGAGGTCGAAATTCTTCTTCAGTCGGGCGACCTTAGCCTGATTCTTCGAGGTGATGTCGGCGTTGCAAAGGAGCATGAGGTCGTCGATTTCGTTGCCTGCATCGAAAAGGAGCCGCCGCACTGCGGAATCGGTCACTTCTCCGTCCACCAGAGCTATGGGCCTATGATGAAGGCCGACAAGCTTCTGGACATATTTCATCTTCTCGTTGAGAGGCATCTTGAGCTCCTGGAAGATTTGAGGAACCATCCTCGCACCTATGACTTCATGGCCATGGAAAGTCCAGCCTTCGCCATGAACAAATCTCTTGCTCCGAGGCTTGCCGATGTCATGGAGAAGAGCCGCCCAGCGAAGCCAGACATATGGCTCCTTCCTTACTTCTTCTTCCCAGCCGCTTCCATCCGGGGTAGGCGTATAATTCTTGAGGCGTCCGGCCGCGATTTCATCCATTTCCTCCTTGGAGACGTTGTCGACGACCTGGAGCGTGTGCGTGAAGATGTCCTTATGGCCCATGCCGTCGATGACTTCGATGCCCTTCAGGTCTGAAAGCTGGGGCAGCACATATGGCAGCAGAAGGGTCTCGTCCATGAGTTTGAAGCCCATGGAGGGGGCAGGTGAAATGAGCAGTTTGTTCAGTTCCTCTGCGATTCTTTCCTTGGAGAGGATGCTCATCCTGTCCTTCATCGTCCTCATGGCCTGGAGCGACTCAGGGACTATGGTGAAAGTGTGCTCCAGGGTCGAGAGTTTGGTGGCGAAGCGGATGGCGCGGAGCATTCTCAGAGGATCGTCGCTATAGGTGATCCCAGGGTCGAGCGGGGTCCTGATCACTCCCGCCTGGAGGTCTCTGATGCCTCCGTAAGGGTCTACAAGCGCTCCATAGTCCTCTTTCTGGAGGCTGAAGGCCATGTCGTTGATGGTGAAGTCTCTCCTGGCCTGGTCGTCTTCGAGGGTGCCGTCTTCGACGATCGGCTTTCGGGAATCATGGCGATATGACTCTTTTCTCGCTCCGACGAATTCGATTTCGTCTCCATGGTATTTCAGCATCGCGGTGCCGAAATTTTTGAAGACGCTGACGCGGCAGCCGTGTTTTTCGCTTTGCTTGATTTTATCGGATACGGCTTTGGCGAGGTCTATGCCGCTGCCTTCTACCACTATGTCGATGTCGCTGGAGGCTTTTCCGAGGAAGAAATCACGGACGTAGCCCCCTATGACGAAAGCTCTTACGCCCATATCGGCGGCCGCTGAAGATACAATCTGGAATATGGGCTTGTCTAGAGCCTGGGGTAGTCTTGTAACGGAATCACTCATCTTTCTCATCTGTTTCGGTCCCCTGCTCCCGGCCTGGTTCCGGGCCTACGGAGACCATCTCCTGCCAGGAGGGAGCCTTGTCGAGAAATTCGACCTCGGTCCCGTTTCTTCTGCAAATATAGGAATTCTTTCCGTTGGTTATCACGATGTATCTGACGCCCAGCACCAGATCGTAGCGCAAGGCTTGTTCGATGGTTGTCTTGTCCAGAGGCACGTCCGGACGCTTGCATTCCACGATCATGAGGGGATTCTGGGCTCGGTCGTAGACGAGGATGTCGGCGCGGAAGGTCTTTTTCCGAGGGCCGTCCCCGAATTTCATCCCGACCTCCGACATCATCATGTACACTGGCACATGGAGGCTGTCGCGGAGGAAGCCTATGAACCATTGACGCACTCTTTCTTCCGCTGTCAGCGCCACCATCTTTTTTCTCAGCGGATCCCAGACCTCTTCATTTGCCATCGCCTTGACTGCCGTAATCCCGGCCCCCTTGTTTTGATACTGCCACCGTGCTTTTGCCGATGCTTTTCTGCTACCTCGTCTCAGTCACCCCGTCTCTGCCACCTCGTCTCTGTCACCTCGTCTCCGAGAGATAGGCCATGAACTCGTCCAGCTGCTCCTGTGTGTCAAGAAGGGCCATATACATCTGGTTCCCGAGATCGTCCGACAGCGAGTCAGGCATACGGTCGCACATCACGAGACGGCTGGCATACTTGGCCACAATATCATCATGACCATGAACATACTGTCTTCCATCGCGTCTGCCATAGTAGGCACAGAAATGATCCGAGCCGTTCTGCATCGTCTCGCGCCTGTCCTTGACAACCATCTCCGCCCATATCTGATATACATCCGTAGAATGGGCGAAATCCATCATATCAGGCGTATACCCTCCTGCCGGGCGCATATTGACCTCAAGGCCGACGAAATCCCCCTTCTTGCCGAGGCCCTTCTTCGCATGATCCAGGCAGAAAAACTCCATATGGACGAAGCGGCTCCGGACCCCGAAGGCCTTGACCGTAGCGCGGCCCCTTTCTCTCAGCTGCTCTGGAACCTCCTTCAGGGCGTAATAAGAGCAGTCGAGATTTTCGGTCACTATATTCATTATGGAAGGCGGAAAATGGCAGGAATTCTCGAAAAGAGGCTCTCCCCTGCTGTCGATTATGGCGTCATAGGAGAAGATGTCACCCTGGACGAATTCTTCCATGACGTAAGGAACATGCGGACGGCTGTCGAGGAAATTCATAACCTCCTCATCAGTGTCCAGCTTATAGGTGGCCGCCGCCCCGACTCCTACTTCAGGCTTGACAATGACCGGATAACCGACCTCCGCGATGAAATCCTTCACCTCCTCCTTCAGCCTCGCCTCTCCGGCCGCGGAGTTCCGCTCTTCTCCGCCAGATGGGTTCTCAGTCCCTTCGCTTGCCGAATCACTCTCCACCGGGGCTGCGATTTTCAGCTGTCTTGCTGAAGGCACCCCGGCCTTCGCATAAGAAAGCTTCATCAGCGCCTTGCTCTGAAAACCAACTATGCCGTCGGCCCCCACCCCGGTAGTCACATTGAAGTCAGTACGCAGACGAGCATCCGAGGAAAGCCAAAATTCATTATTGGACTCAATCCAATCCACCTTACCATACTTAAACTCAAAGAAAGCAAGAGCACGGAACATCTGCTGATAATCCCGCATATCCGTGACCTTATAATACTCGGTAAGCGAGCTCTTTAGCTGATTTTCAAGCGAAAAATAAGGGGCGTCTCCAATTCCGAGCACATTCACCCCGAGATGTCTGAGCCTGTCGCAGAAGTTCCAATAGGACTTCGGAAAATTCGGCGAAATGAACACAAAATTCATATCTCGATAGTATTAAGCCTATCGCAAATATAATCAATTGCCCGGAAAAGCACACCGTCCCGAACCCAGCCACATCCTATACGTCCATTTCAGCACCCATAATCCACCTTACGAAAGGTGAATGCCGGTTCACTTGCCGAAGAGCTCGAAAGAGATGCCGACATTTAGCAGGAAGTCGAATTTGCGCTCTTTATAGATGTTCTTTATCTCAGTGCCGTTATCAAAGTAGTAGGAGGCTCCCGGCTCGATGAAGAATCTGCCCCAGCGAGTAAAGGCATAGCTGACCCCGAGACCGGCGTTGGCAGAAAGTTGCGGCTTCCCTTCAGACAAGGAGGTCGTGGTCATTTCGGTCTTGAACTTACCTTTGACCAGCCACTGAATCTCAGCCCCGCCATAAGCGTAGGTCGAGAAATTGCCATTGCGCCAGAAAGTGAGGTTCAATCCAAGAGGGATGCCGAGATAGTGGAGCTTCTGGTCATAGTCGACCATACCTCCGTCATTTTCGGAATGGAGGAAACTATAGCTGAGACCAATAGCGGCAGAGAGGTTTCTGTTGAGGGCGACATCCGCATTGAGCCCGAATCTCAGAGGCATATAGTGTTTCATAGAGCCGGGGTCGAAGGGATAGAGAAGCATCGACCGGGCTGGAGAGAAGTCATTCAGCAGGGTGATTTTGCTCATGGCCAAGGCTGAAGCGAAGGCCAAGTCAGCGCTGTTGACCATTGGACTTGAAGCGCTTGAGCCCCCGGTGGCGGAGGTATATGCGGCCAGAAGTATTTTTGTCTTGCGTTTTTCGGGTTCAGGGTTTTGCCTAAGATAGTCTTCTATGTCAATGGCTGTTTCTTGAGGGCCGGCCTGCTGTTGCGGCTTTTGAGGCTTGGCCGCCTTTTGCGCCTCTTGAAGGCCGGCTGACTTTTGCGACTCCTGAGGGCCGGCCAACTTTTGCGCCTCTTGAGGGCCGGCTGACTTTTGGGTGTCTGCAGGCTTTGTGTTCATGTCGTGGGCAGATTCCACCGACCGGGAGGATGTGATTGCGGAGGACTGAGCCAATGCGAGAACAGAAGACTGGGCAGAGGAAATGGCACCAGGGGAAGTGGCGGCCGGAGTCAAAGAGGAAATGGCGCCAGGAGTTGCTGGGGAAGCGGCGGCTGAGTCTGTCTGGGCGATGGCAAGGGTCTTGTCGCCTACGTGTTTATCTTTGCCGAGCCAGATGGCGCTGAAGACTCCGAGCGCAATGACTGCGGCGGCGGAGAGCCAGCGGAAAATCACTATTCGAGCAGATGTCTGCTTATGAGGCTCGGAGGAGCCAGCCACCGCCCCGGCGGCCGTGGCCGCGCCAGAAGCAACGGTCTTGGCCGGGGAATTCGCCTCGCCACGCCTCGCGGAATACTCCTCGCCCGGCACGCCAGGCTTTAGGCCGCGACGCTTCATCTCGGCACGCACTGCATCGAGAAGACCCTCCGGGACCGGCGCCTGGCTGTCACCAATTTTTGACCTCAACTTATTCTCGAAATCCTCACTCATTTTCCTTCTTCTTAAGATAATCCGACAGCCATCGCGCAAGCAGCGCCTTGGCCCTATGATATTGAGAAGCCGAAGTATTCGGCCTTATGCCGAGAATATCAGCTATCTCTTTATGGCTCTTGCCCTCTATGGCGTAGAGGTTGAAGACCGCTCTATAGCCGGCAGGGAGCCTCGAAATCATGTCCGAAAGAGTACCAGCATCAACCTTGTCGAGATCCAGCCCCTTGCACAGCCTCTCACTATCCCCGAGGGAATCCTCCGAGGGAAGATCCATCCCCTCAGACATGCGCGACAGAGGCGAGCGTCCCTCTCGGCGCAGTTCCTGCAGAGCCTCATTGACCGTAATTCTCGCAGCCCAAGCCTTCAGAGAACCCTCGCCCATATAGCGGAAGCGTCCTATCTGCGTAAAAATTTTAATAAGGCTTTCCTGCAAGATATCCTTTCTGCGGTCAGAGTCCTGGATATACCTCGAGCAGATTCCGGCCAGATAGCCGGAATAGACAGCATAAAAGTTCTCCATGGCGCTATCCGCGTCACTGGAGAACATTCTGACTATCTTCTCTTCGGACATCCAGAGGAGGAAAGAAGCCTGTTATTGGTCGTCCCTTTCCATCAGAATGGTGACCGGATTCTGCTGACTTTCGTACTCTATCGTGGCCCCGTCTATGGTCCCTCCCACAGGCTGGAAAGTCAGGAGCATGACATATTTTCCATATGCGTTGGTTCCACACTGAGCGGCAAGCCGATCAAGACTGAAGACTGCCTCATGCTCTTTTCCTTCATATACGAAAGGATATTTCACTTGAACCAGATCCCCGTAGAAAGCGATAGGATCGGTGCTGTAGAAATACATTTTGAAACTGAGTTTGCCCTCGGCCGAGTTGATGGCGCGGGTCATTGTTGTGTCGGCCATGCCGGCGGTGAAAAGTTTGGCTTCAAGCGGGAAGAGTGACAGGGTCGTGTCCAGCCTCGAAGGTGTGCCGCCGACTATTGAGCTGTCGATGTTTGCGATTCCGCTCTCGTCAATAATCATATGGTAGGCGTGGCCGAGGTAGCTGCCCTGGATTTCGTTCAGACAGTATGCTTTTTCTTCAGGGGTGAGGCTTTTTACTCCATCCGAAGAAATATCGCAGGCATGGAAGGCGAAAAGTCCTGCCAGGGCGGCGAGACAAATGAATTTATATATTTTCATTTTTACAGTTGATTTTTTGTTTCATTTAATCAAATGCCTAGGCGAGGCAAACCTTGCATGAAAATTTGCGCCAAGCCCCCTCGATGGGCGGAACGTCGCATCGGAGGGGGCTTGAAACATCTCGGTCAGAGACCTGTTATTCAGGTTTGTATGAATCCTTCAGCGAAGCCGTCTTGTTGAAAACAACTTTCTCTGGCGTAGAGTCAGGATCTTTGAAGAAATAGCCGGAACGCTCGAACTGGACGGCGATTCCGCTCTTGTCCGCAAGAAGGTCAGGCTCGGCATAAGCGGTCACCACCTTCAGAGAATCAGGATTCAGATACTCCTTATAGTCATGGCCCTCAGGGATGGAGCCCATGTCTGGCTGGGTGAAGAGCCTGTCATAGAGACGGAGCTCTACCGGCTTCGCATAGGCGGTGGACACCCAGTGGATAGTCCCCTTGACGGAACGCCACTCGCCGTTTCCCGGATGGGTAGAAGGATCATAGGAGCACTTCAACTCGACCACGTTTCCTTCGGCATCTTTCACCACCTCCTCACACTTTACTATATAGGTATACTTCAGGCGGACCTCTCCTCCCGGCTTGAGACGGAAGAATTTCTTAGGAGCATCCTCCATGAAGTCAGCCTTTTCGATGTAGAGTTCCCCGGTGAAAGGCACGCACCTCTTGGCTCCATCCGGCTCAGCAGGATTGAGAGGGCAGTCGAACCACTCGACCTTTCCTGGCTCCCAGTTCGTGATGGTGACCTTGAGAGGGTCCTGAACCACCATATACCTATTGGAGCGGGCGTTCAGGTCCTGACGGACGCACCATTCAAGAAGCTGGATATCCATGAGCTGGTCCCTCTTGGAGACACCGATCTTCTCGCAGAACATCTTGATGGCCTGCGGAGTGTAGCCTCGGCGGCGCACCCCGCAGAGGGTAGGCATACGCGGATCGTCCCAGCCGCTTACAATGCCCTTCTGGACAAGCTCGAGAAGCTTGCGTTTGGACATCAGCGTGTAGGTGAGATTGAGCCTCGCGAATTCGTACTGGTGCGAAGGATAGATTCCCAGAGTCTTGATGAACCAGTCGTAAAGCGGACGATGGACGTCGAACTCCAGGGTGCAGATGGAATGGGTGATGTGCTCGATGGAATCGCACTGGCCGTGGGTGAAGTCGTACATAGGGTAGATGCACCACTTGTCGCCTGTCCTGTGGTGGGTGGCGTGCTTGATTCTGTAGAGGAGAGGGTCTCTGAACATCATGTTCGGAGACGCCATGTCGATCTTTGCCCTGAGCACCTTCTCGCCGTCGGCATATTTGCCTGCCTTCATTTCTCGGAAGAGACGGAGATTTTCCTCGATGCTGCGGTCGCGCCAAGGGCTGTTGACTCCAGGGGTCTCGACTGTCCCGCGGCCCTTGCTGATCTCTTCCTGAGTCTGGTCGTCGACATAGGCCAGGCCCCTCTTGATCAGCTCTTCAGCCCACTCGTAGAGTTGGTCGAAATAGTCGGAGGCATAGCATTCCTTGTCCCACTGGAAACCGAGCCACTTGATGTCTTCCTTGATGGAATCGACATATTCCGTGTCCTCCTTCGTAGGGTTGGTATCATCATAGCGGAGATTCGTCTTACCGCCATATTTCTGTGCAAGTCCGAAATTGAGGCAGATGCTCTTGGCGTGGCCGAGGTGAAGGTAGCCGTTCGGTTCGGGAGGGAAACGGGTCTGTACATGGTCAATTCTTCCCGAAGCCAGGTCGTCTTCGATAATCTCCTCAAGAAAATTCTTCTTTTCTTCTGTTTGTGTAGCTTTATTCTCTTCTGACATAAGCTGTTATTGCCTTATTTGCATGGCAAACATACAAATTTATGAATTTTTCGTAATTTTGAACCCTGAAATAGGGATTTTGTGAATTATGATAAAGTCCATGACCGGATACGGCAAGGGCGAAGCCGCGCTGGAGGCTGGAAAGCTTACGGTGGAAATTCGCACTCTTAACGGCAAAAGCGCCGATGTCAACATTAAGACATATCTTCTTCCGAAGGATAAGGAACTCGAAGTGAGGCAAAGAATAGCCACTTCGCTGACAAGAGGTACCATAGACTTCTACATTACCTGGGAGCCGAACACCGTCTCCGCCGCGAAAACCATCAATTCCGACCTTGTGGCCGACTATTACGCCCAGATTTCAAGAATCGAGGACAAGCTCGGGCCGCACGGGGAGAAAAATGAGCCTGATTCCGTCCTTCTGGCGGCCATCCTGCGTTTCCCGGACGTGATGAGCAACGCTTCCGCCGACATAATCACAGAGGAGAACTGGCCGCTCGTCTCGAAGGCCATTGACGATGCTCTTGCCACCTGTAACGACTACAGGGCCAAGGAAGGCGCCGCCCTCTATAAGGACGTAACTTCCAGAATCGGGAACATTCTCAATCTCGAAAACGAGGTCGAAAGCCTGGAGCCGGAAAGAATCGAGGCTGTCAAGGCCAAGATACTCAAAGCCTTGGACGACCTCAAGCAGGAGCCGGACCAGTCCAGATTCGAGCAGGAGATGGTCTTCTACGTTGAGAAGCTCGACATCAACGAGGAGAAAGTCCGCCTACGCCAGCATTGCAAATATTTCATGGACACGATTGACGGCGAGCCTTGCCCGGGCAAGAAGCTCGGCTTCATAATCCAGGAGATGGGCCGCGAGATCAACACTACCGGCTCTAAGGCCAACCATGCAGGCATCCAGAAATGCGTCGTCAGGATGAAGGACGAGCTGGAGAAGATCAGGGAACAGAGCATGAACATCCTTTGACAATATGACGACATCAGATTTATACGAACAGATAAAGAAGAAGGGAAGCTGCCTTTGCGTAGGCCTGGACACGGATTTCGACAAGCTTCCAAAGAAGATAAAGGATCTCGCAGGAGACGCCTACGTCAAGGACGGAAAGACGCTCTACAGGAACGGAAGCGAAATCGCCCTTAACGGTCACCTCTACGGAGGGGTGGCAAGGTCCATAGTGGAGTTCAACAAGGCGATTGTCGATGCCACGGCGCCATATTGCGTTGCCTTCAAGCCGAATCTCGCCTTCTATGAGGCTCTCGGTTCGGAGGGCATGGCGGCCCTCGACGGGACGGTCGCCTACATCAGGGAGCACCATCCGGAGTCCTTCATCATCGCGGATGCGAAACGCGGAGACATCGGGAACACGGCCAAGATGTACGCCAAGACCTATTTCGAGACCATGGACTTCGACGCCGTGACGCTTTCCCCATATATGGGGACGGAGACGGTGCTGCCTTTTCTCGAGTACAAGGGCAAATACGCAATCACGGTAGCCCTCTCATCAAATCCATCATCGGCTGATTTCCAGGAGCTTGGCGAAGACGGCAAACCGCTCTACCGCAGGGTCATGGAGAAGATGATGGAGATTTCGACTCCGGACAACATGATGTTCGTGGTCGGCGCCACAAAGGCCTCCCGTCTTGCGGAAATCCGAGCCTTCTGCCCAGACAACTTCTTGCTCGTGCCTGGAGTAGGGGCTCAGGGAGGTTCGGCGGAAGAAGCAATCCGCTATGGGGCGAACTCCAAAGTCGGTCTTCTGATAAACTCCTCGAGGGCGATACTATATGCCTCTTCCGACGAAGATTTCGCCTCTGCAGCGGCCCTGAAGGCCTCCCAGACTGCGAGGATAGACACGCTGTAAGATGAACAAGACAGGAGAATACCAATTCACCATCATTGTCCCCGTATTTAACGAGGAGGGCAATATCTCCCACCTGGAAAAGGCCTTTGCGGACTATCTGCCGAAGGCTTCGCGGAAGGCCTGCGTGCTTTTCGTTAACGATGGCTCCCGTGATGGAAGTCTCGATGCGCTCAAACGCATCTGCGAGACCAACGAGGCTTTCTTCTACATCAGTTTCGTGAAGAACTGCGGCCTCAGCGCCGCCATCAAGGCCGGCTTCGATTACGTGGACTCCCCTCTCGTAGGCTACATGGACGCAGATCTCCAGACTACTCCTGAGGATTTCAACTTGCTGCTCAAGGACATAGACTCTTACAGCGCCGTTATAGGCATCCGCTCCAGGCGCAATGATTCCCTAGGCAAGAGACTTCAGTCGAAGATTGCGAACTCTTTCCGCAGGGCCATGACCCATGATGGTGCGACCGACACAGGCTGCCCGCTGAAGGTCTTCCATTCCGACGCGGCCAAGCGAATCCCCATGTTCAAGGGCATGCACCGCTTCTTTCCTGCCCTGATCCTGCTTCAGGACGGCGGGAGCTACAAAGAAGTTCCCGTCCGCCACTTTCCGCGCACGGCAGGAGTCTCCAAGTTCAGTCTCTGGAACCGGCTTCTTGGTCCTCTGAACGACTGCTTCGCCTATCGCTGGATGAAGCCGCGCTACATCAATTACAAGGTTGGAGAGAACAATATCCGCTAAGCTATGTTCGATATCGTCCCGCATTGGCTGATCTACACAATAGGATTCTCAGCCTCGATTTTCTTTACGCTGAGAATGCTGATCCAATGGCTGAGTTCTGAGAAGACTAAAAAGGTCCAGTCTCCGGCTTCTTTCTGGATTTTCAGTGTGATCGGCTCCTGCCTCCAGTTCGTCTATGGAGTCTTAAGGGACGACTTCTCCATAATTCTCGGCCAGCTGGTTTCATATTATGTATATATATGGAATCTGAAGGCCAAGGGCATATGGGGAAAGATCGAGATCGTGGTGAGAGGGGTCCTCTGGATGCTTCCTGTAGCTGCAATCATCTTGTTGATAGTCAACAGCGGAGTCGTCATCAACAATCTCTTCAAGAACGAGGACATTCCTCTATGGTTGATAATCCTCGGCTCGGCCGGCCAGCTCATCTTCGCCTGCCGCTTCCCTTACCAGTGGTGGTATTCCCGCCGCCACGGCGGAGTCTCCCTTCTTCCGAGGGATTTCTGGATCGTCAGCATTAGCGGATCAGGCATCATCCTTATCTATGCCATCATCCGCCGCGATCCGGTCCTCATCCTCTCGCAGGTCTTCGGAATTACGACTTACATAAGAAATCTCATCATAGGCCACAAGGAACATGAAAACGGATAAATTCATCAGCAGCCATCCTCTTGCCGCGGCCTTCATTTTCGCCGCCATCTGCTTTTTCCCCATCATGGCAATGAGGGACTTCTCTCCGTCCAACGAGCTGAGGTACCTCAACATCACCGATGAACTTATCCAGAACGGCCACGTCTTCGCCCTGACGAACCAAGGTGCGCCATATGCCGACAAGCCGCCTCTATTCTTCTGGCTCATGGCCTTAGGAAAGCTTTTCACAGGTTCCTACAGCAGCATATGGCTAATGATGCTAAGCTTCATTCCGATGCTCGTCTGCATCTGGCTGATGGACGACTGGCTGAAGATGAAGCGGCCTGCGGAAAGATCCGCCTCCGCCATGATCATGCTGACCCTGGGCCTCTTCATGGGTTCAGGAATCTTCCTGCGAATGGACATGCTGATGACGATGTTCATCGTGCTGGCCCTCTACTCTTTCTGGAAGCTCTACAAAGGAATAGGGAACCAGAAGGCCCAACGCATCCTTCTGCCGATATGGATTTTCTTCGCCCTTTTCACGAAGGGGCCGGTCGGCTTCCTTGTGCCGCCACTCACCATAGTATGCTTCCTTCTGGTCAAGGGGCAAGGCCGCCAAATCGGTAAATATCTGGGCTGGAGAACTTGGGGCATTCTCGCCCTTCTCTTCGGCCTCTGGGTTTTGGGAGCCTGGATCGACGGAGGTAAGGCCTACATAAACAACCTCTTTTCCCACCAGACCGTGGGCCGCGCAGTCAACGCCTTCCACCACAAAGAACCATTCTGGTACTATCTTCCGGCTCTCGCCTACTCGCTGGCGCCATGGACTCTGCTCCTTCTGGGAGGGCTCATCGCCTCCTTCTGCAAATGCACCAAGCAGCCCATCTTCAGGCGTGAGACCGAAAACAGAAGGCTCTATCAAGCTGACCCTCAAGGCGAAAGATCCGACCTGGAGATCTTCTTTCTGACCGAAATCTGCCTGACAGTAGTGATGCTGTCCGCCTTCTCCTCCAAGCTCTCCATCTACCTGCTTCCGGTCCTTCCTTTTATCGCGGGACTTTTCCCTCTCGTGCTGGAGAGGATAGGCTGGAGAAAATGGATGGGCCTTGCGATGAGTCTGACTTCAGGTCTGGTGCTGGCCATCGCTCTGGGCGCATGGACCATGCGGCTTTTCTTTAGGTCCTGGGGGCCGGTCGATGAGATTTTCACGCATTATAACTTCCTGGCTGACAGAGTGATCTGGGGTGGAATCGCGATTCTCGGAATCGGCGCTCTCATTGCCTTCGTCTGGTCGCTTGAGGGAAAACGGCTCGACAAGACCATATTCATGCTGGCGACTTCCATCCTCATGGGCATCTACATCATGGGTATGGATATGCCGCACATCAATACCTTCATCGGTTACGGGAATCTCTGCCGCGAGGTTCCAGAGGGGACTGAGGTTGCAACAGTGCGGGTCTCAAGGCCGGAGAACATGGACTATTACCTCGGGCGTGACGTAAGTGATTACGGCAAGGATTTCGATGCGTTCTACAAGGCTGAGATTGAGGGAAGGACTGTGGCGGACGGGCCTCTCACCGTGATTATCGGGACGTCTCATCTCTCCAAGATGCCTTCCGCCGCAGACTTCATCCGCACTCATTCTCACCAGGTTGTCGGGGAGTACGTAATAATAAACCTCAAGCCCGCCGAGGGCGCGGGTGGTTCCGAAGGCACCTCCTCATCCCATGCCTCAGATGCATCGGTCGGCGCCTCAAATGATAACTCCAAATAATGAAAAAGATTCTGATAACCGGCGCCGCCGGATTCATAGGCTCCAGACTCCTTTCCATCCTCGCCTCCAGAGGAGACGAAGTAATCGGCATAGACAATATCAACGACTACTACTCCGTAGTCCTGAAATATAGAAGACTCGAAGAAAACGGCTTCAAGGCCGATTTCCAGGCCCCGGCCGCAGGCTCCTCCGCCACGGACACTGCTGCAACGCAAGCCTCCGCCCCTGCTCCGGCCGCGCTGGTCTCCTCAAAATGGCCAAACGCAAGATTCATCAAAATGGACCTCTGCGACAAGCCTTCCCTCGATGCCCTCTTCGAAGCCGAACACTTCGACAAAGTAGTCAACCTCGCCGCACAGGCAGGCGTAAGATACTCTATCACAAACCCGTACTCCTACCTTAAATCCAACCTCGAAGGCTTTCTCAATATCCTCGAAGGCTGCCGCAACTTCGCCGTTCCGCATCTTATCTACGCCTCCTCTAGCTCCGTCTATGGTCTCAACAGCAATGTCCCGTTCTCAGAAGAAGACATAGTCACGAGACCTGTAAGCCTCTATGCCGCCACGAAGAAGTCCAACGAACTGATGGCGCATGCCTACTGCAAGCTCTATGGCTTCGCGGCCACAGGACTCCGCTACTTCACGGTCTACGGCCCATGGGGAAGGCCAGACATGGCCCCGATGAAATTCGCAAGGCTCATCACCTCGGGCAAGACCATAGACGTCTACAATAATGGCGACATGCTCCGTGACTTCACCTACATCGACGACATCGTAGAAGGCACGGTCAGGGTAATAGACACCCTTCCTGAGGTCAACTCAGACGGACTCCGCTACGGGGTCTACAACATAGGCTGCGGGCATACTGTCCGCCTGATGGACTTCATCAGCGAGCTTGAGAAAGCCCTCGGAGTAAAGGCTGATATTAATTTCATGCCGATGCAGCCTGGAGATGTCTACGAGACTTACGCCGACACTTCGAAACTTGAAAGAGATTTCGGTTACAAGCCCAGAGTGGATCTCCATACGGGAATCGGCCGTTTCGCCGAATGGTTCAAGTCTGACAAAAATCCGCTGAAGTAGCGTCTGCAGCACACAGGAAATTAGAATGTGGGTCTTTCTCGCTCTCGCCTCGGCCTTTCTTCTCGGTCTTTACGATGTTTCTAAAAAGCAGGCCCTCACGGGCAATGCTGTCATTCCCGTACTTGCGCTCAACACTTTTTTCTGCAGCTGCATCTTTCTGCCCTTCATAATACTATCAGCTTGCGGAGCTCTTTCGGAATCTTCCGGTCTATTCGTCCCGTCGGGAGGATGGCGGGAGCATAGTCTCGTCGTTCTCAAGGCTGTGATTGTCCTAAGTTCATGGGTCTGTGGCTATTTTGCAACCAAACATCTGCCGCTTACTCTCGTCGGCCCGGTCAACGCCACGCGCCCAGTATGGACGCTAATAGGTTCGCTTCTCATTTTCGGAGAGAGCCTCAACCTCTGGCAGTGGGCTGGAGTCGCCGTGGCCATCTTCTCTTTTCTGGGGCTCAGCCGTACCGAGAAGAAGGAAGGAATAAATTTCCGTGATAATCGCTGGGTCTCTCTGCTTGTTGCCGCCGCTCTTCTCGGCGCCGTATCTGCCCTATTTGACAAATACCTCATGGCGGCTCCTGAGAATGGAGGGGCAGGTCTGGACCGCCTCTTTACCCAAGGCTGGTACAACTTCTACCAATTCTGGATGATGCTCGCCATCTTCCTCCTCACCACCATCTACGACCGCAGAGCCCGCTCCGGCAACAAACGCATCGACACTCCCGGCCAAGAAGTCACCCGCCTAGATACCAGCTTCCACTGGCGCTGGTCCATACCGCTGATATCCATCTTCCTCTCTGCCGCCGATTTCCTCTACTTCTATGCACTTACAGACTCCACGGCCCTCATCGCAGTAGTCTCCATGATTCGTAGAAGCAGCGTCCTGGTCAGCTTCACCTTCGGCGCCATCCTCTTCCACGAGCACAACCTCAAGAGCAAAGCCATCGACCTCCTCTTCATCACCATCTCCCTCATTCTTCTCTTCTTCGGCTCTCTCCAGTAAAGCATTCTACCGCCAGCGCCCCGCTCCGCTCCATCCACAGCCGATCAAGAGCGCCGACCCTTTCCCGGAGTGCACTCAGCGGAAATTGGGTGGTGCTACTTGACTTTGACGGTGTCGGCGCTGAAGATTTGCTCGGCACCGTCGGCGACTCCTTCGGCAATGCCCTGGGCCGCAGTTTTGACGCCTTTCTTCACCTTTTTGAAGCCTGAATCAATCTTTCCTTTGACATCCTGCGACTTAAGATAGAGGTCTGTCGGGCGGATAGCTTTGTAGGTGTTACAGAGCGAGCTTGCCCAATAGTTCCTCAGTCCTATGCCGCCGGATTTTCCGGAGTAGGCCCAGACCGTCTTTACCTCGAAAGTCTTGTTGTCAAAGAAGACATAGTAGAAAGTTCCCAGGTCTGTGGTCTTGTTCAGCTGGCCGCAGACAATCAGCAGGCCGACGCCTTCACGTTCCGGGATATCACATACGAGCACTTCCTGATGGAGTTCCTCCTTTGTCAGAGCCTGAGCCGGCTTGTAGGTAAGCATTTCTTCCTCATCAATGGACGCATTGTTCTGCGCAACGGCGTTCAGATCGACAGAATTGAAAACATGCTGAAGTTTCTTCTGGAGAGGAAGAATGTACTTGTTCGGTTCTGTCTCGAAGAGGCCGTTGATCCCGGCAAAGGCCATTTTGAAAGCTGCGGGAGATTCTGCAGCGGCTACTACCTTTACAGGGCCGAAATCTACGCCATAGAAATAGAGGCGGTCCGAATCACGTATTACCTGCATGTCCTGCGCGGAAGCGGAAAGAGTTGCAGCCATTGCGAGAAGACTGATTAGTAGAGCGGAAAAAATCTTTTTCATGGTCGAAAAAATATGGTTCTTGCTATGAATATAGGTTTTTGCCATGGAATATGGCAACGTTCTGCATGCAAGGTCCTTGCCAAAAGCAAGGGTGCGGGCGGAAGGTGCGTGGTAGAACAGATCGAGGGTCGCACGGGCCGCGCCGGGCTTAGCGCATGTCTATGAATTTGACGGGCTTGCGGCTCATGGCAGGGAATATTATCTTGTTCACTAACTCAGGGGAACTGAACTCCACGGAGGGGGCTACGCGGACCTTGGCGCGGAAAAGATCTTTTATCTCTTTCTCGAACTGAGGGTTCGGTGACTCCGTCCCGACCTTCACCACGACTTCATCCGTCCCGAGGTCATTGGTATAGACCTCCACGACGTAGTTGACGACACCCGGAATATTGTCCAGCACATCATAGAGCGCCGGCGGATAAAGAGTCGTTCCCTTGAATTTTATCATCTGACCCTTTCTGCCCAGGACTGCCCCCAGACGAGTGGTATTGCGCCCGCAGCGGCATGGCTCGTCAAAATGGTAGACGACGTCCCCGGTCTTGAAGCGCAGAAGTGGCATCCCCGTAACTCCGAGAGTGGTGACAGTCACCTCCCCCGGCTCACCCTCCGGCACCGGCCTGTCATTCTCGTCCAGGAACTCCACGATAATCAGCTCCGGCTGGACATGACCGCCGTTGAAATACTGGCAGTCGGTATAGGAATGCTGCATCTCCGTGGACGCATATGTCGAATAGAGCTGAAGCTCAGGCCATTTTTCATGGATTCTTCTGCCCAGGGTGTTCAATTCGAAAGTCTTCGGGTCACGCAGGGCTTCTCCGATGCAGATGCACTTCTTCATGGAAGATTTGTGGTAATCGATGCCATGGTCTTCGGCAAAGGCTATAATCTTCATCAGGAAAGAAGGTACGGCCATGCCGACGGTAGGATGGATCCTGTTTATGGTGTCCCATTGAAGTTCCGGGATGCCGTTGCCGACGCGGACAATGCCCATTCCAAGCTCCCTAGCCCCGAGAAAATAGGCCAGGCCAGCCATGAAGCGGCGGTCGATCGTCGTCATCAGCTGCATGACATCGTCCCTGGTGCAGCCTGCCGTCGTGAAAGAGAGCTGTTCGTTATATGCCAGATGCTGAAGGTCAGCCTCGGTCTCAGTGAAAATCACAGGATCCCCAAGCGTTCCGGAAGTAGTGACATAGTCAATGACCTCGGAAGGAGGGACGCAGCGGAAATCTTCGTTCCGGACCTGAAGATCCTTCTTGGTAGTCACGGGAAGCAGAGACAGGTCCTCCAGCGTGCGGATTTTCCTCCAGTCGATCTTGTTCTCCGCGAACATCTCTCGGTAGAACTTCGACCTCGCGGCGATATATTCCAATTGACCCTCGAGCCTCTTCTCCTGATATTTTTTGATTTCCTCCCTTGAAAGGTACTGGATTTCAGGATGCTTTTCCATGTCTATGCTTGTTTTTGTATTTAGAGAGTTTCTGTCTGATTGCCTCAGACTCTGATGGCTTAGCTTGTAAATTTATGGCTTTTTCCCAACTTGGGCAAGGGTCGGAGCCATGGCGCAAAAGATAGTCGCCCACGTTGAGATAGGTCCCGTAATAATTCGGATTCACGGCTTCGTATTCATGAAGGAAGCTCTCGGTGATGGCGGAGTCGGCCCGGATACGGGCGGTCATGGCCTTGTATTTCAGGATGCGGCCGACAAGCCCGGAGGAGAAGGCGGCGCTGTCCCGGGCAAGGGTATCAGAATAGATCTCGGAATGATAATCAAGCGAATCAGAGAAGACTTTCGCGAGGTCATAGCAGACATACTTTCCGAACTGCCATGGAGAAGTCGATACATACATCCGCAGTTTCCCGGGCTGGAAAATCACAGAATGGTGGGCTATGGCCTGGTTGACGGAGAGGTCGTTGCACAGACCCAGATCCGTTCCCCGAGGTCCCTTCATGTCTCGGAGTATAAAGGCCGCTTCGGAAGGCCCGGCAGGGCCGAGAGAATCAAGCAATTCCTCAACCCTCCTGAAACGGAAACCGCTGTCAGAAGAACGGAGATTTTCAATGTTGGCCTTTTTATAGCGGAAAGACTCAGACTGATAATGATTTGTACAAACTATGCGATCCTTTCGGAGGCCTTCTTCCTGAGCTACGTCGTAGAGGTCTATATGAGAAGGAGTCTTCTCGATTACGGCGGCACGGCCATCCCGGCTGGAGCCGATGAGGATATTTTCGCAGACGAAGGTCTTGCGGGATTCCGCAATCTCGTAGGCCTCGGAAATAGTCGAGGCGTATTGCAGAATCTCCCTCGCAAGAATGGAGACCGGGGTCGTCCCAGAATGAGGCGGCTCATACTTTGAAGCCAGAAGGCAGACCGTCAGTCCAGCGTCATTCATTCCCGAAAGAACGCCTATCATCCCCGGCCAGCTTACAGAGGCGAACTTGTGGCCCTCCGAAGGCTCGAAGAACATCACGATTTTATTCTCCGCAAAGGCATCGCTGACGTAAAAATCAAAATTACGGCCGATAAGAAGAGACGAATCCTTCGAGGCCCCGTCCCAGACCCCGAAAGAAGTGCAGCCCACGAGCATATAATCCTGCATGGCGTGGCCGATGTCATGGGCGGAATGGTACTGGAGCTGACGCTCGTAAGGATTGCCAAAGACATCGAAATCATGGGTGCAGAACTCGGACATGGCCTTGATTTCCTTGCGGTATTCTTCGGGCACGTTGCGAGCGAGCCGCCTGTCAAAGATCACCGTGGCCTTGTGGAGAAAAGAAAAATAGGACGAGTCTGGCACATAACGATGGAGCTGATCGACGAAGACCTCTTCCTGGCGGTAGAGGAGGTCTCCGGCCATTTTCCCGAAGGCCTCTCCCCTCTCGATGGGGCCGCCGGAAAGCTTCATTTCCCAGAGGCCGGTCTCTGAGCGGCGGAGCCAGTCGTCCTTGTAGGTGCGCAGGCTGTCTGTCACCACTGCCTTGTCCGGGCTGAGGCTGATTTGAGGCTCCATATAGTCTGCGCTTCGGTAAAGACAGACGCAGCAGAGGAAAGCCAGGGAGAAGAGGCCCAAGAGGATGACAAAAAGCCAGAAAAGGGACTTCGATATGATTTTCAGGACTTTCATGATTTCCTCATTATAAAATTCATGATTTCCTCAATATGAAAAATGTGTTGGAGGTGAGCTTGTCGCTGGCCCTGTGGCTGAATGAGAGACCACAGGAAGAGGCGAGGTGCCTTAGCTCGCTCTCTCCGGTGAAGGAGAGAGCTCCGACCGTTTTATTGAAACGGAAGATCTTGGTAGAGAGCACTTCCGTAAAGTCAGTCATCTTCTGCCCGGCTTTATCTTCATCGTTCCCGTCACGGAGGAGGATCATACCGCCCTCGGCAAGACGCTCGGCACAGCGGCGGATCAGGGTCTGCTGGTCTTCAGGCTTGAGATAATGGAGCATGTCGCTGATCACGAAGACATCGCTTTCCGGAAGCTCGGCTGACATGGCGTCTGCCTCCTCGAAACTCAGACGGGGACAGCGGGCCATGAGCCAGCCATGGGAGGCTATAGCAATTTTGTCGGCATCATAGTCTATTCCGTGGACTCTTCTATCGGGAGAATATAGCGAGAGCATGAAATCCAACTGGCCCATCCCGCATCCGAGGTCGGTTACGTGGGCGTCCGATGGAATCACCTCGTTGAAGAAGGAGTAGTCATGCTCCATGGCTGTCTTCACCCTGACATACCATTCAACCACAGGCCCTTTGTAGATGTAGTTGCGGCAGAGAGCGAAGCGGAACCAAGAATTTTCGGGAGAAGTGAAACGAGCTTTCAGGGCCGCGTGCTCGGACTTGAAAAGCGCCTCGGCGTATTTGGCAAACTCCTGATAAGTAGAGAATTGCGTCGGCAAGATTTCCGGCAGATATTTAAGCGCCACCGTTCCCCTTCCTACATTCGCCGGCATCGCCTTAGGCATAACAAGACAATTACCGTAGGTAACGGCAGGACGCACAGGGAAGCCCGTGGCCATGGAAAGATAGAAGGCGCCCTTATGGAAACGGCCGATGCTTCCGTCCTGCGATCTCGTCCCCTCAGGGAAGATGAGCACAGACCAGCCGTTTTCGAGGTCCTTCCTTATTTTTTCCATCTGGGCCTCTATCCCCTTGGACTTGTCGTAATAGCCGATCAGCCGGATGACCTGCCCGTAGACAGGATAGTTCTGGACCCAATGGGCCGTCATGAGCTTTATCTTCGGATGTTCTGAGAGGAACTCCACTATGTCGATGGAACTCTGATGGTTGGCTATGTAGATGGCTGGCTTCTTCTTGTCCGGCGTCTCGCCCAGCCTGACTGTTCCGACCCAGAAGAAGGCCGCCTTGATACCCTTGCTGAGGATGTGGGCAAGACGGGCTCCGCCTTCCTCGCGGACTTTTCTGCCGAAAGGCAGGAGAAGGATCAGGAAGAGAGCGGTGAGAATGCTCGCTACGACATAGGTGCCGAAGCCTACGAGGTCGGCGAGAAGAGTCGTGATGGTGAAAGGAGGCATCCCCTTCTCAAGCGGTCTGAAGGCCATCCACCAGAAGATCAGAGGCTCGACTATATAGCCTGACAGCACGACGGCCAGCATGCCGAGGATGGTCATGACGGCCAGGGAATGTAGGGCCGGATGCTTCGCGAAGATGAGGACGCCTATACCGACGATCAGGGTGAAGGTCGAAAAGAAGATGGCCGACTTGTGCGAAGGAAGGAGGTCTTTTCCGCTTTTGTAACGGCTCAGCAGGCCGTCCAGGATGAAGATGCTGAAGTCATCGCCCATGCCGAAGATGAAGGTCGAGAGGATAATGCTGACGATGTTGAATTTTATCCCCAGGATGGCCATGGAGCCCGTGATGATGATCCATGATATGGCCATGGGCAGGAAAGATAGGAGGGCGAGTTCCAACCTTCCGTAACTTACACACAGAACTATGAATATGAGCAGGGACGAAAACCAGAGGATGAAATTGAAGTCATCGTTTATCGTGCTTGCGGCCTTGTTGACGAACCAGCCCTGGTCGAAGACGACGAGATTTTTGTCGGCACCGAACAGAGCGTAGATACTCTCCCTGTCGGCCACCGGAATGCGGGCCTGAGAGACCAGCATGTCGTTCTTCTCTGAACGGGAGAAGAATGTTCCGAGGGCCTCGGGCACGGCTCCTTCCGCAAAAAGGTCAAGCGGACGGTAGTCCTTGGTGAGGAGTGCGATGAAAGAGTCGAAGGCATCGGGTCTGAAGCCCTCGGCTCTTCCGGCCTCCCGTAATTCTGAGGCCACTTCTTCCGCCTTAGCGTCCGACCAGTAGGCTTTCCAGCGCTCTATCCTTCTCCTCTGTTCGGTCTCCCCTACGGCGAAGGCCGAGGCGTTGGACCAGGACTCCAGCCTTCCCTCCTCCATAAGACTTGAAAGCAAGGCGTTTGTCTTGGCGTACTGCGCCGCGGCCTCGTCCGAATTCGTCCCGACGCTCACGAAAAGGACGTTCTTGTAGTCCTTGTCGGAGGATGCTTCCAGCCGCTCTTCCGCCGCCTTGAGTTTCGGTTCCCACCAGTTCAGTTTGCTCATGTCGCTGTCGAAACCGACCCTGCCGCAATTGAAACAGCATACGATAAAAAGGATGGAGAGGAAGAGGACAAGCAGCTTCTTCTTCTCGAAATGGATGGAACTGAAACTGTCAATGGCCCTCAGGATGCGTCCTTCCTTGACATCAGGCCTGGCCCGGAGCAATTGAGGCAGGAAGACAAGACAGAAGATGGTAGTGCCGGCCAGCATGAAGGAGGCGAAGAGGCCGAAGTCATGCAGAAGATTGGAGGAGGTGAAGAGCAGGCCGAAGAAGGCTCCTATCGTAGTGAAAGCCCCGACTGTCATGGAGCCGGCGAGATCCTCAAGGAGCTGTTCTATGGAAGTGACATGGTTAAGATGGGCCAGCATATGGATGGAATAGCTCAGGGCTATGCCCATGATGGCTGAACTGGCTCCGACGGCTATGCCCGAGACGCTGCCTTTGACCATGGCTATGACGGCGAGGCCGAAGAGGCTGCCGTAGGCGACGGGGAGCAGAATCAGGAAGATTGAGCGCTTCTGCTTGAAAACCATGAGGATGAATATGGTGATTACAAGCAGGGCGATAATCGAGGTCAGCAGGGTGTCTTTCTTTATCTGCCTGGAATTGTAGACCGCCACCGCGGGACCCCCGAAATAAGTCGTCTCTATGCCGGGATACTCCGCCCTCAGACTGTCCAGGGCACTCTCCACGAAGGTCACCACCTCATCGTTCCTGCCCATGTCGCCGCTCTTGGCGGAGGGTCCCACGAAGACGAGCAGGGTCTTTCCGTCTGAAGTGAAGACGTGGCCGTAATCCAGCTTATAGTCGGAATCAACGCTGAGCTCCGCAGTCTTGCCAAGGACTCCCGACGAGAGGCCGAGCGGGTCCGCCATGACCGCATCCTTGGTGGCAAAGCCGATCGGGGAAAGAAGGGTACGCTTGTCGCGGGCGAGTCTCGAGGCAATCGCCTCTGGACTTGTCAAGGAGTCGAGAGCGGCGAAGAGGGCTGAGTCCAGGAAGATGGGGAGATTCGCCGTGACGAAAGATGTGAGTTCTCCGGCCTGGGAGGAGCCGAAGGAAGATTCGCATGACTCTACGAGCCCCTTCGCGCCTTCTCCCGTGCAGATTTCTTTGAATCTGTCCGCGGCGCATAGCAGAGTGTCGATGTCCGCCGAAGAGGAGTCTCTGTCAGAGAACATCACTATGAATCTGTTGCTTGTCTTCATGTTGGTGAAGACATCCGTGACGTTTTCGCCTCCTTCCGTTTTTGGGTAGAACGCGGTCAGGTTCTCTTCTATCTTGATTCTTGACGCCATGAAGGCGAGGATGAGCACCGAAGCCGTCAGCAAGGTCCAGAAGAGGAGCCTGTTGCGGCGGAAGAAGCGATAGATAGATATGGAGAGACTGCCCATGTACCTATTTCTTGTATCTGTCGGAAACTTTGCGGCCGCAGAGACTCAAGACCAGCCAGGTCAGAAGACCGAAGGAAAGTCCGGCGGCCAAGGCAAGTACTCCGGCGCCGATGAGGTACTGTACAAGGGCCTGGCCGGCATCCTGCGCGGTAAAATCATCCGGGGAGAAGATCAGCGGCGTCCCCATCACCTGGCAGCCGGTCCAATAGCTGGCGAAAATGATGAAGGGCGCGAGGGGCGCGATGCTGATATTGGAGGCTGTCAGCATAGCTATCTTATTGAGCCTCGTAGCCGAAGCAAGAAAGTAAGCCACCACCATCTGAAAACCCCAGATCGGAAGTATGCCGACAAAGACGCCAAGGCCCACGGCTAGCGAGAGTTCGAAATTGGTATCGGGGGCATGGACAATGTGCTTGTCGATAAACATCTTGATTCTCCTGTGGTTCAGCGCCCTGAAAAATTTATAAGGCCAGCGCCAGAAAAAGCAGTAGAAGAGGACACAGGTGTTGAAAAGGCTGATCCTCATGAAGTCCCTGAAAGGACGGAAATGGCTGACCCGCTCCTTCTGGGGAAGGTACTTGACATGGACAGGAATACCCTCGACGCGGATATGGTCCCATGAAGCGAAGACTATGGCTTCGAGTTCGAACTCGTATTTGTCCGTGAAACGAGGATCTTCAAGGTTCATGGCCAGAAGAGGATAGAGCCTGAAGCCCGACTGGGTGTCGGCCAGTTTGTGGCCGGTGAAGAGGCGGTACCAGAAATTGCTGAAGCGGTTCGCGAAAGTGTTCTTGCGAGGCATTCCGTCCGCGGTGAGATTCCTTACTCCAACGATGAGGCTGTCGGGCGACTGCTCGATTGCGTCCAGAAAGGCCGGGATATCCGAAGGAAAATGCTGTCCGTCGGCATCGAGGCAGATGGCATAGCGCCAGCCCTGCTCCAGGGCCTTTTGCAGGCCGTTGCGGAGCGCCGCGCCTTTGCCCCAGTTGACGGGATGGGTCAGGACGGTGATCTTGTCCTTGAAGGAGGCGAGAATTTCGGCCGTCGAGTCGGTGCTGCCATCATTCACGACTATGACGTTCCAGCAATAGCCTTCGAGGACTTCATTCACGACTGAAGCGATGGTGGAGGCGTTGCCGTAGGTCGGAATGACCACGGCCACCCCGTCCCTGCGGCTTCTTTCTCTTATGTCAAGACTCTGGTCCAACTATATTGAGTACGAGCTTATGTATTTGTCCATCAAGTGTTTCCTCAGGGAGGAGGCTATGCTGTCAATGAGTTTGCGTTTCTTCAGGAAGTCGGCGCAGGAATTGACCTCGTAGGAATCCCGGTAGACAGTGATGTCGAAGAGGCTCATGCCGAAGCGAGACATGCCCACGGCCCTGAAGCCTCCCTCGACCGGTTTTGAGACAAGGGTCCCGCTTAGGGAGCGGCGGCGTCCGAGATTGAGGCTGAAGTCCTCGACATTGTCGGCGCCCTCCACGGCCTGCGGAACCTCCGAGGACCTGGAATGCATTACGCTTACCCCTACCGAGCAGCCGGAGAGCACGGCCGAAAGGACCAGGATGCTAATGAATGCTGAAAATCTTCTCATCTATCTTGGTATTGAACTTTTTTGAGCTGAAGTCATAACTGGTGTAATCCGAAGCGTTCTCATGGATGACAAGCCTGTTGACTGAGCAATCTGCCTTGTCGAAATATATGTCCATGGAGGCGATGTAGGACTGGAGCGAAGGAGAAGAGGGCTTCAACTTCACCAGATATTCTTTCGAGGATTCCTGGTAATCAAGCCTATAGGAAGACCCGAGACGGTCGAGGTCTCCAGCCATTGTGGCCGAGAGAAGGGATTTCATCTGTCCCATGACAGGGTTGCCCCCGAGGTTCACCACGGAAGTCTTGCCGTCGGCGAGGGTCTTGAGCTTGGTGCCTGCGATGATTATCTGGTAACCGGAGTCGTAGAGCAGGGCTACATCTCCCCTGTCAAAGCAGAATCTACCTTTCGAGACTACCTTCTCGCTGAAAACGCTAAGATATTTCGTCTGGGAGAAACGGCAGTCTATGGAAGACTCAGCTTCTGTTTTCTCCGAGAGCATACGTCTGAACGCCGAAGGGTCACGCATCGCGGTGAAGTCCCCGGCATAGGCGGCCAAAGAAAGGAGCGCCGCCCCCAACATCATTATCAATTTCTTCATCATCTTCAAATCTCAGCGAGGCTGGCGCAGCGGTAACCTTGAGTCTCAAGGTACCGCAGCACAACCTCAACGTAATTTTCCGAGCCCGGCATCTTCTCATGCATCAGGATGATAGCTCCGGGTCTGAGTCCACGGCGAAGTCTCCGCAAAACATGTTCCACATCAGGCCTGCGCGTGTCAAAAGTTCTCACCGTCCAGCCTATAGCCCGGGGACGGGTCTCGCCAAGCAGACGGAGGGCCTTGGCTATCCGCGGGCTTGTGACCCCGAAAGGCGGTCTGTAAAATCTCGGCCTGCTTCCTGCCGCGGCCTCGATAAGGTCCGAGCAGGCCTTCAGTTCTGCGGCCATGCGGGCCGGGGTTTCGAAAGGCCCGCGCCAGCTATGCTCCATCGTGTGGATTCCTAAGGTGAAACCTTCCTCCGCCAGTCTTTTGAGCAAGGCCTCATTCCCGGGGATTTTACTGCCGATGAGGAAAAAGGCGGCCTTTGCTCCGTGCTCCTTCAGAATGGAGACGGCCTTCTCTGTCTGTTCTCCGGCGGGGCCGTCGTCGAAAGTGAGATAGACCACCTTCTCTCCTGTCTTTACGCGGCAGAGGGTCTTGACATAGACCTGGCTGCCGACATCGTAGGATGCCCAGAAGAGAAAGCCCAGAGAGAGGGCGCAGACTATGATGAGGGCCAGGATCATTTCGCTCTCAGCAGCATGAATCTCGCTTCATGAGGAAGTACCTTGCGCCCCAGCTGTCTGAGGACGGAATCGCTCACTGCGTTATCTTCTTCAAACCAGCCCACAAGCACGGGACCGGAACCCTCTTTCATAAGGAGAGCGGCGTCGGCGAGGGCGGCGCCGAAACCGGAACGGCCATGGACATAAGTCATGTTATAGCACCTCTCTCCGAGAAGCTGGGCAAGCTGGCCGCCGATTGTGTTGAAGGTCGACTGCATGAAAGGCTGAGGGTTGAGAGCCTTCTCCTGCTGGTCAATTATGCTGTCCCCGAATTTCAGGGTGTCTTCGAGAAAGCCGAAGCCTGTGGCGGTGATGAGCCCGCCGAGCTCCTCCTTGAGTTTTCCTTCGCTATCGAGCATTCCGGCCGAGGAAAGGCACTCCAGACCGGCAGCCACGCCCCTCTTTATGAGGGAAGACATTCTGCGGCGGAGATTGGCGTTCTTGATAATCGCCTTGTAATCAGGTTCTTCCCCCTCACTTATCTTCACTTCAGCGACCAGATCGTAGTCCCCTCGCGAGGTTCTCTTGAAACCTGCCGGAGGCACAGGTTCTATCTCCTTCCGGTCTACCGTGACTGCCTCCGAAGGCTCTCCGCACTTCAAAAAGACGAGACTGGTCTGGTTGCCGGAGAAACCGAAGGCGTTGGACAAGATGCAGTCAGGCCTGCCCCAGGCGGAGGTCAGTCCGGCGATTGAGGCGGCGCAGAAGCAGGCTTCTATGCCTTCGGACGCTCCGAGGGTATGGCCGATAAGATTCTTGACCGAGCCGAAAGGCGGCAGCTTCGAGCCGAAAACACGACGGAGGGCGGCATATTCCGAGGCGTCATTGCCTGGGGTGGCCGTCCCGTGCGTATTGACATAGCCTACTCTCGAAGGGTCGAGTCCGGCAAGGCTCAGAGCCTTGGTCATGGCGGAATAAGGGCCGTCTCCCTCAGGAGAACTGGCCGTCTGATGGAAGGCCTCGTTCACGTTGGCCCAGCCCGCGACCTCGCAGAGAGCCCCCTCCGAAGAAGAGCTCAGGACCAGGTAGCCGGCTCCTTCGCCGAGATTGAGGCCGTCTCTCTCCTCCGCGAAAGGCCGGCAAGGCTTTCCAGAATAAATCATCAGAGAGTTGAAGCCGTTAATCGTGAAGGCAGTCAGGGCGTCTGCACCGCCAACTATGGCGGTTTCCAATTCTCCGGCGGCTATGAGTCTCGCGCCGAGCATTATCGCATTGGCGGCAGAGGAACAGGCGGTGCTGATGGTCGTGACGAAGTCGAAGCCGAGACCGAGATACTCGGCTATTGCCGCGGTGCCCTCTCCGCAGGCGTGCATCCGAAGATAATCCAGCGCTGCCTCTCCCAGAGGCCTTCCGGAGCGGATTTCATCACGATGCCCCTTCCAATATTTTTCTGAAAGGTCCATCCCTCCGACAGAAGTTCCACTGATAAGGCCGATCCTTCCGACGCGGCGGATTTTAGGCGCGGCACTCTTCCACGCCTCCCTCGCCGCCTTCATCCCGAGGAGGGCGGTTCTTGAGATCAGCCTGTAGGAAGGAATCCCGAGTCCCGCTTCGAGAACCGCATCCGACTCTTTCACGAGACCGACCGGGAGTCCCGTGCCGGTCAGCGAGGCAGGGGCCGGGACAAGCCCCGACTCCCCCGCCTCAAGAGAGCGGAGACTTTCCTCCAGATTTCCGCCGATTGCGCAGACGGCTCCGGCGCCTATGACATAGACCCTGTTCATCACTCCGCTTTGTGGGCGAGGATATAGTCAGCTATGGTGCCTACGGTCTTGAAAATTTCTTTGCCTTCGGCCGGGTTCTTTATCTTGATGCCGTAGTTTCTGTCAAGGAGAAGGATGATTTCAAGGGCGTCGATGGAATCGAGCCCAAGGCCCTCCGCCCCGAACAAGGATTCATCGGTTCCAATCCCCTCAGGGTCGATTTCTTCGAGATTGAGGGCATCTATGAGTTCGCCTTTAAGTTTCTGTACGAGTTCGTTTCTCTCTTCCATTTTAGGATCGCTTAAGAAGTTCAAATTTAGCAAAATATTCTCCTCTATAGAAATCGAGCCAGCCGCAGATGCAATATTTCATGCCAGTCCGGCCCATGGCGGTGGCGGCATAAGAGCGAAGGGCGCCTTCATCGCAGGAGTCCGCCAGAAAGAAGGTCTCCTCCCCCTTCGCCTTGTATCTGATGGCTATCTCGCCTGCAGCCACGTTCGGCAGAGTGTAGACGAAGACGGCGGGAGAAGCCGCCGAGTCTCCACCTTTTGAGATGAGTTCATGATGACGGAGGTCCGTGTCCATGGAGGAGTGGCGGCCACAGAGGATGACGCCGAGTTCTTCCTCTCCGCACTCTACGCCCTTCATGATGTCCGCGGCGGCGATGAGGCCCAGTTTCGAGAGATTGTCCATCTTGGAAAATTTGGCCGCGAGACGGATGTCTTTGCTGTCTTCGGATTCACGGAACTTTGCCCTCGCCAGATCAGCGAAGCCCTCGGTGCCGTGATATTCCGTCTCCGCCGCCACTTCTGTTTCCACCGGAGCCGGGCGCTCCACATCCTTCGCCACCTCTTCCGAAGAGAGAACGAGGGCGACATTGCAGCCTCCGAAGCCCGATGCCGTCTTCAGTACAGACCTCAGCCCCGCAGGTCTTGTCTCCGCCACGATCTTGATGCCGACAGGAACTCCGAGAGTCTCGAAGCCCTTGGTCGCGAAAATCTCCCCGCGCCTGATCTGCTCTGCGCAAAGTATGGTCTCTATCACACAGCTCGCCCCCATGCAATGGCCGTAATACCCCTTTAGACTCTGGACCGGGACCTCCTGCATCCCCGCCAGGCCCACGGCCTTGCTCTCCATCTCGTCATTATAGACCGTAGCCGTTCCGTGCATCTGGAGAAGGTCTATTTCCTGGGCTCCGAGCCCCGCATCCTTTAGCGCGTTCCTCATCGCGAAGAAGAGACCGTCGCCGGTGCGGGAAGGGCCGGAGATATGATTGGCGTCATCGCTTATGGCCCCTCCGGCGAGGACTACGGCTCTTCCGCCGGGAGTTCTACGGGCGAAGGCCGGGTCTGAAACCAAAAGAAGCGCCCCGCAGCCTTCCCCTATGTTCAGGCCGTCCCTGGCCGCGTCATAAGGCCGGCAAGGCTTGTCGCTCAGGGATTTGAAGGAGGCGAAGCCACTCGAAATGAAGCGCGACTGGACTTCCACTCCGCAGACAATGGCGTTGGAACAGGAGCCCTCCTCAATGAGCCTCTTGGCCACGGTAAGGGCGCTTCCTCCCGAAATGCAGGCATTCGAAACCGAGATTGTGCGGCTCAGGCCGAACTCCGCCGCTATTCTTGCCGTCATCGCCGGAATCGAAGCCGCCTCGGTGTCCGGAAGGGCGTCGATGTTCCCCTTGGCCGTAGCAAGCACCAGAATAGTATTTTCCGCATTAAGGGCCGAGAGCGCCTCATCGGAGAGTTCGGACACAATCTCATTGATGCAGCCTATGGCCAGGACTTCCGCCCGGGACCAGTTGTAGCCGAAGCGTTCCCAGAGGCTGTCATAGACAAGGTCCGGAATCTCGCCGACGATGAGCCTCCCCTGGGTGACGCGAGGATCCGTGCAGACCCTAAGGCCGCTCTCTCCCTTCTCTATGCAAGCCACATTATGGGCCACCCCGGCACCGAGAGCCGTCACCATGGCCTCGCCTGCTAAATATGTCTTAGCCTTCCTCATCTTTCATTACCGTCTACTTGCTCATCTCACGCAGCGGATCAAGGAGTGGCCCTCTCCGATGCCATCCTTGATTTCAGCCACCCTTAGCCCCGAATCCGCTATTAGAGCGAAAAGATCCTCCGAATAAAACATTTTCGAATTTCCATTCGCCATGGCCGTAAAATAAACACTGGTCTGGGCGATGTCGAAGGAGGCGGCGGCATATTTCTGCCTGTCCCACAGGGTCTCCATGATGAAGACAGAAGCTCCTTCCTTCAGCGAAGCGGCCACACGGCGCAAAATGCTGAGCACCTGCTCTTCGGAGAAACAATCCAGGAACTGACTCATCCACACGACGTCGAAGCCTTCCGGAACGGCGGTGTTCTCGGAGAGGAGGTTTCCGCCCAGTCCATGAATCCTCGAAGAGCCTTCTTTGCCCTTGATATTTTCTTCCATGAGGCCGATCTGCTGCGGAAGGTCCAGAATCGTGACCTCAACTTCAGGATCGAAGGCCGTACAGCGCAAGGCGAAACGACCCGTATTACCTCCGATGTCCAGAAGCGTAGAGGGCTTGCGGCTAAAGACAAGAGGAAGGACTTCGTCGAAGGAGACGTCGGAATAGAAATGATCGAAGGCGAACCAGCTCTTCTGCTCACGCGGAGCAAGGGAGGAAAGGCCTTCGTAGATGGTAGGCCATGGACCCAGTTCCCTCAATCCTGATGGTTCGGCCTTCTCCATGGCCTCCTGCAGATGGAAGAGTCCCTTGTAGTTGATGTCATGGTTGAACTCGATGTCCGGACGAACCATCGGGTCATTGAGAAGGAACCAGCCCACCTTCGAAAGCAGGAAGCGTCCGTTCCGCAGAAGAAGGGTCCCGGCCGTGAGAGAAGACTCCAGAAGAACCTTGCACGCATAGAGAGAAAGTCCAGATTTTTCAGAGACTTGTGAGAGGGTCAGTCCCTTTGGTCCGTCTCCGTGCGAGGACTCGTCCAAGGCCTTGAATATGCCCTTTTCCAGCATGATTCTGGTGACCTGAAAGACCTCAGGGCCGAATGCGATCATGTGCGCAAGCTGCTGTGCAATCTGCGCCGAAAGCCTGTCCTTTGAGTACCTGTCATCCATGTCTGTAATGTATTAATTCCAATTTAAGCCTTCCGTTCTATTTCCCGACCGTGCTGTTTCAGATTCCAGAAATCGTAGAAATTGAACCATTGCTCCGGATGCCGCCTCAGAATTTCGTCCAGAAGCGAAGTAAACTGAGAGAGAAGCTTCTCAGGAGCCGATCTTCCGAAGACTGGAGCCGCCTGCCGGAAAATGAAACGATAAGTCATGGGGGCCTCCCTCATGGCGAAATAGAAGACTACAGGAGCCCCCAGCTTCGCCGCAAGCAGATAAGGGCCGAGGGGGAAAGAAGCTTCATGGCCAAGAAGGACGCCCCCCAGGAGACGGTCTTCGTTCACGTAGCGGTCGCCCTGAAAGCAGACGGCCTCCCCTCTTTCTAGGGCCTCCGTTATCAGGAAGACATGGCCCAGGCTGTCCTTGTTGACGGGGATCACCTTGAAACCGGGAAAGAGCCTTTCGTTGCTCTTCCTTACCTTTTTTATGGCTTCATGCTCATTGTCGTACATGACGATATTGAGTTCCCTGCCATATTCCATGAAGAAGGGTGCCCCCGCTTCCCAGCTTCCCACATGAGCACCCATGATGACGCAGCCCTCCTTCTTGTCAAGGAAGGCTCTGAGACTATCCTCATTCTCGAATTTGAAACGGTAACGTCCCTGAAGGCCGCCCGAAATCGCCGCCCTGTCTACCAGATTCTGGCCGAAAGAGTAATAATTTCTGTAGACGAAACAGGCTGAACGCAAGAGACCGTAACCGAGAATTCTTCTCGAATAACGCCAGACAGCGGCTGTGCCCTTAGGAGAGAAGGGGATGAAATAGATGACGACAAGCGACATGAGAGCATAGGCCGCTCTCACGCCAAGATGCCTGATTACGTAAATGAAAATGCGGTAGCCTGTTCCGCCGCCACGGGATTTGCCTTCCCATTCTCCGGCCATGGACTAGGACAGGCGTTTGGAGACGAAATCGTAGAAATCCTGGAAAGTATTGATGGACTTGAAATCTTCCTTCTTCATCGTGAAGCCGAAATGCTTCTCAACCATCACGACAACGTCCACGATATCCAGGCTGTCGAGATCAAGAGTTTTCATAAGGTTGGCGGACGGCTGAATCTTGTCCAATTCCGTCTCAAACTCCTCCGAAAGCAGGTTTCTCAGCTTATCTATGATCTCTACCTTTTCCACTTGCGTCTTTATTTCGTTAACAAGTTACAAATATACTGAATATTCCTGAAATTTTCATCTTGCGATCAGTCACTTTCCCAACCATCTTCCGCCGCCCTTGACCACTGCCTTTTCTCCGAAGAGAAGGCCCTTCTATCGAATAATAGGTAGCTCAAGATATGAGGCTTCTTCGGCAGAGCCCGAAATGATACTGATTTCCGACGTCTGGTAGTCCTCCGGCCCTGCGAAATACGGATTCTCCATGAATTTCTGCGGATTCATCCAGACGAAAGGAAACATGCTGCTCTGAATCTGGACCATGATGCGATGCCCCGGCATGAAATGATGGGCAAGATCGTTCATGGCGAAATCCAGGCTCACCGTCTCCCCCGGCACTGCCGCCTCCGGCTTGTCGAAACCCTTCCGGAAGCGAAGCGGCATGAGGCCGAAACGAATCTGGGCCTGATATCCGTCCGGTCTGATATCCACGACCTTGACAATTATGTCTGCGTCCGTCGTCGAAGCCTGGACCTTGATATGAGCCCGGATTACGCCCTCAACTTTCAGAGTATCGGTCAGCACGGGGCTGAGGAAGGAGATGACGTCGGTCCTCCTCGTGGCGAATTTCTGGTCTCCGCACCAGGAGCCGCGGTTCCAGTCGGAAGAAGTCTCTCCGCAATATGGAACGGGCCTGCGGGGGTCGCTGACGTACTTGAAGGAGAATTTAAGGCTTTCAGGCTCATCGAAGGAGAGGGTTTCGCCCTCGGAGAGATAGAGTCTGGCCGGCCTGGCTTCCTGTTTCGGCCAGGCCTCTGTCCGCTCCCACTCCGTCCCGCCGACTTTATCCTTCATGGTCTCCCCCGAAGGCAGAATCGTCACCGGAGCCGGCCTCTCGCCCTTGCCCTCGAGATAATAGGCAAAGAAGGGATATTCCATGTCCTTTAGGAAGTCGAGAGCCAGGCCTTTTCCAAACCATGCATCCGATAGATGATCATAATCCAGCGACTTCCAGGCTCCATGAGACCATGGCCCCGCGACAAGAAAGATCTTTCCCTCAGGACCAAGTTCCATGGCCTTCCGATAAGTCTCGAAACTGCCATAGCAATCCTCGGCATCGTACCATCCGCCCACCACGAGCATCGCCGCCCTTGCCTTTCCTAGCTGGGATAGAGGATTCCTCTCAGCCCAAAAGTCATCATAAGCGGGATGTCTGCGAAGTTGGTTGATGAAGTCGAGACTGTCCTTGAGCGTAGCGAAAAGCGACGAGGCATCCTCATATTCATAGAAATAGTCGTAGACATCCTTGTCTATCGTCAGCAGAGGAGCGGCCCGGCGTATCGTAGGGGAGCGGCGCTTGCGCATGAAGGAGAGTCCGAAAGTATACATGCCCATCTGGAATTCTCCTCCGAAGTGGGCGTCGTCACCTACGAACCAGTCCGCTATAGGGGCCTGAGGGGAGACGGCGGCTATTGCCGGATGGGCTGAGAGGGCGGCCACCGTGGAATAGTAGCCGTTGTAGGAAATGCCCTTCACCCCTACCTTCCCGTTGTTGTGGGTATTAGCGAGAAGCCAGTCCACGGTGTCGTAGGTGTCGGTGGCATCGTCTGGTTCCGCCTTCCCCACCGGGCGCACGTTCTCGAAGTCACCTTCGCTCAGATAGGTTCCGCGGACGTTCTGATAGACAATAATATAGCGTTGTTCGGCATAGGTCCTCATGTAAACTCTCAGATTATCCGAAAAGGTCTTGCCATAGGGACCGAGAGAATATGGCGTCCTCATCATGATTATGGGGTGAGGGCCTCCGGGAGCGGCCTGAGCTCCCGTCCAGGCGCTGTCGGGCTTTGCCGTAAGCCCCTCGACCGGCTCATAAACAGCCGTGCAAAGTTTTACTCCGTCCCTCATCGGGACCATGACCTCTCTCTTTGTGTAATTTTCTACCAGCCACTTCGGACTAAGTTTCTGACCTCTTGCGTTCACTGTCGTCAAAATCAATGTCAATGCAGCTATTATAACAAATTTCTGATTCACCTGCATCATTTTTTCATTTCTTCCGCGCCCCTCGCTCTAATTTCTCCTCAAGGGTTCTTCCTCATCTCCCCATCATGATTTCCTCTCCCTTCATCTGTTCCCGTATGCCTCAAGGGCGGCTCTAAGCACAATCAAGGCGCGTTCCAGATCAGGAATCTTGAGAACATAGGCCAATCTCACCTGATCCTTCCCGAGCCCGGGAGTCACGCAGAATCCGCTGCACGGAGCCATCATCACAGTCTCCTTCTTTCCGTTGGTTTCAAGGCAAAAGTCCGTCAGGCACCACTTGCAAAAGGCTTCGGCATCATCCACCGGAAGCTTTGCCACCGTATAGAAGGCACCCTGAGGCATAGGAGAATATACTCCCTTGATTTTGTTAAGCCCATCGATAAAGAAGTCTCTTCGGGCCTTGTACTCTTCGAAACATTCTCTCGAATACTCCTCCGTTCCTTCCACCGAGGCCTCCGCCACAAGCTGGCCAAGCAAAGGAGGACTGAGTCTGGCCTGGCTGAACTTCAGAACCGAATGGAGGACCGCCTTATTGCGGGATACAAGCATTCCGACCCTCACTCCGCATTCGCTATATCTCTTTGACACCGAATCTATTACTATCACATTGTCACTAACTCCGAAAAGTGTCAGCGCCGACACGTAGGGTTCCCCGTTGTAGACGAATTCCCTGTAGACCTCGTCCGAGATGAGGAAGAGATCATGATCTCTGACTATGTCCCTGAGCTGAAAGAGCTCTTCAGGAGAATAGAGATAGCCTGTAGGATTGTTCGGATTGCAGATCAGAATGGCCTTAGTCTTCGGACTTATAGCCTTTTCGAATTCTGAGGCCGGAGGCAGGGCGAAACCATCCTCTATGCGTGAAGGTACCGTCTTGATCGTAAGCCCGGCCATCATCGCAAAGCCGATATAGTTGGCATAGCCCGGTTCGGTCATAATGACTTCGTCGCCTGGGTCCATGCAGGCCATGAAGGTCAGCAGAACAGCCTCCGATCCTCCTGCCGTGACGATGATTTCATCCGGATCGAGACCGATCCCATAGCGGGAATAATACTTGACCAGCTCCCTCCTCAAGGAGAGGTTCCCTTCGGAAGGGCTGTAGGCTAGCGTTTTAAGCTGTATCTGCCTAAGGGCGTCCATCGCCTTGTGCGGCGTCGGGAGGTCCGGCTGTCCGATATTAAGATGATAGACATTCACTCCCCTTTCCTTTGCGGCTTCCGCAAACGGGACAAGTTTCCTTATCGGTGAAGCAGGCATATGAATGCCACGTTCTGAAAGTCTAGGCATATGTTGATATAGTGTTATTAATTATGGTCAATACGTTTTCGCACCCCTCACCCTCATCGTCCGGACATCGTCATCTCGGTCACGCTCAAATACCCATCCCTTCCCTCACGTCCGGAATCGCCATTATTCAAACGTTAAATATAGCAAATTAAAAGTCTAAGACAAGGGAATTATTCGAAAATATAACCACAATAGCCAAGGCACCGAAAATCCTCAACCACATTCATCTGCCAGGCAAACCACGCCTCACCGCGCTCACCGACTCTCACCTTTTCAAACGCCAAGATATTTTCCGGCAAAAATCCGCGGCATCTGCATTACCGCATAGCGCCGCATCGACCATCCAGCGTCTGCCATCCTTCTTATTGCCCGAACGCAGAGCCGAAATGCCCATACCATAAAGAGCCGTAGCCGCGGCCTCATCCTGGACAAGCCCGTCCGAAACCATCTTCTCGGTGAATCCGCCATGATCCGAAACAAGCTCAAAGGCCTTCTTGTAGTAATTCAAGGCCTCCGTCTCGTCAATTCCGTTAAGGCAGGATCCGAGACTCAACAAGACATTGATATATGTACCATAATCCTTGTCCGGCACCGTCCTCTCCAGATATAGCTTCTTGTATCTTATCGCCTTATCCTTCTCGCCAAGCTGCTGATACGAAGCCCCGAGAAGCATTTCCACCGTAGCCTGATTCGGATTTCCGTCATTCTCCTTCAACCAAGCCTCCCCCTCATCGACGCAACGGCGGTAATCCCCCGAAAAGGCCAGTGTACATATATAGAAATATGTCGAGCGTGAATCAAGCTGCCCCGCGTCCTTAAGACGGGCGAACTTGTCCGCCGCCAGATTATAGGATTTTTCATTGAAATATTTGATAGCCAGATTCTTATTAGCATGAGCCATAGAATCAGACCATGCCTTTACAGCCTCATCCTCCTTCGCCTTCGTTATCAAGTCCTCCATATATTCTTCCTCTCCTGGCAAGGCGCTGAGGCCGATGAGCACCGGGACGTTCTGGTTGTCGATGACACAGGCCCTGATTCCATCGTAGCTCTTGCCTTCTACCATGAACTTTTTCAGCTTGAGGCCGAGCACCGTCTTCGTCTCCCCTGTCGATATTTTCATGGAGTAGGTTCCTGTCACCTCGTCTTCTCCAATCGAGCCGTTCTCATAAAGGAACATGAAGGTGGAAGCTGAAAGGCTTACGTACCAAGACTTTGGATCAATTCTTCCGTTCATGGCCACCCCGTCCGTAACGCAACGCAGGGTCTGGGCGAAGGCCGCCTTTCCAGCCCCGGAGAACAGGACGAGCGCAAGCAGGGTCGCCGCAATCCGCATAGTACTTTTCATATCATGAAAGTTTTTCACAAATATAGCAACTTTCTCTGCGCAGGGGTATGCTCTACAGCTACCCCCTGCGTACTGGCCCTGCCTCCCAGGCCACTCAGAGGCACAATCTCTGCTCAGGGGTTACGCGCAGCAGACAAGAAAACCGGTGAGGGGCTTCGCTGGCTTCGGTCCTTATTGTATCAGGCCGAAAAATCGAATCCGAATCTAAGTTTTGAACCGGACAAGACCCTTTAAAATGATTTTATTAACAAAAATGTTAAAATTATTGTTGAAAACTTTATAAAATCGAAAAATTATCTATATATTTGCATCGGACATTTGAGAAACGGAAGTCCTTGTCGCCCCACCGGGAGCGAATGAGGCCGTGGAAGTCCTTAGATCCTTTAAGGTTTCAGAGGCCAGCTCAGATGGAAAAGGAGTACAACTCCGAATACCGCTAAAACCGGGACGTGCTTCGTTCCGGTTTTTTTATTTTTCTTCGCCAGCCACGCTCCGCAAATCTTCGTGTTGCGATATTTTCGCTCCATTTCTTTGGGCTTAAGTCGGCAAAGAGCCTCCTGTCCTGATATTCTCAAAGAAACAAGGCGCAGGGCCTGCACTAAAGGACCGAAGATTTTGACGCGGATTGAAACCAGCTGTCAAGATTTTCCGTATATTTGTATGCCTTCGGCAATGGGGATGTTTTGGATTTGACAGCGTTGATGTCGGATGGTAAGCACGTCGGGCCTCTGAGGGTCGGCCCGTTAATCTCAGCCTTCGAAAAATTAGTTGCCAATAACAACTACGCACTCGCTGCCTAATTAGACATGTTCTAGTTGGCTCAATTCCAGCCGCCAAGGCTGCGGCAGGAACGAGGATCCCTCGGGTTTGGCCCCCTCGGCCCGATCAAGGGGTTTCATCAGACGGGGATAGGACGGCGGACTCCGCTATTGCCGTCCGAGATTTCAGCGGATAAGCTGTGGCTAGCCCGTCTTTCGGCAGGCCGCGGACGAAAACTAAAGGAAGAATAAGCGTGTAGAAAGCTGTCTGGTACGGCGTTTGGACGGCGGTTCGAGTCCGCCCATCTCCACAAATTTTGCGTTTCGCGTAGATGCTCAATCAGTCTTGAACACGGCAAGCGCAAATCGGTCCTGCTCCACACCAAAGAGGAGCCCGAAGTGACCGAGCTACTCAACATCATCTCAGCAAACTGCTGAAATGGGTGTCCCATTACGGGAAACAGGATGGTTCATACAAGGTGCGTGTAAGGTCACGAAATCATTTGGCTAAATTTATCAAGAAGTGCTACAAGCATAGTGATATTTCTATGAAATCCATTTGCTCAGTATCGGGTAATCGTGGGTTATATGTCAGGCCTTTTCACGCATGCCGAAAATGCGGTCGATGCACTTTAGGAGAGAATCGCGCCAATATGGGAGGGTGACTCCGAAATCTCTTTTGACGAGGCTCTTATCCAGGACGGAATAATGCGGTCTCCGGGCGGCCGATGGATAATCTTCGCTGTGGCATGGAAGGATGTCACAATGGCGTCTGGCTTTCCCGGCCAAGACATCGTAACCGCCTGCGATTTCGGAGATTGCCTTGGCAAAATCATACCATGAAATCGCACCCTCGTCCGTAATGTGATAGATTCTCCCGTCAATGAACTGCCTCCTATCGACCACATCACAGATGAACTTGGCTAGATCGGCTGCATAGGTCGGCGAGCCAATCTGGTCGAAGACAACCCTGAGATTCGGACGCTCGGCAGAGAGCTCCAGTATGGTTTTCACGAAATTGTGTCCGTAAGGAGAGAAGAGCCATGCCGTCCTTAAGATAAGGTAGGAGCAGCCGGAATTTTCGATGGCCCGCTCCCCCGCAAGTTTTGTCACGCCATAGACTCCCAGAGGATCCGTTTCGTCATCCTCTTTGTATGGGACAGAGCTGTCGCCGTGGAAGACATAGTCAGAGGAAATATGGATGAGGAAGGCACCTCTCTCGAAGGAGACCTTAGCGAGAGAGGCAGCGGCTAGATGGTTGATGGAATCGGCCAGGCTCTGGTCGCTTTCCGCCTTGTCGACATCGGAGTAGGACGCGCAGTTGATGAAGAGGTCGACCGACTCGCTCTCGCTTAGGAGTCTCAAGGTATCGAGGTCGCTGACATCCAGGCTCAGAGTCTCAAGGCCGGGAACCTGACTGACGTCACTGAAAATCCATCGGTCTTTACCATTGGCCGCCAAATTGCGAAGTTCGGTTCCAAGCTGGCCGTTCGCCCCGGTAACAAGAATGTTCATGACGGAGGGGCTCAGTCTTCCTCTGGATGGAGAAGGCTTTGCAATTTCTTTATAGTATCAGTTTTGAGGATCTTTGCCTCGCACTGCATCTTCACGGCATGGTAACGATGGCAATCTGAGCCTGCCATGCAATACCAGCCCTTCTCAATGAGGGCCAGAGCCTTGTCATGGACCTCCTGTCCATAGACGCCCACGATTGAAGGCAGGTTGAGCTGAAATAGGCAGCCCATGTCATGGAGTCTGGAGTAATCGTTCATGCCGAGATAGACATATCGTTCAGGATGTGCAATAAGCGGGCGGTACCCGGCCTTCATCATCTCTCCCAGAACTTCCCAGAAATCAATCGGAGGAAAGACCGTCGAGGTCTCGACAAGGACCCTGTCCTGTCCATGAAGGAGCAAGTCCCTCCTGTCCAGATGATGATGGAAATTATTGTCTATCATGTATTCAGAAGCTACGTTGAGCTTTATCGGACCTTTATAGGCCTCCTTCAGCTCAGCGAAGCGCTTCATGATTCCTTCTGTCGTATTGGGCACGTCCTCCATGGTATGGGGTGTGAACCAAAGCGTCTTAAGGCCGACTCCTTCGAGGAATTTCAAGATTGTGAGGCTTTCCTCCACCGTCTTGACCCCGTCGTCCAAGCCATAGAGTATGTGGGAATGACTGTCAACGGCTCCGAGTAGAAGTCCGCTTTCAATAAAAGATTTCCTGCTTCCGAAAAATCCGAACATCAGTTACGCTAACTTACCTCCTCTTGGACAAGATTGTTACTTAGAAGACTTTGTCGCGGAGTCATCGCCCTCCCCGGCTCCGTTACCATATCCATAGCCATAGCCGTAACCGTAGCCATAACCATAGCCGTATGTTCCGTAGCCGTAGGAATGATGAAGCTGCTCGGCTCCGTTAAGAACTATGGACATCCTGTTGAATCTGTTCTCGGCGTAGATCTTCTCCACGGCAGGAATGGCCCGCTTGTCGAAGAGGCCGCATCTCATGATGAAGACTGAGAGATCGACATATTTCGATATAATTGAGGTATCCGCAACCAAGTCGATAGGGGCCGCGTCTACGAGGAGATAATCATACTCCTCGCTAAGCTTGGAAATGAGAGACGCAAATCTCTCAGACTCAAGAAGTTCAGAAGGGTTAGGAGGCAAAGCGCCCACTGGAAGGAGGTAGAGATTATCCCTTACGGTGATGACCTTGTCATGATAATCGTCGAGCCTGCCAGAAAGATAGGAGGCGACTCCTGTATGGTTCATGTTGAGAGCCTTGCTGAGGGTTGCCTTACGGAGGTCGAGATCAAGAAGAAGGGTCTTCGAGCCCTTAAGAGCCATGGAGGCGGCCATGTTCATGACGATGAAGGTCTTTCCTGCGTTAGGATTGAAGGAGGTGACCATTATCTTACGGCAGCCTTTATGGCCGCTGAACATGAGATCGATGTTGGTTCTCAGCACTCTGAAGGCCTCGTTGACGGAATCACGCTTGCCCTGTTCTACGATTATGCGGCAGTTGTCGTTGTCGTACTTGTCGCTTCGGATCTTGTCGATCCATCTTGTCGGAACTCCGATCTGAGGAATTTCAGCAAGGAAAGGAACGGTAAGTTTGGAAAGGTCTGAACGGCTCTTGACTCTGGTGTCAAGCTGGTTGATGAGGAAGAATACGAGGAACGGAAGTCCCAGTCCAAAGAAAAGGGCTAAGAGAAGCACAATCTTCTTCTTCGGTGACACAGGATACGGGGAACCGTTCGGCGACATCACCAAGCGGGTGTTTCCTACGTTCACAAGGCTGGCGATTTCGTTTTCCTCACGCTTCTGCAGAAGGTAGACATAGAGCTCCTCCTTGACCTTCTGCTGACGCTCGATGGACAGGAGTTCAAGCTGCTGACCTGAGGTCGAGGCTATCCGCCCGAGAATGTCATTCTCCTGGTTCTGGATCTTGCCCTGCTGAAGTTCAAGAGTGGAGATGAGGTTGTCGATTGAACGGTTGATGGCGCTCTTCATGGCCTCGAGGGACTCGTTCATGTCGGCGACTATCGGGTTCGAAGAACTGCTCTCGGCAAGGAGCCTGTCCCTTTCGAGAAGGGTCTGGTTATAGCTCGTAATCTGGCTCTCGATGTTGTCGCTGTTGATTCCTGCGTTGGCAGGGATCAAAGACCTCGAATGCGCCGGGTCATTGAGATATTCTTTGATGAATTTCGCGATGTTCAGCTGATTGCTGACTTCGAAGGCTTTCTGGGCATAGGTCGAAGATTGATCGAGGTAGGTCTGGGAGACGGACTCGATGTCCGTGATCTTGTTGGCTTCCTTGTATTTCTTAAGGTCGGACTCTACGCCTCCGAGTTCTCTTTCGATGACTACAAGCCTTTCGTTGATGAACTGAGTGGTGTTTTTGGCGGACTTGTTCTTGTCGTCAACCCACTCCTCATTGTAGATGTCAATAAGGGTATTGAGGATGTCGGCCGCCCTCTGCGGGAATCTGTCGGTCATGGACAGGGCGACTACCGTAGACTCCTTGTTGGTCAGAGAGACACTCAAGCTATTAAGGAAGTCCTTGGCTCTGGTGGCAGCCTTAAGCCAGTCGACTCTTACCTCCGACTTCCATTCCGGATAGTAAATTGTCGGAAGGAGGACTACATCGCCGACCGGGGTGGAGACAGTGTCGCGCAGTCTTCCCTTCACCTTGGTCTGTCTCATCTTCTTGGCCTCGGAACCGCTCATTTTCTGGTCACCGACGGTGAAGCCCGTCAGGACGAAGGAACTGTCAGGCTTAGGGACAGCGATGAATGAGAAGGCTGAGGCCATATTATCTCCCAAAATCAGCATCTCGAATGGAGTGCTGGAGAAAAGTTCTCTCTCCCGGAAGGTCTGGACCTGGGTGTAACTCGTTTCGTAACCCAGCCTGTCAACCACTCTGGCCATGAGATCAGGGGAACTCAAGAATTCGATCTCATTGTAGACGTTGCTTCCGCTGTAACGGTACCTCGCGGCGCTCTGCGCGAATGAAGTCAGGTCCCGGAGGGCGGAATTCTCGGCATCTTCGTCTATTATGACTTGGGCAGTCCTGCTGTAGGACTTAGGTGTTTTGTACAGATAGAAAGCCGCAACGAGCAGGCAGATGAAAATGGATATGACATACCAGACTTTGTTGCCCCATATCATGGACCATATGTCTGCCAGCTGCAGGGTGTTTTCCTCCTCGGCTTCCTGCATCTGGTTGATGTTGAACTTATCTTCCGTCATCGGGTTGGGATATAAGTTAATTATTCTTAGAAATAGTGACTATGAGGTTGGCGATGCTCAGGAAGCTTGCGGACAAGGTTGTCCAGAAGCTGACTGACCTGAAGCTGTTCTCGTTGATAGTAGACTGGCCTGCCCTCACCTTGTTAGGCTGGACGTAGACCACATCATTCTGCTGGAGGTAGTAAGCCGGAGACTTGAAAAGTTCCGTGTCCCTGAGGTCAATCTTGTAGAGCTGGCGTTTTCCGTTCTGTTCCCTTATGACAGTCACATTGTCTCTCTTGCCGTAGATGGTAAGGTCTCCCGCAAGGCTTATCGCCTCAAGAATATTGATTCTATCGCCTGTAACATTGAATGTGCCCGGCCTGGAGACTTCGCCTACGACCGAGATCTTGAAGTTCAAGAATTCGACAGTGACTACCGCATCCTTCAGAAGATTCTTTCTGACAAGTTCGTTTTTGACTACCTCCGCTACGCCCCAGCGATTGAGTCCGGCTACATGAAGTTTGCCTAAAATAGGGAAATCAATGTCTCCGTTTTCGTCTACGGAATAACCCATGATACGTTGATATCCGCCCGAAACCCCGCTCTCAGAACCAGCCTGATAGGTCACTGACGCAAGGTTGAACATCGCAGAAAGTTCCGGATTACGGCTTGTCACAACAATCGATATCATGTCCTTAGGCTGGACTATGATGCCCTCGTTGAAATTTGTATTCAGAGACATTGTGGTGTCTCTCAAAACATTCTGAAGATAATCGATATTCTTATAAGTCTTGGAACCGCAGGAAGCAATGGCAGCGGCGAGACAGATAAGTGTCAATGCTTTAAGAAATGGTTTCATAACCGAACAATATACAACAAGCAAAGATACTTTTAATATTTCTATTTTCCTATTTTTATGCAGACATATGAATCTGAGATACATCAGGGCCATGTTCTGACAAGAGGATAAAGAAGCTGTCCGAGGGGGTAGGCTCTGCAAGCATCGTCTTGGAGATGCGGATTTGCTTGGCGCA
>DKSK01000024.1 GCA_002472565.1 Bacteroidales bacterium UBA7258 | reverse complement strand
CTGACAGCGATTTCGAAGTTCTTGAGATAGATTTCGCGGAGGGCGCGGACGCTGATCCGACAGTCAACCTCGCCGCGGTTTGTCTCGGAGTTGTTGGCGGCGAAGTGCTTTATGGAAACTCCCACTCCGTTGCTCTGGATGCCCTTGACATAAGCGGCTGCCATGTTTCCGGAAAGGACAGGGTCTTCGGAGAAATACTCGAAGTTTCTTCCGCAGAGAGGATTACGATGAATGTTCATTCCAGGGGCGAGGGCCACGTCGGCTCCGTACTCGAGGAATTCGTTGCCCATGGCCTCGGTAACTTTCTCAACGAGGTCAAGATCCCAAGTCGCGGCGAGAACGGTTCCGGTAGGGAAACCCGTTGCGTAATAGGTGTTCTTGTCTCCCGGACGGGTAGGATTGATACGGATGCCGGCAGGGCCGTCGGAAAGGACGGTCTGAGGGATTCCGTACTTCTCAAGGGTGCGGGTCGCTCCGGCGGCTCCCGGAACACGGTTGGCTTCTCCCGTAGGGATGCCGTTGACCATGACCATGCGGGCGCTCCCTACTAGAAGTGATGCTTTTTCCTGAAGCGTCATGGCTTCTACAATTTCATCAATGTTGTCCTTTGTGAGTTTAGGCTGGGCGGCCACCGGAAGGCTTGCCATGGCGGCTAAAAGTGCTATAAATGCTCTTCTCATTTAGGTAATTAGATTATTGGTTTTTGGCGTTTATCCGCTCACTTCAAATTTAGTGGTTTTGGCACTGAAAACCAATAGCAAGCCCATTCTACGGCCAGTTTCTCTATGTCACGATGATCTCGCGCACAGACTCAGCCCCCACAGTGCGCTCACTACCACCGTGCAGGTGCATAACTTAATGCCCAACGATTAGATTCCGAAGCCTTAACTCAGCGTTTGCGCTTCTTTAGCTGGCTGTCAAGAATTCTGATTACCATGGACTTGTCGCTGATGCGTTCCTCGAGCCTTCGGACTTCCTTATGCAGGCCCTCAATTTCTGTCTTCATGACCAGGACTTCTGATTTGAGGCTTTCGATCTCTGCATCTTTTGCGGCGAGCTCTTCATTCTTCCGCGCAAGTTCAGCTTCGTATTCCTTGTCTTTCTCTATTCCAAGGCTCTGATCTCTTTCTTGTTCATTTCCATAACCGGCCGGGACCGAGTCGTTTATAACCTCGCTGTCCTCTCCGAGCAAGAGGGTGCTGACGCTTGTGTTGAGGATCTCCGCAATGCTTTTCAGATGAGCATTCAGTATTTTAGTTTTACCACACTCAATCAGGCGATAGGTTGTCCTCTCGATGCCGGCTGCATCTGCGACATCGATTTGAGTGCGCCCTTGTTCAATGCGGATTTTCCTTATGTTTTCCTTGATGGTCTTGTCGGTAATCTCTGTGCCCATATGGACAATAAAAATATCCTCATTCCGGCTAAGTTTATGAAGCGAAAAATTCATCACTGATGTATAACGTGCATCATTTTGCCCTTTTGGAATAAATTTTGCTACCTTTTGACATCATTTATTTCGCAAGATTCCTGCCTTGAAGGTGACGGAGCTTGATTTCAAAAGCGGATATGACACTATTTAGGATGGGGCATCGGGCTTTGTGTTGGTCGGAAAAAAGGATCTCGGCTTAGGGCCTGGGCGCGGATGAAGGATGGCGGAGGCTGGAGCTGAGAAAAGCTGGTTTCTGGGAGGCGTGGGATGGTTGAAAACTTTGCCCTTGTATGCTTTTTTCCTTTGCCGAATATCCGTATCTTGTGAAAGGTTTCGGGAGCATAAAACTCTCCGCGGAGCCATGACCAATGACACCATTTCTCAAACAGGTGGCTGACCATTATGGGTCGGGGGACCGTGTGCAGACTACCGCCTTCATATTTCCGAACAGACGTCCTATTGCTTTTTTCAGGAAGCATATAGCCTCCATTCGCAGAGACCATCCCATCTTCGCTCCAGCCATGACCACGATGAACGACTTCTTCATGGACCTCGCCGAGCTGAGGCTTGCCGACAGGGTGGAGCAGCTGCTTATTCTTTACGATTGCTACAAAGAGGTGAATCCGAAGGCCGAGAGCCTGGATGAATTTATTCCATGGGGGGATGTCATCCTGGCCGATTTCGCAGACGTGGACAAGTACCTGGCCGATCCAAAGATGGTTTTTGCCAATGTCAAGGAAATCAAGCAGATGCAGGACCTGTCCTTTCTTTCCGAAAGGCAGAAGGTGGCCATTGAAGCTTTTGTCTCCAATTTCAGGGATGGAACCTTAGGCGACATCAAGAATCGTTTCCTGTCTATCTGGAATCTGCTTTATCCCTTATATGTAAGGTTTAATGAGGACATGGAATCGAAAGGCCTTGCTTATGAGGGCATGGCATATCGCAAGCTGGCGGAGAGGCTTAAGAAGGTGCCCGTTACCGAGCTGCTGAAGGAGAGATATCCTGACGATGACTTTTTTGTTTTCGTGGGGCTTAACGCCTTGAATGAGTGCGAGAAGTGTCTGATGAAAAGGATGCGGGATGCGAAGGTGGCGGAGTTCTGCTGGGATTATTCCGGTGAGATGATAAGGGATAAGCGTAATCGCTCATCGTTTTTCATGGATGGGAACGTCAGGGATTTTCCAATGAGCTGGGCTTTGGATGATGATCCGGAGGCGAGGCCGGAGGTGAAGGTAGTCAGCGTGCCGTCGGCGGTGGGGCAGGCCAAGTTGCTGCCTGAGATTTTTAAGGAGGCAGGTGTGCTTGAAAAGGGCGGAGCGGATCCGTCAGAGACTGCCGTGGTGCTGCCGGACGAGTCTTTGCTTCCTTCGGTGATGAATTCGGTGCCGACGGAAATCAGCGATATCAATGTCACTATGGGTCGTCAGATGACTTCCAGTGCCTTTTTCTCTTTGATGGATGATCTTTTGAAGATGCAGCTTCACCTGCGGCGGAAGGGGGAGACCTGGGCCTTCTATAGTCGTCAGGTGCTGAGCATTTTCTCGAACAATGTTTTCTGTGCGGCGGGGGAGAATGCGGATGCGGCGGAAGCCCTCGGCGGCGTGGCGGAAGTCTCGGCTGGAATATCCTCGCTTGAAAAGGGGGCGATGGCGGCGGTATCGAGGATCAGGGCAGGGGCGAAATACTATGTCCCGCTGGAAGACTTCGGCGCCTCAGCCTTCATGCGCAAGATTTTCCGCCCCGTAATCCAGGACCCTAAAAAGGCGGACGCTGGCGCGATAAGAGCGCTTGGAGATTATCTCAAAGAGGTTATCAGCACCATAGCCGCCAATATCCGCGGAATAGACCTCCTGCGCCCTGAGCTGGAATTCGCGAGGCGCTACTACGGCTGCGTCAACATCCTCCTCGGAAGAGAACTGCCGGTCCTCCCGCTCACCTATGCCGGCCTTCTGGGAAGACTCCTCTCCGGCGAGACCGTGCCCTATGAAGGTGAACCCCTTAAGGGCCTCCAGGTCATGGGCCCGCTCGAAACGAGGGCTCTGGATTTCAATAATCTCGTGATCCTCAGCTGCAACGAAGGCGTCTTCCCGCGCAGTTCCATTTCTCCTTCCTTCATCCCGCCAGAACTTCGCAAGGGCTTCGGCCTCCCGACCTATGAGTATCAGGATGCGGTCTGGGCCTACTATTTCTACCGGATGATTCAGCGTGCAGGAAAGGTGTGGCTGATCTACGATTCCCGGACAGAGGGAGTGAAAATAGGGGAGGAGAGCCGCTATATCAAGCAATTGGAACTCAGCCACGGGATGAAGCTGGAGCGTCTTGTCTCTGCCGGAGAAGGCGAGCCAAGCGCCGGAAGCCAGATCCGCAGGCTGGATGGAGTGGGGGAGCGCCTGAAGAAGACCTGGCTTTCCTATTCGGCGATCAGCCGTTTCCTTGAATGTCCAGCCAAATTCTATTATTCGACGGTGGAGAAGCTCACGAAGCCGGATGAAGTAGAGGAGTCGATGGACGCAGGCATGTTCGGAAATGTCTACCATGCCACGATGGAAGCCCTCTATCTTGGAGACTTCGCCATGAATCCGTCTTTCAGCATGGAGAGGAAGGATGTGGAAAAGTCGTCATGGAAGGGCAGGACGGTGGTAGACAAGGCTTACATAGACTCATGGCTGGCCCGTCCTAAGGAGATCGAAGCCAAGGTGGAAGCCTTGATGCTCGACATGCTTCATGCCTTCGAAGTCCGCGGCCGCGACCTCGTGACCAAGGAATTGATCTGCCAGTTCGTGACCAACACCTTGAAGATGGATAAGAAGATTCTTGAGGAGAACACCGATTCGAAGGGGGAGGCTGTCTTTGTCATCAAGGGCCTGGAACTCAAGCTGACAGGGACCTTCCATGGCTTCAATTTAATCGGCTACATCGACCGCCTTGATGCCATCGCGCACAGGATGGGCGAGCTCCTGACCATGGACGGAACTTGTCGGATAATCGACTACAAGACTGGCAAGGTCGGTGCTGATGAGGCTTCTATAACAGGGAAGGAGGAGGAGACAGTCGCTAAAATTTTCGATCCGGTCCCTAAGAAAGGAAAGCCGTCGAAGCCGCTCCAGTTCTTCATGTATGATTATCTTCTCCGCTACGGTGGATATCGGGACGAGACTCTGCTCAATTGCATCTACCACCCTGTCGAGTTCGGAAAAGAGGACGGAGGCGACCATAGCCCTAAGCCGGAAATTTATTCTGATCAATTTCTAGCAGGAATGTCAGAGTCCTTGGGCGAAACTCTTGACAGAATTCAGGCGCCAGACCAGAAGTTCAAGATGACCGATGATACGCAATCATGCGCAGACTGCGACTTCAAGGCAATCTGCGGAAGATGACCATAAAATGGAAAACATTAGAAGATGATTGATATAATGAAGGCGTCGGCCGGTTCAGGAAAGACCTACCAGCTGACTAAGAAATATATAGAACTTCTCCACCTCGACAAGCCGCTGGTGAAGACCACTCTCGCAGATGCCTTTGACCCTTACGGCTACAGGCACATCCTGGCTGTGACTTTCACCAACAAGGCGACGGCCGAGATGAAGGGAAGAATTCTCAGGGAGCTGAATATCCTTGCCACGGATCCGGATAAGTCCAATTATATTAAGGACAAGGCGGCTCCTATCTATTCCATGACCATAGCGGCGGACCAGAGGCTGAAGAAGCTGGTTCAGATGAATGCCTTGACCGTCCTTTCCAATATCCTTAATGACTATACCGCTTTCTCTGTAAGTACCATAGACAAATTCTTTCAGCAGACCCTGCGGGCCTTTGCCGGCGAAATCGGCCAATTCGCCTCCTACAGAGTAGAACTCGATGAGGATTCCTTGCTCAAGGAGGCTGTGGACAGGATTCTTGACGGAATCTCGGAGGAGGGCGAAGGTAAGAAAATCCTGGACTGGCTGCGGCAGTCTGCTATGCAGAAGCTTTCGGAAGGAGAGCGCTACACTCCTGACAAAAAACTCTACGATGTTGCAAAGCGTCTGAAGACCTCGGAACACGACACAGCTTTAGAGGCCGCCGGGACGACGGATGATGAACTATATTCTCCGGAACATCTTTCTTCCGTTGAAAAGGCTTGCAGAGCTGTCAAGGCTTCTTATGCAAAGAAGGCGGGAAAAAAGAGCCGAGAAGAAAAGCTGGACTATAACACCGCCGTGAGCATACTGGATAACCTTCGTGAACTTTTCATCGCCTCAAGGCTGCGTAAGGAATTCGCCGCCCTGATGAAAGAGAAAAATGTCCTGAGCCTCAGCGATTCAGCCAGTCTCTTGCGCCGGATAATCGACGGCAGCGACACGCCTTTCATCTACGAAAAGATGGGCGTGCGTTTCGCCCATTTCCTACTCGATGAGTTCCAGGATACTTCCAGGGTGCAGTGGGATAATTTCCGGCCTCTGCTATCGGCAAGTAATGCGGAAGGAAACGCAAATCTTGCCGTGGGCGATGTCAAACAGAGCATCTACCGCTGGAGGGACTCGGACTGGGATCTCCTCAATTCGCAGATTGAAAAAGAATTTGCAGGAGAGTCGAGGGTCGTCACGATGAACGACAATTACAGGAGCCTGCGCAACATAGTGGAATTCAACAATAAGTTCTTCCCTTATGCCGTGGATGAACTTTCTGAAATCTGCTCTGAAATCGACAAGGAAGGAGAGACGATATTCCGCCAGGTCTATTCCGATGTGGTTCAAAATGTGGCTGTCAAGTCTTCCCGCGAGGGCAGGGTCAGCTTCAGGCTCTGCTCCAAAAAGGAGGAAGAACTCGACAAGGTCCTGGAGGCGGTCCGGTCTGTGGTCAAGACTGCGGAAGACGGAAGACAACTTTATGGCCATATCGCCATCTTGGTCAGAAGGAATGAAGTCGGCAGTCTGATAGGAGCCAGGCTCATTTCCGAGGGGATTCCTGTAGTGTCGGACGAATCACTCAGGATAAAGTCTTCTCTTTCCGTAAGGAGACTGATTTCCGCCATGCTTGAAATCGACAATCCGCTCGACACGATAGGTTCCTATCTCGCAAAAGAGGTCTGGAAAGAACTGCCTCGGGAATGGCAGTCTCTCGAAGATCTCGGAGAAAGCTTGCTGAGAGACCTCTTCGAGTTTGATGAGGCGAGCGGAGAAAAGCGTCTCTCTTCTGAAATCCTCTACGTCCAGTCTTTCTTCGATGCCATCCATTCATGGTCGGCGGACAACGGAAACAATCTTCACGCCTTCCTTCAGTGGCTCAAGGGTCAGGACCCTTCCATCTCCTCCCCTGAGGACTCGAACGCCGTCCACATACTCTCGATTCATAAGTCAAAGGGGCTGGAGTTCCCATGCGTCATTATTCCTTTCATCGAGGAAATTGAACTTTTCCGTTGGGGAGCTCATTGGTCCAGACCGGACCTTGAGGGGAGCGCCCTGCAGGGAAAGGCCGAGGGAATCTACGACGTAAGGCTCTCTAGTAAGTCAATGGACACGCATTTCTCTTCTTCTTATATTATAGAGAGGCGGCAGCAGTTTGTCGACAATATCAACGTCATGTATGTAGCCATGACCAGAGCCGTCGGCAGCCTTCAACTCATAGGCTGCGCCGGGGGCAAAGGTGCAAATTTTGCCAAAATCCTCGCAGGCTTCATCAAGAAGATGTACGGAAATGAAGGGGAGTGGGAGAAGGGGGATGACTCTTTCCTCTCCGACGTGAGTGCTTCCGACTTGGGAATCAGGACGGTGAAAGCGAGTCTGAGGTCTTTCCCAACGCGGGGAAGGCTGAAAATTTCCTCTGAGGCCGCGGACTTTTTCTCCGAGGACGGAAAAGCCGGCGCCGAGGCCTCGGTAAGGCTCCGCGGAATCGTGCTCCACGGCATCCTTGCGCGCGTCAAGACTCCGCGCGACCTGCGGCGGGCCGTCGAAGATGCCGTCTTCTCCGGAGACATCCCGGAGGCTCAGTCCAAGGCTTACGAAAGTTTTCTCTCCGAAGCTCTGGCTTCTCACAAGGAATGGTTCCCGGCCGAAGGAGCGGTGGTGCGCAACGAGACTCCTCTTATAGATGTAGGCGGGGAAGTGCTCAGGCCGGACAGAGTCGTGGAGAGTCTTCAGTCCACGGTTGTGGTAGACTACAAGTTCGGCTCTGTGGAGAGGCCGGAATACCTGGAGCAGGTCTCCAGATATATGAAAATCTATTCCGACATGGGCCGCGCTCTGGTCAAGGGCTATGTGTGGTACCTCATGAGCGGCAAGGTAGTAGAGGTCGGAGGCGGAAAATAATCTGCTTTCGGGGAAATATTTATATCTTTGTAAGTTAAAAGAATCAGAAGATGGAGAAAGATAGCTTGTCAAATGACTACAATACCTCACGAGAAAAGCTGATACTTCCCGAGTATGGCAGGAATGTCCAGAAAATGGTGGAAGATCTCAAACAGATAGAGGACAGGGACAAGAGAAGCGCCCAGGCGAGGGGTATCATACGTACCATGGAGAGGATTCATCCTCAGACCGGAGCCTCCGGAGATACGGAGCAGAAGCTCTGGGACCACCTTTTCATCATGGCGGGCTATGACCTCGACATTGATGCTCCGTATCCGATGCCAGCCAAGGAAGAGAAGCTGATAACCCCTAGCCCGATTCCGCTCGACAAGTCCAAGATCGAGGCCAGGGAATATGGAAGGAATATCGAGAAAATCATCAAGTTGATCGCCTTCGAACCGGATGGGGATCAGAAGAACTCTCTGATAAGAGACCTTGCCATATACATGCGTCAGCAGTATCTTATCTGGAACAAGAATAATGTCGCCGACGAGACGATATTCGCTGATATCGAAAGGATTTCATGCGATATCTTAGGCGAGGCGCACATGATCCATGTGCCTGACGGCCTGATGCTTTCGAAGATTTCCGACGACACTGTCTTCTCCCGCCCTGGACTCAATCTCTACGGCGCGAAGAACCAGCGTCAGAATCAGAAACGTAATTATCAGAAAAGAAAAAGGTAAAATCCTGACGGAATGAGGCTCAGATTCTGGGAGAACATAGATGAAGGGCGGCGCAAGAGGGCGGTCAAATACATGGGACTGGCTCTTGCGGCGTTTACTGTCTTTACTCTGCTCGCGGCGGTTTCTTACCTTTTCACGTGGAAGGCTGACGCCAGCCTGGCCGGAGATCCTCAGTCCATGAGGCCAGACGTGGAGGTCAGCAATATCTGTGGCAAACTCGGTTATCTCTGGGCGCACACGCTCGTGGCCCTTTGGTTCGGCTTCGGCTCTTTCGCTTTTATCCTGGCCCTCGGTCTGGTGTCTCTCCGCGCTCTCTTCGGGAAGAGGTCATTTTCTGTCTTCAAGGCCGTGCTCCTTTCCTTCGCGGGAGCCTTCTTAGTATCCTTCCTCCTGGCCTTCTTTTCCAGAATTCTCGGAACTGTCGACGCCTTCGGAGGCGGCTGGGGCGGCCAGTGCGGTGATGCCATTATCGCCTGGTCGGAGAATCTGTTCGGAAGAATAGTCACTTTTGTCGTGCTGGCCATTCTGGTCGTCCTCTGGTTTGTGGCCGCATACAAGCGTTTCGCCGACTGGTTCACCACGCTCGGTGAAGAGGCCGTGGACAGCGATCCCCAGTACATGGCCGCGGCAAGAAAGAAGGCCGATGAAGCCGACTGGAAAAAGTCAGGCGAAGCCGTGGCGGACGAAGATAGGAAGGAGAAGCCTCATAAGACTTTCAGATGGGGACCATTCCGCTCTGAGAACGAGGCGGAGGGGGCGGCTCCGGAGACTTCGCAGAAGGAAGAGGGCGCGTCCGTCCAGGCAATGGCCGCAGGCACTGCCGCTTCGCAGGCTTCCGCCGTATCAGCACAGGAGCCGGCCGTATTCGCGCAGACGCCTTCCATGTCTCAGGCCTCAAGCGCCGCACAGACCGCCCCGGGCCGTCCCGAGACCCTCGAAGAGGCCTGCGGCAAGCTTACAGTCGAGGCCGGAAAGGAACTTTCGACCGATGTGACCGAGGAGCTTCCGAGAATAGATGTCCGCGATTCTCTCAGCGCCTTCCGTTTTCCTCCTCTCGACCTTCTCGATGACTATGAAAACGCCCGTCACGAAGTCTCCGAGGACGAACTCAGGCGCAACAATTTCAAGATTCGCGCTACCCTTAAGAATTATAAGATAGAGGTTGACAACGTCAAGGCCATAGTCGGTCCAACCGTCACCCTCTACAAAGTCTATCCGGCCCCTGGAGTGAAGATTTCCGCCATTAAGAATCTTCAGGACGACATAGCCATGGCCCTTCATGCCAGGGGCGTCAGGGTCGTGACCCTTTCTGATTCAGTCGGGATTGAAGTGGCCAACGATCAGCCTTCCATAGTTCCGCTCAAGGCTCTCCTTAACGATGAGTCTTTCCGCAACAGCAAGGCTGAGCTTCCTGTCGCCATAGGCTATACCATTACTCAGAAGGTCAAGGTCTTCGATCTTGCCGACGCCCCGCATCTTCTGGTCGCTGGAGCCACAAAGCAGGGTAAGTCCGTGGGACTCAACGTCCTCATCACTTCTCTGCTCTATTCGAAACATCCTTCCGAGCTCAAGTTCGTATTCATAGACCCGAAGATGGTAGAGTTCTCTGCCTATGCCCGACTTCTCAACCATTATCTCGCCGTGCTGCCTACTGCGGCCGGAGAGGATGAGGAAAAGGACCAGGCCATAGCGAAGGATCCAAAGACGGCCTCGGCCTACCTGAAGTCTCTGTGCGTGGAGATGGATGAGAGGTATGCCCTCATGAGCAAGGCCATGGTCAATAAGGTCACCCTCTATAACGAAGAATTCAAGAACCGGAAACTGAATCCTCAGAACGGTCACAGGTTCCTGCCATATATAGTAGTTGTGGTCGATGAGTACGCCGACCTGACGATGAGCGTGGGCGCGAGCCCTGACTCGAAGGTGGTGGCGAGAAGTATCGAGACTTCCATCATCCGTCTGGCCCAGAAGGGACGTGCTGCCGGAATCCATGTGGTCATAGCCACCCAGAGGCCTTCGGTCGATGTGATCACCGGCCTCATCAAGTCCAACTTCCCGACCCGTATCGCCTTCAGAGTCTTCTCTTCTACCGATTCCAGGACGGTCCTGGATTCTCCGGGAGCTGAAAAGCTCATCGGCAAGGGAGATATGATCTACTATGCCGGCGTCGACATGGAGCGCGTCCAGTGCGCCATGATCAGCGGTGATGAGATCAAGACCGTGACTGAATTTATCGGAGCCCAGACCGGCTATAAGAAGAGCTTTAACGTGCCATATTATCTGCCCTCTCCTGAGCCTGACCAGGCCGAAGAAGGGGCTTCCGCCATGGATGTGGGCGGCCTTGACGAGCGTTTCGAGGAGGCTGCCAGACTCGTCGTATCGACCCAGAGAGGTTCCACTTCCGATCTGCAGAGGCGTCTGGGCATGGGATATGCAAAAGCCGGAAGAGTCATGGACCAGCTTGAGCAGGCTGGCATAGTGGGCCCTCAGCAGGGATCCAAACCGCGTCAGGTTTTGATTTCTGACATGACGGCTCTTGACGAACTGCTCGCAAAACTCATGAATTCATAGATTATGAAACTTGGAAAAATTCTCATAGCCTTCATGGCCCTGCTTCTTCCGGCCTCGGCCTTTGCAGATGACCCGCTGGAGGCCCTCGCCTCAAAAGTGAAGAACAATCACGTCAGCTTCAGCTACTCCTTCAATATCAGTTCTAATTCCTTCACGGGAAGCGGCCATGGCCAGGTTGAGGACGGCTATTATAAGATAGTGTCGAAGGGCATGAGCCTGTACTGCGACGGAAAATCTCGCTGGACGGTTGACGAGTCGGCGAAAGAAGTTGTCGTGGAACCGGTAGAGAGTAATTCTTCCGATTTTCTGACCTGCCCAGCCGCGCTTCTTGCGGATTTCGACACTTATTTTTCCCGTGTCTCGAATGCAAGCGGACGTTTTGACGGGAAAACCGTCAAGATTGTGACCATGACTCCGAAGGCCCATCTGCTTTCCAAGGTCCCGATTTTCGGAAAGACAGTCACGATAAGCAAGGTCCAGCTCTATTTCCATGGAAACGACCTTGTGGGAATGTTGATCAGGTCGGGCGAAGGTTCCGAGGCGGCTTTCAAGATCAGCGGTTTGACATTCAGCGCCAAGAAGGGTGCATCGCCTTTCCGTTTCAACACCTCTTCCCTGCCTTCCGACTGGGTCGTCACCGATCTGAGATAGGACTTTCGATCGGGCCGCGGCCGGCCCTGAGACAGAATCTATCCGCCCGCCTTGCGGGGGGCTTCTCACCTCGAAAATTGATGGAGGGGCATCTTACTGATTGATAAAGCCTGGCGAGGCCCAGGTCTTCATGGTGGTGTCAGCCTCAGGGATGAGTTCTCCTTCTGCTTTTCCCGAATAGATGAGCCAGGCTTCGAGGTCGTCTCTTGAGTCGATGAAAGCCTTTGCCGAGTCAAGCCCGATGACCATGCAATATGTCGCCATGGCGTCTGCAGTCAGCGCGTCAGGAGCAACTATCGTGGCGCTTAGGAGGCTGTGGCTGACAGGACGTCCCGTTCTGGGGTCTATCGTGTGGGCGAATTTCTTCCCATCCCTGACGTAGAATTTCCTGTAATTCCCCGAAGTGACTATTCCTGAAGGACCGCCCGAAGACCTCCAGATTCCTTCCAGGTCTTTACCAGGAGTCTCATTCCCGTCGAAGGGCTTGTCAACGCCGATTGTCCAGGGCCTGCCCTGCGGATTGAGTCCGTCGCAGAAAATCTCCCCGATGTCCACCAGCATATCTTTGACTCCCAGCGAGTAGAGGTAGGAGGCTATCACATCGCAGCTCAGCCCCTGGGCGATGGCGTTGAAATTAAGCTCCGGGAGGCTTCCTCCCTCATAGCGGGGCAGCAAGAGGTCTTTTGGGGAGAGACTTCCGTCCGGCCCGAGGGCGTCTTCCATCCGGGGGCGGAGCCTTTTCATGCCGCACGTATTCAGCAGGCTGTCCACGACTTTGTCGGACGGGAGGCTGTCAGCGGTGAAGCCGAAGCCCCAGGCATCGAACAAAGGCCCTCCGGCGCAGTCCAGACCTCCGCCGGTCTCTCTCCACAATTCGGCGGCCTTGTCGTAAGTCTCGATGAAAAGTTTTCCCGGCCGGAGGGTCTCACCTGCGTTGAAGCGGCTCAGCTGGGAGGCCTTGTTGTAGCCCGACAGGGTCGAATCTATCGTGACGAGGAGCGAGTCAATCGTTTTCCCGATTTCCTCTCGGCAGATCTTCACCCCTTTAAGGTTTGCCTTCACAGAATAAGTCCCACCCTGGGCGTAGCCCGTGAATGTTTCGTAGCCTCTGGAACATGAAGCGAGAACAATCAGGGCCAGGGCGAGGGCTGTTGTTGAAATCTTTGATTTCATACGGCAAAGTATTTGTAGACAAAGGTAAGGTTTTTGACCAGAATTTAGCGATATTTGTATTTCAGTAATTTTTAGAGACATCGACTAAAATGGATCTTCTCGGGAAAATTTCAAAGTTGGCCATGGCCGCCGCGGCGCTTGTGGCGGTCGCGGCCTGCCACAAGGATAAAGGTGATGACGACAGCTCCTACACATATTTCAGCGGAGTTCTCGCCTTCGACTGCCCTTCATTCATGGGCGTGGGTGATGGTGACTATACCCTGATTCCGAACGGGGCTTATCGCAAGGACGGCGGAGATTACGGCTATTACTGGACCGCTTCTCCTATACAGACTGCGAGGGATACCACCAGACGCATCGGCGACCCTTCCAGTGCCGACGGCCGTTTCGTCTTCTCAGTTCCGGACACCATGTGCACGGTGACCCTGCTTTGCGGCATCTTCGCCGATGAGTACTACACTTCTACGGCCACCAAGCAAGTCGTCATCGTTAAGCCGGACAGCTCTCTGAGGATCGATGCCTTCACCGCTGGCCCGGACGGTACTTTCACGGACACTCGTGACGGACAGAAATATGAGTACCGCTCCATCGGGGGCTATGACTGGTTCATGAGGAATCTCTCCTGGGCAGGAGCGGGCAAGCCATTCGACAACGCTTCCTGCATGGAGCCTATCTTCGGAGGCTATTACACATGGGACGAGGCCAAGACGGTCTGCCCTGAGGGCTGGACCCTTCCGGATTCTACTGCGTGGAACGCCCTCGCGCTTGCCGCCGGAGCCAAAGAGGCCGCCGGACTCTCGACCTACGAGGGGATAGCCGGCTCCATGATGGCCAATTGCTACTTTAACGGCGACCGCATGTGGGAGTATTGGCCGGCCGTAAAAATCACCAACGCCACAGGCTTCTCGGCCATTCCGTCGGGATATGGCAACAAGGCGGAGGATCTGGCCACCTTCTATGACGTGGACTATTATTCAGCCTTCTGGACGGCTGACGAAAATGACGGTCTCGGACTCTACAGGTATTTATATGTCCAGAAACCTGATGTCTATGTGGGCAATGGTCATAAGGATACCTTCATGGCGAATGTCCGCTGCGTGCGTAAGTCTCATTGACGAACCATCAATATAATATAATATGAAAAAAGGTCTTTCCTCAACTCTGGTCATCATTGTAATTCTCGCCGTCTGCCTCCTCTGGGGATGGAGCTCCTATAACGGACTCGTAAAGAGCGATGAGGGTGTCCAGGCTGCATGGTCTCAGGTAGAGAACGTCTATCAGCGCAGAGCCGACCTCATTCCTAATCTCGTCGCCACGGTCAAGGGTTATGCCGAGCATGAAAGCTCCACGCTCGAAGCCGTCACCGAGGCCCGTACCAAGGCTACAGGCATCAACATCACCGCAGACGAGCTCACGGAGGATAATATCAAGAAATTCCAAGCCGCCCAGAGCGAACTCTCAGGCGCCCTGTCCAGGCTGATCGCCGTCGCCGAGAATTATCCTGACCTCAAGGCCAGCGAGAATTTCGCCACTCTGCAGAAGCAGCTTGAAGGCACTGAAAACAGGATCGCCGTTGAGCGCAAGAATTTCAACGAGACCGCAAGGGCCTACAACACTAAGATACGCCAGTTCCCTACCAATATCGTAGCCGGCCTCTTCAATTTCGACAAGAAGGGCTATTTCGAGGCCGATGAAGGGGCGGAGAAGGCTCCGGAGGTGAAGTTTTAAGCCTATGAAGGCGAAAGACTTCCTGACCAAGGATGAGTGCACGAGGCTGATCGAAGCCATAGACAGAGCCGAGAGGGAGACCTCCGGTGAAATCCGTATCCATATCGAATCTCATTGCGAGGATGACCCTAAGGAAAGAGCCCTCCGCACATTCCGAATACTCAACATGAGCCGGACCGCGGAGCGCAACGGTGTCCTGATCTACGTCGCCTCCCTCTCGCACAAGTTCGCCGTGATAGGTGACCGTGGCATCAATGCCAAGGTCCCGGCCGGCTTCTGGAAGGATGTGGTCGCGGTCATCGGAGAAAATTTCTCCAAGGGCCTCTATGCGGAGGGGCTTGGGGAGGCTGTCGAGATGACCGGGCGTAAGCTCAAGGCATATTTCCCTTATTCAAAGGACGATGTCAATGAATTGCCGAATGACATCTCTTTCAACGACGATGATGCAGAAGATGATGCGAAGGTTTAGAACTTTTGCGCTGGTGCTTTGCGCAAGCCTCTTCGCCGCTCTTTCCGCCGCGGCTTCTTCCGCTATTCCTGCCCGCCCTAATCCCCCGAGACTGGTCAACGACCTTGCTGGTATTTTCACCCCGATGCAGACCGCCTCTCTCGAGACCATGTTGGTTAACTTCGACGACAGCACCTCCAATCAGATCGCCGTGGTCACCGTCAATGACTTGGGAGGTTATGAAGTCGCGGATTTCGCAAGGGAGATAGGCGTGGGCTGGGGAGTGGGCAGTTCCGATTTCAACAACGGAATAGTGGTCCTTGTCAAGCCCAAGACTGAAGGCAGCGGAGGCGAAGTCACCATTCAGGTCGGCTATGGCCTCGAAGGTGCCATTCCTGACGCCGAGTGCTGGGCCATCATCCGCGACATCATGATCCCGAGTTTCAAAGAAGGGGACTATTTCAACGGGGTCAACAACGCCTGCCTCAGGCTCATGGGCCTTGCCAGCGGAGAAATCAAGGCTTCCCGTAACGGGAGAGATCCCGATGACGTGGCCATACTCACCGTTCTGGCCTTTTTGTTCGTGTTCTTCTTCTATCTTATCCTTAAGTACAGGAACAAGAATAATTCCGGTGGCTCCGGGAGCAGCGGCGGGAACCGGAAGGTCTACGTCGGCCCTATTTTCGGAGGCGGTTTCCAGGACAGCGGCTCAAGCTGGGGAGGCGGCTTCAACGGGGGCTTCGGAGGTTTCGGAGGCGGAAGTTTCGGTGGCGGAGGAGCCTCGGGAAGCTGGTAGCCTCCGCTTAAAAACGCCTCGCGATTTTTTACATCGATGATATTACGGCCAGAACCCCTTGCAGAGCTATGGCCGCTTCTTCATTCAGAAACACCATCACGGCCGGACAGATTCCAAGCCACCGGAGCAGGATGGTCATGATGGACAGGGTCATGAGGATGCTTGTCAGCGGCATGGCGATAAGGTTTGTCAGCAGAAAATATTCCGGGAAGGTTCCGAAGTAATACCAGGCGAGCGGAGCCGTGAAGACCTGGCATGAGATGCCCAGACTTGCCATGTTCCAGATACGGCGTGGCAGGTTGAAGATGTGTAGAATCGAGCCTTTCTCTTCGCCAGGATACCAAGCCTTCATCTTCGGGAAGAGGATGAAGATCCCGGTCATGGCAAGGTAGCTTAGCTGGAAGCCTACCGAGGAGATTTGCAGCGGGTCAAAGGCCAGCTGGAGGGTGAGGGCGGAACAAAGAACCCTCAGCGGTTCTTGCTTAAGGTTCCGGAGTCTGGCGATTTCGTTGAAGCTTATGAAGAGGACGGCCCTCACTATGGACGGGCTGGATCCTGTCGCCAGGGCGTAGAACCATGAAAGCGAAACCACGGCTCCGAATCTCAGTTTTCTCGCGGCGGGGGAGTGCCCCATAAAGGCTGTGCCCCAGAGGAGAAGGACGTAGATTATCCCGAGATGAAGTCCGCTGAGTGCGAGGATGTGGGAGGCGCCGCTCTCCCTGAAGGTCTTTACCACTGCCTTGGAAAGTCCGCTTCTGTCTCCGGTGGTCAGGGCGGTGACCAGGGGCGCGGTCGAAGGGTCGGAGTAGGGGATGGCGGCTATAAGTTCTTTCATTTTCTCCGCCGAGTTCAACGCCGCCGTTCTTACGGGGTCTTTCCGGACTGATTCCGCCGGCGATCCCAGGAAGGCGGCGCTCGAGCAGAAGAAGCCTGACGCAAGGTAGAGCAGAAGAAGACGGCGCCATGAATCTGTTTTCCTACTCATGGAGAGTCCGAGCAGAAAGGCGCAGACAAGGCAGGCGCCTCCACTGAGGAGCCAGAGAAGAGGGCCGCGGGGCGCAAGGGCGCCCGAAATGAGGCTTCCGGCGGCAATCCCGGCCGCAAAGGGAAGCGACAGCCCCGTTATGTCTTTCGCCACCTTCATTACCCGCTATAGAGAGTATTACAGCTTAGTTACTTCTTTTGCTAAAGTACTTAAACTTTGCTAACTTTGCGAAGGTTTTTTTTGAAATTTTAATACGGTCTAACATAAATTTCTGGAAATGATTATTCTTGTCATCAATTGCGGAAGCTCGTCCATCAAATACCAGCTTTTTGACATGAAGAACGATGATGTCTTCGATGTCATCGCAAAAGGTATCGCTGAAAAGATCGGACTCCCGGTCGGACGTCTCCAGTTCACTGCTGCTGGAAAAGAGAAGATCGTGAAGGATCTTCCTATAAAGGACCATGCCCAGGGTATGAAGCTCATCCTTGAGGCTCTCGTCGACCCTAAGACAGGAGTCCTTAAGTCTCTTGACGACATTGAGGCTGTCGGCCACCGCATAGTTCAGGGAGGAAAGTATTTCTCCAAGAGCGAACTCGTCGATGACGACGTGATGAAGAAGATCGAAATCTGCGCGGATTTCGCCCCTCTCCACAATCCTGCCCATATCCTGGGCATCAACGCCATCAAGGCCGTCCTTCCTGATGTTCCTCAGGTCGTGACCTTTGACACCGCCTTCCATCAGACGATGCCTGCATACGCCTACATGTATGCCCTTCCATACGAGTATTACGAGAAATACGACATCCGCCGCTACGGAGCCCACGGCACCAGCCACCAGTTCGTCGCCCAGAAGGGAGCCAAGTTCTGCGGACTTGACTTCGAGAATTCCAAGATCGTGACCTGCCATATCGGGAACGGAAGTTCGGTGACCGCCATCGTGAACGGCCATGTCATCGACACCTCTATGGGCTTCTCTCCTCTTGAGGGCATGATCATGGGCACCCGCTGCGGAAGCATTGACGCGAGCATCATTCCTTATATCCTCAAGAAGGAGCCTATGTCTCCTGACGAACTTTCCGACCTTCTCCAGAAGAAGTCCGGTTTCCTCGGCATTTCCGGAAAGACCTCGGACGCCCGTGAACTCGATGAGCTCGCGAACTCCGGCGACCAGAGGGCAAAGCTCGCCCTGAAGATGATGACTTATGACGTAATCAAGCTCATCGGAAGCTACGTGGCGGCCATGAACGGTGTCGACCTCATCGTCTTCACCGGAGGAATCGGCGAGCACAACAGCCGTCTCCGCCGCCGTGTATGCGAGAATCTCAGCTATCTCGGCCTGAAATTCGACTATGAAGCCAACACCGCCTGGGGAGTGGACACCATCATCTCCACCCCTGAGTCCAAGGTTAAGGTCGCCCTGATCACCACCGACGAGGAGCTCGTCATAGCCCGCGACACAATGCACATCGTAAACACTCTCGACGATTAACTAAAACTTTATACCATGATTTCCACATTTTCAGACGTTTTCGCTGAATTGAAGGCAAGAGGCACCTGCAAGACGATGGTTGTCGCCTGGGGTGTCGACGAGCATTCCATAGAGGCCGCTTCCAAGGCTTCGGATATGGGTTTCGTCAAGGCCACCCTGGTAGGTGACGAGGCCATGATCAAGGATGTCTGCGCCAATGCCGGCATCGATGCAGCCAAGTTCCAGATCGTCAACGAGCCTGTAGAGCTCAAGGCTGTTGCGACCGCTGTCAAAATGGTCCATGACGGCCAGGCAGACGTGCTCATGAAGGGCCTCTGCTCGACCGACAAGTTCCTTCGCGCCATTCTTAACAAGGAGGAGGGCCTTCTTCCTCAGAAGGGGCTTCTCAGCCATGTTGGCGTCATCGAGAATCCAAGGTACCACAAGCTCATTTTCATCACCGATATGGCAGTGATTCCTCTTCCGGATTTCCGTCAGAAGATGAAGATGACGAATTATATCGTGAAGGTTGCGAAGAGCTTTGGCATTCAGACTCCGAAGGTGGCCTTCGTGGCCGCTTCGGAGCAGGTTCTTGATTCCATGCCTGCCTGCATGGAGGCCGCGGCTCTCGCCAAGATGGTTGAGCGCGGACAGATCAAGGGCTGCATCGCCGACGGTCCTCTCGCTCTTGATGTCGCGATTGACCAGGAAAGCGTCGAGATCAAGAAGCTCAAGAGCAATGTCGCCGGTGACGCCGATGTGCTTGTCTTCCCTAACATCGAATCTGCGAATGTTTTCTGGAAGAGCAATTCGAAGCTTTGCGATGGCGTGAAGCAGGCCGGAATGCTTGTCGGAACTACCGCTCCATGCATCCTTGCCAGCCGTGCCGACACTGCCGACACCAAGCTGAATTCCATCGCCGAGGCCGTTATGAGCATCGCCTGACCTTGCAAGACAGATATTAATTAAGAGGGATGACCGCGAAAGGCCATCCCTCTTTCATATAGTATTACCGCTTTGAAGCGTTCCTGCCCTTAGCGCAGGCGGAGGGAGTTGGTGACAACACAGACAGAGCTGAGGGCCATGCAGGCGGAGGCTATCGTCGGGCTGAGGGTGAAGCCGAAGGCCGGGTAGAGCACTCCGGCGGCCACCGGGATGGCGAGCACGTTATAGATGAAGGCCCAGAACAGGTTCTCTTTGATGATTTTACTGGTCCTGCGGCTGAGCTTTATCAGATCTGCTGTCTTGCGGAGGTCTGAGGAAACGATCGTGGCCATGGCCGTATCCATGGCGATGTCGCTCCCGCCGCCCATGGCTATGCTGAGATCGGCTTTGGCGAGGGCCGCGCTGTCGTTGATGCCGTCGCCGGCCATGGCGGCCTTGTGGCCTTCAGCTTGGAGGGCGGCGATGTAGGCTTCCTTGTCCTGAGGCAGCACACCGGCTTTGATCTTAGATATTCCGGCGAGAGAGGCCGCGTGTCTGGCGGCGTCCTTGTTGTCTCCGGTAAGAAGGAGTGTCTCGACCCCGAGAGCCTTGAGAGAGGCCACGGCCTCGATCGAGCTCGGCTTTATCTTGTCTTCCAGCGCTAGTACGGCAACCAGGTTGGAGTCTTTCCGAAAATAAATCAGGGACTTACCCTCTGTCTTCCATTTGGTGGCAAGAGAGTTGCCTTCGGAAGAATCTTCAGAGGAGCTTTCGTTCCCTGCGTAGTAGGTCTTGCCACCGTAGACGGCCTTGATTCCGTGGCCCGGGACTGCCTCGAAAGAACTCACCGTGGCTTCCGCCGAGCCATCGAGACCGGAGGCCCCTTCGTGCCCGCCTTTGTCAGCTTCTTCGAGGAAGGCGGCCACAGCCCCGGCGAGAGGATGTTCTGACTTGCGTTCCATCGCGAGCAGTACAGCCCTTTCCTCCTCTCCTGCAGACCCATTCCACCATGAATCCGAAACAGCCGGCCTGCCCTCCGTGAGCGTACCCGTCTTGTCGAAGACCATGCAGTCAATCTCTCCGGCGACCTGCAGGCTGTCAGCATCCTTGATGAGGATTCCGTGCCTTGCTCCGTTCCCGATTCCCGCGGTCAGGGCCGTAGGTGTAGCCAGGCCGAGGCTGCAAGGGCAGGCGATGACCAGGACTGACACCATCGCCAAGAGACCCATCGTAAGTCCGTCATGGCTGGAGAAGACAAGCCAGCAGACGAGGGTGAGGATGGATATTCCTATGATTACAGGAACGAAGACCGAAGCCACCTTGTCGACCAGGTTCTGAATTCTGGCCTTGGATCCTTGGGCGTCCCTGACCATCTTGACTATGGCCGAGAGCATGGTTTCGTTTCCGACCTTGTCAGCCCTGACGGTGATGCTGCCTTTCTGATTCATGGTCCCGGCCCAGACCTTGGAGCCAGCTTCCTTGTAGGAAGCCACAGGCTCGCCTGTCAGCATGGACTCGTCCACGTAGCCCTCACCCTCGACGACTTCTCCATCGACAGGAATCCTTTCCCCGGGCTTGACCATGAGGGTGTCTCCGACCAAGATGTGGATGCTCTTCGGCTGAAGGCCGGCCAAGTCTCTTATGGCCTTGGTCGTGCCATGTTTGGCTCTTTCTTCAAGGACGCGTCCGATAAGGATGAAGGCAGTGATCATGGAACTTGATTCGAAATAAAGGTGAGGCACAAGGCCTCTGCCGGTCCAAACGCCTGGGAAAAGCAGATTGAAGAGGCTGAAGAAATAGCTGATCAGAATAGAGAGGGCGACGAGCGTGTCCATACTGGAGCTCCCGTGCCTGGCTTGTTTCCATGCCGTGCCGATGAACCTGCGTCCGCACCAGAAGACGGCTGGAGTGGCGAGCAAGAGCAGTACGCAGCCCTTGTAAGGAAAGTCTCCGAATCCCATTCCTAGCAACATTATCAGGAGGGCCAGGATTACGGAGAAAATCATGTCCCGCTTCAGAGAGCGGAAATGGTCCTCCTGGAGCGAGTCGGCTTCGTCGTCGGCCGAGTCTTCGTCGCCGTCGACGATGAGGTCGTAGCCGGCTGCCTGGACGGCCTTCTTGAGGTCGGCCGGGCTTACGGTGGCCGGGTCATAATCCACCTGCGCCATGTTAGAGGCGAGGCTTACGCTGGCTTTCGCGACGCCCTTCTGCTCTTTTAGGGTGTTCTGAACCCTGGCTACGCAGGAGGCGCAGCCCATCCCAACTACGGGGAAGTTTCTTCTTGCAATTTTGTTAGGCATAATATCTTGTATATTAAGCATTTCCATAGGTGCCCCTGCCCTTAAGGGTGTAGAGAACCAGAAGGCTCCACTTGCCGCAGATACGGCTGAGAATATTCCTTATCAGACAGTCCGGAAAGGTCGCGTCTCTTATCTCTTTCAAATTCATGCCGCAAATTTATCAATTTATTCATTCAACCTGGTTGCAATTACGGCGGAAGGGCTCCGCCGGCCCTACACGTAAGCCGGATTTTGTTCGTCCGCTATGGCCGGGTTGGCGTTGATTTCGTCCTGAGGAATAGGAAGCACTATTTTCCTGAAAGTCCTGTCGATTACCTTGCTCCTCGTGGAGATAGGCACGTTCTGGAAATCATCATTGAACTCTATCCTCTGGTTGAGCCTGATGAGGTCGAAGAATCGCAGGCCCTCGCCGAAAAACTCCTTGCTCCTTTCGTTGAGAATCATCTGCAGGCTGACGGTGGAGGCGTCGGAGGGAGATAGGGAAGGGGAGCGGCGGCGGATGGCGTTGAGATAGGCGGCGGCCGCGGAGGCGTCGCCCTCCCTGAGTGCACATTCGGAGGCTATTAGATAGATTTCGGAAAGGCGGATGAGTTTTATGTTCACTGCGGCGAAAGATTCCTTTCCGTCGCCCTTGAGAGAGGTCCCTCCGACATATTTGTAGCAGCTGCCAAGTCTGGCCGCTGAAGTCTCGTCATGGTCCATGACGCCCCAGCGCACATCATCGTGGTCTTCCCCGAGTCTGTTGAGGAAATAGTCGCTTGCTACGAAGAAGCCGGAAGCTCCGCTGACCTGCTGGAGGCGCAGATAATAATAGCCGAGTGAGGAGGAGCCGAGATTGGATTCTGAATCCATTCCGAGTTCAAGGATCGATTCCGAGCCGTTCTGGGCCGACCATGAAGCCACCCACTGCGAAGGCTCGTAAAGGGTGAAGACCCCGCTCTCTATTATTTTTCTGGCATCTTCGAGGGCTCCGGAGTAATTGTCCATGAAGAGCCTCACCCTCGCCCTTTCAGCAAGCGCAGCATAATAGTCCATGAAGCCGTTTATATGGGCTTTGTTCCCACTCATCAGCTGTACGGCCTGGTCAAGGTCGCTCGTGATCCGCTTGTAATTATCTTCAACCGTGGCCCTCGTAGGCTGGGCCATGGCTCCGAGAGGCTCTGTGATGTCAGGAACTCCGTATGAACTCTTGTCCATGTTGTACGGAAGTCCGTAGAGACGAGTCAGGTCGAAATAGAACATGGCTCTCAGTGCAAGGGCTGAACCCTTGTACCAGTCGAAGCCTTCCACTCCGGAGGCCTCGCAATTATCGATGTTCCTCAGCAGTGTGTTGACCTGCATCACGGCATTGTAGAGTCCCTGCCAGAAGCCGGAATAGGTGCCTGAAGTAGGGGTGTGATTGAATTCATAGAGCGCGTCGTCGCCCCTCCCGGTCGAGACTATGGTCACGTCTCCGCCTTTCACGTCCCCGTATAGCAAGAGGCGGCGGCCGTAGAGGGATGAGGTTGAGATTCCCCTCATGATTCCGTTGAGCGAGACCTGGGCGTCATCAGGAGAGCCGATGGCCTTGGAGGCGTTCGAAGCGTTTGTAGGGTTCATGTCAAGGAAGCCGTTGCAAGAGGTGAGGATGGCTCCAAGCAGAACAGTTATGATGAGTCTGAAATTTTTCATGGTTCCTAGAAATTGATGTCAATGCCGAAAACATAGGATTTTCCGATAGGGGTTTCCCAGCCCCTTGTGCCGTACTGATTAACTTCAGGATCGGCTTCCTTGTATTTCGAAAGGGTGAGGAGATTGCCTCCGCTGAACCAGAGGCGGGCCTTGCTGATTAACATTTTCTGGGTGAGCGTCGATGGCAGGGTGTAGCCCAGGATTACGGACTTGAGCCTCAGGAAGGTGGCGCTCTTGAGGTGACGGCTGCTGTACTGCATGGCGTCGGTAAGGTCAAGGCCTGAAAGCGCAGGTTCGGTGCCGTCGGTATGGGTCGGAGTCCACATATTTTTGTAGTAGCTCTTCGCCCTCATCCTCTCCCAATAGTAGCCGTCATCGGCGACATCCTTGTAGGCTCCGTCATAGAGCTTTCCTCCGAGCTTGTAGATGAAGTTCGCGGTGAAGTCGAAGCCCATGAAATTGAGCTGAGTGCCGAAGCCTCCGCTTGCCCAAGGTGTCGCGTCTCCGATGACCGTGTAGTTTGCCTTGCGGTAGTCATAGGTGGCTCCGCGTCCTTTGTAGATGAAGTCTCCTGCCTCTCTGTCCTTGGGATCGTTTACGAAATAGACGCTCTTTCCGTTGGTCTTGTCAACTCCGGCCCACTCGTAGCCGTAGAAGGCCAGGGTGGACTCTCCTTCGCGGTAGATGAACTGGGCGCGGCCGTCACCTCCGGTCGGGTCCTCCCAGATAATGTCAGCCCCGTTGTAAAGCTTGGTGACAGAGGACTTAAGGAAGGAAGTGTTGAAGCTTGCCGTCCATGTAAGGTTCTTCCTGTTCATGAGGGTCCCGTTAAGTTCTATTTCCAGGCCGTGGTTGTTGATCTCCCCGATGTTTTCGAGGGTGGTGCTGAATCCGGTGGCGAGCGAAATAGGAACGTCTTGGAGAAGATCCCTGGAATCCCTGTTGAAATATTCGACACTTCCGCTGAGTGCGTCTGTGAAGAGGCCGAAATCAAGGCCTATGTTGGACGAGTAGCTGGTTTCCCACTTGACTCCGCTGTTTCCGAGGGTGGTGATTCTTCCTCCAGGTTCTCCCATATATGGGGAGACGTAGGATATGAGGTTCATGTAGCCGTAATTGTCGCTCGGCAGGGTGCCGTTCTTTCCGTAGGAGGCGCGAAGGCGGAGATTGCTGACCACATCCTGCTCTTTCATGAAGGTTTCCTGGCTGAGGCGCCATGCACCCGCGAGAGACCAGAAGCCGCCCCAGCGAGTGTCAGGACTGAGCCTGGATGAGCCGTCCCTGCGGTAGGAGGCCGAGGCAAAATACTTTTCCTTCCAGTTATAGTCGGCTTTGGAGATGAGGGAGAGGAGGGAGTTCCCCCAGCTGTAGGCGTTGGCGGAGTAGGATCCGGCAGAGGCTACGGTGTGGAGAGTGCTTATGGCGAGGTTTTCTCCGGAAGATCTGGTGAAGTCGGTCTTGTTCTTTTCTGCCTCGAAGCCAGCCATGAGGCCGATGCTGTGGCTGCCGAAACTACGGGTGAAATTGCCGGTAGTGGATGACACTGTCTTCTCGTAGATTGTCCTCATCTCATCTATGGAGCCTTTCGTGGCGGAACCATTGAAATGCTTTGCGCTGTAATAGATGCTCTCCCTCACGGTGTTGTTGTCGTATGAGAGAACGGACTTGAGATCCAATCCGGGGAGAAGATGAATGGTAAACGTTTCAGAAATGGAGGAGGAATTGGTCTTCGAGCTGTTGTCCCACTCCTTGTTATAGTAGATATTGTTCTGGGCGTAGCTTCCATAACGGGCGGTCCAGTCTTCTCCGGTGCTGTAGTCTGTCGGCCAATAGAGGCCCCAGAGCAGATTCCTCGTCTGCATGAACAAGTTGGCTCCGGTGTTCCTTGAGTCGTTGTAGCCCTTCTTCGTGGACTTGGCGTAGCTTGCCCTGGTGAAGAGTTCGACGGCTTTGCCGACTTTCTGGTTGACGTTCACTCTTGCGGAAATTCTTTCGAAACTGTTGATTTTCAGCCTGCCCTGTTCGGAAGTGTAACCCAGGGAGGTGTAATAGCTGGCCGTAGGGGTGGACCCGCTGACGGAGAGGTCATAGTTCTGGCTTACCGCCGTGCGAAAATAGGCGTCGTCCCAGTCGAAATACTTTCCACCGCGGCCCGAGTTGTCATATTCCGAAATGATGACATTCTCATATTTTCCGCTTCCTTGGGTGCTGAACTGGTAGCCATGGCGGTTAAACCTTCTGTTGAGCTGCTTGAGGGCGTAGGCCGAGGCCACATCGTCGGAAGCCCCCTTGCTCTGGGTCTGGTAATCATGGAAGACGGAATAGAGCATGTTCACGTTCTCCTGGACGCTGGCCGTCTCGTAATTGTCTGTCGCCCATGAAGGAGTGAAGCCGACGGAGGCGTTGAGGGTGACGAGTGGCTTGCCTGAGCCGCGTTTGGTGGTGATGATGATGACTCCGTTGGCGGCTCTGGACCCGTAGAGGGAAGACGCGGCGGCATCCTTGAGCACGGAGATAGACTCTATGTCCTCTGGATTGAGGGAGTTGAGCAGGCTGTTGGTGGTGTAGAGGCGGCTGCTCATCTGGCCTCCGTTCCCGGAGGTGACAGGCACATCATCGATGATATAAAGGGGCTCGTTGCTTGCGTTCATGGAGCCGATTCCCCTGATCCTGAGGTTCGGCATATTTCCTGGCTGTCCGGTAGAGGATGTTATCTGGAGTCCTGAAACCTTGCCGCTCAGGGCGCTCTCGAAGTTCACGTTGGAAGGACCCTGGAGCTGTTCGCCGCCGACCCTGACCGCGGAGCCGGCGTAGCTGCTTTTCTTCGCGGTTCCGTAGGCGACGACGATGACATCATCGAGGAGGGTTTCGTCAGGGACGAGGAAAACCTTCATGCCGTCCCTGGCCTCGGCCGAAAGGTTCTTGAATCCTATGCTGGAAAATTCCAGGCTCACCCCCTCGCCTGCCTTTACCGGGATGCTGAAGTTCCCGTCTATGTCGGTGGCTGTCCCTGTCTTGGTTCCGCTTATTATCACCGAGGCTCCGGCTACAGGGGAATTGTCGGATGCTGAAAGGACGGTTCCACTCACCGTCCGGGTCTGCGCATGCGAAAAGAATGATACGAAAAGGCACGCACATGCCATGAGAAGATGTTTTCTCATCTCGATTTGGTTATTTTGTGACTATCTGCTGTTGTTTTATCCGGAAAACTTGACCTGACTTTCCGCGAATCAGACACTGAAAACTTTAGGTTAGGCAGTGAGTACGTCAGCGTCGCTCCGTGTCAATGAGAACACAGAGTAACGCACTCGCTTGACTCTTATTTGGTAAAATAGGTTCATTGTGTCTTATGGCAAGATAGGAAGAAATTCTGAAGATTAATAAAAAATTTAAATAAAAATCGATTCAGCCTCTCTTCCCGGCCTCTCAGCCACCCTCCGCGCCCTATTCCAGACCATAGTCCGTCCCTTCTTCCGTCCCCTTAGCCGCCGGAGATGTACCTTGACGGCGTGGTGCGGGGGCTTTGATTCAGAAAATTTACATCAGATATTCCGACATGTCCCGCCCGGAGGCAAGACCCTCGCGGATTTCGGTAGAGGAAATGTCAACGATAGGCGCCTTGATAAGGCGGATGCAATATTTGTCTCCGCCCTCTTCTCTGAGCAGATCCGCGGCCGCGGCTTGCTCGTCGTAGCCTTCTCGGGGATAAACTGCCACCCCGTATTCGGTAAGAATCTTCCGGTATTCTCTCCAGCGCCTGAGAAGACAGAGATTGTCGGCGCCCATGATAAGCGTGAACCTATTCTCCGGCTCCCTAAGACTGAGGGCTTCCAGAGTCCGGATCGTGTACTGGGGAGGCGGCATGTTAAGCTCGATGTCATCCACCCTCACCCGGAGTCCGGGATGGCGCCGCACCGCTTCGACAGCCGCCTGGTAGCGCTCCAGGGCCGAATCCGCCGAGATAGTCGTCTTGATCGGATTCTTCGGCGAGACTATGAGATAGACACTGTCGAAACCTTCGTCATGAGTCAGATACTCCAGAATAGCCAGGTGCCCGATGTGAAGAGGGTTGAAAGAACCCGGATAAACGGCGATTTCCATGGCTGCCTCAGGCCTGGAGGAACTTGTCTACGAGCTCTTCGGCTTCCTTGAAGGCTGCCGCCAGATCGTCATTTATGAGAATATGGTCGAATTTTGGGGCGTAGGTCATTTCTTCCGCCGCCTTGGCCACTCTCTGGGCGATCTGCTCCGGGCTGTCAGTCCCGCGGCTCACCAGCCTCTCGCGCAGAACCTCCACTGAAGGGGCCTGGATGAAAACTGACAAGGCCTTCTCTCCGAAGTATTTCTTGAGATTGACTCCTCCCTTGACGTCAACGTCGAAGATGATCACGTGGCCTTTCGCCCAGATGCGGTTGACCTCCGACTTGAGCGTTCCGTAATATCTTCCGGGATAGACCTCCTCGTGCTCAACGAATTTGTCATCGTCTACCAGCGCCCTGAAAATCTCAGGAGTGTAGAAAAGGTACTCGACCCCATCGACCTCTTGTCCTCTGGGAGGCCTGGAAGTCGCAGAAACCGAAAATTCGATTTCCGGATGCAGGGAAAGCAGGTGGTTAACGATGGTGCTTTTGCCGGATCCCGACGGTGCGGAAAAGATGAGAACTTTGTTGTCCATGGTCTATTATGCTCATACAAATGTAGGCATTTTGAGGAAATTTAATTAAATTTGCGCCTGCAAAAGGCGGAGCGGAAACTTCAGCCTTCGTAAATAGCACATTTAAATCATAATTAAATTATGGTATCATACAAGGAACTCGGTCTTGTCAACACCCGTGAGATGTTCGCAAAGGCCATCAAGGGTGGCTATGCCATTCCTGCATTCAACTTCAACAACATGGAGCAGCTCCAGGCCATCATCCAGGCTGCCGCCGAGCTGAAGAGCCCTGTCATCCTCCAGGTGTCCAAGGGCGCACGTAACTATGCCAACCAGACCCTCCTCCGCTACATGGCGCAGGGTGCTGTAGAATATGCCAAGGAGCTTGGCTGGGAGCATCCTCAGATCGTCCTCCATCTTGACCATGGTGATTCTTTCGAGCTCTGCAAGAGCTGCGTTGATTTCGGTTTCTCCTCCGTCATGATCGATGGTTCCGCTCTTCCATACGAAGAGAATATCGCCCTCTCCAAGAAGGTTGCCGACTATGCTCATCAGTACGACGTTACCGTTGAGGCCGAGCTCGGAGTCCTCGCCGGTGTTGAGGACGAGGTTTCCGCCGAGCAGTCCCATTACACTCGTCCTGAGGAAGTGATCGACTTCTCCAAGAGGACTGGCTGCGACTCTCTCGCTATTTCCATCGGAACTTCCCACGGAGCTTACAAGTTCAAGCCTGAGCAGTGCACAAGAGACCCTAAGACCGGCCGCCTCGTACCACCGCCACTCGCCTTCGGTGTTCTCCATGAGATTGAGAAGAAGCTTCCAGGCTTCCCTATCGTTCTCCACGGATCATCTTCCGTTCCTCAGGAGTATGTTGACATGATCAACGCTCATGGCGGAAAACTTCCTGATGCAGTAGGTATTCCGGAGGAGCAGCTTCGTGAGGCCGCCAAGTCTGCCGTATGCAAGATCAACATCGATTCCGATTCCCGTCTTGCCATGACCGCGACCATCCGCCGCATCTTCGACGAGCAGCCAGGTGTCTTCGATCCTCGCAAGTACCTCGGACCTGCCCGTGATGAGATGAAGAAGCTCTACGAGCACAAGATCATCGACGTTCTCGGCTCCAACGGCAAGGCTGAGTAATCACAGTCTTTGAAACATTTAGAAGGTGGCTCGAAAGAGCCGCCTTCTTTTTTGTGCTTCCTCGGCACACTCCGAACTTTGCTCTCCTTGCATTTGTCAGGTTCGCGGAGGAAAATCGCGAGTCAACCATAATCAGGGAACGACATTAGCTATGTCGGACTTTTTTATGTACATTTGCCGTGATGGAAGCGACAGCGAGAATCAGCCGCAAGGACTCCCTCCTGGGCATGTTGCGTGGTGGAGAGCAGATGGCCCGTGGCCAGCAATACTCTCTTATCATGCTCCTGTGCGCACCAGCCATCCTCGCTCAGCTGGCATCCATCATGCTCCAGTTTATCGATGCCTCCATGGTCGGAAGACTCGGCGCCGTCCCCTCGGCCTCGATAGGCCTTGTGGCCACTACCACATGGATATTGGTAGGCTTCTGCACAGCAGTCCACAACGGATTCTCCGTGCAGGTCGCCCATCTCATCGGAGCTAATGATCTGCACGCCGCAAGGCAGGTAGTCCGCCAGGGCCTCGTCAGCGTCCTGGTCTTCAGTATCTTCGTCTCGCTCTTCGCGCTCTCTATCAGCGGACCTCTGCCCGGCTGGCTCGGCGGCAAGGGCGAAATAGCCGAAGGCGCGAGACAATACCTCAGAATCAACGTGGCCTTCCTGCCAGCCCTGGCAGTGACCCTTTTCTGCGGAGCCACACTCTCATGCAGCGGTAACATGAAGATACCAAGTCTGATAGATGTTTTCATGTGCGCCATGGACGTGATTTTCAATTTCCTGCTGATTTTCCCTACCCGGGAAATCAGCCTCCTGGGACTTGACTTCACCATACCTGGCGCCGCTCTGGGCATCAAGGGAGCGGCCCTGGGAACCGGCATCGCCGAATGTCTCGGCTGCGTCGCGGGACTCTACTTCCTTCTGGTGAAGTCGCCGGAACTTGCGATAGCCCATGAAAAAGGTTCGTTCCGCCCGACGCGGGTCTGTTTGGAAAACGCTCTGGGCATCACTGGACCGCTCTGGCTTCAGAACATAATCGTTCGCGGAGCCTATATCGCAAGCACGGTGATAGTAGCCCCGCTTGGAGCAGTGGCCATAGCCGCCAATTCCTTCGCCGTGACTGCGGAAAGCTTCTGTTATATGCCTGGCTACGGGATGTCGGACGCAGCCACCACCCTCGTCGGACAGAGCCTTGGTGCAAAGCGCCGGGATCTTGCCGGAGCCTTTTCTACGAAGGCGGTCTGGCTCGGGGCGGCGATAATGTCTTTCATGGCGGTGCTGATGTTCATCTTCGCCACCCTTCTGATGAGCATGCTGAGCGTAGACCCGGAAGTCGTCAGCCTCGGGGCCAAATGTCTCAGACTTGAAGCCTTCGCTGAGACGCTTTACGCCGTATCCATAGTGTCGAACGGTGCCATGACGGGAGCAGGCGACACCCTGATCCCTTCCTTCCTGAATTTCGGTTCCATGTGGCTCATCCGCATCCCTCTGGCCCTGATTTTCACTCCGAAGTTCGGACTTATCGGATTCTGGATGGCTATGTGCCTGGAACTCAACATAAGGGGCCTCCTCTTCCTTGCAAGGCTGAAATCCGGCAGATGGATGGAAAAGAAATTGAAATATCAGTAAATTTGCAGAATACCAAAGAAAAATAATATGGAGAAGATTATCAACGAAGAGTTTCAGGGGGAAAGGCCCCTTTACTGTAAGCACGACCTTTATCTTGAAGGCGTGAAGATTCACAGGGGCGAATCCGCCCTCAAAGAAACTTCCAACATCGAGGCCTATAACTGTGTTTTCGAGGGAAAATATCCATTCTGGTGCTGTGATCACTTTGTTCTGCGCCACTGCCTCTTTACCGGAGGTGCACGTGCAGCTCTCTGGTACTCAAAGGATTGCACTATGGAGGACACTTGGGTGGACGCTCCGAAAATGTTCCGTGAGATGGACGGAATCAAGCTGCGCAATGTGCAGATTCCGAGTGCTGCAGAAACGCTCTGGCAGTGCAGGAACATTGACATCGACAACGTGAGCGCCGACCACGCCGACTATATCCTCCAGTATTGCGACAACGTGAAAATCAATAGATTCCGTCTTGACGGCAACTATTCATTCCAGTATACGAAGAATACTGAAATCCGCAATTCCATCCTCAATACCAAGGATGCCTTCTGGATGTCGGAGAATGTGACTGTCTATGATTCCGAAATCAATGGCGAGTATCTCGGCTGGTATTCCAAAAATCTCCGTCTCGTTCGCTGCAAGATCAGTGGAAGCCAGCCTCTGTGCTATGCCGAGAATCTGGTGCTGGAGGATTGCGTGATGGAAGAGGACGCCGACCTTGCTTTTGAATATTCCGATGTTCAGGCTAAAGTGAACAGCCGTATAACTTCGGTCAAGAATCCGCGTACGGGTTTGATCAAGGCCCACAGTTACGGAGAGATTATCCTTGATGAGAATATCAAGGCTCCTGCAGACTGCAAGATCGAAATTTTCTGAGATTGTCGAAAAATAAAGTTTTCCGAGATCATGGTATACGATTTTGACAAGATTATCCCTCGCCGCGGAAGCTCCTGCGTGAAGTGGGATGCCGAACTCCATGGCGTAAGAGTCAATGCCGCTGACCCTTCTCTTGAGGGGGCTGGCTTCAAGGCTTCCGATGTAATTCCGCTCTGGGTGGCGGACATGGACTTCGAATGCGCCCCTTTCATAAAGGCCGCCCTCCAGAAACGCCTTGATCATGGCGTTTTCGGCTACGAGCACGTCCCGGACTCGACCTATGAGTCCGCCGTCAATTGGTTCGGCAAAAAGCACGGCTGGAAAATCGAGAAAGATTGGATACTATATACTCTCGGAGGAGTCCCGGCCCTCTCGGCCGTCGTAAAGGCCATGACGGAGCCAGGTGACAAGGTGGTGATTCTGCCTCCTGTATACAACTGCTTCTATTCCTCGATAAAAAACAATGGCTGCGGGCTTCTGGAAAGCCGGCTTTCCTATGTCCGGGAGGACGGGCAGATGACTTACCGGATTGATTATTCTGATCTTGAAGAAAAATGTGCCGACCCGGCAGCCAAACTGATGATTTTCTGCAACCCTCACAACCCTGCCGGGAGAGTGTGGACGTCGGAGGAAATGACCAAGGTCGCGGAGATCGCCCGCAGGCATAAAGTCGCTGTCTTCTCCGACGAAATCCATTCGGAGATTGTCAGTCCGGGATGCAGATACACCCCTTTCGCCGCCATCGACCAGGAAAACTGCATCTCTCTGGTTTCGTCGAGCAAGTCTTTCAATACAGCGGGTCTCCAGTTCGCCCTCATAGTGACTTCGAATCCCGCCTGGCACAAGGACATCGACAAGGCCCTGAATGTCAATGAAGTCTGCGATGTGAGCCCCTTCGCCCCCATCTCCATGGAGGCGGCCTTCACTAAGGAAGGTGAGGAGTGGCTGGACCAGATGAACGCTTATGTCCATGGAAACTACCTTGCCCTCTGCGAGGCTTTCGCAAAGGACTTGCCGGACTTTCCGGTTGTCAAGCTTGAAGGAACCTATCTTGCCTGGGCGGACATCAAGGCCCTTACGAGGCGCGGCACCTCTCCGCTCACCAGCACTCAGGTGGAGGAGGAACTCTATGCCCATGAAGCTGTCTGGATAAATGCCGGCTCCATGTATGGAGACGGAGATTTCATCAGAATCAATCTGGCCACTCAGCACAAGACCTTTGCGGTCGGTCTGAGGCGTCTGGTACACGGACTCAGGCGTCTGCTTAATTCCGTGGACGGAAATTCTTCAGGAAGGCTATGAACGTCGGAGACCTGCTCAGGCCGTTCACCACATGGAAGTTCTGGAGCGACCTCATAGTGATGACTCTGGCGATGCTCTTTTCTGCTTTCGCCCTGAACTTCTTCCTTATTCCTGGAAACTTGGTCCTGGGTTCTACCGCCGGGCTCGCCATGGTCCTGTCGGACCTGGGCGGCGTCTTCGGCGTGACCATAAAGGTCTCTACTCTCGTACTGGTACTCAATGCCTTCTTGCTTCTCCTTGCCTGGGTGACGCTGGGTAAGGAATTCGGAGCGAAGACCATCTATACCTCGCTCATCATCGGCCCTCTGATGGACCTGCTGGACAAGGTCCTGCCTGCGTCAAAGTTCATAGCGGAGGGCTCAACTTCCGTCATGGGCGACATCTGGTTCGACCTCCTCTGCTTCGTCGGAATCATCAGCGTGGCGCAGACCATCCTCTTCAGGATCAATGCCTCTTCGGGAGGCCTGGACATCATAGCCAAAATCCTGAATAAATATGCCAATATCGACATCGGAGAGGCGGTGACTGTTTCTGGTGTGGTAATCTGCCTGACAGCCTTCGCCGTGAATCCTTTCAGGCTGGTGGTCATCGGAATCATCGGCACATGGATCAACGGTCTTGCGGTTGACCATTTCACTGCCATGCTCAACCGCCGTAAGCGAATCTGCATAATCAGCGATGATTATGAAATGATCCGCTCCTACATAATCAATGATCTGCGGCGTGGCTGCACCCTCTACGAGGTGAGGGGCGGTTTCGGAGGTGAGACTCATACTGAAATCCAGTCTCTGCTTACCAAGGATGAGTTCGCCCATGTTCTTAATTTCATCAAGGTCAATAAGCTGCATTCTTTCGTGACTGCCGGAAATGTCAGCGAGGTCTACGGCTTATGGAACAACGCAAGGAAGAATAAGGCGGAAAACATCGAATAAAAGAGCGGGATCCCTCTTGTGAGAAGGGTCCCGCTCTTTCTTTATTATGCGAAAGTTATTCCTATATCTCTTTTCCACGCAGCAGAACGTGGGCGATGAAAGGGCTTTCGTAACAATAAACGATGTGGGAGAGGGTAGGAAGCGGTCTGGTAATTATCAAGTTGGCGAGTTTCCCCGGTGTCACGGAGCCTGCGATGTCGGAGACCCCCATGGCGTAGGCGGAGTTCAAGGTGCAGGCGTTGAATGAGCGTTCAGGGCTCAGCTTCATCTTGATGCAGCCGAGGGCCATCACGAAGCGCATGTCTCCGGAAGGTGAGGAGCCGGGATTATAGTCGCTTGCAAGAGCGAGTCCGAGGCCCGCGTCTATGAAGGCCCCTGCCTTCCCGTATTGCATGTCGAGGAAGAATGAGGAGCCCGGCAGCATGGTCGGCATTGTCCTCTTTCCTCGCAGCGCTTCGATTTCCTCTTCGCCGGTGTCTTCCAGATGGTCAACGGAAAGAGCGTTGTGTCTGGCGGCGATCTGGACTCCGCCTGAACGAGCCAGCTGGTTCCCGTGAATCTTCGGAACAAGGCCGTACCTTTCGCCGGTGCTCATTATCCGGTCCGCGTCCTCCACGGTGAAGAAACCTTTTTCGCAGAAGACATCGACAAAGTCGGCGAGACCCTCTCCGGCGGCCCGAGGTATCATCTCCTCACAGACAAGGTCCACGTACTTCTCGTGAGTGCAGCCTCTGCCGATGGCGTGAGCCCCGAGAAAAGTGGCGCGAACCAAGGCAGGGGAAGTCTCCTTTACACGGCGGATGACTCTCAGCATCTTCATCTCGTCCTCTGTGTTGAGGCCGTAGCCGCTCTTTATCTCGATGGCCCCGGTCCCCTTTGCCGTCATCTCTCCGACTCTCTCCATGGTCTGTGCATAGAGTTCATCTTCGGATGTGCGGTGGAGGAGGTCGGCGGAATTGAGTATCCCGCCTCCACGCTCTGCGATTTGGGCATAAGTCAGCCCGTTCAGCTTGTCGATAAATTCCCGCTCCCTTGTTCCGGCAAAGCAGATGTGGGTGTGGGAATCGCAGAAGGCAGGCATCACAATCCCGCCGCGTGCGTCAATGATCTTGGAGGCTGTGGCTTTTTCACTGAGAGCAGACATGGAGGAGAAGTCGCTTATCTTCTCTCCGTCGATTCTGAGATAGGCGTCCGTCATACAGATGACTTTGTCCATTGCAGGGCCTTCCTTGCGGAGAAAGCCCTCTGGAACGATGCCTGCCAGCAGACCTATATTCTTGATCAGCAGGTCCATAGTCAGCTGATGAAGGCTATGCTTTTCTCGATTAGAGGGTGCATGTAGGCGTCTTCGCTGATGAATGGAACCACCTTCCTATACTCATCGAAAAGCTTCTCTATAGCTGGAGAGGATTTCCTCGCGGAGAGCCTGTGCCGGAAATCCAGGGCCTGGGCCGCGTTGAAGAGCTCGATGGCGAGTACGGTGCGGCAGTTCTCCACGACTCTCACCAGCTTGGTGGCGGAGTTTGAGCCCATGCTGACATGGTCCTCCTGGCCCTGGGAGGACGGGATGGAATCTACGGACGCCGGCCAGCAGTACATCTTGTTCTGGCTGACGATGGAAGCGGCCGTATACTGGGGAATCATGAAGCCGCTGTTGACTCCCGGGTTGGCTACCAGGAACTTAGGCAGACCTCTTCCTCCTGAAATCAGCTGATAGATTCTCCTTTCCGAGATGTTCGCAAGCTCTGACATGGCTATGGCGAGGGTGTCCATAGGTATGGCAATAGGTTCTCCGTGGAAATTGCCAGCCGAGATTATCATATCTTCGTCAGGGAAGATGTTAGGATTGTCCGTCGTGGAGTTGATTTCGTTCTCGATGACAGATTCCACGTAGCGGATGTTGTCTTTCACGGCACCATGAACCTGAGGGATGCACCTGAAAGAATAAGGGTCCTGGACATGCTCCTTCTTCATCTTGATGAGTTCGCTTCCTTCAAGCAGTTTCATGAACCTTTCTGCTGTGTCCATCTGTCCCTTGTGCTTGCGAAGCTGATGCGTCAGAGGCAGGAAAGGCTCGATGCAGCCGTCGTAGGCTTCGAGGGAGATAGCTCCTATCTTGTCTGCCCATTCCGAGAGCTTCTTGCTCCGGATCAGAGACCAGACGGCGTGGGCGCTCATGAACTGTGTGCCGTTCAGCAGGGCGAGTCCTTCCTTGGACTGAAGCTTTATCGGCTCCCAGCCCAGCTCCTTCCAGACGTCTGCGCTCTGGCGCACCTCTCCCTTGTAGAGCACCTCGCCAAGTCCTATGAGCGGAAGGCTGAGGTGGGCGAGGGGAGCGAGGTCGCCGGAAGCTCCAAGGGAACCCTGCTGATAGACTATCGGGAGAACATCGTTGTTGAACATGTCCACGAGTCTCTGGACCGTCACCAGCTGGCTGCCGGAATGTCCGTAGGAAAGACATTTGGCCTTGAGCAGAAGCATGAGCTTAACTATTTCAGGTCTTACCTTCTCTCCTGCCCCGCAGGCGTGGGACATGACCAGATTATGCTGGAGCCGAGAAAGCTTGTCTTCAGGTATGCTCACGTTGCAGAGCGAGCCGAAGCCCGTCGTGACCCCGTAGATCGGCCTTCCGATGTCTTCCATCTTCCGGTCAAGATAGGCCCTGCACTTCTCGATGGCGCGGACGGCCTCCTCTCCGAGGACCAGCTCTTCGTGTTTTTCCATTATCTCCTCGATTCTGGAGAGACTGAGGTGAGAATTATCTATGGTGTACATATTTCAGAATATTTCCTTGATTGCCTTGTTTACGAGATCCTCTCCGGCAATTTCCGGCAGAGTGACCTTAAGCTCCGGAGTGCGTTCCATCTCTCTCCTGATTGCGCTGCCGGCGCCTTCGTTGCGGGCCCAGCTGCGGCGAGCGATGCCGTTGTTCACGTCCCAGAAGAGCATCTCCCTGATATGGCGGGCTGAATCTTCGGAACCGTCGATGACCATGCCGAAGCCTCCGTTTACCACTTCACCCCAGCCTACTCCGCCTCCGTTGTGGATGGATACCCATGTCGCGCCGCGGAAAGCGTCTCCGATGACATTCTGGACCGCCATGTCGGCGGTAAACTGGGAGCCGTCATAGATGTTGGAAGTCTCGCGGAATGGGGAGTCTGTGCCCGAGACATCGTGGTGGTCCCTGCCGAGGACTATCGGGGCGGAGATTTCACCCCTGCGGATCGCTTCATTGAAGCCGAGGGCTATCTTCGTCCTCCCTTCGCAGTCGGCGTAGAGGATTCTCGCCTGGGAACCGACCACAAGCTTGTTCTTCGCCGCCTCTTCAATCCAATGGATGTTGTCATGCATCTGGCCTCGGATCTCTTCCGGAGCCGTCCGGGCTTCTTCGTGGAGGACCGCCGCGGCGATTTCATCGGTCTTGGCGAGATCCTTAGGGTCTTCGCTCATGCAGACCCAGCGGAATGGGCCGAAGCCATAGTCGAAATAGAGCGGCCCCATTATGTCCTGGACGTAGGAAGGGTAGCGGAAATGGCCTCCCTCCATGATGTCCGCCCCAGCGCGGGACGCTTCGAGCAGGAAGGCGTTGCCGTAGTCGAAGAAATACATACCCTTCTCCGCCAAGGTGTTGATGGCCGCTACCTGGCGGCGCAGGGAGGCTTCTACCGCTTCCTTGAATTTCTCTGGCTCTTCCGCCATCATTCTCTTTCCTTCCTCGAAGGAAAGTCCGACAGGGTAGTAGCCTCCTGCGAGAGGATTGTGGAGCGAAGTCTGGTCGCTGCCGAGGTCTACATGGATGTCTTCTTTGACGAGTCTTTCCCAGAGGTCCACGACATTACCCACATAAGAGAGGGAGACGATTTCTTTGTCCGAGACGGCTTTGCGTATGCGCGGAATAAGTTCGTCGAGATTGTCGTGGAGCTCGTCAACCCAGCCTTGTTCATAGCGCTTGCGTGCGGCCAGAGGATTGATTTCGGCTATAACGCTGACAACTCCGGCGATGTTCCCTGCCTTAGGCTGGGCGCCGGACATTCCGCCGAGGCCGGCGGAGACAAAAAGCAGGCCCTTCATATTCTCGCGGCTCCCTTCTATGCCCCTTGCTTTGAGCTGCTTGCGGGCGGCGTTCATCACGGTGATGGTGGTGCCGTGGACGATACCCTGCGGACCTATGTACATATAGGAGCCGGCCGTCATCTGGCCGTACTGGGACACACCCATGGCGTTGAAACGCTCGTAATCGTCTTTCGAAGAATAATTAGGAATGACCATGCCGTTGGTTACAACCACCCTCGGCGCGTCCTTCCGGCTCGGGAAAAGCCCCATCGGATGGCCGGAGTACATGGCAAGGGTCTGCTCCTGGGTCATCTCGGCAAGATATTTCATGGTCAGCCTGTATTGGGCCCAGTTCTGGAATATGGCTCCGTTGCCGCCGTAGATTATGAGTTCATGCGGATGCTGGGCTACGCGGGGATCCAGATTGTTTTGGATCATGGCCATGATTGCCGCGGCCTGACGGCACTTGCAGGGGTACTGGTCAATCGGCCTGGCGTAGATCTCGTAGGACGGGCGGAAACGGTACATGTAGATTCTTCCGTAATCCTTTAGCTCCTTGGCGAATTCCGGGGCCAGCGTCTCGTGGAATTTAGCCGGGAAATACCTCAGCGCGTTCTTCAGGGCGAGGGCTTTCTGTTCCTGGCTGAGAATGTCCTTACGCTTCGGAGCGTGGTTGATCTTGGCCTCATAGGGCTTCGCTTCAGGAAGCCTGTCTTGAGGAATGCCCTCAAGTATTTCTTTCTGAAAATCAGTCATTTCTCTAAGCAAGATTTAATATTCTGTATGCGGAACTTTAATTCTCAATAGACTTATTCACGATGCCCAGAATTTTCTTCTCCATCTCCTCGGCCTTGACCGCTATTTCCCCGGCCTCTCCGATCAGCTTTTCTGCCTCTTGGCTGTCGGAGAGAGAGGAGGCGTTGATTTTCACGTTGAGATAGGCGCCGAGGACTGCTCCTCTCGCCGCGATGGCAGCGACTCCGGCATCCGAAGCAGAGTTCGGGTTGCCCTTCTCCGCCATGGCCTGGGCTACCTCGAAGGCCCTGTATGCCGCTTTCATGGTTCTGAGAGGCACCATGGCCGCGTTCATCGTCGCCTTCTGGATGGCCGCGTCCCGTTCAGCCTTTGCCTTGTCGCTGTCCTTCGGAAGGGAGAAAGCATCCATGATGGCTGCGAAGGCTCTTGTGTCCTCGTCTACCAAGGCTACGAGCTCTTCCTTTATGGCCTGGCCCTTCTCAGCCCAATCCGAGAACTCTTTCCAGCGCTCGTCCCAGCCCCTCTTGTGGGCGGAAAGATTCGCCACCATGGCTCCGAGGGCTGCTCCGAGCGCTCCCATGTATGCCGATACAGAACCTCCTCCCGGGGCGGGGGATTCCGAAGCCGTCTCGTCAGCAAAGCCTTTGAGACTCATCCTGACAAGCCTTTCCTTCATCGCCACCTCGGCCGGGTCCTCCATCATGTATTCGATAACCTTGTCTTTAGGGTCGAAAGGCCTTAGGTCGTCCAGCCCCATGGACTTGACAGCTATCTTTATTATTTCTTCTTCTGCGATTCCGAGGGACCTCTGCTGCTTCTCCAGGTAGTATTTGCCGGCCTCGACGAGAACTCTCTTCGGCACCAGGCCTACGATTTCGGTTCCTGTCACCCTCAGACCCCTTGCCGATGCCGCCCTGCAGACCTCGTCAAAGGCCTTGTGGAGAGGGGTGGTGTCGATGTCAGTTATGTTCATGGAGACTTGGGCTATCCCGTACTCATCTATGTACCAGCCGATTGCCTTGCAACCTTTGAGCGTACCCGGCTCCCATACCGGCTGGCCCTTTTCGTCCTTGATCACCTTGCCGGTCAGGCTTCCTCCCTCGCGCTTCTTGCGCCCTTTCTCCCTGACGTCGAAGGCCACGGCCATGGCGCGGCGGGTGGAAGTGGTGTTGAGATTGAAATTCACGGCTATGAGGAAATTCCTGGCTCCTACGTTTATGGCTCCGCTCCTCGCGACGGTCTCGTTGTACTCCTTCGGACCGAAGTCGGGAGCGCGGAGAGGGTCTGCGATTTTCTCGGGCAGAGCCTCGTACTCTCCGGCCCGGCAGACGGCCAGATTCTTCCTTTCCGGTTTGAAGGCTGCGGCCTCATAACAATAGCAAGGCACGCCCAATTCTTCGTAAATCTTCTTCGCCAGGGAGCGGGCGAGGCGGGCGCATTCTTCAAGGCTGATTCCGGATACCGGCACCAGCGGCAAGACATCGCAGGCTCCTGAGCGTGGATGGGCTCCGTGGTGTTTGCGCATGTCAATCAGTTCGTCTGCCTTGACGACGCCCTGGAAGGCGGCTTCAAGAACTGCGGCTGGGTGTCCGACGAAAGTTATTACAGTCCTGTTCGTCGCTTCTCCCGGATCTACGTTTAGGACCTTGACCCTTTCTTCCTTGCCGTCTTTGTCAAAGACTTTGGCCCCGGATATGGCCTCCGTGATTTTCCTGATTACTTCTTTGTCGCGTCCCTCGCTGAAATTAGGCACGCATTCGATGATCGGTTCCATGTCTGTGGTTGTTGATGTCTGTTGGTTTTCGGCCACCGCAAAGGTGGCGGCCGATCCGGATTAAAGGTAGGAAATCTGCCTTGGATTTCCTAATTTTATTCGCTGATGGGCCCAAAAATGATAAAAAGGTAGAAATTATTGATATTTTCAGCTTTTTCTTGCGAGAATAGTTTGCAAATTCAAAAAAAAGCGCGACCTTAGCGTTCGCAATAGAGTTAATACAGATAGTTACTAGTAAGTAAACGTTGGAAAGAGAGGCGCCGTGAGGTCCCTCTCTTTTTTTTTATATTTTTTTCCATGGATACTGATATTCTTATAATAGGCGGCGGAGCCTCTGGGCTCATGGCCGGCTTTGGAGCCTCGAGGGGGTCCGGGGCCCGCGTAACCATCCTTGAAAAGATGCCGCGTCCCGGCCGTAAAATAATGATCACGGGCAAGGGCCGCTGTAATTTCACGAATCTCAAAGACTGGAATGACTTCCAGTCCCATATCCGGACCAAGTCTAATTTCCTCCGTCCGGCTTTCTATAATTTTCCTCCTTCCGAAATGATCGCCTTTCTTCAGGCCAGAGGCCTGCCCACTGTGGTGGAGCGGGGAGAGCGGGCTTTCCCGGAGTCTCACAGGGCTTCTGACGTTGTGGATACGCTTAAGAAAGCCGTCATCGATGCGGGAGCGGAACTGCTTACTGATTGCGAGGTGAAGAGTGTGTCTATTGACGGAGAAAAATTCGTGGCCACCTGTGGGGATGCCCGTTCGTGGAGGGCGGAGCGTCTGGTTATCGCTACCGGAGGACTTTCCTATCCTGTTACCGGCAGTACGGGGGACGGCTATGCCTGGGCGCAGGCATTCGGCCACACCCTGAAACCTACCTTCCCTTCATTGACTGCTCTTGTGCCCGCGGGCTATAAGCTCCCCGCCCCGCGCAGGACCGATACTTCTCTTCCGAAGGGTTTCGACCATCGCGACAGTGCCGGCGAGCCTGAATTGAAGTGGCATATCGACCGTACCGAGGCGCTTTCCGCACTAGGCAAGGCCCTCTGCGGCTGCTCGCTGAAGAATGTCGGAGTGAGCCTTGCGGTCAACGGCTCAACGGTGCAGGAGGAATTCGGTGACCTGGATTTTACGGACGGGGGTATCGAGGGCCCTCTGGGCTTCGAGCTCAGCCGCGCCTGTGTCAAGGCCCTCATCAACGGCGGAAAAGCCGAGATCTCCGTTGACCTCAAGCCTGGAGTGGACCACGGGGAACTCGCCGCGAGGGTTAGCAAGCTCTGGGACGAGATAAGGAAGGATCAGAGGAGCGCCAAGCTGGGTGGAAAAGAAAGATTTCGCGTCCTTCTCGGAAAACTTATGCCTTGGGAGATCATCCCCGGTTTCACAGCATTCTTTCCAGGCCTTCTGGAGCGCCGTGGTAAGAACGAGGCTTATCTGGATATCAAGAGCCTCGTTGACGCCTTGACTTCATGGCCTTTTCCTATCGCCGGCTATGTCGGTTATGAGCGTTGTGTGGTCACGGCGGGCGGGGTGGATACTGACGAGATTTTTCCCAAGACCATGGAGTCACGGCTGAAGAAGGGTCTCTATCTCTGCGGAGAGGTTCTGGATGTCGATTCTGACACTGGCGGCTATAATCTCCAGACGGCCTTCAGCACCGGTCTTCTCGCCGGCCAGTCAGCGGCCAAGTCCCTATGAACCTGAAGCCTTTTATCTTCATCGTGAATTTGACTATCTTTGCAAGGCGATGGACAAAAGCAAAATAAAAGTATGTATCGGACTTTCCGGGGGAGTCGATTCCTCGGTAGCCGCTCTTCTGCTCAAGCGCGAGGGCTATGATGTCTTCGCCATGTTCATGCAGAACTGGGACAATGCGGATGTGACTCTGCACGGAGACTGCGAATGGGAGGAGGACCGCTTCGTAGCCGAGATGGTGGCGAGGAAGATTGGGATTCCTTTCTATTTCGTGAATCTGAGCAAGGAGTACCGCTCCAGAGTGGCCGACTATATGTTCGATGAATATTCAAAAGGCCGTACTCCCAATCCTGATGTCCTCTGCAACAGAGAGATAAAGTTCGACGCCTTTCTAAAGGTGGCCGAGAAAATGGGGGCTGACATGGTGGCTACCGGACATTATTGCCGCAAAGACAGAGCCATGGATCCGGACGGGACACCTGCTGAAAATGCGGACGGGACACCTATGTACAGACTTCTCGCCGGTACCGATCCGGACAAAGATCAGAGCTACTTCCTTTGCCAGCTCAGCCAAGTCCAACTTGCCAAGGCCCTTTTCCCTATTGGGGAAATGGACAAGCCAGAGGTCAGGCGTATAGCCAAGGAGGCTGACCTGCCTTCGGCCGAGAAAAAGGATTCTCAGGGAATCTGCTTCATCGGAAAGGTTGACCTCCCTACATTTCTTAAGCAGAAGCTCAAGCCGTCTGAGGGCTTTGTGGTCGAGGTCTATGACCATTTTTATTCTCATGATCCGCAATATCTTTTCGAAAAGCGGACGCTTGATTCGCTGATGCCGCAGGGTAGGGAGGCGGCCATGGTTACTGACTATGTTTCCGAAGTCAAGTCCCTTAAGGTAAATGATATACGGGAGCATTGGGTAATGGGGAATCCTGAGAACGAGGGTGGCTGTTCGAAGCCTTCGCCTTTCTGCATGGACAAGGTTTCCGCCCTTTCGGACGAAGACCTGTTCCGGCTGAGCCAGCCTGTCAGCTACTCTTCCATCGTTTTCGAGGAGGAAACCTTCAGGTCGGGCAAGCATCATGTCAAAAAGACCCGTTGGAAAGATAATCCGGATGGCAAGATCATCGGGACCCATGACGGGGCTCAGTTCTATACCGTCGGCCAGCATAAGGGGCTTGGAATCGGCGGCCATAAGGATCCCGTCTTTGTCATTGCCAACGACATGGAGAAGAACCTCGTCTATGTCGGCGAGGGGCATCTTCATAAAGGACTGTCAAGGTCATGCCTGAGGCTTTCTCCCGATGAGGTCCATTGGCTGAGACCGGATCTGGCCATGGAGCCTGGAGAGATGAGGCGTCTACGTGTACGCATCCGTTACCGCCAGCCGCTTCAGGATGCCACTCTCCTCTGCCGGCGGAACGGCCTCTATGTGCTCTTCGATGAGCCTCAGCGCGGCATCACTCCAGGCCAGTTCGCCGTTTGGTACGATTGCGACGAACTCCTCGGTAGCGGCCCCATCGCCCGCTGAACCAAAACCACGCCAGCTCCCCGAGTGGAACCGACCCCTGGTGGAACCGACCCCGGACGGAAACGAGTCTGGGGTGGAAGCGAGCTGGAAAGTGCACCAAGTGTTTTACGGGTAAACAGGGTTGGAATTGTCTTGCCAGACTATCCTCTGATGACATAAGCGAAAAAGAAAGAGGGTGACTCAGTCATCCTCTTTCCGGGAGCCGCAAACGGGGCTCGAACCCGCGACCTACGCATTACGAATGCGTCGCTCTACCAACTGAGCTAAAGCGGCAAATCAGGACTGCAAATATAATCCATTTCCTTCGTTTTCCAAAACAATTTTCTAGTTGAGTTCCGAGAGTTCCAAACACGCACCCTTTGCGCACACGCTGTGCCCAACATGGGCATGCTCCGTGTGCAGGAATGGCTGTAGAGGGTACTATGTCCGTGGAAAATTGCCACTGAGTGTACTGTAGGGCAGTGCCTCGGAAGATAAGGATGTGCTAGTTCAGGAGGCTTGCAATCAGCCCTTTGACGGTTTTCTGGGCTTTGTGGGACGGGACGCACCAGAGGTAGGCGGTGTATGCGGCAAGGGCGAAGCAGGCGAACCCCGCCATGAATCTGAAGCCATGAAGCAGGAAATTCTGCATGACCATGAGACAGAGGAAGGCGGCTGTCATGAAGATATAAGTGCAGGCCCGCAGCTTCGAACTTCTGCTCCCTTCCTTGAATGAGACTGCGTAGCGGCGGACAGGGCGGCCCTCCGCATCCTGCTTGCCCGTGTCCCCGGCATCCTCGACAAGACAGGAAATGTACCTCGTCCGCCATGGAGACGACCAATCCATGAAGAAGGTGAAGGCACCGGTGCTAGAGGGAAGGCTGTCCGGCTCAATCTGAGAGTCCGATACGACTTTGCCGTAGTACTCCAGCTGGGCCTTCACTATTCCCATTACATTTCCCATGCCTTCAGGACTTTCGAAAAAAGCCATTCCGGCATCCATCATTTGAGTCTTCCTGTCGTATTTCATTACGCTAAATTCCTATCTTTGCAAAGTTATGAAAAGATTCGGACTTGCGGCCCTATGTGCCGTCACATTGATCTCCTTCTCTTGCTCCGGAGACAAAAAGAGCATAGAGGAGCCAAGGTCTGGCTACTGTACCTTCGCCAAATATTTCGATGTCATCGCGGACTCGGCCTCTACGAAGGTCGTCTCCATTTCGCCTTTCGGGGCGGCGCCGGACACACTTGACGTCACCCGTCCCCTCGGCAGCATCGTCTGCATGTCTTCTTCTTATGTCGCCGCCCTCGACCTCGTCGGCTCGCTGGAGACGGTTTCAGGAATCTCTGGAATTGACTATATTTCCAATGAGAAGCTTAGGAAACGCTATGAAGAGGGACTGGTCAAGGATGTTGGATATGATCCTGCAATAGACTATGAATCAATTGTTTCCATGCATCCGGATCTCGTGGCGGCCTATGGAATCGGAACGCATGAACCCCAGTTCGCTTCCAAGCTCAGAAGCCTCGGAATCAGAGTTTTCACCCTTTACGACCAGTTCGAGCATGATCCGCTCGGAAGGGCCGAATATCTCAGATTTTTCGGTGCCTTGACGGGCAGACTGCATAGCGCTGACTCCGCATTTATCGAAGTCGCCACCCATTACATGGATATAAATGCAAAGGTCGCTTCTGCCAGGCGGGACACGGCCAGGGTGCTCATGAATATCCCATACGGGGGAGTCTGGTATGTGCCAGGAGGCTCCGGCTATATGGCCAGACTAGTCAGGGATGCGGGAGGCAAGATTTTGGGATCGGAAGCAGGAAAGACGGAATCCTCTACCATGTCCATGGAGAAGGCGTTCGCACTCTCGGATTCTGCCGACTTTTGGCTGAATCCCGGCTGGTGCAGGACACGAAAGGAGCTGGATTCATGCGATCCTATGTTTCCTAAATTCAAGATATCCAAGGTGTACAACAATATCTTGAAGCAGACCGCCGGTGGAGGGAATGATTTCTGGGAAAGCGGAGCCGTGCGCCCAGATCTCATACTGGAGGACCTTGCCGCGATTTTCGCCGGCAAAGACTCCCTTTTCACCTATTATATTAAGGTCGACTAGGCCGCGTATTACATTAAGGCCGGCAGGGCCGCGCTCTACCTTACGATAACTTTGAAGTCGAGGACCGGAGTCTTGCCGAAGTAACCTCTTAGTACCGCGTTGCCCTCCTCGCGAGAAGTGAGAAAAGCCCTCGGCGCGAGTTCCACTGCCAGAAGGTCCCCGGTTCTGATATATAGCCTCTCGGTGACGGGAGGAATGGCATCCTCAAGCGCGGCCCTGCCGAGACTCGGCGCGGAATAGATTTCCTTCCCGTCCTTTGTGATGGTGAACAAGTCCCCGCTGTCAAGCTCTTCCGGAGTGAAAAGAACATCGGGCAGGAAAGAAGTATGGTCGATGCATGAGGCTTCGGCATAGCCCTCAGGGCTCCCGTCAATCATATCCTCCGGGTAGAGAAGAACGCCGAAACCAGCTGATTCATAGTACCTTGAGGCAAATCTTCTGCCGACGCTCCTTCCGGCGCGGCTCAGCCTTGCGAAAACTACGGGAGACCAGGAAACCTTGTCCACGAACTCAGGCAGGTAGACATCGGCATTGGCCCTCTCCCAAGTGGTGTCAGGCCGGAACACTATTCTGCCGGAGCTGGTCCTGAGGGCGATGTTCATCAGAGCCCGAAATGCTTCTGGAGGTCGAGGGTCGCGCTGTCAAGCTGTTCTTTCGAGAGCGGCTTCTTCTTCTCCTCCTCAAACTGCCTCTTCAGCAGTTCGAACTGGCGCTTGGTGTCCTCGCTGAAAGTTCCCTGGAAAACCCAGGCGAAATAGGACGGTTCCAGGCGATAGACTTCGCGGGCGGTCCTTCCCTTGTATTTGCCGAAATTGATAACGGCTTCTCCGCTCTTGTCACGCACAAGCTTCCCGTCAAAATCCACGAACTCCTGCCGCCTCTCATTGCCCACCATGGCGAGCGAGGCAACATCGTTCTTCAGGTCCTTGTACATCTCCAGCTGCCCTTTCAGCACCTCGTAAGTCGCGTAGGTATCAGCATCCGCGCTGTGGGCACCGTCGAAATCGCTGTGGCAGTAAAAGAGGTGTGCCGCCTTCAGATTGCGCGGTTCCTTGTAGTGGTAGATGGTCTGGACATCGACCATGGTCTTCTTGTGCAGATCTATGCCGATGTCACTGCGGCCCTTGAACTTGATCACTCTGTCGATTTCCTCGGCGAGCATCGGAAGGTCGAACTTGCTCGAATTGAAGCCTGCGAGATCGGCGTCGTCGAGCCAGCTTATGACCTCATCGACGACTTCGTAGAATTTCGGACACTTCGCAAGTTCGGAGTCTTCAAGCTTGTTCACCGCCTTGGCGGCAGGAGCCACCGGCCTCTGACAATTGCTTTCGTAATTCCATGGGCACAGAGTCCATGTCTTCTTCATCTCCGGGTTCTTATCGTCTTCGTCCTTTGCCGGGAAGACCTTGACGAAACTCAGCTGGGCGATAGAGTCGGTAGCTATGTTGAGGCCTGTGCTTTCGATATCGAAGAAGAGCAGGGGTCTCGTGAGGTTCAGAATCATATGCTTTGTCCTATCTTACCATAATAGGCATGACGATGCCAAATACTTTCTCGTTGGCGGCTTCTTCCTCCGAAGGGAGGATAAGGGCGGAACGGCGTTTGTCCGCAAGCCTCATGACAACTTCCTGGCAGGAAAGGTTCGAGAGAATCTCGATGAGGTGAGTGGACTTGAAGCCGATGACCAGGTCGTCTCCGTCGTACTGGCAGGCGAGTTTCTCGTGTGCCTCGATTTCATAACCTACATCCTGGGCCGAAACTTCCAGGCTGCCAGCCTTGAGGTCGAGCTTCAAGTGGTTCGACTCCTTCGAGGCGCAGACAGAGACTCTCTTCACGGTGTTGAGAAGCTGCTGGCGGTCTATCCGCAGAACGTTGGAGTTGTTCTTCGGGATGATGGTCTTGTAGGCAGGATATTTCCCCACGACAAGGTTGCAGATAATAAGCGTTCCGTCATAGGAGAAGACGGCCGTCTTAGAGTCGAAAGTTACCGAGATGTCTCCGGCCTCCTTGGAAATCACGCTTTTGATGATGGCGGCATGGCGCTTGTTCAGGACCATGGAGCAGGTCTTCTCGGCCTTGATGTCATCGGTCGAGTAGCAGATCAGCTTCTGGAGGTCTGAGGCTACGAAAGTCGTCGAGTCAGGGGTGATGTCAAAGTAGATACTGTTCATTATGGCCCTCGACGGGTCGTCGGATGCGGCGTAGATAGTGCTCGTGATTCCGTCGATGAGGGTCTCCGCCGGGATGGAAATCTTGTCTGCATCCTCTCCGGCCATCTTTATCTCCGGGTAGTCATCTGCATTGAAATATGGAAGCTGGGATGAACCGCTCTGCCACTTGATTTCGAAGGAACTGTCGTTAAGCGTGCTGATTTCGAGCGGTTCGTCAGGCAGCTCCTTGAGAAGCTCGGTGATCTGCTTGGCCGGAACGGCCATTCTGCCTTCCTCATCTGTCCTTTCTACATCGATTTTGGTGCGCAGAGTTATTTCCTTGTCAGAGCCCGTGACCTCAAGTATGTTGCCCTTGACCACGAAGAGATAATTCTCCATTATGGCGTCGGCAGACTTGGCGGGGACGGCCTTCGACACTGTCAGAAGGCCGCTGAGAAGCTCGGAACTTGTTATTACCAGTTTCATTTATCCAGTATTTTGTCTTTCAGTCTATGGGCCGGGCGTCTGTGCCGGAATAGCCGTGCGTTTCCCGGGCCTACTCACAAAGGTAGCAAATATTTTCAACTTCCCTGCATCAGTCCTCATCTTATAAGTAAGGTATCGCACATATTTTTAAGAAGGTGCCATATATGTTTTAAAGCAGGTGTCTGCATAGATTTCAGGGATAGAAGTGGCATATATTTTGTTTTTCAGAATAAGGCCCGGTGATATCCGGGCTGATTTTGTAGAAAATAATGTCAAAATGAAAAATACCATGAGCAAAACAGTAATTACTGTCATCGCCTCAGCGGCCGTCGCCGCTCTCACGGCTTTCGGTGTAGTGAAGGCCTGCACTCCTTCCTCAGCGGCTGTCCAGCAGGTCGCCGCGGACGGTTCTTCTTACAGAACTGTCAATCTGGCACAAAATGATTATCCGGATTTCACCTATGCCGCAGAATCGGCCGTGGACGCTGTCGTCTACGTGAAGGTCACCGTGAAGACTGAATACAGTTCTCAGATTGATCCTTTCTTCCGCTTCTTCTTCGGAGGCGACGAGGGTTTCGGCCAGCCTCAGACTCGTGAGCAGCAAGCCAGCGGCTCAGGTGTCATAATCCGCCCGGACGGCTACATCGTGACCAACAACCATGTGGTCGAAAATGCCACTTCTGTCGAGGTCACCCTTAATAACGAGAAGACTTACAAAGCGACCGTCGTGGGAACGGATCCTGCCACGGACGTAGCCCTTATAAAGATTGACGCTCAGGGACTTCCTACCCTGAATTTCGGTGATTCCGACAAGCTTCGTCTCGGACAGTGGGTCCTGGCCATCGGTTCTCCTTACGACCTGCGTTCGACCATCACGGCCGGAATCGTCAGCGCCAAGGGCCGCCAGATGCAGCACTCCAACGGCGAGCTTAAGATTGAATCCTTCATCCAGACCGATGCGGCCGTCAATCCCGGCAACTCAGGCGGAGCCCTCGTGGACGAGACCGGGGAGCTGGTCGGCATCAACACCGCGATCATCTCCCAGACCGGTTCTTACAGCGGCTATTCTTTCGCCATTCCTTCCAATATGGTCAAGAAGGTTGTTGAGGACCTCATTGATTTCGGAACCGTCAAGAGAGCCATGCTGGGAGTCACCATGCAGCCTATTGATGACAAAATTGCAGACGAATTGAAACTTTCTTCAAGAAATGGCGTTTATATCTACGAGGTTCAGAAAGGAAGCGCCGCCGAGGCGGCCGGAATCAAGAAGGGGGATGTCCTCGTCAAGATAGACGGCGTTGATACCAAGTCGGCTGCTGAAGTTCAGGCAAAGGTAAATAGTTATCACCCTGGTGACAAGGCTAAGATCACCGTCATCAGAGATGGTAAGGAAAAGGTGCTTGACGTTACGTTCAAGGGTACCTCTTCCGCTACCGGAAGCGTTAACGAAGATGGCTCCGTCGCATTTTACGGATCACAGATAAATACCGCTTCGAAAGAGACGCTCGCAAGGCTCGGCCTTAAGCGAGGCGTCGAGATTACGAGTGTCGGCCCCGGCAAGGTGCTTGACGCCGGCGGAAGCACCGGATTCGTCATCGAGTATGTCAACGACGAGCCTGTTTCCAAGCCTCAGGATGTTATAGACATAGCTAAGAAGGCCAAGAGGTCGGTAGTCATCGACGGTTTCACCGCATCTGGCAGACGCGCCTACTTTGCCTTCGGTAAAGATGAGGAGTAATATTTATTGATGAGACAACTTAAGATTACAAAGTCGATCACCAACAGGGAGAGTGCTTCACTTGACAAGTATCTCCAGGAGATCGGAAGGGAAGTCCTGATTAAGCCGGAAGAGGAAGTTGAACTTGCCCAAAAGATCAGAAAGGGCGGAGTAGAGGGCCAGAAGGCCCTGGAAAAACTGACAAGAGCCAATCTGAGGTTCGTGGTTTCTGTTGCAAAGCAGTACCAGAACCAGGGGCTTAGTCTCCCGGACCTCATCAACGAGGGTAATCTTGGGCTGATCAAGGCTGCGGAAAAATTTGACGAGACAAGGGGATTCAAGTTCATATCTTATGCGGTATGGTGGATCAGGCAGTCGATTCTTCAGGCTCTCGCCGAGCAGAGCAGGATCGTAAGACTTCCGCTCAATCAGGTGGGTTCTCTGAATAAAATCAACAAGGCCCTTTCCAAGTTTGAGCAGGAGAATGAGCGCCAGCCTTCGAACGAGGAGCTCTCGGAGATGATTGATGTCCCTAAGGAGAAGATCTCCGACACTCTCAGAGTGTCAGGACGCCATGTATCCGTAGATGCGCCTTTTGTCGAGGGCGAGGACAACAGCCTTCTTGATGTGCTTCCTAATGACGACTCTCCGAGTGCTGACAGGGGCCTCATGAAGAATTCCCTCAGCATCGAAATCGACCGTGCGCTTTCGACTCTCAGTCCGCGTGAGCGCGACATCATCAAGAGTTTCTTCGGCATCGGCTGCCAGGAGATGACTCTGGAAGAAATCGGCGAGCGCTTCGGCCTGACCCGCGAAAGGGTGCGCCAGATTAAGGAAAAGGCCATCAGGAGACTGAAGACCAATTCCCGCAGTAAACTTCTTAAGACCTATCTCGGATAGAGCAGATGACACCTGAATCATTCATCCAGGCCCAGGCCGCCAAGGCCATCAAGGCCCTGTACAATACTGACGCCGATCCCTCGGCGCTCCAGGTTTCGGTAACAAGAAAAGAGTTCGAAGGTGACTTTACACTGGTCACCTTCCCTCTTTTGCGTATAAGCCATTCAGCTCCGGAGACGACCGGCGCGGCGATAGGAGAGTGGCTGAAACAGAACGTGGAGGAGATAGAGTCTTTCAACGCCGTCAAGGGTTTCCTGAACATCAAGTTCAGTACGAAGTTCTGGGCGGAACTTTTGAAGGACATAGCCTCTGACCTGAATTTCGGCCAGCTCCCAAAGACCGGAAAGAACATCATGGTGGAGTTTTCTTCGCCTAACACGAACAAGCCTCTCCATCTCGGCCACATCCGCAATAATCTCCTCGGAGATTCTGTCAGCAGGCTCCTAAAGGCTTGCGGAAACAATGTCATAAAGTGCACCCTGGTCAATGACAGGGGCATCCATATCTGCAAGTCCATGCTCGCTTGGCAGTTGAAGGGCAAGGGCGAGACTCCTGAGTCCTCGGGCAAGAAGGGCGACCACCTCGTGGGAGACTACTACGTGGAGTTCAACAACATCTACAGTCAGGAAGTCAAGGAGCTCATGGCCAAGGGTATGGATGAGGAGACCGCCAAGAAGGAGGCTCCTTCCATCAAGGCCGCCCACGAGATGCTGGTCAAGTGGGAGCAGGGCGACCCTAAGGTCCGCGAGCTTTGGAAGACCATGAACGACTGGGTGCTGAAGGGCTTCGACGAGACCTACAAGGCCATGGGCATAAGCTTCGACAAGGTGGACTACGAGAGCCAGAATTACCTTCTCGGCAAGGAACTCGTTCAGAAAGGGCTCAAGGAGGGCGTTTTTACGACCGACCCTGACGGCTCCGTATGGATCGACCTTACCGCTGACGGACTTGACAGAAAGCTTGTTCAGCGTTCCGACGGGACCTCTGTCTACATCACTCAGGACCTCGGCACAGCTGAGAAGAGGTTCTCGGAGTACAAGCTTGACAGCCATATCTATGTCGTAGGCGATGAGCAGAATTATCATTTCCAGGTTCTGAAGCTGATTCTCAAGAAGCTCGGTTTCGCCTGGGCTGATGAAATCTACCATCTCAGCTACGGCATGGTCGAACTTCCGAATGGCAAGATGAAGTCAAGAGAAGGCACGGTCGTGGATGCGGATGACCTCATCGCCCAGATGTACGAGGAGGCGAAGGCTACCAGTGAGGAGAGCGGCAAGCTTGAAGATATGCCGGAAGAGGAGAGGGAGAAGCTCTATCATATGATAGGACTCGGAGCCCTCAAATATTTCATACTCAAGGTTGATCCTAAAAAGACTATGCTTTTCAATCCTAAGGAGAGCATCGACTTCAACGGCAATACCGGACCTTTCATCCAATATACCCATGCCAGAATCAAGTCCATCCTTGGTAAGGCCTCCGCACAGGGACTGACCTATGGACTCGGCTCCATTGCGCCTGATATTCAGTTCAGCGCTAAGGAAATAAGGCTCATCAAACTTCTGAATCTCTTCCCGCAGAAGGTTGCAGAGGGCGGAGCCTCATTCAGCCCGGCTGTCATAGCGAATTATTGCTACGATCTCGCAAAGGATTACAACCAGTATTACCATGACACCCAGATCCTCCGAGAAGAGGATGTGGCTCTCCGTTCTGCCCGTCTCGCTCTTTCAGACGAGATAGCCCGCGTACTCGAGTCCGCCATGGATATTCTTGGAATCAGCCTTCCGGACAAAATGTAGCCCGAGAAGTTTTCGGACAACTCTAAGCGGTCACGTGCGGCACAAGCACCGACCCAAACAACACACACACCAAAGGGCCGCGCCACCAAGCGCGGCCCTTTGGCGTATCACTGCCGAATCACCGCCGTAACCTCCTCCCGCCAATTCCCACGCCCGACGCACACCCAAAAGACACCCCTACCAGCCGCCTTCACCTCCCCGCAGCCGGTGTTCAAAGCGCTTCGGTTTTCCTTTCCGCTTTTGAGGGAACAGATTATATTGTTAAATTTGTCCTTGTCACATCCAAGTGTGGCAAGGACAAATGGATATATTGACTATAGTGTTGATAATTATTGCTTTGGCTGCTGTCGGAGTGGCCGGGGCGATGGCTGGTAAGGTGAGAGCCGCGGAAGCTCTCAGAAAGAAGGCGGAACAGGAAAAGGAGGTGGGCGAGGCTGCTTGGGCCGGGCGGAAGGCCGAATTTCAGACTGACTGCGAAACCCGTCTCAAGGAGATGAAAGAGGCTTCTGATGCGCAGCTGATGAGTCAGAGAGAGATGGCGGAGAAGAGGTTGAATGAGCAAAGGGAGGAGGCGGAGAAGAGGTTGAATGAGCAAAGGGAGGAGGCGGAAAAGAGGTTGAATGAGCAAAGGGAGGAGGCGGAGAAAAGGTTGAATGAGCAGAAAGAAGAGGCGGAAAAGAGGCTTAAGGAGCAGAAGGACTTCTACGAGAAGAACCAGGCCGCCCTCGAACAACGCTTCGATCTGCAGATGGAACAGCAGAAGCTGGCCTTCGACAAACTTAGCCGCGACCATCTCAAGGCTCAGCAGGAGGATATGAAGAAAACGAATGTGGAAAGCCTCGTGAATCTGCTTAATCCATTGAAAGACAGCATAAACGACTTTCAGGAGAAGTTTCGCAAAGGCCTTGAAGAGAGGGGAGAGAAAGAGGCTGGCATGAAGGCCATGATAGAGGAACTCAGCAAGACGGCCACGGGCTTGGGAAAGGATGCGGAAAGCCTCGCCAAGGCCCTGCGCTCGGAGTCCAAGACCCAGGGTAACTGGGGTGAAGGAGTGCTCAGCAACATCCTAAGTAACAGTGGGTTGAAGGAAAATATCGACTATTTCGTCCAAAAGTCCGAGTCTACTGAAGAAAATGGCAGGCTGATTGCCGATGTGGTCGTGAAGATGCGCGACGGCGTCCTTCTGATAGACTCGAAGACCAGCCTCACGGCATATACCAATTATTGCAACGCCGAAAATGAAGGAGACAAGGCTGCCTATCTAAAGGCCCACCTTGAATCTGTCAGGAAACATGTCAACGAACTCTCGGCCAAGAATTATACCGGGACCTTCGAAGGCTCTCCGGACTATATTCTCATGTTCATCCCTGTAGAGGGAAGCTATGTGCTTGCGGTCGACAATGATCCTGATCTGATAACTTACGCATACGGAAAGAAGATCCTGATCTGCAACCCTTCTACCTTGCTTCTCACCCTGCGAATCGTCTTCCTTTTCTGGCAGAGCGACAGACAGGCCAAGAATGTCTCTGACATGATAAAGACCATTACGGCCATATATGATAAATTCGCCGGATTCACGGAAACTTTCGAAGATATGGGCGCCCGGATTCTGACTGTGCAGAAGAGCTACGATAAGGCCCGCGCCCAGCTCGTCTCAGGAAGAGGCAATCTGGTGAACCAGATGAAGAAGCTTACTGCCAAGGGCATTAATCCGAAGAAAGAAATTTCCAGCGCCCTGCTCGATGAGTCGGACTCTGATGAAGGAGGTGAATGATATGGAAAACAATGACTACATGTTCCCTACCTCGAAGAAAGAGGTCGAGGCCCTGGGCTGGGACTATATAGACATAATCTTCTTCTGTGGCGATGCTTTCATTGACCATCCTTCTTTCGGGACGGCCGCGATAGCGCGCTGGCTCCAGAAATATGGGTACAGAATTGCCATCGTCCCGCAGCCGAATTGGCAGGATGACCTGAGAGACTTCCGTAAACTCGGGGCTCCGAGGCTCTATTTTGCAGTCAATTCCGGCGCCATGGATTCCATGGTCAACCATTACACCGCATGGAAGCGCCTCCGCCATGACGACGCCTACACCCCGAACGGGGAATATGGCCACAGACCTGACTATGCCGTCTCCGTATATTCGAAAATATGCAAACAGCTTTTTCCCGATGTGCCGGTCGTCATCGGAGGCATCGAGGCGAGCATGCGGCGTTTCACCCATTATGACTATTGGTCAGATTCCTTGAAGCCAAGCATTCTTCAATGGTCTGGAGCCGACTACCTTTGCTACGGCATGGGGGAGAGACCTATGCTGGAGCTGACCAGGGCCATTGAGGCAGGACGCAGTCTCCACCAGATGCGCCAGATTCCGCAGATCGCCTTCATGGCAGACGGGAAACCTAAGGCCAAAGACGCCATAATCCTGCATTCATGGGAAGAGCAGCAGAAGAGCAAGGATGCCGTGGCCGAGAATTTCCAGGTTATAGAGACCCAGGCCAACATGCTCCATGCCCAGACCCTGATAGAGCCCCTAGGCAAGGGCTATGTCCAGGTCAATCCTCCATATCCCCCTGCGACCATGGAAGAGATGGATTCTTTCTGGGATCTGCCTTACACGAAGCTGCCACATCCCCGTTACAAGGGAAAGCGCATCCCTGCCTACGACATGATCAAGTTCAGCATCAATACCCACAGAGGCTGTTTCGGAGGCTGTAATTTCTGCACCATAGCCATGCAGCAGGGTAAGTTCATCCAGAGCAGGAGCATCAAGTCCATAGTGAAGGAGGCCCAGGCCCTGACTAATCTGCCAGGCTTCGGTGGAGTTATTTCCGACCTTGGCGCACCTACGGCCAATATGTATTGCATGCAAGGGAAGAACTTGGAACTCTGCGGGGTCTGCCGTAGGAAGTCCTGTCTCTATCCGAACCCTTGCCCGAATCTTGACCGGAGCCATGAGAAGGTGCTGGAGATGTACCATGCCGTCATGAAGGTAAAAGGCATAAGGCACGCCTACATCGGCTCGGGAATCCGTTACGACCTCTTCCTCAACGAAAGTGGCTACGTGGACAAGACCTCCCGCCCTTATCTTAAGGAACTTATTTTGGATCACACCATGGGCCGTCTCAAAGTCGCCCCTGAGCACACCGAACCGGAAGTTCTGAAATACATAGGAAAGCCTTCTTTCAAGCTTTTCGCCCGTCTGCGCACGGAATTCGACAAAATCACGGCTGAAGCCGGTCTGAGGACCGATATCGTCCCGTATTTCATCTCCTCCCACCCGGGCTGCCATCTCTCCGATATGGAGAAGCTCTCCCGCCAGCCTGCCTTGAGGGGCGTCTACCTCGATCAGGTCCAGGATTTCATGCCGACGCCTCTGACGGCCTCTTCCGTGATGTTCTATACAGGACTTGACCCACGCACCCTTAAGCCCGTCTTCGTGGAGCGTGACCTGGAGCGCAAGCGTCAGCAGAAATCTTACTTTTTCAAAAAAGACCGCAAAGAGCGTTGACCCTCCGCCGCCATGAAAACCTCTGTCAATCTATTCCTTGGCCTGGCTCTGCTTTCCTTCCTCTCGTCATGCTCGGGGGAAAGAGTCAATCTGGCCCTCTTCAAAGCCGCCTATGCCTCCTCTTCTTATGATTACAATCTGACCGCTCAGCTCTCAGTTGACGGAGTGAAGGAAGGGGCCGAACCTGCCTGGCTCTCGGTATCTTCCGCGGCAGGAGATTTTCCTCGGAGAGAGAAAGAGTGGACCCTTGACGGAGGCCCATTCTCTAAGAATTCTCTCTATGGGGAGACGGATTTTCTGGACTACAGATGGAGCCGCCAGAAATTCTCCGCCTCCTGTCTCCGTATAGTCGGAAGGGTTTTCTTCTCCGGGAAGGCCGGAGGCTGGTCGCTCAAATGCAGCGCCGGAAATGGAGATAATCTCTACGTCGTGGCTCAGACGAAAGGAGCGGGTCTCCCTTCCGATCCCATGGAGGGAGAGGTGAAGATCAATGACCCTAACAAAGAATCCTCCGCCATAGACTGCCGCTATTGTCCTCTGACTTTTGAACTTCCGCTCAGCGGAGCCGTAGACTTCAGCCACCTAAGACTCGATTTCCATATGGAGGGAGCGGTCCGGTGGGATATTTTCTCCGTTGACTTGACGGAGGCCCCCGCTTTCGGAAAGTCCTCTGACACAGGCCCGTATTATTCCAAGGAGGCCAGGGGTATGAATCTTCTACCTTCAGAAACTTTCACAAGCGCATGGATGAGCGCGGATTCAGCTCCGCAATGGATCTATGTCGACCTTGGCCGCAAGAAAAGCTTTTCCGCCCTGAGGCTCAGCTGGATACACAGACCCCAGACATGCTACGTGGAGATTTCCGACAATGCGCAATCCTGGAAAAGGCTTGCATCTATGCCTTCGGATTCTGATTATCTCCGCCTAAGAGGAAAGGCACGTTATCTCAGACTGTTCATGGAGGGAGCTGACGAGAGCGGGCATTTTGCCCTCAGCGAAATAGAGATATTCGGGAAAGATTCTCTCCATTCCGCCCCTCAGCCCGCCTGGAAACTCTGCCGCTCTTCCTTCACTTCGGCCGGCGGGGAAGAACTATCTTCTCCTTCTTTCAAGGACGAGGGCTGGCTGCCTGCCGTAGTGCCGGGGACGGTTCTCTACAGCTACATAGCCGCAGGCGCAGTCCCGGACCCTTCTGTAGGAGACAACATGAACCAGATATCCGAGTCCTATTTCAACAGCGACTTCTGGTACCGAGGCGTCCTTCCCTCTGTCCTAAAGTCTGGCGCCCGCAGCCTACTCTGCTTCGACGGGATCAACTCTAAGGCCGAAGTCTTCATGAACGGAAGCCGTCTGGGCACAATCGAGGGAGCTTTCAAGAGGGCCGCCTTCGATGTCACAAGTCTCGTCAGGGACCGCAACTACATCGCCGTCCATGTAATCAAGCCGGCTCATTTTGGCGCGGTGAAGGAAAAGAACGCCGAAAGCCCTGACTTCAACGGAGGCATGCTCGGGGCTGACAATCCGACCTTCCATGCCTCTGTCGGCTGGGACTGGATACCGACTGTGAGAGGCCGTGAAACCGGCATCTGGAATGACGTACACATCGACAATGTCGGAGAGGCGCTGCTCTCGGATCCTCTGCTGAGCACCAGTCTGAATCTCCCGGACACCCTCGCCTCCATGACCTTTTCCGTGGATGTGAAGAATCTTTCATCTTCCCCTCTGTCGGGAGAACTCACAGGCTGTATAGACACCATAAGCTTCTCGAAGAAGATCACTCTCGGCCCTTCTTCCGAGGAGACCTTCACCTTTGCCCCGGATGATTTCCCGGAGCTCAAGGACAGGAGGCTGGCCCTTTGGTGGCCCGTTGGCTATGGGAAGCCTGTCCTCCACGATGCTTCTTTCAAGTTCGTCCCGGATGATGGCTCGATGGAAAGCCATCTGGGCTGGAAGGCCGGGATCAGAGAGTTTGACTATAAGGACGAAAGCACTTCACTTAAGATTTATGTCAATGGCCACAGACTGACCCCTAAGGGAGGTAACTGGGGTTTCAGCGAGTATAATCTCCGTTTCAGGGCAGAGGACTACGACAAGGCTCTTGCTTTGCATAAGGAGATGAACTTCAATATGATACGCAATTGGGTGGGCCAGACCGGAGATGATGAATTCTACGAGGCTTGCGACAAATATGGCGTCGTTGTCTGGCAGGATTTCTGGCTTGCCAATCCATCCGACGGCCCGGATCCTGATGACCAGGCTCTCTTCATGGACAACGCCCGCGACCTGATATCGAGGGTAAGGCGCCACCCTTCGGTCGGCCTTTATTGCGGCAGGAATGAGGGTTACCCGCCAGCCTCCCTGGACTCCGCCCTCTCAGGGGCAGTCTCCTCCCTTCATCCTGGCATCCTCTACATCCCTAATTCCGCCGAGGAGGGAGTCTCTGGCCACGGACCTTATTGTGCCGTGGCTCCGGACTATTATTTCGAGCATCCTGCCGATAAATTCCACAGCGAAAGGGGCATGCCGTCCATCCCTGTCTACGAAAGCCTCAGGCTGATGCTCACCCCTGAGCATCTCTGGAAGCCGGACGATGTCTGGGGCCAGCACGATTTCACCCGGACCGGAGCCCAGGGCGATACTTCTCTGCTCTCTATGCTCAGGCGGGGCTTCGGAGATGAGGCTCTTTCCGATGCCGAGACTTTCTCGCGTTATGCCCAGCTGATTTGTTTCAATGGCTACAGGGCTATGTTTGAGGCTAACAATATTGGGCGTCACGGCCTCTTGCTCTGGATGTCGCACAGCGCGTGGCCAAGCCTGGCCTGGCAGACCTATGACTGGCGCTTCACTCGTAACGGGGCTTTTTACGGGGCCGCCCTCGGTGCGGAGCCCGTACATATCCAATTCAATCCTTCCGCCATGAAGGTTCAGGCCGTGAATACAGGTATCGGGGACCATGCCCTCATGGAGGCTTCCGTAAAGCTTCTGGAGCCTTCCGGACTTGAAAAATATGCGGCCAGGGCAAGAGTCGATCTCCATGAAGACGAAACTATCGATGTCATAGACCTTTCCGATGTTCCTGAGGGTCCTTGCATCATGATCCTGAGTCTGACGGATGCCTCCGGACGGGAAATCTCCCATAATGAATATTTCATGAACTTCAAAGATGGGCGGGATTGCGGAGATTACAGGGTTTTTAAGGAGGATATGGAAAAATCTTTATCAAAAATACTCTCAAACGCTTTGGAGCATTGAGAAAATGTCTTAATATTGCACCCGGTTTTGTGAAGGAAATAGAGATTCAAACTTATGGCAACATCAGCAAAGAAAAGAAGAGCTGCAGTAAGCTACGAGAATTTGTCTGCGGAGGTTCGTGTGGCCTTTGATGAAAAATATCCTAAAGGCCTTCAGGATTGTCTGGCGGACCTCAATAAATATGATCTTCCTAACGGGAAATCTTTCTATGCCGTTACTTTCGAGACTGACGACGCGGTCTATCTCGTGAAGTTCAAGGTGAAGATCGACGATGCGGACGATCTCCAGAAGTGGCTTGAGGGCGAGGAAAGCAACGATGAAGTCGCTACCGACAACCAGCCTGACGATACGGGATCCGAAATTCCGAGCGACAATCTGGACCAGATTACTCAGGCGGAGGACACCGACGAAGGCTAGCCTGCCTCGGTCCGGACCGCACTCCCGTCCAGCCATAAACGCCTTGCCTGGCGCTTAATCCAAATAGAAAATTCTTAGAGGTTGACTCATCGGGTCAGCCTTTTTTGCACTCCCGGCGAAAGAATACTCCCAGTGTCCTGTTTTCGCGCTGACCCTGCTCACGGAGTAGGCCCCATAGTACGCTCAGAGGCTCTTTCCCCACACAGAGGTGGTGGCAAAGCGCCGAAAATGACGGCTAACTGTCTGGTTCACTGCCGTGTAACTGTCGGAGACCTGCCTTGAACCGCCGGAGAACCGCCTGAGACCTGCCTGATAACTGCCTGAGACCTGCCTGAGGCCTGCCTGAACCCTATGTATTACTTCTTTAGAACAAGAGCGGACCCTCGTCTTCTTTCTAATTTTTGCTATATTTGTAGATTAGCGTATGTCGGTAGCTTCTGATGGAAGAAAGAAAGATGACGGAAATCAAGAGATTACTTGCCTCGCTGAGGGAGTGGCTTACAAGGATTCCTGAGCGCAACAGGCTCATAATCCTTTCCCTTGCCGTGGGCATCTGCAGCGGACTTGCCGCCGTCATCCTCGAGAAGCTTGTCTCCTTGATACGGCATCTTCTCACATCTTGGTTCAACGGCTCCGCGGATTATATCCTCTACCTTATCTATCCGGGCGTGGGAATGCTTCTTTCCCTGCTGATAGTCCGCTACGTCATCAAAGACAACATCGGCCATGGCGTCACGAAGGTCCTGGTCGCCGTATCCAAGAACGAAAGCAAGATCAAACCGCACAACATGTGGTCCTCAATAGTCACTTCCGCGCTGACGATCGGCTTCGGAGGCAGCGTGGGAGCGGAGGCCCCTATCGTTTATACGGGTGCGGCCATAGGCTCGAATTTCGCAAGATACATGGGCCTGTCCTACCGCAACATGACCATCCTGCTGGGCTGCGGAGCCGCAGGGGCCATATCCGGAATCTTCAAGGCCCCGCTCGCAGGAGTCCTCTTCTGCCTTGAGATCCTTCTCTTCAACATTTCCATGACCTCGATCATGCCGCTCCTATTTTCGAGCGTGTCGGCGACCGTGGTCTCCTATGTCCTGCTCGGCGACAGCCTTCCTTTCGAATGCACCCTGACCAGCTTCAGACTGGGCAACCTGCCATATTACGTCCTGCTGGGCTTTATCTGTGGCGGAGTCTCCATCTACTTCATGAGGATGACCCTCTGGCTGGAAGATAAGCTCTCGAAATTCAAGAACGTCTACCTCAAGTGGATATTCTGCGCAGGTCTTCTCGGCATCCTCATTTTCCTCTTTCCTCCGCTTTACGGAGAAGGTTATGACTCACTTTCCCCTCTGCTGAACGGTCTGGATGTCAATTATGACGGGATGACCCTCCTCTCACCGCTCCTTCATCACGGCTGGATGGTTCCTGCCTTTTTTCTGCTCGTACTCCTTCTCAAGGTCTTTTCCATGACCTTCACCAATTCCGGAGGAGGAGTCGGCGGGACCTTCGGACCTACCCTTTTCGTCGGAGCCATGACTGGCTTCGTGATGGCAAGATTCAGCAACCTCATCCTTTTCGGAGCGAACTTCGCCGAACTGCCGGACGCGATGACTCCGGGGATGATTCCTGAGCAGAATTTCGTTCTCGTAGGTATGGCCGGAACCATGGCGGGAGTTATGCAGGCCCCGATGACGGCGATCTTCCTTATCGCCGAGATCTCAGGAGGCTACGAGCTCTTCATTCCGCTTATCGTCACCTCTGCCATTTCTTACGGGACCATGCGTTTAGCTGAAAAATACTCTATATACACCAAACGTATCGCCCAGTCCGGAGACCTGCTGACCCATGACTCAGACCAGGCCGTGCTCACCCTGCTGAAAGTCAACGACGTGATAGAGAAGAATTTCAGCATCGTGAGAATCGACGACACCCTCGGAGAATTCGTGGAGATTATTTCCAGGTCCATGAGGAACATTTTCCCGGTCGTGGATTCGAAGAATCATTTTCAGGGCTATGTGGATCTCGAAGACGTCAGAAAGGATATGTTCCGCCATGAACTTTATTCCTGCCGGCATGTCTTCAATTACATGCATTCCGCCCAGGCCTATGTCTACGACGATGAGCCGATGGACAGAGTCATGGACAAGTTCGAGAAGACGGGGGCATGGAACCTTCCTGTCATCAAACATGACAAGACATATGTCGGCTTCGTTTCCAAGTCAAAAATCTTCTCGGCTTACAGAGACGAGCTGAAGGAACTATCACAAGATTGACAACACTCTAGCAACCATGAAGGAAATCTATATAAAATTCATAGCGCGGAAGCTTGAAGTGAAGGAGTGGCAGGTAGAAAACTGCACTGAACTCTTCGCCGAGGGCAACACCATCCCTTTCATCAGCCGCTACCGCAAGGAGCGGACCGGTGGCCTGGACGATGCCCAGGTGGCGGAAATAAAGCATTGGACCGATGTCTTTGACGATATGGAGAAGCGCAAGGCCACTGTCATCGAAACGATAGAAGCCCAGGGCAAGCTCACAGACGAGCTGAAAGCGAGGATAGATAATTGCGTAGAGGCCTCGGAACTGGAGGATCTCTATCTGCCATACCGCCCGAAGCGCCGTACAAGGGCTGCCATAGCCAAAGAGGCCGGACTTGAACCTCTCGCAGACAAGATGTACGAGGTGGCTCTTTCCGACCCGAGGAAGGAGGCTGAGAAATATGTGGGCGAGAAGGTAAAGTCGGCCGAAGAGGCACTGGCTTTTGCCAGAGACATTATCGCCGAAAGAGTCTCGGAGACGGCGGCCTTCAGAGAGGCCCTGCGCCATATTTACAGAACACGCCGCATAGTCTCAAAGGCCACGAAGGCCGCTCAGACGGACCCTGAAGGGATGAAGTTCAGGACTTATTTCGACTATGCAGAACCTCTGTCGAGGATAGCCTCGCACAGACTCCTTGCAATGCTGCGCGGCCAGAATGCCGGCTTCCTTACGCTAAAGATTGACGCCGATCCTGAAAAATGTGGAAACAAGCTCTACTATGATTTCTGTCAGGCCAGAAAATACCCTTCCGAGGCCCTGGGCAAACAGATAAGGGCGGCCATTGATGACGCCTATGAGCGCCTTCTCTCTCCATCGATAACTAACGAGATCCTGAAAGAGTTCAAAGAGAAGGCTGACATAGAGTCGGTGTCTGTCTTCGGCGAGAATCTCCGCCAGCTTCTGCTCGCCCCTCCTGTGGGCCAGAAGCGGACCATGGCCATAGATCCGGGCTTCCGCAACGGCTGTAAAATCTGCTGCCTTGATGAGAGCGGAAACCTCCTCTGCCATGAAATCATATATCCTCATCCTCCGCAGAATGAGAAAGTGAAGTCCATCATGGCCGTGGAGAGGATGCTTGAGGCTTACGGCATCCAGGCCATAGCCATCGGCAACGGCACAGCCTCGCGCGAGACCGAAGATTTCATAAGGCGGATTGAACTTCCGGAGGGCTGCAAGGTCTACATGGTAAGCGAGGACGGAGCCTCCATATATTCGGCTTCACAGGCCGCGAGGGACGAGTTCCCTGACGAAGATGTCACCACAAGGGGAGCCGTTTCCATAGGCCGCAGGCTCATGGATCCTCTCGCCGAGCTGGTCAAGATAGACCCGAAATCTCTCGGAGTAGGGCAGTATCAGTACGACGTGGATCAGAATCTTCTGCGCGAGAAACTCGACAATACGGTAGTTATCTGCGTCAACAGTGTCGGGGTCAATCTCAACACGGCCAGCACCTATCTGCTCAGTTACGTTTCCGGAATCGGCCCGGCCCTCGCCGGGAACATCGTTGATTACCGCACCGAAATCGGGGGCTTTTCTTCTAGAGAGCAGCTCCGCAAGGTGCCTCGTCTGGGAGCCAAGGCCTTCGAGCAGTGCGCCGGCTTCCTCAGAATCCACGGAGCCGAGAACCCGCTGGACAATTCTGCAGTCCATCCTGAATGCTACCACATCGTAGACAAGATGGCTAAGGACCTCGGGGTGGAGACCAAGGATCTTGTCGGGAACAAAGACCTACTCTCCAAGATCAAGGCTGACGCTTATGTCGAGGGAGACTTCGGCCTCCCTACCATCCAGGACATCCTCAAAGAGCTCTCCAAGCCAGGCAGAGATCCTCGCGAGGCCGCCCAGGAGTTCTCTTTCTCTGATGACATCCACACTATCGAGGATCTTAAAGAGGGTATGGAACTGCCAGGTATAGTCACGAACATTACGAATTTCGGAGCTTTCGTGGATATAGGGATCCATGAAAACGGCCTCGTCCACGTCAGCCAGATGGGCGTGAGGGGCCGTGACGTGGATCCGTCCAAGATCCTCAAGCTGCACCAGCATATCAAGGTCCATGTCATAGGCGTCGACCTGGAAAGAAAAAGAATCTCGCTCAGACTGATAAAGTAAATTCATATGGGGAAAAGAAAGCTGGGAAAATTTGAAGTATATCTAATTTCGCTCTTGTCGATCGGCCTGTGGGGCCTGTCGTATATATGGAGCGATCGTCTTCTTCGTCTCGACATCCCCGTAGAATACATCATCTTCGTCCGCGCGGTCATAACAGCCCTGCTCCTCTTCGTCATGAATGTGGTGACGGGGGCTTCCATGAAGATCAGGAAGAAGGATTTTCCTATGTTCATGCTTCTTGCCGCCTGCGAACCTCTCATCTATTTCCTCTGTGAAACTTACGGCATCAAGCTGACCGAATCTCCTACATACAGCGCCCTGATCATATCCACGAACCCTATAGTGGCTTTCGTGGCGGGGATGCTTTTCTTCGGTGAAAAAATCAACCTTACCAACGTCGTCGGCGTGGTAGTCTGCGTCTTCGGCATAGGTATGTTCACGATGGGGAAGTCCTCCATGGGACCTGATTTCATCTGGGGCGTCATCCTGCTCGTTGTCGCCGTCGTAGCCGAGGTCGGACAGGCGAGCTTCACCAAGGCCCTCTCCGACAGGACTTATCCTCCTATGGTCATCGTGATGTACCAGTTCGTCTTCGGAGCAGCCTTTCTCTTTCCGGTCTTCCTCGCCTCGGGTCTCAAGGGCTATGATCCCCTTGTCTACAATTCCTGGGATGCCTGGAGCTCGATCATCTGTCTCGCCCTCTTCTGCTCGACTCTGGCCTTCAGCCTCTGGGTTACCTCCATCAAATACCTCGGGGTCGCCAAGTCCAGCATTTTTCAGGCCATGATTCCGGTAGTCACCGCATTGGCGAATCTCGTGCTCAACGGGACGAATCTTACCGTGATACAGTGGGCCGGAATCGGGGTCGCAGTGCTGGGAGTCATACTGTCACAGTCTTTCTGCGAGGCAAAGAAAGCTTAGCCGAGAGCTACCTGTCGAAGATAAGCCTCTTTCCGGAGGGCTCTCCCAGAAGGAGACGGCCGTCCTCAACGGCCTTGACTCCGCCGAGCCAGACCTGCCGGACTCCGCCTCTGAGCCGTTCCCCGGTCATTTTCCCGGGCACTGGCCCGTAGGCGCTCCAGCCGCATTTGCTGTCGATTCTTGCTGAGGAAGTCCGCCACATGTCCTTTTCATCACCCACGGTGAAGTCCATCTCAGGGTCAATCACGACTAGATCGGCTATAGCTCCCTCGGCGATGAATCCCCGGTCCCTGATGCCGAAGAGAGACGCTGGATTTTCCGACATCAGAGCCGCTATCCTGCTGTAAGGCAGGCCTTCCTCTCCGGCCACGCTCATCATTACCGCGAGACTCTGCTGGATTGAACATACCCCGGAAGGGCAGCTCAGATATGACTTCATTTTCTCAGAAATCAGGTGCGGGGCATGGTCGGTGCCTATGGTGTCGATCGTTCCGTCCTTAACCGCCCGCCTCAAGGCCGCCCTGTCGGATGGCTGTTTGACCGCTGGGTTGCACTTGATGAAGGCTCCCATCCTGTCGTAATCCCGCTCGCTGAACCAGAGATAATTCGGAGAAGTCTCGCAAGTCAGGTACGGATTCTCTTTGCGGCCGTCCTTCACCATCTGCGCCTCAATTGCGGTGCTGACGTGGAGAAGGTGGAGGCGGGTCCCGTATTCCGCCGCAAGGTCAAGAGCCTTGCGGCTCATGAGGGAACAGGCTTCGGCCGATCTTATCAGCGGATGCACTCTGAAGGGAAGTTCATCCCCATATTCTGCGCGGTACCTGGCGAGATTCTTCGCGATGACGTCATTGTCTTCGCTGTGGATGAGAACTTCTTTGCCGCTCGTCCTGAAAATATTCCGCAGGGCAGAGGCATCGTCCACCAGCAGGCCTCCGGTAGAAGAGCCGAGGAAAACCTTGACTCCGGCGTAGGAATGAGGGTCAATTTCCTCGAAATGCCCCTGGTTGGCGTTCGTAGCACCGAGGTGGAAGCCGTAATTCGCCCAGCACCGACCTTCGGAGAGGCTAAGCTTGGCCTCAAGCGTCTCCTTGTCCGTGGTGGCGGGCTTGGTGTTCGGCATGTCGATGAAGGAGGTGACTCCTCCCAGAAGCGCCGCCTTTGATTCGCTCTCCAAGTCGGCCTTTGCGGTCATCCCTGGCTCACGGAAATGGACATGGCTGTCGATGGCCCCGGCCATGAGCACTAGGCCGTGCAGGTCGGAAATCGAGACATCTTTGTCCCAAGGCTGTGAAATTTCCGCCACGGCCTTTTCGTCTCCAGGCCATTCAGGACAGCCTTCCTCCGTGCCGGAGTTTCTCCAGATTTTGCCTATGCGGTCGCCACAGATAGCCAGGGCACCCCTGAATTCGGAGTGCCCCGTCACTATCCTGGCGTTTTTAAGTACCCTCGCCATTAAGCCGTCCTTTTGTGAAACTTCCTGAATCTCAACTTAATGACACCCCAGAAGGCCTCACCGAAAATCCCGCTGCTCATCTTCGAGGTGCCTTCTTTGCGGTTGACGAAGATCACCGGGACTTCATTAATTCTGAAGCCGAGTTTCAGAGCGGTGTACTTCATCTCGATCTGGAACCCATAGCCCTTCATCTGGACGGAGTCGAAGTCTATGGCTTCGAGGACTTTGCGGGAATAGCAGACGAAGCCTGCCGTGCAGTCGAAGACCTTGATGCCCAGCACTTTGCGCACGTAAACGGAGGCAAAGTAGCTCATCATGATCCTCCCGATCGGCCAGTTTACCACGCTTACTCCGTTGCAGTAGCGTGAGCCGACGCTAAGGTCGGCCCCCTCTCTGCAAGCTTCCACAAGACGCGGTAGGTCGTCTGGGTTGTGCGAAAAGTCTGCGTCCATTTCGGTCACGTAGTCATAGCCCTTTTCGAGGGCCCACTTGAAGCCCGCTATGTAGGCCGTCCCGAGACCCTGCTTTCCCTTCCTTTCCATGAGATGAAGCCTGTCCGGAAATTCCTGCATCAATCTTTTTACGATTGCCGCAGTCCCGTCCGGAGAGCCGTCGTCGATGACGAGGATATGGAAGGCTCCCTCCTCGGCGAAGACTGCGCGGCTTATGGCTTCGATGTTTTCCTTTTCGTTGTAGGTGGGGATAATCACCAGTTTTTTAGATTCTTCCATCGCAATGGAATTTTATTTTTCCATCTGCCCGGCAGTCTCGGAAACCATCTCCTTGACCGCGGCCTCAATCTGCTTGTCCTCTCCGCCCAGCAGGCTGGCAGGGTCGTTGTAGACGAGCACGTCAGGCTCTATCTCGTGGTTCTCAATGTACTTCTTATCCTTGACGGACCAGTTGCCGACTTCAGGGATTCCGAATACTATGCTGCGGTTGACCAGATTCTCCCACCATACGGCGGTCATAGTCCCCGGGACAGGAGCTCCGACGAGTTTGCCGATGCCCCTCGCCTGATAAGAGTAAGGGAAACCGGAGGCGTCAGAGTAGTTGTCCTCGCCGACGAGTACGCAGGAAGGCCTTATCCACTTGTTGAATGGCTCGGAACCGATGTACTGTCCGCGCGGAGTGTATTTGACATATTCCTTGCCGCTGAGGAAGTCGATCAGGTCGTCATGGAGCCATCCGCCTCCGTTGTGACGGGTGTCAACGATGAGCGCGTCGCAGCCGTGGTATTTGCCGAGAGCCTTGGAGTAGAGATTTCGGAAGCTTGGAGAGTCCATGCCTTCGACATGAACATAACCTACTTTGCCGTCCGAAAGTTTCTCGACCATCTTCTCGTTCCTGCGTACCCATCTGTCGTAAAGAAGGCTCGATTCCGAGGATGCAGGGGTTACGAAGACGAGCTTGCCGCCGATTTTGAGGGCGACCTTCTTGCCGGCCTTGCCGGTCAGGAGAGGGAACCAGCTCTTGCCGGCCTCGACCTTGGTTCCGTCGATGGACTCGATGATGTCTCCGGCCTTGATTTTAGGATCGGTGAGGGCGACAGGACCGCCCGGCAGGACTTCCTGAATCTTGATTCCGTCCCCTGTATAGTCCTTGTCCCAGATGACTCCGAGATAGCCCATTGACTCGCCTCCGCGATAAGAATAGCGGGCGCCGGTATGGGAGCCGTTGAGCTCTCCGAGCATTTCTGAGAGCATGTCGGCATAGTCGAAATAGTTGTTGATATATGGCAGGAATCTGGAATAGTTCTCTTTGTAGTAGTCCCAGTCAAGGCCATGAAGCTCAGGATCATAGAACTTCTCCTTGACCTGCTTCCAGACGTGGTCGAACATGTAGGCCCTTTCCGCCTTAGGCTTGAACTCGTAGTCCGCGGAGAAGGTGATGCTCTTCGTGCTTCCAGACGGAAGTGAAATCTTGGTGATGCCGCTTCCGGAGAAAACGTAGATAGACTTGCCGTCCTTGGAAGGCGTGATGGAGCCGTAGCAGTTCGGCCTGACGACCTTGAGCTCCGACCTGTTTTTCATGTCCATAGAGTAGAGGACATTCCCCGTAGGGATGCGGCAGATGTAGTAGAGAGTCGCTCCGTCGTCAGTGAGGTAGGCGTCTCCGAGGCGTCCCGAAGTCCTTGTGAGCCTTTGGATGCGATATTCGCGATTCTCCAGGTCAAGCTTCAGCTTCTCTGGATTCTTGGTGGCAGCCTTGACGCTGTCCTTGGCCTCCTTCTTCTCCGCCTTCTCATTGTCCTTGCCTTCAAGCATCTTGTCAATGCTTTCCTCCTCCTTGTCCTTGTTGAACTTGGACATGGTCTCGGCATCGAAGAACATGAGATAGACATCGTCCTCCGCGCCCCAGCTTCCATGGCTGCGGTAGCCGTCTCTGTCGCTCTGCCAGAGCATGGCGTGGCCCTTCATGGCCCATCTCGCATTACCGTCGGAATAACCGCTCTCCGTAAGGTCGGTAATCTCGCCGGACTCGATATCGATAAGGCAGACGTCGGAATTGTTCCACCGGCCTCCCTTCATGTAACCAGAGAGAATGTAGTGGCTGTCAGGGCTCCATACGAAGCTCTGGTCTCCGTCGCTGTAGCTGTAGTTATAGTCCTTCGGAAGTACGGTCTTCGCCGCTCCTCCCGCCGTCGGTTTTATGACAATCTCGGTCCTGTCCCTATAGTAGGCGACATATTTGCCGTCCGGGGAGACAACAGGCCCGAAGCAAGTCTCGCCCTTGCCGGAGAAGAGTTCCTCCTCCATATCAACGGCATAGGTGAAATATTTGTCTTTCTTGTTCTTGAGGCTCATCTTGTAGACGCCCCAGAATCCGTTCCTTTCCGAGGAGTAATAGAGCGTCCTTCCGTCTTTCGAGAAGCTGACGTTGCGCTCCTGCTCCGGAGTGTTCGTGATTCTGCGGGTGGTGTTGAACTCGTCCGAGGTGACGAAGATGTCGCCCCTGACTGCGACGGCTATCTGCTTTCCGTCCTGGGAGACGTCCATGTCGGTGGCGGCTCCGCGGAAATTGATCTTCTCGATTTCTGCCTCGGTCTCATCGCGGTAGACCTTGATGTCAACCTTCTTAGGCTCTCCGCCCTCGCGCATTGTGTAGAGCTCTCCGTTGTAGGAGAAGGCGAGGGTTCCGTCATCTGAGACGGAGAGGAATCTCGCCGGATTCTTGTCGAAATTCGTAAGCCTCTGGTGGAAAGAAGGATCGGAAGCCTTGCCCTTGAAGACGTTGATATTTTTCCCGTCCTGCTCGCTGAGATAATAATAGGTGTCCCCGTCCTTGGCGAAGACAGGATTGCGGTCTTCCCCATTGTAGGAGGTCAGCTTGGTGAATTTGCCGTCCTTGCCGATCTTAAAGCCGCCGGAGAGGGAAGCGCCGTCGTAGCGCCAGATGTCTCTGGTCACTGATGAGGTATGGTGCTTGCGCAGAGGATCTTCATATCCCTTGTAGTCCTCGTAGAGTACTGTTCCGTCCGGGGCTACGCTGATGTTGCATACCGGAAGGCTGGTTACGAATTTCGGCATGCCGGAGGTGGTGTCCGCGGTCCAGAGTTGAGGCGACCTGCTCTGAGGAAAGCCCTGGAAGGAAGCGTCCGGCTGGATGTTCGCCGTGAACAGGATTCTGCCGTCCGGAAGGGTGGCGAGAGGAGTCTCGTTCCCGGGGAAATCGGTTATCCTCTTCGGCTTTCCGCCCTTGGGAGAGGTGTAGAAGATGTCAGAGAGACCTTCCCTGTAAGAACTGAAATACAGACCTTTGCCGTCCCTTGTCCAGATAGGGCAGGATTCATAGGCATCGTTGCTGGTAATCTGGGTGGCGATGCCTCCCGCAGCCGGGACGACGTAAATGTCGCCTTTGTATTCGAAGACGATTTGTTTCCCGTCAGGGGAAATCTGATTGCCGCGCAGCCACAGAGGAGTCTCCTGCGCCGCCGCTCCGATGCCCATGGAGACAAAGACCATGGATGTCAGAAAGAATTTTTTCATTGCCGTTTCGTTATTACCGTTAGTATTTTTTCCTTGCAGGTTGAAAATCCTCTGTCATAGCTGATTTCCTCCCTTTCCAGGGATAGGGCGAATCCTTGGTTCTGCTAATATAGTAAAAAGGAGTGAAGATGCTTTATTTTACGTGTGCGATTGTGTAGACAGGGGCGATTTCCGTCAGCCTGTCTTTCCCGTTCAGCCCGTCAAGCTCCACTATGAAGATGAATTCGTTGACTTTTACCCTGTATTCCTTGCCACCGAGAGAGATGCGGGTGTTCCCCAAGGCCTTCGCTATGCCTTCGGCCGTGCCTCCCGTCGCCAGCACGTCATCGATGATCGTTATGTGGAAGCAGCCGTCTTCGGCCTTGCCGGCGGCGATGTCTGATTTTCTGAAGTAAAGATGGTCCGGGCCATATTCCTTCATGATTTCGATGTCCTGAAGGTCGTCTCCCGAGAAAGGAAGTTTCCCCTTCTTCCGGAAAGGAATAACGTTGCTCACTCCGCAGTCCGTCGTCAGCAGGGGAGCGGAGAAAAGAAAGGCCCTCGCCTCAGGGGAGGCGACGGAAGGAGCGGTGACGTGGCTCCCGATCTCTCCCATTAGGGAAGTGAAGACCTGTCTGTCTTGCATGAAAGGCATGATATCCACGAAGTTAATCCCTTCCTTAGGGAAGCCGTGATAGAATTTAAGAACGTCCTCGAACATGGCGAATTGAGATGTGATGAGGTCTGATGTTGATAAAAATGTTGATTTTATTGAGGAGGAGTTGAATCTGTTTGGCCAATTATCATTAACTTAGCTTTACAGAACTGCCAGCATTCAAATTTACCTAATAATTTATGTTAATGAAAAAAATCTTTGCCGTGGCTCTTGCCACGACGGCCTTCTCCATTGGAGCCATGGCCCAGACCAACCTGCAGGTGTTCTATGATTTCGGCAAAGACCGCAAGCATGTGACAACAACGCTTGAGGGCTTCTACAACGACAAATGGGGCAACACCTTCTTTTTCGCCGACATCGACTACAATTCCAAGAATGATGATGGGAAGGTCTATGCCCCGAACGGAACTTATTGGGAGATTGCGCGTTGTCTCAATTTCTGGCAGGACAGCAAGCTCGCCCCTCTGAGCCTTCATGTGGAGTACAACGGAGGAGCCTACAACGGTTACACAATTAACAACGCCTTCCTCATCGGCGCCGACTGGTTCATCCACAGCAAAGATTTCAAGAATACGCTCAACCTCAAAGCCTTGCTCAAAGGCATTAATTATAACCATGGAAAGAACCTTGACGGCTCCAAGATGGGCAGCCAGGTGCCTCTCCAGTTTACCGTTGTCTGGGGGATGCAGGACCTTTTCAATGTTAAGGGCCTGAGATTCAGCGGCTTCGCCGATTTCTGGTGGGAAGATCATGCGGTATATAAATATAAGAGCGGCCGGGAGAACGGCTACCGCGACTGGACCAGCGGAAAGGATGTCCATACGGTATTCATCTCCGAACCTCAGCTCTGGTACAACATCGGCCAGCATTTCGGCGTAGACAATCTCAATGTCGGTACTGAAATCGAGCTTACCTACGACTTTGGCACCGGAAAGGGCTTCTGGGTCCGTCCATGCCTCGGAGCAAAGTGGGTCTTTTAATTTCATGAAAAAGATAAAACTAGCATAAACAATGTCAAACGAAACACAAGTTCACACCGCCGCGCAAAAGAAGCCATGGCTCACCAGGCTCTTCGGCTTTGATCCTTCGAAGATGAAGGTGTCAACCGAAATCATGGCCGGAATCACTACTTTCCTTGCCATGTCCTACATTCTGGCGGTCAATCCATCCATCTTGTCGGCTACCGGCATGGACAAGAACGCCCTCTTTACCACCACCGCTCTTTCGGCCATCGTGGCGACTCTGGTCATGGCGATTTATGCCAAACTGCCTTTCGCCCTGGCTCCGGGAATGGGTCTCAACGCCTTTTTCTGCTACACGGTCTGCCTCGGCATGGGCTATCCATGGCAGTTCGCCCTCACGGCCGTCTTGATTGAAGGCGTTATCTTCGTGATTCTTACCATGACGAATGTCAGGACTGCGATAGTCAATGCCATTCCTTTGTCGATGCGTAAGGCCATCGGAGCGGGTATCGGTCTTTTCATAGCTCTTATCGGACTCAAAAGCGGCGGGGTCGTGGTATCTGATCCCTCGACTCTCGTCAATCTCGGCGACATTACAGGCGGGGCGGGTCTCCTCTCCGTCATCGGGCTTGTGATCTCCGGAATCCTGGTCGTCCTGAATGTTCCGGGGGCTCTTCTGATCGGCATCATCGTCACCGCCGTCATAGGTATTCCTATGGGAATCACTCAGTTCCATGGCGTAGTTGATACGCCGCCATCGATTTCCTCTATATTCTGCCAGCTCGACCTTGATCCTCACCAGATCTTCAGCCTGGATATGCTGGTAGTAGTCTTCACCTTCCTTTTCGTCGATATGTTCGATACCATCGGGACTGTCGTCGGAGTGGCTACGAAAGCCGGAATGGTAGACAAGGACGGGAATCCAGTCCGTATGAATCAGGCCTTTATGGCCGATGCCATAGGTACCGTGACAGGCGCCATTCTCGGCACCAGCACCGTTACTACTTATGTCGAGAGTGCCTCCGGAGTGGCCCAGGGAGGAAGGTCAGGCCTGACAGCCTTCTCTGTAGTCTGCTGCTTCGTTCTTGCCCTCTTCTTCGCTCCTGTCTTCACGGCCATTCCAGGCTCTGCGATCTGCCCTGCCCTCGTCATCGTCGGCCTCTTCATGCTCAGCCCTGTCAAGGACATTCCTCTTGATGATTACTCGGAGTCAATCCCTGCCTATCTCACCATAATCCTGATGCCTATGACCTACTCCATTTCGAACGGCATCATGATAGGCTTGATCTCCTATGTCATCCTCAACCTCTGCACCAGCAAGCACAAGAAGATCAGCGTATTCATGGCCATACTCTCCCTGCTCTTCATCCTGAAATACATCTTCCTGTAATACATCTTCCTGTAATCGGCCCGGGCGCTCTTCGATCCGCCCGCTCCGCCTCGATCATCCATCAATCCCGGGAACAGCGCCGATTGCAAAAACACCTCACCCAGACGGACGGACCGAAAGGTCCGCCCGTCTTGCTTGCATCTCTTCGCCGATCCGCCATCCGTCTTGCTTGCATACCTTCTCCGCTTCTCGCGTCCTCCGCGCCACGCTTTTTATTTCCATTTCTTTCAGTATATTTGCATAAACTGATAATCAGATGAAAAAGATAACTTGTTTCATTCCGTACCGTGATGAAGCCCAGGCCAAGGCCACACTCGAAAATCTTTCCCGCGAAACTGCGGTCGAAAAGATAATTCTAATCAGAGAAAAAGGCTCCGCCCCAGCCCCGCAAGGTTATGAATCCATCGAGACTGAAGGCCTGAAAAGCTCAGATGCTATCCGCAAGGAAGCATCCGCCGCAGGAACTGAGTTCGCCCTCATCTATACGAAATTCACCGCCCTCAGCTTCGGCGCCTTCTCCCTCGAAAGGCTTCTTCAGGTCGCCGAAGATGCAGATGCCGCCATGGCCTATGCCGACCACTTCAACGTGGCTGGAGGCGAAAGAAAGCAGATCCCGCTTATCGACTGCCAGTTCGGAGCTCTGAGAGATGATTTCGACTTCGGCTCAGTCCTTCTCTACAAAACTTCCGCCCTTAAGGAAGCCGCCGCAAGGATGACGGCTGATTATCTGTATGCCGGCCTCTATGACCTCAGGCTCAAGGTTTCGGAAAAAGGCAGTCTTGTTCATGTCAGTGAGTACCTTTATTATGAAATCGAACTTGACGACCGCAAGAGCGGAGAAAAGCTCTTCGATTACGTCGACCCGAAGAACAGAGCTGTCCAGGTGGAGATGGAAAAAGCTGTGACTGAACATCTTAAGACTATAGGAGGCTACCTTGAGCCTAAATTCAAACATATCAATTTCGGAGACGAAAAGTATGAATATGAGGCTTCTGTCGTGATTCCGTGCAAAAACAGGGTCCGCACCATCGAAGATGCCATTACCTCCGCCCTCAGCCAGAAGACGACATTCAAATATAATGTCTTCGTCGTAGACGACAATTCCGACGATGGTACTGTAGACAAGATAAAGAAGCATCTCGACGACCCTCGTCTCATATACATTGCGCAAGACAAAACCTGGCATGGGATAGGCGGAAACTGGAATTCTGCGCTTCATCATCCGAAGTGCGGCCGTTTCGCCCTTCAGCTTGATTCCGATGACATGTATTCTGATGAGAATACTGTCCAGAAGTTTGTGGATGCCTTCTATGCCAACAATTGCGCCATGGTCATAGGCTCCTACCGCCTTACCGACATCAATCTGAACATCCTTCCTCCGGGAGTCATCGACCATAAGGAATGGACTCCTGATAACGGAAGAAACAATGCACTTAGAATAAACGGACTCGGAGCTCCGAGGGGCTTCTGGACTCCGCTTCTCAAGACGCTGAACTTTCCTCCTACGAAATATGGCGAGGACTATGCCGTCGCCCTGAGGGTCAGCAGAGAGTACCAGATAGGCAGGATTTATGATGTCATGTACAATTGCCGTCGTTGGGACAACAACTCCGACGCCGCCCTTGACATAGACAAGGTAAACGCGAACAATTTCTACAAAGACAAGATCCGCACCTGGGAACTCCAGGCACGTATCGCCCTCAACCGCAGCTCCGCGGCAAAATAAGCCCGCACTCACTGTCTCCGCTCTGGTGCCCACAGCGGTCTTCGTGAGTGAGGGGGCGTACCCGGAGGACACCTGAGATGGCCGGAATCCTGTTATGGGGCCGCCATGGACCGCCATGGGGCGAAAAAGTGCAATTTTTCTTTGGTTTTTCTCGGGAAAAATGTACTTTTACAATCGGAATACCGAAAACATGATGAATTTCAACGCATATTGGTGGTGGCGCTTCTTACAACTCAAAAGGTCGTAAGTGGTCAGCTGTCCCCTGTGCGCTAAGCAAATAAACACAATGAGAGCCCTGCCGCGATGCGACGGGGCTTTTTTGGTGCCCTGAAGTCTCGGAAGAAGCTTTGCGGAAAGAATCGGGGAGGACCATGGATGGGTTTCGTATTTCTATATGAGAAATAAAAATAAGCGGAAAAAACGGCATTGAAAATCACGGAATAAACTGCTTTAAATATTATGAGTTACTTGGTTGATGAAAATGGTTATTACGGAGATTTCGGAGGGGCCTACGTCCCTGAGATTCTCCACAAATGCGTCGAAGATCTCCAGGGATGCTATCTGAAGATCATCGAGAGCGAAGACTTCCAGAAGGAATTCAGAGCTCTTCTTAAAGACTATGCGGGAAGACCCTCTCCGCTTTACCCTGCGGCAAGGCTCTCGGAAAAGTACGGAGCCCGCATCTTTCTGAAGCGGGAAGACCTGAACCACACTGGCGCGCACAAGATCAACAACACCCTCGGGCAAATCCTGATAGCCCGGCGCATGGGCAAGACTCGAATCATTGCTGAGACAGGAGCCGGCCAGCACGGAGTGGCCACGGCTACGGTATGCGCCCTGATGGACATGAAATGCGTAGTCTACATGGGTGCGGAAGACGTCAGGCGCCAGCACATGAACGTAGAGAAAATGAAGATGCTCGGAGCGGAGGTAGTACCGGTGGAGTCCGGCAACAAGACCCTCAAGGACGCTACCAACGAGGCCATCAGAGACTGGTGCCGCCATCCGGAAGACACTTACTATATAATAGGATCTACCGTAGGTCCTCATCCTTACCCGGACATGGTGGCGCGGCTCCAGTCCGTAATCAGTGAAGAAATCAAGTGGCAGCTCGAAGAAAAGGTCGGCCGTGACTATCCGGACTATATCATCGCCTGTGTGGGCGGAGGCAGCAACGCGGCCGGCTCCATCTACCATTATATCGATGACCGGAGGGTGAAGGTCGTCCTCGCCGAAGCTGGCGGCCTTGGAATTGAGAGCGGAAAGACCGCCGCCACCATAGCCCTTGGCCGGACAGGAATCATCCATGGAGCCAAAACATATGTCATCCAGAACGAAGACGGACAGATAGAGGAACCATATTCCATAAGCGCAGGCCTCGACTATCCTGGAATAGGCCCCATGCATGCGAACCTTGCCAAGGCGAAGAGGGCGAAGGTGATTCCTGTCAACGACGACGAGGCGGTCGCGGCCGGCTACGAGCTCACCCGGATGGAAGGCATCATTCCTGCCATGGAGAGCGCCCATGCCCTGGGAGTCCTGCCAAAGATGCACTTCAAGCCGGAAGACATCGTCGTGGTGACTGTCTCCGGAAGAGGCGACAAGGACATGGAAACATATCTGGGATATTACAATAGATAGAATATGAAAAAGTATCATTACAAGACTGCCGGAAAGACCATGCTGGGAGACTTCTACACTCCGGTCAGTACTTATTTGAAAGTCAGGGATTTGTATGCTCGCAGCTTCCTTTTGGAAAGCTCTGATTATCATGGCGGAGAGAACAGCCGCTCCTTTATCGGGATAGACCCGATAGCAAGCGTTTCGATCGGCCATGGGAACCTTACCTACAGGATGCCGGACGGCGGACTTATCACGAAGAAACTGGAAAAGACCGGGTCGGAAGGTGTCACGAAAGTCATCCGCGATTTCCTCGACTGCTTTGAAGTCGAAGGAGAATATTCGTCTTATTGCGGAATCTATGGCTACACTTCCTTCAATGTCGTGGGCTATCTCGAAGACATTCCCGTCAAGGACGAGACGGACGAGGAAAACGATGCTCCTGACCTGATGTACATCCTCTATAAATATCTCATCGTCTTCAAGGGCTTTAAGTCGGAGATGACCTTGGTCGAGCTGCTGGAAGACGGCGAAGAGGACGACCTGGACAGGCTCCGCGGAATAATGGAGAGCGGAAAATTCCCTGTCTACGACTTCAAGAGGGTGGGGGAGACGACTTCTACTCTCACGGATGAGGAGCACAGAGAGAACATCCGCAGATGCATAGCCCATTGCATGAGAGGAGACACCTTCCAGATTGTCATCTCAAGGCGCTTCGAGCAGGGTTTCATGGGAGACGACTTCCGCCTCTACAGATCCCTGAGGAGTATCAATCCTTCGCCTTATCTCTTCTATTTCGACTTCGGAGGCTTCAGGATTTTCGGTTCTTCACCTGAGACCCATTGCAGAATCGAGGGCGGAAAGGCCTTCATCGACCCGATCGCAGGTACGACAGCAAGGACGGGGGATCCGGTCAAGGACGAGCAGAACGCCAGCACTCTCCGCTATGATCCTAAGGAAAATGCGGAACATACCATGCTCGTTGACCTCGCCAGAAACGACCTCTCCAGAAATTGCCATGATGTAGGCGTAGATTTCTTGAAGCAACTTCAATATTACAGCCATGTCATCCATCTTGTCAGCCGGGTCAGCGGAGTTGTCAACGAGGGTGCAGATCCTGTCAAAGTGTTCATGGATACCTTCCCTGCCGGAACTCTTTCCGGAGCTCCGAAAGTCCGCGCTATGCAGATAATCAGCGAGCTGGAGCCTCACAACAGGGGAGCCTACGGCGGATGCGTCGGCTTCATCGGCCTGGACGGCAACCTCAACCAGGCCATCACCATCAGGACCTTTGTCAGCCGCAACGGCAAGCTCTGGTTTCAGGCCGGAGGTGGCATCACGGCCCAGAGTAAGGTTGAGGATGAACTTCAGGAAGTCAATAACAAGCTCGGAGCCCTGAGAAAGGCCATCGAGGAAAGCGAAACACTGTGAATATGAGAACTATAATCATAGACAATTACGATTCCTTCACCTACAATCTTGCACATCTGGTGAGGAGTCTCGGGACGGAAGCCGATGTATTTAGGAACGACCGTTTCCATATGGAGGATCTTCAGGACTACGATAAGATCATCATTTCCCCTGGTCCGGGGATACCTTCGGAGGCTGGTCTTGTCATGGACGTGATTCATGAATATGCCCCTGAAAAATCCATATTGGGCGTCTGCCTCGGAGAGCAGGCGATAGGGGAGGCCTTCGGCGCGAAGCTGACCAATCTTTCCAAAGTCTTCCATGGCGTCCAGACTCCGGTCAGAATATTCCATGACAAGGACAAGGGTCTCTTCAAAGGGCTTCCTGACTGGATTCCGGCGGGCCGTTATCATTCATGGGTGGTCGACAGGGATGCTTTTCCGTCTTGCCTTGAGGTTACGGCCATAAGCGAGGAGGACTTCATCATGGCTCTCAGGCACAAGGACTATGATGTCCAAGGCATCCAGTTCCATCCTGAATCCATTCTTACCCCTGACGGAGAGACGATCATCAGGAATTTTTTGAACGGATGAGAGTCATGGCCAAAACGGCAAAGGCCTGTCCGAAACAATAATCAGTAATTAGAAAGGAAATGAAAGAGTATCTAATGAAGCTTCTCAATCAGGAGAAGCTCTCTTCGCAAGACACTAAAAATATATTGTTGAACATCACGAAGGAAAAGTATCCGGAGGCCCAGATAGCCGCCCTGCTGGCAATGCTTCAGATGAGGGGCGTCACGGCCGACGAACTTATAGGCTTCCGCGAGGCCCTTATGGAGACCAGGCTTCCGGTCGATCTATCCCCTTATAAGCCCCTCGACATAGTAGGTACGGGAGGAGACGGGAAGAATACCTTCAATATCTCGACCTGTGCCTGCTTCGTCGTGGCGGGAGCCGGCTACAAAGTGGCGAAGCACGGAAATTTCGGAGCCACTTCCGTCAGCGGAGCCAGCACAGTCATCCAGCAGCATGGGGTTAAATTCACCGCTGACCATGACATCTTGACGAGGAGCATCGAGGAAGCCGGTATCTGCTACCTCCACGCCCAGCTTTTCGCCAAGGCCATGAAATTCGTCGGCCCGACAAGAAAGGCTCTCCGCTTCCCGACGGTTTTCAATCTGCTCGGACCGCTCATCAACCCCTGCGGACCTGCCTACCAGCTTCTCGGAACCGCGAATCTTGAACAGATGCGTCTCTATGTCAATGTGATGAACAAGCTTGGAATACGCTACGCCATAGTCACAAGTCTCGACGGCTATGACGAGATTTCTCTGACAAGCGACTTCAAAATCAGCACCTCTGATTACGAGCACGTCTTCAGTCCGGAGGACCTCGGCTTCGACAGATCAGAGCCAGGACAACTTTCCGGAGGCGAGTCGGCCGAGGAAGCGGCGAGGATATTCGACAAGGTGCTGGCGGGGGAGGCGGAGAAGTCTCAGAGGCAGACTGTCCTTGTCAATGCCGCCGTGGCCATCCAGCTCATAGAAAAGGGGAAGAGCATGGCTGAGTGCCTTGACATAGCCAAAGATTCTCTGGATGGGGGCCATGCCCTCGCTGCCTTCAATAAATTCGTGGAAATAAATTCATAGTCGATGGACATCCTGGAGAAAATAGTGGCGCACAAGCGTGCGGAGGTGTCGAGAAGGCCGGTTCTCAGCCTCAGGAAGGCCTTGACGGAGGGCTCGGGAATCATTGCGGAGTTTAAGCGGAAGTCTCCTTCCAAGGGTTGGATCCATGAGGATGCTGACCCGCTGAAGGTCGTTCCGGAGTATTGTGAGGGAGGGGCGAGCGCCTTGTCTATCCTGACAGATGCGGAGTTTTTCGGCGGAAATCTCGGCTATATCAGGGCAGTGCGCCAGATTGCGGACATCCCTATTCTGCGAAAAGACTTCATCATAGACCCTCTCCAGCTTTACGAGGCCAGAGAGGCCGGGGCGGACGCCGTCCTGCTGATAGCGGCCTGTCTACAGCTGGAGAAGTGCGGAGAACTCTGCGAGGAGGCCCACAGACTCGGTCTCGAAGTGCTTCTTGAAATCCATTCGGAGGCTGAGCTTGATTACGTCGACCTCGGAGCGGACTGCCTAGGAGTCAACAACCGGAATCTCGGCACTTTTACAACCGACGTGCGGAACTCTTTCCGTCTTGCCGGAAAACTGCGGGAAAGGCTCGGGCGGAAAGATTGCGTGCTGGTTTCAGAGAGTGGAATCTCCAGTCCGCAAACGGTTCGCGACCTGCGCAGAGAGGGTTTCCGCGGCTTCCTCCTCGGAGAAGCCTTCATGAAGGAGGCCTCTCCTGGAGTGGCACTCGGTAATTTTATAAAAGAATTGGAGTCATGCTGACCAAGGTTTGCGGAATGACTGACGGAGACAATATCCGCGAGGTTGAGGCTCTGGGCGTGGACCTTGTAGGTTTCATCTTCTATCCCAAGTCGCCCCGCCGCTGCAAGGCTCTCCCGTCCTATCTGCCCATGAGGGCCGGAAGGACAGGTGTCTTCGTGGACGCGGATGAGGATGAAATCGAGATGAAGGTCCATGAATATGGCCTCAGCCATGTTCAGTTCCATGGAAATGAAAGTCCGGATAAATGTCTGAAATTCAAGGCTATGGGGCTGAAAGTGATCAAAGCCTTCCAGCTTGCTTCTCTTTCCGGTCTCTCTTCAGTCGGAGAATATGCAGGTACCTGTGATTATTTCCTCTTCGATACCGCTTCTCCTTCGATGGGAGGCTCTGGAAAATGTTTCGACTGGAAGATTCTGGAAAATTATCGCGGCTCAACGCCTTTCCTCCTCAGCGGCGGCCTCGGGCCGGAAAGCCTGTCCGCCCTTCGGAACTTCTCCCATCCCGCCCTTGCCGGCTACGACCTTAACAGCCGCTTTGAATTGCGTCCAGGACTGAAGGACGCCATGAAAATAAAAAATTTCCTAAAAGAATTGTTCCAATATGAATAGAATTGACAAATTGTTCGCAAGCAAGCCTGAGCGCCTGCTGTCGATATATTTCTGTGCCGGGGCTCCTACCCTTGAGGGCACCGCGGACGTCGTCAGGACCCTCTCGCGTGAGGGGGTGAATATGATTGAGATCGGGATTCCTTTCAGCGACCCCATGGCTGACGGTCCTGTCATCCAGGATGCCGCCGTCAAGGCTCTTCGCAATGGAATGTCCTTGCACAAGCTCTTCGCTCAGTTGAGGAACATCCGCCGTGACGTGGACATCCCCCTCATACTGATGGGCTACCTGAATCCTATCTATCAATACGGCTTCGAAAATTTCTGCGCTTCCTGCGCCGAGGCCGGAATAGACGGGATGATTGTCCCGGACCTTCCTTTCAGAGATTATATTTCTGAATATAAGCGGATTGCGGAGCGCTATGATCTTAGGATGATTATGCTGATCACTCCGGAGACGAGTGAGGAGAGAGTGCGTCTTATTGACCAGAATACTTCCGGCTTCATCTACATGGTGTCTTCGGCTTCCACTACCGGAGCCCAGAAAGATTTCGATGCGGCCAAGCAGGCTTATTTCGAGAAGATAGACAGCCTGCATCTAAAGAATCCGCGCATGGTCGGTTTTGGAATCAGCAACAAACAGACCTTCGACGCGGCCTGCGCACATGCCTCCGGCGGGATTATCGGCAGCCGTTTCGTCACCCTCCTGGACCAGTATGGCGGAGATGCGGAAAAGGCGATAAGCAAACTGAAGGCGGACATCGATCTGTAATATATCCGGCCGCGGAAGAGAAATCCGCGGCTCTTTGAGTTTTGATATTTTTCCATGAAATTATAGTACACACCCTTTATGGTTTTACATTTTTTTGATAAATTTGTAAAACTAGAACTAGAATAACCTAACTATTTTCTTCATGAAAAAAGCACTTATAACTGTCATGGCTGCACTGGCCGCGCTTCCGCTGGCCGCTCAGCCTAAACTCACCAAAGACAACGTAGAAGACGTAATCAAGGCGATGAGCCTCCAGGATAAGGCGACGCTTCTGGTAGGAGGCGCCCGCATGGTCATGGTCAACGGCATCCCTACGGGAGAAGCCAACCGTGTTCCGGGAGCCGCCGGAGCGACCCGCACCCTTGAGAAGTACGGAAT
>DKSK01000029.1 GCA_002472565.1 Bacteroidales bacterium UBA7258 | reverse complement strand
CGGGTCCCTTTTTTTATTCCAGCCCTTCATGCCCTCTGTACCCTCCACCTCCTTGTCTTCTAACCCCTCTCCTTCCGCATCCACAGACCTGCTCTCCTGACCCTCAAACTGACGCTTCGAGTCAGCTGGGCTCTCTTTTCCACATTCGGCAATTATTCGTATATTTACCTCAATTCACGACTTATCACATGAAGAAAGTAATCGGAATAGGGGAGACGGTCCTCGACATCATATTCAGAAACAATCATCCTCAGAACGCCGCACCTGGAGGCTCCACATTTAATTCCATGGTCTCGCTTGGCAGAGCCGGCGTCCCTTCATATTTCATATCCGAAATAGGAAACAACCATCCCGGCACCATGATCCTTGACTTCATGAAGGAGAATGGAGTAAGCCCCGACTATGTTAATGTCCTGCCCGTGAAGCAGCCTATCTCCATGGCCTTCCTTGACGATAAAAATGACGCTGAATACAGTTTCTACCGTGATTCGCTTGAAGTTCATCCTGAATTCAGGTTCCCGCCTATCGAGCCAGGCGATGTCGTCCTCTTCGGCTCTTTCTTTGCCTTGAATCCCCTCATCAGGCCTGGATTCAAAGCTTTCCTCGAATATGCCAAAGCTGCCGGAGCCTTACTCTATTACGACGTGAATTTCCGTCCGGCTCATAAGAAGGATCTCGGAAATGTCATTGATTCCGTTGAAGAGAATTACGGATATGCCGACTTCGTCCGAGGAAGCGACCAGGATTTCATGACGCTTTATGGCCTTGATGATCCGGATAAGATTTATGCAGAGAAGATTCTCCCTCATTGCGCCAACTTCATATACACCAAGTCCATCGATCCCGTTCTCGTTTTCTCTGGATCACCTTCTTCTTCCGGATCTATTGCCGCCCCAGCTCTTTCCGCCGCCTCCGGATCATCTGCCAGCTCCGACGTTTCTGCCGTGACAAGCCAATCCAGCATGAGAAAGGCACATTGCGCGATTTTCAGAAAGTCATACCCAGTTGCAAAAGTAGATGCCGTCAGCACCATCGGAGCAGGCGACAACTTCAACGCAGGCTTCATCTTCGCCCTCCACCGCGACGGCCTCTCTACCGCCGCCCTCGCAGAGCCACAATGGGACAGCCTTATAGCCATGGCCCAAGCCTTCTCCGCCGACTGTTGCACCAGCATGTACAACTACATCACCAACGCCTTCGCCAGCACCCTCAAATAGCCCCTGCCCCTGCGTCAAACCACGTCCCTGCCCCTGCGAGCACACCACGCCCTCTCTCCGGCAACTGTCGTTTCCTGATTTCGGATGGTTTGGTTTATAGATTTCCCTGAAGATTTAAGCGCGGAATAAAACCGGCTTGGCATTAATTTCGGTATATTTGCAAAGATGGCATCGAATCTCTCAGCAAGGAAGAGAGGAGGTGGCGTCAGCGTTAATAAGAATGTTTACCATGGCACTTGAACAAGAGATCCAGAAGGACATTATGACTGCGATGAAAGCCCGCGACAATGTGGCTCTCAACGCTGTAAGAGCAATCAAAAGCGAAATTCTCCTCTTTAAATCATCAGAGGGAGGCTCCAAAGAAGTGACTGACGCGGATGTGGTGAAGATGATACAGAAGCTTATCAAGCAGAGGAAAGAGTCTGCCGAGCTATACGCTGCCGGAGGAAGGAAAGAACTGGCGGAGGGTGAGTTGTCCGAAGCGGCCGTGATGGAGAAGTATCTTCCGAAGCAGCTTTCGGAGGAAGAAGTCGAAGCGAAAATCAAGGAGATCATTGCCAAGGTCGGAGCCTCTTCCATTAAGGATATGGGGAAGGTTATGGGGACGGCGAACAAGGAGCTGGCAGGGCAGTCCGACGGACGCACCATCTCCACAATAGTCAAAAAGCTTCTGGCCTAAGCAAGGGCCTGCCTATTCCGACGTGATGACTTTCCGCTTTGTGCAGTCGTAGACGAAAAGCTTCTTGCTGCGCATGTCGGGTCCGCGGCGGCAGCCGATGCGATAGATGACGAGAAGGCTTCTTGCCGGATTGAAGGTTACGAGGTTGAAAGCATCTTGATTGACCGTGCCTCTGGTGCGGTCTTCTTTTATATATCCGTCCATCTCGCCGGCTTTGTCGGCTATGACCTGAAGCTGTCTTTCATGATCTTTCACAAGCCCGATATAGTCAGAATGGGTATGCCCGCTGAGCCAGCAGACAAAGTTTCCGCCTTTGTCAATGAATCTGTCCACGGACTTGAAGGCCGCCTCTGACATGCTTTCGTACTGCACGCGGGTAGTGTCGCTTTCGCGTGGAAGTTCCATTCCTGGAGGAGTGAATCCGCATTCTACCGGCGACAGACCCGTGGATGAAGGGTAATGTGTGACGCCTATGACTGCTAAGCCTTTGTCGAGTGCTTCGTCGAGAGTCTCGCGCAGCCAGGCGTCCTGTCCTTCGGTGAAATGCATGCAATCCAGGGTGATGAGCCTCGTTTTGGAGTCGGGATAGTCTTTGTAATAATAGCAGCCGAAGGAGTGTGAGGACTCAGTGACGCCCCATTTGGAGACAGGCCCGTCGAATAACATCTCGTAAACCTCTTTTTCCGTGGCATCATAGGGTTTGTCGGATTCAGCCCAGACCTTGTGGCTTTTCCAGCAGTCGTGATTGCCGACGGTGTTGAGAATCTTGTCAGCCCCGGGTACGGTCTTGAATATGTTTTCGTCATCCCAATAACAATAGACCGCGTCTCCGGTGTGGATCAGGTCGTCGATGTAGGAGTCGTAGCGCCTTGAGAATCTGAGGATTCTCTCAAGGTTTACTTTGGACCCGTGGATGTCGGAGAATTGCAGGAGTGTCAGGGCTTCCGGGCCGCCGCTTTCTCCATGAAGGTTGGAGGATGCCCTTGCGCTGAGAAGCATCGCCTCTACCTCGCTTTCCGGGAACAGGCTCAGGATGTCGGCGGAATCCTTGCTGTCCCCCCGTCCGGGCGAGGGCTGGGCTAGCAAAGTCAGCACAACAAAGAGACGGCTGAGGAACTTGTTGCTGTTCATGTAGTTAATCTTTTTCTTAAAACTTCGTTACGTCAAGTATTTACGCTTCGGCGTTCCAAATATATACAAAAAATGCCGATTCATGACGAATCGGCAATTACCAGCAAGCCCTTCGATGAAGCCGGAGCAATTATCCTATCATCGCCTTTATGTCCTCATCCACCGTGCTGATGGTCCCCAGACCGAAGGTCGTCTGCAAGGTCTCAAGCAGCTCAGGCGACACGAAAGCAGGCAGAGTCGGGCCGATATGGATATTCTTGATGCCGAGACTGAGCAAGGCGAGCAGAACGATGACGGCCTTCTGTTCGTACCAGGCAATGTTGAAGGCTATAGGCAGGTCGTTGACATCGCTAAGACCGAAGATCTCCTTGAGCTTGAGGGCGACTACAACCCATGAGTAGCTGTCGTTGCACTGACCGGCATCAAGCACGCGAGGAATGCCGTTGACCTCGCCCAGATTCAGCTTGTTATATTTGTATTTGGCACAGCCGGAAGTCAGAATCACGACATCCTGAGGCAGAGCCTTGGCAAATTCCGTATAGTAATCACGGCTCTTCATTCTTCCGTCGCAGCCGCTCATCACCACAAACTTCCTGATCGCCCCGCTCTTCACTGCCTCCACGATCTTGTCGGCGAGCTCTACGACCTGGTGGTGGGCGAAGCCACCGATGATGTGCCCTTCTTCCAGCGGTTCAGGAGCCTGGCACTGCTTGGCGAGAGCTATCACTTCGGAGAAATCTTTGTGCCCCTCTGCATCGGTAGGGATGTGCTTCCAGCCAGGGTAACCTGTGGAATTGGCTGTGAAGACACGACCGCTGTAGTTGGCGGAGGCCGTAGGCGGAACTATGCAGTTGGTGGTGAAGATGATAGGACCATTGAAACGAGAGAACTCCTCGCGCTGCTTCCACCAGGCGTTTCCATAGTTGCCGATCAGGTGGGAGTATTTTTTCAAACGCGGATAATAGTGCGCAGGAAGCATTTCTCCGTGGGTGTAGACGTCCACGCCGCTGTCCTTGGTCTGTTCGAGCAATTGTTCAATGTCTCTGAGGTCGTGTCCGGAGACCAGGATGCCCGGACGCCTGCCCACGCCAATGTTTACGGAGGTGATCTCCGGCTGTCCGTAGGAATCCGTGTTGGCCTTGTCGAGCAAGGCCATGGCCTTCACTCCGTAGCTGCCGGTTTCCATGACGAGGGAAAGAAGTTCGTCGTCCGACACGGTAGCGGAAGCAATCGTGGAAAGCGCACGCTCCATGAAACGTATGATGTCACGGTCTGTGTGCCCCAGCCTGGCGGCGTGCTCATAATAGGCGGCCATACCCTTGAGCCCATACATGGTCAGCTCCTTAAGTGACCTGCGATGGGCGTTCTCTTCTTTGAGCACTCCGACCTTTCGGCCTCTTTCCTGATAGTCGGCAGGTTCTGCGCTTATCTTCAGGGCCTCTGCTTCCGGAAGCTCCACGCCCTTCTCCTCGGCGAGAGCCACAAGGCGGTCTTTGAGATTCAGAGCTGCAGTCACCTTACGGCTCAAGGCATCGTTGTCGAAGTTGGCATTGGTAATGGTGGCGAACAGTCCGTCAACGATGACCTTGTCCACCTCTTCGGGCAGGTCTATCCCTTTCTCGTTCATGGCGCTTGCTGCTAAGCCCACGCCCTTGAGGACGAAGAGCAGCAGGTCCATGATGTGAGCGGTGGCAGGCTGCTTGCCACAGACTCCTCTTAAAACGCATCCTGTGCCGAAGGCTGTCTCCTGACACTGGTAGCAGAACATTTGATTTTCCATTTGCATTATATCTAGTTTCTAAAAATCGGATATCGTCTTCGGAAATATGGGGAAGCATCTCCTGAATATCCTTGCGAAGATAGAGATCATCCCGGAGCCGAGAACGTGATAATCACGGATAATTTCTATATTATCAATCGATGATTTCGATGAATGTGAGATAAAAGTTTTATGTTTGCATGGAAAAGTTGTTCGCATGGAGCAAGTCCTCACCATGGCAATAATTGTTTCATGGCGATAATTAAAATTATATGGAGATAAGGCAGCTGAGATATTTTGTAAACGCCGCGGCTACGTTGAGTTTTACCGAGGCGGCCCGCTTGTCGAATGTGGCGCAGAGCACCCTCTCGCAGCAGGTTAAGCAATTGGAGACGGAATTAGGCATCCCGCTTTTCCATCGCATGGGAAAGCACATTCAGCTTACCGTAGAAGGGCAGATGTTCCTTCAGGATGCCCGACGTATCCTTGACGATGCCAGACAAGGTCTTCAGCGTCTTTCCGACCAGCGGGATCTCAAAGGTGGAGTCGTCGAGGTAGGACTGGCTTCGGGCCTTGGTCTGTCGTCACTGCTGTCAGAAGTCCTGTCGGATTATAACAGAAGCTATCCTCAGGTCCAGCTGAGTATACATCAGACTGCGGCCCCCATGCTTCCGGGGCTATTGCGCCAGCACGCCATTGACCTGGCCATGACTTTCAAGCCTGATTCCGAGGACCCTGACATAGACTCTCGTCCGCTATTTGCTTCACGCCTCTGCGCAGTTGTCTCCGAACACCATCCTCTCGCCGACAAGACTTCGCTTAGCCTGAGGCAGCTTGCGATGCATCCGTTGGTGCTCCCTTCCGAAAAGCTCTATATCCGTAAGCGGATTGACGACCAGGCGCAAAGACTTGGCATTGATGTGCGTCCATCTGTAGTTATCGATGACTTGTCACACATAATTTTTATGGTCAACGGAGGCCGGTGGGTCAGCATACTTCCTGATGCGGCAACGCTTGCAGTGCGCGGATTGGTGCGGATAACTCTTGAAGAGCAGATCATGTTGCCTACCTCGGTGCTTACGCTGGCGGATTCTTATCAGCGGCGTGCGGTTACGGAGTTTATCAAGAGGCTGCGCGAAGCCACCGATCTGCATCTTCAGACTAATGATAGGGCCTGCGATGTCTGTGGCGAGAGCTTCCTCGCTCCGCAAAGCAAAACGGAATAGTTCGGGACGGGCGCCGTGTACGCGAGTGATTCGGAAAAGCCAGGATATCAATAAAGAGCCAAGAAATATGGGAAAGATAAGATTCGGAATGACCGGCACGGGCCGTATAACGGACTGGGTGCTCCGGGGAGCGGCCTTTGAACCAAGATTCATGGCTGAGGCAGTATGCTCCAGAAACTTGGACAAAGCCAGGGCCTTCGCCTCCTCACACGGCATCCCTAAGGCCTACTCGGATTTCGACGCCATGGCCTCTTCTCCGGAGGTGGACGCTATCTATATTGGGACGCCGAATGATACCCATAAGTCATTGGCAATCAGAGCAATGGAGCATGGAAAACATGTCCTGTGCGAAAAGCCAATGGGCCAGACCGCGGCAGAGGTAGAGGAGATGGGCTCCTGTGCCAGGGAGAATGGCGTTCTTCTTATGGAGGCTATGATTTCTACCCTGAGCCCGAATTTTCTTTCGGTCCAGAGGCGGGCCCGAGAACTTGGCAGACCGCTCAACTATTTTTCTGCCTATTGCCAGTATTCTTCCAAGTGTCAGACTCTCAAACGGATTCTTGCCGGTGAAGAGCCGGGCCCGGTGCCGAGTTCTTTCAACCCTGAACATGGTGGCGGAGCCTTGATGGACATAGGCATTTACACGATTTACCCTATGGTGACGCTTTTCGGAGAGCCGGATAGCATTCATGCCCAGGCTCTTACCTGCATCGTGCCGACTTCTTCTGGCGGGCGCAAGGTGGACCTCGGAGGAACCGCAAGTTTCAGCTACGACGGCATGGAAGCCGAAGTCATCTATTCTAAAGTCGCGGATTCGCGTCTGAGGACTGAGATTTCCTTCGACGAGGGTATTATTTCCATGGATCAGATTCATCTTTCAAGAGATGTCTGGTTCTTAAAGCGTGGCCTGCCGACATCAGGACGTTCATCTGGTCCGGAAGCCGTTGATATTACGCTTCCGCCCGATGCTGACCCGTATCTGTGCGAATTCCGGGAATTTATCGACATTCTTGAGGACGGGCGCAGGGAATCTGCCAACAATTCGCTTCGCAACTCCCTCCTCACCGCCCGCATTCTCGACTCTATCCGCCGCCAGACCCTCGCCTGAAGCCCTCGACGGGCTCATTCGCCGGTGTAGAATTCAATGACCTCGGCAATGGCCCGCCGGCAGACCGGACAGAAGTCCGGATAGGTGTTGGTGCGCATCCGGCAATCCTCATAGCCCCTCCATATTCCATTCAGGGAATATCCGGCGCCCTCAAAAAAGCCTGCCTCCGGGTCCTTCCCGATGAGATCCTCCCATTTGCCTTTGAAATCTACCTTGGTGGTGATATTTTTCTCCCAAGGCTCGATGTCATGGGGATATAATGGAATAGCCTCGTTTTCATAGGCATATTCATCCGCAAGTCCCGCGAAGCTGTGACCGAATTCATGGACCACCACCGGCTTGAACATCTTATGGTGCGTCATGGAAAGATTATACGAATTCAGGATTCCGCCACCTCCATACTCCGGCGTATTAACAAGGATAACGATATGCTCATAAGGGACACCTGCCAGCAAGTCATGCAAGTCCTTGAGATGCAGCGTAGTAAGATAACGGTCAGAGTAAAAGGTGTCGAAATTGCTGCCGAGCGCAGTGCGTCTCCATATTCCTTTGCCAGGCTCGCTCGTCCCACTTTCTCCCGAAGCGCTTTTCACTGCCACGACGTTGAACCTGCCCTTCATGGATTTGAAAGGTTCATGGGAGAAAATCGCCTCCTGCGCCGCCCTGGCATCCTCCATGAACAAGCCCATCTCGTCCTTTGTGTAGCCCTCCGCTACGAAGGCGACATGGATGCAATTCGAGGTGTCCGAGGCCGTCGACAAAGTTTCATAGGGGCATACGTCCTTTTCTCCGATGCGGCGTATGAGGATGTCCTTCGGAGCGACCATGTGTGTCAGACTTGCAGTGACTTCGCCACGATTGTCGTAAAGCTCTATCCTGACCTTGACCGTGTCCTTCGGCATAGGGACAAGAAAGACGTTTTCGAAGGATCTTGAAGTCGTCTGTGCCTCCGGGTAGCTCAGCCATTCCTGGAAAAGAGTCGAAAAAGAATTGCGATAGATCACCCGTCCACTTGCATGGTCCATGACCATGATCTGCCCGTTTCCATGCATGGGGACCTCTGCCAGCCGTTTCCTCTTTCCGTACCAGCGAGGCATCTTCTTGAGATAGTCGAGGGCGATGTGCTGCTCAGCCGCGTTGCCCGCAAAGTCATAGTCCAGCCGCAACGTGCCATCCTCAAACCATGACTCAAAATCCACCTCCTCTTCCGTCCACTCCGAGGCCTCGGTGCTCTTCGCACCCCTCTCCGCCCGGCTCTGCACCTCCGCCCTGCCCTGACCTATTGCGACTCCGAGCAAGAGACTGACGATCAATGAAAACCTTTTTAGGTTCATGTCGATGTAAGCTATTAGTTAACAGTATTCTAAATAGACTCTCTATTCCGCTCTGGAAAAGCCGGCTTAAAATGCTTCTCTCCGGGCCAAGAGCACAGAGCCAAAGCAAAAATATCAAAACTTCCTCAATCCAGCCAACTTTTCCTTCCTGCCGGCTCCCCGCCGCACCTCTTCCAGCCTCGCGGCCGCCCTAAGTCTGGCTCCTCGCTGGCTCTAAGTTTTGAGGTCTGAGGACTGAATTGTAAATAAATTACTAACTTTGACTGATAAGAAAAAACCAAACGATGGGCAGACTCTTCGATTTACTGATGAAGGACTACCGCCTCAGGGAGGGGCTCAACGCCTGTATTAACTGCGGAACGTGTACTGCAGTTTGCCCCGCGGCAGAATTCTACCGTTATGATCCGCGCAGAATCGTGGACACTGTACAGTCCAAAGATGAAGATGCAATAGAGAAACTCCTTAAAAGCGATACTATATGGTACTGCGGAGAGTGCATGAGCTGCGTAACGAGGTGCCCGCGTAAAAATGCCCCGGGAATGATAGTCATGGCGCTTCGCACCCTCTCTATAGATCTCGGCTACTTCATCGAATCCGAAAAGGGCCGCCAGCAGTTCATCCTCTCCAAGGACCTGTGTGGCAACATTCTCGACTATGGTTATTGCGTCTATCCGCGGCGCTTCGATTATGCGGGCCATCCTGAGGCCGGAAGGGTCTGGGAATGGGAGGAAAAGCACCTCGACGATGTCTTCGCGAGGCTTGGCGGCAATCTGGACGGCGAGGGCCCGGGGGCTGTACGCCGGATCCCGCAGGAGGATAGAGATGAGTTGAAGAAGATTTTCGATGCGACCGGAGCGACGCAGAGAATGAAGACTGTTGAGGAGGCGGCCGAGAAGAAGGCGGAGGAGCTCGGACTCACCATGGAAGAGTTCACCCGCAAGGTCTACAACGAGAGCGGTCCGCAGCACTATAATCACTGATATGATTTACGAAGGCAAGCAGAAAATCTGGTCCGAGTACCAGAAAGAGATTCCGGACGATCATTATTTCTATGTCCGCAGCTGTATCAGACAGAGCTTTTTCCCTGCTTCTGAAGCCACCTTTCTCGAAATAACGAGGAACAGGCTCGGCAAGGACATCTTTGAAACGGAGCACCATACGACCTGCGGAGGTATCGCCTACCATTCGGACGCCATCCCCCAGGAGACGGCGATGACGATTATCGCCAGACAGTTCGGCCTCATGCATAAATATGGCTATGAAAATTATGTATGTTCATGCATCACGTCTTTCGGTCTTTATTGTGAAACTCTTGAGACATGGCGCCAGTTTCCTGAGCTTGCGGCCAAGATAGCCGACATCCTCTGGAAAACCTGCAAGCTTGAATTCGCCAAGCCCAGATTCATTGTTCATGCCAGCGACCTCATCTATCACTACCGCAACGAGATAGCCGCCATGGCCAGACACAGGCTCGTCAATGTCCATACGGGAGAGCCTCTCAAGGTAGTGGAACATATCGGCTGCCATTATTCCAAGATGTTTCCGTCCAAGGGTGTAGGCGGTGCCGAGTATCCTTATGTGCTTGCCGGCATGATAGAAGCCTGGGGCGGACAGGTCGTAGACTACCCGGAACGCAGACATTGCTGCGGCTTCGGCTTCAGACAGTACTTCATCAAGGCTAACAGGGGCTACTCGCTTTCGAACACCTACAAGAAGTTCGAGAGCATGGAGCCTTACCATCCCGACATGATAATAACAAACTGCCCTGGCTGTCCGTATTTCATGGACCGCTGGCAATATGTGATTGCGGAGGAGACGGGCAAGACCTACGGCGAGAACGGGCACGGTATTCCGGTCTTTACCTACGAAGAGGTGGCGGGCTTGGTGCTCGGTTACGATCCCTGGGATCTCGGTCTCCAGACCCACCAGATAGGGCCGGAGCCGGTGCTCGACAAGATGGGGATAAAGTACGACCCTTCCAGGAAGTACCTCGGACTGAAAGGAAAAGACCTCGGAATGCCTGTATGCCCAGGATGCATAAAGTAGAGAAATGAAGAACAATGTGCTCATAGCGGGAGCCGGACCGGCGGGTCTTGAGGCTTCAGCCGCCCTCCAGCGGCTAGGATATAACGTGATATTGATAGAAAGGTCAGAGACCATAGGCGGTCATCTTGCCAGGTGGGATAGGCTTTTCCCTGACGGAGAGTCCGCCTCGGCCGCCCTGGATTCGCTGATAGAGGGAATCTGGGGAGTCAAGTGCTTCACGGACACGGAGATAACCTCTGCAAACAGGCTCGGAAAATCTTTCAATGTAATTCTTTCCAACGGAATTATCGTTCATGCCGATGCGGTCCTCATGACCACCGGCTTCGATCTTTTCGAGGCCTCGAAGAAAGAAGAATATGGCTATGGAATCTATGACCATGTAATCACCAACGCAGACCTTGAAGCCTTTTTCCGCAACGGGAGTGACCCGCGCATCAACAATCCTTCGCGCATAGGCTTTGTCCATTGCGTTGGTTCGAGGGATGAAAAAGCGGGTTGCCGCTCCTGTTCGAAGGTTTGCTGCGCTACGGCAGTCAAGCAAGCCTGCGAAATGCGTCAGGCCTTCCCGAATTCCCAGGTCTACTGTTTCTACATGGATTTGAGGCTTTTCGGAAGACATTACGAAGACATGTACCTCAGCGCCCAGAGGGACTATGGGGTCCGGTTCATCAGGGGGAGGGTGGCCGAGGTCTCGGAGAACCTGGATGGCAGCCTCATGATCAAGGCCGAAGATACGGTGGCGAGCGCTCCGCTCAAGGTATCGCTGGACCTGCTGGTGCTGATGGCCGGAATGAGACCTTCGGTCTCGGGCGCGAGGATAGGCTCGCTGCTGGGGCTCCAGAGCGAGGACGACGGCTATTTCAGGGTAATGGACGGCATTCTCGACGCACAGCGCAGTACGGTTCCGGGACTTTTCCTTGCCGGCGCGGCCACCGGCCCCAAGACCCTGCCCGAGACCCTGGCGGATGCCCGCGCCGCCGCGGTCGAAATCGACAAATATCTTTCCGTCACCTTCCCGGAGGCGAAGGATTTCAAACAGCTGATGAGAAAGGGATGGTAGATTTCGGCTTCGGCATAGTCCCGAGTTCGAGGATCAACCTCGATCTTTTCGATAGGGCTAAATTCGAGGCTCTAGCCACCCTGGAGCCTGACGTGAGGAAGTGCATGGCCTGCGGAAGCTGCACGGCCGTGTGCACAGCCGGTACCTTCAAGGCGACGAGCCTCCGCGCGGCCATAGAAGAAATCCAGAACGGCCGCGAGAAGAAGGCCCTTGAAATGATAAGCGGCTGCCAGCTCTGCGGAAAGTGCTTCATGACCTGCCCGCGCGGCATAAACACCCGCCACCTTATTCTTTCCATCGTCAAAATTTACGGAGAGGAGAAATGAGCCTGCTTGACATATCCACCCTGGCCGCCATGTTTCCGGCCATTTCGGCCGCCCAGGCCTCGCCTGAGGTCATAGACCGCATCCCCTCTTCATACAGCGATTTTGTCATTCCCTTCGTGGCCGGCATGGTCTTCTTCCTCTGCTGGGTGAGCATAGGCTGCGTCAGGATTTTCATGAAAATCGGCCCGTCGGACCAGGCGAAGTTCTGGAAGTCCCTGGTGAATCCCGTGACCGCCGCCAAGAATGTCAAAGATCTTTTCTGCGACTGCCTCTTCCATGTGAAGATATGGAAGAGAAAGCCGCTCCTCGGCTACATGCATTCGGCTATAGCCTTCGGCTGGTTCATGCTCATAGTGCTCGGCCACATCGAGGTGGCCCTTTTCCTGCCGAAGCATCTCAGCCCGAGGGCGGGCGGCCTCTTCTATCCTATTTTCTACAGATATTTCGTCTGGATAAATCCAGGACATGAAACCCTCCGGGGCTCCTTCTTTTTCTTCCTGATGGACTTCTTCCTGCTCTATGTCCTGACCGGCATAGCCCTGGCCGTTTTCAAGCGCTTCCGGTCCATAGTCCTCGGAATGAAGAATACCACCAGGCCATCCACTCCGGACAGGATAGCCCTCTACAGCCTCTGGCTGATTTTTCCGCTGAGGCTGCTTGCCGAGAGCTTCACCGCCGACCTCAGCGGAGGAAGTTTCCTCACCCTCGGGATGAACCACCTCCTTCATCTCGTCTTCGGCGACAGTCTTTATTTTCAGCCTTTCTGGTGGGCCTATTCCATCTGCCTGGGCGTCTTTTTCGCGGCGATGCCGTTCACGCGCTACATGCACATTCTTACCGAGGTCCTATGGATTTTGTTCAGGAACGCCGGGCTCAAGCCGTCTCATCCGCGCAAGGGAGTCTCCGAGGCGGAAATCTACGCCTGCTCCAGCTGCGGACTCTGCCTGGACGCCTGTCCGATGAATGTCCAGCGCAAGAATCTGCGCTTTTCGTCGGTCTATTTCATCCGTTTCCTAAGGAGGCATAACGAGCGGAAAATAAACGCAATAGCCGACAAGTGCCTGATGTGCGGAAAATGTCTTGCGCTCTGCCCGGTCAGCGTCGACGCCCCGGCCCTGCGCCGCGCCCAGCGCCGCACTGTCAACAACCTCCTCCCTTACGACTACTCCTACCTCGCCCGTACCTCCGCCCCGGCAGCCGCTCCCTTCCTTGGCTCCGCCGCTCCCGCTACGGCCTCCGCTTCCGGCCCGGTCGAGGCTCCCTCCGCCGAAAAGGTCATGTACTTCGCCGGCTGTATGAGCCACCTCACCCCGCGCATCATCAAGGCGGTCGAAGGGCTCTTCAAGGCCTCCGGGACAGACTACGTCTTCGCTGACCGAGACGGCGGAATCTGCTGCGGCCGCCCGCTTCTCCTCGCCGGCAAGACCGATGCAGCCGCCGAAGTCATCGAGGCCAACAAGAAAATGATAGAGGAAGCCGGCTGCGGGACGCTGGTCCTCTCCTGCCCGATCTGCTACAAGGTCTTCTCCGAAGAGTACTCGCTCAAAGGCGTGAGAGTCCTCCACTATACTCAGTACGTCAAGGAACTCGTCGGCTCCGGGAGACTCAGACTCCGCAACGGAGGCGCGAAATATGTCTACCACGACCCTTGCGAACTCGGCCGCGGCATGGGCGTCTATTCGGAGCCCCGCGAAGTCCTCGGCCTGGTTTCCGACCTTGTCCCGGCCGGCCATGAGCGCAAGGAAAGCCTCTGCTGCGGAGGCAGCCTCGGCAGCCTCACCTTGAATTCCAGGGACCGCGACAAGATAACCGAGGCGGCGGTCTCCGACCTCACGGTCAATTCTCCGGAGGCCATAGTGACCGCCTGCCCTCTCTGTCTCGCCACCTTCAGCCGCAAATCACCGGTCAAAGTCCGCGACTTCTCCGAGGCCGTCCTCGACAACCTCTCCGCCTGAGCCTTTCTCCGTCCCCGGGCGGCGGAATAGCGGAGAAAAGGAAGGTTTATTCCGGTTTGCGAGGAATATCGGCAGGTTTTTTGTAAATTTGCGGACGGATTTGATGGAATGCTTGGAATTTATAAGGCATTTCATCGTGGACAACAATTTTAATTCTTTATTGATATGGAAATCGTAAAAGTTCAAGGAAGGGAGATCCTCGATTCCAGAGGAAACCCTACAGTTGAGGTTGAAGTTACTCTCGATGACGGCACGACCGGAGTGGCCGCCGTCCCTTCAGGAGCGTCCACCGGCGAGAACGAGGCTCTCGAGCTTCGCGACGGAGACCCTAAGCGCTACGGTGGAAAGGGCGTACTCAAGGCTGTAGAGAACGTCAACACCAAGATCGCCGAGGAAGTTGTCGGAATGTCCGCCTTCGACCAGAGAGCCATCGATATGGCTATGATCAAGCTTGACGGCACTCCAACCAAGAGCAACCTCGGAGCAAACGCCATTCTCGGTGTTTCCCTCGCTGTAGCCAAGGCCGCCGCAAACTATCTCGGAATGCCTCTTTACAGGTATCTCGGCGGCGTCAACGGCCATGTCCTTCCTGTTCCTATGATGAATATCATCAATGGCGGAGCTCATTCCGACGCTCCTATCGCGTTCCAGGAGTTCATGATCCGTCCGGTAGGCGCGAAGAACGAGGCCGAGGCTGTCCGCATGGGTGCTGAGGTCTTCCACGCTCTCCAGAAGGTGCTCAAGGGCCGCGGCCTTTCCACCGCTGTCGGCGACGAAGGTGGTTTCGCTCCTAAGCTCAACGGCATCGATGACGCTCTCGGCTGCATCGTAGAGGCCATCGAGAAGGCCGGCTATGTTCCTGGCAAGGATGTCAACATCGCCATGGACTGCGCCGCATCTGAGTTCTGCGTAAAGGAGGACGGCAAGTTCTTCTATGATTACAAGCAGCTTTCCAACGGCATGCCTAAGGATCCTAACGGGAAGAAGCTTTCCAGCGCCGACCAGATCAAGTACCTAGAGGAGCTTGTAGCCAAGTATCCTATCGACAGCATCGAGGACGGTCTCTCCGAGGAGGACTGGGACGGCTGGGTAGAGCTCACCAAGGCTCTCGGCGCCAAGTGCCAGCTCGTCGGCGACGACCTCTTCGTTACCAACACCAAGTACCTCGAGAAGGGTATCAAGATGGGTGCCGGCAACTCTATCCTCATCAAGGTCAACCAGATTGGTTCTCTCACCGAGACTCTTGACGCCATCGAGATGGCCCACCGCCACGGCTACACGACCGTAACCTCCCACCGCTCCGGCGAGACCGAGGATACGACAATCGCCGACATCGCGGTCGCCACGAACAGCGGCCAGATCAAGACCGGCTCCCTCAGCCGCACCGACCGTATCTGCAAGTACAACCGTCTCATGAAGATCGAGATGGAGCTCGGCGAGGCTGCATCCTACGGCTACAAGAAGCTCAGGTAAGCCTCCTGAAATATGTAAGAGAAGGGCATGTCCGCAGCCGGGCGTGCCCTTTTAATTTTATACTTTTTGGACATTTTATATCCAAACCTCAACAGATTCGTAACCGCTGGTACGAAATTTTCAGTAAATTTGTGAGCCACGGAGCGAAAAATTATAAGAACAACATAAGGTAATGTCAGGAATAAAAGGACATATTTCCCAGATTATCGGGCCGGTGGTCGACGTGCATTTCGACCTCGCCGAAGGCTCGAAAGATCTGCCGGGCATCAGCGAGGCTCTCAAGGTGGAGTGCCCCGGCGGAAAGGCCCTGACTCTGGAAGTGGAACAGCACATCGGAGAAGAGACGGTGAGAACCATCGCGATGGATTCCACGGACGGTCTCAAGAGGGGTATGGCGGTCGATACGACCGGCTCGCCGATTACCATGCCGACAGGCGCCCAGATCAGGGGCCGCGTGATGAACGTAACAGGAGACCCTATCGACGGCCTCGGAGAACTGGACCGCAAGGGTTCCCTTCCTATCCATCGCGAGCCTCCTAAGTTTGAAGACCTGAAGACTTCGCAGGAAGTCCTCGTCACCGGAATCAAGGTCATCGACCTCATAGAGCCTTACCTCAAGGGAGGAAAGATCGGCCTCTTCGGCGGAGCCGGAGTCGGCAAGACCGTCCTCATCAAGGAGCTTATCAACAACATAGCGAAGAAGCACAACGGCTTCTCGATTTTCGCCGGAGTCGGCGAGCGCACCAGGGAGGGCAACGACCTCCTGCGCGAAATGATTGAGTCGGGAGTCATCCGCTATGGTGACAGATTCCTCGAGAGCATGAAGGAGGGCCACTGGGACCTTTCCCTCGTCGACAGGGACGAGGTCGAGAAATCCCAGGTCGCCATGGTCTTCGGCCAGATGAATGAACCGCCTGGAGCCCGTTCTTCCGTCGCCCTTTCCGGACTTACGCTGGCGGAATCCTTCCGCGACAGCAATTCCGGTGCGGGCCCGAAGGATATCCTCTTCTTCATAGACAACATCTTCCGTTTCACCCAGGCCGGCTCCGAGGTTTCCGCCCTTCTCGGACGAATGCCTTCAGCCGTGGGTTACCAGCCGACGCTGGCTACGGAAATGGGCCGCATGCAGGAAAGAATCACCTCGACCAAGAACGGGTCCATCACTTCCGTTCAGGCCGTCTACGTGCCTGCGGATGACCTCACTGACCCGGCCCCGGCCACTACTTTCACCCATCTGGACGCGACGACGGTGCTCAGCCGAAAAATCACTGAACTCGGAATTTATCCGGCCGTCGACCCGCTCGCTTCCACCTCGCGTATCCTCGACCCTAACATCGTGGGCAAGGACCATTATGAGACAGCCCAGAGGGTAAAGCAGATACTCGAGCGTTACCAGGAGCTTCAGGATATCATCTCCATCCTCGGAATGGACGAACTCTCCGACGAGGACAGGCTGACCGTCAACCGCGCCCGCAGGGTGCAGAGATTCCTTTCTCAGCCGTTCTCCGTCGCCGAACAGTTCACCGGCGTTCCTGGAGTGATGGTTGACGTGGAAGATACGGTCAAGGGCTTCAAGGCCATCCTGGACGGCGAAGTGGACTACCTGCCTGAGCAGGCCTTCCTCAATGTCGGAACCATAGAAGACGCTATCAAGAAGGGAGAGAAGATTCTCGCCCAGGCGAAAGAATAGCTTTGCGGGGGCATCGTAATGGAAGCATCAATCCAACTTGACATAATTTCTCCTGAGAAGACGCTGGTAAGCGAAAAGGTGGGCTTTGTGACCATGCCCGGCATTGCCGGAAACTTCGAGGTCCTCAAAGACCATGCGCCTCTCATCACGGCCCTTGACGCCGGAGTGATCTGCTACGGGCTTCCCGGCGAGGAAAAGAAGTTGGCGATAAAGTCCGGCTTCGTCGAAGTCCGGGACAATTATGTCACGATTTGTGTCGAGGGAGCTGAGGAATGAGAAAACTGAGACTAACATCGGTTCTTGCGGCCCTCTGCCTGGGATTCACGGCCGCAGCGCAGGAAGCGCCGCAGGAGGTGCCGCAAGATGCGCCACAGGAAGCGTCACAGAAAACTTCGGAAATCGATATGGGGAATATCATCTTCTCCCATATCGAAGACGCCTACGAATGGCACATCTTCACCTGGCACGGCAGACACAAGACCACAGAGGCGGTCATATATCTTCCATGCATGGTCATCTCCAAGAATGCCGGCTTCGAGACCTTCGGTTCAAGAAGGATGCTCGAGTCCATGGAGGAGAAGGGAAGTTTCGTCTCCGATAAGGGCACGGTCTTCCGGCTGGCAGAGAGCGGCACTCCCCATGAAGGCCACCTCATGGAGGTGACTCCGGAAGGGTTGCAGAGGCCCTGGGACTTCTCCGTGACGAGGAATGTCCTGGCCCTTCTGATAAGCACCTTCTTCCTGCTCTGGATTATCCTCGCGACGGCTTCATGGTACCGCAGGCATGACCCTCTCAACGAGGCTCCTACGGGCGTCGCCGCTCTCATGGAACCCATCATAATGATGGTCCATGACATGGCCAGAGAAAACATAGGGCCCGATTACAAGAAGTTCAGCCCTTATCTCTGCCTGGCCTTCCTCTTCATACTCTTCAACAATTTCGTGGGAATCATACCGTTCTTCCCGGGAGGCTCCAATCTCACCGGAAACATCGCGGTGACCCTGGTGCTGGCCCTCTTCACCTTCTTCATCTCGAACCTGAACGGGACGAAACACTATTTCAAGGATATCTTCAATCCGGACGTGCCGGTGGTCATGAAGCCTATCATGGCCATAATCGAGGTGTTCTCGGCCTTCATGAGACCTCTCTCCCTGACCATACGACTCTTCGCCAACATGATGGCCGGCCATATCCAGACCATAGCCATCGTGAGCCTGATTTTCATCATGTGGGAGGTCGGGAAGGTCTTATTCGGGACGATGACGGTAATTTCGGTATTTTTCGGCATTTTCCTGGATTTGCTGGAAATCCTCATCTCCTTCATCCAGGCCTATGTGTTCACGATTCTTTCCTGCATCTACATCGGTCTGGCGCGTGAAAAATAAATTGACAATCAAACAATAAACAAACTAAAAATAAAGAATTATGATACTCACAGTTTTACTTCAGGCGGCTGCAGGCGCAGTTCTCGGAAAGTTAGGTGGAGCTATTGGCGCCGGCATTGCGGCTTTCGGAGCCGGATTCGGAATCGGTAAAATCGGAGCTTCTGCCACGGAGTCTATAGCCCGTCAGCCGGAGGCTTCCGGAAACATCCGTTCCAGCATGATAGTGGTAGCCGGTATGATCGAGGGCGCGGCCCTTCTTGCGATCATCGTCTGCCTCCTCGCAATCGTAATGTAAGCGCGGAACAATGAACCTTATTACGCCGGATAGCGGTCTCCTGATATGGATGACCCTCATATTCCTGGTCATCCTCTTCATCGTGGTGAAGTTCGGCTTCCCCGTCATCACAGACTCCGTCGAGAAAAGGACGAAGCGGATTGACGAGTCGCTGAAACAGGCCCGCGAGGCTGAGGACAGGATGAAAAATCTGGCGAAGGAACAGGAAAAGCTGATTGCCGACACCAAGCTTGAGCAGAGCCGCATCCTCAAGGAGGCCGCGGAAGAGCGCAGGCAGATAATCGACCAGGCCAAGACTGCCGCCCGGGACGAGGCCGACAATATCCTCGCCAAGGCCAAGACGGAAATCGCCGCCGAAAAGGAGAGCGCCATCCGCGAGGTCCGCAAGGAGGTCGCCCTGCTTTCAGTCAAGGTGGCCGAGAAGATAGTCCGCAAGGACCTTTCTTCCGACGAGGCCCAGGCTGATTATCTCAACAGGCTGGTGGACGAGATGTCCGCCTCGGGAAATCAGCATAAGACGGAGACCAACTGATGGACGGAGGGCTCATAGCATCAAGGTACGCCAAGGCGCTGCTGAAATTCGTCACGGATGACGACGGGGGAAAGGTATGCGCCCAGGCCGAGACCATCGAACGTGCCTTGGACGAGATCCCCAAGTTCCGCAGAGTGTTGGATGACCCTGAGGACATGACGTGCGGGCAGAAGCTCAGCCTTCTGAAAGCCGCCCTCGGAGACGAGGCCATGGAGCCGAAGCTCGAAACCTTCCTGGCCCTGGTTCTGAGGAACCGCAGGGTTCCCGAGCTGCGTTTCATCCTGCATTCCTTCGTAGACAAGTATTATCTTTCTAAAAAGGTCAGGTTCGGCCGTCTGGTCACCGCTTCGGCCGCCCCGGGCCTTTCGGAGAAGCTCAAGAACGTCTTCTCCCGCGAGACGGGCTTTGACGTGGTGATTGAAGAGAAAATCGACCCGTCGATTATCGGCGGCTTCGTATTCTCTCTTGGCGGGACCAGAGTTGACGCAAGTGTCGCGAGACAGATTGAGACTCTGCGTCAGCAGTTTATCGAGAAGAACAGAAGAATAGTGTAGGCCTTTGGCTTACCCTCATGAATAAGAATTTATGGCGCAATTTCAGATAAAGCCGAGCGAGATCTCGGACGTGCTGCTCAGCCAGCTGAAGTCCATCGACCTCGAGGCGAAATATGAGGAAATAGGAACCGTACTTCAGGTAAGTGACGGCGTGGCCAGGATTTACGGCCTGGTAAACGCCGAGGCGGGCGAACTGCTCCAGTTTGATTCCGGAGTTGTCGGCGTGGTCATGAACCTTGAAGAGGACAATGTCGGAGCCGTCCTGCTCGGACCTACCGATGAGGTAAAGGAGGGCATGGGCGTGAAGAGGACCGGCAAGATAGCTTCCATAGGAGTGAGCGAGGCCTTGCTCGGCCGCGTAGTCGACCCTCTGGGAAATCCGCTTGACGGCCTCGGAGCCATCGGAGGCGAACTCACGGAGATGCCTCTGGAGCGCAAGGCTCCGGGCGTCATCTTCCGCCAGCCAGTGAACCAGCCTCTCCAGACCGGCATCAAGAGCATCGATGCGATGATTCCTATCGGCCGCGGCCAGCGTGAGCTTATCATCGGCGACCGCCAGACCGGAAAGACCGCCATCGCAATCGATACCATCATCAACCAGCGCAGCGAGTTCCTGAAAGGCAAGCCGGTCTACTGCATCTACGTGGCCGTGGGCCAGAAGGCGTCCACTGTGGCCAACATCGTGGAGACTCTCCGCGCCAAGGGGGCCATGGACTACACCATCGTGGTTTCCGCAACGGCAGCCGATCCGGCCGCCCTCCAGTACTACGCTCCTTTCGCAGGAGCCGCCGTAGGCGAGTATTTCCGCGACACCGGGCGCGACGCCCTCGTTGTCTACGACGACCTCTCCAAGCAGGCCGTGGCCTACCGCGAGGTCTCCTTGATTCTCCGCCGTCCTTCCGGACGCGAGGCCTACCCGGGCGATGTCTTCTATCTCCACTCCCGCCTTCTTGAAAGGGCGGCGAAGATAATTGACCAGCAGGATGTCGCCGAGACGATGAACGACCTCCCAGAGTCGATGAAGGGAAAGGTCAAGGCCGGAGGTTCTCTCACGGCGCTGCCTATCATCGAGACCCAGGCCGGCGACGTTTCAGCCTATATCCCGACCAATGTGATTTCCATCACCGACGGCCAGATTTACCTTGAGACCAGCCTCTTCAACCAGGGCTTCCGTCCAGCCATCAACGTCGGAATCTCGGTTTCCCGTGTCGGCGGCGCAGCCCAGATAAAGTCCATGAAGAAGGTGGCCGGTACGCTGAAAATCGACCAGGCCCAGTACGGTGAACTCGAGGCCTTCTCGAAGTTCTCCTCCGACATGGACAAGGTTACGGCCATGACCATCGACAAGGGCCGCAAGAACAATCAGCTTCTCATCCAGGCTCAGTACAGCCCTATGCCGGTGGGTGAGCAGATTGCCATTCTCTACTGCGGAACCCATGCCCTCATGAAGGACATCCCGGTCGAGAAGGTGCGCGAGTTCCAGGACGAGTTCCTTAACAATATGCGTGCGTCCCATCAGCAGGATGTGCTGGACATCCTGGCTTCCGGCAAGATTACCGATGAAATCCAGCAGATAATAGAAAAAGAGGCCGCCACCGTGGCTCTCCACTTCGTAAAGGAGAAGGAAGAGATGCAGGCGGAGACGGCGGAAGCGGCAAAGTAAAATGGCTTCACTGAAGGAAATAAAAGGCAGGATCGCCTCCGTCAACAGTACGCTGAAGGTAACTTCGGCCATGAAGATGGTGGCGTCGGCCAAACTCCACAAGGCCCAGGCAGCCATCGGCAACATGGTGCCTTACGAGGAGAAGCTCCATGGAATACTGCTCCATCTGCTGAGCGGGGCTTCCGGGGTGGAGAGCGATTTCCTCAAGAGCAGGGACGAGGTGAAAAGGGTCGCCATTGTCGCCTTCGCCTCCAATTCGTCTCTGTGCGGAGCCTTCAATTCCAACGCAGTCAAGGAGACGCTTTCCGTCATCGAGGCTTACCGCAAGGCCGGAGCCGAGGTTACGGTCTATTCCGTCGGGCGCAGAATGGCCGATGCCATGCGCAGAGCTGGTTATCAGAGTCCTTCCGACTATACCTCCCTTTCCGCCAGGCCTTCCTATGGCGGGGCCGCCGCGATAGGCCGTGAGCTTATGGACGGCTATGTCTCCGGCCGTTTCGACAAGGTGGAGATAATCTGGAACCATTACAAGTCCAACTCTTCCCAGCCGACGGTCCGCGAGACCTATCTGCCGCTTCAGCTTGATTCCGTGACAAAGTCCGAAATCGGCACGATTCACCTCGCCGGAGCCGCCGCTCCGGCCGCGTCTCCGGCCGCGGAGGCTTCCGGGAATTCCGACTACATCATCGAACCGGATTCCGCCTCCATGGTAGAGAGGCTGCTTCCGACCTCCCTCCTCTTGAAGGTCTACACTGTTCTGCTGGACAGCGCGGCCGCCGAACATGCCGCGAGGACAGTCGCCATGCAGGCCGCCACGGACAACGGAAACGACCTCCTTTCCGACCTTACTCTCGAGTATAACGAAGGCCGCCAGGCCAAGATTACGAACGAGATTCTCGACCTGGAGGGAGGATCCCAGGAATAGGGCGAGGAAATCCCAGCCGGAATCCTTATCTTAGCGCCGCCGGTATATGCCGCCGGCGCTTTTTCTTATGCATCTTCAAAGACTTTTGGCGGCCGCCGCGGCCATCATCGCGGCAGTATCCTGCGGCAGGGCCGAGGAACAGCGGATTGTTCTCGGCGACGAGCGTTCCGATGTCTATCTGCCTCTTCTTGAAGGAAAGAGGGTCGCCCTCTTCAGCAATCAGACCGGGGTTGTCGGAGACCTCGTAAAAGGCCGCGAGACCCGGCCTCAGCTATGCACGGACGAGACAAGCCTCGATCCCCTTCTCGGTCCTGGGGACACGTCCTTGGGACCGCACATCCTCGATGTCCTCATCAGTGAGGGCGTGAACGTGACGGCTATCTTTTCTCCGGAACACGGCTTCAGGGGAACGGCGGACGCCGGCGAGCTTGTCTCCAGCTCCGTGGATGAGAAAACCGGCGTTCCGATACTTTCCCTCTATGAGGAAGGCAGCCATTTCCCGAGCGATGAGAACATGGCTAAATTCGACGTCCTCGTAGTCGACATACAGGACGTCGGTCTCAGGTACTACACCTATTACGTTACCATGACTCATCTCATGGACGCATGCGCTATGCATGGAAAGAGCGTGGTCGTGTTTGACAGACCGAATCCTAACGGCTTCTATGTAGACGGCCCGATCCTTGACACCTTGAATCTGAGGACAGGGGTAGGCTGGCTGCCGATTCCTACGGTTCACGGAATGACTCTTGGTGAGCTTGCACAGATGATCAACGGCGAGGGTTGGCTCGAAGGCGGAAGAAAATGTGACCTCGAAGTCGTTCCTTGTCTTGGCTATACGCACGAGACCAAATATTCGCTCATCCAGAGGCCTTCTCCGAATCTCAAAGACATGAAGAGCATCTACCTCTACTCTTCGACCTGTTACTTTGAAGGAACTGTGGTTTCAGGGGGCCGCGGAACAGCCTTCCCCTTCGAATGTTTCGGCCATCCTGCTTTGAGAGGCTATAATTTCTCCTTTATCCCGGAAAGTATGCCGGGAGCCACATCTCCGCGCTATGAGGGAGAGGTCTGCTATGGCCGTGACCTCAGAGGCCTGCCTCTCGATTCAATCTGGGCCGGAAAAATCAACCTTTCCTACGTCATCGAGGCCTACGCGGGATTGAACCGTGAGGACCCCGAGGGCTGGGAAGGAGAACCGTCCATCCCTATGGGTGAAAAATTCTTCCGCAAGGGCCATTTCGACGCCCTTGCAGGCCAGAGATATGTCCGCGAAGATATAATGGTCGGAAAGACGGCCGAAGAAATCAGCGGGAAGTGGGCCTCCGACGTCGAAAAATTCAAAGCTCTGCGACGTCCATATCTACTCTATCCCGAGTAGGCCACTTCCCGCCAGGACAGGGCAGGGCCGGAAACAAAAAGAAAAAGGGCTCGTTTCACAACGAGCCCTTATCCCCTATGTTTCACTTATTCAATATAATAAAACTAGCTTATGTGTTTTTGTCATTCGACTTATCTTTTATGCGAAGATCGTGCCAAACTTGTTTTTATCGTTAAAATTATTCTCCAAATCGTTTCTTTCCCGAACCTTAGAAGGTGATATCAAGCCGCTTAGAGAGCCCGCCCTGGGAGAGGAGGGTCTCCTGCTTAGGATGCAGGTGTTCTTTATCGGTCCGAAAATGCTATTTTTGTAGAAAATCTGTTTTCCTATGATAAAAAACATCGCTCTTGTCGCTCATGATTCCAGGAAGGAAGAACTTGTAAGCTGGGTGAAATTCAATGCCGGTTCGCTCAGCGACTGTAATCTCTTTTGTACGGGAACAACAGGCAGACTCATAAGAGAGGCTCTTACGGAATTGAGGGGAGCGGACATCCCTCCGATCGTGTGCCTGCTCAGCGGTCCGCTCGGAGGCGACTTTGAAATAGGCGCGATGATTGCGGAGGGAAAAATCGACATGCTGGTTTTCTTCTGCGATAACCTTATCATGCAGGGCCATCAGAACGACGTGATGGGTCTTACCCGCCTGGCCTCGCTTTATAACATTCCTTTTGCGACCAACCGGAGTACCGCTGATTTCATTATTTCCTCGCCGCTCTACACCAGCAAAGACTACCAGCGCATCATACCTTCCTGCATAGAATCTTATAAGAACCGTAAGTTGAAGTAAGCCCGGCGTCTCATAGCCAAGAGGCGAGGCAAGTCTGGCGCGGTTTCCCTGCCGCGCCTGAGCCTTTGTTGTCTCGCCTGCATAATCGTGTAACAAATTGAAAGCAATTCGTGAAGCGAGGAAGTGAAATAGAGAAGATTAGTCGGTAGAGTAATAAAGTGTAAGCGGATGAATGACCAGGTCCGTCCGCTCAAAAAACATCTGATCAAGAACTTCCTTTTAAGAGTCCGGCCTCGGCAAAGGCTTGAACATTAATGGTATCCGCCTGTGGGGGTTCAGGCGGTAAGAGGACTTTCATGCCAGGAAAGCCTTATCGGAATGAAAATGACTGAAGTTTCAATCTATGGAAAACCATTATGCCGGATAGAAAGAATTTTTCCGGAAATTTTAAACGAAGCCTTGTTTTATTCGTTTTAAGTGCTTAACTTAACGGCGGAGGTTGTTAAACCTAAAGGCTGTACGTGACGGCTTTACCCTTATCCCCGAAACGGCCGATTTTGCGAGATACTTACTGACAAATATCATAAGCCTGAATTTTAACCAAAACCACAAATGATATGGGCAGATTTGCATTATTTGGCATGGCCTTCATGGCGGCGGCCGTAATGTCATGCAAACAGAAAGCCAGCTCTGCGGTGGACTCGATGGAACTTGATAACACTCAGGAAGTTACAAGCCTCGATGAATACATCCAGGACGTTGACATCATTCGGCTTCAGGGGGACTTGATTTCCGGCGTTACCAAGGTTCTATCTACGTCTGAGGGTTATGTGACGGTCGGAGGACAAATTAACCGTTATGACAAAAAAGGCAAGCCTCTGGGCCAAATCGGAAGACCGGGAAGAGGTCCGGGGGAGTACTTGAGCGTCAGGGATGTCTGCCTGAATCCTGAAGGAACTGAAGTTCTGGTCCTCACTCCTCGCAATGAAATTATAAGATACTCTCTCTCCGACGGCTCATTCATCTCGAAGACCGAAGCTGAAATCAAAGACAATACAGCCGATGCAATCCTCCCTTTGCCGGATAATAAGGTAGCTTTGTATTTCGCCAATCCTGCAGGTGAAGATGTAAGTAATTTTGATAAGGAGTTCAATTGCTTGAAATACATTAATAAGGAGGGAAAGATAGTAGGAGAGGCTGTGCCGAGATCAGATTTCAATATATCAATGGGCTTCAAACCAGTGTGCTTTCAGAATAAGGACAACAGCTATCTTCTCTCTTTCGGGCCTTCATCTGGAGATTTCTACACGGTCAAAGGCGATGAGGTCGTTCCATGCGGAAAGATAGACCTCGGAGCCAAGGCTCTTCCTGCTCGTTTCGCAATCCGTGGAAAGGATAATCCGATGCAGTATTTTGAGAATATCTTCGAGGATAATTATCTCAAATGCCCGTCTTCCGTCCTGATTACGGATGAAGTCTTCTATTGCTCAGCCTTTGGAAAAGAGTCTTCGGTATGGAACTTCGTCATGGACAAGAATGGAGAAAAAGGCATAAAGTGGCAGTCTGTGGGGGAGATGGTAATGCCTATGAGCGGAGTAGGCGCAGATGAAGATTACGTTTACTTTGTCTATGCCGAGCCTGGTATCGATTCCAGTTCGAAGACCCCGGATATCCTAAAGAAATATCTCATAGACAAGTGCGGACTCGTGATACCTGAAAATGGGAACCCGGTCATAGTCCGGATTAATTTCACGATATGAAAGTTCATAGAACGATAGTCGGAGCTGCTGTCGTGATAGCGGCTCTTTTTGCTGAGAATTGTTCCGGATGATGAGAAAAGGCCAAACACAATAATCATAACTTTGAGTTTTTATGACAGGAAAGTACAGTAGCATTTTCATAACGGCCGCCGTGGCAGTCACGGTGGCCGTAGGTTGCGGAGGTAATTCTTCGGATTCGTACAAGCCGCCGACTTTCAAAGAGGTGGGGAAGTTAAGTTCTCCCTAGTCGCTTATGAGCCTCTGTGGAATTGGGCGTCGAATATTATTCGAGTTGATGATTTGCTTGTTGTTTCGGAATATCAACGTGATTCTGTCGAGACATTCCTTCACGTTTTTGACACGGCAGGTAGTAAGATAGCCGATTATCTCAATATGGGAAGAGGGCCGAATGAAATCACCTTTCCTCCGATGTCTTTGCGTAATGAAGGCAAGGCCATTCATTTCTATGATTACGATGGAGCAAGAGATTTTGTAATCGCCCTGGAAGACCATGGGAGGAATGCGGCGATTACAAATGTTCCGTTGCAAGTCGGGAATAGCGCTGGAATGAGAGAGAATTTCAGAATCGAGAATAACTATCTGCGTTATCAGGCTGTGCCGCTTAAGAAAGATCCGGCGGAATACCCTAGGCTTACGTTAGAAGATGCTGATGGGAATATCCTCTCTGCTATTTACACATCTCCTTTCGACGGCGAGGACCCTATGGTGAAATTCCGTTTGGGTGCACAAGGCTATTCTTTAGCCCTTTCTCCAGATAAAAAACGCTTCGTTATGACATATAACGGTGCAGGGGTGATAGAGATATTCTCCGTCAGTGATGATTCAATCAAGGAGGACTACCTCAGACGCTATTTCCCTCCCAAGTTCACGGTCAGGGGTATGATGTGCAGAAGAAAGACGATGCTGTCAAGGGGTTTGGAAGGCCCTGCGCCACGGATTCCTATATATTGATTCCGTTCGACGGATCAAAGTATGGCGAGAAAAAGGAGCTTATTTATTCAGACATCGCCGTATTCGACTGGAAGGGGAGGCCGGTAAAACTTCTAAAGACAGACTACAGCGTAGGACCTATTACTTACTCGGAATCAGAGGGAGTAATCTATTCCGTTATCCGGGACAAGTTTCGCAAGACATATATAGGAAAACTGAAGATTGATCTTTAACTTAGAAAATGGAGATGCCGCATTGATTCGCTTCTGCACCAAAGGAAACGAGATATGACAAGACAATAGTGATGAAGAAGATTCCTATGAAATACTTGATGATGACGGCCCTGTCCCTGATAATTCCCGCGGGCATAGCCTGCGCCCAGGAAATGACCCTGGAAGAGGCTGTCGCGACCGCTCGGCAAAAGTCGGCTGAAGCCCTTGCCGCCAAGTCCAACTTTGTGTCCAGCTATTGGGCATACAGGACTTACAAGGCTGACAGGCTGCCCTCCCTCAACCTTTACGGAAATGTCGGACAGTTCAACCGCACACTTTCTCAGCTTCAGGATTACAACACGGGAGATCTGCATTACGTGAGCGTCTACAATCTGACAAACGATGTGGGATTATTCATAAAACAGAACGTAACCTTAACCGGAGGAACGGTCAGCTTATACTCATCCCTGTCTCGTACTGACCAATATGGAAATAACAAGAGCACTTCGTGGTACTCCCAGCCGGTCTATATTTCGTACACCCAGCCTATTTTTGCGTATAACGAATTCAAATGGGCGAAAAAGATTTCTCCAAAGGAATATGAGGAAGCGAAAAGGGTCTACATCGAGTCTATGGAGGATATAACGGTGAACGCCGCTGAAGCTTTTTTTAACCTTCTGCTAGCCCAAAGAGACCAAGACAGGTCGGTGGCGAATTACGAAAACACAAGACAGATGCTTTCGGTGGCCGAAGAGAGAGTGAAACTGGGTTCAGTCACGAGGGATGAATACCTCCAGCTTCAGCTCCGCAATCTAAATGACAGCATAGCTATAAACAAAGCCGCAGTCTCTGTGAAAGAGGCCCGGATGGTACTCAATTCTTTCCTTGGCTATGATGAGAGTCATGAGGTGACGCCCTTGTTGGACAGCACTCTTCCGGAGATATGGATGGATAATGACATGGTGCTGGACAAGGCTATGAAAAATTCATCCTTCAGGCTGGAGAATGAAATCAAGATTTTGAACGCAGAGTCAAGTATCGCCCAGGCAAAGGCGAGGCGGAGTCCTTCTGTGTCGGTTTCCGCAAAATTCGGAGCTTCAAATTCCGATGACACCTTTTCACAAGCGTATAGGAACCTTGTTGACCAGGAAGTGTTCGGGGTCTCGTTCAGCATGCCGATTTTCGACTGGGGACTCGGTTCCGGCCGCGTCAAGAGGGCAGAGGCCAGGGCGGAGGCCGTGAAAGCCGATGTGGAACAGAGCGAAAACGATTTCAGGGCGAAGATATTCAAGAATGTAAGCCAATTCAATAATCAGCGGCAGCAATGCGATATCTCCAGAAGAGCTTCCGAGATTGCAGAGGAAAGGTATTCAATCATCATGGAGAAATTCAGGAACGGTGATGCTTCTGTGTTGGAGTTGGGGCTTCAGGTCCTCGTCGTGCCTTACGCCGATGAAAGTGTGGCAGTCCGGGGCACCGTAACGAATGTCAACCCAACGGTGGATTCCAAGGGCCAGGTGATGGTGACCGCGGCAATTGCAAATCCCGGAGGCCTTATTGACGGGATGAACGTCAAGGTCACCGTCCAGAGGAAAGTGCAGGGACAGCTTGTCGTGCCGAAAAGCGCCGTGGTGATAAGGGATAACCAATATGTCCTTTTCAAATATAGCAGGGGACGCTCAAGCTGGACTTATGTGAATATTCTGGATTCCAATTCTGACAGCCATGCGGTGACCGCTGACAAGGGCAGGAGAGCCGTCCTGGAACCTGGCGACACGGTCATCATTTCCGGCAACCTGAACCTCGCCGACGGCTCGGAGGTCTCACTCAAACAATAAGCTTATGCTGAAGACTCTGATAGAGAGGCCGATAACCGTGACCATGGGACTGCTTGTCATCATGGTCCTGGGTATCGTGTCGCTCATCCAGCTTCCGGTTTCGCTGATCCCAGACATAGACGTGCCGAACATTATGGTTCGGGTGAACGCTCCGGACCTGTCCTCGAAGGAGATAGACGAGACCGTCCTCCGCCCTCTCAGGCAGAATCTGATTCAGATAAGCAAGCTTGACGAGTTCAAGAGCGAGGCCAGGGACGGGGTGGGGACCATTTCTCTGACTTTCTCTGTGGGAACGGACATGGACTATGCCTTCATAGAAGCGAACGAGAAGATAGACAGGTCTATGTCTGCCTTAGGGAATGTGGAGAGGCCCAAGGTCTATAAATCAAGCGCCTCGGACATTCCGGCCTTCTATGTGAATCTTACTCTGAAAGCTCAGGACGCCGTGTCTCAGGACAGGGATCCGGACCTCTATCCCGTTTCGGACGCCTTCTCTAAACTCAGCGCCTTCGCCTCCGAAGTCATCTCGAAGCGTATAGAACAGCTTCCAGAGGTGGCCATGGTCGATGTGAGCGGCTGCGTAGAGCCCGAGATTCTTATAATCCCCGACGAGGCGGCCTTGAGGGAGGCCGGAATGAGCCTTGCGGACTTCGAGTCCGTGATAAATGCGGCGGATGTCAGGCTCGGAAGTCTCACGATAAGGGACGGGGAATACAGGTACAATGTCAAGTTCCAGTCCATCGCCGCCACTAAGGAGGATATAGAGAACATCAGCCTCAACTGCAATGGAAGGATATTCAAGGTCAAGGAGCTGTCCCGGGTCATCGAACATCCCGCGAAGCGTTCCGGCCTTGTCAGGTCTGACGGCAAGGATGCAATCTCTCTTGCGGTCATCAAGCAGAGCGACGCCAAGATGTCCGCCATGAAGTCAAAAATGAATACTCTCGCGGCCCAGTTGGAAGCGGACTACCCGGAGATAGACTTCCAGGTCACCAGAGACCAGACGGAGCTTCTTGAATATTCGATAAACAGCCTCTTCCAGAACATCATCGCCGGAATCCTCCTCGCCTGCATCATCATTTTCATGTTCATGCAGGATTTCAGGTCTCCCGCCCTCGTCGCCCTGACTATCCCTACGGCCCTCATCTTTTCCATGCTTGTTTTCCGACTGGCGGGGATGACCCTCAACATTATCTCCCTTTCAGGCCTCATACTCGGCGTGGGAATGATAGTGGACAACACCATAGTCCTGACTGACAATATCACGGCCAGATGGCGGCGCGGCGATGATTTGCGTACGGCCGTCCTCGAGGGAACGTCCGAAGTGACGGCTCCGATGCTCAGCTCGGTGCTGACTACCTGCGCCGTCTTCATCCCTCTTGTCTTCGTGAGCGGCGTCGCAGGAGCGATGTTCTATGACGAGGCCATGGCGGTGACGATAACTCTGCTGACGGCCTATCTGGTGACTGTCATAGTGATGCCTGTATATTACTGGAACTGGTACAAGAAGCTTCCGGCCTTCAAGCCGAGCCCTCTGCTGGCCCGGTTCACCTTAGGCGGTTTTACCAGGTTCTACGAGAATTTCCTCACCTGGATGCTCAGGCACAATTGGGCCGGCTGGACCATTTTCGCGGTTTCGGCCGCCGGAATCCTTGTCTGCTTCGCCTTCATGAAAAGGACAAAGCTTCCGGACATCTCGTATTCTGACACCCTCGTCAATGTGAACTGGAATTCGCACGTTTCCCTGGAGCAGAATACGGAAAGGGTCGTTTCGCTGGAAAAGGCCGTCGGGGCGATGGCGGAGCAGATTACTTCCATGGTCGGCATGCAACAGTTCATCCTTTCGCATGACTCCGGGAATGACGTCTCGGGGGCCACGCTCTATGTCAAGTGCCGCGACTCCCGGACTCTCGGAGAGATGAAGGAAAAAATCTCTTCCGAAATCTCCGCGAAGTGGCCGGAAGCGATTTTTTCCTTTGAATCTTCCGGCAACATCTTCGACATGGTCTTTTCCGAAAATGAACCGGAACTTGTCGCCAGGCTTCGTCCGGTTTCCGTTCCCCGGATAGAAACCGCCAGGCTTGAGGGGCTTCTCTCCGAGATACGGGCGGCCGAACCGGAGCTGACTGTGCCAGAGCCTGTCTTCAAGCGGGACCTGCTCTATGTCGCGGATCCGGACAAGATGGCTTTGTACGGAGTCTCATACGGAAATCTGCTCGTCGCCTTGAAGAATTTCCTGAACGAGAACGAACTCTTTACCATCGTCCAGGGGAACCGCAGCCTGCCTGTCGTCATGGGCGTGGACCGGAGAGGCGTGAAGTCCATAATCGAGGGAAATTTCATCAGCGCAGGAGACAGGGAGATTCCCGTCTCGGCCCTTATGCGCCAGACCTGGGAACAGGATCTGAAGAGCATCGTTTCCGGAGCCGAAGGCGTATATTACCCCCTGGAACTGGACATCCCCGGCAAGGAAGTCAAGGCTAAGATGAGGGAAATCAGCGATGTGGTAAGGAATAACGGAGACTTCGAGGTCAGCTATTCCGGAGCCTATTTCTCTAACAACAAGATGGTGGAAGAGCTCTCCTTCGTCCTCTTCATAGCCGTGGTTCTCCTCTATCTGATTCTGGCCTCCCAGTTCGAGTCCCTGATCCAGCCTTTCATCATATTGTCGGAAGTCATCATCGATATCTTCGTATCCCTGCTCGTGCTGTGGATCTGCGGAATTTCCATCAATCTCATGTCCATGATAGGTCTTGTCGTCGTCTGCGGCATCGTGATCAATGATTCCATTCTCAAAATCGCGACCATAAACGAGTTGAGGAAGGAAGGCATGGGTCTTGAGCTCGCCATCTACGAGGCCGGCCACCGCAGGCTCAAGGCCATAGTGATGACTTCGCTGACTACCATCCTTTCAGTCTGCCCCTTCCTGGCGGGAGAGGGCATGGGCAACGACCTGCAATTCCCGATGGCCCTGGTGATTATTTCCGGTATGACCATCGGGACTTTCGTCAGTCTGTTTTTCGTTCCTGTAGTCTATCATGAAATCTACCGGACGAGGAAATAGCGGAATCCCTGCCTTCACGGTGATGCTGATAATGGTGACCCTGTCGTTCATCGGCATGGCCATCATCCCGACGCTTGACATCAGCTACACTCCCAAGACTCCGGAGAAGATAATCGGCGTCAGCTTCAGCTGGCCCGGGGTCTCGGAGAGAATTGTGGAAAACGAGGCCACATCCAAGCTGGAAGGAGTCCTGTCGGGAATGAGAAATTGCACCAGGGTCAGGTCGGTTTCATCCTTCGGAGGAGGGAGGGTGGACCTGCGTTTCAAGAAAAAAACCGACATGGAGGCGGTCCGTTTCGAGGTGGCGTCAAGAATCAGGAACATCTATTCTTCGCTGCCCGAAGGCGTGAGCTACCCTGCCATCTCCTTGGATATCAGGGGCGCCGCCACAAGCACCGACCTGGTGTACACGTTTCTCAGCCCTCTGCCTTCCTACGAAATCTACAAATACGTCAGCGGCCATGTGTCAGATAAGCTGTCCGAAATCGAAGGGGTGGAAAATGTGAACCTGAACGGAGTGACCTCCTATGAAATCGAGGTTCTTTTCAACCCGGTCAAGGCCGAGGCCTGCGGAGTCGGCGCCAGCGACATTTCCGTGGCCTTCAGCTCTTTTTACGCGGAACAGATTCTGGGCCTTGCGGAAACTGACGGGGGAGTGATGACTCTTAAATTGAGGGGGAGCGTCTACGACAGCGACAGCCCGCTCGAGAGCCTGAACCGGATTCCAGTGAAAAATGACGGGGGAAGGATAGTCTACCTCTCCGACCTGGCGAGCGTCAGGTACAAGGAGGCCGTGCCGACCTCCTATTTCCGCTTGAACGGGCTCAACACGATTACCATGGAAATCCAGGCCTCCCCGCAGGCTAATCTTCTGTCTGTGGCCTCCTCCGTGAAAAAAAAGATGTCTGAGCTCCAGGAGACCTTCCCGGAAGAAATCAGCGCTGAACTGAGCTATGATTCTTCCGAATACATGGCCGGTGAACTAAGTAAAATAGTCAAGAGGACCGTCCTCTGCATCGTCCTTCTCCTACTCTTCGTCCTGCTCGTCTACCGTTCTTTCAAGTACCTGGCCATAATATTCACGACCCTGTCCGTCAACATTTTCACGGCCATAGTGATCTATAAGCTGACCGGGCTCGGCATACATATCTATACTCTCGCAGGCATCACGGTCTCGCTGGGCATAATCATAGACTCGACGATAGTGATGTGCGACCATTATTCCTATTATCATGACAGGAAGGTCTTCCCGGCGCTTTTCGGAGCCACGGTGACGACCATAGCCGCCCTCTGCGTGGTCTATCTTCTTCCGGAGTCGGACAGGCAGAATCTCGACGACTTCTCGAAGGTCATCATCATAAACCTGAGCGTGGCCCTTGTCACCGCCTACGCCTTCGTGCCTTCCCTCCTGGACAGGTTCCCGGTCAGCCGTGAGCATCCTGCCGCCGGGAGCAGGCGGGCGCGCAGGGTGATCCGGTTCAACCGTATATATTCGAAATATATAGGTTTCACCCAGAGGAACAAATGGCTGCCTGTGACGATATTCATCATCGGCTTCGGCATCCCTCTCTGCCTCCTGCCGGAAAAGCTCGCGGCGGGTATTCCTGAAAAAGACAGAACCGCTTTCCAGAATTTCTACAACAAGGTGATGTCCTGGGAGCCTTATTCCGGCAACAAGGAGAAGGTGGACAAATTCTTCGGCACTTCTTTCGCCCTTTTCAACAAGGCCCTGGACAGGTGGAACTTTTACCGGACTCCCGAGAAAAAGCAGCTCTATATCGCCGCCGGACTGCCGGAGGACTGCACCATTTCGCAGCTGAACGATGTGGTCAAGAGCATGGAGAATTTTCTGAGCCAGTTCGATGAGATCGAGACCTTCATTACCAGGATCTCTTCCAGCTCGAGAGCCACTATCCAGGTGACTTTCAAGCCGGAATTTGAAGAGACCGCCTTCCCGGCAAGGCTGAAGAATCTCGTCATCCGCTCTGCAACCAATTTCGGCGGGGCGAACTGGTCCGTCTCCGGAGTGGACAGCAGAAGCTTCAGCAACAACGTGATTTCCGATTTCAGAAACGAAACTTTCATACTTACAGGCTATGATTACGACCGGCTTTACAGCTATGCGGAGAGGCTGGCAGATGAGATTTCGAAGAAAGAGCGCGTTTCCAAGGTGGACTTGCAGACGCGATACGGCATCGCCGGGAACGAGATGAACCTGGATTTCGATTTTTCGGCCTTGTCCGCCAGAGGAATCAATCCGTACCGCTATTTCAATTCTCTTCAGACCAGGCTCTATGACGGAACCATCGGAGCTATGCTCTATAACGGCGGCTATACTCCTGTGGTGCTCAGGTCTTCGGATCTGTCTGCCTTCGACCTGTGGCATCTCAATAATATAGGCATCGACGTGGACAAGACCGGCGTGAAGCTCTCCGAATTCGGACAGATTCAGAAGAAGCGGACCGGACTCGCCATCGAGCGGGAGAATCAGTCGTATTCCATCCAGGTCGTCTTCGATTTCATGGGACCGGAAAAATTGTCCGATTCCTTCAAGAATGAGGTAATCTCGGAGTGGAATTCCGAAATTCTTCCGGTCGGCTTCAGGCTAGGCGCCAGGAAATATTCATTAGGAAGTACGGACAGAACCTTATATTCATTGCTGATCCTCCTTGTCATAGCCATCATCTATGTCATCTGCAGCATGATTTTCGAGTCTCTGAGACTGCCTTTCGCCGTGATTCTGATGATTCCTATCTCCTTTATCGGAGTCTTCCTGACTTTCGGCCTGTCCGACATTCCTTTCGACCAGGGAGGCTTCGCGGCCTTTGTCATGCTCTCGGGAATAGTCGTCAACGCGGGAATCTATCTCGTGAACGAATATTCAGGGAGGCGCGAGCTTCGAAAGGCCCGGGGGAGGACCCTTGACGGTACGAAGACGCGGGATTACGTAAGAGCCTTCAACCACAAGATCCATCCTATCATGCTCACCATCGTCTCTACGGTGATGGGCCTGGTACCTTTCCTTTTTGACGGGCCTTCGGAGGTCTTCTGGTTCCCATTCGCCATCGGTACCATCAGCGGTATGGTGCTCTCCGTCATAGCCCTTCTTTTCTACATGCCGATTTTCTGTTTCAAAGAAAAGAAAAAGTTCAGCGAGGCGAAACGTCAAGCCTCATGACAGATACCAGCGGCTCCGTATGATCGTCGGATTTTCCAGCCCGAAGACGGAATAGGTATGGTGCGTCATGAATATTTTATGAATATTCCATGAATATTCATAAAAAGCTTTGATTTGAGCAATAATATTCCTATCTTCGATTTCTACGGTGAGCAAATTCGGCTTGGCGGGCAATTAGGCTGATATATTTCCCCTCGAAGCTCCTCCCCTTAAAAAGAACGAACTTATTAACAATTTAGCTTTATGAAATTTTCACATTTGTTACTGACTTGCTTGTCATTTATTGCGTTATCTGCATGCGGCGATAAGAATGATGGACCAGATAAGCCTGATGTCCCTGACGTGCCAAAAGTCCAAAAGGACACTATGGTTTTCGCTGTAGGAGAGGAACCTGTTGCGGGACAGACATATTATTATGCAACAATTTGGCACGCTGGAAAGGCTATCCACATTTCAGATGGGACGTACGATAGTTATTGCAATGGCGCTGCTATAGCCGGGAATGTCCTCTATGTTGTCGGCAACGAGGCTACGGGAGATCTTGTTGATGATGGCTATTACGAGCCTTATAAGAGTAATGTGGGCGTGATGTGGACCATTGACTTAAATGATTTCGATCCCGATGCCCCTAAGGTGTCCAAGATGGCTTTGAGCGATGGAAAACATGAGACTTCTGCTCTGAAGGTCGCCGTCTCGGACTCGAAAGTCTATGTCTGTGGCTCCGATTATGTTGAGAATGGAAATCGCCGTGCCATCGTCTGGGCTGACGGGAAAGCGGTCTATCTTACTGACGGGTCAGTGGATGCTCTTCCTTACTGCATAGCGGCTGACGGCGGCGACTATTATGCCGGAGGATACATACAATCTTCGGAGAATAAGAGTCTCGGGACTGCCGTTATTTGGAAGAATGGCGAGGTGACAAAACTGACGGATGGCAGTACCTTGGCTAAGGTTTCGGCTATCAGCGTGTACACTGATAAATCAGGGAAAAAGCATGTCTTAGCTGCCGGAAGCGAGAAAGTTAATGGCGGGCGCTGGAAGGGTGTGCTTTGGATAGATGGAAAGGCCCAGGACCTGACGGCTGAAGAAGGGACCAGCATTTCGGCTATGTCAGTTAAAGATGAGGGGTACTATATAGTTGGTAACAAGACTATCGATGCAACCGGCTCTATTGTCGTCTGCTTGTGGACAAAGGACGGATGTTCCGTGCTTTCCAAGAACGATGGCTCCACGATTGAGGGGACTGCTCTGGCCCTTGCAGGTGACGAGGTGTATGTTGTTGGAAGTGAGGCTAAGCTTGATACATCCACTTATGACTATGTCTTTAAGCCTCATGTATGGATTAATGGCGTGGAGAAGGACTTTAATCTGTCCGAAGGGACGACAATCTGGTCCATGGCCTCGGGAGTAGTGGAAAAACAGCTGTAAGCCTCCCGGGGAGAGTATATCCGCTCCTTTCGAAAAAAATACGTCCTAAGTGTTTCAGATATTGACACTTAGGACGTATTTTGCGGAGAGACCGAGATTCGAACTCGGGAAACCCTTTGGAGGTTTACACGCTTTCCAGGCGTGCCTCTTAAGCCACTCGAGCATCTCTCCTGGTTTAAGCTTCCGTACCGGCCGTGTGAGGCTTTCCGAAATGGAATGCAAATATAGTCATTATCTTGAATTTCCGAAAAATTTATCCGATTAATTTAAGATTTTGTTTTTGCCTGCTTAATTTAATAAATTTGGCGGAGCCGCGATTTGCGGAAAAAACACTGATAACTGATAACAATGTCCAGATTCTTTCACCATTTTACCTTGATTGCCGCCTTTATAGCTAGCGTCACCGCCGTCCTGGCCTCCTGCCGGAGCGGAAAGGAAGCCGAAAGTTCCGCCGTGGAGCAGCCCGCTCCCGGGACCGGAGCCCCTGTAGCGCCTGACGACCTTGTAGACGAGGCCTCCGCGAAATGGATTGGCAGCGTAGAGATGGACGACACCCTCGGCGGCGCCCTTGTCCTGCCTGCTCGATATCTACGTAAGGAAATCACCCTTGACCGCAAAGTCAAGAGCGCGAAACTCTACATCTGCGGCCTCGGGCTCTACGATGTCTGGATCAACGGAGAACTGATTTCTTCCGGCCAGGTGCTTTCGCCGACGGTCTCTGACTATACCAAGCGCGCCTATTACAATGTCTTCGATGTGACCTCCGCCCTCAACAAGAGGGCTCCGAAGTATGCGGAGAAAGGGAAAAAGGCCATAGCCGTTGTCCTCGGAAGCGGACGCTACCATATGCGCAAAGGCTGGATGACCGACTACGGCCTCCCGAGACTCTGGCTACGTCTTGACATAAATCCCGGCATGGACAACGCCCGTACCATAGTTTCGGATGAGACCTGGAAGGTTTCCGTCGATGGTCCTGTAAGGGCGGACAACGAATATGACGGAGAGACCTATGACGCCAGAATGGAATTAGACGGCTGGACTGAAGCAGGCTATGATGACGGCACCTGGACAGACGCCCTCGTCATGGACGCTCCGGGCGGGAAGCTCGAGCCGCAGCCGAACCCGAATATCGCGGTCCAGGACAGGCTCACCCCGGTTTCCGTCATGAAGAGCGGCGACGGCCGCTATGTTCTCGACATGGGACAGAATATGGTAGGCTGGCTCCGGGTCAAGGCCTCCGGAATAGCCACGGGCGACACGCTCACCCTGCGCTTCTCGGAGACTCTCAACCCTGACACCACCCTCTATGTTGCCAATCTCCGTACCGCGAAGCAGACCGACCATTATGTCTCGAAGGGCGTTCAGGCCTTCACCTGGCATCCGGAATTCGTTTACCATGGATTCCGGTACGTGGAAGTGACCGGGCTTGCGGAAGAGCCGAAACCCGAGGACTTCGAAGGCCAGGTCTTCTACGACAAGATGGACGTGACCGGCACCTTCGAGTGCTCGGATCCTGTCGTGAACCAGGTCTACAAGAATGCATTCTGGGGCATACGCGGAAATTACAGGGGCATGCCTACGGACTGCCCTCAGAGGGATGAGAGAATGGGCTGGTTCGGAGACCGCAACATGGGCTGCTATGGCGAGTCCTATGTCTTCGACAATCACGCCCTCTATTCCAAGTGGCTGACTGACATCGAGGATACCCAGCTCGAGAACGGCTCTCTCCCTGACGTCGCCCCTCCTTTCTGGAAAATCTACTCGGACAACATGACCTGGAGCGGAGCCCTTATTTCGGTCGCCGACATGCTCTACAGAAGGTTCGGGGACGCCGAGCCTGTCAAGGTCCATTATGCGGCCATGAAGAAGTGGCTCGACTACATGAGGGAGAAGTACTGCGTCGACGGAATCATGACTAAGGACAGATACGGGGACTGGTGCATGCCGCCTGAGTCTCCGGAACTTATCCATTCCAAGGACCCTGCGAGGATTACCGACGGCGCCGTGCTATCGACGGCTTTCTATTACTATTACCTGAGAAAGATGGAGGAGTTCGCGCAGATCGCCGGCCGGCAGGAGGATATCCCTGTCTTCAAGGCGCAGGCGGAAGAGTCGCTGAAGGCCTTCAACGAGAAGTATTTCCATGCCGATGAAGGCTTCTACGCCAATAATACTGTGACGGCCAATCTCCTGCCCCTCTATTTCGGGATGGTTCCCGAGGAGTCCTGCCAGGCTGTGTTCGACAATATCGTGAAGAAGACCGAGGTCGACTGCGGCGGGCATGTAAGCTGCGGAGTTATAGGAATAATGTTCCTGATGAGGACGCTCACGGACTACGGCCGCGGAGACCTCGCCCTGAAGATAGCCGCTTCGGACACCTATCCGAGCTGGGGCTACATGGCCAAGTCCGGGGCCACGACCATCTGGGAGCTCTGGAACGGGAATACTGCCGACCCGTCCATGAATTCCGGAAACCATGTCATGCTTCTCGGCGACCTGCTCATCTGGGAGTACGAGTACCTCGGCGGCATCAGGGCTGCGGAGCCTGGCTATAAGTCTATAGAGCTCAGGCCTTTCCCTATCAAGGGCCTGGATTATGTGAACTGCTCATACGCTTCGGCCGCCGGGCGCATCGTCAGCAACTGGACCCTCAAGGACGGGCGGTTCAGCTGGCATGTCGAGGTTCCTTCGGGGACCGTGGCGACGGCCTTCATCCCGGCAGCAGGCGGCGCCCGCACCGAGAAGGCCCTTCAGCCGGGCAGCTACGACTTCACCGCCGAGCTCTGAGCGGGAGCCGGCGGGTAAAAAGAGAGGGGCCGCGCCATCCGGCGCCGCCCCTCTTGTTCTATCCGTAACGCTCCGGACTTGCCGGCCCGCTACAGGAGCGGTACCGCTTCCGGCAGAGCCTCCGGCGCGGAGTTTCCTTCACCGGCGGCTTTGGTGGAGTGGACGTAGTCAGTCACGCTCGACGGGATGTCGGCCTTGGTGTAGTTGAGGGATTCGCCGTCGGCGGTGAGCGTGAGGGTAGACCCGCTTACTTTGGCGGTATAGGTCGCGTTCCATTTGTCACCGTTCGAGTAGGTGCCGGAAAGCTTGTCTCCTTCGACGGTGAAGGTCCCGGTGAATTTGTTGTAAAAGGCCTCTTCGGAGTTTTTCTGGTAGAGAATGAAACTGCCTGAAGTTTCGAACGACAGCCAGACGTCAATACCGGTGTAGTTGGCAGATGAGAGGTGCCAGCTTCCAGCTATTTTTTCGGCGAGGGCCGGGGTAGGCGGTACATCCGGTTCGTCCTTCCCGCCGCAGCCGGCCGTTAAGAACAAGGCCGCAAGCCCGGCCAGAAGGTAAAATATCTTTTTCATATGCTATTGTCTTAAAATCTGTTATGCAATCCCTTAATCTCCGGAATGCGGGAAATTATAAGTCCTTTGGGAAAATCTGTTAGAGCCAGCCGCCAGACCATGAAGAGTGGAACGGCCTTGAAACTATCGAAATAGTCCTGGTTTCTTCCATGCCTCCCGTTACTTCTCCGCCGCCCAGAACTGTGCCTCCGGCGATGGCCTTGACCCTGATTTTCCCGGCTCCGAGCTTGGAGCAGGTGATGTGGAGGACACCGTCGGAGATGGTGGCGGAATCAGCGCCGAGAGCCGCCGCATCCGCGGCCTCGAGGGTGGCTTCGATATATGTAAGCCCTGAGGCTCCGCCGCCGAACCAATCCTTCAGAGGAATCGCGGCCTCTTCGCCGGACTTTACCATAGCCATAGGGGTTCCTTCTATGGCCATGAGCAATTTCCATGCATCTATGGATCCCGTGCCCATGTTGCCCTTGTAGCTGCTTAGCTGGAGAGTGTGGCTGCCTGAAACTTTCGTTCCGCTCAGGCGGGAATCGACATCGTTCACTGAAGACAGAACCATGGACTTGAACTCCTCCCTGGTGAAGGTCAGGCCAAGCTTCTTGGCGTAGGAAAGACCGAGGGCGACTATTCCGGAGACCTGAGGAGTAGCCTGCGAAGTGCCCTGGATGTAGCCGTAGTCGAAGCCGGTATTGGAATAGGTTTTCGGCATAGTGGAGAGGATGCCGCCGTCGATGTTCTGGTCACCCCCTGGGGCGCAGATGTTGACCCCAGCCCCGTAGTTGGTGTACCATGCTGGCAGATAGTCGGCGGAGAAGGAAGCCACGCAGATGAGTTTGTGGTAGGCTCCGGGATATGAAGCCAAAGGCTTGCCGTTGTTCCCGGCAGAGAAGATGACCATGTTGCCGTCGGTGATGACCCCGCTGTTGGGCTTTCCTTCCATGAAATACTCAAGAGCTTCGAGCTCGACCTTGTAGAGGCCTCTCTCGAATTGGGCGTCGTTGACTACATCGCCGGAGTTGCCTCCGATGGAACATTGGAGAACTGAGGCTCCGTTGTCGGCGGCATATTTGAAGGCCCTCGCCCAGGTTGCCGCTCCGTGGTCGGTTCCGCCGTTGAGAATCTGGCAGCTCATGAGCCTGACTCCATCCCCCTTGCCGGTGCCTCCGGCTACGGACGAGATGCCGATGCCGTTGTTGTTGACGGCCCCGACGAGGCCGGCCACATGGGTTCCATGGCCGCTGCCGCTCTGGGCGAGGTAGTCTATTTTCCCGGTGTCATCGTAGAAGTTGTAACCGTGTATGTCGTCCACGAAGCCGTTGCCGTCATCGTCGACCCCTTCCTTTCCATTGGCCTCCGCCGTGTTGGTCCACATGTTGGCCGCGAGATCCGGATGGTCGTACATCACCCCGTCATCTACGATGGCTACTATTATAGAGGGATCGCCTCCTGTCAGCCTCCATGCGTCGACAACGTCCACGTCGGCCCCGGCCACTGACTTGGCGTTAAATTTCCCGTTATTGCTGAGATTCCATTGGCGGGAAAAATACGGGTCGTTGAAGGGAGCGCTCCCCGTGGCCGTAACGGCCGAGGTACCTGCTATGCTATTATAATAAGGTGCGAAACCTCTGGTTTCGGACTCCGGTTCGTCTGTCTTGAAAATATGGTCGAATTCGACAGCCTTGACCGCCTTGCACCCGGCGAAGGCCTCCGCAATCTCTGTCAGCCTGCTGTCCTGGGAGAAGCGGAGCTGGTACCAGCGGTCAAGCCCGAATTTCGCTTCTTCGGCTTCATGGCCAGCTCTTGGCTGAAACACTCTTTCCGCACTCGCTCCCCACTCTTCCAGCGTCCTGTCAAGGTCGGAAATCGTCGAACCTTCGGAGAGTTTAATCAGAAGGCTGCCTTCGAGAGCGCCGTTCGGGCTGTTTACGAATTTGGCCGAGGCCTCTTCCCCGGCGAAGTCTTCTCCGCCCTGCTCGGCGGAGGAACAGCCGGCTATGGCAAGGACCGCCAAACTTGCCGTAATAATTCCGGCGAAAAGATTATTCATTTGCATAAAAAGGATGATGATGTTTGATGCGTAAAAATAAGATAAAACAACCGCACATCCAAAAAAGTTGCGCCGATGAATATCAATAGTGAATTTAGAATTTTAATTAAATTCTCTTTTTCTGCTTCCGATTTGTCAATTATTTCGTTTCAAAAAATTAGATGCTGTTGAAATTAAACGTTTGACCGCTTTGAAAGCCCTATTTTCCGTTATTTCATTATTCTTGTTTTTATTCTAAAATATCTTTATCTTAGGCGGCGTTGATTGTAGAATATTTAACTTATTCATTATTATTCAAAACAATGCTTATGAGAAAAATCCAACTTTTCTTCACGGCGTTAGCGGTATTCGCGGCTTCAGGGCTTGCCTTCGCTCAGAGCGGGGAAGTCACGGGAGTCGTCACCGACGCGGGAACCGGAGAAACCGTTCCCGGCGCATCAGTGGTCGTCAAAGGTACTTTGACTGGCGCTATGTCTGACGCTAACGGAGCTTACTCGGTTAAAGTCTCTGACAAGAGCTCCGCAGTCCTCGTCGTCAGTTTCGTCGGCTATAGGACTCAGGAAGTCCAGGTCAGCGGAAGAGACCTCGTAGATGTCGCTCTTCAGATAGACGCCACTGTGCTCAACGATGTCGTAGTCGTAGCCTATGGAACTCAGAAGAAGGAAGCTATCACAGGTTCTGTGTCTTCTATAGATAATAAGGGTCTGGCCGAGACCCCGGTTGCTTCGGTCGACAAGATGCTTTCAGGTAAGCTTGCCGGAGTCAACATTTCTATGACCAGCGGCCAGCCAGGAGCGGTTTCCCAGATCCGTATCCGCGGAACGGGCTCTATCAATGCCTCCACCTCCCCGCTCTGGGTCGTTGACGGTATTCCGGTTCTTTCCGGAAATATCGGCCTTTTCTCGAACTCGAATTCCACTCTTACTTCTCTGAATCCTAGCGATATCGAGAGTATTACCGTCCTCAAGGATGCGGCGGCCGCCGCGGCCTACGGTTCCCGTGCCGCCAACGGTGTCATCCTTGTCACCACCAAGAGAGGCCGCGAGGGCCAGTCTTCTTTCTCCGCAAGCGCTAAGTTCGGAGTCAACTGGCTCCAGAGCGACTCCGGATTCAGAATGATGAATGCCCGCGAAATCCTCTCTTATCAGAGAGATGCCATCTTCAATGCCGGCATGGATCCTGACGATCCTACGGGCTCATATTATCGTCCGCTCTCTCTCCTTGAGGGAAAGCTCTACGATCCTATCAAAGAGTTCACCCGCGTTGGCAATCTTCAGGAGTATCAGCTGAGCGCCCGTGGCGGAAACAGCCGTTCCACCTACTATTCTTCTCTCTCTTATCAGAAGACCGAGGGTATCGCCTACGGAATTTCCTTCCAGAAATTCCAGGGCCGTATCAATGCGACATACAAGCTTCTCAAGAATCTCGAGACCGGTGTCAACATGAACCTCTCCTATTCTAAGCAGCAGGATGTGCCTATGCAGGACCTCTATTACGCCAACCCTATCTTCGCCGGAGAGACTCTCCTCCCTTGGGTCCCTCTCAAGAATGAAGACGGTTCATGGAATGTAGAGATCCCTTCCAACAGCTATCAGAACCCTCGCGTCACTGCTATTTACGATAAGCAGAATGACAAGAATCTCGCCAACAATACGACGGTCAGCCTCACCTGGTCTCCACTGAGGTATCTCACCCTGAGCACGAAGAATTCGGCAGAGCTCCACTTCTCCAAGGGTATCCGTTATTGGTCTCCATATTCCCAGGGCAACGGCGGACAGGATCCTCAGCTCCAGACCACACGTTCAGACGACACCCAGCTCACCACTTCCAACACAGCTACCTTCAACAACACCTTCGGGTATCATTCTGTAAGGCTCGTGCTCGGACAGGAAGCCATGAAGTATAAGTATACTTATGACTATATCAACGCTCCGGGCGTCAATGACAATATCCGCTTCCCTCAGACCGCTCCTCAGGACAAGGTAACGGCAAAAGGTGGCGAGACCAACGAAACCCTCCTCTCTTACTTCGCCATCGGCGACTACAACTACGACAACAGGTACTTCCTCCAGGCTAACTTCCGTGAGGACGGTTCCTCTCTCTTCGGCGAAGACAATAAGTGGGGCGCTTTCTGGTCGGCTTCCGCTTCATGGAACCTAAGCAATGAAAAGTTCATGAGGAATGTAGACTGGCTCGACCTCGCCAAGGTGCGTGTCAGCTACGGTGTCAACGGTAACAATGGAATCGACGCCTATAAGGCTTATGGAACATACGCCTCCACCCAGTATAACGGCGTGACCGGTTTCCTCCCTAACAACATCGAAAACAAGAAGCTTTCCTGGGAGAAGAACAAGACTTGGAACGTAGGACTTGATTTCGGTGTCCTCAAGAACAGGATCAGCGGAAGCATCGATATCTACAACCGCAAGACCGTAGACATGCTTCTTACCAAGGCCATTCCTCAGACAACAGGATTCTCCTCAATCTTCTCCAACGTCGGCTCCATGAGCAACAAGGGAATTGAGGTTCTCCTTAATGCAGACCTCATCTCCAACCAGGATATGCTCTGGACCGTCAGCGGCAACATCGCCTTCAACAGGACCAAGATCCTCGACCTCGGTGACGATGACTTCCTCGGAACATGGAGGCGCACCGTCGTAGGCAAGTCGATGTACACTTATTATCTCTATGATTACTACGGAGTAAATCCTGCCAACGGTGAAGCTCTCTACGTTGCGGAGGATGGTTCCCTCACCAACCAGTTCAGCAAGGCAAGACGTCACTACTGCGGCTCTCCTGAGCCGAAGGCTACCGGCGGATTCAACACTAACTTCAGCTGGAAGGGTATCAACCTCGGCGTTTACTTCGAGTATAAGATCGGCGGCAAGGTCTTCCTTCTCAATGAGCACAGCTATCTCGAGTCTGACGGCGCTTACATGAGCATGAACCAGCTCGCTTCCGCTAAGAATTACTGGAAGAAGCCTGGCGATACCGGCGTCAACCCTAAGCCTGTCGCAGATAACACTTCCAATTCCAACAACTTTGAACTCGACCGTTGGCTCGAAAATGCCAGCTACCTCAGACTCAAAGATGTAACCCTTTCTTACACCCTTCCTCAGAAGTGGGTCAACAAGGTTTTCCTCAAGGACGTAAAGGTCTATGTCAGCGGACTCAACCTCTACTGCTTCAATGATGTCGATTTCTGGGATCCAGAACAGGGCGTGACCGGATCAACTGCCGGACAGTACCCTCTCACCAAGTCTCTCGTCGGCGGAATTGAGATAACTTTCTAAATACGAAGGCAATATGAAAAAATACATACTTCTTACAATATCGGCTCTCGCTGCCCTGACCTTTACCGGCTGCGATGACTTCCTGACTGAGGAGCCTACGACCAGCCAGAGTGACGTGCTCACCCTGAATACCGCAGAGGGTATCGCGGACGCTGTCATCGGAGCTTATTCCCCACTCAATTCCTCCGCATGGTACGGCGCCGCCTACATTCTCAATACCGAGATGATGACTTCGGACGGACGGCGCTATCCAGGCACTTCTCATGATTCCGGCCGTTATACCGAGGCCTACGCCCTCAACTGGACCCCTAACTCTACTTACGCCGGACTCTGGTCCGGGGCCTACTATGTAATCGCCAGCGTAAATAGCGTCCTTACCCACATTGACGCTGTCAGCGGTCTCGACGAGGCCACCAAGAACAACTATAAGGCGGAGTGTCTCTTCCTCAGGGCCCTCAGCTATTTCGACCTCGTGAATGTGTATGCCCTTCCTAAGGGCTCGGCGTCCACTTCCCAGACCAAGGATCTCGGAGTGCCTATCGTCCTCACTCCTGACCTTACCGCCAAGCCGGCGCGTAATACGGTTGATGAAGTCTATACTCAGATTTTCGCTGACCTTGACCAGGCCGAGAGCCTCATGGACCCTTCTTATCAGAGGAGTGGAACAGATCCTAAGGGCTTCGCCAGCATTTATGCCATCTATGCCCTTCACAGCCGTGCCGCCCTCTATCATCAGGACTGGCAGGCGGCTGCAGACTATGCGACCAAGGTCATAGAGTCCAAGAAGTTCAGCCTCTGGAGTGCAAAAGAACTTCCTGAAGCCTACACCCAGGATTTGGGAGGGAAAGAAGTGATTTTCGAAGTCTATGACTCAAGGAACAACAGTTACAATCCTTATCATGATTCCGTCTGCAACCTCACCTCTCCGAAGGGAGAATATGGCGACTGCGGTGTTTCCTCCGACCTCTATAATCTTTACGAGGCTGCAGATGCCCGCAAAGCTCTCATAGGTACTTTCAGCGACGGCGCTTACGCCACCCTCAAGTATGCCGGCAAGGGAGTCGGAACTCCTGATGCAAACAACATCATCGTCTTCCGTCTTTCCGAGATGTATCTCAACCGTGCGGAAGCCGTCATCAACGGAGCTTCCGGTTCCAGTGCGGTCTCTGATCTGAGCGCTATCGCAAATGCCCGCGGAGCGAGCGTCCAGCCAGCGACGCTCTCCGGAGTATATCTCGAGCGTAGGAAGGAGCTTGCCTGGGAGGGCCACCTCTGGTTCGACCTTTCCCGCACGGGCCGTGACATGACCAGGACCGATGTGGCAGGAACCGCTATCCCTTCCTCTCTCCCAGCCTCTTCCTACAAATGGGCATTCCCTATTCCGGTTCGTGAATTCAACGTCAATCCGAATCTCAGACAGAACGACGGCTATTCTGAAAACTAATTAAGTGGAGAATCTTTTTATGAAAAATAACTTCGTAAAATTACTTTCAGGCGCTGCGCTGACCTTGCTGCTCTTCTCCTGCAGCAGCCTCAACGAGAAGCCTGAGTTTAACAGCAAGGACTCCTTTGTCAGCTTTGACGCGACTGACGTCTCCGTCAATGAAAATGCGGGGACCATCAGCATACCTGTGAAGATCGCTTCAATCAATCCTGTAAGCACGACCGTTTCCTATACGGTCAATCCTGGCACTGCGGTCAGCGGAACTAACTATTCTCTCGCCGACCCGAGCGCCGTCCTAACCTTTGACGGGACCCAGAGGGAAGCCTCTATAGAGATCAACATCATCGATAAGCCAGGCGCTTTCACCGGCGACCTCTCTTTCACGGTTGAGATCAGCACGGCTTCCGGCCTCAATATCGGAGCCGAGAACACTTGCACCGTCCACATCCTCGACCTTGACCATCCTCTCAGCGATGTGCTCGGAGACTATACCGTAAGCGGCTATGATTTCGGCAACAAGGGTCAGCTTAACTGGACCGCCACCTTCTACAAAGACGCATCCAACACCTCCATCGTTTGGATCAAGGGTCTCTGCCCTGTCCTGACAACTTATGCCTCCGAAATTGAGAATGACATTTATGGTCAGGTTTCCGGCGAGGCGGGCAACAGGACAATAACCATTCCGTTCGGTCAGGTAGTAGCTTCGAGCTTCAATGATGACGGAGCCCTCACCTTCGTAAACTTCTATTACGACAACGGCTATTACGGCAGCACCGAAGGTGCCCTCATCCTCACACCTACCGCCACAGGCTTCGTCGCCAAGAAGGGCTTCGGCTTCTTCTCTGACAATTACCTCTACAAGGGCGGTGTCATCGGCGGTGAAGAGTCCGGTGATTACAACACTACGTTCACCAAGAATTAAACACTCGGGATAAGCATGAAAAACATTTATTTCAAGATAGGACTCGCCGCTCTGGCCCTAATCGCTATGGCCGGCTGCGAAGCTTCCGACAACAACACTGAATCCGCCGCTTCCGTCGGCGGATCAGAGGTTGAGATCTCGGTCACCAATGTAAGGGACTATTCCTTCGACGTTATGGTCTCTCCTAAGGATGAGGCTTCATATTACGCATACGCCGTCATCGCTTCCGACGAGGCTCAGGACCTTGACCCTTCCACCCTTTACGCTGACGGATATAAGTCCGTGGCGGCTTCTTCAGGAGTCTTTAAATACTCCTCCGAAGTTCCTATGAAAAAGGTTTCCGTTTCCAAGCTTGCCAGCAACACGACTTACTGGATATATGCAGTCGCCGGCGGAAAGACCGGTGATCTGGGAGAGGTCGCCACCGCAAGCGTGAAGACTACCGACACCGGTATTCCTCAGCCACTGGAGATGTCCATCGAAGGTGGCACCGTGACCCTCACTTATTCCGAGCCTGTCACCCTTTCCAAGAGCGCAGGCAACATCTCTCTCAACTGCTATGCATGGAAGAGCCTTCCGTTCATCTACTACCTGAATGGAATCGCCGGATATGAGACTCCGTCCGCCGCCTCTTCGCTTACTGTTCCTGCCAGCGCCATCAAGGTTTCCGGAGAAACGGTCACCTTCGATGTCGACGGACTTATCGCGGGTTCTCTCGTTTCCCCTGTCATCCCTGAGGGTGAATTCCTTGACGCTGTAAACAATCCTTCTGAGGTTGTGAGCGGAGCCGCCCCTGAGGCCCTTTATGCTCTCGCTCCGACCAAGCCGTTCAGTCTCGGTGCCGCACAGGCCGATACTGTTCGAAACCTCGCCGACATGATTCCTATCGATCTGGCAGGCAACGAGATCGGATATACCGTAAGCGGCGGAGAACTCTACCTTGACTATCATGAGGATCTTGACAATTTCGGGACTCTGACCTTCAAATCTACCAGAGGACCTCGCGCAAGTTCCGAGACCCATGACATCGCCTCTATAGCACAGGTCGGAGAGCATTATTACATCAAGAATTTCGGCGTACAGAACAAAACTCCTTTCGTCCAGTTCTTCGACGAGAGGCCTGCTCCGGGAGATTCTGTTATCTTTACTCTCAATGAAGGCGCATTCAAAGACATCTATGGCAATCCGAGCGCCGCGTGGACCGGCCGCTTTGTCTATGATGTCAGAGTCGAGGACTTCTACGGCACCTACATGGTAACTGGATTTGACAAGGCCATCAATGCCGCCGACACCGCCTACATCGTTCTTGACTGCAACCGCAAGAACCCTGGCTACAACGGAACTGAGGGCTACGGCACCTCCGACAAGGATGAGTATGCTTATCTCTACGATTATAAGAGTTACAAGTATTACGACGACACTTCCAAGCCTCGCAATATCCGCTTCCTCTATTGGCTCGGTACCAGGACCGGAAGATCTTCCAATGAGCTCAAGGGCTACCTTGACTTGGATAAGGGTACGCTCAGCTTCCCGGATATCCAGCAGCAGACTACTGTCTTCTACCCGGATGACGAGTCTACGTTATTCATGTTCATGAACTACACCCAGTGGAAGGAGTACTTCAACAGGGACGCTACCATCAAGTTCGACTTGAGTCTGGGCGGCTTCTCCGAGGACAGAGTCTTCGGATTCAAGAATCCATCCAGGGATATGATGCTTGTCGAGGGCTGGAGCGGAAGGAATGTAATGTATTGGTTCTCCGCCAATGATGAGAATCAGCCTCTCTACGTCCAGAAGATCAACGATTCTGTCACTTATATGAATGACAGCGTCCTGAACAAGAACGTGGAATATTAAAAAGATATTTATATCCCTTCAAATTGCGGACGGGTCTTTTTCGGACTCGTCCGCTCTTTGTTCTTAAGATAAATTTGCATATTTTTGCTAATCTTAGATAAGTCTAGTCATGAAAACCTTTATAGCCATTCTGGCCGCCGTGATTTCTTCTTTTTCCCTCTGTTTTGCGCAGGCGGGCGACTACGTTCCGACCACTACCTGGCCATATTCCTACCCTGAATTCGTGCAGGGCACGGCACAGCTCAATCCGGCAAGGACAAGAAATGGCCTTTACAATATATGTCTTGTGGGCAACAAGCTCCATTTCATAGACGGCGACTTCGTCAAGGAAGCCGCTTCCAGCGACATCCTTTCAGTCAAGATCGGTAAGGATGTCTATCTCAATGTGAACGGGGAGTTTCTCAAGGTCCTTGCCAAGTCTGACAAATCAGCCGTCGTGGAGTCCATGGAAATTGACATGGCCGCGCTCAACGCCACGGGAGGAGCCTATGGCTCTTCTTCCAATACTCTCAGCACCATGGCTCTGAGTTCTCTGGAAGGCATAGGGGCCACTAATTCGAGCACGAACATCAACCATATGGAACTTCTCAGCAACAAGACCAACGGGAAGATGCTCACTCTCATCAAGAAGAATTTTATCGTAGCCAAAGGCTATAAGGTCTTATGTAATTCCAAGGATTTCAACTCCGTCCCGGGAATTGACAAGGAGGCCGCCAAGACCTTTCTCAAAGAACACAAAATTAAGTGGAAGGACCCTCAGTCGGCCCTTGCCGCCGGCGATTTCCTAGCCGGAGAGCTTTGACATATATATTCACAATATTATATCGAAATGAAAAAAAACAGTCTTATCCTTCTTTCTCTGCTGGCTCTCGCAGCCTGTTCGAAAGAAGAACCGGAGACGGTGGAACCTGTCGCTGATGACAGCGTTCAGGCCACCGAAGTCAGCGAAGCTGGTCTGCTTAGCATATCCGGAGTGAAGGTTGTCCGTCTTTCCGACGAGATGGCCGCCCGCATATCCTCCGACCTTGACGAAGGAAAGGTCATGACCAAGTCCATGGGCCTGAATTCCGCCGTAGATGAACTCGGCGTAACAGGCTTCCGCAAGGTCTTCCCGCTTACTAATGAGGAATTCGCAGAACGCCACAAGCGCTGGGGCCTCGACAATTGGTACTATGTCTATTTTGACGAGAGCAAGCCTCTCACCAAGGCTGGGCTCGAGCTCGAGAGCATCGACGGCATCGATCTCGTCGAGGATATGCCCGCCGTCGCTTCCACTGCTTTCAACGATCCTAACCTCACCTACCAGTGGGGCATGATCAATGACGGCTCTCAGGGAGGCGGCTACAAGGCCGGCATAGACATCAATGTCAAGGACGTATGGGATAATTATACTACCGGCAGCTCCAAAGTTATCGTGGCTGTCAATGATGAGGCTGCCGACCTCTCTCATCCTGACCTTTCTCCTAACATGCTCCCGGCCCGCGCCGGAGGCAGCCGCAACTGCTATGCTTCGTCTTATACCCTCTCGGTTTCCGGTGATCATGGCAGCCATGTGGCCGGAATCGTAGGCGCCGTCAACAACAACGGCATAGGAGTAGCCGGCGTGGCCGGAGGAAATGCCGCAGACAAGGTCTCCGGAGTCAAGATGATGTCTCTCCAGATTTTCGCCCTTAACTCCAAGAACAAGGAGGTTTCCGGCGGAGAGCCTGAGGCCTTTACCTATGCGGCGGACAACGGGGCCGTAATTTCGCAGAATAGCTGGGGCTATATCGCTGACACCAATGATGACGGAGTTATCAGCCCAGAGGAGCTCAATGTCATAAAGAATGCCACTATTTCCGCCTCCCTTAAGACGGCCATCGACTATTTCGTGGCCAATGCGGGCTGTGACGCCGACGGCAAGCAGAAGGCTGACTCTCCTATGAAGGGAGGAGTCGTCTTCTTCGCCGCAGGCAACGATGGAATCCAGTACGGCCTTCCGGGAAGCTATGAAAAGGTCTATGCGGTCGGAGCCATCAGCGGCTCAGGCAGCAGAGCGTCCTTCTCTAATTACGGAAGTTGGGTGGATATCTGCGCTCCTGGTGTCGACATTCTCAGCTGCTATGCCAACAGCAAATACGGAAGGATGAACGGAACCTCCCAGGCCTGCCCTCACGTCTCCGGCGTAGCCGCCCTCGTGCTTTCCTACTATGGCGGCCCGGGCTTCACCAACGAGATGCTCATGGACAAGATTCTCAAGGGTGCCAATACCACCAAGGTTTCCTCCTCTGCCCAGGTAGGTCCGCTTGTCGACGCCCTCGGCGCCATGACCTACGGAAGCGATGACGTTCCGGCCGCCGTGAAGTCTTATTCCGTGGCCGCTCAGTCCAACAATCTGAACTATTCCTGGGCCGTGACCTCTACTCCGAAGGGACGTAAGGCTTATGGCTTCCTGCTTCTGGCTTCCAAGGACCAGAATGCCCTTAAGAATGTAGATCTCAGGAATCCGGGCTCGGATGTTTCATACGCCCTCGTGGAGACTCCTTCTGATGTGGCCGCAGGCCAGACCATGACAGGCACGCTTTCCGGACTTGATTTCAATGCCGACTACTATGTGTCTGTAGCCGCCTATGACTATAGCCACAACTTCTCGTCCATTTCCGAGCTGAAGCAGGTGAAGACTTTGGCGAATAATCCGCCAGTAATCACGGTGGACGGCAGCGTCAATACCACTATCCATGCCTTTGAGACCATCTATGTTCCATTCACTGTTTCCGATCCTGACGGTCATGCGGTGACTGTCTCGATGGAGGGAGGCTCCGCCGCCGCAGAGCTGGGCCAGCCTGTGAACGGCGTCTACCACATCGTGATCACCGGTGCCAAGGCCGCCGGTTCTTTCAAGGCGGCAATCACTGCCCGTGACGCTTACGGAGCCGCCACGACGGTTTCCGTTCCATACACCATCCAGGAGAATCAGGCGCCTCGTAAGATCAAGGATTTCAGCGACATCATCTCTACAAAAGTAGGTGACAAGATCAATATCAACGGAGCCGACTATATTTCCGACCCTGACGGAGAGACCCTTATCTACACTGCCGACATCTCCAACCGCAAAGTCCTTCACATGAATCAGGATGGCGGAACGCTTTATTTCACTACTCTCGCTTATGGCGGAGCCACTGTCACGATAACGGCTACTGATGCCTTGGGCGCTACCCAGACCAGCTCTTTCCGCGTACTCGTCAGAAGTTCTGATAAGGAGGTTGACGCCTACCCTAATCCTGTTTCCACCGTCCTCAATGTGCGTACGGGTCTTGAGGAGACCGAGACTCATGTCAAGCTTGTTTCCTCAACCGGCTCCGTGGTCTTTGACCAGACCAGGACTTTCAGCGCTTTCGACCCTCTCCAGATTGACATGAAGGGTTGCGCTCCGGGTACTTACAATCTCACCGTGAAGTACGGCTCAGTTGAATATTCCCAGACAATAGTGAAGAGATAAAATGAAAAAGACAATCATATTTTCGGCAATGGCGCTTGTGCTCCCTTGCCTGGTGGCCGCCGCACAGACCGACGGAGGAGAGGAGGCCATGGGCTTCTCAAGAGTTGTAAGGGACCCTGTCTCAGCCGCCAAAGGCTTCGCCGGGACGGCTTCGGACAATAATGTGGCCTGGGCCGCTTTCGGCAACGCCGCTTCCGTTCCTATGTCCTCTAAGAATTTCGACGCGGCCTTCTCTTTCCAGAGCTGGGCCCCGGATCTCGAGGCTAAGACTACCGACCTTTCTCTCGGTCTTTCCTTTAAGTTCAGCGATAAGTTCGGCGCTACTCTCGGCTTTGCTCGTGACGGAGGTAAATCTTTCACCGGAGTTGATGATTCAGGGAACGAGCTTGATTCCTTCACTCCGAGCAATATGATGCTTGGCGGAGGCCTCGGCTGGCGTTTCGCTAAGAAATTCTCCGTAGGGGCCAATTTCAGGTATCTCAGCCAGAAGCTCGCCGAAGGAGTGGATTGCTCCACTTTCGGATTGGATGTCATGGCCATGGGCAAATTCTCTGATTTCACTGCCGCCCTCGGCGTGAAGAACATCGGCGGTTCGGTTGATTCAGAGGACGGGGATTCCTATGATATCCCTTCTTCGGTTGTGGCCGCTGCTTCCTGGCGCAAGGTCTTCTCAGAGGACCATGGACTTGAAGCCGACCTCGACCTCGATTATTTTCTCAGCGGCAATTTCACAGCAGCCTTCGGAGCCGAGTACGGATGGAAGGACATGCTCTTCCTCCGCGCCGGTTATCACTACGGGGCTGACAAGGCTGTTCTCCCGTCTTTCGCCACCGTCGGCTTAGGTGCGAAGTTCAAGGGCGTGCGTCTCGACTTCGCTTATCTGACTGCCAATGACGATATCGGAGGAGGGCTGACTCTCGGGCTCGGTATCTCCTTCTAGAAGGTTTGTAAGATCTCTTCCTCCGGCGGCGTCCGGAGAGTTAAAGAGGCTGACCAAAAGTCCAGATGACTTAGGCCAGTCTCTTTTTCGCATGAGTTCTATCGGTTCCCTTTAGCCCTGTTATGCGTCTTGCAGAGCATCTGGCAGTTGCTGATGTCGGTGGCACCACCCTCACTCCATGCCGTTACATGGTCTGCGTCCATTTCGGCAAGTTTGTAGATTCGGTTCTTGTTTGGCCCGCCGGATATTGCGCACAGCGGACAGTTAGAGACTCCTTTTGTCTTTGCCTCTTGTGTCTGCCGTTCATATACGGTCTTGATGGTGTGATTGTCAAAGAGGCGGATGTTGAGCAGCGTTGTGTCAGAACTTCCGCCAAGCAGGTATTCAAAGATACCTTTCTTGTTGGTTACAAACTCATCAGCCATTAGTCTGGCTACATCAGCATCCATCTTGTCAGGATTGTAGGGCGTGTTGTGGAAGCGCTCGTAGAGGTCGCCCCATTCCAGACCACACTGCTCTGAATACAATGTGGGGAACACACTGCTCACCCAATCTATTACGCTATCGAAGTAGTTGGTTACGGGATGTATGTCTGTGTCTTTTCTGTGTTCTGCCATGTAGCCGTCTATATTTCCACGACTCACCCACTCCAATGCTGTCTCCAAAACTTCCTGGCGTTTTGGGTCTCCCTTGATGTAGGATCCCCACTTCTGTTGCAAAGGGTTGGTGGAGTTTGAGTATAGTGCTTTCAGTGCTGTGACAAATGGACCAGAATAAATGGCATTGCGCATTTCCTGGTCGTTGAGACGCACGCCACCGATGTTGATAATCTGGAACCAGTCCTTAATTTCCTTCTCTGTGCCTTGACAGATATAAATGGTAAGTGGTGTCTTGGAGAACTTCTGCTTCAAGTCCTCATCGAGGGAGTTGTAGTTTTGTTCCCTACCGTCATAGACAATAGGGAGTTTATTGGTGAAAAACCTCCCTAAAGAGGTGATCCGCTGCTGGCCGTCAAGAACCTCATACATTCCATCGTCACGCAGTGTGAAATATATCAGTCCGAGAGGGAACCCCCGGAGCACGGACTGTACCACGGCAACGTCCTTCTTGCCGTCGTTGTAGATGTAGTTACGTTGATATTCGGGTTGGATGATGAGCTTACCGTTCATTCCGAATAACCCTTTACCCTCATTTTCGTTGTACTGGAACCCCTTACATAGGTCACCAATTGTTATGTCGGTACGTAGTGTAGTATTCATAATTATTGTTTTCTTGCCCCGTGATTAGGACGTTGTGATCTTCTGAATGAGGATGCGTGCATAAACTTGTGAGTAGAGCTTTCCATCAACCTTATAGTAAGTCTCATTCTCTGGAGGGGTGTCAAGAACCAAGGTCGCACCATCGTTAAGTTTCGTTACTGTACTTTCCTTGCCGTCTTTGCTTATTTGCGTTTGCTCAGGATAAGTCTTGCATGCACCGCCAAACCAAGTCTTTGTAATACCAGTTATATTAAACTGTTCCGGACAATACTTGTCGAGGAACGAGATAGGCACGCCCATTATGCCGTCATAATCTGATGGTATGGCATCAGTATAAGGCACTTCTATGGCATCGTAGTTATCATATTTCTGATACTCCTTTCCCCTTATATCATTATGACGGCTAAATTTGATATTGTCGGCCATAGTCATGAGTGATAGTGGTTGATGCCGTTTCCCATGCTCGATATTAGTGTACCAACACGAATTGCCAAGTCTCGTGTAGTTTCCAATATAACCCAATCTGGCAGCTTTTTGTCTATCACTATCTTTTATTTTGGCTCCTTCTGGGACTGCAAAGACCATATCTGAAACAAAGCCAGTTCCACCTAACCAAACCCTGTTGTTTTTGATGAGAGGGAACACCTCTTTGTAGGTTATTGCGTTCATGTTGCCGATGACAGAGAACTGTTTGCCACCGTCCATGATCCATTTGAGGAACTCGCGGAAGAGGGAAAACGGTGGATTGGTGATGATGAAGTCGGCCTCGTTGCGCAACTGTGTAACTTCTTTGCTGCGAAAATCTCCGTCTCCATTTAAATAATCCCATTGCAGGTCGTCAATGTCTATGCGGTTGTCACCGTTGCCGTCCCTGTCGAGAATGAATATTTTCCCTCTTGTCTGCCATTTTGAAGGGTCGAATTTCGGATCGTGTTCCTCTTCCGGGAACAGTGATGGCTCTATGCCGTATTTAGCTTTTTTGGCATCAGGAGCATAACTCGTGCTGATTAGCCGTTTGATGCCGAACAACTGAAAGTTTAGTGCAAAGAACTTGGTGAAGTTGCTCCACTCTGGATCATCGCATGGCAGGAGTATTGTCTTGTCACGGAATACTTCAGGATTATAGTCAAGATAAGCCTGCATTTCCTTATTGATGTCGGCAAGCTGTGTATAGAACTCATCGTTCTTGGCTGTCTTCGCGTTGCCTAAGTTTGTATTTGCCATTTGCTTAGTTAATTAGTTTATCATCTAACCTTAATGGTTCTATTTATCCATAGCTTGAAAATGGGGTCGCTTATGCATATCCGCCCACCGTCAGCATCAATGAACTCTTTGGACATTAACGCTTTCTTGACTCCTTGTACGTTGGCGGATGTCTGCAGACGGTATTTTTTAATGACTTTGTTCTTCGTCAAGCCAGTCTCCACACCGTCTGCAAGTGCTACTATGAAATTGAGTTGCAGTCCGGTCAGAGACTCCACGTCACGCTGGAAAAAGATTTTGTTTTGCTCCAATAAGTCCTTGACCGCTTCATCAATCATAGAATCTGTTGTAATAGGGTTAGCCTTGTACCAGACAATCCAAGCCATCTGTTGGACATACGAAGATAGATTATCGGTAATATTGCAAATCCTCTCGGCTTGCTCCTCGGTGATGGTCTTGCCTGTTGCGGTGAACCTGCTGATAATGAACGATACCCATTCCTTCGTGGGAATTTTCTTCAGGAACAAAATGTCCCCGAACTTGTACAGAGGGCATGAGGCTTCGCTGAACATACTCTCCATCATGTGCATCTTACTGCCGAACATGCAGTAGGTGACGTTCGGCTGGTGCTGCCAGACGGACCGTAGCTTCTTTTGGAAATTCAAAGGATTATCGAAAGTCCCGATCTGCTGAAACTCGTCAAAGCAGACGACTATACGGATATTCTTCTTTTCCGCAATCTTTTCAGGCAGTTGCAGTATCTCAATGTCAGTGTCATCTTTAGGATTCCACTCAAAGGAGATGGAGAAGTCGTTCAATGGATCGGAGCCGAAAGAGAACTTTGGCATGATACTGGACAAAAATCTCTTGCCGTCTTCAATCCATTCATCCAATCTGGATGATGTCTGTTTGATTATCTCATTGGCAAGCAGGTGATAGAAGTCTCCTTCTGATTTACAGAAGAACATATCAAGCAGGACATAACGGATGTCATCACGCTTGTTATCAGCTATGACCTTTTTGACAAGGGATGTCTTGCCCCATCGACGTGGAGATATCAGGACGGTGTTGATGCCATGAGTGAGATTGGCCTCCAGCCGTTTCGTTTCCTCATCTCGGTCAGTGAAGTAATTGCCGTCGACTGATCTTCCGAATACAAAGGGATTCTCTTCCATTATGCAGTTTGTCTGTAAGTTTCCGCTAAATTACTAAAATTAATTTTAGTAAAATAATTTTTACTAAAAAATCCTTTTCATCATAAAAGCGTATTAGGCCCCGATTCCGGGCCTGTTCCCCGCGAACTATGCTTCCCTCCGGGCTGCGGGCGTACGAACATCTAGCGGGAAAAAAGGGGCTGACTCAAAAGTGAGTTGGCCTCTTTTTTTGTCGGGAGGGGTGTGGGGTGCCGGGGGGACTCCGTTCCGCTTCGCTTCACTGACTTGTCCTGAAATAAG
>DKSK01000019.1 GCA_002472565.1 Bacteroidales bacterium UBA7258 | reverse complement strand
TCCTGCTGATCGAGAGGAACGATCTGGCGGACGGAGCGACCGGCCGCAACCACGGACTTCTCCATAGCGGGGCACGCTACGCCGTCACCGACAAAGAATCGGCCTCAGAATGCATCCAGGAGAACATGATATTGAAACGTGTGGCCAGCCACTGCGTTGACGACACATCCGGATTTTTTCTCACGCTCCCGGAAGACGACCTCTCATATCAGGCAAAATTCGTAGAGGCCTGTCTCGATGCGGGGATCAAGGCAGAAGTCATCGACCCGGAAGAGGCGAAACGCCTTGAGCCATCTGTCAATCCTGACATAATTGGCGCAGTGAGGGTTCCGGACGGATCCGTCGACCCTTTCAGACTTTGCACCTCCAATATCTACGATGCCAAGCTCCACGGAGCAAAAGTCCTGACTTATACCGAAGTAACCGAAATCCTGAAGGATGGCGGCACTGTGACGGGGGTGCGCGTCTACGACAAAAAGAGCGGAGAAAGCACCGAATACCATGCCGCGATAACCGTTAACGCCGGCGGAATCTGGGGACATCACATAGCAGACCTCGCCGGCTGCCCTATCTCCATGTTCCCGGCCAAAGGCGCCCTCCTCATTTTCGCGCACAGGGTGAACGGAGTCGTGCTGAACCGCTGCCGCAAGCCGGCCAACGCCGACATTCTGGTCCCGGGGGACACGGTCTGCGTGATAGGAACCACCTCCACCCATGTACCTTACGAGGAGTGCGACCACCTCGAAGTCACCCCAGACGAGGTCGACCTTCTTCTTGCCGAAGGGGCGAAACTTGCTCCTTGCCTCTCAACTACAAGAATTCTGAGAGCCTACGCAGGAGTCAGGCCTCTGGTGTCCGCAGAAAACGATCCTTCAGGGAGAAACATCAGCCGCGGAATCGTTCTGCTCGACCACGAAATTCGCGACGGAGTCAAGGGCTTCATAAGCATAACGGGCGGAAAGCTCATGACTTACAGGCTGATGGCCGAAAAAGCGGCCGACCTCGTCTGCAAGAAACTCGGAGTTGACAAGGCCTGCGAAACCCGCACCACTCCTCTGCCTGGTTCCGAAGCCGGAAAGAACGTCGAGGAAACAACCGGAAAATTCTGGAGCGTCCCGAGCACAGTCGAGAAGGCCTCTGCCGGCAGACTGGGGTCGAGAGCCGCAAAACTACACTTCGAGAACGAGAAAGACAGCAGTCTGATCTGCGAATGCGAAGAGGTTCCCTCGGCAGAGGTGAAGGCCGCCATCTCCACGGGCGAAGTCAACAATCTCGTAGACCTGAGGCGCCGCACCAGAGTCGGCATGGGAACCTGCCAGGGAGAGCTCTGCGCCTGCCGCGCCGCCGGACTCATCGCCAAGGCAAACGGCTGCGCGGCTAAGGAGCGGAAAGACCTCAAGCAATTCATGAACGAGAGATGGAAGGGCATGTATCCGGTCGCCTGGGGTGACACGCTAAGGGAAAACGAATACACACAGATAGTCTATTCGGAAGTCTTCGGGCTGGCCGGAACAAAAGGAATATGAAATTTGATGTAATTATTATAGGCGGGGGCCTGAGTGGCCTGACCTGCGGATATGCCCTCCAGAAGGCGGGCAAAAAATGCCTCATGGTCACTTCCGGCCAGAATGTCATGTATTTCTCTTCAGGCGGCTTCGGTCTGTTGTCAAGAGATTCAGACGGCAATTTCGTCAAGAACCCTTTTGACGAAATCGGGAAATTGCCAGCCTCGCACCCTTACAGCAAGGTCGGGGACGTAAGGAAATACGCCGAAATGATCCCTTCCCTCATGGCTGAGGCTCTCACCCCCCTCCACGGCAACATTGATTCAAATTCGCTGATGTATTCGGCTTTGGGCATGCTCAGACCGACTTGGATGGCCCTGGACAGCGTCACCCTCTTCAAACCCGGGAACGAAAAGCCCGGCGAAAAGGCCATGATTGCCAATTTCAGCGGCTACCTGGATTTCAACTCGGCCTTCATAGCCGAGGGGCTGTCCGCCCGCGGAACCCAGGCTGAAATCATGACGCTCGACATCCCTGAGATTTCCTATCTCAGGCGGAATCCTTCGGAGATGCGGTCTGTCAACATCGGCAGGATAGCCGCCAAACCGGAAATTGCCCGCAAAGTCGCGGAAGCGGTGAATTGCAGACTGAAGGGAGAAGACGTTGTCATACTGCCTGCAGTCTTCAATCTGGAGGACGATGTAGCTATGGAAATTCTCCGTGAAAGCATCAAGGCCAGACTCATGTTCCTCGGGAATATGCCGCCTTCCGTCCCGGGAATCCGTTCGCAACTGGAACTTCTCTCTTCCTTCGAAAGAGCCGGAGGCACGCTTCTCAAAGGCGACAGCGCCACCAGGCCTGAAGTCTTCGGCGGGAAGGTCAGCTGCATCCATACCATGAATTTGGGAGAAACCGCGATCGAGGCCGATTCCTACGTGCTCGCGAGCGGCAGTTTCTACAGCAAAGGGCTTACGGCGACTCCTGAAAAAATCAGCGAGACCGTCTTCGGGCTCGACACCGACTACGCGCAAGGAAGGGAGAACTGGTACACAAAGGACTTCTTCGGAAAACAGAACTACCTCGGCTTCGGGGTACGGACTGATGAAGATTTCCACCCTTCAATAGGGGGAGAGAAGATAAGCAATCTATATGCTATCGGCTCCGTGCTCAGCGGCTACAACCTCGTGGCCGAAGGCAGCGGCGCAGGCGTCGCAATGACCAGCGCGCTCAAGGTAGCGGACGAAATAATCAAAGGATAGAACATGCAAGAGACTACCATAAGCAAATCTAATTTCGAGGAATGCATGAAGTGCACGATATGTACGGCTTACTGCCCTGTCGTGCCAGTAAATCCCTTGTACCCTGGACCAAAGCAGGCCGGACCTGACGGAGAAAGACTCCGTCTGAAAAACGGCTTCTTCTTCGACGAAAACCTCAAGTATTGCATGAACTGCAAGCGATGCGAGGTCTCCTGCCCTTCAGGTGTCCACATAGCCGATCTCATCCATTCCGCCAGACTGCGCTACTCAAAGCACAAGCCGAATCTCCGCGACAGAATTCTCGCGGAAACCGACTTCATGGGAAAGGTGGCCCGTCCTCTAGCCCCCGTAGTCAACACCATGGTCTCCATGAAGCCGGTCAAGGCCGTCATGGACTCTGTGATGGGCATCTCGAAAAATTGCGATTTCCCGAAATACACCTTCCATGGCTTCATCGGCTGGTTCAACAAGAACGCCAAGGCGAAACAGGCAGAGTTCAAGAATCAACTGGCCTATTTCCACGGCTGCTCCACAGAATACCAGCATCCGGAGGTCGGAATAGCCTTCGTCAAGGTCGCAAACGCTCTGGGATATGGGGTCAACCTCATGGATGAGCGTTGCTGCGGAGTCGCAAAAGTTTCCAACCTGCTGAAAGACAGAGCTGTGAAAATCGCCAAGAGAAATGTTGGAGTCCTCGGCGAACAAGTAGAGCTGGGCCGCCCTATCGTGGCCACGGCAACGACCTGCACCTTCACCATAAGGGATGAATACCCGGGAATTCTCGGCGTAGACATCAGCAAAATCCGCGAGTCAGTGACCCTGGCCGAGAAGTTCTTCTACGAGCTCATCGATTCCGGCAAGGCGGAACTGGTCTTCAGGAAAGATTTCAAGGCCAGGGTCGCCTATCACACCCCCTGCCACATGGAGAAGCTCGGCTGGCAGATTTTCACCAAGAGGCTGATGGGACTCATCCCTGGCCTGGAGTTCATCCCTCTGGACAGCAATTGCTGTGGCATCGCAGGCACCTACGGCTTTAAGAAAGAGAACAGGAGAGCCTCTGAGGCAATCGGCAAGCCGCTTTTCGACAACATCAAGAGGGTCGACCCGGACTACGTGACTACGGAATGCGACACCTGCAAATGGCAGATAGAGATGTGCACAGGCTATAAGGTAGTAAACCCGATAATAATCCTCGCCGACGCTCTCGATCTCGAGGCAACGGCGAGGCTGAACTCAAAATAAGTCTCACTCGGTAAAGCGAGCGGACTTAACGCGAATTAATCTTTTTACGAAGCTCGGCAGAACCATCCAAAGGATAATTCTTGTCACTCTGGTCAAGCCACTTGAGAGCAAGGTCTCTGTCGCCGAGAATGAAACTGGCAACGGCCATATTGAAGGAGGCTGCTGAACGCAATTTCACATTGCCGGAAGCCGCCTCCTTCATCCATGTATTCATGGCGTCGCGCCATTTGAAGTCATAGGCGTCCCTTAGAGACTTCATCCATACCTCATCATCATCGCGGGCGTAAAGTCTGAAAGACTGCTGGCTCCAGCGCGCGGCAAACTTCTCGGCTGAGAGTTTGCCGGTACTCTCCCCCTGTGAGTAGAGTCCCGAATAAGCCCGGTCAATTATGAGCTTATCTCCTTCATTATCGGAAGCGAAGACATGTTTGTCCGTAGAGGCATTGCCGGAGAAGACCCTGACCGAATCAGAGCCAGATCTGGAATCGAAGGCATATAGCCTTACCTTGTAAGGTATTGAGACAGTAGCTATTACAGACGAATCAGGAGAGTCGAGATGTGAGGACCTGCGCGAAGTGACGCCCGCCTCGCCGAAGTCAGGGGTGTCGAAGAGGAAGACTACATCGTCATCCGTCTGCATGACCAGATGGATAAGAGTGTCCTTCGAAGAGTAGACTCCCTTCGGGTCCTTCGGCAGAGAATAGACGGAAACTGCCTTGTCCCCGTTGAAATAGGACTTCTCCATCTCGGAGGCAAAACCTTCAGCCAGTCCTCCGTTGAACGAAGAATCTCTTCCGCTTTCATCTTCAAGATATACCACGGCCATGCTCTTCCCGGAAAGATTCATCCCGGACTTGGAAGCTTGGCTCATGTCAACGTTCCAAACATAGGCTGTCGGCTCACAGGCTGAGGCCGCGATCATAGCGGCAGAGGCAACAAGAAGTCCAAACTTATTCATAATATCAAATTCCCGTTAATTTCGCACTGAGATCGTAGTCCCCTGCCCCGGTAATTTCGACTTCCACGAATTTTCCGACAAGAGACCCCGGATCTTTCATGCCGGGCTGAATACTTACAATAATCTCGCCATCCACGTCAGGACTCTCAAATTCGCTCCTGCAGACATAGGCTCCGTCTATGAGGTCATCGACAAGCACCTTGACCCTGGTACCGACACGAGACTCGTTATAGGCAAGGGAAATCTCGCGCTGAAGAGTCATCAGCCGGCTAAGTCTGCGCTTCTTCACATATGGCTTGACCTCATCCTTGAAGTTCTCCGCGTCGAAAGTCCCCTCCTCTTCAGAATACTGAAAGGCGCCGAGTCTCTCGAACCTGGCCTCACGGACAAAGTCAAGGAGCTCGTTGAACTCCTTTGCTCCTTCACCCGGATGGCCGACTATCATCGTAGTTCTGAGCGCTATTCCGGGGACCTTCGCCCTCATCTTCTTGATGAGGTTCCGGGTCCACTCCCCGTCCACTCCCCTGTGCATAGCCTTCAAGACCTTGTCGGAGACATGCTGGAGAGGGATGTCGAGATAGCGGCAGACCTTAGGGTTATTCGCCATCTCCTCCAGAACGTCCTCAGGGAAGTCGGCCGGATAGCTGTAATGGATTCTTATCCAGCCGATTTCTTCTATGGAGGAAAGTCTTCGCAGAAGTTCTGCGAGCATCCTCTTGCCGTAGAGGTCCAGACCGTAGTAAGTAGTGTCCTGTGCAATGAGGATAAGTTCCCTCACGCCCTGGGAGGCAAGCGATCTGGCCTCAGACTCAATATCCTCCATCGGCACGGACCTGTGCGCTCCGCGGATGAAAGGTATGGCGCAATAGGAGCAGCGCCGGTCACAGCCTTCGGAAATCTTGATATAGGCGTAGGTGTCGTGCTTTTCACTCGCCATCCGCCTGGTCCTCAGGGCCGGCTTCATCTGTCCGCCGAGAGCCTTGACCACCGGAGCGAGATCCCGCGCGCCGTACCAGCCGTCCACCTCCGGTATGAGACCGGGAAGCTGGTCGGAATAGCGCTGGGAAAGACAGCCGAAGACCAGAAGCTTCTTCGCCAGGCCCTTCTTCTTTCTCTCGACGCAGGCGAGAATCTCATTGACACTCTGCTGCTTGGCCTCGCCGATGAAGCCGCATGTATTGACAAGCAAGTAATCCACCGGAGACTCGTCATCCTCAGGCTTTATGTCGAAGCTGTCTTCGACCTGGGCCAGAAGATGCTCGGTGTCAACGGTGTTCTTCGAACAGCCTAAAGTGATTACCTGGAGCGATTTCTTGCCTGACATTGGCTTATTCGTTAGTCTTGTCCCCGCTCTCGGAAGCCTTTTCCTCAGCCTCTTCTTCAGCTTTCTCAGCCTCTTCAGGGCTTACGAATTCGAGAGAAGCGTGATTCTTGAGGTCGTTGTACCAGTCGCAGATCTTGCGCATATGGGAAACGTAGAAGCGGTCCGGATCGTAGTCAGGAACAGCCTTTTCGAAGAGCGCTTTAACCTCGGTCTCGGCAACAGACTTGGCAGGGGCGTCAGCCTCGCCGAGAGTTTCCCTGAGCTTTCCGAAAACATCGGCAAGCTTCATCTCACCTCCGTCCTTTACATAGATGGAGATATCGGCAAGCGTGTTTATCTTGTTCTTCGGGCCGAAGACAGTGCGGTCCCCAGTGGCGAGAGACTCAACGATGGCTCCTGTACGGGCCTGGGCGAGATATCTGAAGAGGCCGTGCTGGCCAGATACCGTGAGAATTTTTGTAAGATCAGTCTTTTCAGTTTCCATGATGTTTATCCTTTGAAAAATCAAATCCCGGAGAGGCGCTCTAAGCCTGTCCGGATATTATTTGCAAATATAGCGATTTAAAAACTTTGTCGGTGCGCTGACGAAGCGTTTCCATGTCTGAATCATTGACTATGGTCCAGTCGGTGGTGCAGGCCTTCTGCGCCATGACCCTCTTGCGGACGGCCTCCTTTGAAGACAAATCCCTTGCCGCGGCCCTCTCGACCCTAAGTTCAAGAGGCGCGTCAACAGCGACACAGTAATCAATGTAAGGGCGGAAAAGAGGTCTGTCCATAATAATTGCAGACTCGATTACCACGAAGGGCGCCCCGCCTTGATAGAAGCACCAGCCATCTTTCTCTATTTCCTCAATCCTGGACTCCTTCCATGAGAGGAAATCGGCGAGAACGGCCGGATGGATGAGGGCTTCCGCCTTGGCTCTGGCCTCGGAACCGGAGAAGATGGCGGCGGCTAGAGCCTTCCTGTCGAAGGAACCATCGCTCCTGCGTAAGGCCAGCCCCAGAGAGGCCTCGAGTCTTCCGACCAGTCCGGCATCTTTGTCATAGAGCGCCTTGGTCATGGAGTCAGAATCATAGACCGGAACACCTCTCCCTCTCAGATAGGACGCGACGACGCTCTTCCCGGCGCCTATCCCCCCGGTAAGGGCCACTGTAGGAATCATCTTGAACTCTCCACGCATTCGAAAACCTGAGGCTCGATATCGCAGCCGAAAACACTGGCCGGGAGCTTTGTCGTCCGCGGGAGGCATTTTCCGTCAAGAGAGCCGGCGAAATCTTTGTAGTCGATATAGATTTTTACATCGCCTACCGGATTGGTAGTCACAGGGAAAAGACACTTGAAAGTAACCTTTGCCACAGGCGGATAGATGATGAGCGACTTGTCAGCGGGGACATGGCGGCTCTCAACATCCATTTCAGAGGTGACCTCCACGTAGCGCGAAACATCCACCGAATACTCTACGCTCTCCTCTGAAAACCTCACTCCGTTAATCGGAGAGAGTTTTATCTCTCCATGAGTGCCTGAACGGAGATTCTCGAGGGCGAAAGACTTCGTGTAGACTCTGTCTATCTGCTCGAGATGGAAAGGCTCGCCGTAGACCGTCACCGAATCAGGAGTTACTTTCAACGGACTCACGGCGGCATATTGCTGCTTGAAACTGATAGTATAGACCGGCTGTACCGGGACCTTCTTATTGTTCTGGTACGGAAAACGGAAAAGCAGGGTGTCGCTCACGAAAGATTCTACCTGGGCTGACTCTCCGAAAATATCCGCCACATAACGTCCCAGAGAATTCGAGGCGATGTAATAGTCCTCCCCTCCTATATGCCTCAGGTCTTCCGGAAGAATATCGATGACCAGAGGCTTGCGCCTGGAAGCCTTTCCTAGCCTGAGCAGATTCATGCCGGTGGTGCGGCAGCGGGCGGAGACGACGGAAGTGTTGGAAGAAATTGAAGCATGCCCGGTCAGGTTGCTTTCTACCTGGACGGGCACGTTGACGAGTTTCGTGTAATTTTGACTCAGCCCGTGCAGAAGCCAGATTCCGGCGGCGAGTACGACAGCGAGCGCGAAAGTGCCTATGTCTATCGCGTCAATACCGTTTATCTTCCATCTGCGGGGCATCAGACCGGGAGGAGGCTCTATTTCTGCTGAGCCTGCTGAAGGTCAGAGTTGTCTTTGACGAGGGATCCCTTGTCAACACGCAGCTTGACATCTCCGTCAACCTTGATGAGGACAGTCTTGTCGCTGATTTCATCGACTGTTCCATAGATACCTCCTGCGGTGATGACCTTGTCACCCTTCCTGAGGCCCTGGCGGAACTTCTCGAGCTCTTTCTGCTGCTTCCTCTGAGGACGGATCATGAAAAGCCACATAACCACGAAGATAAGAAGAAGCATTATCCACATCGATGCTCCGGAGGCGGCGCCTCCCTGGGCGGCAGGCTGAGCCTGGAGTGTGATGAAAAGAAGAGTATTCATGTCTGTATTAATTATTTAGAAATTTTTCTTGATCTTGCCATCAGCGATTTCCTTCTGGATCATGGTGTCGAGCAGTCCGTTGATGAAGGCCGGGCTCTTCTCGGAGCAGAAGAACTTCGAGATCTCGACCCACTCGTTGACCGTCACCTTGAGAGGGATGTCCGGGACTGACTCGGCCTCGGCCAGGGCCAGGGCGAGAATGGCCATATCCATGGAGAAGAGCCTGTCGCTGTCCCAGTCCGGAACGGCTTCGGAAATCTCCTTGAAATATCTCTGGTAGCCGGAATAGGCCTGTCCGCATATCTTGCGGACGAAGTCCCTGTCGCTGGAGACATCCGTGAGAGGATTCCTGAGTCTCGTGACATCGCTCTGATAGAGAGGGACCATATTCCAGCGCTTCCCCTCGGAGAGGTCGCGGAGGGTGAAGATCACCCAGTGGATGGCATATTCCAGATCATCAGACATCCAGTCTATGTTGATATCCTCAAGCAATTCATCGATCTGAGGCTTTCCGATAAATTCCTTCTCAAACATTTTGATGAAAAGGTCGCAGTCGGCCTTGAGAGAAGTCTCGGGGCCGGCCATGTAATCGGCGAAACATTTCCTCGCGGAGAACGAAGAATAGACACTCCTCACTATGACATCGTACTGGTCCCATGAGAGATTTTTGCGGGAGAGCACCTTCTTGAAATCCGGATCGTCGGCAAGGATGCCGGCCACCTTGTTCTGAGCGAACTTCATGTTCGGATTAAGGTCCTCCTCCGTAGGGTTGAATTTCCCCTTGCGTGCCTCTATCCTCCTTTTCGCCTCTTCGGTTACAGGAGGAATTATCGCGAGAAGAAAAAGCCAGAGGTCTCTCGTCGCCTCACAGGACTTGTCCAGTCCCTTTAGGATGTCATCCAGATTTTTTCCGCCGGTCACGGCGTAGCTGTAGATTATCTTGAATGCCTTAATGCGCAGAATTCGCCTGTTAAGCATGATTTTCTTAAAAATTTCTACAAATATAAGTTCTATTTCCCGATTATTTTCTAATTTTGGTAAGAATTAAGTTTAGTGCCTCGCTGGCGGGGCAAGAAGAAAAGAAAGATTATGTACAGAGACAGAGATGATTTTGATGGAGCGAGAGCGCAAGACCGTTCCGCGGAGGATGTATACTCAAATCCGGTGAGAGCGGGCAAGCGTACTTATTTCTTCGACGTAAAAGCTACAAAGGGCAACAACGACTTCTACCTTACCATCACCGAGAGCAAGCGCAAGATGGACAGAGAAGGGCACTTTGTCTACGACAAGCACAAGATCTTCCTATATAAGGAGGACTTCGCGAAATTCGCCGAAGGACTTCAGCAGGCCGTCGATTACATCAAGGACAACTGCCTGAAAGGCCAATTCGCAGAGGACGGCAGCTACATCCAGCAGGGACATTACGAGGATGAAGGCGGCTACAAGGACGAAGACAGCCAGGACTCCGTTGAAGGTCAGTTCTAGTCCGCACTTCACTCATAAGCTAAGGGTTGGGATTGTAATGTTTTACAATCCCAACCTTTTTCGTATATTTGTCCACTTGCACATATGCAAGGCTTAAGGAAAACATGGGAACTATACTTCTCAAAAACATATCCTTCAAAGAAGAAAATGTAGACATTCTCATTGAAGGAGGGCTGATTAGCAAAATCAGGCCTGCCGGGTGCATCCCGAATCCTGCGTCAGGCGCCGAAATAACAGACTGCACCGGAAAGGCCGCGGCCCCGGGCTTCATAAATATGCATACCCATGCCGCCATGTCCCTGATGAGGGGCGTCCAGGAGGATGTAGCCTTCCAGCAATGGCTGAAGGAAATATGGAAGATAGAGGCCGGAATCGACGAAGACTATGTCTATGCGGCCAGCAAGGTAGCCTTCCTGGAAATGATAAAGACCGGGACCACCACCTTCAATGACCAGTATTGGCACTCCCAGGCTACACATCGCGCGGCCATCGAAATGGGCCTGCGTCCGGTTACCTCCTACGTAGTCTGCGACAAGTATGACCCGGAGGAAGCGGCGAGGGAGAAGGAGCAGTGCGAAAAGCGCTATGAGGAATCGCTCGCTTGGAAAGACGGTTCCATCTTCTCCATGGCCTTTCATTCGGTCTATTCGGTAAGCGAGGAGATGATGCTCTGGGCGTCGGATTTCGCCCGTGCCCACGGACTGAGGCTGCACATCCACCTCTCGGAAACGCCTGAGGAAGTGGAAGAGTGCAAGAAAAAGCACGGCGGCCTCTCCCCTGTCGAATATCTCGACCGTCTCGGAATACTGGACGAAAAGGTCATCGCCGCCCACACCCTGTGGATAAGCGAGAATGACATCAGGATTCTGGGAGAGAGAAAAGTCAACTGTGTACACAACATTAATTCGAACACCAAGCTCGCCTCTGGATACCGCTTCTTATACAAGGAGCTGAAAGATGCCGGAGCGAACATCTGCATAGGCACCGACGGCTGCGCCTCAAGCAACAACCTCGACATGCTCGAGGCCATGAAGACTTCCGCCATCATCCAGAAGGCCTGGAGAGACGATCCGAAGGCCTGGCCGCTTCATGAGCTCTTAGAGTGCGCCACGGTCAACGGGGCCAAGGCCCTGGGCCTCAACACGGGCCGGATCGAGGAAGGAAAAAACGCTGATCTTCTCATCGTGGACACGGAAAATTCCTTCTTCCTGTCTCCTGGCACTTTCCTCGCCAATTTTATCTACTCGGCCCACAGCGACTGCATTGACTCTGTCATCGCCGGCGGAAGATTTGTCATGAAGGGCCGCAAAATCATCGGAGAACAGGCCATCCTCAACTCCGGCAGAGAAGTATTGAAAGAAATCAGACAAGACTAAAGAAATATGGACCCAAGAGCTGAAAAAATCTACAAGGCCGCGGACTATGTCCAGGGCAAACTGGACGCCGCGCTCCTCAAGCCGGAAGTCGGAATAGTCCTTGGCAGCGGGCTCGGAAAGCTTGCCGACAAGATCGCCGACCCAATCACCATTCCATACAGAGAAATTCCGGGTTTCCCGGTCTCTACCGCAATCGGCCATAAGGGCAACTACATCGTAGGCAAGCTCGGTGGCAAGACGGTCATCGCCATGCAAGGCAGAATCCACTACTATGAGGGCTACCCCATGGACATGGTAACTCTTCCCATCAGAGTCATGAAGGTCCTGGGAATCAAGTATCTCTTCGTCAGCAACGCCGCCGGAGGAGTCAACTTCGATTTCCACATAGGTGACCTGATGATCATAAAGGATCATATCAACAAGCTGCCGAATCCTCTTGTCGGACCTAACCTCGACGACTTCGGCCCGAGGTTCCCGGACATGACGCGGCCATATGACCACAAACTGATAGCTCTCGCCAAGAAGATAGCCGCCGGAATGGGTCTCAGCCTCAAGGAAGGCGTCTACATCGCAGGAACCGGCCCTTCCTACGAGACGCCGGCAGAATACAAGTATTTCAGGCTCATAGGTGCCGATGCCGTGGGCATGTCGACCATACCTGAGGTCATCGTGGCCCGCCACAGCAACATTCCCGTCTTCGGCATGTCCGTCATTACCAACGAGGCCCATGACGACTATGCAGAGGATTATGTCAATGACGGAGACGCCGTTGTGAAGGCCGCAGATGCAGCTGCCGACAAGATGAGCACCCTCTTCTCGAAAATCATCGAAGCGCTTTAAGGCTTTTACGCCGCACTTACGACCGCTCCGGATAGGTTTTTCGGAGCGGCTTTCTTAAATTTGCAATTCAAACAAGAAAACTGAAATGGGAAAAATCATATTGACAGGAGACCGTCCGACGGGAAGGCTCCATCTCGGACACTATGTAGGCAGCCTCCGCAGGAGGGTGGAAATCCAGAACAAAGGTGACTACGACAAGATGTTCGTCTTCATAGCGGACGTCCAGGCCCTCACCGACAATTTCGACAATCCGGAGAAGGTGCGCCAGAACGTTGTCGAAGTAGCCCTCGACTACCTGTCCGTAGGCCTTGACCCTTCCAAGACCACTATCTTTATCCAGTCTCGGATCGGAGAACTTTCCGAACTCACCCAGTATTACATGAACCTCGTGACTGTGAGCAGAGTCCAGAGGAACCCGACCGTGAAGACCGAAATCGGCCTGCGCGGCTTCGGGGAAAGCATTCCGGTCGGTTTCTTCACCTACCCTATTTCCCAGGCGGCCGACATCACGGCCTTCGGAGCCACCCATGTCCCTGCCGGAGAAGACCAGAAACCGATGATCGAGCAGTGCGTCGAAATAGTGCGTTCTTTCAACAGGATCTACGGCGAGACCCTTGTCGAGCCTTCCATCATCCTCCCGGACAGACAGGCCTGCATGAGACTGCCGGGTACCGACGGAAAAGCTAAGATGAGCAAGTCGCTGGGCAATTGCATCTATCTCGCCGATGACGCCCAGACCATGCACAAATCCGTCATGAGCATGTACACGGACCCTCTCCATCTCCAGGTCAGCGACCCTGGCCACATCGAGGGGAACACCGTCTTCACCTATCTCGACGCCTTCTGCTCGGACGAGGATTTCGGTCTCTTCTGGCCGGATTTCTCAAATCTCGACGAATTGAAGGAAGCCTACAAGAAAGGCGGGATAGGAGACGTGAAAATCAAGAAGTTCCTGGAGAAAATCCTCAACAAGGAGCTTGAGCCTATCCGGGCCCGCAGAAAGGAATTCGAAAAAGACATTCCGGGAGTCTACGAGATTCTCCGCAAGGGAAGCGAAGCGGCAGAAGAGGCCGCCGCACAGACCATGTCAAAGGTCAAGAAGGCGATGAGGATCGATTACTTCGACGACAAGGAACTCATAGAGGAGCAGCAGAAACGCTATAACGGCTAATCTTTAGGCCATGGAAGACTACGGATTCATGAGAGTAGCGGCGGCGGTGCCGAGGGTTAGGGTTGCCGACGTCAATTATAACAGAGACAAGATTATCTCCCTTGCCAATCAGGCCGAAGCCGACGGAGTCTCTCTCCTTGTCTTCCCGGAGCTCTGCGTCACGGGCTATACCTGCGCAGACCTCTTCGCACAGCAGCGGCTGCTCGACGCGGCGGAAGAAGCCGTCGCCCAGATCATGAAGAGCACCAGAGGCCGCTATGTAACTCTGGTGATAGGCGCTCCAGTGCGTTTCCGCTCAAGGCTCTACAATTGTGCCATAGTGATCCGCAACGGGAACATCAAGGGCATAGTGCCGAAGATCTGGCTTCCGAACTACAACGAGTTCTACGAAAACCGCTGGTTCTCAAGCGGTTCTGATTTCCTCGCTCCAGACTGCGCCATGGGCCAGATCCATGATGACGGAAAGAATTGTTACCGTCCGGACTTCGGAGCCGAAATCGACTATGCGGGCTTCAGGACGAACATCTCTCCTTCCCTGCTCTTCAAGGTCGGGAAAGCCACTTTCGCCGTGGAAATCTGCGAAGATCTATGGACTCCGGTTCCGCCGAGCTCTTGGCATGCGATTTCCGGCGCCGAGCTCATCGTGAACCTCTCGGCCAGCAATGCGGTCCTTTCCAAGAACGAATACCGCAAATCTCTGGTCGAGAGCCAAAGCGCCCGTACAATTTCGGCCTACATTTACTCTTCCTGCGGTTTCGGAGAATCCACCCAGGACATGGTTTTCGCAGGCTGCGCCATGATTTACGAAAACGGAGCCTGCCTGGCGGAGAACGAGAGATTCAAGATGGAAGACTCTATGACAGAGGCCGATATCGACATCGAAAAGCTTCAGACCCTGAGGCAGAAAGAATCCACTTTCGCCGCCGTGGCTCCGGACGGGAGCCGCTCTTCTGACTATGCGAGACTCTACAGCCATATAGACCTCGGGCCGGCATCCCCTACCGATTTCGGAAAGAGGCTGCTGAGGAAGGTTGAAGCTCATCCTTTCGTTCCGGGAGGAGATGCCGAGGAGATAGACCGCCGCGCCAAAGAAATCACCTCTATCCAGGTTCTGGGTCTTGCCTCGAGACTCGACCATATAGGCTGCAAGACAGCTGTCATCGGAGTTTCAGGGGGCCTTGACAGCACCCTCGCCCTCCTTATAACGGTCATGGCCTTCGACAAGCTCGGATGGGACAGAAGCCGTATCATCGGAATCACAATGCCCGGCTTCGGGACTACCGACAGGACCTATCACAACTCGGCCGCCCTGATAAAGGAGCTTGGCGTTTCCTTCAGAGAAATCTCTATTTCCAAGTCCGTTCTCAGCCATTTCGAAGACATAGACCAGGACCCGCAAGTCCATGACGTCACATACGAGAACGGCCAGGCCAGGGAGAGGACGCAAATCCTCATGGATGTAGCCAACAAAACGGGCGGCATAGTCGTGGGGACTGGCGACCTGAGTGAACTTGCCCTCGGCTGGTGCACCTACAACGGCGACCACATGAGTATGTACGCCGTCAATGCAAGCATCCCGAAGACACTGGTGAAATATCTGGTGAAATGGGCGGCCCTCGACATATTCGAAGGCAGAGTCCGGGAAATTCTTCTCGATGTGGTCGACACTCCGATAAGCCCGGAGCTTACTCCCCCGGACAAGGACGGGAAAATAGCACAGAAGACAGAAGACCTCGTGGGTCCATATGAACTCCACGATTTCTTCCTCTACAATTTCTTCCGCTTCGGCTATTCGCCTCGCAAGCTCCTTTTCCTCGCAGAGAAGGCCTTCCTCGGACATTCCGCCGAGGCCAGCGTCTTTGTAGGGCCTGAAGGCAAAACAAACATCTACGACGAGCAGACCATCCGGAAATGGCTCAAGAAATTCCTCTGGCGCTTCTTCAGCCAGCAGTTCAAGCGCTCCTGCCTGCCGGACTGCCCTAAAGTGGGTTCAGTCACACTCTCTCCGCGCGGAGACTGGAGGATGCCTTCCGACGCCAAGCCCGATCTCTTCTACGGCGACCTCTAGCGTCCGAACTCCGCCCCGCACCCACACAACCACACAAACCCTCTCGCACCTCACGCAGAGCGGCCCAATTGAGGATCGTCGTGCCCTAGGGGTCTTTCTCAGGGGTGATCGGGTACAGGGCGTGCCGGGTCACAGCAGTGAGCGAGCGAGAGTGCTGGAGTGGGAGGTTTAGACTTCCGGGGTGAGCTTGGATTGGGCTTTGGACTGGAACTTTTCGGAATTGACGATGAAGCGTTCATGTCTTCCCTGCCCAATCAGACCTTTTTCGTCATATGCCTTGACAGAGAAGACTAGCCTGCGGCGGTCAATTTCGGTCAATTCACTCTCTACCCAGACTTTCATCCCTAGCGGAGTGGAGGCCTCATGGCTAACGTCGACATGGGTCCCGACCGTGGTTTCGCCTTCTTCCAGGAAAGGCTGGACGCTGAGCCTGCAAGTCTTTTCCATCAGGGCTATCATCATCGGGGTGGCGAAAACTTTTGCTTCGCCGCTTCCGATATGTGGAGCGGAGAGTGCTTCGGTTACTATTTCTTCTTGTCTACCTTTTAATCCTGTTTCTAACATATTGTATATAATTTGATTATTCGAAGCAGAGAAAACTATGATTTTGGAGCGGGCGGGAGAGGATCCGTATCAGGGCTGGACGGGCTTAGTTTCCATCATTGTCCGGGTCTTTTCTGCGGGAAATTTTGTCTAGAATCAGGGCTATGGCGCCGTCGCCGGTCACATTGCATGCGGTACCGAAATTATCCATGGTAATATAGAGGGCTATCATCAGGGCCTGCATCGTCTCGTCGAAACCAAGCATGGTACCGAGGATTCCGAGAGCTGCCATGATGGCTCCGCCCGGCACCCCCGGAGCGGCTATCATCATGACACCGAGCATCATGATGAAACCAAGCATGGAGCCGAAGTCAAAGTACATATTGTTCATCAGCATCAGAGCCACTGCGCAGGCGGTGATTTTCAGAGTCGAACCGCTGAGATGGATCGTCGCGCAGAGCGGAACCGTGAAGCCGGCAATCTCCTCGCTCACCCCGTTCTTTACAGTCTGCTGAAGGGTCACGGGAATAGTAGCCGCGGAAGAAGAAGTCCCTAGCGCAGTGAAGTAGGCCGGAAGCATGGTCCCGAGAAGCTTGAACGGATTCCTTCGGACGATAAGTCCTGCCAGACAATATTGGAACAAGAGTAAAATAATGTGCATCAAAAAGATGATGCCGATGATCGCAATAAAGGTTCCAAGTACCTTAGAGGCCTGGCCAGAGCTGGACATCATCAGGAAAATGCCGAAAATGTAGACAGGAAGGAGAGGGATAATCACCACCTCGATGGTCTTGACCACGATGTCCTTGAATTCACGCGCAATCATCTTGAGGGTCGGAGAGCCAAAGAAGGCCATGCCGAGTCCGAGGGTGAAGGCGAAGACAAGAGAGGTCATGACATCCATCATCGGAGGAATGTTAATCGTGAAGAAGGGATCGGCGTTAACGTTGGCTGTGAGTTCCGAAGAATTGACTCCTTCGGGAATCAGCCGCGGGAAAAGAGAGGCGCTGGTGAAATAGGAAAAGCAGCCGGAGAAGACTGTATCCACATAGGCCATCAGGCAGGTCAGGAGAAGGAGTTTGCCGGCCCGATGCCCTATTTCGGCGATCGAAGGTGTCACCAAGCCGATAATTATCAACGGAATGAGGAACTGGAGAAAGCTTGAGAAGATAGAGTTGAAGGTCGCCGCGGCTCTCACCCCCGGAAGAGGCAGAAAAGAGCCGAGGACGATTCCTGTGGCTATGGCTATGAGTATCTTTCCGAGAAGTCCGAGCCTTATTGTCGATTTATTCCTTGTCCTCATGCCACGAAGATAGCATTTTACACGCAATGAAGATAGCATTTTGCGAAGATTCAAGATAGCATTTTATGGGAAAAAGGTATAATGTTGAATGAATTTTGTCTATATTTGCATATGTAGCTTCGTCTAGGCAATGCTTGAGGATCTTAAAAAGGATATAGAGAAGTTGGTCTCCCTCTACGAACAGGAGCGGGAGAGAAGGTTCGGTCTCCAGGCCGAATTGGAAAAGAGCAGAGCCGAAAATGAAAGCTGCCGAAAGCAGATTACCGATCTGAAAAGAGAAGTTGATAATCTGAAGCTGACTGAAGCTTTCACCGCGCCGGCGGGAGATAACTCGCAGGCGAAGGAAAAGATAGACAGGCTGATCAGGGAGATCGACAGATGCATCTCTCTCCTCGAAAGTTAGGGCGCCATGGGACAGAGCATTACGATAAAGATTGCGGAGAAGACCTACTCCCTCAAGGCAGACAGCCCCAGGTCCGAGGAACTGATCAGGCGGGCGGCCGCCAAGGTGAACGATCTTGTGTCCGCCTACAACACGAAATTTGCGGGAAGGCCGCTTGCGGACATACTCGCTTTCGTGGCTCTCAACTTAGGCATCAGCAGCATCTCTTCCTCGGACGAGATCGCCGAACTCCTCAAAGAGGCAGGAGCTCTTAAGGAAGAGACAGATGCGTACTTGAAAAACATTGAAGAAAAGTAACCGTTAGGCCCGGAGCTGAAAACAACAAGTTCACAACGAACCGAGCTCTCTCGGAGCGAGGAAGACAGGCCAAGGTTACCCTCAGGGTATTCCGCGCAAGCGGAACGGTGGATCTCTGATACGCGCCGGAACTCAAATCTTTTATTAAGATTTTTCTGACTGCACCCCTAACGGTTTTTTTCTTCTTTGATTATATGACCGGTAAGACACTCTAGGTGCCTTGCCGTTTTTTTGTTGAAACATAATAGACTTGTTGTTGAAAACCATAACATTAATATCATGAACAGCATATTGTTATTGATAATAGGCGCTGCCGTAGGAGCCGCAGTAGCGATCGGGATTTACATCTTCGTCCGGAAGATGCTCCTGAAGGGGCGCAGGGACGAAATCCTCGAAAAGGCTGCCGTAGAAGCCGAGAAGATAAAGAATGACAAGATCATCGAGGCCAAAGAAAAGTTCCTCCAGCTCAAAGGCGAGCACGACCAGTACGTCAGCGAAAAGAACCAGCAGCTGAAAGAGCAGGAAAACAAGCTCAGACAGCGCGAGAGCGCCCTCGCCCAGCAGACGGCCGACCTCCAGAGGAAGAACAAGGATCTCGAAAACCAGAAGGCCGGTCTCCAGGCACAGAAGGATAATCTGGACAAGAAGGCTCAGGAATATGACGAACTTCGCAACCAGGCCAACAAGCAGATCGAAAGCATAGCCGGCATGACGGCCCAGGAGGCCAAGAACGCCCTCATGGAGAATATGAAGGCCGAAGCGAGGACCGAAGCCCAGGCCTACATCAACGACACGATGGACGAGGCCAGGGTCAACGCCGCGAGGGAGGCCAAGAGGATAGTGATCACGACGATCCAGAGGACGGCCACGGAGACCGCCATCGAGAACGCGACCACGACCTTCCCTATAGAGAACTACGAAATCAAAGGCCGCATCATAGGCCGCGAAGGAAGGAACATCAGGGCCCTCGAGGCAGCTACCGGAGTTGAAATCGTGGTGGACGACACCCCTGACGCCATCCTCCTTTCCTCCTTTGACCCGGTTCGCCGCGAGGTAGCCAGACTCGCCCTCCACCAGCTGGTCCAGGACGGAAGAATCCATCCGGCCCGCATAGAGGAGGTTGTCACAAAGGTTCAGAAGCAGCTTGAGGACGAAATCCTTGAGACAGGAAAGAGGACCCTCATCGATCTCGGAATCCACGGCATGAACATCGAGCTCGTCAAGCTCGTGGGCCGCATGAAATATCGTTCATCCTACGGACAGAACCTTCTCCAGCATAGCCGAGAGGTCGCGAATATCTGCTCCATCATGGCGGCGGAACTCGGACTCAACGCCAAGCTAGCTAAGCGAGCCGGCCTTCTCCACGACATCGGAAAGGTTTCCGAAGACGACCCGGAGCTGCCTCACGCCCTGCTCGGAATGAAACTCGCAGAGCAGTACAAGGAGCGTCCTGAGGTCTGCAACGCCATCGGAGCCCACCATGAGGAGACAGAAATGACCACCCTCATCGCTCCTATCGTGATGGTAGGTGATGCGATCTCCGGAGCGAGACCTGGCGCCCGCCGCGAGGTCATCGGTTCCTACATCAAGAGGCTTAAAGGCATGGAGGATCTCGCGGCCAGCTACCCTGGCGTCACCAAGAGCTACGCAATCCAGGCCGGCCGTGAGCTTCGCGTCATTGTAGGCGCAGAAGATGTCAGCGACGAGCAGGCGGCGACCCTCAGCCAGGACATCGCGACGAAGATCCAGAATGAGATGACTTATCCGGGCCAGGTCAAGATCACGGTCATCCGCGAGACTCGTTCAGTCGCCTATGCAAAGTAGACATTGACATAAATTTTCTATGATTCACTTGAAGAAATTCATTCTGGCGCTTATGGCGGGGCTCCTTTCGGGCACCGCCATTTTCGCCCAAGACGAAGAGCAGACCGTAAGCTGGAAGGTCAGCACGAAACAGATAGACCAGACGACCTGGGAACTGGACTTCACAGGAGAAATAGGCTCGAAATACCATGTCTATGACGTGGCCAACGATTTCGCGCCTACCGAAGTGGAATTCAGATCCGGTGAGGGCTGGGAAACTTCCGGCGGCCTCTTCAACCTCGGAAATCCCACTGACAAGGACGGTTACAAGGTCTATTACGGAGAAATAGAATTCGGCCAGAAGATCCGCGTGCTCTCTGACTCCCCCGTCACCATCAGAGGCGAGGTAGGCTGGCAGGCCTGCACCGACCAATTCTGCGCGATGAGACAGTACTGGGAGTTCTCCGTGACTCTTGGAAAGGAGGGCGTGGCAGCTTCCAAAGCAGGAGACGTCCACAGCACCCCGATCTCCGACCCTGACTCAGAAGAGACTCTAAGCTCCCAAGACGCCAAGGAAACGGGAAATTCTCTGTGGGCCCTCATCATCCAGGCCATCCTCTGGGGCTTCGCCATGCTCCTCACTCCTTGCGTCTTCCCTATGGTCCCTATGACCATTTCCTACTTCATGAGGCAGAGCTCAAGTCCCGCACAGGGCCGCTTCAAAGCCTTCATGTACGGACTCTTCATCGTCTTGCTCTACACCGTCCCTATCTCGGTCATCATCCTGCTCACATGGATAATCGGCGGGGACGCTGTCTCGGCCGACATCTTTAACTGGCTGGCTACCAACTGGCTGCCTAACCTCATCTTCTTTGTCGTCTTCATGGTCTTCGCGGCCTCCTTCTTCGGAGCCTTCGAAATCACCATGCCCTCTTCGCTCGTAAACAAGAGCGACAAGAATTCCGACAAAAAAGGTCTCGGAGGCATCTTCTTCATGGCTCTCACCCTGGTTCTGGTCTCCTTCAGCTGCACTGGCCCTATCGTTGGAACTGTACTGATAAAGTCGACCGAAGGCGAATTCTGGACACCGATGGTGACCATGCTGGCCTTTTCCGTGGCCTTCGCCCTTCCTTTCACCATTCTCGCTCTCTTCCCTGACCTAGTCAAGAAGCTTAAGAGCGGAAGCTGGCTCAATTCCGTGAAAGTCGTCCTGGGCTTCATCGAGGTCGCCCTTGGATTCAAGTTCCTCAGCGTCGCCGACCAGACCTACCACTGGGGACTTCTCGACAGGGAAATCTACCTTGCAATATGGATTGTGGTCTTCACTCTTCTCGGACTCTACCTCCTCGGCAAGATTCGATTCAAGAATGATGACGAGCCTATAGAAAAACTCGGAGTGACAAGGCTCGTACTTGTCATCATAGACTTCACCTTCGTGGTCTACATGATTCCAGGCATGTTCGGAGCCCCTCTCAAGGCTCTCTCGGGCTATCTGCCTCCGATGGAGACCCAGGATTTCATAGTCTGGAACAAGGCCGATGCCGGCCTGCCCCAGCTTTCCCAGGAAGCCGCCCCTAAAGTAAACGGCGCCGAAATGATCGACATGGCCCAAGGCCTGAAGGGCTACGCCACCATTGAGGACGGTCTTGCCGCCGCGAAAATCAGCGGGAAGCCTGTCTTCGTTGACATCACCGGACACGGCTGCGTCAATTGCCGGGAGATGGAGGAGAAAGTTTGGAGCGATCCAAAGGTCTTACAGATGCTGCGCGATGACTTCGTGCTTGTGTCCCTCTACACAGATGACAAAAAGAAACTTCCTGAAAGTCAGTGGCTTACTACCCCTGGCGGAAAGGTGCTGAAAGACGTCGGAAGGAAGAATTCCTACATAGTCCGCACGAGGTTCAACGTCAACGCCCAGCCGAACTATGCGATACTCTCCCCAGAAGGGAAACAGCTGGTTCCAATCCGCGGATACGACCTTGATATCGACGCATACGCAGCCTTTCTCCAGTCAGGACTCGATGCCGCGAAAGCGCAGAATTAAGGCTTAGCTTGGTGAATAGGTCTGTGAAGGCTCCTTCGGAAAGCTTTTTCGTTTTCCAGGAGCCTTTCTCTGTCCCCGTCCCGCAGGGCGAAATCCTGAAAACGCTCCCATATATAATCAGCTGCCTGTGAGGTAGGATGCACCATGTCCTCGGCATAGAAGCGATAGTCGCGCAATTCATCCATCATGATTTCGTAGGCAGGGAAATATTCCGCCACCTCCGGGAAAGCCTCGCAGACCTTGTCAACGGCAAGAAGAAGGGAAGCCTTGCTGACCTGATTGCCATGAGCCCCGTCCTTAAGATGCCGTATGGGGCTTACGGTGAAAATGAACTTTTTCGGGGCAATGCTTTCCGTACCTTTTGAAAAGCGTCCGACAAGTCGCGACAGCAGAGAAAAGGTGCCGTCGGAAGTAAGCCTTTCCCGCTCGAAGTCCTTCCCGTCTATCTTCAGGCAATTGGACACTATCTCCCCAGTCCGGGTGAATTTGTAGCACCATGAAGTGCCGAGGGTGATAATGACAAGACCGCAATCCTTGAAGAAGGCCGAGGCCGAGGCGAAAGACTCATTTGCAACCTTAAGGAATTCTTCCGCGGTGGGACGGGCGAAGGAGGTATGATGGCTGAAAGAGCATACAAGAGAGGCGCCCGCGCCCATTTCAACGCATTCATCGGCCGAGAACGGGACTCCGGAGGCAAGTCTTTGAAGAGAATTGCAGACTGAAACCGGATTGTAGAGGGTACCGAAAGGGTTGACGCAAACGTCCAGCCCGGCATTCGCCATTCTGGTCCCGGCCTCATCGGCAAAACAACTTCCTACGACGAGAATCTTGTCCCCATATCCAAAAGGGATGAAGCCTCGTCCTATTTCGACTTCTGTCAGTAATTTCATCTCAGATCTTATTAATGAATCCTGGCAAAAATACTAAATTTGTTGGAATGAAACGCCTCCTCTGCATATTCCTTCTCCTTGTAGCCTGTCTCTCAGCGGCCGCCCAGAACCTTGTTTATGACCTGAACTTCGAGTATATTTTCGACAACAGAGAATACGACAAAAGCCAGGGATATTACTCCAAGTCCATGACAATCAACGGGGCCAGACTTACCCCGATGGGAGGAATCGACTACCGCGAAGGGAGGTTCGGCCACTCTCTAATGCTCGGACTCGACATCGTCAAGGACATGGGAAAACATTCAATCAGCGACACTTCAGCCGCCAACAGGGAAGATAACACTGAACTTTTCAGGGAAATTGTTTTCTACTACAGCCTCAAAACGAAAATCGGCAAGGGAGACTTTGACTTCTATGGAGGAGTACTGCCGAGAAGATTCATCCGCGGTTTCAACAAGGACTGCGAAGAATTCATCTCAGACTCGCTTCGCTGGTTTGACAGAAATATGGAGGGCGTTCTCCTTAAGTACCAGCGGCCAAGAGCCTTTTTCGAAGCCGGCTGCGACTGGAACGGAATGTTCGGCCATAAACGAAGAGAGGAGATCGAAATATTCACAGACGGGGAAATCAGCATCGGAAGATTCTTCAAGGCTGGCTGGAAAGGTCTGGTCCACCATTACGCCAATTCAGCTGAAGTCATCGGTGTCATGGACGATGCCCTTCTGGAGCCATACGTCGATTGGGAATTGAATAAGCCGGAATACCTAGACCAGCTGCGTTTCTCTCTCAGCTGGCTCCAGGGCTTCCAGCAGGACAGACGCAACAACAGCGGCATCATCCTGCCCTGCGGAGCCCAATTCGAGGCATACGGGTCATGGAAAGGTCTTGGAATCGACAATAGATTCTTCTTCGGAAGCAACATGATGCCATTCTACGCCAACACCGACGCTGGAGGCAACAAGTACGGGCCTCGTCTGTATTGGGGCGATCCATTCTACAGGATCCATGTAGATGGTTCATGGCGCCACGGAGGAGCCTACGACCGAGCCGAAATTTTCTGGAAACCACAGATCGGCAGACACGTAAGCCTTGACTGCTCCCTTGTCTTCCATTTCACCGAATTCAAAGGCTTCAATTTTGCAGGCTGGCAGCAGACCTTCTCTCTGATCTTCGACCTTGAAGGAGGCTTCCGGAAATAGTAAAGAAATAGTAAATATGATTGCCGCACATACGAGGTAGATATGAAACATCTGATTGATACACTTATTTTGGCCGCTGCGGCCACGGCGCTGCTTTTCCAGGCCTGCTCGCACAGAATTCCTGACGGGGAATACCGGATAGAGCTTCTCTCCACGGGCGACGTCCACGGAGCCTGGTTCGATTCCACCTACACCGGGGGCGGAGTACGCCGTTCACTCTATGCCGTCAAAGCCGTGGTCGACAGCGTCAGGGAGGCAGCCGGAGAAGACAAGGTCGTCTTCCTCGATGCCGGAGACTGCCTCCAGGGAGACAACGCCCCCTACTACTACAATTACATCGACACCCTCTCCCCACACCTCTTCCCTCAGATCTGCGCCTACATGGGATATGACGCAGTGGCCGTAGGCAACCATGACATCGAGACCGGACACAAGGTTTACGACAAAGTAGCCAAGGAACTCGCCGACAAGGGCATTCCTTTCCTCGGGGGCAACGCATTCAGGGACGAGGGAAAAGGCACTTACTTCACGGACCATGTAATTCTCCGCAAGGGAAGGCTGCGCATCGCCGTGCTTGGATACACCAACCCTAACATGAAGGAATGGCTCATGGAAAATTTGTGGAGTGGGATGCATTTCGAGTCTCTCATCCCCCTCGTCCAGAAAGATGTGGACAAGGTCCGGGCAGAGGAGAAGCCGGACGTTGTGATAGTGGTCTGCCACAGCGGAAGCGGAAATGGAGACGGGAAAGAGCTTGAGAACCAAGGGCTTGACCTCTTCAAGAGTCTGAGAGGAGTTGACTTCGTAATCGGAGCCCATGACCACAGACCCTACACGGCCTTGGCTGACAGCATAGCCTACATAGACGGAGGAAGCAAGGCCTCCAACCTCGGACACGGCACCCTCACTCTCGTCTACAAGAGAGGAATAGCAGTCTCTCGTAAAATCTCCTGCGGTCTCATCCCTATCGACAAGACAAAGATTGACACGGCCATGAGCAGACATTTTCATGATGACTACCTCAAGGTCAAGACCTTCTCGACCCAGCCCGTCGGAACTCTCAGCCGCGATATTTTCACCCGTGACGCCTTCAAGGGGCAGAGTCCGTACATCAACTTCGTCCACTATATCCAGCTGAGCTGCAAGCCGGCCCAGATTTCCATGGCGGCCCCTCTCTCCTACGACAAGGTCCTCAAAGCAGGAGAGCTCCGCTACAACGACCTCTTCACCATCTATCCTTACGAGAACCAGCTCTTTGTCATCAAGATGAGCGGGGAGGAGATAAAGAACTACCTCGAATACAGCTATGACCTCTGGATAAAGACAGCCGGGAAGAAGGGAGAGCCCGTGCTGAACATCACCAAGAAGGCCGACGAGCGTTTCGGCGCGGACAAGTGGTCCTTTGTCAACCGCAGCTACAACTTTGATTCGGCGGCGGGCCTCGACTACAGCGTCGACGTCACCAAGCCTAAGGGAGAGCGTATCTCCATAAAGAGCCTCGCAGACGGCACTCCATTCGATACCAAGGGCACTTACAACGTCGCCCTAACCTCGTATCGCGCCAGCGGCGGAGGCGGGATCCTTAGAGAAGGGGCAGGGGTCGACACCGACAAGATTTCGGAGCGGACCGTAGCCGTGTATCCTGAGATCCGCAGCATAGTCTTCAATTACCTCAAGGAGAACGGCAGCCTCGACATCGAGAAGACCAGTGATGAGAAAGTCATAGGCACATGGAACTTCCTTCCCCAGCCTTACGCCGGGGAAAGAATCGAGAAAGATTTCAAGCTGGTATTCGGAGACTAAGGCCTCTTCTTCATCATCCCCTGCATCGCACGCATCTTCTGCATGAGATTGCCGGTGGCCGCATTGTGCATAACCTTGCGAGTGGTCTCGAATTGCTTCAGCAGGCGGTTGACCTCTGCAACCGAGGTGCCTGAGCCGTCGGCAATCCTCTTGCGGCGGCTGCCGTTGATGATCGAGGCATTCGCCCTCTCCGCCGGCGTCATGGACATGATTATGGCCTCGACGCTGCCAAAGGCCTTCTTATTGTCAATATCAACATCCTTCAAGGCCGAGCCGACACCAGGCAGCATGGAAGCGACATCCTTGATGTTGCCCATCTTCTTGATCTGCTGGATCTGGTTGTAGAAATCCATGAGGGTGAACTGGTCCTTGGCGAACTTCTTCTTCAGCTCCCTGGCCTGCTTCTCATCGAACTGCTCCTGGGCCTTCTCAACGAGGGTCACGACATCGCCCATGCCGAGGATTCTGTCAGCCGTTCTGTCTGGATGGAAGACATCCAGAGCCTCAAGCTTCTCGCCCGTGGAAACGAACTTGATCGGCTTGCCTACCACGGCTTTGATCGAAAGGGCGGCTCCGCCCCTCGTGTCACCGTCCATTTTGGTCAGAACGACTCCGTCGAAATCAAGCCTGTCGTTGAAGATCCTGGCTGTCTCGACCGCATCCTGACCAGTCATGGCATCGACCACGAAGAGGGTCTCCGTAGGCTTCACCGCCTGGTGGAGAGCGGAAATCTGGTCCATCAGCTCATCATCCACGGCTAGACGTCCCGCCGTATCGACGATGAGGACAGAATAGCCTTCCTGCTTCGCCTTGGCAATGGCGTTCCTTGCGACCTTCACCGGATCCTTCGCCTCCTCTTCCGCATAGACAGGCACATTGATCTGCGAGGCGAGCACCTTAAGCTGCTCCACCGCCGCAGGACGGAAAGTGTCGCAGGCGGCAAGCAGAACCTTCTGCCCCTTCTTGCTCTTTAGGTAATTGGCAAGCTTGGCGCAGAAAGTCGTCTTTCCCGAACCGTTCAGACCGGCCACCAGCACGATCCCTGGATTGCCCTTGATGTTGATGTCGCTCGCTCCGCTTCCCATGAAGTCGGCCAGCTCGTCATGGACAATCTTTACCATCATCTGCTGAGGCTTCACCGCCGTCAGTACATTCTGGCCTATGGCCTTGTCTTTCACCTTGTCGCAGAACTCCTTAGCCACCTTGAAGCTCACGTCGGCGTCAAGCAAGGCCCGGCGGATATCCTTTACGGTCTCCGCGACATTGATTTCGGTTATCTTTCCCTCTCCCTTGAGAATCTTGAATGATCTCTCAAGCCGTTCAGTAAGGCTTTCAAACATATTTAAATCTCAATTTTTATCAAATTTCATCCGAAAAAACGGCCTTAGCAAGGTCTCGGAGATTGTACCTCGAAGACATTGTTGAGCCGTAAGCTCCAGCGCTCCTTATCGCCATGAGGTCTCCCCTCAGGCTGAGCGGAAGCTCTCTATTGTTTCCCCACACGTCGTCAGACTCGCAGACGGGGCCCACAACATCATAGTCCTGCATGACCTCCTCTCCCCTGAAACCTGCCGACAGGTTCTCTATGAGATGGAAAGCTCCATAGAGGGCCGGCCTGATGAGGTCGTTCATGCCGGCGTCAAGTATAAGGAAGGTCTTGGTCCTGGCAGGCTTGACGTAGAGCACCCTCGAAATAAGGCTGCCGCACTGCGCCACGACCGACCTCCCCGGCTCGACCCTGACCACCTGCTCCGGCCGTCTCCGGAGATATTTGTCGATGGTGGAGAACCATTTTTCAAAGTCCGGGACAAGGGCGGAATCCGGGTCGGCATAGAGGACGCCGAGTCCGCCTCCAAGGTCGATGGAGCCGACTTCGAGGCCCCTGTCTTCAAAGGCTTTTACAATCTCCCCTGCTCTCTCGCAAGTAAGCCTGAAAACCTCCTCTATGCTGTCCAGAATCTGGGAACCTACATGGAAATGAAGGCCCGTGAAATCCACGTTCCGGCAGGTCTTGAGGGTGGAGACAAGCGAGTCTATGGCATAGGTCTCTATCCCGAACTTATTCTCCTCCAGCCCTGTGGTTATGTACCTGTGGGTGTGGGCGTCCACGTTCGGATTCATCCTGATTCCGACCCTCGCCCTAAGCCCCATCTCTCCGGCGATGGAATCGATGACCTGGAGCTCCTGGATGGACTCGCAGTTGAAGGCGCCGATCCCGAGCAGGAGACAACGGCGGATTTCATCATCAGTCTTGCCCACGCCCGCGAACATCAGCTTCCCCGGAACGAAACCGTTCTTCACCGCCCACTCGGCCTCATTAGCCGTAACGCAGTCGGCTCCGAAGCCTCTTTCCGCGATCTTTCTCATTATCTTCCCCTCATAATTCGCTTTCATGGCGTAGTGGACTTTGATGCAGTATTTTTCTGCCATTGCAGATAGTGTATCGAGCGTTTCGCCAAGTAAGCCCATGTCGTAATAATAGAACGGGGTCGGAATCTTGTCGAAAGAATGTGGGGAGGGTAATCTCAACATGCCTAAATAATCGCAAAACGTTCGCAAAAATAATGAAAAAATAACGTAAATTTGCGCTGTTCCGCTCATTTGTGGGACAAGTATCAATTAACTGACTTATAAAATGGAAAAAGGACCTATTTCTCAATTCATCCTCCACCACTACCGCCATTTCAATTCGGCTTGCCTGGTGGACGCCGCGAAGGCTTATGACGACCTTCTCGCAAAGGGTGGAAAGATGTTCCTGGCTATGGCCGGCGCCATGAGTACGGCTGAAATCGGACTCTCCCTCGCCGAGATGATCCGTCAGGACAAGATCTCCTTCGTCTGCTGCTCTGCCAACAACCTGGAGGAAGACATAATGAACCTTGTCGCACATTCCAAGTATTACAGAGTGCCTGGCTACAGGAACCTCACGGCCGAGCAGGAAGTTGAGCTCCTCAACAATCACTACAACCGCGTCACCGATACCTGCATCCCTGAAGAGGAGGCCTTCCGCCGCCTTGAGGGAGCTCTGGTAGACGTATGGACCAAGGCAAAGAACGAGGGAAAGAGGTATTTCCCATTTGAGTATATCTACCAGATCCTCCGCAGCGGAGCCTTGGAGAAATACTATGACATCGACCCTAAGGACAGCTGGGTTCTCGCAGCCTGCGAGAAGAACATTCCTATCATCTGCCCAGCATGGGAAGACTGCACCACCGGCAACATCTTCACGGCTCACTGCATCCGCGGCGAATTCCCTACCAACCTCGTAAAGACAGGCGTAGAGGTGATGATGTTCCTCGTTGACTGGTACAAGGCCAATTCTGCCGGAGCCGGAGTAGGCTTCTTCCAGATCGGAGGCGGCACTGCCGGAGACTTCCCTATCTGCGTCGTTCCTATGATGGAGCAGGATCTGGGCTGGCACGGCACTCCACTCTGGTCATATTTCTGCCAGATCTCCGATTCTACGACTTCCTACGGTTCCTATTCCGGCGCCGTTCCGAACGAGAAAATCACCTGGGGAAAGATGTCGCCTGACACACCGAGATTCATCGTTGAGTCTGATGCGACGATCGTCGCCCCTCTCATCTTCGCCTACGTTCTCGGCTGGTAAGCCGGCTGCCAGGACACTTGAAAGGGCGGCCTCCGGGCCGCCTTTTTTTTCTTGAAAAAACTGAAATTCAAGCCGTAAATATCTGGAATTTAATCTATTGCGCGATGAAAGAGACTGTGGGGGTAATCGTGAAGAAATACATCATGGGCCTGGCTCTGCCGCCAAAGCTGAAATTCTTCTTGCTAGGACTTGCCGACATAGGCATCTTTGACAACAAGGTCATACAGAAAGAGGACCAGGTGATGAAAGAATTCAAATATGAGACTTCAGGAGGAGAGCGAAGAGTCCTGGAAGAGGTGGAAGAAGACTACGGCCAGGATCCCGGTCATCCGGATTTAGACCAGATCGACGCCGCCGTCAAGAAATGGACAATGGACAATCCCCTGCCGGACCAGTCCATGACCCTGGAGGATTTCTCCGCAAAAATCGGGGTGTCTGTCAGACAGCTCCGCCTATATTACCAAGATTACCTCAACAAGGATTTCCGTTCATGGAAAACCTCGCTGAGAATAATCGTGGCCAAAAGAATGCTTCTCGAAGAAGGAGACATGACTATCAAGCAGCTAGCCTTGCATCTTGGCTTCAAAGACCGCTCCAACTTCCACAGGCAGTTCAAGAGCTATGTCGGCTGTACCCCGAAGACTTGGCAGGAGAGCGGGGGTCAGGCGGCAGGTAATAATTAGACCTCGTCCCCGGCTTCTTCGCCGCTTGATTCCGCGTCTTCAGATTCCGCGTCTTCGGATTCCGCGTCTTCAGATTCCGCGTCTTCGGAAGTGTAAACCTTTCCGGATCCGGCAACCTTGCTGGAATAATTCACGGCATTCAGATCTTCGGCATAGATAATTCCGGAACCTGTGATCCTGTATCTGGCTAAGTCCGTCGTTCCTTGAAGGTCAATCATTCCTGAACCTGAGATGGAGGCGGCGACTTTTCCTGAGTTCACATCGTGGAGGGTGATTTTCCCTGAACCGGAGCACGAAGCCTCTACAGATGAGGCGCGTGAGGCCATAAAGCCAACCATCTCGCCGGAGCCTGTGAGTGTGAAGGAGATGTCAGAAAATGAAAGTTCGCTCATATTCATTGAGCCAGAACCCGTCACAGAAGCCTCGAATGTATCGCCTTCCCAAGGCGAGGTCGAGAATACGGTTCCAGAGCCCAGAACGCTGACAGCTTCACATTTCGGCATAGTTACCGTCACGAAAAAGTCCGAAAGATTGATGGTCGGGGCATCGTCCTTAAATTTCAAAACAAGGGTAGCGCCGTCTTTCTTCACCTCGGCATAGTCAATAATATTAGAGGAGGCCGAGATATCTACCCTCACCGGCCCTTCGCCCTTTATGAGTTCCACCGGAAGGGGAGCGGATACGGAGAGTCCTGTGAATTCTCCGTCAAGAGTCTGCGTCCTTGTGACTGAGTCCCCGTTGGCTTCAAGCCAGATAAGACTGTTATTTATCCGGTTGAAACGGATGACGCAGGATTGCGCCGCAAAAAGACAGGCCACTGCAGCCAGCACCAAAATCTTTTTCATATTTTCATCTTGTTTTTTATATCCACAACCTCCTCAATGCTGATTCCCAGAAGCGCAAGCTTGCGGAGGACTGAGGGAAGCTCGTTCTCAAGGAAATTCTTGCGCTCGTTGGCGAGAATCTTCCCTTTTGCATCCGGACTTATGAAATAGCCTATACCTCTCTTGTTGTAAATGATCCCGTCCGAGGTAAGTTTCTCATATGAACGCATGACAGTATTAGGATTCACCTCCAGTTCAGCCCCGTAATCTCTGACAGACAGCACTCTGGAGTCCGGAGCCAATTCGCCGGAAAGAATCTTCTCGCAGATCATCTCGCTAATCTGGAGGTAGATAGGCTTCTTGTTAACATCGAATTCCATGAATCAATAGGTTATTTTTTTGATTCTCAGCCATATCAGGGATTCCAAGACTCCGACGCTCACGACTGTGGAAATCCAGAATATGGCGTTGACAAATAGCGTAAAACGCTGTGCCGTGGCAACGTAATTCTTAAGGAAGTCTTCTATATTTATATTCACCCCGACGAGTCCTGCCACCACTCCTGTGATGATATTCAGAGCCATGAGACAGAGTATGGTGAAGACTACTTTCGATTTTTTGAAGATAAGGGCTCCAAGAAGGAAAAACAACACATTACCCACATAGGTGAGATAGATGATAAGATATTGACTTATGTGGACTTCAGTGACATAGTCATTGACGTTCAGACTTACCAATGGCCGGCCTGCGCTGAGCCCTGTCGAGGTCATCAAAAAGTCTGAGACGAAATAGAGGAGCACGAAGACGAGAGGAGCTGCGACCAGGGTGATAAGATTCATGGAAGCGAATTTCTCGAATTTCGAAGCAGGGACGAGAGCCCATTCCGATCCCGAGTCTTTAGCGGTTATGAAACCAAAGGCATAGGCCGGGAAGGACATTATGAGTATCATTAACGATGCGAAGAAGATACTCATCCTGGCAATTTCTTCCATCTGGACCCATTTCCCAGTAAAGATTACGTTTATCAGGCCCACTATGATTCCTATGGATATAGGAATAGTGCCGATGACCAGCATTGTGGGGAGGTATCTTGACGAAACTCTGCCCAGGCTAAGTCTGAAATATTTCAGAAATCTATTGTCAATCATGGCTTTAGATGTTTTCATTGTCACTAAACATGGACTTTATCGTCTCCTTGTGTAGATGGGCCGCATTAAAGAGGGCCTCAACGCTAATCTTGCTCTCCTCCCCAGTCTGGTTTGGACGTACCTGGATATAGCCTCCTGGCAGCTGCTCAGAGTAAAGCGAATCATCATGAAGCTCGCGTCCGTAGTCGAAATACAACTTCGAGGTGATTTCCTCTACGCTCGCATTCAGGAGCACATCCTGCCGGTCAAGAATTATTATCGGATCTATGATGTTCTCAAGGTCACGGACCTGATGAGTGGAGATGACAATTATCCCGTCCTCTCGGGTGTATTTCATGATGGCCGAACGGAACTGGGCCTTTGAAGGGATATCCAGTCCGTTGGTAGGTTCGTCCATGAATAAGTTTTTAGCTCCCGACGCGAAAGCGAAGGCAATATAAGTCTTTTTGAGCTGGCCGGCGGACATCGTGGACATATTCTGACTGGCCTTCACTTCGAATTCTCCCAGAATCTGGCTGAATTTAGAGAGATCAAAATTCGGCCAGAAAATGCCAGTGGATTTCGCGAAGTCTGTCGCCGACATATTCAGCGGCGCCACCGTATCGGGAATATAGTACTGGTCACTGAGGAAGTCGGGATCCCTTTTGAACGGAATATGTCCATCGGTCGTAATTCTTCCAATCTTTGGCTCTTTCAAGCCGACCAGCAGAGTCAGCAGAGTTGTCTTCCCTACTCCGTTTTCTCCGAGAAGACCGAAAATCCGGCCTTCCGTAAGAGTGGTCGTGATATTTTTCAGCACCGGCGTTATCCCGTAGCTGAACGCAAGATTTTCTATCTGAATCATCTTTGCTGTGTTTTAGTAGATTAGTACACTGCAAAGATAGCTATTTTTTGACAATCGCAAATAAAACCGCGAAAAAATCAGCCTATCACCACAATTTTCAGCCGCCATTACCTCCGCTAATTCATTCTCAGCCACGACAGAGAGGCACACTCTCGCACCCACTCACACGCTCAGAGGGAGCAAAGTTCGCACAGTTTTGTAACACATTGCATACTAGCATCTTGCAAAAGCCTCAAACTTTGCTCTCCCTGAATTTAGCCGGTTTAGGGGCGATCGGGAACGCTGATGTGCCAAGCTGGGCGTGCAGAGGGCGTACGTTAGGCACTGGGAGAGACAGTGTCGGTGCGCAGGTGTACCTCCAGCGGATACGCCTGCGCAGGACAAGTGCCACAGAGAGGGTGGCTTGGGATTGGTGGTTGTGGTTGGGATCGGGCGTGGAAAGTGGAAATGGAGTTTCCGGTGTGAGGAGTTGTTATTGATGAGCGGGGCGGAGGAGGTCGAGGACGACTTTGACTGGGTTGAAGGTCTCAAGTGGTACTTCGACGAAGAGGGTGTTCCAATCGCTCATGGAGCCGTTCCAGAGTCCCGGGAGTTCAAGCGCTTTGAGTTCGCGCCCCTGATAGCTCTTGGAGCTGATGAAACCGGCGTCGCTGTCCACGAATTTCAGCAGATCGAATTTGCGGCCCATATAGTCATGGATGCAGCAGACGAGATCGACCGGATTGAAATGCCCGGCATGGGAGAGAATCTCCTTGCTGCGCGGGTCCGCCATATTGATCTGGACACTCTCAAGCACCTGGAGATTCGAAGAACCATCTTTGCCGGTGACGATGAAAGGACCTCCGCCAGGTTCTCCCTGATTGCGCACCATGCCGCAGACCCTGATCGGCCTGTTAAGCTTGGAACGCAGAAGAGCAACGCGCTCCGCCGGATCCGTGGTCAGAGGCAGTTGGATACAGAGCGTCTTGTCGAGGAAATTCTCCACCCTGTCACAAAGCTCACGGCATGAAGCAGAAGCGGGATCGCCTTGGGCATCGAACTGACGAAGATAAGCGAAGATCTTGTCTCTGAGCATAAGAGCCTTTCCCATGAGCACTCTCTTATAGCGGGACGTGAGCGGAAGGAATCTCTCGTTGGATACATTGTCTATATTCTTGATGGAGACCAGCTCTTCCTTCACATTGTTCAGATTGTAGATGAGCGCACCATGACCGGCAGGGCGGAAAAGCAGACTGTCATCTTCTTTTCGGAAAGGACGGTTCTTCACATCCACGGCGATGGTGTCCGTAGCCTTGTCCTGGAAAGTGAAGGTGACATTGTATTTCACCCCATACCTCTTTTCATAGCGTTGCTTTACTTCGGCCAAGGCGGCCTCAAAGAGAGGACGGTGTTCAGGTGAGATGGTCACCACCAGATTGGCAGAGCCATCGGAATTACGCATATACTCCTGTGCCTCAACGAGATGTTCGGCGAAGGCCGTGCGGCACTCGCCGGGATAGCGGTGGAAAAGAATCACGCCCTTAGGCTTCGAACCATAGCCGAGACCCTCCGGCCCGAGGACCAGAGCGGCTGTCTTGCGGCGGAACTCAGCCGTGTCGGCCGGTTCCCCGAACAATTCCGGAGTGTAGAAGGCAAATTTCTCGATGGATGCGGCGAGCTTGGAGACTGCCTGGTCCGGGGCCACATCCTGGCCAGAGTCAAGGATCTCAAGCCCGGCGAAAATATCCTTGAACATGCGCGAAGCCGCGCCGGAAGCCGGGACAAATTTAACTTTGCCGTCCACCTTGGCCGAATCGGCATAGGCGATGGCCTCGTCTTCTCCTTTTTCATCGAGCACGACGATGCCCCTGGAAGGAGTTGCCGCTCCTACGATATTCATCCACGGAAAGCCTTTACGGAAGCGTTCTATCTGCTTGCCTACCTCTTCCACGGAAGAGCCTCTTTCCTCAATCTGTCTAATATCCTGCTGGTTAAACATAGCGTTTATGGTTAGTAATTATTTAAACATTCATACCGTATGGCCAGGACCGCAAAGCCGCAGACCGTGACTTATTCTACGAAAACTTCCCGGCGGTAACGGTAGTCCGCCCTCAGCCGCTCGAAACCGTCCGGATCCAGGCGGAACATAAAATCATCCGTAAATATAGGATAATTATATTGTAAAACAGAAGCAATCTCGCCTTGAGTAAGTCCATGGAGGTTCAGCCTTACCGACTCATTTTCCATCTCAGTCTTAGGAAAATACATATAGAGTTCGCTCCAGCCGAAGAAATGCGCGATAGTCCTCACCGCGGCAGAAGCCCCGTTCTGCTTACCCTGATAAGAATAACCTGCAATGTGAGGCGTTGCGATATCGACCATATCCATGAGCTTACGGTTGATATTAGGCTCGTTGTTCCAAGTATCAATGATGACAGGACCGAGATGTGGAATGTTGTCCATAAGGGCCTGCTCATCAACCACCTCTCCCCTTGAAGCATTGATAAAAAAGGCCCCGGGCTTCATACGGCAGAAAAAGTCGGCGTTGCACATTCTCCTGGTAGACTCGTCAAGGGGCACATGCATGGTGACAATGTCCGACTTCTGAAGAATCTCATCCAGAGAAACAAACCAGAAATTTCCTTCCGCGGCAGCTCTCGGAGGATCGTTCAGGAGGACCTTGAAACCCAGACTCCTCGCCATGGCCTCAACCTTCTTTCCGACATTTCCGGCCCCTATTATTCCGATCGTGTCTCCCTCCAGATTGATTGCCTTCCTCGCGGCAGTCCCGTACAAAGCCGAAAATACATACTCCATAACTCCTCCGGCATTGCAGCCCGGAGCATTATTGTAGACTATCCCATGCTCATCGCACCACTTTTTGTCGATGTGATCCATGCCTATGGTAGCCGTCGCTATGATCTTGACACTCGAACCCTCGAGCAGGGCCGCATCGCACCTCGTCCTCGTTCTCGTTATCAGCGCGTCAGCATCCTTAACATCCTCAGGGCCAATAAGGCTGCCTTTCTTGTAAACAACCTCCGCATAAGGTTCAAGCACACCTTTGAGAAAAGGAATCGCATCATCTGCCACAATCTTTACCATATCACTTCAAAATCAAATTCTTTACATAACATCTGTCCCCGCCGCTCTTCGTGAAAAGAGGGTCCGAAGCGAGCTCCTTGTTAATGGCGAGAAGAATAGCCTCCTTCTGCAGGTAGAGCTGGCTCCTCACCACCGAAGATGCAAGAGTAATATAGAGAGCCCCGCGCGAATAAGACCTCCCGATGGTGTAGGGGCCAGCTCCGGTAACCTTGTCCCAGGCCGAGTAAATCCGCGCGCGGTTCAGCCCACCCGCTATCCTCATCTTGGCGATGAAGTCCTTGACGACTTCCGACATAGACAAGGCATCTCGTCTGGCGAGCCTTGGTGTTTTGCTATCGTAGGCCATATCTCTATATCTCCTGACGGGTGAAATTACCTCCGTTGGCGACAAAATATGCCCTGTCCTGAGTTATGGCGTCCACGATGCCGGACATCCTGACCTTGTTGCTGTCAGTGATGAATATCTGGCCGAAAGAATGGCCGGCCACCATACCTATCATATTCTGAATCCTACCCATGTCCAGCTTGTCGAAGACATCGTCCAAAAGCAGAATGGGAGCGAAGCCATAGCCCTGCTTCATGAGGTCGTACTGGGCGAACTTGAGCGAGACGAGGAAAGACTTCTGCTGCCCCTGGGAACCGCAGTTCCTGATAGGGAAACCGTTCAGACTGAATAGAAAATCATCTCTCTGGACGCCGACTGAAGTGTAACCGAGGGCGAGATCCCTGTCGCGATACTCCTCCAGCTGGTCGGCGAGTCCTCCCCTGTCAAGGTCCGACTTATAGGAAAGGCTGGTCTCTTCTTTCGCCCCCGAAAGCAGTCTGTAATTTTCCGCGACCGAAGGAGCTATGGCCTGGGCGAAACGCTTTCTGGCTTCGTAGATTCTCAAAGCCGGCGAGGCCATCTTCTCGTTAAAGACCGACAGCAGTTCGAGGTCCGGATCCGAAGACTTGAGAATCTTGTTCCTCTGGACGAGAAGACGGTTGTACTGCTGCATATCATAGAGATAGTTGCTGTCAGTCTGAGACAGGACGCTGTTGACAAAACGCCTCCGCTCCTCGCCAGACTCGCTCACGAGACTGATGTCGGAAGGGGAAACCATGACTATCGGAACGAGCCCGATGTGCTCGGAGACCTTCTTGTAAGGCTTGTCGTCACGGCGGACCTGCTTGCTGCCGTCGGAGCCCGCCTGGACGGAAATTCTGCACGTGGTCCCGTCCGGCATACGGTAGACCCCGAGGAGCGAAAAGCCTTCGGTTCCATGCCGATAGTTGAATCGGTCAGATGAAGAGAAGTAGCTCTTGGTCATGGACAGGTACCAGATGGCATCCATCATATTAGTCTTTCCCTCCCCGTTGTTCCCGGAGAAGCAGTTGATGTTCGGGGAGAATTCCAGCTCCGCAAGAGCGATGTTTCTGAAGTCCTGGACGACTATCCTTTCTAGAAGTGCCATGCTCGTGCAAAGATAGTAAATCAGGGAAGTATTTTTGTTTGTTTGATTATATAAAAATATGTAATTTTGTAGTCTTATTCGGGAAAAATCCGAGACAATAAAGAAATAAAACATACACAGATATGGCAAACAAAATGAATCAAAAGCCAACGGCGGCGTCCGCGGCTGAAATCCATGATCAGGAAGTCAGGCAGGAAGAGAGGGTGGAGAAGAGCGTCTCCAAGGTCAGCGATTTCTTCGAAAGGAATTCCAAGTTGATCTGGGGCATTGTCATTGCGGCTATCGTTGTGGGTGCCGCCATCCTCTGCTACCAGAAGTTCTACCTCCAGCCTAAGAAGGCCGAAGGACAGGCACAGATGTTCCCTGCAGAGACCAGCTTCAAGGCCGGGAATTACGACCTCGCTCTCAACGGCGACGGCAACAACCTCGGTTTCGCCCAGGTCATCGACCAGTACGGAGCCAAAGCGGGAAGGGCGGTATATTTCTATGCAGGCGTCTGCGAGCTGAACCTCGGCAAGTACCAGGAAGCTCTCGACTACCTTAAGAAATATAAGGGCAAGGACGAAATCCTCGAAGCCAGGGCTCTCGCCTGCCAGGGCGACGCCTACGTCGGACTCGAGAAATACGACCAGGCGCTCTCCTGCTACGACAAGGCAGCATCCACGGCAGACAACATCTTCGCGGCGTCTTACCTTCTCAAGGCAGGCGTAGTGTGCGAGGAGCAGGGAAAGAGCGACAAGGCCCTTGAATATTACAAGAAGATCAGGGAACAGTACCCTCAGTCCATGGAAGGTTACGACATCGACAAGTACATTTCCAGGATCGAGTCTGCACAGGAAGCCAAGTAACTTATTCATGGAGAATTGACCAATGGGAAGAGCATTTGAATTCCGTAAGGAGAGAAAACTCAAGAGATGGGGCCATATGGCCCGTACATTCACGAAGCTCGGCAAGGAAATCACCATAGCCGTGAAGCAGGGCGGACCTGACATTATCGGCAACCCAAGGCTCCGCGCCCTCGTGGCCGAGGCCAAGAACGAGTCGATGCCTAAGGAGAACATCGAGCGTGCAATCAAGAGAGCCACCGAGAAGAGCCAGGGCGATTTCAAGGAGGTGATTTTCGAGGGCTACGGCCCCTTCGGCATCGCCTACCTCGTAGAGGCGGCCACAGACAACAACACCCGCACCGTAGCAAACGTCCGCAGCTATTTCACCAAGTGTGGCGGCACCCTCGGAACCAGCGGCAGCGTAAGTTTCATGTTCGACCACAAATGCGTTTTCCGTATCAAGGAAGATCCTGCAAAGCCGATTGACGTGGACGAGCTTGAGCTTGACCTCATAGACTTCGGAGTCGATGAGGTTTACGAGGAGGAGGAAGAAGACGAGGACGAGAACGTCACCAAGAGCATCGTCATATACGGCGCCTACGAGAGCTACGGCCAGATCCAGAAATACATTGAGGATCATGGTTATGAACTTATCTCAGGAGGTTTCGACTGGCTTCCTAACGTAGACCTGAAGGATGTCACCGCCGAGCAGAGGGAAACTCTCGACAAGCTCACCAATCTTCTTGAAGATGATGATGACGTCACCAACGTCTACACGCTGATGAAGCCTGCTGAAGACGCGGAATAAGTTTCTATACAAACATTTTTTTGGAGCGGACGCAGTTTGAGCGTCCGCTTTTTTATTCATGATTCATGGCGGGAGCGGATGCTTGCGGCAGTCATGGCAGACGGTCTGGACTGGCGGTCCTTGGCAGAGGGTCAGAAGGGCTTCGGGAGGCTTATTCTTAAAAGGTATTATAAAGGAATTCAAGCCTTAAAAAAAGCCATTCAGCGCATCCGAAAGCCTTTTTTCAATTTGCAAAAATTGTTTTTTGGAGCCTTGCCGGAAATAAATTAAATTTGCCTGATTATAGTTATTGCAACCTATAACGTTTTTAACCTTATCAGAAACAAATCAATTTCGATATGAGCATCCAGCAGGACAACATCAAAAAACTTGTTGAGCGCAGAGAGAAAGCCCGCCTCGGCGGCGGCCAGAAAAGAATCGACGCCCAACATCAAAAAGGCAAATACACGGCCCGCGAACGCCTGGCCATGCTGCTTGACGAAGGTTCTTTCGAAGAGTTCGATATGTTCGTGCAGCATCGCTGCACAAATTTCGGAATGGAGAAGAGCCACGTCGACGGCGACGGCGTTGTTACCGGCTGCGGCACTATCGGAGGCCGCCTCGTCTATGTCTACGCCCAGGATTTCACAGTCTCGGGAGGTTCCCTCTCCAAGACGATGAGCGAAAAGATGTGCAAGGTCATGGACATGGCCATCCGTAACGGAGCCCCTCTTATCGGGCTCAACGACTCCGGCGGAGCCCGCATCCAGGAGGGTGTCGACGCCCTCGCTGGCTACGGCGAAATCTTCGAGCGCAATATCCTCGGCTCAGGAGTAGTTCCTCAGATTTCCGGAATTTTCGGACCATGCGCGGGCGGAGCCGTCTACTCCCCTGCCCTCACTGACTTCACGGTCATGGTCAAGAACACCTCCTACATGTTCCTCACCGGTCCTGCGGTCGTAAAAAGCGTCCTCGGAGAGGATGTCACCTCTGAGCAGCTCGGCGGGGCAAGCGTCCATGCCAGCAAGAGCGGCGTAGCCAACTTCGCCGCGGAGAATGAGGAGGAAGGCATCAGGATCATCAAGGAGCTTCTCAGCTACATCCCTCAGAACAACATGGAAGAGGCTCCGAGAGTGGCTACCTCCGACCCTGTCAGCAGGGTCGATGACACTCTAAACGAGATTATTCCTGACAACCCGAACAAGGCCTACGACATGTTCGCCGTCATCAACTCCATCGTGGATGACGGGAAATTCTTCGAAATCTCCAAGGATTTCGCCAAGAATGTAATCGTCGGCTTCGCGCACATGAACGGCCGCAGCGTCGGAATAGTTGCCAATCAGCCGAAAGTTCTCGCCGGAGTGCTCGACATCAACGCCTCGCGCAAGGCCGCAAGGTTCGTCCGCTTCTGCGATGCCTTCAACATTCCTCTGGTAACCCTCGTTGATGTGCCTGGCTTCCTCCCTGGAACCCAGCAGGAGTACGGCGCGGTCATCACCAACGGAGCTAAACTCCTCTACGCCTACGGAGAAGCCACCGTACCTAAGGTCACCGTGGAGCTGAGAAAGAGCTACGGCGGATCCTACATAGTCATGAGCAGCAAGCACCTCAGATCTGACATCGTCTACGCATGGCCGTCCGCCGAAATAGCCGTAATGGGAGCAGACGGGGCAGTCAAAGTGCTCTACGCCAAGGACATCAAGGACATCGAGGATCCAGAGGAGCAGAAGAAGATGGCCGAGGAGAAGAAGAAAGAGTACAACGAGCTCTTCAACAATCCTTACCAGGCCGCCCAGAAGGGCTATATCGACGACATCATCGAGCCTCGCAACACCAGGTTCCGCATCATCCGCGCCCTCGAAGAGCTCGCCGGAAAGAAGCAGGAACTTCCTGCCAAGAAGCATGACAACCTTCCGCTTTAAGGAGATTTGAGATGAACAAAAGATTATTGCTTTCGATCTCCGTCATGCTGGCCGCGGTTTCCTTCGCAGGAGCCCAGAACGTCACCGACCTCATCATTTCCGAGATCATGGCGGAACCAGACTCCTCCCAGACAAGCATCGTAGACGACTACGGCCAGAAGAACGGATGGATCGAAATCTTCAACACCTCGCAGGGCACGGTCAACTACGGAGGCTGCTACCTCACGGATGACCGTTCCGCCATTCCGGCGAAGGGCAAGACCAAATTCATGCCCGCCGACCATCCTCTCTACAAGTACCTTATCCCTAAGGGCGACCTCAGGACCCAGCTCGGGCCGAGGCAGACCGTAATTTTCTACGCATCGGGAGAAGGCAGCCAGGGAACATTCTACACGGACTTCAAGATACGCCGTGATTCATGGATCTATCTCGTCAGCAACGACAAGTGCACCATCATCGACTCGATGTACGTACCTGCCGCTCTTCCTGCCGGAATGTCCGTGAAGAAGTCTTCTAAAGACATCCGCGGCATGGTCTTCGGCGAGGAGGACACCTTCTCGGCTCCGACTCCGAACACGCCAAACGCCGGAGCAGGAGACTCCAAGATCACCCCGAGCGGAGGAGTTCTCACCCTTGTCTCTGTATCAGTCGTATTCGTGGCGCTGGCCATCCTCTGGTTCCTCTTCTACCTCTTCTTCGACCCTAAAAACAAGGAGAAAATCCGCATGAAGAGCGCAAAGACAGAGTCAAAGCCTGCCGCCAAGGGAGATATGAGTTCTGAAGTCGCCGCCGCCATAGCCATGGCCCTCAGCCAGGCTGACGGAGGAGAGACGGTGGCTGCCATAGCCATGGCCATGGACCTTTATTTCAACGACTCCGTCCATGATTCAGAAAGCTTCGTAGTCACCATCAAGGCTGACGGGACTTCGGCATGGAACGAAAAGACCCAGACATTCAGGAGGCTTCCGAGAAGATAGCCCGAACTTAATTGAAAAAACAATATCAAAATATGAAAGAGTACAAATTCAAGATCAATGGCAACGACTACAACGTAGCCATCAATTCAGTAGAAGGCGGACTCGCTGACGTTACGGTCAACGGCGCCTCATACAAGGTTGAACTCGAGTCCGCTCCTGCGGCTCCTGTTGCAGCCTCCCCGGCAGCAGGAGCCGCTACAGCACCTGTAGCGGCTCCTGCCGCCGCCCCTGTCGCTCCTAAGGCCGCCGGCGAGGGAACAGCCGTTGTATCCCCGCTTCCCGGCGTAATCATCGAGGTCTCCGTCAAGGAGGGCCAGGCCGTGAAGAAGGGCCAGAAAGTCGCCGTAATCGAGGCCATGAAGATGGAGAACGAGATCCCTGCCTTAGCCGACGGAACCGTAACCAGCATCAAAGTCTCCAAGGGTGATTCCATCCTTGAGGGCGACACCATCGTAACAATCGGATAAGGATGGGCACTATCCTGGCAAGCCAGATTACGGAAAGCCTCAGGCAGTTTTGGTATTTCACAGGTTTCTACAACTGTGAATGGCCAAATCTCGTGATGATCCTGATAGGAATCGCCTTCATAACGATCGCCATAAAGAAAGGCTGGGAGCCTCTCCTCCTTGTTCCGATCGGCTTCGGAATGATCATCGGAAATATTCCGATGTTTCCGGGACTGAATATCGGTATTTACGAAAACGGCTCAGTACTCAACACCCTCTATCAGGGAGTTCGTCAAGGCTGGTACCCGCCGCTCATCTTCCTTGGTATCGGAGCGATGACCGACTTCTCGGCCCTCATCTCCCAGCCAAGACTAATCCTCATCGGAGCCGCGGCCCAGATGGGCATCTTCGGAGCCTATCTGCTCGCGACCCTCTTCGGTTTCGCGCCGAACGAGGCGGGAGCCATCGGCATCATCGGAGGCGCGGACGGTCCTACGGCCATCTTCCTCTCCTCCAAACTCGCCCCGGATCTCATGGGAGCCATCGCAGTGTCGGCCTACTCCTACATGGCCCTTGTGCCTGTCATCCAGCGTCCTATCATGCTGGCCCTCACCTCCAAGAAGGAAAGGCTCATCAGGATGCCCAAGCCAAGGCCGGTAAGCCAGAAGGAGAAGACCATCTTCCCTATCATTGGCTTCCTGACCACGGCTTTCATCGTTCCGTCAGGTCTTCCGCTTCTCGGCATGCTTTTCTTCGGCAACCTGCTCAAGGAAAGCGGGGTGACACGCCGTCTCGCCGAGACTGCCCGCGGTCCGCTCATCGATGTAGTCACGACTCTCATCGGCCTGACGGTCGGTGCCTCCACCCAGGCAGACAAGTTCCTAACGGGCCAGTCCGTCAAGATTTTCGCCCTCGGACTCATCTCCTTCGTCATAGCGACGGCCTGCGGCGTCCTCTTCGTGAAAATCTTCAACCTCTTCCTCAGGGAAGGTCACAAGATCAATCCGCTCATCGGCAATGCAGGTGTTTCAGCAGTACCTGACAGCGCCCGCGTTTCGGAGCTTGTAGGCCGCGAGTTCGACCCTGACAACCACCTCCTGATGCACGCAATGGGACCTAACGTCGCCGGCGTCATCGGTTCGGCTGTTGCCGCCGGAATCCTTCTCGGCTTCCTCGGATAAGGCTAAGAAATATCTTTGCCAAATGGGCGGTCCTCCGGGGCCGCCCATTTCGTTCTGGGGCAGCGCCTGCCTCTCCCTGCTCCCTCCGGTGGCGGCTTCCGCAGCGGGAGACCGGCGCTCCTCTCTCCTACACCGTAGGCGTTATCCTGCGTCCAAGGTGGCGGAGCAGAAAAAACATGGCCGGGAAAAGGAAGATGTCAGCGGCACACCATGCAGTTGGATCTCCGAAGCAGACACCCAGAAAGCCCAGAGCCGGCACCATCCAGATGCTGACTGCGCACCGGGCTATCATCTCCATGACCCCGGACATCAAAGAAAGCGACGAATAGCCCAGACCTTGAATCGAATATCTGAGAATCGTCAACATCCCGAGCACCGGATAGAATAGATTGGAAATCCTCATATAACGAGAAGCCAGATCGACTATCTGCGTCTGCGACGGATCTACAAAGAGGCCCATCATCTCATCGGAGAAAGGAAAGATCAAGGCAAAAGTTATGACGAAATACAGCATCATGAGCCCCGAAGCCGCCTTCAGGCCCGACTTCACCCTGTCCAGCCTCCCCGCCCCGATATTCTGGCCGCAATATGTCGCCATAGCCACACCTATATTTTCGAAAACCGTAGTGAAGACATACTTGACCCTCATCGAAGCCGTGAAGGCGGCGACATAGATGGTTCCGAGCGTATTGTTGGCCCTCTGGAGCATGATGATGCCGATTCCCGTTATCGAGAATTGCAGTCCCATGGGGATTCCGTTAGCAAGCAGCAACCTCGCGAGGGCGCCGTCACGGCGCCTTTCCGCCCCCGACGGTATGAGGATCCTCATCTGCCTTATGATGAAGGAGAAACATAGATTCACCGAAATCACCTGCGAGATAATTGTGGCGAAACCGGCTCCGAACACTCCCCACTTGAAGACAACCACAAACAAAAGGTCAAGGATAATATTCGAAGCGGAAGAGACCAAGAGGAAATAAAAAGGCTCCTTAGAGTTGCCGAGCGACCTGATGAAACCTGCCAGAAGATTGTAGGCTATGGCAAGAGGAATGCCGAGGAACTGGAGCATGAGGTAGACCCTGGCCTGGAGGAAGATGTCATCCGGAACATTTACCATATGTAGTATCGGATTGCAGAATAGGCAGACCGGGACTGTCAGAAACACTGAGATCCATACTGCAAGCCTTACCGCGTTGGCTACATATCTTCGCATCAGCGAGTAGTCTTTGGCTCCGAAAGCTTGGGCTACCGGGACACTGAACCCGGCGCAAGACCCGTTGCAGAAACCAAGGAAAAGGAACATTATGGAAGACGAGGCGCCGACCGCCGCCAAGCCTTCCACGCCGACCCACTTCCCTACAATGGCCGCATCCGCTACCTGATAAAGATGCTGAAGGACATAGCCGAGGGCCAGAGGCAGGGCAAAATACAAAATGTTCTTCGCGGGACTCCCACCCGTCATGTCCCTCACATTCGCCATAAACTAAAAACCTGAATAAGCGGCGGCAAAGATACGAATTAATCGCCGAAAGCCATCCTGCCGAAAAAAATCCCCGCCTTGGAAGGGCGGGGACAAAACCGGATGGGCGCAGGCTCTGGCGCTATCAGTCGTTCTTGAGGAAGCCGACAGGATTGGATCTCGCGATTCTAAGCGAACTGAGAGCCACCGTAATGACTATCACCACAATAAGGACCAGGTCGGCGGTCACAAATTGCAGAAAAGAAAGACTTATCTTATCCGCGAACTGTTTCAGCCAGTCTCTGGCGATGAACCACGAAGCGATGTTCCCGGCGGCTATTCCCACAAGAACGAGCTTGGAAATATCCACGACCAACATCCTCACTATCTCCTGTGACTCGGCGCCATTGACCTTGCGCACCGCAATTTCCTTGCTGCGCCGTTCTGACTCATCAAGCAGATAGCCAACTAGGCCCACCAGCGCGATGACCAGAGCGAATATCGAACCGATTCCAAAGGCGGAACGCATCTTGCGAGTGTCATCGTAGAGCTTGGCCATGCTTGCGGAATAGGCCTTAACTTCAATATCCCGATCAGGAAGGAAATCCTTCACTACCTTCTCCATCAGCTTCATATTATCCCCGTTGAGCTCGTGGAACTTGACCACCAGAGTAGTGGCTACGTCCGAATACCAGGTGGAATCAGTCTTGTTGAGACAGAATCTTACGCTCGGGCGGGTGTCAGGATCCACCGCCGACCCTATTCTGTAATCTTCATATACTCCGCAGATGGTCTGAGTGCCATGCTCTGTCAGTGAAACAGCCTTGCCGACCACACCGCCGCTCAGATCCGTAAACTGCGAAAGTTTATCCACGAAAGACTTGCTGACCGCCATCTCATCCGAATTCTCAGGGGCCTTTCCCTCAAGCATATGGAAGCCCATCAACTTGAAAAAGCCTTCGCTAGACCAATATTGGTCAGCCACATTGAAGAGTTCAGTATCGTTACCCGGCAGATAGACATTATTGCCGGAAGAAGTCTGGAAGGGAAGAGTGTAGGTAATTTCAGCGCCCTCAACTTCAGGATAGGTGCGCAACTTCTCAGCTATCTCGAACATTACGGCCTTCTTAGTGCCGGGAAGCTCTGCATATGAGAGATTATTGTAGTCGTATCCGACATCCTCTTTCATCATCTTGTCATACTGCTTATTGATGACAAGCAAGAGCACGAGAATAATGGCATTGATCATAAACTGGAAGACCAGCAGGGAACGCTTCCACTTGCGTTTGTTCTCTTTAAAGCCTCTGAAAGCGCTGGAGACAGGAATTTTCACAAAAAGTCTGGCCGGTATTATGGCGGAAGACAGGAAGACGAGAAGCAGGACAACAAGCACGATTGCAAATGTCTGTGGAATCAAGAGGTCATGGAGACCGACCCCCATAAGCTGTTCGATTTTACCTCTGAAAGCCAGCACAAGTGCCGCAGCGACGAAGAGTGAGACTCCCATGGAAATGGCCGCAGACTTAAACAGGAGACCGTAGATATTGCCGTCAGAGGCTCCATAGCACTTGCGGACCGCAACCTCCTTGGACCTTTTGACGACTTCGGAAATGGCCACGAGAAGATAGTTCATGGTAGCAATCAGAATCAGAAGCAGGGCCACGATCGAGAGGATTACCGCACGGCTTCTGATCTCCGGATCCTGAGTGTGGACCTTCTGCAGATTTACCAGCTTGTAAGACAGCTTGACTCCGGCCTTCTCCAGATCTTCAAGAGGCTGCTTGGCCTGCTGCATCTTGAAGATGGCATCTTTGAGGGAAGCCGGATCGGTCCCCGGTGCCAGTTTCACATAGCCCAGATACCTGTCGTTTCCGACCCAGTTCTCCCTGCTCCATTGGTTCATGAGGTCCAAGGTTCCGATGATGTCGACATCCGCGAAAGAGCTGTTCTTCGGGAAATCTCCATAAACGCCGACTATCGTAAACAGAGAACTCCTCGACTGCTCGTTGCTTATCACTTTTCCGATCGCCTGTGCAGGGCCTCCCAGTTTATCTGCAAATGAACGGGAGACTACGACTTTCGTGGTCATGCCGCAGAGAGCCTCTCTCCAGTCCCCGGAAAGCCACTCCCTGTTGAAGATCTTGAAAAAGCAGGAGTCTGCAAGCATCATGTCTCCCTTAATGATATTGTTATTTTCGTCATAGAATTTGTCGGAATCAAAGACGGATGTCGTCCTAGTCGCCTCTTCAACTTGAGGGATGAATTCCTTCATACCAGGAGCCACGCCCCCGCTGACCTGATTATAGTCTTTCGACTCTTTCTCCCGTTCTATTCCGCTGAATATCTGATATATATCTTTCACGTTGCGGAAGCAGCCGTCGAAGGACATCAAGAAGACGACCATCGCAATCAGCACTGAGCCGATGGCCAGGCCTGCCGAGAGGGAAATCACCTTGATTACGCCTGCATTTTTTTTCATAGTATCTTAACTTTCAGAGTTATTCATTTCTAAGAGAATCCACCGGATTGGAGGTCGCCGCGCGCAGGGACTCCAGCGTCACCACACAGACAGTCACAAAAAGCACCGCCAGCAAGGCAAGAAGGAAGACCCATGGCGAGAGGCTGATCCGATAGGCAAAGTTCTGGAGATAACGCCTCATGATAAACATACACAACGGTGCGGCCACCACGAAGCAGCCCAAGACTATGTAGATGAACTTAGAATTGATCATCAGAAGGATTTCCTCGATCGTAGAGCCGTTGACTCTGCGGATGCCAATTTCTTTCCTGCGGCCTTCTGTCTCAATCATAACAAGCCCGAAGACACCCATGAGCGAGATGATTATGGCGATGATGGTGAAAAGAGTGATCAGCTTGGACAGTTTCGACTCTCTGTCATATACTTTCTGCAAGGTCTGGTCGAATAATTTGATGTCGAAATCATCAGCGGACATGCTTGAGTCATACTCTGCAAGAGTAGAGCCTATGAATTTCCGCAGTTGGGTGAAATCGCAGCCAGGCGCAGTCCTCACAAAGAGCGTAGACAGCGGCCTCCACGGGTCCTTGCCGAAGACGTAGAAGCTGAAAGGAGCCACTGCCGACCTCAGCGGAGCGTAATTGAAGTCTGCGCAAAAGCCTGCGATGTCAGTCGGGGTGTCCATATGACCGCCGACCTTGTCTTCAAGAGTGAGGCCGAATTCCTTTTTCGCGGCCTCGTTGAAGATGAATATTCCGTTCTCGCACTGCTCGTCGGACTCCTGAAAATCTCTGCCTTCCTGAACCGGTATATTCATGAATCTCAAGAAGTTCCATGAAACAGGATAGCACTGCCAATTACGTTGCTGACCCTTGACTTCTCTTCCCCAGCCCATCCTGCTTGCCGCGACCATGTCCCCGTCCGCCCAGGCGACGTCCTTGATGTCAGGATTCTTCTTCAGCCTCTCCTCAACGGCGGCCCTCTGACTGCCGACCGAATAGCCGGAGCTTACAACCAGAAGATTCTCCTTGTCGAAGCCTAGGTCATGGTTCAGCATGAAAGAGCGCTGCTTGTTGATGAATATCGCGCACATGATGAGAGCCATCGAAATGGTGAACTGGACCCCTACCAGGGAATATCTTATCGCCTTGCCTTTGTGGGTGGCGGAAAAAGAGCCTTTCAGCGACAGAGCCGGAGGTACCGAGGTCGAATACAGGGCCGGATACAGGCTGGCGACGATTGCCACCAGAATCGCGACTCCGACGTTCAAAGCCAAGATAAGCGGATTGGAACCGAAGCCGGTGGTGAACGGAATCAGGTCCGCAAGGTGAGATTTTCCAAAGAAAATGACGACTAAGGCGGAGAGCGCCAGGGAGATAAAGGTCAACAGCAAGGATTCCCCTATCATCCCCATGACCAGAGAAGTTCTTGACGCGCCGATCACCTTCCTGATGTTTATACCCTTGATTCTCAAAGGAATCATAGCCACGAAGAAGTTGACGTAGTTGACCATCGAAATCAGGAGGATAAGGATGGCTATGGCGAGCAGGGTGTAGGTGGTGCTCTTGTTGCCACTCATGCTGTCACCTCTGGCCAGAAGTGGGTCGAAGTAGGCGTCACGGATGGAGACCAGGTGGTACTTGATAAGATTCAGGTCGTCTGCTTCTGTCGAATCATCCGGGAACTGATTCATATAGAATTCTTTGGCGATCTCGAAGGCCTCTTTCTCGAAATCCTCCTTATTCTCGGACGGATTCAGCTTGACATAATAGCAATACGACCACTCACTCATATTGTAAATGTCTTGGTCTCCCAAGAGGGAGAAGCCGTCATTGGAGGCAAGGTCGGAGATGGCAGGGAAATCCTTATATATAGCGACGACGGTCATCGGAACAGACCGGCCTCTGCTGATCTGATAGTATGTCGAACCCGGAGCCAGACCTGTCTTTCGCGCGAAAGATTCGCTTATTGCCGTCTGCTGCCACGTCTTCATGTCATCGAAGGAGCCTTGGACAAGTTCATAGCCGAAGGCCTTGACGGTTCCGGGGGTGAGGGAATTGAAAGTGGCGTCAATCTTGTCAGAGCCTTCTTTCAACGATATGTAGCAGTCCGAGCCAAGCATTTGGCCGCAGCCCCCGCTCTCGATGCCGGTCGCAGTGGCGAGCACCTTCTCCTGAGGCGGCCTGTTCATGAATACTGAGTACTTGCCTTCTTCGTAAAAGTCTGGCAAAGTCATCACGTAGATTCTGTCGCTGTCCTTGATGCCGTGATTGTAGGTGAAGTCGTGATGGACCTGCACGAAAATCACGTACATAGCGGCGAAGGCCGCCGTCATGCCAAGAAGGTTCAGGATGGTTGAGACTATGCTGTTTTTTCTAAATAAACTGACCATAGAAATTCAAATTCATTCTGCACGTCGCCCGCGATCTGCTCTACAATTCATTCTGCACGTCGCCCGCGATCTGCTCTACAATTCATTCTGCACGTCGCTGACGATCTGACCGTCGAAGAGATCGATCTTCCGCTGGGCCATCGCCGCATCCTTCGGAGAGTGCGTCACCATCACGATCGTAGCCCCCTCCTGATTCAGTTCCGTGAGCAGGTCCATCACCTCCTTTCCGTTCTTCGAATCGAGGTTTCCGGTCGGCTCGTCGGCGAGAATCAGCTTCGGGTTGATGACCACCGCTCTCGCTATCGCCACCCTCTGCTGCTGTCCTCCAGAAAGCTGCTGCGGAAAATGGCTCGCCCTGTGGCTGATGTTCATCCGCTTCATTATCTCCGTGACGCGCTTCCTCCTCTCCCCTGCTGAAACATTCAGGTATCGGAGCGGAAGCTCTATGTTCTCATATACCGTCAGTTCGTCTATCAGGTTGAAGCTCTGGAACA
>DKSK01000009.1 GCA_002472565.1 Bacteroidales bacterium UBA7258 | reverse complement strand
ACTTGACTTTTTGGTCACCCTCCTCTTTTATTATCGCTTAAGCGAGTGAGGTCCTTCCAGGGCCCCGGAATTACTCGGCGGCCTCGGTCTTAGGAGCCTCTGCGACAGGAGCCTCAGGAGCGGCCTCGGCCTTCTTGCCGCGGCTGCGGCGAGTGGTCTTCTTGGCCTCGGACTTCTTCTCAGGAGCCTTGAGAGCAGCCTCGTTGAAGTCTACAAACTCGATGAGCGCCATCTCAGATCCGTCACCGGTACGGAAACCGGTGTGGAGGACGCGGAGATATCCGCCCGGACGATCCGCAATCTTAGGTGCGATGGTCCTGAAGAGCTCTGCAACTGCGTACTTGTCCTTGATATAGCTGAAGACAATCCTGCGGTTGTGGGTGGAGTCTTCCTTAGACTTGGTTACGAGCGGCTCGAGGTAGGTCTTGAGGGCCTTGGCCTTGGCGACGGTCGTGTTGATCCTCTTCCTCATAATGAGGGAAGAAGCCATGTTCGCGAGCATAGCCTTGCGGTGACCGCTCTGACGTCCAAGATGGTTTACAGATTTATTGTGCCTCATGATTATACGTTAGTCTTTTTCTTGGGTTCGATATTGTATTTTCTCACATCCATTCCGAAGGAGAGCTTCATCTTCTCGACGAGCTGGTCAATCTCGTTAAGTGACTTCCTTCCGAAATTCCTGAACTTCATGAGCTCGGAACGGGAGTAGGAAACGAGATCGGCGAAAGTGTCGATATCGGCGGCCTTCAGACAGTTGTATGCCCTTACGGACAGACCCATGTCGGAAAGCTTGGTCATGAGAAGGTGCCTCATGCGGAGGGACTCCTCGTCCAAATCTTTGCTGTCCGCCTCGACCGTGCTTTCAAGAGTCATGTTCTTGTCGTCAGTAAAGAGTTTGAAGTGATAGATGAGGATGTTCGCCGCCTGCTGGAGAGCTGCGTTCGGGCTGAGAGAACCGTCGGTCACGATCTCGAGATTGAGCTTCTCATAGTCGGTCTTCTGCTCGACACGGTAGTTTTCAACCGTCCAGTTCACCTTGCGGATCGGGGTGTAGATGGCGTCCACAGGAATGGTTCCGATAGGCGTAGTGTCATCGATCTGCTCCTCGGCCGGAACAAAGCCACGGCCCTGGGTGATGGTGATTTCGATTTCGAGTTTGACAGCTGGCTCCAAGGAGCAGATGTGCTGCTCCGGATTCAACACCTTGAAAGAAGACAATCCCTTCGAGATATCCTCCGCGGTAAATTCTGATTTGCCGCTGATGGTGATGTTTGCCACCTCTGAGTCAGCAGTCTCCACCATCCTCTTGAAGCGTACCTGCTTGAGGTTGAGAATGATGTCCTGCATCCCCTCAATCACGCCCTGGATCGTGGCGAACTCGTCCTGGACCCCGGCGATCTTGATTGAGCTGATAGCAAAGCCGTCCAGAGAGGACAACAATACTCGGCGGAGCGCATTGCCGATGGTCTGTCCGTATCCAGGCTCCAGAGGCCTGAATTCGAAGCGGCCGACGGTCTCGGTGCTTTCGAGCATTATCACCTTGTCTGGTTTCTGAAACGCTAAGATTGCCATGATTATTCTTTATTAGGTGTTAGGATTATTTGGAGTACAGGTCGACGATGAGCTGTTCGTTGATGTTCTCCGGGATCTCTGCACGGGTAGGCACGTTAAGATATTTGCCTACGAGCGCCTTAGGATCCAGCTGAAGCCATGAATACTTCGACGCGGTACCGGCCGCGACAGAGTTCACGATGACTTCAAGGCTCTTTGACCTTTCCCTGACGGCGATAGTCTGGCCGGCCTTCACGATAGTTGAAGGAACATGGCTTACGACTCCGTCAAGAGTGATGTGGCCGTGGAGCACGAGCTGCCTTGCGGCAGGACGGGTCGGCGCGAAGCCGAGACGGTATACGAGGTTGTCGAGACGGGACTCGAGAAGGAAGAGGAGGTTCTCACCCTTCTGGCCGGCCATGCGGGAGGCCTTCTCGTAGGTGTTGCGGAACTGACGTTCGAGAACACCGTACATGTACTTTACCTTCTGCTTCTCCTTAAGCTGAGTGCCGTAGTCGGTACCCTTGCGGGCACGCTTGCGGGAGGTTCCATGCTGACCTGGAGCGTAGTTCCTCTTCTCGAAATATTTGTCAGGTCCGTAGATCGGCTCGCCGAATTTGCGGGCGATCTTTGTGCTTGGTCCAGTATATCTTGCCATAGTAATCGATCTTTAATTTGTTAAACCTTACGACGGCCCTTAGGACGGCAACCATTGTGCGGCATAGGGGTGACATCGATGATCTCGGTGACTTCGATACCGGAGTTGCTGATAGACCTGATGGCGGACTCACGGCCCGCACCCGGACCTTTGACATAGGCCTTTACCTTGCGGAGACCCGCGTCATAGGCCGTCTTGGATGCATCTTCTGCAGCCACCTGCGCGGCATAAGGGGTGTTCTTCTTGGAACCCCTGAATCCGCCCTTTCCGGCCGAAGACCAGCTGATAACCTGGCCCTGGTTGTTGGTGAGGGCGACGATGATGTTGTTGAAGGTCGAGGTGATATGAGCTTCGCCCACAGCCTCTACCTTAACGACTCTCTTCTTTGCTGTTGTAGTTTTCTTTGCCATAGTTCATCAGGATTTACTTGGTCGCCTTCTTCTTGTTCGCAACTGTCTTCTTCTTACCCTTCCTGGTGCGTGCGTTGTTCTTGGTGCGCTGGCCGCGGACAGGGAGTCCGAGACGATGACGGATGCCTCTGTAGCAACCGATATCCATAAGACGTTTGATATTCATCTGGACAGCGGTACGTAGCTCGCCCTCGATCTTAAATTCCTGGGCGATGATGGAACGGATCTTGGAGATCTGCTCGTCATTCCAGTCGCTGACCTTGATGTCGTAATCGATGCCGCACTCATCGAGAATTTTCCTCGCAGACGAGCGGCCGATTCCGAAGATATAGGTAAGGCCTATCTCTCCTCTTTTGTTGTTCGGTAAATCAACACCGGCTATTCTTGCCATATTCTATTTTGACTTTTTATTTTACAACTGAACGTTATCCCTGGCGCATCTTGAACTTAGGATTCTTCTTGCAGATGACGTAGAGACGTCCTTTACGCCTGACGATCTTGCAATCGGCGCTGCGCTTCTTGATGGATGTTTTGACTTTCATATCGTTTGATTTTTATTTGTATCTGAAGGAAATCCTGCCCTTTGTCAGGTCATACGGCGACATCTCAACCTTCACTTTGTCGCCGAGGAGGATGTGGATAAAATTCTGACGCATCTTTCCCGAGATGTGGCAGAGGATGACGTGACCATTCTCCAACTCAACTTTGAACATTGCATTAGGGAGGGTCTCGACTATTGTCCCGTCCTGCTCGATTGCTGCTTGCTTACTCATATGATATCGCTTTAAAACTTGATGTCCGGGTCCTTCTCAATGTAGTCAAAGGTCGACAGCTGCTCAGCCTTATCGCGACGGACAACAACCGTAAGCTCGAAATGCGCGGCCTTCTTGTGATCTGCCGTGTGCACTGCCCAACCGTTTCTTGCAAGGTACACGCCGCGGACTCCCGCGTTGATCATCGGCTCTATGCATATGGTCATTCCGTCAAGGAGCCTCGCTCCGTGGCCCTGGCGTCCGTAATTAGGGACTCCAGGCTCCTCGTGCATATCGGTTCCGATTCCATGTCCTTCCAATTCACGGACGACAGAGAATCCGAATGACTCGGCGTACGTCTGTACCGCGTGTCCGATATCGCCAGTCCTTTTGCCCGCCACAGCCTGTTCTATGCCTTTGTAGAGCGATGCCTTGGTGACGTCAAGGAGCTTGCGGGTCTCCGCGTCCACCTCCCCGACAGGGAAGGTGTAGCAGGAGTCACCGTTGTAGCCCTTGTACAATGTGCCGAGATCGATGGAGACGATGTCTCCCTCCTTGAGCACATAGTCCGATGGAAATCCATGGACAACCACATCGTTAACAGAGGCGCAGATAGCCGCAGGGTAGCCGTCATATCCAAGGAAGTTAGGCACGGCGCCGTGATCACGGATGAAAGTCTCAGCCACCCTATCCAACTCTTTGGTTGTCACACCTGGGGCGACATGTCTTCCGACTTCAGCCAGTGTCTTCGACACTATCTCTCCGTTCTCACGGAGCAGCTCAATTTCTTCTTCGGTTCTTGGCTTTACCATCTCGCTTTGCGTACATTCAAACAATTACATTCCCGAACGCCCGCTAAGGCGGCCGGTCTTCATCAGACCGTCGTAGTGGCGCATGAGCAGATAGCTCTCTATCTGCTGAAGGGTATCAAGTACGACGCCCACAAGAATCAGCAGCGAAGTTCCGCCGTAGAAACTTGCGAACTGGTCGGATACTCCGGCGATCATCGCGAAGGCCGGGAATATCGAAATGAGACCAAGGAAAATGGAACCAGGGAGGGTCACCTTGGACATAATGCTGTCAAGATAATCGACCGTCTTCTTTCCTGGTTTTACTCCTGGAATGAAACCTCCGTTCTTCTTCATATCCTCCGCGATCATGGTCGGGTTGACGGTGACTGCGGTGTAGAAATAGGTGAAGATGACAACGAAGATGAAAAATATGGCGTTATACCAGAATCCGGTATAATTGCTCATGGTAGCCGCAAGTCCACGGGTCGCATCCCAACGGGAGAAGAGGAGCGGGAAGAGCATGATTGCCTGTGCGAAAATGATAGGCATCACACCCGCGGCGTTGATCTTCAGAGGGATGTACTGACGGACTCCGCCGTACTGCTTGTTGCCTACAATCCTCTTCGCGTAGTTCACAGGAACCCTTCTCACACCCTGGGTGAGGGCGATGGCCGCCACGAAGACGAAGAAGAGGACGATGAACTCGACGATGAGAAGGAGAAGTCCGCCGTTGTTGGTGGTAAGCTTCTCACCGACTTCAGCCACGAGGGCGTAAGGCAGACGGGCAACGATACCGATCATGATGAGCAGGGAGATACCATTGCCGATACCCCTGTCGGTGATCCTCTCGCCGAGCCACATCACGAACATGGAGCCTGCCATCAGGATGATGGTGCAGACGATGTTGAAGACGAAGTTGCTCCAGCCGAGCTGGTTGACGGCAACGAAGGCGGTGCCAGGGATCTGGTTGTGAACGGCAGCCATGTAGGCAGGACACTGTATGGCCAGAATCACGATGGTGAGGTACCTGGTGATCTGGTTGATTCTCCTACGGCCGCTCTCGCCCTCCATCTGGAGTTTTCTGAAGTAAGGGACGAACATGCCCAGAAGCTGGACAACGATGGATGCCGAGATGTACGGCATCACTCCGAGCGCGAAAACCGAAGCGTTACCGAAGGCACCGCCGGAGAACATGTTCAAGAGGCCGACGAGGCCGGTTGAAGTCTTGTCCTGAAGGCTGGCCAGCATGGTTGCGTCAATGCCAGGGATGACGATGAAGCAGCCGAGTCGGTAGACGAGAATGAGGAGGAGGGTGTATACAAGCCTCTTCCTCAACTCTTCGATCTTGAAGATGTTCTTTATTGTCTCAATAAATTTCTTCATGACTACTCTTCAGCGATTATCGCCTTGCCGCCCGCAGCCTCGATCTTCTGAATCGCAGACTTCGAGAAAGCGTCAGCGGTGACGTCGATCTTTGCCTTGAGCTCACCATTGCCGAGGACCTTCACGAGGTCAGACGGCTTGGCAAGCCTTGCTTCATAGAGATTCTCGAGCGTGATGGCGCTGAGATTCTTCTCCTGCGCAAGTTTCTGGAGAGCGGAGACGTTTACCGCCTGGTACTCAACCCTGGTAGGATTCTTGAATCCGTTCTTAGGCAGCCTCCTCTGGAGAGGCATCTGGCCGCCTTCGAAACCGATCTTGTGCTCATAGCCTGAACGGGCCTGCGCTCCCTTGTTACCACGGGTAGATGTGCCGCCCTTTCCTGAGCCCTGGCCGCGGCCGAGGCGCTTCTTTGGGTTCTTGGTAGTTCCCGGTGCCGGTTTAAGATTATTAAGTTTCATCTCAAATTCCTCCTGATTTTAGATTTCCTCGCAGTTGACGAGGTGCTGAACCTTCAGAAGCATGCCGGTGGTAACCGGATTCTTCTCGACCTCTACGGTCTGGTTTACCTTATGAAGTCCGAGCGAGGTGAGGTTGGCGATCTGCCTCTTGGTAGCGCCGCTCTTGCTCAGTCTGAGTGTAATCTTGTATTTTGCCATGGCTTCTTCTCCTATCCGTTAAATACCTTGCTCATGGATACTCCGCGCAGGCCTGCTACGGTGTAGGCGTCACGCATCTCGGTAAGGGCGGCGATAGTAGCCTTCACGAGGTTGTGAGGATTGGATGAACCTCTGGACTTCGCGAGGACGTTCTGCACTCCCACGGACTCGAAAACGGCACGCATGGCACCGCCGGCCTTTACTCCTGTTCCAGGGGCCGCTGGCTTCATGAACACCTTCGCTCCGCCGAACTTGCTCTCCTGCTCATGAGGAATGGTCTTGTTGATGACAGGGATCTTGACAAGGTTCTTCTTGGCATCCTCAGTTCCCTTCTGGATGGCCGCAGTAACCTCGTTGGCCTTGCCCAGGCCATATCCCACAACGCCGTTCTCGTCTCCTACGACCACGATGGCCGCGAAACGGAAATGACGGCCACCTTTGGTGACCTTGGTCACCCTGTTGATGGCTACGAGCCTGTCCTTGAGCTCAAGGTCAGACGTTCTTACTCTTTTAAGATTTGTATTTGCCATAGTCCCTGTTTAGAATTTAAGGCCACCTTCGCGGGCAGCATCTGCCAGACTCTGAACCCTGCCGTGATAGAGATATCCTCCACGGTCGAAAGCGACTTCGGAAATGCCCTTTTCAATCGCGCGCTTGGCGATAGCCTTGCCTACGATCGCGGCGGCCTCTTTTCCGGCCTTGCCCTTGCACTCTGCGGCGAGCTCCTTGTCGTTGGACGCGGCGGCTACGAGAGTGTTGCCCTTGAGGTCATCTACCAGCTGAACGTAAATCTGCTTGTTGCTGCGGAATACGACCATCCTCGGCTTCTCGGCGGTGCCGCTGACATGCTTGCGGATACGGTAGTGGATCCTTCTTCTTCTTTCTATTTTAGTCAATGCCATAATTCTTTCCTCCTGATTTATTTAGCTGCGGCGGTCTTGCCTGCCTTGCGGCGGAGCTGCTCGCCGACGAACTTGATACCCTTGCCCTTGTATGGCTCAGGCCTGCGGAATGAACGGATCTTGGCCGCAACCTCTCCGAGAAGCTGCTTGTCTGCGCTCCTGAGGATGAGAACCGGATTCTCTCCCTTCTTAACCTCAGCAGCCTCGGCCTTGACCTCGGCAGGGAGCATAAGCTGAATTTCGTGGGAGTATCCGAGAGAGAAGGTGAGAACCTGTCCCTGGACCGCTACACGGTAGCCGACTCCGACCAGCTCCTGACGGATCTCGAAGCCCTTGGAGACTCCGGTGACCATATTGTGGACGAGCGCGCGGTACAGACCGTGGAATGCGCCCTTCTGCTTATAGTCTACGTTGGAATTTTCGTTGACGCCGAACTCAATCTTTCCGTTCTCGATCTTGAGTGTAATTGAAGGATCTACCTTCTGTGAAAGCTCGCCCTTAGGTCCTTTTACGGTCACGGTGTTGTCATCACTGACGGTCACGGTGACGCCGGCAGGAATCTCTACCGGAAGCTTTCCTATTCTTGAGAGTTTTACTTCTTTTGCCATATTCAGGTCCTCCTAATATTAGTAGACAAAGCAAAGAACCTCTCCTCCGACATTCTGCTCCTTGGCTTCCTTGTCGGTGATGATTCCCTTGGAGGTAGAAATGATGGCGATCCCGAGTCCGTTGAGTACTCTCGGCATGTCCTTCACGTCGGAATACTTTCTCAGACCAGGGGTAGAGACTCTCTCGATGCCCTTGATAGCCGGCTGCTTAGTCTGCGGGTGATACTTAAGCGCGATTTTAATCGTGTCGTAAGGCTTGCCCTCGACCAGCTTGTAGGTGAGGATATAGCCCTTCTCGCACAGGATCTTGGTCATGGCGAGCTTCATCTTGGAAGATGGAACCTCTACGACCTTCTTTCCGGCACTGTAGCCGTTGCGGATCCTTGTGAGAAAATCTGCAATTGGATCAGTCATTTTGTTTTTTGTTTTGATACGACGCCCATGGCGCCCGATATCCGATTGTTAATAAATTATTTGCGTCCACGGCCTCCCGGCCATGGCAGATTCTCTGTTACCAGCTTGCCTTCTTGACGCCAGGGATGAGTCCGGATGCCGCCATCTCACGGAACTGAATACGGCTGAGTCCGAATTCACGCATATAGCCCCTTGGACGACCAGTCAGGCTGCAGCGATTGTGAAGGCGTACAGGAGAAGCGTTCTTAGGGAGCTTGTCGAGAGCTGCCCAGTCGCCGGCCTCCTTGAGAGCCTTGCGCTTCGCGGCATATTTAGCAACTAACTTCTCGCGCTTGACCTCGCGGGCTTTCATTGATTCTTTTGCCATGTTATATCGCTTTAGTTATTGTGTTTCTTGAAAGGCAGGCCGAAAGCCTTGAGAAGAGCGTAAGCCTCTTCGTCAGACTTGGCGGTGGTCACGAAGGTGATTTCCATGCCATGTACCTTAGGGTTCTTGTCCATGTCGATCTCAGGGAAGATAATCTGTTCCTTGATACCGAGAGTGTAGTTACCGTTGCCGTCAAGCTTCTCGGAAACTCCGTTGAAGTCGCGGATACGAGGGAGGGAAACCCTGATGAGCCTCTCGAGGAACTCATACATCTTTACACTACGGAGGGTCACCATGACTCCGATAGGCATCTTCTTACGAAGGTGGAAGTTGGAGATATCCTTCCTTGACAAGGTTACGACGGCCTTCTGGCCGGCGATGAGTGAAAGCTCTGCGGCGGCGTCCTCAACGAACTTTTTGTCGTTGGTAGCCTCGCCGACACCCTCATTGATGGTGATCTTTACGAGCTTAGGGCACTGCATCACGGTCGTGTAGCCGAACTGCTTCACGAGGGCTGGTACGATCTCCTCTTTATAAGTTTTCTTGAGGGTCGGTACATATCCGGCAGGAACGGTCTGTTCAACTACCTGCTGCTTCTTTTCTTTCTTTGCCATAGTTACTTGATCTCCTTACCAGATTTTCTAGCGACGCGGACCTTCTTTCCATCCTCAAACTTATAGCCGACCTTGGTAGGAGCCGGTGCGTTTGCAGGGCTGTCTGGATCCACCAGCTGGACGTTGGAAATGTGAATGCCTGCTTCCTTCTTGATGATACCACCCTGAGGAGCCTTGGCATTCGGTTTGGTGTGCTTGCTGATCATATTGACACCTTCGACAACGACTCTGTCCTTGTCTGGGATAACCTCGAGGACCTTGCCGGCCTTGCCTTTGTAATTGCCGGCGTTTACATAGACGTTGTCGCCTTTCTTTATGTGTAGCTTCTTCATTTTCTTGATGTATTAAAGAACCTCCGGTGCAAGCGAGACGATCTTCATGAAATTCTCACGAAGTTCCCTGGCCACAGGGCCGAAGATACGTGTTCCGCGGAGTTCTCCCGCGTTATTGAGGAGCACGCAGGCATTCTCGTCGAAACGGATGTAAGATCCGTCCGGTCTGCGGACTTCCTTCTTTGTACGGACGACGACAGCCTTGGAAACTGTTCCCTTCTTGGCGTCAGCCCCAGGGATGGCGCTCTCGATAGCGACTACGATTTTGTCGCCTACGGTTGCATAACGGTGGTGAGTTCCTCCAAGCACGCGGACGCAGAGGACTTCCTTCGCGCCGCTGTTGTCGGCCACCTGTAAACGTGTTTCGGTCTGTATCATTGTTACTTAGCTTTTTCTACGATTTCAACTAATCTCCATCTCTTGGTCTTGCTCAGAGGACGGGTCTCCATGATGCGGACGGTATCGCCCTCTCCGCACTCGTTCTTCTCGTCATCGGCATAGAACTTTGTCGTCTTGTTGACGAACTTACCATAGATAGGATGCTTGAATTTGGTCTCGACAGCCACTACGATGGTCTTGTCCATCTTGCTGCTGACCACTACTCCGATTCTTTCCTTACGAAGATTCCTTTCCATACGGCAGTGTGTTTACTTCTGTTCTTTCTGTTTCTCGGCAAGGACCTCCATCATGCGGGCGATATCCTTCCTGGCCTTCTTAAACTTTGATGTGTCTTCAATTGGAGAGACGGCGTGGTTGAGCCTCATCTGGTCGAGGTTCGCCTTTTCTACTCCGATCTTGTCCTGCAGATCCGCAACGGACATTTCGCGTACTTCTGTAATTTTCATATCGTTCTCTCCGTTAAATTATTCTTCAACGTAATCCCTGCGGACAACGAACTTCGTATGGATCGGAAGTTTCGTGGCTGCCAGGCGCATAGCGTCCTTCGCTACTGCGAAAGGAACACCCTCAGCCTCGAAGAGGATACGGCCCGGGGTAATAGGAGCTACATATCCTGCAACGTCTCCCTTACCCTTACCCATTCGGGTATCCAAAGGCTTCTTGGTGTATGGCTTGACTGGGAAGATCCTGATCCACAGCTGGCCCTCACGGTTCATGCGGCGGGATATCGCCTGACGAGCAGCTTCAATCTGCTGCGCAGTAAGCCAGCAATTCTCAAGGGTTTTAAGGCCGAAAGACCCGAATGCCAGTTGGTTGCCCCTCTGGGCCATGCCCTTCATGACATTCTTCTGCTCCCTTCTGTACTTTGTTCTCTTTGGTTGTAACATTGCTGTATAACTTTAAATTGTCTTCTTAAATCCCTTAGTCGTTGATAATCAATCGGTTGGGTATAGTTGACCTCAATTTTGGGAATGCAAAGTTACGATAAATTCCTTAGAGAACAAAGGTTTCGAGAAAATTTTTCAAACATTTTCGACAATGTTTTTCACTTGCTAAGTTACGGAATTTATGGTGATTAACCTAGTGCAAGAATAAAAACATATAAACATTTTCGACCGAAGAGCCGAAGGCCTAAGTCACCTAAAACGAAACTCCGCCCTGCCAAAAGGACAGACGGAGGAGAGGAAGACCTCGCGACGGGCAAGATTCTTGCACTTGTCATAAGTTTGAACTATGCTAAGACTTGTTCTGATATTTCTTCTTTCTGCGGCGCTCCTCGGCGGAACGGCGGCGGAGAGCCGCGCTCAGAAGCCGAAGGTGAGCGAGAAGACAATGGTTCCTAAAAAGAAGGTCACCAGCATCCAGGAGAGCAAGTTCATGGAATATGGTGTGGTTGACGGGGACACGGTCTTCTATGACGTGCTCAAACCGGCGAGAGTTTTCGCCAGGGTACCGCGCCAGAGGGGCAGGAATTGGAGGAAATATTACAAACTGGTCTACAATTTCAGCAGAGTCTACCCTTATGCCATCACGGCGGAGACCCTCGTAAAAAGGACGGACAGCACCTTCGCGGCCGAACACTTGAAGAGGCGTGATAAAGAGCGGTACATAGCTGTCCTTCAGAAAGAGCTCTTCGAGTATTACGAGGAGCCGCTGCGCCATATGAGCATCAGCCAGGGAAAACTTCTGATAAAGCTGATAGGCCGGGAGACCGGAATGACTCCCTATGAGATAATAAAGGACTACAAGAACGGGCTGGCGGCCGGCTTCTGGCAGGGAATCGCGAAACTTTTCACCGGAGACCTTAAGAAAAAGTACGACCCCAAGGGCGAGGACAAAGCCATAGAAGACCTCGTAAAATACTGGAACGACGGTGATTTCGAGAGTTTCTACTGGTCTCTCTTCGGGGAGTACCCGAAAATCCCGGTCATTCCGGAGAAACACCGCTAAGGGACGGGAGTGGTTCCGGGCGGGAACTGTCTAATTAAGGGAAAAGTCCTGATAATCCATGGCTCCTGAGACGGAGTCGAAACGCAGATAAGGCGAGGCCTTCATCCAGTCCCGGAGGACAAGGAGGCGTTCTCCGCCGGGGAGAGTCATGTCAACATGGCAATGATAATGCCCGAATATGAAATAGTCCACGGGGCGGCCGGCGGCCTTTGAAGAAGCCGCGAAAGAAAGGCTCCATTTATAGAGAGATTCATCGCTTCCGCGGAATTCGTAGGCCATACTCTTCGCAAGGCGGCTGTGCTTGCTCCAGTTTTTACCAAGACGGAAGGCCAGCCAAGGATGCAGGAGGCTGAAGAGGCTCTGGAAAAATTTCGCCCTGAATCCCCACCTCATCAGCTTGTAGAGCTTGTTGCCAGGTCCAAGACCGTCGCCATGGCCCAGGCAGAAGGTCTTGCCACCTATCACGGAAAGATGCGGCTGCTGGAGGATGATCATGCCGAGCGATTCGAAATAATGGTAGCACCAAATATCATGGTTGCCCTGGAAGAAATAGACCTTGACTCCGGCCTCGACAAGGTCCATGATGGAGGCGAAGACCCTCACATAGCCCTTCGGAACTACGTCATGGTACTCGTACCAGAAATCCCAGACGTCACCGAGCAGATAGAGAGCTTCGGTCTCCTCCCTCGGAATAGAATTTAGGAAGTCGGCGAAACGGCGCTCCCTTCCGGGGGCGTCGTTCACGTCAAGTCCGAGATGGACATCCGATGCGAAATAGGTCAGATGGCGGCCGGGCATCTTAGGCGAAGATGAAGATGAGCAAGGCAGCCACGAGGCAGTAGATGGCAAACCAGGTAAGTTTAGCCTTGCGGACGAGGGCGAGCATCACCTTGCAGGCGAAGACACCCGAAACAAAGGCTCCGACAAAACCCATCAGCAGAGGCAGGAAACCAAGACCTGAACTCAGGGTCTCTCCGTTCATGAAGGAAAGAAGCTGCTCCCCGATGATAGGGACCAGAACCATGAGGAAGGAGAACTGAGTCATCACGTCGCGCCTCACTCCGGCGAGAAGGCCGGTAGAGATGGTTGTTCCGGAGCGTGAGAGGCCCGGAGCCACTGCGAGAGACTGGCCTATCCCCACGATGAAGGCCTGCCAGTATGAAATCCCGTTACGGGAAGTATTAAGTTTCGACGGATTCTTCGAGCCAAGAGAGTAATTGTCTGAGAGCCAGAGGAGCATCGCTGTGATGACAAGGAAGATGCCGACTGTGAAGAGGCTGTCTCCGAAGAGAGACTCCACCTTGTCCTTGAATAAGAGCCCCACCACGGCGACAGGGATCATGGAGACAATCAGCTTGAAGATATAGTCGGTCTCGTCATTGTACTTGAACTTGAAGAGGCCTTTGAGCAGAGACCAGATGGCTCCCCAGAAGACCACGATGGTACTGAGCACGGTCGCGAAATGGACGGTGACCACGAAATCGAGATAGCCTTCCGCCTCGACGCCGAGCAGCTCCTTGAAAATCATCAGATGTCCACTGCTGCTGACGGGAAGAAATTCGGTAAGCCCCTGGACGATTCCCAAAAGCAGAGCCTGCAGCCAAGTCATTTGCCGCCCTCCTTATTCTTATCCTTGAAAAAGCCCATGATAGCCACTATCTCTATGGCCATGCCGCAGATAATCACCAGAGGAGCGGCCACCAGCCTCTGGAAGTTGAACATCGCCCAATTAAAGACGGCCGGATCATCACTGCCGCCGCCCGAGAGCAGGATATAGCCTGCCACCATGACGAGAAGACCTGCCAGAAGAAGCCTGAGCCCCTTCTGTGTCATCGCCATTTTCGATTCTTTTTCCTTATCCATTATGAATTGTTATTCTAATAATATAGTTCATCCTTGTCCAGAGAAAGCAGCTTCCCGACCACCATGTAGGTGCTGCAGATACATATCAGAAGCCCGGAGGCCAGGACAATCCCCATCACCTCCAGCAGGAGCTCAGGAGTGAAAAGATTGAAGAGCTGGCTGAATTCGTTTCTTATGAAATAGAGCACCCCCACCAGGAGAATGATGGCTACCAGGGAAGCGAAGAGGCCCAGGAAGGCCGACCTCAAGACGAAAGGTCCGCGGATGAAGCCTCTGGTGGCTCCGACGAGCTTCATGGTATGGATCGTGAATCTCCTGTCATAGACCGTCAGCCTCATTGTATTGCCTATGAGGACGAAGGAGATGAAGAGGAGAAGGGCTATGAGCACGCCCAAGACCAGGGAAATTTTCTTTATGTTCTGGTTGAGAGTCTCAAGAAGGGAGGTCTGGCAGACTACATCGTCCACGAGCGGAGACTTCCTGATTTCAGCCTGGATGCGGTCAAGGCTGTCCTTTTCCACATAGTCCGGATTCATGGTCAGGTCTATGGAAATCGGTATCGGGGTACTCTCGAAGACATTGAGAAAATCGCTCCCAAGCATCTGGGCCATCTCCTTCTCTCCTTGCTGGCGCGAAACGTACTCGGTAGAACGGACTGCGGGGAAGCTGTCGAGGACGGCCCTATAGGCATAAGCCTCATCGTCGCCGACTTCGGGGCGGAGGAGGACCGACACCTTCATGTTCTCTTTGAAATAGTCGGAGACATTGTCGGCGTTGACGAGCAGAAGAGCGGCAAGGCCTACCAGCAGAAGCACGAGGCTTGTGCTGATGACCGAAGAGAGCCAGGAGTTCCTTATTCTCCTGCGAATTATCTTATTGCCGCCATTTGCCATACTATGCCAAATTGTCTTCAAAGATACTCAAATATCGAAATATCCGAAAATAATTGTACCTTTGTATAGATTAGATTCAAAATCTTGAAAGAATAATGGCTGGTTCCTCTAAAAGAATATTATTCGTCAATTCTGAAATTTTCCCTTATCTGCCGCAGACCCCTATCTCCAGGATAGGTATGGATCTGCCTCACGGGATTCAGGAGAGGAAACATGAAATCCGCTCCATAATGCCGAAGTACGGCTGCATCAATGAGAGGAAGAACCAGCTCCACGAGGTCATCCGACTTTCCGGCATGAACATCATCATCAAGGATGTCGACAGGCCTCTCGTGATAAAAGTCGCTTCAATCCCTACGGTGAGAATCCAGGTCTACTTCATCGACAACGATGACTACTTCAAGCGTAAGCAGACCTATTGCGATGCCGACGGAAAGTTTTTCGCAGACAACGCGGAGAGGGCGGTCTTTTTCGCCCGAGGAGTGCTTGAGACCGTGAAGAAGCTGCGCTGGGCCCCGGACATTATTCATTGCCACGGCTGGATTTCGCACATTCTGCCGGTCTATCTGAAAAAGGCCTACAAGGATGACCCTATTTTCTCAGGCAGCAAGCTCGTCCTTTCCCTCTATGACGACACTCCGGCGGAGAAATTCTCTGAGGACTTCGCGAAAACCGCGGCCTTCGGACCTGTCGGCGAAAAGGAACTTGCTCTGCTTAAAGAACCTACTGGCATAAATCTTGCGAAATTAGCCGCTCAGTACTCCGACGGAGTCATCATGGCTTCCGACAAGGTGCCGGAAGAACTCCGCGAGTACTGCGCAAGCCTTTCTCTCCCTGCTCTCGACTACAACGCCAAGGCCATGGAGGACGGCTCCTACGTAGACCAGTACAATGATTTTTACGATCAACTTTAGGAAATGAATCGAAGATTCCCAAGCCTGGCGGCCCTCGCCTTCATCGCGGGAGCCCTTGCCGTCGGCAGTTGTGTCGAAAAGAATAAGAGTCTCGGAGAGGACTACATCCCCGAGAACCAGAGATACGACATCTATACCGCTGAATTCAATCTCGACGACATCGAGATGAGGCATCCGGACAGCCTCTCCGGCAACAGCCTCTATAAGATCACGGTCGGAGCGATCAGAGACGAGGTCTTCGGCCTGACGACTCGTTCGAGCGCCTTCACCATAGTGCCTATGGCCGACACCCTCGATTTCGGAGATCCCGGCACCCAGATTTTCCGCGGCTTCCATCTCTCGGCCCCGCTTGACACCGTCTCCTGCGACGACCCTTCCCAGGCCTTCATCCTGCAGAATCTCAACGTCTACGAGCTCACTTCGCCGCTTGACCCCCAAAGCGCAAACCCGAGGATCAGATACGACTCTTCGAAGAGGATTTCAAAGGGAATACCGGTGCTCAACGGCGCGGATTCTCTCTTGATCGACTTCAACGAGGACTTCGGGAAAAAATACATGGATATCAAGGCCGCCGACATGGACACGATTACCCACTACACCAAGCGTTTTCCGGGAATCTATCTCACCACCGACAAGCCGGTGGGCAAGGGTGGCAGAATCAACATGTTCAAGCTGCCGATAGACGTTCAGAGTGGCTACATCGAAGGTGCCTATGCGACCCTGCGTTTCAGGGCTAGGTATGGGAAGAGGGGGATGGTGGACACGACTTTCTATTTCTACCTCGGCCCGGCCTCTCTCTACGATCTCAACGGCGTGACCAACACCACGCCTTCCACCTATCCGCAGTTCGCCTATGACAAAACCACCTACGAGACTTCTTCTCTTGAGGGGAAGAGGGCTGAAGATGTGATCTGGTTCGAAGGTGGCCGCGGAGTAAAGCCTGTGGTAAAGGCAGCCGCCGTGAGGGAGGCCCTGAGAGCGGAGATGAGCAAGCACGGGGACCCTTCCGACATGATAGTGAACAAGGCCACCATAGAGTTCCACTTCGACGCGCCGGACGATTACAAGGAATTCAGCCTCTTTCCAGTCCAGCTGAGCCCTACTTGTGCCATCCGGACAGACACTTCGATAACTTTCGCCGGACTTAGCGATGCGAGCGCCAAAACGGAAAACCAGGGCGACATCGACAGGTCAAACCTGAAATATGCTCCGGACCTCTCTCACCATATCCAGGAGCTCATTGACCTGGAAGACTTGAGCAAGATAAGCAATTACGACATCTGGTTCCTCGGCATGGCCAATGAGACGGTGTCCACGAGCAACAGTTCATCTTCGAGCAGCGACATGTCGGACTACTATAATTATCTCGCCTACCAGAGCTACTATAACAACATGTACAGCGGCTATGGAGGCTACGGAGGCTATGGCTACGGAGGCTACGGCTATGGAAATTACGGAAGCTATTACAGCAACTATTACAATTACGCCATGCTCGCCTCTATGTATTCGAACACGTCCAGCTCATCCAAGACCACAAAGCAGCTGATGATGGACACCCATCGTTTCTACCGCATCGCCTTCCATGGGCCTAAGGCTTCCGAAGGGAAACCGAAACTCAGAATCACTTACTGCGTTCCGATGGCAGAATAAATTTTCCCGGCATCTTTCATATCAACAAGAGGGTGGCTTTCAAGTAGACGAGAGCCACCCTCATATATTCATGGCGGGAAGGAAGCCGGGAAGGACAAAAAAAGGATGACCCTCAGGCCATCCTCGATGAAATCTCTGTCCGGATTAATTAGGCAAGCCTTCCAGCCTTCTGGAGCTCATTCTTGATGAAGTCAACAGCGTCCTTTACAGTCTGGATGCCGGTCTCCTCCTCAGGAACCTTAATGCCGAATTCCTTCTCAAAGCCCATGATCAGCTCTACAGTGTCGAGAGAATCAGCGCCGAGGTCGTTGATAAAGTTTGCAGAGTCGGTAACCTGAGACTCTTCAACACCAAGCTTATCTACAATGATTTCTTTTACCTTTGATACAACCTGATCGGCTGTAAGCTTTGCATCTTCCATGGTAAACAGTTACTTAAATATTATTTAATTATTTATTTCTTCCGGCCAAGGGTCCCGTTCGGACCGCCACAAATTGTTTCGCAAAGTAAACAAAAAATTACGACAAATGAAAAAAATTGTCCGATTATCCGACCAACTCAGGGCTTTTCAGGGCCTTCCGAAATCTTCGCGGGGGCCTCGCCCAACTTCATCCACACTCTTAAACCATTAATAGCGTTGAGAGTGTAGAAGAAATATTTGGCGACATATACTACGGCATAGGCCGAACTTGCGGACGAGGCCGAAGTCAGGGCCCACATGGCCACGGATGCGATATCGACAGCTATCCAGATGAACCACTGGTCGGTATAGGCCAGGCTCATGAGAATCTGCCCGATGATGTTCAAGGCGAAGATTGACGCGTCAAGTCCGGCAATGGCGGGAGTCCTGTCGACTCTGCGGAGAACAAAGAAAAGCAGCGTGGACAAGACTATAAAGGACAGGGCCGTAAAGGTCCAGCCCTTTGCCGGAAGCCACCTTGAAATAACCCTCTGTCTCCCCTTGCCGTCCTCTTTCGAGTGCAGCCTCTTGAGCCAGAGGAAGAAACCGGCGAACTGCATCGGAAGGAAGAAGAAAAGGTGAAGACCGTAATTGCCCCAGGCATCGTTGTCATAGGCAACGAAAGCCGTGATGCCTACGTCGACAATCCCGAAAATATAGGTCCATATACTTCCGTTGGCCGAAAGCACGGCATTGACCACACCCATCAAGGCTCCGAAACTGGCGATATACGATACCAGCATCCTTGTATCCCCGACACGAAGCCTCATGAGGTTGGTAATCACTACCGCCACGAGCATACCAACAAGGATGAAAGAATTGACGGCAATATCAAGCCTCTTTTCCTTTTTCGATTTCATTGTTCAATGAGTCGTGAATTCTTTCAGCAAGTTTATCATTTTTCAGAAAGACCTTGAGGTCATCCAGGGGCGCTGAAGCGATTCTGGCAACGGAACCGTAATGGATGATGAGCCTCTCCTCTGTCTTGTCGCCCACGCCCGGAATCTCTCTAAGCGCCGATTTTATCTGAGCCTTGCTGCGCAGACTCCGGTGAAAGGTAATACCGAATCTGTGGGCTTCGTCCCTGATGTGCTGGAGGACTTTCAGGGCCTGGGAATTACGGTCAAGGACCAGAGGAAAAGAATCTCCGACCCTGTATACCAGCTCCATCTTTTTCGCCAGAGAAATCAAGGTAATCTTATTCTCAAGTCCGAGCTCTTTGAGGGCGGTGTAGGCAAACTCCAGCTGGCCCGGGCCGCCGTCGATGACCACCAGCTGAGGCAGGTCGTCCGGAGCCTCCTCCATGAGCCTTTTATAGCGTCTTCCCACGGTTTCCGTCATAGTGGCGTAGTCGTTGGCCCCCACGATAGTCTTAATCTTGAATTTGCGATAATCCTTCTTTGAAGGCACACCGTCTCTGAAGACAACGCAGGAACCGACCGGATTAGTACCCTGAGTGTTCGAATTATCGAAACATTCCATGTGGACCGGCAGGTCTTTCATGCCGAGAACGTCCCTGAGCTCCTCCATGACCTTCCTGCGCCAGGCATCCGGATCAGTATGCTCCCTCTGTTTCATGGTGTTGAACTGCATCTCGTGGGCGTTGCGGTTGCTCAACTCCAGAAGAGCGAGCTTGTCCCCTCTCTCCGGTATCTTGAAGTCCACTCCCTCAATCTCGACATCTGGGAGGAAGGGAACTATGACCTCCCTGGACAATTCACCGAATTTTGATTCTATTTCGGCTACGAACTCACTCAGTACGGAGGCCTGTTCCTCTTCAATGTTCATCTTGAAGCCCAGATTCAGCGACTGGACGATGGCTCCGCCACGAAGGCGCATAAAATTGCCGAAGGCTTCTGAGGTGTCGAAGATGAGGGAGAAGACGTCGATATCCCTGACCGAAGAGCTGGTGATGATAGACTTGCCGTAATGGTTCTCTATGGCGTCTGCCCTGATCTTGCAGGCTTTCGCCGACTCGAAATCCAGGCGGGAGGCAGCCTCTTCCATCTGGGCGCGGTACTTCTGGATCATGTCTCTTCCACCACCCTTAAGCATGGAAACCACCTCAGCCATATAGCCTTGGTACTTTTCCTTGCTTATCCCCCCGATACAGCAGCCCTCGCAGCGTCCGATGTGAAGTTCAAGGCAAGGACGGAATTTTCCGGCCTCGATATCCTTCTCGTTCAGCTTAAGATTGCAGGTCCTGATTGGATAAAGATCGCGAAAGAGCTCCAGCATGTTTCTGGCATGAGTAACCGAGCTGTAAGGCCCGAAATACTGGGAGCCGTCATGCACAAGCCTTCTGGTGAGGAAGACTTTCGGGAAGTCGCCAGCCGACACGCAGATCCATGGATAAGTCTTAGAATCCTTAAGCAGGATATTGTATTTCGGCTTGTACTGCTTGATGAGATTATTCTCAAGCAGCAGGGCGTCCGCCTCAGTGGACACCACCGAATACTGGGCGTCGGCGATCTTCGAAACCAGGATCCGGGTCTTGCGGTTCAGTCTGGAAGGATCGACGAAATATTGGGCCACCCTCTTGTGGAGGTCCTTCGCCTTGCCGACATAAATCACAGTTCCCTCGGAGTCATAGTATCTATAGACTCCGGGGGAATGTGGAAAGAGCGATATCTTTTCTCTTACGTCCAATTACTTCACGAGCTTTCCGCCCGGCTGGACATACTTGGCGATTTCGGCGGAAATGTCGTCTCCGCGAAGATCCCTCTTAAGTATGGTTCCGTCAGGGCCGAAGAGAATGATGTGAGGAATGCCCTCGATACCGTAAAGGTCGGTAGGCACGGCTTGGCCGTTAATGATATGGTTCCAGTTGATCCCGTAGGCCGCGGCGGTGTCGAGAGAAGCCTGAGGCTGGTCCCATACGGCTACGCTGAGCTGGTCGAAGGCCTCTCCGCGATAGGTATCATAGGCCTTCTTGAGGTAAGGAATCTCCCTCTTGCAAGGGCCGCACCATGAAGCCCAGAAGTCTACGAGAGTATATTTACCCTTACCTACATAGTCGGAAAGCTTGTGCCCCTCGATGTCGAAATCCGTGAACATCTTGCCTTCCGCGGTATTCTGCCTGGCCTCGATTCTGCCGAGAGCGCGGTCGAAACCGGTCCAGCGGGCCCTGAGTTCCGGGCTGAGTCCCTTGATGGCCTCTGCGAGTAGAGAATCGGAAACTCCGCCTTCCTGAGCCTCGCTGAAGCCGTAGGTTGCGACGAAATTGTCAGGATTCTCCTTCATCAGCTTAAGTCCATTGTCGGCGAGCTTCTTGGTCATCTGGTCATAATAGTCATTGACTTTGGCATCCACCTCATCCTTGGAAAGGGAAGAATCCTCGCTGACAGAATTGTAATATGCCATGAGGGAATCGCTCAGATCCTTTTCGAATTTGATGGTCTGGAGGGCTCTGTCGGCGATCGATCCGGCCTTGGCCTTGGCTTCGAGATTCCCGGTGGAGTCAATCACGATGCTGATAAGCCCTCCGTCAGGAACGAATTCTACGCTCTTGCCGCCGGCTTTAACCACCACCCTTTCGAGCGTCTTTGTAGGGAGGGTAAACTGGAGCTTTCCGTCTGTCAAGGCATAGGTGGTGTCAACCGCATAAGAAGAATCGGCGAGGCCCATTTTCACACTTACCTCTGTCGCGGCATTTGCAGGATCAAGGGCAGAAATCTTAACCCTTGTCTTGTCTGAAACTCCGGAGCAGGCGGCCGCTAAAGCCGCCGCTGCAAGGATCATAAGAAATTTTGTCTTCATAACTTAAAGTCAAGTTGTTTTACAAAAGCATCTTCCCGACGTTCCGCCGGAAAGATGCTCAAATATAAGGAATATTTTCGTCTTGCGAAAACTACTCGGCCTTTGCCTCAGCGGCGGCCGCCGGCTTGCGGTCACGGCCTCCGCGGCGCTCACCGCCACGACCTCCACGTCCGCCACGACCTCCGCGTCCTCCGCGGAAACCGCCATTGTTCTGCTGAGCAGCGGTAGCGGCGTTGACGCCTGCATTAGGAGTGAGATCCTTCTTTCCGTAGACTTCGCCGTTGCAGACCCATACCTTGATTCCGAGGGCTCCGACCTTGGTGCTCGCTACTGCAAGCGCGTAGTCGATATCGGCACGGAAAGTATGGAGAGGGGTGCGGCCCTCCTTGAACATCTCGCTCCTGGACATCTCGGCGCCGCCTACACGGCCCTTGATCTGGATCTTGATGCCCTCGGCGCCCGCCCTCATGGCAGAAGCGACAGCCATCTTGATGGCCCTTCTGTAGGACACGCGGCCTTCGATCTGGCGGGCGATGCTGCCTGCTACGATAGCTGCGTCAGTCTCGGCATGCTTAACCTCGAACACGTTGATCTGGACATCCTTTCCGGTCACCTTCTTGAGCTCCGCACGAAGTTTCTCAACCTCGGCGCCGCCCTTGCCGACAACCATTCCGACCCTTGCGGTGTGGATTGTCACGGTGATGAGCTTGAGAGTCCTTTCTATCACGATCTTGGAAACGCTGGCGTTCGCCAGACGCTCTCCGAGATACTTGCGGATCTCGTAGTCTTCCTTGATCTTCTCAACGTAGTTACCACCACACCAGTTAGAATCCCAACCACGGGTGATACCGATTCTGTTGCTTATAGGATTTGTTTTCTGTCCCATATTTAATTCTCCTGTGATGTTGATGGTTCTGCATTCTTGACGTCAAGAATGATGGTGATGTGGTTGCTGCGCTTGCGGATCCTGCCGGCCCTGCCCCGAGGCTTAGGACGGACTCTCTTGAGCTGCCTTGCACTGTCCACCATGATTGTCTTGACGAATACATTTCCGTTGTCAAGCTCCTTGCTCTGATCCGGATTCTTAGCCTCCCAGTTGGCGATAGCGCTGCGGAGAAGAGTCTCCAGGGTCACTGAAGAGTGCTTCTTGGAGAACTTCAGCAGGTCAAGTGCATGATTAACCTCGACGCCTCTGATAGTGTCTGCGACAAGGCGCATCTTGCGAGGAGAGGTAGGCACGTTCCTGACCTTAGCGATAGCTGTAGCCTTCTTCTCGGCCTTGAGCCTTTCGGCCATTTGTCTTTTGCGTTTTCCCATAATTTAATCTCCTCTTTACTTGTTATTGCCTGAATGGCCTCTGAAGGTCCTGGTAGGGGCGAACTCCCCGAGTTTATGGCCAACCATATTCTCGGTTACATAAACCGGAATAAACTTATTCCCGTTATGGACCGCGATCGTGTGGCCGACGAAGTCAGGCGAGATCATGCTTGCGCGTGACCAGGTCTTCACGACTTCCTTCTTCTTGCTTCCATCATTCATGGCAAGAATCCTCTTCTCGAGGGCTTCCTGAATGTATGGACCTTTTTTAAGTGAACGACTCATAATCTCTTAAGTATTATTCCAGTTATTTCTTTCTTCTTTCAATGATGAACTTGTTGGATCTTGCCTTAGGGTTGCGAGTCTTGTAGCCCTTTGCCGGCAAGCCCTTGCGGGACCTTGGATGACCTCCGGATGCACGTCCTTCACCACCTCCCATCGGGTGGTCTACAGGGTTCATGACAACTCCGCGGTTGTGAGGCCTGCGGCCGAACCAGCGGCTGCGGCCTGCCTTTCCGGAAGACTCCAGATTGTGGTCACCATTGGAAACCACACCTACAGTGGCACGGCAGGAAGAAAGCACCATTCTGGTCTCGCCCGAAGGGAGGCGGAGAATAGCGTGGTTACCTTCACGCGCTGCGAGCTGGGCGTAAGTACCCGCGGAACGGGCCATTGCCGCACCCTGTCCAGGGCGGAGCTCGATGGCGTGTACGTTGGTTCCAACTGGAATTTCGCTGAGAGGAAGAGTGTTGCCTACCTCAGGAGCGACGCCGGAGCCGGACTCTACGATCTGGCCGACCTTGATGCCCTGAGGGGCGATGATATACCTTTTCTCGCCGTCCGCATACTCTACCAGAGCGATGCGGGCGCTGCGGTTAGGATCATACTCGATAGTCTTTACGGTAGCCTTGACATTGTCCTTGTTACGCAGGAAATCGATGATACGGTACATTCTCTTGTGACCGCCGCCGATATAGCGCATTGTCATCTGGCCGGTGTTGTTGCGTCCGCCGGTTCCCTTGAGAGGAACGAGAAGAGATTTCTGCGGCTTTTTGGCGGTAATCTCGTCAAAAGCGCTGATGGCCATCTGCCTTGTACCAGGAGTAGCCGGTTTGAATTTTCTGATTGCCATGACTTGTTACCTCCTTAAATATTGCTGTAGAAATCAATCTTGTCCTTGCCTGCAAGGGTCACATAGGCCTTCTTGTAGTCGTTAGCGCGGCCGCTCAGCATTCCGGCCTTGGTGTAACGGGACTTACGCTTGCCGTGGTAATTGACTGTATTTACGGAGACAACTGATACGTTGTACATCTGCTCCACGGCGTTCTTTATCTCGATCTTGTTTGCAGAACGGTCTACGATGAAACCGTAACGGTTCAGCTTATCGCCCTGAGCCGTCATCTTTTCTGTTACGATTGGCTTAATAATAATTCCCATCTCTCAATCTTTTTAGCTGTTTCTCTCGGCGAGGATGTCCTGAACGCCGTCGATGAATACGAGAGTGTGAGCATGCATGATTTCATACGTGTTGATCTCGTCGACGGTGATGACCCTCACCTCTGGGATGTTACGTGAAGAAAGGAAGACATTCTGCTGAACGCCTGGAAGAACGACGAGCACATTGCGGTCGCCGGCCTTGATGGCATCCATAATCTTTACGAATTCCTTTGTCTTAGGAGCATCAATGGTGAATGGCTCGAGAATCTTGATAGAGTTCTCGGCGGCCTTCTCTGAAAGAGCGGACGCCCTCGCGAGCTTCTTCACCTTCTTGTTGAGCTTGCTGTCGTAAGTGCGAGGCTTAGGTCCGAATACACGGCCTCCGCCTACGTAGATGCCGGCCTTGATAGAACCGTGGCGAGCTCCGCCGCCGCCCTTCTGGCGGCCCATCTTCTTGGTGCTGTAGGAGACCTCGCTCCTATCCTTTGACTTGGCCGTTCCCTGGCGCTGGTTAGCGAGGTACTGGACTACGTCAAGCCAGATTGCATGGTCATTTGGCGTGATGCCGAAGACCTTATCGTCGAGGGTAACTTTCTTTCCAGACTCGCTACCGTCAATTTTCAGTACAGGTAATTCCATAGTCTTAAGCCTCCACTATTACATAAGAACCCTTGGCTCCAGGAACAGAGCCCTTCACTACAATGAGATTGTTCTCCGGGATGAGCTTGATGATGCTCAGGTTCAGGACTTTCACGCGCTCGTTGCCCATGTGTCCTCCCATCCTCTGGAGAGGGAATACGCGGCTTGGGTAGGAAGATGCACCCATGGATCCCGGATGGCGCAGACGGTTGTGCTGGCCGTGGGTAGCTCCGCCGACACCCTGGAAGTGGTAACGGTGAACAACACCCTGGAATCCTTTACCCTTAGAAGTACCGGCGATATCGACGAACTCGCCCTCGGTGAAGACGTCTTCGATCTTTACGGTGTCGCCTAGCTTGATTTCTCCCTTGAAGTCCATAGGGAACTCTACGAGCTTGCGCATGGGAGCGGTTCCTGCCTTTGCGAAATGCCCTTTGAGAGGGGCGCTGGCATGTTTCTCTGAGATTTCGTCATAGGCAAGCTGTACGGCGGCATAACCATCTTTTTCTACCGTACGGACCTGCGTAACAACACATGGACCAGCCTCGATGACGGTGCATGGAATATTCTTTCCATCAGCACCGAAAACGGAAGTCATTCCGATTTTCTTTCCAATTAATCCAGGCATTGGATACGTAATTAATTGTTGATAAATTGTTTAAAAGTTCCGCATAAAATTTGCGGACTGCAAAGATACGACTATTTCACGAAGAATCAAAAATTTACGTGAATATTTCATCACCAAGGCCGTGGATGAGCGAAAAAGGCGCCGGGCGGATAATCCGTCCGGCGCCCCAGAGCGTCAGGGAGCAGGCTTAGGGACCTGCCTCGAGGTGAGTTTACTGCTCCCAGCCAGGATTCTGCACTATGACGTACTGCTTAGAAGCGTACTGGTTGATGATATCGGTGCAGATCGGCTCAAGATAGTTGCGCACGTCGACATCCTGTTCCGACCTGTCCTTGATGTTGACCGGAACATAGAAGCCGCGCATCTTGTCGAAGTTGGTGCCGTCGAAGGTGATCTTGTCACCGAGGATGATGGTTCCATCGGCATTGTATCCAGCGATAGGAATCACGGCCACCTTGCCGATATTAGCCTTGGTAAGGAGGTTGAAGCCCTGGTCGTTTAGGGTCTTCTTCAGATTGGTCTTCTGTTCAGTGCGTCCCAGATCGGCCGCCTGAGTGGCGGAAAGGGTGGCGGCGAGGTCAAGTTCCGTCCAGCCTCCGATCAGGAGCTCAGGGTTGTTGGCGCCGAGCATAAGCTCGAGCTGGCCCCAGCGGCGGATGTCCAGAGGACGCTGCTGCTCAAGGAAGAATTCCATACGGCGCTCGCGGCGGATTTCCCAGAGGAGCTGAGGGACCTCTCCGCGAGTCTTGTAGCCGAGAGTCTTCTTCTGAGCCTCGCTGTTTCGGGCAGGATCGTCAGGAAGACTTGCGAGCATAAGAGGAGCAGTCTGCTTTACACCCTTGGCCTTGGCTACGGCGTCGAGAGGACGCTTGCGGATTGCATTGATGGACTTGTCGAGGTCATCCTGAGTAATGGCTGCTCCGCCGAACTTGTCGGCAAGCTCGGCCTTTGCCTCGATCCAGTTGAGGACGGTCTCGGAGTAACGCACGCAAGGGTAGCCGTTCTCATTGGTGCAGGATGCGCTCCATGTAGGCCTTGTCGCGCCGTTGTACGAATAGGTAACGCCCTCGCGGTTGATGAACTTCTCGCAATATAGACCGGTCTGACTATTCTTAGGCTCATCCCAGAAAGTAGCCTCGAAACGAGGGTCGCGGGTCTTCACCATGTCCTGGAGACGGAAGCTCTTCGCGTCAGCCACTGTGGAAGAGTTGTACGGCTGGCCGTCGTTACAAATCCAGGCCTCTATCGTCGACAGGTTGCCGGAAGCGGCCTGGCTCTCGTTACCGTTGGAGTAGGAAGCGATGCAGTGCTGAGAAGAAGAGTTCACATCCTTATGGTAAGACCTGTAAAGGATGATTTCTCCGCTTGCCGGCCTGGTGTAAAGGCTTCCGAAAAGGGTGCGGAAATCCGTGTTGAAAGTGAATTTATAATTGTTCATCACATAGGATGACAGGGTGACGGCGGCCTGGAGGAACTCTTTGGCCTTCGCATCGATGTCCAAGCCGGCGGCGGTGTTCGTCTTCATGGCCTCGTCATTCTTGTGATAGATGTACCATGTACCTTCGAAGAGCATGCAGCGTGCTCCTATCGTACCGACCACGGCCTTGTTGACATAGTCATTCCCATCGTTGTCTCGCACATTCTGGAGTGCATAGAGGAAGTCTTCCTCGACATGGGTCATGACCTCGGCCCTTGGGTTGCGCGGAGCATATTGGGCATCGAAATCATCGGAGCTGATAGTGTGGTCCTGATAAGGGACATCGCCGAAAGACTCTACGAAGCGGCTGTATTCCCAGCCCCTGAAGAAACGGGCCACGCCGCTCCAATGCTTATAGGCTTCGTCGCTGAGGGTTTTGCTATTGTGCATCGTCTCAAGCCTTTCGAGGAGGAGATTCCATTTGCGGATATATGCGAAATTCCAAGGTCCGGCCCCACGCCTGGCAAGCCAGTAGCCTCTGTTAGGATCCTCTGCTTTGTACCAGTTGTCCTTAGGAACGGAAAGCAGGATGTTAGGCTGGGCTCCCGATGTGGTGCGGTCATCGCTGTATTCTCCTTTGAATACTCCCGGAGCGTAGACCGAGCTCCAGTTGTCGGAATAGCCGTTGAAGTAGGAGCCGTAGGTACCGTTGACGAAGAGCCGGATGTTGTTCTCGTTCGTCCAGTAGTTATTGTCATTCATCGTGGTCTTTGATTCCCTGTCAAGGAAATCATCGCAGCTGACGGTGGCCAGCATGCATGCCGCAAGGGTAAGTGTTATGCTTATGAAATGTTTCATGATAAAGTCTCCTATGTTAGAATGTCACCTGTACTCCGAAGGAAGCTGTCTTGAATGCCGGAGAACCGACACCCGCACGGCCGGAGTTGTAATTGTCAGTGTTCAGGTAGGAGTAGCCTGCGATAATCTCAGGATCTACAGGAAGTCCGTGGAGATGGTCGAAGGTGAAGAAGTTTTCGAGAGAGACGTAGAAGCGCGCCTTGCTGATATAGGCCTTGCGCGTAAGCTTGGAAGGAAGCGTGTAGCCGAAGGTGATATTCTTGATGCGGAGGTAAGCCATGTTGAGCAGGTACCTGTCGTTGACCACCATGTTGAAAACACTAGAGTTGCCGCAGTTGGCCGCCCTCGGGTACTTGGCGTCATAATTGGCGTCAATCACCTCGCCTGCACTATTGTAGGTCTCATACCAGAAATCATCGGTGAAGGCCTTGGCCATGGCTCCGTCAGCAGTGTTGAAGCCAGGAAGGGTCATTGAAGAAGAACCCCACATGTCACGTTTTCCGACACCCTGGAGGAAGACAGAAAGGTCGAAGCCCTTCCAGTCCGCATCGATGCGGAAGCTGTACTCATAGCGAGGGGTGGTGTTTCCGATTACGCTCAGATCGCCATGATCATCTACGAGCTGCTTGCCGTTGTCAATCTTGCCGTCATTGTTGAGGTCCTTGAACTTCACGTCGCCAGGACCGGAGATGAGATTGCCGGAAGTAATCTTGCCCTGGGTCGCATATTTCTTTCCTTCGGCATACTGATAATAACGGCCATAGGCATCTTTCTGGACTATGAGTTTGCCTGAAGCGTCACGGGCGAAATCATCGTTCTGGAAGAGCCGGTCAACCTTGTAGCCCCAGATCTCGCCGTAGGTCTTGCCCTTATACCAGCCGGTGATGCTGTTTGCTTGAGTACCGTACTCGGTGATCTTTGTCTTCGCATCGGAGATGCTTCCGGTGAGGTGAAGATTGATACCGTTCTCGAATCTGTGGCCCCAGCTTGCCTGGAGTTCCCAGCCGCGGGTGCGGAGTTCACCGTAATTTCCTGAAGGAGCGGAGGCTCCGATGTTGTAGCCGACGCCTTCCATAGGGACGATCATGTCCTTTGTCGTGCGCTGATACCACTCAAAGGTGAGGTCCAGCTGACCAAAGAGGGTCATGTCGGTACCGAGGTTGAGTGTCTCGATCTTCTGCCAGGTGATGTCGGAAGCGACAAGGCCAGGGGTCGAGAAGGAGACGTCGAGGATATCGTCATGGAGCCACTGTCCTTTAGAAGAGGTGGCGCCCATGGTAGGAATATAGAGGGAGCCAGGCACTGACTGGTCTCCGATGGAGCCCCAGGAAGCGCGGAGCTTCCAGGCCGTGAGATAATTCTTCGCGAAGGCCATGAAAGGCTCCTGCATGACGCGCCATCCGGCAGATGCAGACGGGAACCATCTCCACTGCATGTCGGTCGGGAATTTGGATGAGCCGTCGTAGCGGAGGTTGGCCTCGAGGAGATACTTCTCCTTATAATTGTAATTGATTCTGCCGAAGAAGCCGGCGGTCGAACTCCATGACTGGCTGCCTCCGGATGTCTGTGTTCCGGTCGCGAGGGCGAACTGAGGGTTGCTTATGTCAATCAAATCCATCTTCTGACCCCAGACTCCGGTATAGTCATAGGATACGGAGTTGAATCCGAGCAGGAAGTTGAATTGATGGTCCCCGAAGAGATTGAGCGCGTAGTCCGAGGTTATGTTCCAGGTCTGGCGCTGAGAAGTGTAGCTGTCCTGATATATGCGGTTGAAGGAAGTAGGCTGGTAAGTATAGTTCTTGAGCTGCTTCGCTACGAGGGTGTTGCCGAGCTTGTTGTAGTCCGCCCACTCGTTCGGCACCTCGTAGACGGCGCCATTGGAGTCAAGCATATTGACCGCCGAGGACCAGGTGTCGCCGCCTGTGAAAGTAGTGCCCGGCTGACGGGTCTGGACATTGTTGTTGGCGTACGTGTAGTCGATGTTGATGTCCCAGTTCTTAAGCGGAGTAATGGTCGCTCCTCCGTTCACGCTGGTGTACTTCGTGGTCGTAGCGGCCTTGTTGGCGGCGCCGAACTCGTAAGCCGCGGTGCGGACATCATTGCCGCTCTCGTCCGTATCGATGAGAGGATAAGTAGGGCCCCAGCGGTAAACATAGTACCAGACGTCTGCCGTGGTCGAATTGGTGGCGAAAGGCCAGGCCTTCGTAGACTTGGTGAACATCATGCCGCTATGGACTTTCAGCCACTTGTTGATCTGGGTGCTGACCCTCGTATTGGCATTGTAGCGCTCGTAATAGTCGTTGTCCGTAGTCTTGTTCATGCCCGTCTGGTTGAGGTAGGCGAGGCTGATGTTATAGTCAGTGGCACCTCTGTTTCCGGAGATGGAGACATTGTGGGACTGGGACGGGGCGTTTTTGCGGACGAGGTAATGGTAAGGGTCATAGGTGCGGACACCGATCTTGTGGTTGGAGCCGTCCACATACCAGTCGCGCCCGTAGGTGAGAGGCGAATCCTGGGTTGAGTTACCGTATTTCTCCTTATAGGCGACTGCTGCGTTATAGGCCGCGCGGTCGACGAGCCAGAAGGCTCCTACAGGATCGTAGGTACCGACACGCTCGGCGGCCTCAACGGTGTAGTGGAGAGCCTCGACGTCACCCATCTCGTACTTCTTCTCCATATTGGCGAAGGCCACGTTGCCGGAATAGGATACGGATACATGGTCCGATTCCGAAGATCCCTTCTTGGTGGTGATGAGGATTACTCCGAAGGCCGCCTTGGCACCGTAGATCGACGATGAGGCCGCATCCTTGAGGACGGAGATACTCTCCACGTCGTCAGGATTGACGAGGTTGAGGGAAGGAATCTCTACGTTGTCCAGGAGGATGAGCGGCTGGGCGGAACCGTTGAGAGAGCCGACCTGCCCGCGGATTCTGATTATAGGGTCGGAACCGACTTCGGCGGTGCCCACCCTGACGGAAAGACCTGGAGTGGACCCCTGGAGACCGCGGCCGACATCGGCGATAGGACGGCCCTGGAGAGCCTTGCCGACATCTACGGAGGCAACCGCGCCGGTCAGGTTCTCCTTCTTCTGGATGCCGTAGCCGACGACCACGCTCTCATTCAAGAACTCGGCGTCATCCTGAAGGACAATTCTTACGTTGGTAGTGTTTGCAGTGAAGGTCTGAGTCTTGTATCCTATGAAGGACACTTCTATGACTGAGCCTGCCGTAACCATGATAGAGAAGTTCCCATTGGCATCTGTCATGACGCCGTTAGTAGTGCCTTGCTGGAAGACATTGGCTCCGACGACTGGCTGTCCGTTAGAATCTACAACTGTGCCTGTGACAAGTTGTTTCTGGGCCTGTTGCTCGAGGGCTTCGGCCGCCTGCACGGAGAATTCTCCCGTCGCGAGGCTGAAACCGGCAATCAATGCCAGCGAGCTTAAGGCAGTAAGCGTTGATCTGTGAAGCATAAGTATTTGGTATGTTAAAGTAGGTCTCTGTAGAAGCCTCGTAGTGGTTATGGGATGTTTGCAAATGCGAAATTAGTAAAAATATTTTTAATGCAAATCTTTTTCTGTTAGAAAATTAAATCCTTTTAAAATTCAATCTCATTTAGACTTATAGATAAATTGGCTCGGATTGCTTATCTTTGTAAAGAAGAAAACAGGATAATGGCTTTGGCTCTTGAAATTTTCGGTTTTCTGGACCTCTCGATCACAGATGTGCTGGACGTCCTTCTGGTCGCCCTGATAATCTATTTCGTCTTCAGGTGGATCCGCCACTCCCAGGCCCTCGGCATCTTCATCGCCGTCATCCTTTTCTACGTGATCATGGTCGTCGTCGAGGCGCTGAACATGAAACTCATGTCCGCCCTCTTCAGCACCTTCATCGATGTCGGCGTCATAGCCCTGATAGTGATTTTCCAGCCTGAAATAAGGCACTTCCTCATGAAGATTGGCAACGACTCGAGCTCCAAGGGCATCGGCTTCGTCAGAAAACTCTTCGGGATCAAGGAAGAGAAGTCCCTCAACAACGAGTCGGTCAACGAGATTACGGAAGCATGCAGGTCCATGGCCGGGGAGAAATGCGGGGCCCTTATCGTGATTCCGCACCACACCGACCTTGGCTATGTCATAGAGACCGGTGACAGGATCGACGCCGACATTAACCGAAGGCTCATCATGAATCTCTTCTTTAAAAATTCTCCTCTCCACGACGGAGCCGTCGTCATGGTCAAGGACAGGATAGTGGCAGCCCGCTGCACCCTTCCCATAACCGAGAGGACGGACATTCCGGCCAATTTCGGAATGAGGCACAAGGCGGCCATAGGAATCACGGAGGTAAGCGATGCCGATGTGATCGTGGTCTCCGAACAGACTGGGAGCATCCATTATGTGCATGCCGGAATACTGACGAGGATAAACAATATCAACGAACTGAAACTGCTGCTGGGCGCCTCGCTTTCCCAGGACAGACAGACTTCACAGACCGAAGCTTCGGGGCAGGAAGCCCGCCCGCAGACAGATGGAAACAAGGGACAGGACGAGAAAAACTGAACAGGCGATGTTTGACGGAAGATTAGAGGCGAAATTAGGTTTTGACAGGGTAAGGAAGGCCATTTCGGACCGATGCAGCACTGAATATGCGGCCCAGAGGACGGCGGAGGAGGCGTTTTCTTCCGACCCTGCGGAGATTTCAAAGAGGCTGGAGCTCACGGACGAGATGCGGCTCGTGGCCATGTTCGAGGACCGGTTTCCTTCCAACGGCTTCATAGACTGCCTGGGCTTTCTCTCGATTCTCCAGAATCCCGGCTCTGCCATAGACACCCTCTCCCTCGGAAAGCTCCGCACCATGCTGGACACCCTGCGGAAGCTGAACGCCTTCTTCACCGGGATAAAGGACAACGTCTACCCGAATCTCAAGAAACTTGCTTCCGGCCTTGTCTACTACGAGGCCGTGAACGACCGCATAGACCAGATACTCGACAAGTTCGGGGATATCAAGGACACGGCTTCAGACGATCTGCTTAAAATCCGCAAGGACCTGAAGGACAAGGAGGGAGCCATCTCGAAGAGGGTGGCCGCCGTGCTGCGTCAGGCCCAGGATGAGGGTGTAGTGGACTCCGGAATCTCAGCCGTCATGCGCGACGGGAAGATTCTAATCCCTGTGCCTTCTTCGAACAAGAGGAAGATCCAGGGTTTTGTATATGACCAGAGCGCCAGCGGCAAAACCACCTTCATAGAGCCGGCCGAAGTCGTAGAACTCGAAAACGAAATCAGCGAGCTCCATTTCGCCGAGACCAGGGAAATCGCGAGGATACTGGCCGTATTCAGCGATTTTCTCAGGCCATATATACCTGACCTGATGGTAGATGCAAAGCTCATCGGAGAAATGGACTTTCTTATGGCGAAGGCTCAGGTCTCGCTCCAATTCAGGGCCGGGAAACCTATCATTTCTCAGAACGGGGAGCACAACTTACGCAAGGCCAGACATCCTCTCCTTGAACAGGCCCTCCACAAAGAGGGGAAGGAGGTGGTTCCGCTGACCCTCAGCCTCACGCCCTCCAAACACATTCTCCTGATTTCGGGGCCTAACGCGGGAGGAAAGTCTGTCTGCCTGAAGACCACCGGTCTGCTCCAGTACATGTTCCAGTGGGGGATGCTTATCCCGGCTTCGGAAACCTCGGAGCTGACGATTTTCGACAGGATCATGGTGGACATTGGGGACGGCCAGTCCATCGACAACGACCTGAGCACCTATTCTTCCTTCCTTCTCGCCATGAAGTCAATGCTGGCCCTGGCGGACTCGAAGACTCTGGTGCTGATCGACGAGTTCGGTTCCGGCACAGAGCCGGCTGCCGGAGGCGCCATTGCCGAGGCGATATTGAGCGAATTCGACAGGCGCGGAGTCTACGGAGTCATCACCACGCATTATACCAATCTCAAGCTATATGCCGCCGACAAGGACTGCGGAGTGGCGAACGGAGCCATGGAGTTCGATGCGGCGAATATCGCCCCGCTTTTCAAGCTCACGATGGGTCTGCCAGGCAATTCCTTCGCCTTCGAGCTGGCCCGGAAGATGGGTCTGCCGGAGGAACTCGTGAAGGATGCAGAGTCGAGGGCCGGTGACGGCTACGTCGGGATGGAGAGGAATCTGAGGAAAATCGCCAGGAACCGCCGCGCCCTTGACGAGAAGCTCCAGAAGATAAGAAATACGGACAAGGCCCTCGAAAGCATCACGGGAAAGTACCAGAAGGAGCTTGAGGACATAAGGCAGACCAGGGCGGAGATTCTGGGACAGGCCAAGAAAGAGGCCGAGGAGATTGTCAGAGGCGCCAACAAGAAAGTAGAGAATACCATACGCACCATCCGCGAATCTCAGGCAGAGAAGGAAAAGACCCAGGCCGCGCGAAAGGAGCTTCAGGGCTTTGTAAGCGCCCTCGGGGAGAAGAAACGAAAGGACGAGCAGGAACGGGAGGACTACATCGATAAGAAGCTCCGCCAGCTGGACGAGAGGCAGAGGAGGGAGCAGGAGAGAAAAGAAAGGCGGGCCACTCCGGAGGAAAGGGCTAAGATGCTGGCCGAACGGGCCGAGAGAAACAATATGGAGGCTTTCCGTAACGGGCCTATTTCTGTCGGGGAGAAGGTCAGAGTGAAAGATACCGGCATGGTGGGAGAGGTCTCCAGGGTATCCTCCAAGGCTGTCACCATTGTCGTAGGCAACATGACCACCAAGGTCCCGGCGGACAAGGTGGAGAGGATCTCGTCCAACGAATACAAGGCCGCAGTGAAGGATCTTCCAAAGGCCCCGAGGGTGATTGAAGATGCCTCGGTCCGCGAACGGAAGCTCAACTTCAAGCCCGAGATTGACGTCAGGGGGCAGAGGGTCAACGATGCGCTTGAGATCGTCAAGAATTATGTCGATGACGCCATAATGCTTGGGATCGGCGAGGTCAGGATCTTGCATGGTAAGGGGACGGGAGCCCTGAGAGAGGAGATTCAGAAGATGCTTCGCGGCACTCCCGGCGTGGTTTCCGTCAAGGACGAACAAGTCCAGTACGGAGGCACGGGCATCACCATCGTTAATTTCGGATAAGTGATGGACAGCAGTGGAAAGATAGGAAAGATGGGAGAGGACGAGGCTTGCATCTATCTTGAAAGCCTCGGACATACAATTCTCGAAAGGAACTGGAGAGCCGCCCGCTATGAGGTTGATATAATCAGCCTCGCACCTGACGGCATACATTTCGTAGAGGTAAAAAGCCGGACTGCGCCGGTGGCGGCGGAACCGGAGGAGAACGTGAGGGGAAAGAAGCGGCATAACATCGCGGCCGCGGCAAGGCGTTATCTGGAGATGAAGCCTCAGGGAGATTCAGACGCCTGGCTTGACGTGGTTTCGGTCATCTTCGAAGGAGGAAAGGCCCAAGTGAGATATATCCCCAATGCCTACACACCTATATATTATTGACAGGACACACATGAATTTCTCCACATATGAACAATAACCAATATTGCATAATCATGGCCGGAGGCACCAGCAATGCCTTGTGGCCGCTCAGCAGGGAAGCCAGGCCGAAACAGTTCCTGGAACTCGGGCAGAATGGAGACTCCTTCGTCAAAACCTCTTACGACAGCTGCCTGGGGATAGTACCTGCCGAAAACATCTACGTGATAACTCTCGAGAAATACGCCCCTCTGGTAAGGGAGCAGATTCCGCTCCTGCCGGAGGAGAATATCATCCGCGAACCTTACGGGAAAAGGACGGGGCCCTGCGTCGTCTATTCCACCTATTTCATGCTCAAGAAGAATCCCGAGGCCACCATCGCCATGATTCCTTCCGACATCATAGTCAAGGACGAGGATGGATTCAAGAAAGCTCTGGCTTCAGCCATGGACTACGCGGCCGGGCACGAAATCCTCGTCACCCTCGGGGTGAAGCCGGACAGGCCGGACCCGAATTACGGCTATATCCAGGCCGCCGGAGGAGCCGGGGCCTTCAAGTCCGGGAAGCCGGTCAAGGTCAAGACATTCACGGAAAAGCCTTCAGCGGAGCTGGCGGAGGTTTTCTACAAAAGCGGTGAATTCTACTGGAACAGCGGAATCTTTGTCTGGCAGGCCCGCGTGATAAAAGAAGAGATGGAGAAGTACGCACCGGAAATCACCCATCTCTTCTCCGGCTGGGAGGGAGCCTTCGGCACAAAGGCCGAGCAGACCTTCGTCTACAGGGCCTATACCGACTGTCCCAAGATTTCGATAGACTACGCCGTCATGGAAAAGACGGACAAGGCCTGGCTCTATCCCGCCGATTTCGGATGGCGGGATGTGGACACCTGGAACGAGATAGAGACTTTAGTCCTAAAGAAGGACAAGAACGGCAATGCCGTCCACTGCGGCAAGGCCCTCTGCGAGGATGCCAGGGACAATATCGTCTTCTCGGACAAGGCCGGAAGGCTCGTGGCCATAAAGGGGCTGAAGGGAATGATGGTGATTGACACCCCCGACGTTCTTCTGATCTGTCCTAAGGACGAGAATTCCTACCGGGACTTCGTCTCGGGCACAGCCTTCTCAGATTTCGACAAATACCGCTAGATTTTTTTCGACGGGCAGACGCCCCTTATCCAGGTCCTTATCTCTCTAAGTCCGCGCCCTCTATCTGGCGCGGACAGTCTCCTTTTCAGCGGATATAGCTTGTCACGATGCGGAGGTTTGAGCCATCGGCAGGGATGAAGTTCACGCCCTTGGCGGAGGCCGGAATGAGGACGGTTTCGCCCTGACGGATAGACACTCTCTCCTTCCTCGGGCCGCAATAATCGCAGGCGCCTTCCTCCTCATCTACAAGCTCTCCCTTTCCCCCGACGCAGATCACGACAAGGAAAGAATCTATATCGGAAAGATCTTTGCGTACAGGCTTGTCCAGATCCCAGACATCGGTAGTAAAGAATTTGCAGTCCACGACCCGGGCCGGGGCATCCTTACGTGGCTCATACTCAGTCCTATAGGAAGGATAGACCTTGTAGTCTATGGCTTCTTTGGCCTGCTCCACATGTAGTTCGCGAGGCTTTCCGTCAAGACCGAGACGGCCGTAGTCATAGATACGGAATGTGACATCGGAGGTCTCCTGAATCTCGGCAAGGAAGCAGCCGGAACAGATAGCGTGGATTCTGCCGGCAGGCAGGAAGAAGACATCTCCCGGCTTGACCTCATGACTTGCGAGGACGTCGGTGATAGTATTGTCGGCCACCCTCCGCTCGTACTCTTCGGGACTTATGGCTTCGGAGAGTCCCGAGAGAAGATGGGCTCCAGCCTCGGCGCCTATGACATACCACATCTCTGTCTTACCCTTAGAATCGTATTTCGCCCTGGCCAGTTCGTCATCGGGATGGACCTGGATAGAAAGATCGTCCCTCGCATCGATGAATTTGACGAGCAGAGGGAACTGGTCACCTTCTTTGGCATAGACATGCTCACCAACGAGCTTCCCCTTGTATTCCTTGACCAGAGAGGTCAGGCTCCTGCCGTCGAAAACTCCCCCCTTGACTATGGATTCATGGCCGGGCACGGCGGAAATCTCCCAGCTTTCGCCGACTTTTTCGAGGTCGGTCTGGATGCCCTTGAAAGTGGCGATCTTGTTTCCTCCCCATACCATGACGCGGAGGAAGGGCTTGAATTTCAATGGATAAAGTTTCATAGATTCATCAATTTTCTAATACCAGATTTCAGGTTTCGGCCCCATTTCGTAGACAAGGGTTCCTCCTGAGGTAATCTCGTCCCAGCCAATCCATCCTCGGTCAAGGGTCTTGCCGTTGAAGGAGACTTTGCGGATGTATTTGTTCTCCGGACCCAGACCCTCGGCCTTGATCGTGAGGATGCCGCCCGGAACCTTAAGCTCCATCTCCGGGAAGAGCGGGGCGCCGAACCAGAAGCGCGTCGAAGCCGGCTCCACCTGGTAGAAGCCAAAGGAAGAAAGCACATACCAGGCGCTCATCTGCCCCTCGTCTTCGTTGCCGGCGAGACCGTCCCGGCCGTTCGTGTACATCTTGGAGTAGACCTCGCGAACCCTTTCGGCCGCCTTGTCAGGCCTGCCAGCCATGGAATAGAGATAGATAATATGGTGGCTAGGTTCGTTGCCATGGACATACTGGCCTATGAGGCCAGAGATGTCCGGCGAGGCGTTTTCTCCCGTAATTTTCTCAGGCTGGGCGAAGAGAGAATCCAGGGCGGATACCAGAGCCTTTTCGGAACCATAGAAGTCCACCATACCCTCGAAATCCTGAGGAGCCAGCCAGGTGTACTGGAAGGCGTTCCCCTCCACATAGTCTTGCTGACGGTGGTTAGACATGAAAGGATCGAAGTCAGGGCGCCATCTGCCGTCTGCAAAACGGCCCCTGGCAAGTTTGGTCTCAGGGTCCATGTAAGTCCTCCAGGAGTGGGACATCTTCCTGTAGAGGGCTTCCGCGGCCGTGTCGCCGACAGCCTTTGCCGCATTCGCCGCGGCCCCGTCGGCCACGGCATACTCCATGTCGTTGCCTATACTCTCGTTGTAGAGATCGGAAGGGATATAGCCATATTTCTTGCGAAGGCCCTGACCTCTCTCATCCATGGCGAGGCTGGACTTTATCTGGGCGAAGGCCCGCTTCGGATCCACTCCCGGCAGACCCTTGACTATGGCATCGGAAACAACGACCACGCCCGGGTTGCCTACCATGCAATCGGTCTCGTTTCCCATCAGATGCCAGACAGGAAGCTTTCCTCCATTCTGTTCGGATATGCGGACCAGGGTGTTGACCATATCTGAGCTCCGTTCCCTCTGGAGCAGGAAGAGAAGAGGCATTTCGGCCCTGTAGGTATCCCAGAGGGAGAATACCGTGTAATTGTGGATGCCGTCGCCCTTGTGGAAGGCAAAGTCGGAACCCATGTAGGAACCATCGAGATTGTCGAAGAGGCAAGGATGGATCATGGTGTGATAGAGGGCAGTGTAGAAAATCTCGCGGCTCTTCTCGTCTTCGGTCTTGATCTTGACGCGTCCAAGTTCTTCATTCCATGCCTTATTGGCCTGGAGAGAGGTCTTGTCGAAGTCAAAGTCCGGAACCTCCGCCATGTTCGCCCTGGCGGCATCCATACCTGTAGGAGAGAGGGCGACCTTCAGCACAATCTTCTCTCCCTTGGCAGTACGGTAGTCCGCGCGGACATAAAGAGGTCCGCTGTATGATGCATACTCGCCCTGGGCTTCGAGGTTTGCGTTGATTACTTCGAGGGAGTCGAAGGGACGGGAAAATTCGGCATAGAAATAAACTATCTGGTCGTGTGCCCAGCCTTGGCTGCGTCTGAAGCCCTGGAGGGCTTTGTCTCCTACTTTCTCTACGTGGACATCGGTGACACGGTCCCAGTTGCCGCCATTCTGGAAATCGAAGACGATTCCGGCCTTGTCGGATTGAGGAAAGGTGTAGCGGTGAACTCCTACGCGCTCGCTGGCTGTAAGCTCAGCGTGAATCCCATAGCGGTCAAGATCTACGGAATAGAGGCCCGGGCTGATCTTCTCGCTGGAATGGCTGAAAGCGGACCAGAGGCCGGAGAGCGGGTCATCAAGGCTGCCCCTGGCATATTTTACGTCCCCCGTGACCGGCATCACGGTGATGTCAAGAAGGTCTCCGATGCCGGTGCCTTCGAGATGGGTGTGGGAAAAGCCGATGATGGAAGTGTCCGTGTCATGGTAGCCTGAGCACCAGTCCCAGCCTTCGGTGACATTAACCGGGCCCAGCTGGACCATGCCGAAAGGAACCGAGGCGCCGAGGAAGACATGGCCGTGCCCGCCTGTCCCTATGGTCTGGTTGACGTATTTTACGAGGTCGTCTTCAGGCTCCGAAGAGGCGCCGCCTTTGCTGCCGCAAGAGACAGAAAGGGCCGCGGAAAGAGCTATAGCCGTGATTAAGTATAATTTCATATCGTTTAGTGTTATCATTTGCACTTAAATTCAAGGCTCCCGCCATTGAGAAGTTCATCATGGGAAAGCCTGTATTTGCGGATAGGCCTGCCTCCGAGCTTCATGGAGACTATGGCACCGACGCCCGTCTTCGTCAGCTTGAGACTCTCTCTCCCGGCATATTTCGGGTCGAGACGAATCTCCACTTCATCGAAGGATGGAGCCGTGAGAGTGTAATATGGTTCTCCAGGGCAGTCAGGATAGAAGCCCATCATGGAGAAGACTGCCCAGGCAGACATGGTCCCGACGTCATCGTTGCCAGGAATCCCGTCTTCCTTGGTGGTATAGTACTTTTCGAGAAGGCCGGAGACCAGTCTCTGAGTGCGCCACTCCTCTCCGCGGAAACGACTGAAGAGATAGGCGTAGGCTATGTCCGGCTCGTTCGCCGGGTCATAGAGCCCTTCGTCGAAGACTCTCTGAAGTTTTTTGGTGAAGACCTTGCGGCCTCCCATCAATTCCGCATATCCTTCGACATCATGAGGGACATAGAAGGTATAGTTCCAGGCGCTGCCCTCATGGAAGCCCGGTACGGCTTCGAAATTCTCTCCCTGTCTCGGGTCGAAAGGAACAAGGAATTTTCCTTCGTAGGTCAGAGGCCTGAGAGTCCCGGACTCTTTGCTGTAATAGTTCTTATAGCCGAGGGAACGCTCCCTGAAGAGCCTCGCCTCGTCTTCATGGCCAAGGGCGGAAGAGAGGAGAGAGAGAGCGTTGTCGGCGACATAATATTCAAGGGCGTGAGAGACAGAATTGTCTCCGCTGAAATCCGCCGAGAAATAGCCCAGCGGGATATAGCCCTTCTCTATATAAGGATCAATGTCCGGACGCATCGGATTGGCCTCACCCTTTGTCGTCGCGCTCTTAACCGCGGCCTCGTAGGCGAGGTTTATGTCAAAGTCCCTCAGACCCTTGAGCCAGGTGTCCGTAATTACAGGGATGGCCGGATCTCCCTCCATGGTGAAGGTCTCCCTTCCGAAAAGCTCCCACTTCGGCAGCCAGCACCATTCCTTATACATTCCAACCATGCTTCTGACCATGTCTATCTGCCTTTCCGGCCAGACGAGGGTCATGAGCTGATGAAGGTTGCGATAGGTGTCCCAAAGGGAGAAGATCGTGTAGCGCTCATGCCCTTTCTCTACTTTTCCGACAGCTCTCATCGGGGACTCCATCAGGGGATAGTCTCCGTTGACATCGTTCAGAACGGAAGGGTGGATCAAGGTATGGTAGAGGGCAGTATAGAAGACCTCTTTCTGCCGCTGAGTCCCTCCCTTGACCTTTATGCGTCCGAGGTCGGCTTCCCAGAGGCTGTCCGCGGCAAGGGCTACGGCATCGAAATCAAAGCCTTTCTGTTCCGCCTCAAGATTCATCTTCGCATTCTCAGGACTGACGAAGGATATGCCCATTTCCAGACAGACCACCTCGCCCTCGCCAAGGTCCGCGAAACTCATCCAGCAGCCAATGTCATCTCCGGCTATTTCTTTATCGTACTTATTGTAAATCTTATACTTACCCTGGTCGCTGTCCCAGGAGGCCTCCGCCGTCATGGGCCTCTGCTTCTTCCAGAAACCTTCTTTATCCGGTTTTTTGCTTACCCTTATATAGAAATAAATCGGGAAAACAGCCTGGGAGTTGTAGCAGAAGGTCCCTGCGAAACGCATCCCCTCATACTCTCCCGGGCCGAGCCTCCTGACCCAGGCCCCGGTCTCGTTCGTGAGGCCTTCGCCAAGATTTATCAGGATATTGCCCTCTCCTGCCGGGAAGGTGTATCTTTCTATGGATGAACGTTTTGTAGCCGAAGCTTCGACCTTGATGCCGTAGCCGGGCAGGCTGGCCTTGTAGTAGCCTGGCCTCGCCACCTCCTCCGCTATCTCGGAGCCATAGAAATGGAGGTCCGGGTTGACCGGCCCCTTCGTCGGCATAGTCAGCACGACCCCGGCCTCCGGACAGCCTACTCCGCTGAGATTCACGTGGCTGAAGCCGGTGAAATACTTGTTGTCAGAAGTGTAGGGGGTGGACCACCAGCGGCTGTCTTTGTCCCAGGTGTTCATGTCGGATCCGGTCACGTTGAAAGGCGTGACGCTCATCATGCCGTTAGGAACGACGGCTCCGGGATTGGTGGCTCCGAAATTTGTCGTACCTATGAAGGGGTTGACGAAATCCGTCAGGGAAGCGGCAAGGAAGGTGGCTAAGGCGAGCAGGTGCATCAGAGTATATTGGTTCTCTTCGTGAATTCTATGATTTCAGGAATGTAGCCGAAGGCCAGGCCGGTGACTGTGTCCGCGCAGCCATAATAAATGGCGATGCGGCCGCTTTCCGGGTCGGTCAGGGCGGCGCAAGGGAAGGTCACGTCCGGCACGTCTCCTGTGAGTTCGTAGATTTCGCGCGGGCTGATGAGATACTGGCCGCTGCGTGCTATGACCTTCCATGGATTTTCGAGATCTAGAAGGGCGGAGCCGAAGGCATAGACGTAGCCATTGCAGGAATGCAGTACTCCATGGTAGAAGAGGAGCCAGCCTTCGCTTGTCTCGATCGGAACCGGACCGGCGCCGATTTTCATGCACTGCCATGCACTCACTTCGAAAGGAGCCGGGGCCATGACGTGGCGATGCCGGCCCCAGAAGGTGAGATCCGGAGACTCGGAATAGAAGATGTCTCCGAAAGCGGTGTGGCCGGTGTCACTCGGTCTCGAGAGGAGGGCATAATTGCCATGAATCTTTTTAGGGAAGAGGACGCCGTTGCGGTTATATGGCAGCAGGAGGTTCTCTCTCTGAACGAAGGTCTTGAAGTCCTTGGTTTCGGCCAGGCCGATCGTAGGGCCATGGTAACCATTGCACCATGTCACATAGTAGGTGTCTCCGAGCTTCACGACGCGGGGGTCATAGCCATAGACCCATTCTCCGATCTCTTTGTCTTCGCAGCGGAATTTAATCGTCTCGGGATTGATCTTCCAGTGGAGACCGTCATCGCTGAAGGCCGCATGGAGGGTCATGCGGCGATTCTTATCATCGACCCTGAAGACGCCGGCGAAACGGCCCTCGAAAGGCACCACCGCGCAATTGAAAATACTATTGGAATCCGGGAGAAGGTCGCGCCTTATAACCGGATTCCCGGAGTATCTCCACAGTGGATCATTGCAGCCTGAGGGCCGCTCCTGCCAAGGAATATTGGGGAGAGCCTCCCCGAAAATTTTCAGATTATCCATTTCCCGATTATTCATGTTCAGATTATCAAATTTCGGTTATCAGTTTCCTATATCCATACTGCGCACCCCGCCGCCCCATTCCATTCGGCCCACATCGGCGGTTCCGCGGCTTGTCACCGCCAAAACACTCGCTCAATTCAGTGCGCTTTCGTAAACTCCCCAAAGTTATCAATCTTTTTCCAAACCTCTAAATTTTGCCTCACCACACGCAACCACACGCTATTCCCACCGTCATTTTCCTCCACTTTTGCACATTTCTCCTCAGTGCACAGTTCATTCCGCCCGACCACCCCCACACCTACCATAGGGGCAAGGTTAAGCGCATTTTGCAAGCGGTTGATAGCAAGCACTTTGCGCGAGGGGCCCGACCTTGCCCCTCCGATTTTCAGGGGGCAAAGTTCAGCACTTTTTACAAGCGTTTGATAGCCAGCACTTTACGCGAGAGGCCCGACTTTGCCCTACCTCAAGCCGATTACCCGTCGGGCAGTTTCAGTGTCTAGACCAGTGAGCCGGCAGACTTGTTTGAGATTAGAGCCATATTTATTCCGGAGTATGCGGGCAAAAATCCTTCGTAATTGCTCATCCATATCCCCGAAGCCGCTGACCCCATATCTCTTGAATTCCAGATCCAGTTTAGCCAATAGCGTGACATCGTCATACATAGTCCCAGTTCCACGCTTCTCAGCCTCAGCACTATCCTGCTCAACTTTCCAGTCTCGCAGTTTCATGAAGAAATTCACAGAAGTGCCGAAAATCCGCTCAACCTCCTTGACATTCACATACGACTCTGGTAAGATGAAGCCATTCGAAGTCACATATTTAGCTGGCATTCTCCTACTTATTGAAAGCATCGCACGGATCTCTCTTTCTGTCTTTCCTTCGAGATTCTCCGGCTTGGCATCGAATATTCTGTCTCTAAAATACAGCCTGCAAGTATTCCATGGATAGGTATAAGGATTGCTTATACCAGCCTTTAGACAATTGCGGAGAATATACGCCACCTCCGTTCTGAACATCTCACCACTTGTCACCTCAACCAAATATGGACGGACCCCCTCTAACTGACTTGGACCTTTAGTGAGCATTCTTCCCAATCTGGTTTTAAATCGGGCAAAGAATTTCAAGACCTCGCGTTGGGCCCCTCCGATAAGAAAATGGAAATGATTGTTCATCAGCGTGAAGCAATAGATGTCCACACTAGTGCCCTGAAGAGCGACAGGGATGCTGTTAATCCCAATTCTGAAATCATCCAGTGAATTAAACAGCAACTTGTCGGGCAGCTCTTCCGAACACAAATGCCAGCATCTCTTTGTCCCATTCATCTCAATTCAACTTTGACTGGCATAAAAATAGCCAAAGTCCGCAAGCTTGCTGGTGACAAAACTATCGCGCAAAAGATACTTTTTACGAATCTTAAAGAGAATTTTCTCTTTTTGAACTAAATCACGTAAATTTTAACTGTCAATGAGATCAAAATGCATCACTCAGGCCGAGGCGGCCGAGATAACCGGTTACAAGCTCTTCTCTTGGAAGGTCACAGGAAGCTCGGCATATTCCTTGGCTAGGATGATTGCGAAGAACGGGCAGATTGAGTAGCTCATTTCTTCGCCTTCTTTCACAGTGTATTCTACAACGAGCTGATTTCCGTTCTTTGTGACTGAGACTGGTTCAATTTCAGTTTCCTTGCTAGTCACAGGCAAGACCTTCGTAATAACGAACTGCTTTGAGAAGTCGATTGCAGTCGGATTGCCGTCAGGAGACATCGTGGCAGCCATCCCGAAATATTTATTGAAATCGTCCTGGGAAGTGATTGCGGAAGGCACTTCACCAGTCACGTTGTTGTTTACAAAATAGTTCTCAGCTTCTGTGAAATCGATGCTCTTCTTTGAAGAGCAGGAAATGATCAGCAAGGCCGTCATGGCCATAAGAATAATTTTCTTCATGAGATTTTATTTATTTGAACCGCCTCACACAATGCAATTGTAGTGCCATCTGCCCAAGTGCAAAATATTTGGGTGAAGGGGGAAGGGGCTAGCAATAGGGCATATTGCTAAAAGAGCGATAGGGCAAATTCGTGAAATTTGGTATATTCGTGAAAACAAAAGACGTTGAGATGAAGACAAAAGACGTTGCGCTTGTGCTGTCAAGCGGCGGGCCAAGGGGATTTGCCTATATAGGCGCGATAGAAGAGCTTGAATCCAGGGGCTACAATATCACATCAGTAGCCGGCTCATCCATCGGCTCCCTGGTAGGCGGAATCTATGCCGCCGGAAAACTTCAGGAATTCAAGGAATGGCTGTTCTCGCTGAACAACTTTAAGTTGATGAGGCTGTTGGATTTCACGGTGAGAAGCAGCTACCTGCTGAAAGGCATGAAGGTGATGGAAGCCATAGATTCCGTGGTTCCAGACGTTGAGATAGAGACGCTTCGCATCCCATACGTTGCCATCGCCACCGACCTTTACTCCGGCGAGCCTCAAGTGTTCCGGAAAGGCAAGCTTTTCGAGGCAATCAGAGCATCCATCTCAATTCCCAGCCTTTTCATGCCGGTAAAATATGGCGGCCAGACATTTGTCGACGGAGGCATCACCAGCACCTTCCCACTCGGCTATGTTGCCAGAAATGGCCATGACCTCCTGGTCGGCTTCGACGTAAACGACGTCACGCCGAATCAAGCCCCGAAAGAAGGCGCGGACGACAATTATTTCACCATCCTCACCCGGTCTTTTGGAATTGCCAACCACACAATCGCAAAACTTGAGACCCTGATCTATAAGCCAGACATTCTGGTCAAAATGTCCATGGATACCTATGGGGCGATTCCTGACTACGCCAAAGGCAGCGAGATTTCGGAAAAGGGCCGAGTCCTAATGGCGCAGGCTCTCGACGAGTTCGAGAAAAAGTAACTGGACGATTTCAAGAAAAAGATCGAGAAAAATTAAATAGAAGATCCATGGAGAAGAAGAGATGCAGGTGGGTGCCGGAAGATGACCCGGTATATCTGAAATACCATGACGAGGAATGGGGCAGGCCGCTCCATGACGATGGCAAACTATATGAGATGCTTCTTCTGGAGTTTTTCCAGGCGGGGCTTTCATGGAGGCTGCTGCTTAGCAAGCGGGAGAATTTCCGCAAGGCTTTTGACGGCTTTGACCCCGCGAAGGTCGCGGCATACGGAGAGGAGAAGGTTGCGAGCCTGATGAGCGACACTGGGATTGTCCGTAACAAGGCGAAAATTCTAGCTGCTATATCTAACAGCAAGCTATTCTTAGACTTACAGAAAGAATTCGGGAGTTTTGACGCTTACATCTGGCACTTCACCAAGGGCAAAACAATCAGAGAGGACATCACGGTTACCCTGGATGCTCTCTCTGACGAGGTTTCAAAGGACCTTAAAAAGCGCGGCTTACGTTTCGCCGGAACCGTCACCGTTTTCTCATACCTCCAGGCCATCGGAATCATCAATTCCCACGACCCCGGCTGCTTCGTCTTCGCCGAATTGGAAAGGGGTGCTGAAGTCTGAAGCTATCGGGAGGTAGCTGTCGAAGAGAAGAATGTTTAGTCAAAGATAACCTCCAGGCCGTCATAGGCTGTAAAGAGGGGCTCTGGAAGCGGATTCTTCTCGAGTTCTTCCGGAGTGGGGTTGAGGGTGCGCGACAAGTGGGTAAGATATACATGCTCGTCTTCTTTCAGTGTCAGGAGTCCATAGTGCTGGAGCATGCGGGCTGTGCGAAGTACGAGAGCTGTACTCGAATGGGTGAACATTCTGAAATCCTCGTCATGGTCCATGCCCATTGTAGACTCAATTATGAGACCGGTCAGCGGGAAATGCACCTTGCAATGCTTGTCGAAGCCGGCGTATTGCGCTCCTACAGCCGGGATTACCCCCGTGTCGGTAGCATAAAGGTCCCTTGCGGAACCCTTCTCAAGGAGGTAGATGAGAGCCTGCTCGCCTGGAATGTTCGTCCCGTGGTTCGCCGGCAACGGCTTGAAGGTTATCCCGTCGACCCTGTATGGACGAAGGGTGTTAAGTCCTATTATCTGCGGCATCTTGAGCCCTGTCTCAGCTGCCGCCTTCTCGAACTCGGAAGTAGCCTGGGCCATCAAGGTGTTGCTCAGGAAGACCCTTTCGATGCCAAGCTCCAGCGCATCCTTCGCATTGAAATGATCAACATGGGAATGGGTGTAGAAGATGGTTTTCGGATGGATGCCTTCCGGAATCATGGAGGCGGCCATGGCGTTGAAGTCGATGAGCAGATGGTCGTCGATGAGAATGCTCGAATGATTGCGGTGGTAATTGCCGAACCATTTCTCCGTCCAACCCGCCGCACCTGTGCCTAGGAAGCGGATTTTCAAAGGACCGGGAACAACGCAGCTGTCGTCACCGGAGAAAACCTCCGATGTATTAACGGAAGAAGAGTCCTTGGCAAAAAGCCCGAGGCCCCCTAGATGCGCCGCTATGAAAGCCAAGGCGCTGTCTTTCAAGAAATTCCTTCTATCCATAGCTTACTGAAGCGGTTCGTCCTCAAGGCCGGACTTGTAATATGGTCCGACCATTCTGGTGTACATCCTCTGCATCTTTCGAAGCAGCCGCGGCTTCTCCGAAGCGAGATTATGTTTCTCTCCCGGATCCGCGTCCATGTCGAATAGAGCGTACTCCCGAAGATTACCGATTTCGTTTCCCGTGGAATTGCATTCCTTGCCGGAATACGGCGGAATCATCTCATAGTTCTTCCATCGCAGGGCAAGCTTGCTCTTGGCTTCAAGCACCTGAGCCCGCCGGCCACCGTGAAGCTTACGTCCGAGAAGTACGGACAGATGCTCCTGGCTGTCAAGTCCGGAAGGAACAGATCCGCCAATCAGCTTCCCGAGCGATGCGAACAGGTCAACCTGGCAGATATAAGCATCAGACACAGAAGGCCTTATATGGCCTTTCCAGTAGACGATGAAAGGCACATGGGTGCCTCCGTTGAAGAGACTGTACTTCCCTCCGCGAAGCCCCCCGTTAGGGTCGTAGCCCTCCGAGCGGGCGAGTTCAAGAGCATTATCCAAGTACCCGTCCTGCAACACGGCTCCGTTGTCTGAAGTGAAAATTACCAGTGTATTGTCAAGAATCCCCAGAGAGTCAAAGGTCGAGGCCTACAACATCGCCATTCTCGACATAGACACAAGGCACCCTGTCCACGGTAGCGGGCAGAAGATAGGTATAGTCGAAGCCCACGATATTGGCTGAAGGCTCGATATGCTTGTTCCAATCGACGTTTCCGCTTCCCATCCCAAGATGTCATTTCCCCACTGCGCTGGTAGCATAGCCAGCCTCCTGGAACATCTTAGGCATCGTCGGAAGGTCAGGAGCAATGATAAGCGGGTCGTTTCCGGCAAGAATGTGGGCCATAGGATTAGTCCATGGATACATCCCAGTGAAAATTCCGTATCGGCTCGGAGTGGATGTGGCGGAAGTGGCATAGCCGTTCCTCATCAAAAGTCCTTGAGAGGCAAGGGTATCGAGATGCGGCGTGAGTCCGAAATCATTGCCGTATGCTCCTACATCGCCGAGACCGAGGTCATCGGCGACAATGAGAAGTACGTTCGGATTCTGAGCTTTCGACTGAAAGCCGAGAAGAAGTGCCGCCAAGACCAGCGGCGTTGTCTTTTTCACCATGGCAGTTCTGTTTCTTGTTAAGTGCATCAGTAGATGCAAAAACACAAAATTTCCTTCTTACAAGCTTATCGGAGAGCGAATCTGACCTTGAGAAGCACAGATGCCGGACGGATGTCGGTGGTGTATGAATATGAAGAGATAGCAGAATACATCTTGGAACTGAATGTCTTACGGTTCAAGAGGTTACGTCCCTCAATGGAATAAGTGAAGCGGCCCGCCTTGAACGAGACGGAAGAATCGAGGAAGTAGATATTCTTGTCTCCGGAAGCTATGGTGCTATTGTAAAAATGCTGGGCCCCGAAGCTGAAAATAAACTTATCTCCTGCGATGAAATCAAGGGCAGCGGACTGCCTGAGAACATTGATGCCCGGGTATTCGTAGTTCCCGAATTTGGTCAAGCTCCTGTAGAACATGCCGTCATACGTGAAAATCGTGAATTTGGACAGCTTGGAGTCTATTCTCAGGCTCCCCGAAATCATGTCGCTTATGCCTGACTCGTAACGGCCTTGTATGAAATTGTCAGACCATGACCTGTCCCAATTCCCTGACATCTTCACCGTCGTGGATATGACAGACAACCGCTTGTCGATATTGATACCGGCGGACAGAGAAGACCGGTCATTATCCATCATAATCGCAGACACCCTCGACAATGTTCCGGAATACTCGGTATTGTAGGCCATATTACGTTTGCTCTTGTAATAATTGGAACTTAAGGTAACGAAGATTCCCTTGATTGCATTCCTGAAGGACACAGAAAGATTGGCGTTGAAAGTGTTTCTTTTTGAAAGACGGCCATCCATATTCCCTATGCTCCTGTAATTTGTCATTATATACCCGGGGTATGAGTCCCAGATGTCGCCGAAAGAAGTACCATAGGATGTAGAACCGCTCACACGGAGCCCAGTGCTTGAGTAACTTGCATTCAATGTCGGAGAGAAAAATATTTTCCTGGCAGAAAGGTCAACGCCGGAATTCTTGTCTTTCAGGGAAGTGAAGTTGAAGTCAAGCGGCAGATATGCGTATATCATCCAGGTCATGCCCTTCATATAGATTATCGAGGCATGAGGAATAATATCCGTCTTCTTGAAATTGACATCGTTCCTCATGCTGTCAGCAGCTTCAATCCTTCCGCCGGCTTCTGTTCTCCCGACAAGTGAAGATGCCATGTTGTCGGACATGTGATTAAAGTTTGTCTGGAGCATCACGGACCATCCGTTGTCGTTGAAAGTAGCCCCGAGAGTATTTTCAGTGTGGAATCTGCTGGAGTGAAGGTTCTGCACGGCTTTGATCGACCCTGTATCCGTAGAAAATATTTCAGGAAACGGAGTAGTATTGACGCTCAAGTCCGAAGGAAGATTAGCCCAATCCATGTTGGATTTGAAGGTAAGGCGCCAGGCCTTTACCCTCTTGTTCATTTCCATGTTATTGGTAATGGCAACATATGGGGATGAGAGCTTCTGGTCAGTGGCGCCGGTGCCGGCCAAAGTAAGGCCATACTCGCTGTACTTTCTGCCTTCCAGGTTGAAATTCTCGATTGCGTACGCTTTTTTAGAGTTCAGGCGGTACTGCATGTTGACGCTTGCCCAGTTCTTGACCGTATTGGCGGAGATACTCTCCGGAACTATCAGCTCACTCCCGTCAGGAAGGAAAAAGGTCGTCTTTGAACTGCCGTCAGAAACTCTGTAATCATGGACATAAGCGACATTAGCCGTCACGTCGCCGTCTGCACCGACCTTTCTGATGGTGTTCGCTGATGCCGAATGAATCTCGTTGTCCAGATACCGACTCTCGTCTATCGGCGGTTCTCCCGGAGCGGTGATGTTCAGTCTCATGGAACCGCTGGCTGCGCCTCCTCTTGAGAATGACCGCAGTTCGTTGGAGACATCGTTACCGGTATTGTTGGTCTTATAGGTGCCTATGAACTGGAATTTCTTCATGAACATCATAGGAGAAGCCTCTAAGGTCCATAGTGCAGGCGAGAGTCCGGCCCCGGCTTCCAGTATGGCATTCCACGCATTCTTCGCGCCCTCTTTAAGTTTGAGGTTGATAGCCGCCCGATCACTGCTTACCCAATTCTGGAGCATCTTGACAGGCTGGTGATTTTCATAGACCTCGACCGCCGCGACATCTTTTGCCTGAATATTGTTTGACGCAATTCCATACCGCGAGCCGAGCATATCCAGCCCCTCTATGTAGAACTTGTTGATAGCCTTTCCGTTATATGTTATCTCGCCGCTTTTCTTCACATCGACGCCAGGGAGCTTCTTCAGCACGTCTGCTATTGAACGGTCTTTTGCATTGCTGAAACTCGCGACGTTGTACGAGAGAGTGTCTCCATAAGCTTCTATCGCATCGGCGCTGACACTCACCTCTCGGATTTTCTGTGCCTCTAATTCAACAGTCAATCTGACGTTCTCCGCTCCTGAACGGACAATTACAGAATTAGCTTTCACATTGAGGCCCGAAATTACCACCTCAACTGAATCGGTCTGACTCTTGTAGGAAACCGAGAACGTTCCATCATCCCCTACCGTTGTGAAACCTATGATGCTGGGCTTTCCGGGAATTCTTGCAAGCACGTTGATTCCAACAGCCGGTTTCCCGTCATTGGCATATGATACGCTTCCGCTGACGCTGTTTTGGGCAAATGCGGAAAACGCTGAAAGAATGGCAAATACTGATGCCGCCAGAAAATTCATTTTAAAATGTGTCATCTCTTCTCTATAGTTATGATGGTTACACAATGAACGGGTTGCCTTAAAAGGAATTGAATAACGTCAGGTCTCATCGTCTGCTAGCCATAGCGAGGATTCCGGTAGCCTGGCGGAATCGCAATAATTATTTCAATTCCATAGGGTTGTAAGGGTAGACTAGCTGCTCAGGACTCAGAGAAAAAGTTCCAGCATCTGTTTCAATTAATTGTCCAAGAGTTGGATTAGCGCTGTATCGGATGGGATGGGCGTAGACAGCCCTCTCAAGGAACAGGAATTCCTTCCTACTGATTTCCTTCTTCTCCGTCCTGTACAAGCTTATCGGCTCATTCGTATTTTCTATTGAGCTGACCATGAAGGAATAATCCCCGCTCTTGTCACTCGCCTCCATTATCAGACCTGGCAGACCGGAGAACTTCCAGAATCCGCAGTCTACCGATATCTCAGGAGTTAACCACACAGTCCACACCCTGCCAGCATACTCCGTCTCTGCCATCTGGCAGCTGTACCCCCTCGATGGTTTTCACCGTGTCTCTCAACTCCCACTTGAAAACCGGCTGGTCCTCAGCGTAGATTGACAGTCCGCCCTTCGCCCCGTATGGAAGCATCATCACATTTCTTATCGTCCCAGATTTGAGATTCCTGTATATCTGGCCGGGAAGCACGATGGCATAGCCGTCAAGCGGATAGTATTTGCTCACCAGAGAGTCAGCTACAGTACTTCTCATATTCCTTCTCCAGCTCATGTCGCCGAAGGTCTTGTACCAATAATTTCCAATAAAAGTTATCATTCTGTCCTTCAGTCGCAAACGGGTCGTCGTATCACGGACTATCCGCGCTTCGTAAGTCACCCGAAGGATGGCCTTATCCAATGCTACAGAGTCCGATAGGTTGACGGCATAGAAGAATACATCCGGGTCAAGATAATATTCTCCCTCATAATAGTTGTCGTATGAATCATTCGATTGATTAAATGAAGATTCGTATTTAATAGTCCCCTGAGCACAGAGAGATGAAGAGAAAAGAGACAATGAGAGCAGGACAGTAAAGATGCCAATAATCCTCATAAATTTATTCGCCTAAGTGTCCGCACTTCGTTGATTCTTTCGTACAGCTAACCTGATCTGCGCGTGTCTCAGCATAAAACTTGTCTATCGCCTCACTCAGAGAATCTGCCTTAACATTATCTTCTTTGAGAGTTTGACCGTTCTTATAGGCCACGCAATAGTAGTTTTCTCCACAGCCGCAAGGGCAAGAAGATGCATCCCCTCCTAAAATCTGGGCCATCTGACCCTTTGTCAATTTTTCCATAATAACGTAAATTTTAGTTGTTGATGTTTAAGTCAGCCGTTTTAGCATATAGCATAATCAGTTAGTCTCTACAACGCAGCCGATTGATTTTGGGTTAAACAATAAAAGGAATATCCTTAATTACATAGAATGAAGGCAGATTTCTGCCGTCCGCCAATACTGTCGGCGTGTGATTAATGTCGTATTTTTCAAAGATTCTCCGGTGAGAATCCAAAATCTCTTCTGAGAGAATAGCATTGGAGTTGATAGCAGGCCTTTTTCTTTTCATTCTCCAGCCATCGATGTCTTCAAGCAACCGAGGAATGTTCCAGGAGCCATCCTCACTCACAGCATCTCCGACTATGGCTTTCGCCGCTTTCGAGCTTTCAGAATTATCATTCTCTGCATAGATGAATATTTCAATGCGAATTCCAACATCATTCGAAACCAATTCACTGATGACTTTGAGGGCTTCGCCGCAGTAACGGCAATCCAGCCCGAGAAAAAACTGGAACGAATGGCCGGAATCAAAGTTATTCGCAATCGGCCTTGACATCCTTATATCTTCAACAGGAACCCTTACCTCAGTTCTCGAAATCAAGTTCCACAACATATCTGGCCAAAGGAGTATCTTTTCCAGACGGCCATGCAGCATCTCCTGTCTCCGCTCGCCGGCACGATTCTCTTTGGCGGCGAGAAGGATTGCGTATGTCAATAAGAAGCCAAGGCAGAATATCAGGGAGGGGCTAGCCTGAAATTTCAGCGAAACTGCTGAGAAGGTCGAGAAAATCAGAAGCAGGAATAATATCAAATCAATCGTCAGACAAAGAGAGCAGACCATTCTTTTCCTTGCTTGTGTTATAATGGAATAGATTACAAACGGTATGGAAAGAATGCTCAGTTGCAATGCCAAAGATTGTGAGCTCTCCGGTCTCAAAATAAGAGTCAGGAACATGGCTGAGAAGAATGCAAACGCAAGCACTCCAAGGGGAAAGATTCCCAGAAATCTTCCGCCATCGGAATCAATCAAGGTTCGGCATGTATCCTGCCCATTTCGTCTGCAAACCTTAGCCAAGAAAGCGGCTTCCGGGAGAAATTCCGGAATAGTCATAACAGCTACGATAGCTCCTATCATACAGAGAAAGGCCTGGCTCATTACGATGACCCGGAAATGGTTTCCGTACAGCAAAGAAACCAGAATAGCCATAAAACATGCTATAACGGCCATTTCCACCCAGATATTATCGAGGAATATCCATGCCATCTGGCTTAGAATATATCTAGCTGAATATGAATGACTCTTGCCGTTACAGATATGGTCAACAGTAAGCAGCACGCAATCATCATCCGCCGGCAATTCTTCTACTCGGCTTCCCTTATCGAAATACACGTCATTCCCATGAAAAATCACAGCTTTGCCTTGAAAGCTGAGAGCCTCACTAATGGTTGATGCATAGACGGAATGGTCTACGCCAAACTCATCTAGCAAGTCGCTTATGGCCCTGATGCTATGTGGCATAGGATGATTCATGAGGCGACGGTGAATTTCGAGATTGGATACACGAAGGCCACTTAACCTCAATATGTGATGGATGTTCCGAATCTGTTTTGACAAAAGCACGATAATCGTCTTTACTTCAATTCCATGGGATTGTAAGGGAAAACAAGTTGATCCGGTTTAATGGCAAACGTCCTAGTGTCCGTAGTGATTAATTCGTCCACATCCGGATCAGGGGAGTAGCGGCTTGGATGGGCGTAAACGTCCTTTTCAAGAGCCCGTGATTCCTTCCTGCTGATTTCCTTATTATCCGTTCTATACAAGCTTATCGGCTCCTCCGTATTCTCTATCGAGCTGACCATGAAGGAATAATCCCCGCTCTTGTCACTCGCCTCCAATATCAGACCTGGCAGACCGGAGAACTTCCAAAACCCGCAGTCTACAGATATCTCCGGAGTGAACCACGCCGTCCAAACCCTGCCTGCATACTCCGTCTCTGCCATCTGACAGCTGTACCCCTCGATAGATTTCACCGAGTCTCTCAACTTCCACTTGAACACCGGTTGACTCTCCGTGTATATTGTCCGACCGTTTACCATATATGGAAGCATTGTCACGTTCCTTATCGTCCTGGCCTTAAGATTTCTGTACATCTGGAATGAAAGCACGATGTTGTAGCCATCGGGGCGATAGTATTTATGCACCAGTGAGTCGGCTACTGTACTCCTCATATTCAGCCGCCACCCCATATCGCCGAAGGTCTTGTACCAGTTATTCCCTATCAAAGTTATCATGCGATCCTTCAGCCGCACGCGAGTAGTTGTATCACGGACAATCCGAGCTTCGTACATGACACGGAGCCTGGCCTTGTCCAAAACGACGGAGTCCCGCTGACTGACTGAAAAGAATGAAACTTTCGGGTCAAGATAATATTCACCTTCATAATAAGTATATTTCTTTTGTTCAGATGATGATGACTCGTATTTGAAGGTCTCCTGGGCACAGACAGACGAAGCGAAAAGTGACAACGAGAGCAGGCCAGTAAAGATGCCAATAATCCTCATAAATTTAATCACCTAATTGCCCGCAATTTGTTGAATCTTTTGTACAGTTAACCTGATCTGCATCAGTCTCGGCATGAAGCATATCTGCAGCTGCACTTGCTGAGCATGCTTGGACTCTCTTCTTCATGATGATTTCTCCGTTCTTAAAAGCAACACAATAGTAAAACTCACCACACTCACATCCGCATGAAGATGCATCACCGCCTGAAATCTGAGCCATCTGGCCCTTTGTCAATTTTTTCATAATCGCATTTGTTTTTGGTTAAAAAGAAATCTACTTCAATTCTATAGGATTGTACATGTAAACGTGTTGTTCTGGCCTGACGGAAAAGGTCCTTCCGCCAGCAGTAATTACCTCGTCAACATCTGGATAACGAGAGTATCGATTGGGATGAGCGTAAACATCCTTCTCAAGAGCCCGGAAATCCTTCCTGCTGATTTCCTTCCTTCCTGTTTTATAGAAGCTGATTGGCTCTTTCGTATTTTCTATCGAACTTACCATAAATGAATAATCTCCGCTCTTGTCACTCGCCTCCAATATCAGACCTGGCAGCCCGGAGAACTTCCAGAACCCGCAGTCTACAGATATCTCCGGAGTGAACCACACCGTCCACACCCTGCCGGCATACTCCGTCTCTGCCATCTGACAGTTATACCCCTCGATAGATTTCACCGTGTCCTTCAACGCCCACTTAAAAACCGGCTGGCTCTCCGTGTAGGTGGACTGACCGCCTTTCGCTCCAATTGGAAGCATCATCACATTTCTGACCGTCTTCGACTTGAGATTCCTATACATCTGGATGGGGAGCGCGATATTATAACCAGGAAGACTATGATATTTGTGTTCAAGAGAGGAAGGAGCCATGGCCCACATGCTGCGCCTCCAGGCTGTGTAGCAGAAAGTCTTGTACCAATTATTACCAATCAAAGTAATCATCCTATCTTTCAGCCGCACGCGTGTCGTTGTATCCCGGACGATTCGAGCCTCGTAAGTGACACGCAGTTTGGCATTGTCCAAGGCAACGGAATCCATCATATTGACGCCAGAAAAAATAACATTCGGGTCGATATAATATTCGCCTTCATAGTAGGTGTCTGCTGGATATACCTTTTGATCAGAAGACGATGATTCGTATTTGAAGGTCTCCTGGGCCACGACAGATGTCGCGAAAAGAGACAATGAGAATAAACCAGCTAAGATGTTAATGATTCTCATAATTTCAATCTCCTAATTGTCCGGAATATGTTGTATCCTTCGTACAGTTAACTTGATCAGCACCAGTCTCTGCATGAAGTATATCCGCCGCAGCACTCGCAGAACATGCTTGAATACTTTTCTGCTTGATGATTTCACCGTTCTTAAAAGCCACGCAATAGTACATCTCACCACACTCACATCCGCATGAAGATGCATCACCGCCTGAAATCTGAGCCATCTGGCCCTTAGTCAATTTTTTCATCATAATAATATTAGTTTTAGATATTGAGTCAGCAGTTCACGGGGATAGCGTAATCCGTTAGTTCCCATATGCAGGACCACCTGCTCCCAAATGTAAATATAATAAAGCTTCTTAGACAATCGCAAAGATTTTGGAATTTGCTGTTTAAGAAAGTTAACTTAGCGCAAATCCGGATGCCGGCACAAGTTTAGTCCAAATGTTTTTATTACATTCGGAAAACGTTATATTTGGTCTATTGAATATCCATGCTTAAGAAATTCCCGACATACATCCAGCTTGACACAATGGACTGCGGCCCGACCTGTCTGCGAATCATTGCCAAATACTACGGCAAAAACTATTCGCTCCAGACCCTGCGGGAGAAATGCCATGTCTCAAGAGAAGGAGTATCACTGCTCGGAATAAGCGATGCCGCGGAAACAATAGGGTTCAGGACGATAGGCGTGAAGATAAGCTTCAGGCAACTCTGCGAGGATGCCCGGCTTCCATGCATAGTCCACTGGAACCAGAAGCATTTTGTAGTCGTCTACAAGATTGAAGTCAAGCGGGGAAAGACTTTCATTTATGTCTCGGATCCTGCCTCAGGTCTGCTCAAGTATACTGAAACCCAGTTCAGAAAGTCATGGGAGCAAGCCGCAGATGAGCAGTCAGGAATTGCCCTGCTCCTGGAGCCGACTCCGCAATTCTATACAGAAGGAGATGATTCGGAATTCCGACTTGATTTTCCCAGCCTCCTCGGTTACCTTAAGCCATACAACAAGTTCATAGTGCAGTTGCTGCTTGCCATGCTGACAGGCAGCATCATCAGCCTGATTCTGCCATTCATCACCCAGTCAGTCATTGATGTCGGCATAGGGACGAGCGACCTCCACTTTGTCGTCATAATGCTCATGGCACAACTTGTCCTTACACTTGGGCAAATGGCCAACGAACTGATACGCAGCTGGCTCATGCTCCATATGACGACAAGAGTGAGCATCTCCCTCATTTCAGACTTCCTGTCAAAGCTGATGAGGCTTCCCATCTCGTTCTTCGACAGCAAGATGCATGGCGACATAATGCAGAGAATCGGAGACCACAGCCGCATCCAGTCCTTCCTGACAGGGACCCTTCTGAGCATTGTGATGTCCTTAGTGACCTTCGCCATATACTCAGTCGTCATGGGAGCATACGACATGTCCATACTCGGAGTTTTTCTTCTCGGGAGTGCCCTGTATGTAACGTGGATCTTGCTATTCATGAAACGAAGGCGCAAACTCGACTATATGCGGTTCCAAGAGGCTGCCGCCAACCAAAGCAGCATCATCCAGCTAATCGACGGGATGCAGGACATCAAACTCAACGGATGTGAGAAGCAGAAGCGCTGGGAATGGGAACGCATTCAGGCACGGCTTTTCAACGTAAGCGTCAAAGGTCTGACGCTCGGACAAACACAGAAAGTCGGAGGAACATTCATTGACCAGACGAAGAACCTCCTTGTCTCTTTTCTTGCCGCCAGCGCCGTAATAAACGGCGACATGACCCTGGGAATGATGACGGCCATGCAATACATCATCGGACAACTGAACGCTCCTATCTCCCAGTTCATCAGTTTCGTTCAGGAAGCTCAGGACGCAAGGATATCTTTGGAAAGGCTCGGCGAGATTCATGAAAGAAAAGACGAGGAAACGCATGACGAAGACTACATAGGGGAGATTCCGGAAGGTGCCGACTTAAAGTTCCAGAACGTTGTCTTCCAGTATGAAGGGCCGCATTCCGAGAAAGTTCTTGATAATGTCACCGTGACGATACCCCACGGCAAGGTGACAGCGATTGTCGGCGCATCGGGGAGCGGGAAGACAACGATGGTGAAAATGATGCTCGGCTTCTACAGGCCGGTTTCGGGGAGCGTCCTTCTCGGCGGGGTCCCGCTTTCTGACTACAGTCCATCCGCGTGGCGGCGCGAATGCGGCACTGTCATGCAGGAGGGCTTCATCTTTTCCGACTCCATCGCCGGTAACATCGGACTTTCTGACGAGACACCGGATATGGACAGAGTAAAGAATTCAGCGAGAGTGGCCAATATAGATGATTTCATCGCGGGCCTCCCCCTACGGTACAACACAAAAATCGGGGCAGAGGGCAACGGACTCAGCACCGGACAGAAACAAAGAATGCTGATAGCCCGGGCGGCCTATAGAGACACACGGTACCTTTTCCTCGATGAGGCGACCAACTCGCTCGACGCCAACAATGAAAAAGCGATAATGCAGAACTTCGGGACGCTCTTCCGCGGCAGGACTGTGGTAATAGTGGCCCATCGGCTGAGTACGGTAAGAAACGCCGACAATATCATAGTTCTTGACAAGGGCAAAGTAGCCGAGCAAGGCACTCATCAGGAGTTGACCGCCCTCCACGGCCTCTACTACAACCTCGTCAAGAATCAGCTGGAATTAGGGAATTAGATGCCATGCCAAGGAATGTAGACAATATCCATAGCGAAGAAGCTCAGGAGATTCTGGGGAAGATTCCGTCCTGGATTATCAGATGGGGCGGGACTGTCATCTTTGCGGTTTTTGCTATTGTCCTTGCCGGCAGCTGCCTCATTAAGTTTCCGGAGAGGGTAAGCGGCACGGTTACAATTACAACGGCTTCCGCCCCGGTCAATGCCGTGGCAAGGACTGCGGGCAAGGTGGAAGCTATTCTCGCAGAGAACAACGCTAAGGTCGAAGAGGGCGAGATAATAGCGGTAATCGCCTCCAACGCAGACTACGGAAGCGTCTTAAGGCTGGAGGCCAGGCTGGACAGTATGAAGTCCTCATCAATCGAGAACGAGGTTTTTGAAGACTGGATCTACGGCGTCTACAATCTGGGGAGCCTGCAGGATGCCTGGGTTGATTTTTCCTCTTCATGTTTGAGGTACAAGGATTATATCGAGAGGGCTGTTCCGGAAAAAGAACAGAGCCTTATCCGTAGCCAGTTGGAGAAACAGCGGCAGCATTATTCCCAGATGAAGAAGAGCGCCTCTATTCTGCAAGAGGACATGTCCTATGCAAAAGCCGACTTCCTCAGGGACTCCGTTCTTCATGTCCGCAAGCTCATTTCAGATTCCGAATACGAGGCGTCAAAGCGAAAAGTTCTCGGCATGGAGAACAGCGTCGTGAACTTCAACTCTGAAATCACGTCGATGGAATTGCAGATTCTTCAGAACGAGCAGGAAATCACGCGTCTCTCTATTCAGAAAGACGACGAGACCCTGGAATTCAGGCAGGAAATCAGCAGAAGCCATGAAGTCCTTCGTTCGTCAATCAGAGCGTGGAGAGAGTCGTACCTGATTGTCTCTCCATTCGAAGGCTGGGTCTCATACGTACAGAAGAGAGACCCCGGCCAGTATCTTCAGGCTGGGGAGACTTTCGCCGCAGTTGTTCCGTATATTACTAAGGCCCCGGTCGGGATAGTCGCCATCCCGCAGGCCAGCTTCGGCAAGGTAGAGAAAGGCCAGAAGGTCAACGTCATGCTTGATGGCTACCCGTACCTGGAATACGGAATGCTCCAGGGTGAGATAGAGTCCATTTCGTCAGTCCCGCTGGAGACGGCTGACAGCCCGTCCCCATGCTACATCGCCAGTCTGAACTTTCCTGACGGAATGAGGACGACCTATGGAAAGGAAATCCGGCTGATTCAAAAGATGGAAGGAAGCGCCGAGGTCATTACCTCACCGCGAAGCCTGTTCATGCGCCTCTTTGATCCGGTGAAGGCCATATTCCGTTCAGGAATATGACGAGCCGGCGCCATTCACTTTAATTCCATCGGGTTGTATGCGTAGACCAGCTGATCAGGTTTGAGAGAGAATGTCCTCGTGGCCGTACTTATCACGACATCCACATCAGGGTAAGATGAATAGCGTTTAGGGTGGGCGTAGATGTCCTTCTCAAGGACCCTGAACTCCTTCCTGCTGATTTCTTTCCTCGATGTCCTGTACAAGCTGATCGGGCCCTCGAAATTTTCTATCGAACTGACCTGGAAAAAGTATTCCCCAGTCTTGTCGCTAGCCTCCAATATCAGCCCGGGCAAACCGGAAAACTTCCAGAACCCGCAGTCCACTGATATCTCAGGAGTGAACCACACCGTCCATCGCCTTCCTGCATAATCCGTCACTGCTCTCTGGCACGCATACCCCTCGATGTTCTTCACAGTGTCACTCAGTTCCCACTTGAACGAAGGCTGACTCTCTGTATAGACTGCCAGGCCTCCTTTCGCTCCTTTTGGGAGCATCACCATGTTCCGTATAGTCCTCGCCTTGAGATTCCTGTACGTCTGGTCCGGTACCACGATGTTGTAGTCGGAAGGATGAAAATACTTATGTGCCACCGAGGAAGGAGCATGAGCACACATGTTTGTCAACCATGCTATATAGCTGAAGGTCTTGTACCAGTTGTTACCAATTAGAGTGATTATCCGATCCTTCTGCCGCACGCTTGAAGTGGTGTCCCGGATAATTCTTGCTTCGTATGTGACGCGGAGCTTGGATTTGTCCAACTCTACTGAATCAGACTGATTGACACCATAGAAAATCACATTCGATTCAACATAATATTCACCCTCATAGTATGTGTCAGCCGGATATATTTTTTGGTCTGATGATTCATATTTGAACGTCTCCTGGGCAGAAACAGCTGTGGATATTAGGGAAGCAGCCAGAAAAAAACCTGAGAAGCAGATAGCTTTCATTACATTAGTTGTAGTTATGGTTCGTCGCTTTAGTATATAGCGTTATCCGTCAGTTCTATAACGCCACCTTCTAAGTGCTAAAGGTAATAAAACTTTTAGAATATCCCAAAGACATTTAGATAGTATTGCCTTGAAAAATTAGGCAATCGCCCGGAAAATGATTCTTCGATATTAGATGACCCCTTGATATACAACCACTTGTTCTACCGGAAATTCATATCAATCAGAAATCATAAGTGTCCGGTAAAAACGGAGGGTGGGTCTTATAAACAATTGGCAGTAAGGCGATTGCGATGTTATATCAAGTTTGTCGATTCTCTCGGCGGGAGAGGCGCTGTTAGAGAAGGGCGAGGAGGATGCCGTGATATCGGTTGCGCCCATGGGGCTGTGAAGATGCGGTTCCGGAGAACAGAGATAAGCCCGTCTCAGGAATACGGAAAAATGGCCCGGGGCAAAAACCTCCGGGCCAAACTAGCATTGCATATATACGTCAGACGACTTACTAGTCGAGGCCTTTGGCGCGGATGAGGGCGTCGGCGCTCGGCATGGCACCGCGGAAGCGGAGGTAGAGGGTCATCGGCTCCTCGCTCCCGCCCTTCTCGAGGAAGGTCTCGCGGAACTTCTTCGCCGTGGCCTTGTCATAGATTCCGTTCTTCTCGAACTCGCTGAAGGCATCGTTAGCAAGCACATCGGTCCAGATGTAGCTGTAGTAATTGGCCGCATATCCGGAATTGAAGATGTGGTTGTAGTAAGTCGTACGGTAGCGCGGGATGATTTCCGAAATCAGTCCCATGTCCTTGCAGACGGAGGCCTCGAAGGTCTTGATGAAGGACGTGTCGGCATCCTTGATGGCCTCATAAGGCAGCTCATGCCACTTCATGTCGAGGATGGACGCGGCCGCGAGCTCTCCTTCCATGAAACCCTGGTTGAACTTAAGAGACCTGTTGATCTTCGCGACAAGGCTGTCAGGAATGGTCTCCCCGGTCTTGTAATTATGGGCATAGTCGGCGAGAATCTCCTTCTGGAAGGCCCAGTGCTCATTAAACTGAGAGAAGGTCTCCACGAAGTCACGCTTAACATTAGTCCCGCTGACGCCCTTATAATGGCACTTGGACAAGAAGCCATGAAGGGCGTGGCCGAATTCATGGAAAACGGTCTGGACCTCGTCGATGGTGAGGAGCGACGGAGTGGAATCGGTAGGAGGAGTCATGTTGCATACGTTCACGATGATAGGACGGATGTCATTGCCCTTGGCATCGACATACTGCTCCCTGATGTTGTTCATCCATGCCCCGCCACGCTTTGTGGAGCGAGGTAGATAGTCGCAGTAGAAGATGCCGAGAAGAGAGCCGTCGGCGTCGGTCAGCTTGAAGGTCTTGACCTCAGGGTTATAGACAGGAAGGCCCTCGACCGGCTCGATGTTGATTCCGTAGATGCGGTGTGCCGCGGCGAAGGCTCCGTTGCGCACGCTGTCGACTTCGAAATATGGCTTGGTCTGGTTCTCATCCAGGGCGTACTTCTCGGCACGCACTTTTTCGGCATAATAGAACCAGTCCCAAGGCTCGATTTTGGAGCCTTCAGGAAGAAGGCCCGCCGCTATGTCGCGGTCCATGACCTTCTGCATATCCGCCAGTTCCTTCTTGGCCGTATTCATGGAAGCCTCCATGACGACTCCCAGGAAGGAGTCCACGGTCTTGGGATTTCCGGCCATCTTGTCCGCAAGCTGATACTCTGCGAAGCTATTGTAGCCCAGAAGATTGGCCTTGCGGGCGCGGAGCTTCAGAATGTCGATGCAGATTTGTTTGTTGTCATTGGCGTTTCCTCTGTTTCCACGGGAAGAATAAGCCTTGAACATGGCCTCGCGGCGCGCCCTGTCCTGGGTCGTAGTCATGGCGGAGGTATAGGAAGATACCGGGATCCCGAAGCTGTCCTTGAAGGCGTTGTTTTCGGCGAGCAGATTGTTGCCGAACTTCTGCTGGAGGGAGGAGAGCTTCAGATTGATGTCCTGGAGAGAGGCCTGGACGGAATCCGGGAGGTCTATTCCGTTGCGGACGAAGTTCTCATAGGTGTTCTTGAGAAGCATCTGCTGCTCACGGGTAAGTCCGCTCTGGTCCGCATTATAGACTCTCTTCACGCGGGCGAAAAGATCCTTGTCGGAATTGATCTCGTTCTCGAGGATGGTAAGGCGTTCTAGGGCGCTGTCTACAACAGCGTTGAGGGCGTCGTCGGCATCGGTCTCGGAAACATTGAAGAGCACGCCCTGAACCTTGGCGAGAATTTCGCCGGAGCGGTCGAGGGCCGCTATGGTGTTGTCAAAAGTAGGAGCCTCTGCATTTTCCTTGATGGCCCTGATCTCAGCCCTCTGCTGGGCTATTCCCGAATCGATGGCTGGGAGATAGTCTGCGGTCTGGATCTTGTCGAAAGGAGGGACTCCGTAAGGGGTGGTCCAGTCCTCAAGGAGAGGATTGGTTCTTGTCTGTGTGCAAGCTGTCATCGCTACGATTCCTGCAATTAGTAAAAGCTTTTTCATCATTTGACTACAGTATAGTGTTCTGGTTCAAGGTCAAGGAGGGTGAACTGGACAGCGCCGTTGTAAGAGGTAAGGATGCCTTTGACATTGATCCTGGCCTTGCCATGACGCACGTCATGATCGATTTCCGTATCGGCGAAACGGGCATAGCCGCTGGTGCGGATCTGAACCTCGGAATTTCCCATCAGGAAATACTGGCTCACGGCATAGGCCTGGGCATTCGCTATCAGGGTAGACTTGATCGAAGGGACGGAAGCTTTGCCATTGGTGGAGGCGCTGTCCCAGACCCCGGATTTGAGGTAGGCTATTTCTTTTTCCTTGCTCATGGCCCAGGTGGTCACGCCCCAGGTTCTGCCGGAAAGGAAGAGACGGTTGGAGTTGTCCTTGGTATCCTTGGAAGGATCTACGTAGATGAGGCAGAAGATGGCCTTTGATGAATCCTGGTACTGAGGGAGGTGTCCGTAAGAGAGGCCGTCAAGTTCGACATAACGTCCGAAATTCTCCGCTTTGGTAAGGTCCGCCTCTGAGAGCACCTTCGCAGAAGGGGCTGAGGCAATCTCGCCGCGCCAGATGTGGCTGTCTATTATGCTCTGGACATCGATATATGCGGTCTCATAGGAAGCGGTAGGGTCTTCGTAGCCGAGCTGGACCATGCCGTTGTAATTTCCGAGGGAGAGGCCGTTGCAATTGACATATACCCACTGTCCCAGCTTATAGTCGTTATAGAGGCCGGACTTGCCGATTTTCACCTCTATGGCTCCGGTCTCGTCCTGGATATAGAGGCTGCGGTAGATATTGCCGGACCTGTCGGATGAAATCACCTGTCCTCCGATGAGGACGTCATTCTGGATTTTGAGCGGAGAGCCCTTGTACATGGCCTTGAGAGCGGCGATGGTGGTGTTCGGGGTCATGGTGACGGTCTGGTAGGTTCCAGGATCGTCATATTTCCCGGTGAAAACCGGATCCCACTCCTCGCAGGAGGTGAAGGCGAAAGCCGCGGCCGCCAGCGCTATGAATATCTTTTTCATGGCTTAGAATCTGAAATAAATGTTCAACATGTAATTGGCCCCGCACATATAGAAATATTTAGGGTCGAAGCGGTAGAAGCGCTCCTTGCTGACGGTGTTGTCGACAAGCCTCGTCTGCTCGTAGCCGCCGGTCTTGACATTCTTGTTGTTCGTGATGTTCTTGACATTGAGCGAGAAGCCGAGCTGGTATTTGCGCTGGATGTACCAGGACTTGCCGACCGAAAGGTTGACGAGCAGGGCGTCGTCGAATTTCTCCTGATGCGCCATATACTCAATCTCCTGAAGGGTAGCCTGGCCGTCAGGACCCGCAGTGGCCATGTCAGTCCTGTAGAGAGGGTTCATGTCAAGATAGCTGTCGCCGAAATACTCGACGTCGGCATCGATGAACCAATAGTTGTAGTTGTAAGAGAGTCCGAGACTTGTGGCAAGCTGAGGAGTAGAAGGAATGTAGTGCTGTTCTCTGCCTCCGTCAACTTTAGGGTTGCTCTTCCAGTAAGGGACCATCTCATGGTCGATCACGACGGCCGCGCTGTTGTCGATGGTCTGGGTCATGTAAGGGTTAGACGTGTATTCATAGCGTCCCAAGCTCAGGACGCCTGTTGCGGAAAGGTTCTGGACAGGAGTAGGCACCTTCACGCCCATTTCGACTCCGTAATATCTTTCGTCGATTCCGCTGAGAGCGAAGTTGGTGAAGGAATTCTGGGTGTCGTCGTAGAAACTCATCACATCGGACTTATCCTTGACCGTGGTGTAGAAACCGGTAAGGCGAAGACTGTAGCCGTTGTTGTTGTATAAGTAGGAAGCATCGGCGGAGAAGGTCTTTATGGTTTCGAGGCCGTCCACCATGGTATTCCTCGTCCTCGGAGAGAGGAAGGCCTGATTGAAAGTCGGGGCGTCACCGAAATAGCCGAGGTCAGCGGTGATTCTGTGGCCTCCATCGAAGACGTAAGCTGCGTTGAGTTTGGCCGCATAGGTCAGGAAGTCCTTCTTCTCCGAATTGCCTTTAGATGTTATGGCCTTGCCGGAAGAGTCATAGGTGGTGATTACCCCGCCGTCATATACAATCGGATCGCCGCCTGAATAGACTCCAGGGAAGAGGCCCTTGCGCAGAAGGCCCTTCCTCCAGAATTTATTCCAGCCCAGTCTGCCGCCAAGGGATACATCGAGGCCCCCGTAAGTGTACTTGCCGGACAGCCAGCCATTCGCATCGATGACATGGGCATAATAGTCATAGCCGTACTTATCGCCCTTTTTGAGGGTCTGCGCAGTCCCATGCTCGAAGAAATAGTCGAGGTCGTTCTGTATCATGTAAGGGCTGGATGCATAGTCACGCTCGGCGAACTGGTCGATATTCACGTAGTAGTCTCCTCCGAGAAGATCGGCGAGAATCTTATAGTTCTCGGTACGGTTCACTTTGCCAGCAAGTCCGCCGGTCAGGGTAAGTCTCTCATAAGGCTTCCATTTGAATGAAGCGGCGAGATTGAGATCTTTCTGGTCGGTCCGGCGCTCCTCCTGGACATACTTGGATCTTGCCCTGCCGTCTTGGTCGAGATTGAGCTCGTTGACAGAATAGAGACGGTCCCAGTCGATATGAGTGATGCTGCGGACACCTCTCTCCCATGAATCCTTGGCCCAGGCGTATTTGGAGAGGTTGCGGCGGTTGTAGTCCTCATTCTCCATCCAGAAATAGCTCGGGAGATTGCGGTAGTAATCCGGACGCGGATCAGGGGCGTCATACCAGTCGAGGGCGGTGTAGCCGTTCTTGCCGAAGCGGTAGAGAAGGGTCGCGGTGGCGCTGAAATCAGTGGAAGGAGTATAATCGTACTTGAGGATGGCTATAGGCTCATGGGTCTTGCGCACTCTGGAGTTGCGGACCTTGCCGTCCTGGTAGCCCCAGTTAGAGTTGTACATATTGTCGCCCATGAGGTCGTAGACCTCCTGAGTAGAAGCATTCTGGGCGCCTCTGGCACCAGGCGCACCCATGAAAGTAAGACCAAGCTTGTGACTGTCTCCGAATTTCTTCTCGACAGAGCCGTAGTAGGCGAAGGACCGGTAGTAGACGCCTTTGATCCAGTCGTTGCCTCCCAGACGGGTGCTGACGTTGAAGGCATAGGACCAGCCGTTGTCAAGAGGGCCTGAAGCATAACTCAGCATCAGCCGCAGACGATAGAAAGCGCTGTTAGTCAATACGCTTCCTCTCCAGCCCTTTCTTACGTTCGAGGCGTTGGCCGGAATGTTGGTCAGGCCGTTGAAGCCTCCGATGCCAAAGTCAGAGATTTCGCTTCCGGTTACCGCTGACTTCGTCCTCGTAGCCTCGTTGAGACCGCTCCAGAGGGAGAAAGGAGTGTAGCCGGTAAGGGCGTCGTTCATCCTCACTCCGGCGAGATAGACATCCTGGGATTCGCTCGAATAGCCCCTTGCGCGGAAGCGGACCGAGCTGAAATTGTAGCTCACGGCGTCGTTGAAGACATCGTTCTGGCCATAGAGAATGGTAGGGCTGTCTTCATAGCCGGAGTCATCCATGTCGAATTCGGCGAAGTTGGAAGCATCGACCTCCTGATCTGCAAGGCGCGAAGGGGTCAGAGAGAGGCTGAACATATTCTTGACATAGCCTCCGTCCACGGTCACGTTGACCCTGGTCTCCATGAAATCAGGAGCCTTGATGACGAGGTCGTACATGCCGTCGCGGAGATTGCCTATTTCGAAATTTCCTTTGGCGTCCGTAATGACGGAGGCCATCTGGGAAGCTCCCTGGAAAAGAGTCAGGGACGCATTAGAGACTGCGGCTCTGTCGGCGCGGCTGATGACCGTGCCCTTGACACCTCCGCTATATTCCTGAGCGGCGAGGCACAGGCATAAAAGTGCCGCGCCCACGGAGAGTGTCAGTTTCTTAAGCATATCTGTCATTTGGTTGAAATTACTATGTAGGTAGGATAATGGTCGCTGTACCCTCCGATGAAAGAACCATTGGAGAAGGTGCGGAAAGGAGTGCCCGCATAAGGGCCGTCCTGCTGGGTCATGAAATCCTTATGGAAGATTCTTCCATAATATTTGTTCTTGACGATAGGAATAATGTGAAGGCCGGACTTGTCGGTCGCGAGGCTGTGGTTCACCATGATGATGTCATAGATGTTCCATGCACCCCGGTAGGCGAGTGAGCCGTAGCCTGCCTTGAGCATGGAGGTGAATGGAGAGAAGAAGTCCCCATCCGCTGTGGCTCCTATGCTTTCCTTGCCATGCATGTACTCTGTCATGCTGATATCGGTCGGGTTGTCGTTCATGTCGCCCATCACGACAATCTTGATTCCCGGATACTTGTCCATGAGTGCGGAAGCGTTCTCGTAGATGATCTCAGCGCCCCTCGGCCTGAGATCCTGTCCCTTGCCTCCCAGACGTGAAGGAAGGTGGGCTACAAAGAAGGCGAACATTTCCCCGTCGATGGTTCCTCTCACCATGAGGACATCCCTGGTACGGAAATAATCCATCTCCTCCTTGGTGAGCGAGAACTTGATGTCCTTGCTGTCAAAGGTGAAAGGAATGGAACGGCTCTCTATGACCTTGAGCACGTCAGGCCTGTAGAGCAGAGCGACGTCGACTCCCCTCCTGTCAGGGCCGTCATAATGGACAATCTGGTAATTAGCCTCGGCAATGGAAGGCTGGCTCACAAGGTCTTCGAGGACATGTCTGTTCTCCACCTCGCTGACGCCGAGCACCGCATGCCATGCCTTGTTGTCGTCATGCATAGCCCTTATGACCTTGGCCATGTTGGAGAGTTTCTTCTGATACTTTTCCTCCGTCCAGTTGTTGGCTCCGTCTGGCAGAAATTCATAGTCGTTTTTGCCCTCGTCATGATAGGTGTCGAAGAGGTTCTCAAGATTATAGAAGCCGATGACATAGCTCTTGTTCTTCGCCATGCAGGAAGGCAGGAGGAGGATAAGGGCAAGGATGATGTAAAATGCTTTTTTCATTTCAATATTGTTTAGAAGCCCCACCATGAAACCGTCTCAGGGTCCTGGGACTCGATCTGCGAAGCGGCGCTCTCTCCGACAAGGGCCGGTAGAGAGGCGAAAAAGTCCAGGCCGGTCTTCTTCTCGAGAGCATCTATGCTCATGACCGAACCTGAAGGGAGATTGCCGCCCGGGTATTCCTTGTGCTCGAGATAGACTCCGCAGGCCGCATAATTGCCGAACCCTATGGTGGAAGTCTTCGAGTAGCGCAGGACGGCTTTGAAATATGCCGACGGGACGCTGACATGTCTGCCGTTATTGTCCCGCACATAGCCCAGGGTCTTGTCTACCATACAGCCGGTCACCACGTAGAGAGTGTCCGAACTGCGGGCCCAGCTGCGGACCTTATCTTCGAGGTCAGCCCAGATTCCGCCGTTGAAATTGTCCTGGATCTGAGGGGTCATGTTGGTGTAGTAGAAGGTCTGGGCGTTGGATGCGTAGTCATAGAGCCTGTCGGCCGAAGGGATCTGGTGGCCGCGGGCCTTCCAGCTTGCCGAACCGGCAGAGTAACCGTGCTGAAGCAGAGGCTGGTCCGAGGCCGGAACGATCGGGTCGTAGCCCCAGGCATCCGTCCTCTTGATATTGCCACCTATGTACCAATTGTTAAGCGGATAGGCCACCCAGCGGGCTACTAGGTTGTCCTTGTCCCAGCTAAAGGAAAAGCTTCTAGCGGTTTTCGCGCCGATCTTGGCGTTGTGGGAATAGAAGGAGAGACCTCCTCCGGAGCTTAAGGCAGGAAGTTCCAGCCAGGCAGGCTGAGTGAGGGCACCGCCTTCGCCGCCACCTTCTCCGCCGCCCTGGTTCTCCGAGCCGCCGGCGGCCTGGGTCAGGACGGCAGTGCGTTTTCTGCTTCCGGCGTAAAGCGTCAGAGTCGAAGTACGGGCCGAATTTGTTGTGTTGGCTTCGTAGGATAGGACTACCGTAGCGCTTCCCCTACCGCTTGTCTGACTGACAGAAAGCCAGTCTCCTCCTTCGGACACTATGTCCAGGGTCCACTTTCCGCCAGCCTTGATGTCGGCGAATTGCTGGCCCCTGGAGGCGGGAACATTCGGAGTCCTCACCGTGAGTGAAGCTTCGATTTCATCGGAATCGCCACTGCTTTTGCAGCCTGCCGCGACGATCGCGGCAAGACAAAGAGCGGAGAGGAGCGGCAGTGTTTTCAAGGGGTTCAAATCTCTTATTATTTTAAATGACAAAGGGAGTCCGGCAGAAGCCGGACTTCCTTCATTAGCAAAATCAATCTGCCATTATTCAGCCTTCATGCCGAAGAACATGGCGCGGGTTTTGGCCCCGGTCTTTGTAGTCAGGGTAGCCTCCAGATCCATAGGAGCTCCGTTTGCTCCGAGTACCGTAGTGAGGTCGAATACGTAATGGTCAGATTCGGCGATGGTGATAGTGTAAGGAGAAGTACCAGTCGCACCGTTGTTGGCGGCTAAGTCCTGGGTATACACATCGGCTCCGGCGTATTTGATGACGATAGTCGTGGCATTACCCTTCCAGGCAACTCCATAGAAAGAAACCTTCTTGGTCCCCTTAGGGATTTTGATAGTGGCAGTACCGGCCTTCTTTGAAGTGCCGATCTTGTAGATCTTGACGTTTTTAACGGTGCCTACCGTGGCGAGGCCGTCATCATAGGCATTTTCGCCATTGGTCCAGGAGATGTTGGAGGCATATTTCTCCGCTTCGGCAGGGTCGTCAGGCTCATCTGAACCGCCCTTGCCCTTAAGGAGCTTCTCGCAGTAGCCGTTCATCATTTCAATCTTATCGTTGTGAGATCCTCTGTTGCCGACAACGATAAGAGTGTCGCCGACTGCGGCGCCAAGCTCGCTGAATGATGTATTGGAAGCGTCTTTGCTTGCCTTCACACCGTAGACGTAAACCTCTCCACTGTCATCCTTGAGAGTAAGATTGCCATAGGTGGTGCTGGAGATAGAGGCGATCACGCCCTTAAGCCTATAGAACTGAGTGGTGCTCTCCGCGGCTGCGTTGAACTCCGCCACGGTCACATCCTTGATTTCACCTACTGGAACATCAGGAGTCTCATTCTTGGTGTTGCCGTTCAGAGAATAGATATAACCACCCTTGTTCTCAGGAGTGTTGCCCTTGAAATTGACGAGCTTCGAATAGATGATGACTTCGTCACCGACCTTTATCTGGGTATTGCCTTCGACCCACTTCTTATTCTCGAGGTAGAGAACCCTGTAAACATAGAACTGAGTGCCGGTCTCGGTCCCGTCTTCGGAAATATAGAAGGTGGCGTTGCCGAACTGGGCAGCGAATTCTCCATTGTCTGCGATCTTCACGATCTTGCCTTTGACGTAAACTTCCTTTTCGGTAGTTGCGTCGGCAGCGAGAGCGGAAGCTACGGCATAAGCCTCTGCTGGGCTGTAAGGCTTCTCAAGAGAACCGTCTCCCTGAGGAACAGGGCCGGTGGCTCCGGCCTGCTTTACGGCTACGGTAGTCGTTACAAGGCCGCTTCCGAGCACTACGCTCACGGTGCCTTCCCTGTCGGAGCCTGTATTCTCGAGGACAGATACGGTAAGAGAAACGGCATCGTCGGATGCCTTTCCGCTCGCCGGGCTTACGGAGATCCAGTCGGAGGTGGTGGTCGCGGTCCAAGCCCTGTTGGCAGTTACGGAAATGGTCTGGCTTGAGGCTGTTTTCTCAAAAGTCAAAGCTGTAGGGGTAACAGTCAGAGCCGGACTTTCTTCGTCCTTATTACTACCGCCACAGGAGGTAAAGAATACGCAGGCGGCGGCAAGAAGAGACATGAACAAATACTTAGATTTCATATTACTTGGTTATAATAATTGTGCTTCGATTCTGCAAAAATACTAAAATTGAATTCTTAAACCTAAAAAACAGCAGAAGAATTACATAAAGACAATAGCGTCGGGCAGCTTCCGCTGTCCGACGCTATAATATACGTAGTAAAAAAGTACGCTACTCAGACTTTCCGTTTCGGGAAACAAGAGCGGCACCTGCCTTGGTTTCAAGAGTGGTCTTGCCGTTCTTGTCGGTGTAGGAGGTGAGGATGCCGCTGACAACGACCTCGTCGTTCTGGGCGAGCTGGTCAGCTGAGGTGAACTTGGCTCCGCCGAAATTCATTCCGCGGAAGACCTCGAAGACCTTGGCGTCGGCGCCGGAATCCGCGATCCAATAGGTGGCATTGCCGTACTGGGCGCTAACGCCGGCATCACTGGAAACATAGCCCTTGATGTAGACGGCCTCGGCAGGCTGGGTACCCGCCTTGAGAAGACCGACCACGGCGGCTACATTGTAAGGGTTCTCGGCAGTGCCGTCTCCGGAAGCGGCCGCGAGGCCGTCGATGGTGACGAGACTGTTGCCGGCGGAGAACTCATAGGTGTCTTTGTATTTGGTGAGCTTACCGGACACCACGACTTTCTGGCCTACGGCAATCTGGTCTTCGGCAGTGAATTTAGCACTGTCGAAATACAATCCGCGGAAAACCTCGAAGAGGGCTTCGGAAGTTTCATCATCAGCGATCCAATACTGGGCGTTGCCGAATGAAGTATTGACGTTGTCAATCTTGCGGATGATTCCGGAAACATAGTAGGTATCGGAAGTCTGACCCTTGTCGACAGCGGCTATAGCCTGGGCCACGGTGAAAGGCTTTCTGATGGTTCCGGCGAGGAACTTCTCCGTGTTGACACCCTGCATGATGTTCAGGCTCTGAGTGGTGGTCTGGCTTCCAGCTGCGGCCGTGAAGGAAATCTTGCCGCTACGAGGGCTCTCGCCAGCATTCTCGCTGACATGGATATCGAAGAATACGGTATCGGCGACTTCCTTGGTAGAGCTAACCTGGAGCCAGTCGGAGCCTTCCGCTACAGACCAGGAGAACTTACTGCCGGACTTTACCCAGGCCTTGATGGTGAAGTCGGCGGCCTCGTAGGTGAGATTCTGCTCGCTCGGTTCAACCTTGAGCAGAGACTTCACGATCTTGACCACTGTGACATTTTCGAGTTCGACGGTACCGTTATAGGTTTTCTTAGGACCTTCTACGGTAACTACGTCTCCGACCTCGATTCCCAGGCTGGAGAAGTTCTGCTCCTTCCCCTCTTTATCGAGGGTACCATAGACATAAACTTCTCCAGTGCCATCGTTCAGCCACATGTTGCCCCAGCTGGTGCTGACGATGCTGGTGACGGTAGCAGTAACCCTGTAGAGTCGGCCGTCTTCGCCGGCGATTACCTGAGCGCAGGTAGAAGCCTCGGCGCTCTTGAGGCCCTGGATAACGTTGATGTACTGCTCAGTATCGCTGACCTTGATCTTGAGCTGGGCGTTACGGCCAGCCTTGGTGGCCGCTGCGGAGAAGCTGACGGTAGTCTCGCCCTCTGATCCGGAAAGGGAAGAAAGAGTGAGCCAGTCAGGAATAGAACTTTCATCGAAAGCCCAGGAAGTGTTGGCGTTGACGGTGATCTGGTCGGAACCGCCATCCATAGGGATTGAGACTATGGACTTGGAGACCTTAAGGTCGTCAAGGAGCTCATAGTCATCCCCGTCGTTGCACGATACCATTGTCAGGCCGAAGCCTGCGGCAAGGGCAAGCAGAATGTATCTAAGTTTCATAACTCGTTTCGTTTAGACTAGTTGAACATGTACTTGATTCCGATCTGAGCGTACCAGCACTGGCCGAGACTATGGTTATAGGTCCAAGTCTTCACGCCCGGCTGAACGGCAGAAGGAGTAGAGAAGGTAGGCACGCCGTCAGCGTTGGTTCCCTCATACTTAAGGATACGGCCGCTGTTGAGCGAAGGATTCATGTACTTGCTGACTCCCCAGGTGTCGTTGAACAGATTCAGGATGTTGGCAATCGTGAAGTTGATCTGGAGCGTGTTGTTCTGGCCGGCAACTTTGAATTTGAAGTCGTGGGCGAAGCGGAAGTCAAGCCTGTGCACCCATGGAGAGTAAACGCTGTAAGCCTCGGCATATTCACCTTTATGGTTGCTCAGATAATGGTCATTCTCTACATAATCCCAGAAGCGGTCTGCGTCATCCTGGGAAACGAAGAGGATCTCGTCCTTGCTCTTAGGGATATAGAGGGCGTCGTAGTTGTAGCTGTCACCGTTCATGTCATTAACGTACATGTAGCTGTAGTTGAAGCCACCTCTCCAGGCCTCATAGAAGAGGCTGTAGTGGTTGTCGGCGCGGTCATCGATGTTGAGATTGACGAAGGCGCGGTCAGGGGTCACGTACTGAGAATTGTGGAGCTTAGGCTGGTTAGGGCCCTCGGTGGTAGGGATGTAAGTGAAGGCTGAGCTGGCGTCGGAGCCCGGCATTCCGGTGAGTTCCTTATTGTAGGTGTGGGTGTAGGCCGCGGAGATGCTGAGTCCCTTGAGAGGAGTCGCGTTGAGCTGGATGCTCTCGGACCCGCCGTAACCCTTGCTGGTATTGGTAAGGATGTAGGCGTTAGGCATTGCCGAGACGGCACCCTTAGAGTTGATGTAGGTGTACTTGTAGTCGGAAGGATAGACTGCGCGGTTGTCAGGGCCGTTGAATCTGGCGAAGCCATCGGTCGGCTTCAGGCTCCAGTCGGAGATGCGTACCGCGTTGATATTCTTGTTGAAGTTGGCCTCGAAGGTCATGTTCATAGGGAAAGAGGTAGGGAAGTTGTAGTCAACCGCTATGGAAGTCTTCCAAACCTGAGGCATCTTGAAGTCCTTGTCTACAGCCTGGAAATAAGAGCCTACGGTACCCTTTGCAGGGTCATACTCAGTAGGGAAGCCGAGAGAAGCGAACTTCGCTTTCATGTCCTTTACAGAAGTGATGAGGCCGCCCTGGAACTCCTTGAGCAGATCGTTGCCGATCTGGATTCTGCCGGCGTACTGCACGGTTCCGGCATTGGTAGGCATGTTGGTGAAGAATACGAGAGGAAGCCTGCCCTGGAAGAGGCCGGTACCTCCGCGGACCTTGAGGGTCTTGTTGCCGAAGACATCCCAGTTGAAGCCGACTCTCGGGGAAATGGCGAGCTTGCTGGAAGGCCACTTGCCAGTGTCGATATGCCTGCCGTTGTAATCAAGGTCATAGATGGCCTTGTTGGTGGCGAGGTCCTGGTTGTCGAAGAAGAGACCGTCGAGACGCAGACCATAGGTGAGCTTGAAGTTCTCGTTGATATTCCACTCGTCCTGAGCATAGATGCCTGCCTTGTGGAATCTTACGCGGGCCGCCGGATTGTCAGGGTTGATGTTGTCATAACCATAGGTGATATTGACAGTCTCTGGGGTGGCTCCGTTGATGAAGTCATCTACGGAATAGTAGCGGTAGTAGCCCGTTCCGTTCCTCATATAGGTGTTGTCGGCGAGCTGATACTCGTAGGAGGCTCCAGCCAAAACCTTATGGTCTCCGAGATAGAAGGTGAGGTCATCCTTGGCGGTTACGACCTTGTTGTGGACTCCGTTATGATAGGTGAAGAGCTCGTATCCGAGAGAAATGTAAGGCATCGGAGTTCCGGCCGTGCCGTCCCAGGTGCCGTCAAGGATGTCGATGAACGGGAACTCGGAAGAGTTGGTGCCGCGTACATCGTCAAGCTTGGAATAGGTGGCGAGGAACTGGTTGTGAATCTTGTCCGAAATACGGCTGTTGAAGTCGACGGAGAAAGAGTTCACCTTGTTTTCCTGGGAATACATTGAGTTGGCGTAGGACATCGAGTACTCGGACATACGGGCATAGACCGTACGCTGCTTGGCATCGGAAGAAGATGCGTTAGGAGCTATCCAAGTCTTGTTGAGAGTATGGTTGTAACGAACCGCAAGATGGTTGTTATTGTTGATGTTCCAGTCGATGCGGGCGAGAACCTTTCTGTTGCTCTTGTCAGAAGGGAAGCTGGTGTAGGAGCCGGTGTTGTAGCCGTACTTCTCTTTTACGAAATCTGACACCCTCTTGAGGTCGGCTTCGGTGGTGCGGGAGATATAGTTGTCAGCATCTTTGACTCCGTCGACTGAAGCCCTCCAGCGGTTCGCCACGGAAGGGATCTTGGTCTGCTCGTAGTTGGCGAAAAAGAAGAGCTTGTTCTTGATGACAGGGCCGCCGAGAGTGAAGCCGTAGGTGGTCTCCCTGTCCTTGTCGCGGGCTCCGCTGATCTGAGTCCTGTCTATGGAGTCTCCGCGCATGTTCTCGTTCTGATGATATACATAGGCGGTTCCCTTGAAGGTGTTGGTTCCGGACTTCGTGATGGCGTTGACACCTCCTCCGATGAAGTTGGTCTGGCGCACGTCAAAAGGAGAAATGACAACCTGAACCTCCTGGATGGCATCGATGGAGATAGGGCTGCCGCCGCCAGGGAGGCTGGAAGAAAGGCCGAAGTTGTTGTTGAAATTGGCTCCGTCGACAGTGAAGTTGGCGGTACGTCCGTCAACGCCTGAGAAGCTCATTCCGTTTCCTCCATAAGGGGAAAGCTTCACTACGTCGGTGATGCTTCTGTCAACGGAAGGAAGGTTCGTGATCTGGGAATTGTTGATGTTAGTAGCGGCACCCGTCTTTTCGACTGCGAATTTCGAAGGTGCGGAAGCAATTACGACAGAAGCGTTGAGAGTGGAAGACTCTTCCTTCATGGTCGCATTCAGGTTGTAGGTCTCGCCGAGCTCCAGGCTGACGCCCTCATACTCCTGAGTCTGATAGCCGAGGAAGGTTACAGTCACCTTGTAAGGGCCGCCGACTCTCATTCCGTTGATTACATAACGGCCGTCGCTATTGGCCATGGTTCCGTACTGAGTTCCGGACGGCTCATGGACCGCAAGAACCGCGGCGCCGGCCAGAGGTTCGCCGTTCTCATCGGAGAGACGTCCGGCAAGGCTGGATGTCGTGATCTGCGCAAAGGCGGAGATTCCGGCGAAGATGGCAATCAAGGTTGCCAAACTTTTCTTGAAAAACGTTGACATATAAGATGGTTTTATCCGGTCAGGAAGAGTGAAATGCTTCCTGACCGAGAGCAAAGTTAGTCGAAATTAAGTAAGTAGAAAAGAATTAAAACAATTAAACATCAGAAAACCATATTTTATAAGTTTCAGACATAGTTTTATTGCAGATATGAAAATTTGGAGTAACTTTGCATTCTGAAATTTAAGAGGACAGATTTGGATGCTTGCAACCTCTCTAAAAAATGCTAAAAAATTTCATATCAATGTTTTGTGTTTTTTGTGAAGCTCCGCAGTCATGTGGGGCTTGATTTGTTTTTTATGAAGAACTATCTTTTCACATCTGAATCAGTATCTGAAGGCCATCCTGACAAGGTCTCAGACCAGATAAGCGACGCCATCCTCGACGAGTTCCTCCGCCAGGACGAGAACGCGAGAGTGGCGGTAGAAACTTTCTGCACCACCGGCCAGGTCATCGTCATGGGCGAGGTTCATAGCGACGACGCCTACGTGGACGTACAGAAAGTAGTCCGCAACACGGTCAACAGAATCGGCTACACCAAGGCCGAATACAATTTTTCCGGAGACTCCTGCGGAGTTCTTTCCGCCATCCATGAGCAAAGCGGAGACATCGGCAGGGGCGTCGAGAGGAAGGATCCCCTCGACCAGGGCGCAGGCGACCAGGGCATGATGTTCGGCTACGCCTGCCGCGACACAGCCAACTATATGCCTCTCGCCCTTGAGCTTTCACACCTGACGATGCGTACTCTCGCGGATATTCGCAAGCATGAGAGCAATCTCATGCCTTATCTCCGCCCGGACGCCAAGGCCCAATACACCATAGAATATAACTCCGACAACAAGCCTGTCAGAATCCACACCATCGTGGTCTCCACCCAGCATGATGAATTCACGGCACCTTCTCTCGGCCGGATGAGCTACGAGGAGGCCTGCAGGCAATTCGGCCAGGCCAGGGCGGACGAGGCCATGCACGACAAAATCGAGGAAGACGTGCGCGGCATCCTCATTCCGAAGGTCGTGGCTCAGCTTCCTGAGGGGCTACGCTCCCTTTTCGACGGGAAGTTCATCCTTCATGTCAACCCTACGGGGAAGTTCGTCATCGGCGGCCCTGCCGGGGACACCGGGCTCACAGGGCGCAAGATAATCGTGGACACCTACGGCGGGAAGGGTGCGCATGGTGGCGGCTGTTTCTCCGGGAAGGACCCTTCCAAAGTGGACAGAAGCGCCGCCTACGCCGCCCGCTACATAGCGAAGAACCTTGTCGCAGCCGGAGTCGCGGACGAATGCCTGGTCCAGCTTGCCTACGCCATCGGCGTGGCTCGCCCGGTCAGCGTTTTCGTCAACACCTACGGAACGGCCAGGAAGGGGCTTGACGATTCGTCCATCGCGGAGAAGGTCGCGGAAATCTTCGACCTCAGGCCGGCGAGCATTATCGAGAAATTCCAGCTCAAGAATCCTATTTACGAGCCGACCGCAAGCTACGGCCACATGGGCCGCGAGCCTTACACCAAGGCCCTCACCCTCATCCGCGGCGGCAAACCCGTCGAAAAACTCGTCCAGTTCTTCGGCTGGGAAAAGCTCGACTCAGTCGACCTCATCCGCACCGCCTTCCGCCTCTGACCCCGCCCCGGGCACCCCGGGTTCAGTCCCGCCCCCGGCAACCACGGACCCAGTCCCGCCGCGGCGTCAGAAGTTCTGGAGGGTGCGGAGTAGTTCGCGCGGCTTCTCGAGCCATGTGTCCATGATAGCCTCGGACTGGCCTGGCTTGAGGAAGCCCGAGTGGATCCCGGTGAAGCGCTTGGCGGTCTTCTCGCTTTCGGCGAGCACGGCCTTCAGGCGCCGGGAGAGGGCCGCCGCATCGGAAGCTCCGAAGCCGGACGCCTCGTACGACCGTTCTATCTCCTTGAATTTAAGGTACTCGATCCTGATGTCCATCATCAGGACATAGTGCCCGAACTCCCGCGCATTCTTCCGGGGCCGGAGGGCCGCCAGCCCCTCCCTCGCCCCCTCACACACTCTTATCTCCTTCTCCAGGTCCGGGATGTCGGCCGCCTCAGGCTGCGGCAACCTGAAATAGCCCAGAAGGGCGTCGGACTCCCGGCCGTCGAGGCCATAATGCTCGGTGGCATAGCCCTTTATGAATTCGTCGACAGGCAACGGAGACGAAGACGAGAGTGCCTTTGCGTACGCGGCCGCCAAGATTCCGAAGGCGTCCAATGGATACACCTGTCGTATCGGCTGCATGGAAAACACCTCCCAGCGGTTCCCGTAATGGAAGCCATAGGTGCCGCTCGTGGACCAGGTAGTCTCGATCATGCCCTTGTACCCATGGGCCATTGCATACGGTACGAAATCCCTCAGGTTGTCGAAGTGCTTCTCCCACCGGGTCAGGAAGACGTCGTCCGGGTAAGACCTCAGGGCAGCCGCTCCCCACACCTCGGCCCCGCTTTCCAGCAGCCTCGACAAGGGCCCGAAATGGTCTGGGGCCCAGCCGTAGTTCCAGTCCACATAGATGAGGTCCTTCGGCAGGAGAGGGATGGCATCCGGATGCTTCAGGACCATGTCTGCCCATATCATGGGCCTCTTGCCGAGTCCACGGACGATGTCGCACATGGCGTTGACGTAATCGGCGAAAAGCTTCGCCTTCGGGACCTTGGAGCATCTCTCACATGAACCCAAGAGGTAGGTCTCGTCGCAGCCGATGTGCATGTACCTGGAAGGATGCAGGGAGGCCACCTCCGAGAAGATGCCCTTGAACGCCTCGACGGCCTCGTCAATCTTCATGGGGCAGACCTGGGACACCTCCTTCTTGGGGTCCTCCCTCAGGCCGGCGTAACGTGGATGCCTCAGGATGTATTCGCAATGGCCGAAACAGTTCTGCAGAGGGATGACTTCCATCCCAAGGGACGAGCAGTAGGAGACGATCTCCTTAACGTCCTCCTCCGAGAAGGCGAACCCGTTCCTAAGGGTGGCGTCTTCCTTGAAGGGGAAGGTCGCCTCATACTCGATCATGAGGGCGTTCATCCCTTTTTCATGGAGGTCGTCGGCCAGATGCTTTATGGCGTCCACGGTCATGACCTGCGTCCTGAAATCAAGGTAGAAGGCCCTGACCCCGAAATCCTGGGCACTCAGGCCCCAACCCCAGGCCAGCGCGACCAGCGACAGCAAAATGTTCCTCAACGGTTTACCAATAAACAGTTTCATTCCAAAAAGGTGACGGCAATATACGAAAAAACCGCTTTCCGGCACTCCGCGAAGGGCTGTTGCCGGAAAGCGGAAACCAAACCACTAATTTTTTTTTGCTCTATGGCCTCATGACCGGCCGCGCAATCTGACGACTCAACAAAGTTCCGGCAAATTGGGCAGCCATCGGTCATGCACGGGCTAATACTTGTACAGCTTGACAGAAATCGAGTCGAAGCCTGCCTTGTAGGTCTGCGTCGTGTTCTTGCTTCCCTGCCAACCGCCTCCGTCCGCGAAGGTACGGAAGGACATGCCCAGGTTGAACATGTCCGGGGTATACCAGGTGGTGAAGGTCTTGACGAGGTCACCGTCGATTATCCAGTTTGCGGAATAGCAGCCGTTTACGAGCCTGAGGTCGAGCACGAAGTTGTGAAGGCCAGGATCGATCGGATAGTTCCACGCACCGAGGCTTTCCGTGTAGCAGCGGACGAGCATCTGGCCCTTGGAAGGGGCGATGTCGCAGGCATCCCTGACCGCCTCGGAACCGGACCAGACCATCATGGAGAAGCTTCTCTCCGCGTCCACATCTCCCGCAAGGCTGAGTCCGGAAAGCCATTTTTCACCGACTCCTACCGAAGGCACATCGATGCGGAAGGAATACTTGCCCGGTCCTACGGTCTTGTTGTACACGGCATTGGTTCCGTTAGGGAGCCACATGTATCCGTCGGAGAATTCTCCGCCATGGTTGGCCCAGTCCGCCGGAACCTGATTGTCGTCGAAGTCGAAGGTGACGGTCTCGCCGTCAGGCTCAGGCCCGAGCTCTCCAGGCTTCACAGGCTTCATGGAGTAGTCATACGGCGCATACTCGAGGTAGTCGAACAATGCGTAATTTTCCTGGGTCGCGGCATGGTCACCCATCCCAAGCAGGTTCTCCACGCTGGAGATCGCCTTGAAATATGCATCCGTCTCGCCGAAATTCATCTGCCTGGACGCGACGGTCTTGTCGTCGACGATCCATGAAACCAGGTACTTCTTGTCGACGAGCTGGAGGTCAAGGGCGAACACATGCCATGCGTTGCCCTTGATGGCAATCGCATTCGACACGTACGGATTCGCCTGGCTTGTCATCTTGCAGAGCATGTCGTCGGCCCCGCATCCCGCGGTCCCGCGGTCGGCCGCCGTTCCGGAGCATATTTCGAAGTCCAATTCATGGTAATCGTCATAGTAGAGGAAGGCGCCTATGCTCGTGCGGTCATTCATGCCCATGACCGGCACATAGATCCGCCATTCGTATCTTCCCGAGCCATACTGGTTCTCCGTCTCGACCTTGACCCTGTCTCCGTTCGGCCCCATGTGCTCTTCTCCCGGACGGGTGTAGAGCCTCAGGGCCCAGCCGTCCTCACAGTCAGGTGATTCGACGAAAGAGACCGGGTTGTATTCGGTCATCCCGCTGCGGTTGAAACCGTCGAGATTCTGGAAGTTGTAAATTGTCCCCTGGAAGCCCGCCTGGATGACGGAAACGGTCTTGACCTCGGCGCCCTTCGAGGCGACCTCGATCTCGGCACTCCTCTTCGGCCCCTTGTTGGCCGCCGCCTTGATTGTGATGGTGGCGTCGCCGGTTCCCTCAAGCGGAGACACCTCGCACCAGGATCCCTTGCCCTGGTCGACGGAAATCTTCCAATGAGATTCCGACTCTATCGTGAAAGTCTGCGACTCGGCCGGGCTGACGTCGAACTTGAGCTCATCCGCAGAGACGTCGCACCTTATGAGGTCGACCGGCTTCTTGTAGGTCTCTTCGCAAGAAGCGGCCAGGAGTGAAGCGCAGAAAACGGTTATCAGTGTTATCTTGTTCATGGTTTACTTGAGATTAGGGTTAATGTCCGCATCCCTTGCCGGATACTTCAGATACATCTTGCTGTCGTCCCAGACTCCCGTCACAGGGACGGCCTCGTTCCTGAAGACTCCCGGGGCGACCTCTATCTTCGGGTTCTGTTTCCTGTATTCGAAATGGTCCTTTATCCTGTACATCCTGAACATGTCGCGGGCCCTAGTCGCGATGTTGCCCCAGTAGTATCCCGCGATCTCCCATCCGTGCTCGTTGTAGGCGGCCTCCGCGAGCTCCTCATGGGACATGGAGGTCGAATAGACGTTCGTCTCGGCCCCGTCGGCCCTGTTGCGGACGAGGTTGAGGACGCGGACCGCCTCGGTGATGTCGCCGGACCCGCTCCTGCCGACGGCTTCCGCATACCAGCAGTAGACCTCCGACAGACGGATCACCTGATGGGTCTTTTCGCCCTCCTGATTGATCGCGGCAGGGTTCCTGTAGTCGAATTCCGTCCCCCTTACGGCACCCTCCTGGGTCTTCATGAAGCATGGCGCGACGACCGTACGCGGAGAACCCGGATCAGGGTCTTCCCACCAGTCGCGGAGCTTGGCCTCGGACGCCTCAGACATGAGTATTATCTTCGGGAAGTATGTAGCCTCCTTGCGCGGACCGTCCGGGAAATCCTTCCAGAACTTGATCTCGCCATGGGTGTCGTCCCAGCCGCCATATGCCATGTCCTGGAGGAAGTCGCAGAGGGTGGAATTCTGGAACGCGTCGACGCTCCTGTTGTAGTAGATGCCAAGCAGAAGTTCCGGATTGTCGTGGTTGTATTTGTAGGAATAGACATCCGAATAGTTGTCGAGGAGCCTATACTTGTACGTGCCGTCATCGACCCCGTCGATTACTTCCTTGGCCTTTTCGGCCGCCTTCTTGTAGTACTCGACGCCGAGGTTCAGGGGCCAGCCGGCCATGCACATGTACACATAGGAGAGCGTCGCCTTTACGGCGGCCTGTCCTACCGCCACGTTTACCCCGTTCTGGAAATAAGGCTCCTTGTCGTAATAGACCGGGACCATCTGCTCGGCCTTCTGCAGGTCGGAAACTATCAGGTCGAACACGTCCTGCACGGAAGAGAGAGGGACGTCAAAGGAAACCGCGTCTTCGGTGATGAGAGGAAGCTTGCCCCAGTCCATGACAAGATAGAAGTAGGAGTACGCCCTCCAGTAGTAGGCCTGGCCGAGGGTCTCGTCTATCTTCTCCTGCGAGGCGTTCTTCGTGCCGCCGGCGTTGTCGATTATGAAGTTGCACGACTTGATGAGCCTCCAGCGGCAACGCCAGAGTTCGTCGACCCAGGTGTTGTTGTCCGACACGTCGTAAGTGTCGACCTCGCGGATGCCCTGCTTGTTGCTCGCGGGGTGCGTCGTGATGTCGTCTCCGGCGACGGCGTCGAAGCCCACTCCGTTGTTGGCGTACATGTCTTGGGAAAGGATGGAGTACATCCCGTTGAGGGCCAGGTCGAGGTCGCTTTCGGAATTGAAGAAATTGTCCTTGGCAAGCTGTCCCTTCGGGTTTTCGTCCAGGTCGGCGCAGGATGAGATCAGGAATGCCGGCGCCGCCAGCAATAAGCCTATTATTATGTGGAATATGTTTTTCATGATGGAATTCTGGTGTTAGAACCCGAGTTTAAGTCCGAACGTGAATGTGCGTGAAATCGGATACGCGCCGAGGTCGACGCCATCGTAATAGCTTGAGCTGTAGACCTCAGGGTCCATTCCGCTGTAATGGGTGAGCGTGAAGAGGTTCTGCGCGCTGAGGGAGAGCTGCACGTCCACGGATTTTGTCAACGACTTCGGAACCGTGTATGTGAGGCTCAGGTTCTTCAGCTTTATGAAAGAGGCATCCTCGAGCCAGAAGTCGGAATCCGGATAGTTCTTGTTGTCGGGATTCCTGTGGCTCGCATAATGCGCCTTGGACTTGTCCGAGACCTGGTCCCAGCTCTTGTAGTAGGCGTCCGCCAGGGTTATGAATCTGTATTTGCCTATCATGGAAGCCATGGCGAAGCGGCTCATGTTCAGACGGTTGTTGCCTGCCGCGGCGTTGAAGAAGACGTTGAGCGTCCAGTTCTTCCACCTGATGGTGTTGTTCCATCCGAAGGTCCATTTCGGTTCCGCCTGGCCTTCGACGTAGAGGTCGTCGGAGGTAGGGTTCGTCGTAAGTGCGCCGTCGGACTTTCTCTTGTACAGATTCGCGCCTTCCTCGTTGTAGCCCTTCCATTTGTAGAGGTAGAAGGAGCCGAGAGGCTTCCCAACCTTCATGATGGAGATAGGGCCGCCGCCGAATCCGGTGTTGTTCTCCCCCTCGATGTAATCGCTTCCGGCAAGGTCGATGATCTCGTTCCTCACGTAAGAGGCGTTGAACGAGGTCTCCCAGAAGAAGTCGCTCCCCGAAGGAAGAGGGTAGGCGGACAGCTGGAATTCGATTCCCTGGTTCTTGACCTCGCCCTGGTTGACCCAGAATGTGCCTCCTCCGTTGTAGTTAGGGATCGGCTTGCGGAGGAGCAGGTCCTTCGTGTCCTTGAGGAACCAGTCAAAGGAGAAGGAGACCTTGTTCTTCAGGAGGCTTGCGTCCATGCCAAGGTCATACTGGTCGGTCTTTTCCCATGTGACATCAGGCGTCGCAAGGTTTCCAGACCAGTATCCGGTATGGATGGTGTCGGAGCCATAGCCCTCCCTCGTCGTCTGGGCCAGCATTCCGAGAGTCGTGTAGGCGTCGATGGACTGGTTGCCGACCTTTCCGTAGCTTGCCCTCAGCTTCAACTGGTCGAGCCAGGTGAATCTCTTCATGAACTTTTCCTTGGACATGTCCCAGGCCGCCGCGGCGGAAGGGAAATAGCCCCATTTGTTGTCGTCCTGGAACTTGGAGGAGCCGTCGGCCCTGATGGTTGCGGTCAGCATGTATCTGCCCTTGTAGCTGTACATCAGACGCCCGAGATAGGACTCGATGACCTCGGCCGAGTACCAGTTCCTCGCGTCCCTGGAGGCCGCATTCTGGACGTTCCAATATCCGACGAACTCGTTCTGGAGGCCGGTTCCCGTGATGGACATGCCCTTGGTTTCGGCCTTGCTCGTCTCGTAGACCGCAGTGGCGGTGACATGGTGGTCCCCGAAGGTGCGGTCGTAGGTAAGGTTGTCAGTAACCTGCCAGAAGGTGTTCGTGCGGCCGTAATTCTGCATGTCGCTGATCTGGCCGGACTGAACCTTCGAAGACGTGAAACCGTATTGAGGCACATGCATGTAGCTTCCTCCCGCCTGGACATCGAGCGTCAACCCCTTCAGGAGCCGGATGTTGACATCCTCGGAACCCTCAACCTTGTAGTTGTAGCTGTCGGACTTGTTCACCTTCATCTTGCCGTACGGGTTGGGGTCGACGGCGTTGAACGGGTCCTTGTTGTACACACCCGTCTCTTCATCCTTCATCTCCATGGTAGGAGAATAGTTGAGGAAATCGATGATGTTTATGGAACCGTTGTGGCTCCTGACCTGGAAGCCGTGGACCTTGGTGGAAAGCGTCAGCCAATCCTTGAGTCTGTTGTCCAAGTTGACCCTGACGTCGGCCTTCTGATAGTTCGTCGTTATCGTGATGGTCCGGTCGTTGATCAGCCCGCCGGAGATGTAGTAGCGGTTGTTGTCGTTGCCTCCGGACACGCTGAGCCTGTAGTCCTGGCTGATGCCCGTCCTGAGCATGAGGTCCTGCCAGTCAATCCCCTTCGTGCCGTTCTTGTAGGCCTGCATGTCTTCGGCGGAAATCGTGGACGAGCCACGGTAGGTGTTGAGCGCCGTCGCGTATTCGTATGCGTCCAGGAGGTCGTATTTCTTGATGATGTCCGAAACCCCGATGTCGGCGCTGGCATGGACCCTGAAGCCTCCGTTGCGGCCCTTCTTCGTCGTGACGAGGATGACGCCGTTCGCTCCCCTCGAGCCATAGATCGCCGTGGCGGACGCGTCCTTCAAGACTTCGATCGACTCGATGTCGTCCGTGTTGACCATGAGGCCGCCTGCGACCATGCCGTCTATGACGTAAAGCGGGTCGTTGCTGGTGTTGATGGAGGTCGTTCCGCGGACACGAATCTTGATCTCTCCTCCCGGGAGTCCGGAGACGTTCGTCACCGCGACGCCGGCGGTGCGTCCCTGCAGTGCGTCCTCAACCCTCTTGATTGGCTCGTCCTTGAAAGAATTCGCCGATATTGACGCCACGGATCCCGTGAGGTCGGACTTCTTCACCGTTCCGTATCCGATCACGACGACCTCCTCGAGAGACTGGAGGTCATCCTGGAGCACGATGTCGGAGGCCTGGCCTGCCGGGATTTCGGCCGACCTGTATCCTATCGAGGATACATCAAGCAAGGCATCGGGGCCGCTTACCTCGATGGAAAAGCGGCCTTCCGAATCGGTGATCACCCCGTTGGTCGTGCCCGACTCGACGACTCCCACACCGGCAACCGGGACTCCCTTGGAATCCACGATCCTTCCGGAAACTGTCTTCCTGCCGGGTTTTGCGTCGCCTTCCTTGGCTTTCGTGGTCAAGACTATCCTGTCCCCGGATATCTCGCAACGCACATCCGTGCCCTTGAACACCTGCGAGAGGACATCCATGACGTCTTTGTCCTTGGCGCTCACGCTGACCCTCCTTTCAAGGTCGATCTGCTGATTGCTGTAGAAGAAGCCATAGCCGGTCTCCCGCTCGATTTCTTTGAGGACCTGCTCGACCTTCTGGTTCCTTGCGTCGATGCTCACCTGCCTCGTCTGGGCCGACAATGTCATAGACAATGTCGTCCATAACGCGACCGCGGCGAATGCAAACGCAACAAGTCTAGTGATTCTTTGCATTTTTGGTTATTATTTTGGTTATCAATAAACTACGATTTTCCTGTGGTGATTGACGCCCGTCGAATCCTCATAGCGCCAATTGAAATCCGTGGACATCTCGAAATAGTCGAGGATCTGGTCCAGGGAATGCGTGTCGAAAGTGCCGGTGAACGAGTACCCGGACACGTCCGGGTTGCGGACATCGAAGGCCACGCCGAAACGCTTTGAGAGCATCTTCAGGGCGTCGGCGAGAGGCGTGTCCCTGAGCACGATCTTGCCTTCGGTCCATGCCGTTTCCGATTCGCCCTCCGTCTGCGAGATCGTGGTCTCGCCGTCTTTGAGCCTGTAGGTTGCCTTCTGGCCGGGCGCCAGCCTGTACTGCCTCGGCGAGCCGGCAGCGTTCTTGTTTTCGAAGCCCACGGAGCCCTCTATGAGGGTGACATCGACGGCCCCGAATTCAGGATAGGCATCGACATCGAAGGTCGTCCCGTAGACCCTTATCTTGGTGTCATCCAGCGAATTGACGACGAATTGGCATCGAGCGTCCTTCTCGACCTTGAAGAAGGCTTCCCCGGTGAGGGACACCTCCCTGGTCTTTCCGGTGAAACGCTGCGGATAGGTCAGCGTCGACTCCGAGTTCAGCGTCACGACCGAATTGTCCGGAAGGGTCACGGTCGTGTTCATGCCGGGATTGGTCCTGACCTCGACCATCCGGACGTCATCCCCGTAGGAATTGACCTTGCGGGCAAGGAAAATTACGCCTGCCAACAGGGGGATAGAAAGGATGGCCGCGGCCCTCGTCGCCCAAAGCAGGACCCTGGAACGGCCGCCGATCTTACGGCTCACCCTTCTCCATGCCTTGCCGGCGTCCGAGGCGCTTCGGTTCTCCGCCATGGCAAGTTCGAGCATCTGCATGTCCTCCAATATCTTGCGGTTTTCGGCAGAGGCCTCCAGCCACCTGTCCACTGCGGCCGTCTCCTCGACGGTCGTCTTGCCTTCAACGTATCTAGGGAGCAATTCTTCCACCGGTTTGTCCATAGCGTCATCAGTCATTGGTTCCATTATAAAGACAGGCCCCAGTGCCGCTTTCCTAAAAAATTTTTTGATAAATTTGCCACAATAGCTTTGGGCCGATGCCGAACGTATACGAAATAGAGGATAAAGCTTTGCTTGCAGCCATCCGAAAAGGCGACCGGAAAGCTTATTCGAGGCTTTTCGGGAAATACTATCCGTTGCTCTGCGCCTTCACCGGCCAGATCGTCTCGGCCGAAGATGCCGAGGAGATCGTGGAGGACGTCATGCTGTGGATTTGGATCAACAGGGAAAGCCTCGTCATAGAAAGGTCTCTGTCCTCGTATCTCATCAAGATGGCAAGGAACAGGGCGCTGAATGCCGTGGAAAGCCTGAAGGCGTCACGCAAGGCCGACACGCAATTCTTTTCCGAGCATCAGCTGATTAGCGATGCCGACCCTTACCAGATATCGGAATTGGCGAGACACATCGCCGAGGCTGTCGAATCCATACCCGAGCCGTTCAGGTCGGCCTTCAAGGCGCACCGTTTCGACGGCATGTCTTACAAGGAGATCGCGGACAGGGCAGGGGTGTCGGCCAAGACCGTAGACTACAGGATACAGCAGGCGCATAAATTCCTGCGTGAATACCTGAAGGATTACCTCCCGCTCGCCCTCATCATCCTCGGCCTACAATCCTGACCCGATAACCGACATTTTCCCACACCCCAGGCACACCCTTAGCCACCATAGGGCTCGCCCACCTGCCTCCCACGCACTTCTGGGGCACATTCCTGGTTCCTATCACCACAAACAGTTGGCGGCTCGACGAAAAGGAAAGGCGGCGCCGCCAAGGCCTATCCACTCAGAATGCACACGGTGCGCCTCGCTCCTCGAGCAATACCATGCCACCTGGTCCGGCTTCAGGCAATCGTATTGATAGCCTGCGGAATACGTCTTCCAGTAAGGGTTCTCGGCATGGGAGTCGAAGAGGTAGAGCACGTATGCCTCGCGCGACCCGTCGGAAGAGAGCACGGGAAGGTCGCAGGTCGAGTTGCCAGAAAGCGGCCTGCCCTCGAAGGAATCGTTCCTCGTCAGGCAGTTCTTGTACCCGGAGGCGATGGCCAGCATGGCGCTGTCGCTTCCCACCTCATGTTCATGGTTTCCGAAGACGTAGGGGTCCCACGGCCGCAGGAAATGGCGGCCAGGAGGCCAAGGGAAAGTGCGGCCACGTGTATGAAAGATGCCATGTCCATGATTCTACTTCACTGTGGTCCAATGGATTTTCATGCCTTTGCGCTCCATGCCGCGGAACCACGTCATCTGCCTCTTGGCGAACTGGTGGATGGCGTTGGCGAGGAGCTGGCGCATCTCTTCGAAGCCGATGACGCCCTGCACGTACTGGGTCACGTAACGATATTCGAGCCCATAGTACACGAGGTCTTCGGCCGGTATGCCGGACCCGAGCAGGCCCCTGACCTCGTCCACGAGGCTCTCTGTCTTCTCCCCGGTGCTGGAGACCCCGGAGAGCCTCTCGTCGAGACGGCGGTCGATCCTCGCCACCCTGTCCTCGCGCGAGACCAGCGTCCCTATGAAGTAGGCCTTCTTCGGGAGGAAGGCGGAGCGCACGACCGGATGGGCGTCCTCGTAGAGGGCGACCTCTATCGCGCGGATGACCCGCCGCTTGCTCTGCAGCGTGCCCTCGCCGGTCCCCGGGCGGAGGGCCAGGAGCCTCTTCCGCAGGGAATCCGCGTCCTCTGCCTCGAGCGAGGAGCGCAGGGCCTCGTCCGGGGGAATCTGCGGGAGCGTGTAGCCGCAGGTCGCGGCCTCCACGTAGAGGCCCGATCCGCCGCATAGAATCGGGATGCCCCCGCGCGAACGCACGTCGGAATAGGCCTTCTCGAAGGCCGCCTGGTACTCGAAGATGTTGAAGCGCGTCCCCGCGTCCGCTATGTCGACCAGGCGGACCGGAATCTCGCCGTACTCACCGAGGTCCTTGCCCGTGCCGACGTCCATCCCGCGGTAGACCTGCCGCGAGTCAGCCGAGAGAATCTCCGCCCCGCCGCGGCCCTCGAGCCGGTTGAACTCCCTCGCGAGCGAGACGGCATAGCGCGTCTTCCCCGACGCGGTAGGCCCGACCACGCACACGAGGTCTATTTCCACGCCCCTGTACGCCCGCAGGACGGCCGCCGGGTCGATCTCCTCCGGCTCCGGCATCTCCGCCATCGGCGGGATCCCCGGCCTGTCCCCGAGAAGTTCGGTAGGATTGATGTGAACTTGCGTTGAATTGATGTGAAGCTTGTCCCCCATGGACTCAAAGTTAGCGAAATAAATCGTATATTTGTAACCTCATGGCCCCTTTGGGGCCGCTGGAACCGATAAACCAATATGCCGAAAAAAACCAGCAGCATCGAGATAAAGAACCGCAGGGCCTCCTTCGATTACACATTCCTGGAGACCTACGTCGCTGGCATCGTGCTCGTCGGCACCGAGATCAAGTCCGTCCGCGCGGGCAAGGCCTCCCTCGTGGACGCCTTCTGCTACTTCGACGCGAAGGGGCAGCTCTGGGTGAAGGGCATGAACATAGCCCAATATTTCTGGGGTTCATGGGGACAGCATGAACCGGCCAGGGACCGCAAACTGCTGCTGTCCAGGCACGACCTCCGCCATCTCCGCCAGGAGGTCAGGGACAAGGGAAAGACCATAGTCGCCGTGCGGATGTTCATATCGGAGAAGGGATGGGCCAAGGTCCTGATAGCCCTCGCGAAGGGAAAGAAGGAGTACGACAAGAGGGCGAGCATAAAGGAGAAAGACGTGCGCAGGGAGCTGGAGCGGGGAGACGATTAGAAATTTATCCTTACCTTATAATAACCATGAAAAAGATTCTTCTGCTTGGGAGCGGAGAACTCGGAAAAGAGTTCGTGATCGCGGCCAAGCGTGCAGGTCTGTATGTGATAGCCTGCGACAGGTATGACGGGGCGCCCGCCATGCAGGTCGCGGACGAGCGCGAAATATTCCCGATGCTTGACGGCGACGCCCTCGACGCGGTCGTCCGGAAGCACCGGCCGGACATCATCGTGCCCGAGATCGAGGCCATCCGCACGGAGAGGCTCTTCGCCTACGAGAAGGCCGGGATCCAGGTCGTCCCTTCGGCGAGGGCGGCCGACTACACCATGAACCGCAGGGAGATCAGGGACCTCGCCGCCAAGGAGCTCGGCATCAGGACGGCCAGGTACCTCTACGCCAAGACCTTCGAGGAATTCAAGGCGGCGGCCGACAAGATCGGCTTCCCTTGCGTGGTGAAGCCGCTCATGTCCTCCTCGGGCCACGGCCAGAGCTTCGTCCACAACGACGAGGAGCTCCGCGCGGCCTACGAGGGCGCGCTGGAGGGCGCACGCGGCGACGTCAAGGAGATGATAATCGAGGAGTTCATAGACTTCCAGAGCGAGTTCACCCTGCTGACAGTGACCCAGAAGAACGGCGAGACCCTCTTCTGCCCGCCGATAGGCCACGTCCAGGTCCACGGGGACTACCGCGAGAGCTGGCAGCCGTACGACATCCCGCCGGCGGCCCTCAGGACGGCCCAGGAGATGGCCCGCAAGGTCACTTCGGCCCTTACCGGCTACGGCATCTGGGGCGTGGAATTTTTCCTTGCGAAGAACGGCGAGGTCATCTTCTCGGAACTTTCGCCGCGGCCGCATGACACCGGAATGGTGACCCTCGGGCACACCACCAATTTCAGTGAATTCGAACTTCATCTGAGGGCTGTTCTCGGCCTCCCGATTCCGGCCATCTATCTCGAGCACTACGGCTGCTCGGCGGTGGTCCTGGCGAAGGAGGATTCGGACAAGGCCCCGGAATACAATCTGATGGACGCCTGCAAGGAAGACCGCACGAGGGTACGCATCTTCGGCAAGCCGAGCCAGAGGGTCGACCGTAGGATGGGCGTGGTCCTGTGCTACGGCGACCTTCCGGCGGGCTATGACGGGGACTCGCGCTCTTTCGGTAAGGTCGAAAAGCCTGACCTGACGCCTCAGATAGACGCTCTTCGCGAAAAGTGCAAGAGAGTGGCTTCTACAATCATTAAATAAAAACCAATAATTAATTAAAGATGAACAAGTTTCTTGCAGTATCTGCCGCAGTGACGGCGGCTCTTATTTGTGTGGGACAGCCTGTTTCCGCCCAGATGCTTACTGAACAGACGGAAAAGACAATCATTGACAAAACCATCGAGGCCGATGTTGTCGTGGCAGGAGGCGGACTCGCCGGAGTCTGCGCAGCTGTTTCTGCCGCAAGACATGGCAGTAAAGTAGTCTTGGTCCAGGACCGCCCTGTTCTCGGAGGCAACGCTTCGAGCGAAATCAGGATGGGAATCTGTGGCTCCAAGGGAGACCAGTACGCAGAGACGGGAATTCTTGAGGAAATCCAGTGCAAGAATTTCTATTTCAATCCTCTCCAGCGCTACACCATCTGGGACGACATGATGTACACTACCGTCGTGGAAGAGAAGAACATCACCCTTCTCCTCAACACTTCGGTCAACGGCGTTGTCATGGACGGAGACCGCATCGCAGCAGTAAAGGCCTGGAACACTAATGCTTACACCAATTACACCATCAAGGGCAAGATGTTCGTGGACTGCACCGGCGACGGAATCCTCCGCCTTTCCGGAGCCAAGTTCCGCATAGGAAGGGAGCTCCCTTCGGAGTTCAACGAGACCTACCTTTCCCAGGGAGGCGACTCTCTCACCATGGGCAACTCCATACTGCTCCAGCTCCGCAAAACCGAAGAGGACCATCCTTTCAAGGCTCCGGACTGGGCCTACCATTTCACGGACGAGGACTTCGGCTATCCGACTCCCAAGTCCGACACCCCGGGCATCAAGTTCAATTACAAGAAGCTCTATCCTAAAGATCAGAATTTCTGGTGGATCGAGTACGGCGGGACCAGGAGCACCGTCCATGACGCAAATGACATCCAGCTGGAACTCAAGAAGATAGCCTACGGAGTATGGGAGTACATGAAGAACAATCCAGACGGAAGGTGCAAGAACTATGACCTCGACTGGATCGGTTCTCTTCCTGGAAAACGTGAATCCACAAGGTTTATCGGACCTCACATCCTGACCCAGAACGATGTGACCTCCGGCGGCCATTTCGAGGATGTAGTAGCTTATGGCGGCTGGACCCTTGACAACCATGACCCTGAGGCCTTCCACAAGAAGGGCAGGATTTCTGTAGAGCATACGGCTCCTTCCGGTTTCGGGATTCCTTTCGACTGCCTCTATTCGGTGAATGTGCCTAATCTTCTTTTCGCCGGAAGAGACATCTCGGCCACCCATATGGGCATGTCTTCTACCCGTGTCATGGCGACCTGCGCCCTTCTCGGCCAGGCTGCCGGCACCGGAGCGGCTCTCGCCGTCAAGTACGACACCACTCCTTCCGTCATCAGGAAGGACCATATAGCAGAGCTCCAGTCCGTGCTCGAGGATGACGACTGCATGCTGCCATACCGCTGGCGCAAGCCTTCCGAGCTGACTATTTCCGCGAAAATCGCCGCCGACACCCTCGAGGTTCTCCGCAACGGAGTCGACCGCAAATGGGATGACGCCGACAACGGCGTATGGGTAGCTCCGGACGAGAATCTTATCGAGTACCAGTGGAAGAAGCCTGTGACGCTCAGCGGCGCCAGAATCATCTTCGATTCCGACCTCAAGTATAGGGGAAAGAGAATGCCAAAGCTTGAGGGTCTCACCGACAGAGTCGTGATGCCTGAGATGATGGCGAAGGGTTTCCGCATCGAGGTGCTCGAAGGCAAGGAGTGGAAGACTGTCTATGAGGATGACTGCAACTATCTGCGTCTGAGGAAGATTGAGTTCAGCGAGCCGGTCAGCGCCAAGGCCATGCGCCTGGTGGTCACCTCTACCTGGGGCGGCCCTAAGGCCCACATCTTCGCCCTCGACGCCATTTAGTTAAAGGAGCGGCTCTCCCAAGAGACCTCAACTTCGCTAAAACCTATCCTCGCCTCCGCCTGATCGAAAGGATTTGCCGCGGAAGCGAGGATTTGATATATTTGCGTTTTTGAAAATTAGCAAATATGGAAAAGACTGAAGAACAGAAAAAGACAATACGTAACGAATGGGGACAATTCTGGATCTGGATAGGAGCCCTTGCCGCCGGCGCAGGACTGGGGCTCATCGGATCCGGATCCATAGACAAAACAGCCTCATTCATAGCGACAATCTACACACGCCTCTTCCAGCTGCTCGCCGTTCCGACGATCACTCTGGCAGTAATCAACACCCTCGCCTGGTTCGGCCGGAAGAAGGGCACCGGGAAAATCTTCGGTCACACAATAACATATACTCTCCTGACGACGCTCATGGCATCCTGCCTCGCGGCTCTGCTTTACTTCACGATAGCCCCGGGGAGTCTTTCGGCGGAGGTAATAGACAAAGGACGAGAGGCGGCTGCCGAGTCTGTAAACGGAATCTCCTACCGCGACCAAGTTCTCTCCATCGTTCCCGACAACATCGTACGCCCCTTCCTGGACAGTAATGTGCTGGCCATTCTTCTGCTTGCCCTCGCGCTTGGCCTCGGGCTTGCATATCTGCCTGAAAATGAGCCGAAGAAAGCTGTTCTGAATTTGTTTCAGGGCCTTCAAGACCTTCTCTTTCTGCTTATCAAGGCTCTCGTCTGGACTCTGCCGCTCGGCATCGCGGCCTTCTCCGCCCAGCTCGCGGCACAGATAAGTTCCGGAGGAATAGTCGCCTCTTCGATCGGGAAATATGTTCTGGTTATTCTCGCCGGGAATTTCGGCCAGGCTCTCATCATCTTGCCGCTCTTCCTCCTCGCCCGCGGACTCAATCCACTGCGCGTCATCGCAAAGATGTATCCAGCCGTGCTGATGGCCCTCTTCACGAAAAGTTCAGCCGCTACCCTTCCCGTAACGATGGACTGTGCGGAAACCAGGCTTAAAGCCGATTCCAAGGTCGCCCGTTTTGTCCTGCCAATCTGCACGACCATCAACATGAACGGCTGCGCCGCCTTCATCCTCGCCACCTCTCTCTTCGTAATGCAGAACGGAGGCTTCGCACTGCCGTTGTCTACGGTGCTGGTATGGATCATCATCAGCGTTGTAGCGGCTGTCGGTAACGCCGGTGTTCCGATGGGCTGCTTCTTCTTGACCTTCAGCCTGATGTCGGGCATCGGAGCACCTGTCGCCGTGATGGGCGCGATTCTTCCCGTCTACACCATCCTCGACATGTTCGAAACCGCCGAAAACGTCTGGTCTGACTCCTGCGTCTGCGCCATGACAGACAAAGATCTGCGCAAGTCTCTGGAGGCCGGCCTCCGGTTGAGGGCGCGGTGAATGAGGGCCCGCAGACCTCATAGGTGAGGCGCGGAGAATCTCCAGCGAGTTTCGCCGAGGTTCTGAGACTCGATCGTGTCAGCCTCGGGGACTAGTATTTACACTGGGAGAGGAGTTTGGTCTTGATGGCGGAAGGGAGCTTGGATTGTTTGTCGAGCATGGCCTTCAGGGCGTTGATGTCGATGGCGCGGAGATACTTCTCGGTGTCTGCAGGCTTCTCTGTCACGAAGCTGCCGCACTGGGCGATGACGAGGAGTTCGTCTGGAAGATTCATATTGCCGTTGTAGGTGCCGAAGGCGATTTTTGCCTCGGCTGTCATGGCCGCCATCCTTCCGATGATTCCCTTCTTGCCGTTAAGCAGAGAAAGATCTTTCGAGGAATCATAATCGGCCTCTACGGTAACTTCGGAAGAGGCAGCTGCCTCAGGGATGTAGATAACGGCCCTGAGATTTCTTCCGTCGTAGGTCCAGACCGCCTCTTTGACCTCGGCAGGGAAACGGGAATACTGAACCCTCGCTCCGTTGATTCTGACTTCCTTCGGCGGATAGATTCCCTCAAGGATAACCTGGACCTTGCGGTTCGGATTCATGCCGCGGTAGCTTCCCTCCCTCGCGGCGATGCGGACGGAAATTCCTGAAGCCGAAGATGTCTTCGACACGCGCGTGGTGGCATATTCAGTCTCATATGCCTGGCTGGTTCCATCGTCCTCATAGAGAGTGGTAGAAGACTCACCCTCGCCAGGAGCGATGAAGAAACGCACCTCGTCTGAAGGGGTCTGGAGCGAACTGATATCGGAAGCGGCGAGAGGAATGATGGCTCCGGCCTTGACGAAGAACGGATTTTCGTTCACGGTATAGGAAAGGCTGAGTTTCTGACCTCCTGAGTAGCTGTTTCCGGTGGCGGCGTCATACCAGCCGCTGCCGTCAGGGAGCCATACCGACATCGGTGCCAGACCAGTCACGCTGTCGCAAGGCTGGTCGATCACGGTCCCGAGGATGTCATCGCCGAACATATACTCCTTGTCATTATCGTAGGCCGCCTGCTCATCTGGATGGTCATAATACAGAGGCCTCGTCATGCTGATACCCGTATCGTAGGCCTGACGCGCAGCGCCATAGATATATGGAGAAAGGTCATAACGCAGCCTTATGGCCGCTCTCATGGCGTCGAAATATTCAGGGAAGACCCAGAAACGCTTCTCCATGGACAAGTCCTTGGTAGAATGTGTCTTGTAGATAGGAGTGAAGACGCCATATTGCAGCCAGCGAGTGTAGAGTTCAGGATTGGTTTCATGAACTCCCTTAGGCTGCATGTGGCCGCCGATGTCATGACCCCAATATCCATAGCCGACATTGCTGGATGTCGCCGTGAACTTTGGAAGAGCTCCGAGAACCTGCCATGTGGCATAGGTATCTCCCGAGAAACCAATCTGGTAGCGATGGCTCCCGATGCCTCCCCAGCGATGGTAGATGACCGGCCTGCGAGCGTAGATACCCTCACTGACGCTCTGGCGCTTCATGTCCGTGAAGAAGGCATAATTGATCCAGAAGGTGTTGCTCAGCCCCTTGACGTACTTGCTCTGCTTGTACTGCTGCCAATCCAGCCACCAGAAGTCGACTCCCTGCTTCTCGAAAGGATGCATGACCGAATTGAAGTAGGCGTCCGCCCATTCGATCTGGCTCATGCGATATGGGACATAGGCAGGGGTCCCGTCAGGCTTCACGTATCCCTTAGGACCGTCGTAGTTGTCGGTGCGTGAGATATAGTCCTTGACCATCCTTTCATAAGGTTCCTCAAAGGTCTGGACACCCGAAGCAGGATGGTGGTTCAAGCTGACCTTGACCCCATAGTCATGGAGCTGGCGGAGAGTGTTCGCAGGGTTAGGGAAAAGCCTGCTGTTCCATGTCAGGCCTGTCCAGCCCATGGTCTGTCCGGCCTCGTCTTTCTTCTGGCCGGCGGCCTTCTTGTCATCCCATACCTCATGCCAATCCATGTCTATGATGAAGACATCGATAGGAATATTATAGGCCTTGAAATGGTCCATCAGATCGTAAAGCTCCGTGTCCGAATACTGCCAATAGCGGCACCACCAGTAGCCGAACATGTACTTGGGAGGAAGAGGAATCTTGCCCCCGATCTTGATAAAGTCTGAAACGGCGGCCTTGTAGTCATGGCCGTAGCCGAAGAAATAGAGGTCCTCGCGGTCTCCCTCCGACCTCTGTCCGAGCCAATATTTCCAATCCTCGTCTGTCTTCTCGAAGAGGAATCTCGTGCTCTCGTCGTAGACCGCCCATCCTTCGGTAGAAATCGGGGCCAGATCGTAGCCCGAAAAATCGCGGTAATTACCTTTGGCGTCAAATCCGTCAAGGGTGCGGGTCGTTCCGAGGAGATTGGCGTCCTGGGCCATGCCGGGGTGCCAGACAAGAGTCTTCGACTTTGTATCCGAGGCCTTGGCAAGCGCCGGGACCGCGGACTTCTTACTTCTGTAGTTAGGATTCGCGAAAGTTATCGAAAGGTTGTCGGCGCTGAACTTCCCGTCACCGATATAGGTAAGAGAAAGGTCGGCGGTTTTGATCGTCAGCTTGCCTGCGCTCTGTTTTACTGTATACTCCGGCACTGGGAGTTTGCGGTTCACGAAACCGAAAGAGGCTCTGTCCTCGAACTTTCCGTCTTCAGCCCATTCCATGCGTATGAGGCGCGGGGTGAGAACGGTGAAGCGGGCCTTGCCCTGGACGATGACAGCCGCGGGATCCGCGACCGGATTATCTTCGTCGGTCTGGGCCGTGGCCGAAGGGGCCGTCAGGGCGGCAAGAGCCATTATCGCCGCAGAAGCGGACGCAATAAGAAATCTAAGGTTCATCGTATCTGTGTGGTTATATTATTCTTGTACAGCCATATTCACCTTCGGAGGAAAATCTACTCTCTTTCGGCGTAAAGGATGATGTGAGGCTTGGCGGCAGGATCCATCCAGCGAAGCAGACCCTCGATTTTCTCTTCCTGAATCGCTACACAGCCGGCGGTTGGTTTCCCGACGGCGACATGAAAGAAGATTGCGCTCCCACTGCCCTTGACTACCGGGGCCGTGTTGTACTCGATGACCTGGCAGAACTTGTAGTCGTCTCCTTTGAGCCTCAAATTCTCGTAAGAATCCGCAGAAGTCTCGCCATGAACATATGTGTTGTATTCAGGGGACTTGGGATCATCGACCCACTTGTCCATTTCGTCCGACACTTTCAGCGGCATCTTCACGCCTTCCGGCTGGGAATATGCGAAGACGCGGCCCAGGGAGTAGATGCCCTGAGGGGTCTTTCCGTCTCCCTCGCGCTTCCCTCCGGGAGTGGCAAAACCATTACGGCCTACCCAGACGCTGTCCGGGCCCTCAACTATGCGCCATTTCCCGCCCTTCTTCTCAAGAGCCGTAAGGACGGCGCGGCTGGATGTCTCCTTTCCTCTTACGACAAGAAGCTGGCATATGCTGTCAAGATCGTATGCGCTGATAAGCTGCATAGTGGAGGCGTCTGGAACTGAGGATCTTCCGCAGCCCGTAGCGGCCGCCATGAAGAGTACCGATGCGCCCAGAAGGAGTCTGAACAATGATTTTGGTGTCTTCATATTTACAAATATAAACAAAAAGCTGGCAGGAATAAAAAGAGAATATGGTTTTGAGATAAAGCATGATACATTAATGCCAGAAAATGTATATCTTCGCCTCGCAAAGTAGAAAAAAGATAAATTACAGATATCATGAAACAAAAATCCATTACAGGAGTTATGCTGACGACGCTTGCGGCCATGACTCTTTCTCTCAGCGCGGTGGCGCAGAACACTGCCGGGCAGGATCAGCAGGTAATGCAGAGCGAGCAGGCTATGAAGGCGGCCCAGAACAGGTATAATGACGTCAAGAAGGCTAACAAACAGGCCATTGATGCCTCTCAGAAGCAGATTGACGCCACGAAAAGTGAAATCGCAAGGGTAAAAGCCCAGCTTGACATTGAGAAGGCCAATATCCAGACCCAGGAGCAGGCCATCAAGGTAAAGCAGAATAATCTCAAAACTCAGAAAGCCACTTTCGCCGCCGACGGCTTGTCCCAGGCTGATAAGCTTCAGCTCAAGCAGATGCAGCAAGAAATAAAGACCGGCCAGGCTGCATACAAACAGGCCCTCACCCAGTACAAGAGGGACAAAAAGCAGATCAGCCAGCTCAACAAGCAGCTAAAGCAGAGCAAGCAGCAGATCAAGCAGGCCAAGAGTAACATCAAGCAGAGCAAGCAAGAGGTCAAGAAGGCCAAGAACGATGTAAAGCAGAGCAAGCAGCAGGTAAAGGACATGAATTCAGACATTAGCAGCCAAGCGTCAGCCAGCTCAGACCGCTGAGGCCTTTGAGACCTAGTCTCCCGGTAAAACCATCCAAGCTCAGCTGACGACCGAGGCCAGCGTGACTGCTGAAATTTCAACGGCCGTCTCCTCGACACCCAGCCTTTCCAGAGACAAATCAAGCGCCGCCCGGCAGGAATGCAGGGTGGCGCCTGTCGTAAATACATCGTCCACAAGTACGATATGAATACGCCGGCCTGTATGACTGGCCGCATGAGCGGACGGGACATTCACGGCACGGAGGCTCAGATGCCTGGCCAAAGCCCCGTCATCAGCCATGAAGGCTCCCCGTACATTTGAAAGCTTCGCCTCAACTCCAAGCTTGGTCTGGGTCTTTGTCCGTCTGACCCTCCTCAGAACATCGGTCACCAACTCCGCCCCCAGCCTTTCCGCTATAACTCTGGCTATCGTCTCCGCCTGGTTGAAGCCTCTGGACCAGCGTCTCGCCCAATGGAGAGGGACAGGCATGACCATGTCCACATCTCTGAATTCTCTGGATTCCGAAAGATAGCCGGCAAGCATTCCGGCATAATACCTTCCGCAGGCAATGTCTCCATGATACTTGAGTCTTTGGGTGATACGAGTGTAGCCTGTCCCGGACATATAGAAGAATAGTGCCGCGGCATGTTCATAGCCAGGCACTCTCAGCCCGGTCTCACCGACTTCTGACTTCCTGTCTAGATCCCTCTGTATCAGTTCGTTATAGCGGTCGGCCATGGGATTGTGAGGGCTCATCCAGAAATAGGTAAGCGGAAGGTCCGCCTCGCACCAGGTGCAGAGATGCCTTTCGCCGGCGAGGAGCCTCCGTCCGCAGACGGCGCAGACTCTCGGGAAAAAGAGGTCGGAAAGAGCCGTGAAGACCCTCTCCGCATCCTTCCATATCTCCTTCAAGACCATAGCCCTCTTCATTTACCCTTCAGATTCCATCCTGTCTTCCGGAATCCTCGGATTGAACAAATAAAATAAATTATCCCTATATTTGCAACGCTGAAGGACCGGAGGGTTTTCCCCGAAGGCCGTGAAGCTGACTGCTTTGGTGGTGGAATTGGTAGACACGAGGGACTTAAAATCCCTTGGGCAGCAATGTCCGTACGGGTTCAAGTCCCGTCCGAAGCACTTGCAAAAGACAATCCGGCCCGGGACACTTGAAGGTGCTCCGGGCCGGTCGTTTACAGAAATGAAGCCTAGCAGTTCATCGCGCCGCAGACGTTGACTACCTGGCCGCTGACATAGGAAGAAAGGTCAGAGGCGAGGAAGAGGGCGACATTGGCGATGTCTTCCGGGGTGCCGCCGCGGCGCAGAGGAATCTGCTGAACCCAGGCCTTGCGGACCTCCTCAGGAAGCTTGTTCGTCATGTCGGAGATTATGAAGCCCGGAGCGATGCAGTTGGCGCGGATGCCTTTAGGGCCCATTTCCTTGGCTATAGACTTGGCCAGGCCGATGAGACCGGCTTTGGAGGCGGAATAATTGCACTGGCCCGCGTTTCCGGAAACGCCGACAACGGAAGACATGTTGATGATCCTGCCGTCCCTCTGCTTCATCATCTGCGGAAGAGAGAAATGGATGAAGTTGAAGGCGGATTTGAGGTTCACGGTCAGAACGGCGTCCCACTGCTGCTCAGTCATCCTGAGCATGAGCCCGTCCTTGGTGATTCCGGCGTTATTGACGAGAATGTCAAGACGTCCGAAATCTTCAATTATCTGATTGACAACTTTTTCTGTTTCCTCGAAAGAGGCGGCATTGGAAGCATAGGCCTTGACCTTGTGGCCGAAAGCCTCTATCTCTTTGACGGTCTCCTCGGCGGCCTCATTGATGACAAGATCAGTAATGGCTACATCAGCGCCCTCTGAAGCGAACTTCAGGGCGATGGCTTTTCCGATTCCTCTGGCGGCTCCAGTTACTACAGCCGTTTTTCCATCCAAAAGTCCCATGATATCTTTGATTTAATTTTTTGTTTTCTGCAAAAAAAAGCTTCGCAAATTTACCTAGAATCGGCCTAAGTACAAAATTTATGAAAAGACAAGTGGCCAAAGGGTTCATAGAGGTGCCAAATTTATTATTTTTGTAGAAAGCCGGCTTCTGACATGCGGGCAGGCCGGGATAATGAAAAAATATAGCCATATGCCAAGCGAAATTAGAGACGCCAATCTCTGGAAGGACGGAGAACTGAAGATAGAATGGGTGCGCAGGCACATGCCTCTGCTCGAGAGGATTGACAAAGACTTTTCCTCAGAAAAGCCTTTCAAAGGATTGAGAATAGCCCTTTCGGTCCATCTTGAGGCCAAGACAGCCCACCTTTGCGTAGTCCTCTCCCATGGAGGGGCGGAGATGTTCATCACCGGAAGCAATCCCCTCTCCACTCAGGACGATGTCGCCTCCGCCCTGGTCCATGAAGGCCTCAACGTCTTCGCCGTACATGGAGCCAGCCCGGAGGAATATGAAAGGGGGATCGACAGGGTCATCGAAGCCGGGCCGAACCTCATCATCGACGACGGCGGAGACTTGGTCCACGCCATCCACACCAAGTACAGGCATCTGATTCCGGGGGTGATAGGAGGCTGCGAAGAGACCACGACCGGCATCCTGCGTCTCAAAGCCATGGACAAGGCTCATGAACTTGAATTCCCGATGATGCTGGTCAACGATGCCGCCTGCAAGCATTTCTTCGACAATCGCTACGGCACCGGCCAGTCCGTCTGGGACGGGATCAACAGGACGACCAACCTGATCGTCGCAGGGAAAAATGTCGTGGTGGCAGGCTACGGCTGGTGCGGCAAGGGAGTCTCGATGAGGGCGAAAGGGCTCGGAGCTGACGTCATCGTAACGGAGGTAGATCCCATCAAGGCGATGGAGGCCGTCATGGATGGTTTCAAGGTCATGACAATGAGGGAGGCGGCCAAGATCGGGGATATTTTCATAACGGTCACTGGCTGCAAGGATGTGGTCACAATGGACGATTTCATGGAGATGAAGGACGGGGCGATCTGCTGCAATGCCGGGCATTTCGATGTCGAGGTTGCGGTCGCGGTCTTGAAGGCTCACGCCCTTTCTCACGGCCCGGCCCGCAATAACATAGAGAAATATGTCCTCCCTAACGGAAGGACGATCTATATCCTGGCAGAGGGAAGGCTCGTCAATCTGGCCGCGGGAGACGGACATCCGGCGGAAATAATGGATATGAGCTTCGCGATACAGGCCTTGAGCGCCAGGTATCTGGCGGAGCGCCGCGGGGAGATTTCGAGGGTGAAGGGCGAGATGCTGAACGCGGTGCCTAGCGATATCGACGGGGAGGTCGCCAGGATGAAGCTCGACGACTGGGGCGTCAGAATAGACACGCTGAGCCCGGAGCAGCACAGTTATCTATATGGATATTAACTGAGCGGCATAATTATCTTTAAGGGAATCATCACAAAACAAGTATACCATGTTCAACAAGGAAGTTTACATAAGACGCCGCAAGACTCTCATGGAGAAAATGGCGGCCACGGCCCCGGAAGGCAAGAGGGGTCTCGCTCTTTTCATCGGAAATGTAGAGGCTCCGGCCCAGTACAAGGACAATGCCTACAAGTTCCGCCAGGACAGCAGCTGGATCTATTTCTTCGGACTCCAGGAGCCGCGCTACGCCGCAGTGCTCGACCTGGACAGCGGAGAAGAGAAGGTCTATGCCGACGACGTTGACATGGATGATATTGTATGGATGGGGCCTCAGCCTTCTGTAGCGGAAATAGCAGCTGGTTTCGGTGTCTCTAGAACGGCTTCATACGGGGCCCTCGACGCCGACCTGGCCAGGGCGGCGGCCGGAGGACGCAGGATCCATTTCCTTCCTCCTTCGAGATATTATAACACCATGAAACTGGCCTCTCTGCTGGGCTATACGTATGAGGAAGTCGCAAAGGTGGCTCCTGGAGAGGGGAAACATGCTTCCATGGAGCTTGTCAAGGCCGTGATATCGATGCGTCTCGTCAAGGAGGACATTGAAATCGCCGAGATGGACAAGGCCGGCGCCATAGGCCAGAAGCAGCACAGCGTCGCGAGGGATGCAATACGTACCGGCATCATCGAACAGTCTATCGTGGGACTCATGGACGGGGTCACTCTTGCCGAGGGCTGGGGCGTATCTTTCCCGACCATCCTGACCCAGCACGGGGAGACTCTTCATAACCACCTGCATGACAAGATTATAGAGCCGGGAAGACTGATGGTGATAGATGCCGGAGCGGAAAATAACGAGGGCTACGCCTCCGATTTCACCCGCACCTATCCTACCTCGGGGAAGTTCACGGCGAAGCAGAGAGATGTATATCAGATCGTGGCGGACTGCAACGAACTGGCTTTCGAGATGACCCGTCCGGGGGTGACCTATTACTCCGTCCACAAGGCGATGGAGCACCTGATGTTAAGCCGCCTCAAGGATCTGGGAATCATCATCGGAGATGCGGACGAGGCCGCCGAACTCGGTGTGGCAGGCCTCTTCATGCCGCATGGTCTGGGCCACAATATAGGTCTTGATGTACATGACATGGAGGATCTTGGCGAGGATCTGGTCGGCTATGACGATGACCAGAAGCGTTCTCCGCTCCTCGGCCTCGGCAACCTCAGGATGGCCCGCAAGCTTGTTCCCGGGAATTTCATCTCTGATGAACCTGGAATCTATTTCATTCCAGCCTTGATAGCGCAGTGGAAGGCCGCCGGCACCGACAAGGGTCATGTGAATTATGGCCTGCTCGAGAAGGAGTACCTGGATTTCGGCGGAATCCGTCTCGAGGATGATGTCCTCGTGACCGCGGACGGGGCCCGCAGAACCGGTCCATGCCGCCTTCCTATCCAGCCTGACGATGTAGAAGAGGCCATGGCGCGGGCAAACGCTCTCCGCAGGTAAGCTTCATGGACGTAAATATCGTACTCGCGATACTGGCAGTAACGGCAGGCCTCGCTGGCATCATCGGCAGCATAGTTCCCGCCCTTCCAGGGCCTCCGCTCAGCTGGGCGGGCCTGCTGCTGGCCTACTTCGCAGGAGGAACTGACGGAAGGGGCGAGACCATGAGCACGACCTTCCTGCTGATATGGCTGGGGATCACCATAGCCGTGTCAATACTAGACTACATTGTCCCGGCATATTTTACTAAGCTAAGCGGAGGCAGCAAATACGCCTCTTGGGGAGCCATGGCCGGCCTCTTCGCCGGGATGTTCTTCGCGGGAATCGGCATCATTCTTGGCTCGCTGCTCGGCGCCTTCCTCTTCGAACTGCTTTTCGCCGGCAAGACCGTCTTTTTTTCGGCAAAGTCGGCTTTCGGGGCTTTCATAGGTTTTCTCTTCGGAACAGGCATCAAGCTCATTTCCGCCGGCTTGATGATGTATTACATAATCGTATATCTCTAAGCCGGTCTCCTTAGGGCAGGCCTCACCTCCTCCTCCTGAAAACCCGTACCGAGTCGGTAAGGATATCCGGCCGGGAATCCGGGGTGAGCGCCGTGAAGGTGACCCGGTCGATAAGCACCGAATCCACATTGCGGAAATAAGCCCCGTAGGAAGGAAAGACCGGCCATCTGTCATAGGGAAGAGAGAGAATCTTGGCGGAGAGCCCTTCCTCGGGATCACCGGCGAAGGAAAAAGAAGACTTCCTTATCACGACGCTTCCGATTCTTGAGGTTCCCCAGCTCTTCGCCGAAAGGGCGAGAGGTGACGCTCCGGTGGCTTTATAGCCCGAAATGATAAGCTTCCCGCAAGTATTGTCCTCTCCAAGAGTAAGGCAGAAAGGCGAAAGAACGCCCTCCGCCCTGGAATCCTCGATCCGTATTCCGTCCAGTCTGCCAGGAGCCGGGCCCCAGGCTCCTGGCTCGATGACAATGGCGTGGAGCATGGATGGGACATAGACGCCTCCCTCCCGCGCGGCTCTTTCAGACGAGGTGATATGGGGCCGGCGGCCGGGGCCGTGGAAATTGCAGTTCCTGACGGTGAAACCCTCAGAAGGCATTATCATGCGTATGCCGTTGCATGAAGAATTGAAATCGCAGCCCTTGACAGTCAGGCCTTTCCAGTAGCCTCCGGCCAGGCAGTCGTCCCCGGTGGCGAAGCAGCAGTACGAAATGAGGATATTCCTGCCGCCCCTCATGTGGATGCCGTCCCAGCCGCCCTCGATATCAAGGTTCTTGAAGCAGCAATCTTCAAGTTCATAGCCGAGTATGGCATAATTGGAAGCGTCCTTGATCCGGACTCCCGACATCTTGAAATTTCTGGTCTCTGCCACGATGATGCCATGCGGGCCGCGGAGCCCCTCTTCTCCGTGGGGATCCCTGAGCGCACCCAGGTCGATGAGGCCTTTTCCCTTGATGGAAGAGCCGTCCGCCTTGACGGAGAGGATCAGGGCCCTGCACCAATTCTTGTCAGATACGCAGTTGCTGTTGGCCGTCCCCTTTCCTGAGTCGTAGCGGCTCATGTCCTTGTCCGTTTCGTAACTTGCGTAGGCGGCCAGCTCGCGCGAGGCCGCAAGCACGGCTCCTTCCTCAAGATAGAGGCAGACGCCTGCCTTGAGGATTAGGCTGCCGGTCTGGAAACGTCCTTTAGGAACGACAACCCTCCCTCCTCCTTGTTCATGGCAAAGTTCGATTGCCTGGTTTATGGCCATGGCATTGTCCTCGGCCTCTGTTCCGGCTCCCATATCCATGATGCTGACATCCTGCATTCCGGCGCAGCCTGAGGCTAGAGCCATGGCCGCAAACGCGGTCAGAAGACGCCCAAGGGAAGCGGTAAAGCTACGGAAAAAATTCATAATCAAGTCATCGCTTCCCCACAAGATAGAGAATTGTGGGGGTATATTCAAGGGTTTTATTTATTTTTGCGCTGTGAAAAGAGTACTCATAATCACCTACTACTGGCCGCCTGCCGGAGGCCCCGGCGTACAGCGCTGGGTAAAATTCGCTAAGTATCTTCCTCAGCAAGGATGGCAGCCTGTCATCTATACTCCATCCAATCCCGAAATGCAGTCCGTGGACGAGTCTCTTCTGGGAGACATCCCCGACGAGGCCGTCATAGTAAAGACCCCGATTCACGAAATATACGGTCTTTACCGAAAGCTGACAGGGAAGAAAGCTTCGCAGAAGGAGGTCAACATGGTGAACTCCCGTAAAAAGAGCCTCAAGGAGAGGATAGTGATGTGGATAAGGGGGAATCTTTTTATCCCTGACCCGAGGGTCAGCTGGGTGGGGCCTTCCGTCCGCTTCCTTAAGAAATATCTAAAGGAACACCCTGTGGACGTGATAGTTTCGACCGGGCCTCCTCAGTCCATGCATCTAATAGCCCGCAAGATCTCCAAAGCCATGGACCTTCCATGGATAGCCGACTTCAGGGACCCGTGGACCAAGATTTTCTATTTCAAGCATCTGAGCCTGACCGCCTGGGCCCGTCGAAAGCACAAGAGGCTGGAACAGGCGGTCCTGGACGATGCCACGAGAGTAGTCGCAGTTTCGCCTCTGGTCCAGGAGGACTTCCAGAAAGAGACCGCCACCCCTGTCGAATTAATAACTAACGGCTATGACGAGGAAGATTTCGAGCAGAGGGTAGAGCCGGACGGCTATTTCAACGTAACCCACACCGGCCAGTTCTCAGCCGACGGGGATCCTGTGACGCTGTGGAAAGTCCTTTCCGAAAAATGCTCGAAAGATAAAGAATTCGCCTCCATGCTGAGAATCCGGCTAGCCGGAAAGACGGACGCCCAGGTCATCGCTTCCATACGTGCCGCCGGTCTCGGAGAAAACCTTGTGGACCTCGGCTACCAGAACCATGAAATCGCCGTCCGGGAGCAGAAGAATGCGACCATCCTCATCCTTCCGCTCCGCCATGAACCCGAATACAAGGCAACCATCCCGGGAAAGACCTGGGAATATCTCGCTTCAGGGAACCCTGTCCTCGGGATAGGCCAGAGAGACGGCGCCATGGCAAGAATCGTGAATCAGACCCAGGCCGGAGTGGTTTTCAGCTGGGATGACGAGGCTTCCATGGCCAAATACATTGATTTCTGCTGGGAAAGATTCAAGTCGGATACCTTCGAAAATCCGACAAAAGGGATAGAACAATATTCAAGAAGGGCGCTGACGAAAAAGATGAGCGCTCTGATGGATTCAATAATGAAATGAAGATGAAGAACAATAAGAGTTTTTGGGGCCTAGTCTGTGCCATAGTTCTTTTTCTGGTACTTGCATATGGCTTCGTGCCACAGGTGCTTGGCGGGAAAATCGTGAATCAGGGAGACATTACCGGCTATCTCGGAATGTCCCATGAGGCGACTACCTGGAACCACAACCACCCCTCCGACCATACGGCATGGACCAATTCCATGTTCGGAGGCATGCCTACAACCATGCTTACAGGCAATCCTCAGGGGGACTGGACCCAGAAAATCTACAACCTTTTCCTTGTAGGAAAGAGACCTGCATCGTATCTCTTCATCTCCCTGCTCGGGGCCTTTCTACTCATGCTCTCCCTTGGGATAGGGCCCCTGGTCGCGGCGGGAGGCGCCATCGCTGTGACCTTCTGCTCCTACAATTTACAGATCATCCAAGTGGGGCACAACTCCAAGATGCTGGCCCTTGCCTTCCTGCCATGGGTGCTGGCCTCCGTGGTCTTCACCTACCGCTCCGCGTCCAAGGAAAAACGCTGGCTTCCGCTGACCATCCTGGGCGCGTCCCTCTTCGCCATGGCCCTTAACTTCCAGCTCAAAGCCAACCACATCCAGATATCCTACTATCTGGCGATCATCATTTTCTGCTACGCTATCGTCTCGCTGGTGTGGATTCTGGCCCGGAGAAAAGAGCTTCTCGGAAGGTTTTTTGCGGCTTCCGGCCTTCTGCTGGTACTGGGCTGCATGGGAATCGCCACCAACGCCAACAAGCTCATTCCTGAATACCTCTATTCCCAAGAGACGATGAGAGGCGGTTCAGAACTGACCTCTTCTGACGGAACTTCCGGCACCAAGGGCCTCGATCTTGACTATGCTACATCCTGGTCCTACGGCTGGGAAGAACTGCCGAACACCATGATAGCCAACTTCAACGGGGGCTCTTCCGATGGAGAGGTAAATCCCGATAAGTCAGAGACTATCGCCCTCCTGCGGCAGGCAGGCCAGGGTAATCTCGGTCAGGTGGCCAGGCATCTTCCTCTATACTGGGGCCCTCAGCCTTTCACGGCCGGCCCTATGTACATGGGAGCCATAAGTATCTTCCTCTTCATCATGGGGCTGCTCCTGTGCGAGGGAAAAGAAAGATGGTGGATTTTGATTCCGACAGTGATTGCCGTACTTCTCGCAGTCGGCAACAACTTCCTGCCATTCACCAAGTTCTGGTATTATCACATGCCCTTCTACAGCAAGTTCAGGACAGTATCCATGGCTCTGGTGATTCTCCAGTTCACCCTGCCTATGCTGGGCTTCCTGGCTCTTGACAAGTTGGTCCGCGGCACGGTAGAAATGGAGCGCTTTAAAAGGGCCTCTCTCATCGCTCTGGCTCTGACAGGGGGCTTCTGCCTGCTCTGCGTGCTTTTCCCTGGCATTGCCGGCTCCTTCACCTCGCCTTCGGACTCACAGATGGGCCCGCAGCTTTCCGCCGCCCTCGCCTCTGACAGAAGACATCTGCTCGTAAACGACGCCCTCACTTCAGGCATCTTCATCGGCCTGACATACCTTCTCCTTCTCTGGGGATATACCGGCGGAGAAAAGGCCTCCGCTTCCCCTTCACGCAGGCTTCAAGCGGCCGCGGCGATCTGCGTTCTGGTTCTCGTCAACCTTTGGTCCACCGGCAAGCGCTACCTCAACTCAGAAGATTTCGTGACGCCGAGGCAGTTCAACAGCACCTTCACAGAAACGGCCGCCGACAAGGCCATACTTCAGGACTCCACGCTCGGCTATAGAACCCTCGACCTCACGGCGAGCCCGTTCAATGATTCACGCACATCTTATTTCCACAGGAGCATAGGCGGATACAGCCCGGTCAAGCTTCAACGCTACCAGGATCTCATCGACCGCTATCTAATCTCGGAAATTACGGACATGCAGAGCTCTCTTAGCAAAGTTTCGACATACGCCGAGGCTTCTGAGGTAATTGACGCTCCGCTGCTTTCGATGCTCAACGACAAATACGTCATCATCAGCCAGGATGCGGCTCCTATTGTGAACACCAAGGCTCAGGGCCCGGTATGGTTCGTAAATTCCGTAGTGATGGCGGCGAATCCGGACGAAGAAATAGCTCTTTTGGGCAAGGTAGACCTGAAGAATACCGCAGTGGTCGGAGCCGATTTCAAGGAGGGCTACGACAAAGCAGTTTCCACCCTCTCCGCCGCCTCGGACAAGGCATCCGCGGCAGTCCCGGCGGATTCGGCTTCCGCGGCTTCCACCGACAAGATTGAAATGACGGCATACGCCCCTAACAAACTGACCTATTCCTACAGCGCCGGGAGTGGCAAGGTCGCCGTCTTCAGCGAGATATGGTATCCTCGAGGCTGGAAAGCTCAGCTGGAGGACGGAACAGAGATTCCGCTCTACAGGGCCAATTGGACGCTCCGCGCAGCCAATCTTCCTGCCGGGAACCACACTCTCACTATGAGTTTCGCTCCTAAGTCTTACGCGCAGAGTTCGGGAATCTCGCGCACCTTCTCAATCGCGCTGATACTCATCACCCTGCTCTCCGCCGCCTGGATATTTGTCCAGCGGAAGGAAGACAGAAAAGCCGCCTGAGACCGGCGGAATCAAAGAAAATAAATAGATGATACCGGGGCCTAGAGATAGGCCTCGATTGTTTTTGACCAGTCCTCGCCGTTTCCGACTGTGAAAGTATGCATCCCGAGAGTGGCGGCGGAAGCGGTGTTAGCCGCTGAATCATCTATGAAAAGTGAGTTTTCGGGCTGGGCTCCTTCATGATCCATGGCATAGCGGAAGATGGCAGGATCAGGCTTCATGACCTTTAGCAAGTAGCTAAGATATGATGAGTCGAGGTAATGCATGAGCCCATGGCCGGAGCCGTCAAAATCAGGACTCATAGCCCAGGCCATCATGAAGGGATTGGTGTTAGAGAGCAGTGAAATGCGATAGCCGCGTGAACGCAGATCGCTGAGTTTTTGAAGATTGCTGAGGATAGGTCCGTCCACGAAGCCTGTCCAGGCATAAGAACACTGCTCAATAGTGACTTCTCTTCCCACGATGACAGATAGGGCCCCGCGGAAAGCCTCAGCGCTCAGTCCGCCTTCTTCCAAAGCGCCGAAAATTCCTTCCTGGCGATACTTGGAGACATATTTCTCGGGATTGGAGACGCCTATCTCCGCGAAACGGGAAAGTGCCTGGGAATAATCCGAATAAGTGAGGACTCCTCCGAAATCAACAAAAATATTTTGTATCACTGGACTTTAGGTCAGACTTCTACGCAGCGGGAAAACTCGTGAAGGAAGCGCATGTCGTTCTCGAAATAATGGCGGAGGTCGTTGACCTGCCACTTGAGCATGGCGATTCTCTCGATTCCCATTCCGAAGGCGAAGCCGCTGTAGACAGCAGGGTCGATTCCGGAAGCCTTGAGGACGTTAGGATCTACCATGCCGCAGCCGAGGATTTCGAGCCAGCCAGTTCCTTTGCAAATGTTGCAACCCTTGCCATGGCAGATGTTGCAGCTTACGTCAACCTCGGCCGAAGGCTCCGTGAACGGGAAATAGGATGGACGCATACGAATCTGCGTATCCGGACCGAACATTTCGCGGGCGAAGAGCAGGATGGCCTGTTTAAGGTCGGCGAAAGTCACGTTCTTGTCGATATAGAGACCTTCCACCTGATGGAAGATGCAATGTGCCCTTGCTGAAATGGCTTCGTTTCTGAAGACCCTGCCCGGGCAGATGATTCTGATAGGCAGAGGAAGATTCTCCATTGCTCTGACCTGCACGCAGCTGGTGTGGGTACGGAGAAGGAGAGGATTCAGATGGCCCGCGGACACAAAAAAGGTGTCCTGCATATCCCTTGCAGGATGGTTCTCCGGGAAGTTGAGAGCGGTAAAGACATGATAGTCGTCCTCGATTTCCGGGCCCTCGGCTACATCATAACCGAATTTGCGGAATATGGTAACAATCTCTTGACGCGCGATGGAAACTGGATGGCGGCTGCCCAGGCTGAAAGGATCGCCGGGCATGGTGACATCATCAGAAGGCTTGGATGAAGCCGGATCCTGGGAAGCGGCGGCCTTTAGCTCGGCTATCTTCTGCGCAGCCTCGTTCTTAAGCAGATTGAGCTGCTGGCCGAATTCCTTCTTCTGCTCCTTGGCTATCGTCCTGAACTCATCGAAGAGGGCCGTAATTTCACCTTTTTTCCCGAGAAGACGGACTCTTGCGTCCTCGACTTCTTTGGCGGTCTTGCACTTGAGGTCCCTGACCTCCGAGAGAATTTTTTCTATCTGTGTCTTGTCCATAGTCAATAATTAAAATCGCGAATCAACACTTAAAGGCGGGCTTCCCGAGTCAACAGGAGAAGGCTGTCCAAAAGCCCAATTCACAAAGTTATAAATTTTATCTTAAATGCTCGTTTATTCGGGACAAAAGAGTATCTTTACAGCCACTTAGTAAAAATCTGTTAAGTTAACAAATAATGGAGCTGAATTATAGAGATAGGGAGAAAACATTGTTAGATAGAGAATTGTGGCTGTCGAGGGAAGACCGTTCAAGGATGACCCTCATTAGCGGGGAGCCTCTCTCGGGGAAAACCTCACTCTCTATCTGCCAGGCTCGGGAAGCCCTGGTTCTTGAGGGAAAGAGACATGTCCATCCGGACTGGCTCTATTTCAAGGCCGGAGGCAGGAGTGAAAATCTTCTGGTTCGTGATTTCAGGGAAGAGGTCGCGGCCGTCCTGAAAACTTACGTACCGGAAGGGCTCACGACCTTGAGCCTGATCTTCCCCTTCCTGATGAAACTAGCTGAGAATAAGTCTTTCAGCCTCATAATAGACGGGGTGGATGAGGCCGGAGAGTCCTTTATACAGACCCTCAGAAGCTGCTGGAGCGAGATGAGAGACAAGACTCGGATGAACCTTGTCATGATCTGCAATTCCGGGGACAGGGCAGAAGAAATCTTCGGCAGAGAAATGACGACGGGCGATCCGGCCCCGCTCAAAGCCCTTGTCGACAGAAGAATAAGGCTGAGGAGCTTCTCGCGGGAGGAGTTAAGGGAAATTCTCGGCTCGGCACTTCCAGGGCTCACTGAGGGCCAATTTCTCGAAGCGATAGCGATGACAGGCGGCATCCAGGCCTATACCGACGCCCTTCTCCAGGACATCTCTTTCATGAAGATAGGGTCGGGAGGCAGCCTGATGGGCATGGTCATGGAGGCAGGCGGGAAGTCCTCCTATATCACGGAAGCCAAGAATAGACTTGAGAGTAGTCTGGGGAGAAACCATGAACAGTATCTGTCTGTCCTTCAGTTGATTTCGCAGGGCATCAATTCATTGCCTGAAATCGAAAAAAATCTCGGGGGCGTAAAGGTCGGAGGGCATCTCGGGAAATTGGCCGGCCAGTACGGCCTGCTGGAAAGAGAGCGGCCTTTCTTCGACGATGGCAGAGGCCGCTATATGGTCGTCTATCGTATTCCGGACCCCGCTGTGAACTTTTATCTGAGATTCATCCTCTCCAACTCTCTCTGGCTTTCCATGGGCGAGAAAGGAAGGGTGAAGGAGAAAATGGCCGGGGACAAGGAGTACAGGCTGGAAGCTCTAAGGCATGCTCTCATAGAAAAAATCCGGGGATCAGGGTCCTGGCCTTCCGCAGGAGGTCAATGGGGAAGAGGCGGAGACTATGAGATCATAGCCGTCAGCGGCAAGGCGGCCATGGTAGGGGCTGTCTGCCTCGATGCTGGAGATTTCGAGAAAGACAAGCTATTGAAGGACATCGAGTCCTTCAGGAAGGGGCCGCTTGAAGGCTTCAAGATAGATGCCGTACTGCTGACCCCTTCCGATCTCTAAGCTTTAATCCTCTCCGGCTTCATCCTCAGGTTCCACCTCGCGGATCACATCGCCGTGTGTCTGGGCCACAATCTGCTTCCAGAGCTCTGTATAGCCCGGCTGAGTCAGCCCTGCAGGAATCTTCTTCGAGAATTCGCTGTGGGTAAATTCCCCGTTCTTCTCCTGAGCCTTGACATTGCCGTCCATGAACTTAACCAGCAAGGTGACTTCCAGATCCTTCCAATGTTCGAACTGGTTCTGGGCCGTACCGTATGAATAATTCGTGAGAAAGTCTTTTACGGCCTTGAAATCATCTCCGGTGTCGGTCATAGGGTCATAAGACTGACCCTTCTTCATGGCCTTATATTTGAGTTTTTCCGCCGTGTTCACGAAGAGGTCAAGGGCGTAGTTGTCTACGTTACGGATCTTTTCCTCCATCTGCTCCTTCTCGAACTTGTCTATCTCGGCACGCACATACGGAGCCATGTAATTATACATCTTGTAGCAGGCGTTGGAGACCCTGTTGTTTATCCAGAATGAAGCAGTCTCCGAATAGTGGAGGAGGTCGCCGTTACCCTCGCGGAAGCAGTCAGGCACCTTGGTGACATTAGTATAGATAGGGCTGAGATAAGAGGTCGCCGCGTCATCTGTTCCGAACCAGAGGATTCCGCCTACGAGATCCGGGTATTTCGGTCTGGCCTGGCCCACGAACCAAAAGCCGGTCTGCTGGGTCGCGATGGCCCTTTCATTGGTATAAGTCACTCCGTCATACTCGAAGTCCATAGGACGCCACCTGTAAGGAAGGGCGTTTCCGCCTGCTCCGATATCCTGGGTCATGTCCATAGGAGTCCCCTCATAATGGTCTCTCATCACGTCGGCAAGCTGTTTCACGGTCACCTTGCGGACCGGTTTGACGAAGAGAGGAATCTTGCTCGAGACGTCATAGCCCATGGCGTAATTGATGAAATTGCTGGCGTCTACGGTAGTCTCTCTGCCGGAGTCGGTCTCATAGGTAAACCAGCCGTTGCACAGGATGTTGTAAGCACTCCATACTCTGGCTTCGCAACCTCTGAGCGCGCCGAAAGTGAGCGGGCAATAGGCGTCGCGGAAATTGAATTCGTCATCTTCGCCTTCGAAATAGCCCTGACGGCGGGCGAAATTGATCACATCTTCAGAATATAGGCAGTTCTCAGGGTCATTGAGAGGGAAATTACCTATTCGTGATTGATTGGCATGGGCGCAGATGTAGCCGTCCGGAATTCTCATGGCGACCCACACGCAGCCTTTGTTCGACTGGCTGGCCCTCGTGTTTCTGTGGGTCTTTCCTTTGCCGACCATCTCAAGGATCCAGGCCTCGTTCTTATCTGCTATCGTAAAGGTCTCTCCCTCAGAACAATAGATGTAAGTATCGGCCAAGTCCGTCATGACCTTTATAGCCTCGCGGGCGGTCTTGGCCCTCTGGAGGGTAATGTAGATCATGGAGCCGTAGTCAATCTTACCGTCAGGGTTGACAAGCTCCTCACGTCCGCCGAAAGTCGTCTCGGCTATGATCAGCTGATGCTCGTTCATGTTCCCCACGGTCTGATATGTATGTGCTGCCTGCGGAATCTCGCCGAGATATTTGCCTGAATCCCAATCATAGACCTTGAGCATGGTGCCTTCCTTCCAATCTCTGGCAGGATGGTAGTAGAGCTCTCCGAAGAGCCAGTGGGAATCGGCTGCGTAGCTGACGAGAGTCGACCCGTCGGCGCTCGCTCCCGGAGTTATGATAACATTGGTGCAGGCATCAGCCTTCGTCCCCATGACCATGAAGGCCGTGGCGGAGAGTGAGATGCAGAGCAAATTCTTGACTTTCATATTATACTTATAATTCTTAATTTTGCCATGCCGCGGTCCGGGCCTTGGCCCCTCAGACGGCTAACGATTCACAAATCTAAGAATTTTTGTAATGAAAAAGACGGTTTTCTGCCTTACTTGGGCAATAATAATGGCCGTGGGCCTCAGCATCAATTCCTTCGCGCAAGAGAGCGGGTCGGGGGAGCCTGATCCCGAGGAAATGGCCGAAAAACAGACAGATAAGCTCGCGAAGCTGCTGAAGCTTGAAGACTGGCAGATTTTCTACGTGGATTCGACCCTGCGGCATGACTACACGGCGATGTACGGTGAGATGAAAGTGTACCAGATGCAGCGGACAACCAACTCAGACATCTACATCTCCATCCAAGACAAGTACATGGAGAAGATCGACAATAAATTCAAGGAGGTCTTCAACGAGGAGCAGTGGGGAAAGTACCTGAAGAACGGTGCCGCCAAGCAGCAGCGCGACAGGCAGAAACGGAAAGAAAAAGCCGCCAAGGCGGCGGCCAGAATCCTCGGAGATAAATAGCCCGAAACACCCTCCTCCCTTCATCCCTGACAGAAGCTTAAAGAGGCTGACCTAAAATGACTTAGGCCAGCCTCTTTAAGTATTCAGATATTTTGCGCGGGGAGATCTCCGTTATTGCTTCGGCTTGTCTGTCAAGACAACCTCTCCGGCGATGGCGTCCACCTCTATGACAGAGTCCTTATGGACATGGCCGTTGAGAATTTCGGTAGCAAGCTTATTGACCAGCTCCCTCTGCATCAGCCTCTTGACAGGCCTTGCTCCATAGGCCGGGTCATAACCATGAACCGTCATGTAATCTTCGAAGCTCTTCGTAAATTCGATGTTCACTCCGTCAGCCTCAAGACGCTTCTGAAGATCCTTCTCCTGGATGTGGAGAATATCCCTTATGTCATTCTGTGTCAGCGGATCGAACATTATTATCTCATCAATACGGTTGAGAAACTCAGGCCTTACGGTCGACTTGAGCACATCCATGACTTTCTCCTTGCACTCGTCAAGCATTTCACGACGGCGGGCGATAGCGTTCATCTCCGCCTGAGGATCAGTTCCCGGAAGGCCGACAGAGGGAAGTTTATCCATATATTGCTGGATGATATCCGAGCCCACGTTGCTGGTCATGATAAGGATGGTATTCTTGAAGTCCACCGTGCGGCCCTTGTTGTCGGTAAGACGACCGTCGTCAAGCACCTGCAGCAAGATGTTGAAGACATCAGGATGGGCCTTCTCAATCTCATCGAGCAGGACTACGGAATAAGGCTTGCGCCTTACGGCCTCCGTAAGCTGACCGCCCTCATCATAGCCGACGTATCCCGGAGGGGCGCCGATAAGACGGCTGACGGTATGACGTTCCTGATATTCGCTCATATCGATCCTGGTCATCATGTTCTCATCGTTGAAGAGGAATTCGGCAAGGGCTTTCGCAAGTTCGGTCTTGCCGACTCCGGTAGTACCCATGAAGAGGAAAGAACCGATAGGTCTCTTCTCGTTGCTGAGACCGGCTCTATTGCGGCGCACCGCGTCAGAGACAGCCTGAATGGCCATATCCTGACCCACCACGCGCTTATGGAGCTCGTCCTCCATACGGAGAAGCTTCTCCTTCTCGCTCTCAAGCATCTTCTTTACAGGTATACCTGTCCATTTAGCCACGACTTCGGCGATATCTTCAGGAGTAACAGCCTCCGACATGATAGGATCCTTGATTTCAGCCTGTTTCTTCGTGAACTCATCAATCTTCTTCTGGCACTCTGCCATCTTTCCGTAGCGCAGTTCCGCAACAGTACCATAGTCGCCGTTCCTTTCGGCAGCCTGAGCCTGAATCTTATAGTCGTCCAGCTTCTGCCGATTGTCCTGAAGCTCCTTAAGAATGTCTTTCTCGTTGTTCCAGCGGGCTGTAAGCTCATCCTTCTGCTCCTTGAGGCCGGACATCTGCTTCTCGATATTCTCAAGTTTGAGGGAAACGCCCTCGCGCTTGATCGCCTCCTTCTCAATTTCAAGCTCACGCAGTTTGGAATTAAGCTCTGCAATAGGGTCAGGGACGGAATTCATCTCAAGACGCAGCTTCGCGGCGGCCTCATCTACAATGTCTATGGCCTTGTCAGGCAGGAAACGGTTGGTGATGTAACGGTGCGAAAGATTCACGGCCGCGATCAAGGCATCATCCTCGATACGGACATGGTGATGATTCTCATATCTCTCCTTCAGTCCGCGCAGGATGGCAATGCTTTCAGCCGGGCTGGGCTCATCAACCATGACCATCTGGAAACGCCTCTCAAGGGCCTTGTCCTCTTCGAAGTATTTCTGATACTCGTCAAGCGTAGTCGAACCTATGCAGCGAAGCTCGCCCCTGGCAAGGGCAGGCTTGAGGATGTTGCTGGCATCCATGGCCCCGCTCGATCTTCCCGCTCCGACGAGGGTATGTATCTCATCAATGAAGAGGATGATCTTGCCGTCGCTGTCAACGACTTCCTTGACCACGCCCTTCAGCCTTTCCTCAAATTCGCCCTGATATTTCGCGCCTGCGATAAGGGCACCCATATCAAGAGAATAGATGACTCTGTCCTTGAGGTTTTCAGGGACCTGTCCGTCTACTATCTTCTGGGCTATGCCTTCCGAAATGGCGGTTTTACCGACACCCGGTTCTCCCACCAATATTGGATTGTTCTTAGTCCTGCGGCTGAGTATTTGGAGTACACGGCGGATTTCTTCGTCTCGCCCGATGACCGGGTCAAGTTTTCCCTTGGCAGCCTGGTCGTTCAGATTTATGGCGAACTTCGACAAGAAACCAGTCTTGTTCTCAGTGTTCTGTGTGTTCTCGTTATCCATATCTTATTCTCCTTCTTTCCGGGACTGGACTTAACAGCCGATAGCCGTCTGCCTCAGTCCGGCAAACGGCTATCGTTCAAAATATATTCCTGCGGCCCTATACTGACAAAATGTCAGTCGGCGCGGAAGGAGAGTCTCAACTATTTCTGTCCCTGGGCAGGAGCGGCTTCGGTCGAAGGAGCGCTCTCAGTGGAAGGAGCGGCCTCAGTGGAAGGAGCGGCCTCGGTTGAAGGAGCCGTAGTCTGGGCTGGAGCCGAAGGGAAGGAAGGCTGATTCGCGCCCTGCTCGATCTGGTTGGTGACGTCGATCTGAGTTCCCTGGGTGCCGGTGGTGAAGGCCGTCACGATGCTCAGAACGAGGATGAAGGTCACAAGACCCCAGGTGACTTTCTCGAGCATGTCGGTGGTCTGCCTTACTCCGAAAGTTTGGTTGCCCGCAACGAAATTGCTGACGAAACCGCCGTCTTTACCGTTCTGGAGAAGAACGACGATGACCAGCAGTACGCTCGCGATGCAGATAAAAATAGTGAGAGTTACAAAAAGCCAACTCATATCTATGTTTCCAGTTTATCCGTTAATTTCCTTATCCATTTCGTCGATAAGGGATGCAAAGTAAGCACTTTTTTCCGGGAATTTCAAGAGTAGACGGGAATAAATATGCTTAGCCTGAGCGAAATAGCCTTGCTCCGAGTAGACACGGGCGAGAGTTTCGGTGCAGAATTCGTCCGGAAGCGGCTCGTTCGCCTCATCCTCGGCCCCGTCTTTTCTGGCCTTCGCGGCAAAGCGGGAGAACACATTATCCTCGTCTTTGCGGACATGGTCGTACTGAGCCTGGGTAAAAAAGTCGCCTCCAACTACCCTTACCTTTGGATTCTGCTGCTCCGCCATGGAACTCATTATCGATTCCACATCCTTGTCAGACAGGTCCTCAGCATGGCCCTTCCTCATGAGGACGGCGACGGAGCGTCTGTCGGATATGTACATGGCCGCGTCCGCGTATTGGACTCTCCCCCATGCTTCTCCTCCCATCTTCGCCATTCTGCGGCAGAGCTCTTTTCTGGCTCCGCCGTACCATGGATATAGACTCACGACCCCGACTAATTCATTGAGGTTCAAAGTCTTAATATTTATATAGCCTCCTTGCATTTTCCTTATCTTACGAAGCCTCCCCGGATTTTTCTACCAATTGGCGACAGTCGCATTGAGGATGTCCTCGACAAGCTGCTCTACAATGTCTTCGCAGAGTGTGCCCTCCACCGCATCAAGACTGTTCATTGAATCATAGTCGGCATATGCCGAAAAAGATTTGGAAAAATCATCATCCGGATGCTTCCTGTTGGTGAAAGTACATTTCACCGTCACCGTGAGCCTGTTCTTGGCTGCTACTTCATCCGCCGTGACAGCCATAGCCCTGGTGTCGTAACCCGTGATTTCGCAGGCAACCTCCATATCCCCATCCATCTCAACTTGCTCGAGTTTGGTCATCCTGCGGTACTTCTCCTTCAAGGCATCAGTCAGATTGCCTGCAAGATTAGGATTAACCCTGAGCGCCTTGTATTGAACGTAGTCAATAGTAATGGTCTTGACGTCGGGCTGGACGGAAGTACCTGAAAAGGTGTATATACCGCAAGTCTGGACGGAGAGGGCCGCCAGAAGGAGCGAAAATATGGCCGATATGCGCGAAAGTCTTTTCATCATTTCTTTCTCTGGGTCCTGAATTCCGGCGGGAGTTTCCTGTACAGCGTCCTTTCGGAAATTCCGAGTTCTTCCGCCGCTTTCTTTCTGTTGCCGTTGTACTTTTCAAGGGCGCGGCGTATCAGGTCGTCGTTCGCCCCTTTGATGCTGAGCGATTGCTCTGGCTCCCTGGCCGAAGGAATCTGCTCATCGACATCCTGGTAGTCAGCCTCCTGCTGGGGATGCTGAGGGAACTGTCCGCCTTGCTGAGAGAACCCAGACCCCTGCTGAGGATATTGAGTGGTCTGTGGAGCGAGTCTCTCGGTCGCCGCCGGGAGACTCACCTCCTGAGGAGCGGCGATCGCTCTGACCTGCCCTCCCTTCAAGGTATCGACTTCTTTTCTGAGACTGTCGATCTCGCTCTTCAAGGCATAGAGAGCCTTGAAAATCTCCTGCTTCTCATCGCCGGAGATAGCCTTTCCGGGATCATGGAACATGGCCGGAAGCAAGGCGTGGGGATCATCGTGGGGCATATACTTATCAAGAGTAGCCGCGCTGATCTCTATCCTGGAAGCCCCCGGCAAGATGTCCGCAGATTCGAAAGCAGCCACTCTTTCTGCTATGTTCTTCAGCTGACGGACATTGCCTGGCCATCGATAATCTTGAAGCCTCTCTATGGCCTCGTGGCTAAGATTGATCTTATTCTTCTGGTATTTCTCCGAAAAATCAGAAGCGAATTTCCTGAACAGCAGATAGATGTCATCCTTCCGCTCTCGCAGAGCCGGCATCTTGATCTGGACCGCATTTAATCTGTAATATAGATCTTCGCGGAATTTTCCCTGAGATACGGCATAGAGAAGGTCGACATTCGTGGCGGCAATCACCCTGACGTCGGTCTTGTCTACCCGGGAGGACCCCACCCTCATGTATTCTCCGGACTGGAGGACGCGCAAAAGCTTGGCCTGGCTCGCCATAGGGAGTTCCCCTACCTCGTCAAGAAAGAGGGTGCCTCCGTCAGCTTCCTCGAAATATCCTTTGCGTGCCTCGATGGCACCAGTGAAAGAGCCTTTTTCGTGTCCGAAGAGTTCGGAATCGACGGTACCTTCCGGTATGGCTCCGCAGTTGACTGCAAAATATTTTGCTGTCTTGCGGCGGCTGAACTGGTGGATAATCTTCGGAATGTTCTCCTTTCCTACTCCGCTCTCGCCGGTTACAAGCACCGTGAGGTCGGTAGGAGCGACGGCGACAGCCATCTCGATGGCGCGGTTGAGAGCCGCGTCATTTCCGATGATGTCGAATTTATTTTTTAATCTCTGAAGGTCCTGAGTATCCATATATCTACGCAAAGGTAACAAATTAGACTTCTAATATTCAATTTTGTCAGCAAATATGTATCTTTGTAATTAGGAATACTATTAAGAAAAGGATTTATATCGGAAAATACAGCAATCATATTCAATTTGTTTCAATCATGAAAAAAGGATTTAAGTTTCTTGCAGTTGCAGCTTTAGGCTTTGCTGCCGCAGCCTGCGCTTCTCCAGAAAAGATGGCGGAGATGGCTGAGAATGTGTCAGTCTCCTGCGAACCTTCCGTACTTGAAGTAGTCGCAGGAAAAATCGACGCCAAGGTTTCCGTGACCTATCCTGCCGGATATTTCAACAAGAAGGCTATCCTCGAGGTTACTCCGGTGCTCGTCTATGACGGCGGAGAGGCCAAAATGGAGCCTTTCATGTATCAGGGTGAAAAAGTAAAGGACAACTACACTGTCGTTTCCTCTGACGGTCAGACCGTAACCGAAAATGTCCACTTCGACTATGTGAAGGGCATGGAGGAGTCTCATCTCGAACTTCGCGGTGTCGTAAGATACAAGGCGAAGAGAATCAACCTTCCTACAAAGAACGTGGCTGACGGTGCCAACACTACCTACATGCTCGTAGGCGACGCCAAGTCCGCCGGAGAAGTAGAGTACAAGGCTGACAACTATCAGGACGTGATCGCCCAGTCAGTAGAGGGCCAGATCCGTTACAGCATCAATTCTTCCGACGTTAAGAACAGCGAGCTTAAGTCTCAGTCCATCAAGGATTTTCAGAATGCGCTCGATGAGATCAAGAACAACGAAAGGAAGACCCTCAAGGGAACTGAGGTCGTAGCCTACGCCTCTCCGGACGGCGGTAAGGATCTCAACGCCAAACTTTCCGACAAGCGTTCCAAGACTGCCGACAAGGCCTGGGGCAAGGTCGTAAAGGGCCATGAGGCATCCGATCCTGACGTAAAGAGCGTCGGCCAGGACTGGGACGGCTTCCAGAAGCTTGTTTCCGAGTCTGACATCCAGGACAAGGACCTCATTCTCCGCGTCCTGAACATGTACAGCGATCCAGCAGTCCGCGAGAGCGAGATCAAGAACATGAGCGAAATCTACACTTCCCTCAAGGACAGCGTTCTTCCTGAGCTCCGCCGCGCACGTTTCATCGCCAATGTCGAGTACAAGAACTACACCGCCGATGAACTTAAGCAGCTTGTTGACGAAAACGAGGATGTTCTTGACGAGGAGGCACTGCTCCGCGCCGCTACTCTCGTAAAGGACAACGGCAAGAAGGAAGACCTTTACAAGAAGGCCGTCGAGAAGTTCAACAGCCAGCGCGCGCAGTACAATCTCGGCGTCCTCTACCTCAACGAGGGAAATCTCGACAAGGCCGAGGCTGCATTCGCGAAGGTTGACGGGGCTGATGACCAGGACCTCAACAACGCAAAGGGCGTAATCGCTCTTCGCAAGGGCGACGCCAAGACTGCCGCCAAGTATTTCGCAAAGGGTGGCGACAAGGGCAAGGAGAACCAGGGCGTTGCTGACATTCTCGCCGGCAACTACGACAAGGCCGCTCAGGAGCTCAAGGGCGTAGGCGGCTTCAACGAGGCTCTCGCTTACATCCTCACCAACCAGCTTGACAAGGCTTCCTCCGCTCTCAGCGGACATGACTGCCTTAGGAGCAACTACCTCAGGGCTATCATCGCAGCTCGTCAGGGCAAGTCCAACGACGTAGCCACCTATCTCGGCAAGGCTACCAAGGGAAAGGCCTTCAAGGCGCGTGCTGAGAAAGACATCGAGTTCGCTCAGTACAGGTAGCAGAACCGCGGAAAACCGCAAAGCTAATAGGGTGACCCTAAAGTCAGATTGACTTGGGGTCATTTTTTATTGATATGCGTCGCAGCACAAAAGTTGAAGCCGTGCAAGTAATGAAATTCTTATGAATCTCTCTCCTCAAATAAATCACTGAAATCGTAAAAAATTACAAGATAATCATTTAAATCCTTGCAATTTCAGAAAAAAGGTTTAACTTAGCCACAAAGCCGTTGTAGGATTCATGTGGCTAACCGTTTATATATCATTCTAATCGCAATCTCAGTTCTTTTTGCTTGCAGCAATCGTGAGGCTTGCGAATTAAAGAATTTCAAGAATTCAACCATTTCTTTGAGTGCTAACTTATCAATAATACAAGATAAGACTATTAAACCATATCATGATAGATTATTCATAAAATCATTAATCATATACTATGATTCGTTAACATGTGGAGAATGCCAAATAAATCATCTTTATGAAACTGTTGAACTTTTTCAATTATCAGATTCTCTTGGTAATTTTAAAATTTATACAATATTCTCCCCATCCATTGACGAATATGCTGAACTTGAACTGAATTTGATAAATGCTAATTTCAAGTATCCTTTATATATAGACTTCAACAATAGCTTCGGTAAACTCAACAAAACTATTCCTAAGGACAGCAGATTCCATTGTTTTCTTGTTGATGCCAATGGGCACCCTGTTTTCGTTGGCTATCCGCTTGCAAATAAAGAATTGTGGGACTTATTCATCAAAGCCCTCAAAAATAATTAGTTTAACTTAAATTCAAAAGCCATGAGCAAAAGGTTGTTATTCTCGTTATGTCTTTTAGCCATTTCGTCACTATTTATCTATGGACAGAAGAAAAGCAAATCTTTAGTCTCCAGCAAGGAAGTTTTTGCAGAAAGCGCTCTTCTCGCCAAGAAAGTTCCATTGTCTGTTGCCTCTGCAATATGTACAGGCCCTAAGCAAGAAAATCTTGCAGGCAATATTTTCTGTAAGTGCGAAAATACAGCTCCTTGCCGTGATATGTTTGGGTGTACTCCTTCGGCGGGTGACTTACAGTAATAACCATTGACCCGAGAATCATATGATGAAAGTAGTCAGGGCGCTGTTATTAGGTATAACAGCGGCATTAGTGCTGGGGTGCGGAGGAAAGGGAAGCGAGTCGACTAGTCTCGAAACTCTTATAGATTACAATAGTCTCCAGAAACTGAAATTCAGCGATTTGCCAGATAGCACATTCTCCAATTTCGTGATACTCAAAGGGGAAGACAGGGAGTTCATGATTGGAGATCCCGAAAACCTGGTCAAAAGGGCTGGGAACTACTATATCTATGACGGGATGGACGGCAAGATTGTCCGTTTCAGTCTTTCCGGCGACCCGCTGTCCTGCCTGTCGAAAAAAGGCCGCGGACCTGGCGAATATCTTTCCATTACAGATTTCGACGTGGACGGGAATGGCAATATCTGGATATTGGACGGGAGGGCAAGAAAAGTCCTTGAATACGACAAAGAGAGCAGTTTCATCAAAGCACTTGATCTGCCTTTCGCTGCCGAATTCATCAAGTGCCTTGAAGACGGCGGGTTTTTTTTCGGCTTGGCGCCATGGAACGAAGACGAATACAAAGGCATGCAACTTGCCGTCACAAATCAGGAAATCAAGGACATAACGCTGGCTTTGGAGTTTAGCGGAAAGGAGTCCTCAGATTTTGAATTTCTCGGCGAGGGACTTGACGAGACGGAGGATGGCATAATCTACCACAGACCGATTTGTGACACGGCATATGTGCTGGCAGGAGACGGTTCCATCCAACAGAAGTACGTCATCAATTTCAAAGACAAGACTGTGCCTGATGATGTCCGCACCGACCCTGAAAACAATATTGATAAACTTGACAGATACCTGCTGATCGCCAAGGCTTTCAACGTCTATTCTTCCAGCATCGCCGGTTCCTTCAGGAAAGCCTCAGGATATACAGACTTCATCATTGACACGCAGTCCGAGAAAATCTACGAACAAGATGATGAACGAGAATACCCTATACTATTCAACGCTGCAAAGGACGAATTGGTCTTTATTGTCACAGGACCTGATGAACTTCCTTCTCCGGCTCCTGCGGATGTCGCCAAAGCACTTTCGGAAGGACAGCTGGTCCTTGCGACAGTGAAACCTTTATAGGATAGAAAGCTTATTCATCCTGTCGCGGAGGACTTCAGAGAGATTGCGTTTAGCCTCCCTCTCATCCATAGAAGGGTCATAGGCTACGGGCTCGCCTACGCGGAAGGCTCGTTTACGGATATCGGAATAAATAGGATAGAAGAGAAGGCTCTTGCCGCTTTCCTCATAATACATAGAGCCTATATGAGCGAATCCTGTATAGAAATTACACAAGGGGTCCTTCAAGACGCTGAAGCCATGGCCTTCAGCCACTTTGGGATTTGGTTTCTCTGGAAAAATGAGGATGTTGTCGCCGTCTTGGAGGGCCCGGAGGCTGTCTTGGAAGGTGCTCATCACATTCCTCGAAGCGCCCCTCACGACGGGAATCGGATTGGTCGAATTCAAGGCCCAGCAGACGATCTTGGTAATCAGCTTGATACTCCAGGTCCCTGGAAATTTCCGTAGGAAGCGGAGCGATTTCGACATTTCTTTATAGGCAGTTTCGGGATGAAGCATGACATTATGGATCCAAGGGCGGAAATATGTAGGGAGATAGATGACAGCCGATATCGGTCCGAATACGAAACTGTGGTTGCATACGAATACGGAAGGATAGTCCTTGCGCCGAAGGTTTTCCTTTCCTTTAACATCCATCCGGAAAAACGGCCGCGCCAAGGTGTATAAGATCTTGACACCCACACGCATACGGTATTTTCTAATGAACATTCGCTGGAGATCCTCCCGGATTTTTTGGTTGGATGTCTTGCTCTTGATATAAAGCATCAGCTTTTCGCGGTTCCTACTGTCAAGAGGCTGGCGGAGGGCAAAGATGAAGGAGAGAAGCATGAAGACGGAAGGGAGCTGCATCATGGTGATATTAAGCACCTTCGGGAGAGAGGATGCAGGGGTGCGGGGAATGGCCCATGTCCACAAGACCATGACCAAAAACATTATCACAGAGGAGATTATCGTGGCCATAGAAGAAGTGACGGTGTTGCTTACGGCAAGGTCGTCGGAATCGAGCTTATCGTCTGAAATTTTTCCGACGGCTATGAAATCGAGATTGAAACGCATGATGGAGGAGACGATCAAGGCTATGCCGACACCCCAGAGGCCGGACCAGATAATCCTGTGCAGGAAAGTGCCTCCCCTGAACATGAAGATGGTTCCGAGCAGCCAAAATATTGCACCGGAGATGAATTCTGCCCGGGCCACGCCCCGCCATCGTTTGCGTATGATGCTGTTGCAGAAAATTATGAAGAAATAAACTGTTGCCATCCATAAGGCGATCGTTCCGTAGGTAGAAAGCTTGAACTGACCATGGACGCTCGTCAGGACGTTGCAGAAAAACATCATGAATCCAAGATTCATCGCGACCGAGGCGTAGAGATTCATGCTGGAGAATACCCTGTATGACGAAAATATTCCGTAACGGTTCCTTAGGCTCATATCCGAAGGGATGAAACGGTCAGGAACAATGGCTTTGTAGATTCCTGTCGCGGCAACTACAGAAGAGGCAAGCCAGAAATCTGGTCCGTCAAGTTCTAGATAGAGGAAATATATGCAGAAGGCATCGAAGAAGAGCTGGCAGACCACCAGGCCGACATAATAAGCTGAATTCTTTTTAATCTCGGAAATTGCCGGAGCGGCGCTGATATAGTCTCTCGCCGCAATTCCCAATACTATCAATGACACATAATTAGCCTCGATCTGGAGAGTGAGGGTCGGATATAGGAAATCAACGCCAAGCCCTACGATAGCCAGGAGCGTGACGAAAAGCTTAGAGACGTAAGGTCCTACGTCAGGACGTCTGAAAGCCATCATGTTGCACAAAATCGAGGACTTGACGATGTCCGCGAAGAGATATGCCGCAGCTCCGAAGAAGGGGTTGTCGATGATGATATGGCTGATGGCCATAGACAGGAGCAGCTCAAAGAAATTGAGACGGTAGAGGCCTGTCCGGAGAGAGTCAGACGCTTTCATTACTTGTTTCTTTATCCGGGGAAGCCGGCATAACGGCAACAAGATAATAAAAAAATGGCTTCCGTATATTGGAAGCCATTTTATAGCGGAGAGGAGGAGATTCGAACTCCTGATACGCCGATTGGCGTATGACGGTTTAGCAAACCGTTGGTTTCAGCCACTCACCCACCTCTCCAGTTCCCCTGAACTGGCTGCGGAAGTACCGATTCGCCAAATAGGAATGCAAATATACAACGATTTTCTGAAAAAGCAATCCGCCTGACAAAATCTTGCAAGATAACGACTGATTTATGGATGAGCGCCAGGCCGGGCGGCTACTCGCGCGGAGCCTGCTCGGCACGGATGTTGGTGAGGCCGGCGGAACGAAGGCCGGAGACCAAGGCGTCAACTTCGCCGCGGTCAGAGAGAGGCCCGATGATGTAGGAAACCATACCTCCGTCGGTAGCTTTGGCGAGGTCCGCGGAAGTAAGGGAGCGGATAGCCTTCATCTCCGACTCGCCGAGAGAACGTCCGTCAAGCGGCCATATCCTTATGTTCCATAGCGGCTTATACTCAGCCTCGGCACGACGCGCCTCCCGCACAGAGATAGCCTTGCCATCCCTGAAGGCAACGATGAGCGCCGAACGGAAGCCAGCCTTCTTGGCCTTGTTGAGATTGGCCAAAACATCCTTGTAGGATCTGAAGACACCGGCAGAATAGACATAGGACTCACCTTTCCTCGACATGAACACAGGACTGAGTCCGTGAAGCTGGGAAACGGAAGCAGGCTTTGAAGAGGAGAAGAGCTGAATCTGATATACAAGCCCGGAAGGAAGAGAATTATCCTCGGCGAAGCGGCCCTGAGGAAGGACTTTGAAAGAATAATCAAAGGCCTTTTTAGGCTTGGCAACATTGATACGGAGAGCAGGCCCCATAGACCTTTTGACAAAAGAGAAACTTTCCGTACTCTCCTGGGACGAAGCAGAAGTTGCCTTTTCAAGTTTGGAAGGATCGATAACCACCCCGTCGGCGAAGAATCTCTTCTCTATTGCCTGAAGTTCAGCCTGTGAAGACTTGAGGGAGTCTCTGAGGGCGGAGAGGGCTGAGAGAGCCTCCTTGGAAGGGGTAGAAGTAAGAGCCGCGCCCTGCTCATAGACGGCCTGCTTCAGGTTTCTGACCTTTCTTACGGCATCGGCATAGAGTCTGAGCTGGGAATCTTCCTCGGAAAAAGAATCATCCCCCTCGCTAGCCCCCGCAGCGGAAGGCCTCAATTCGGAAAGCTTCTTCAAGGCCGCCTCATCCTCGACTGCAGTCCTTACAGGCATGCTGTCATATTCAAGGACATAGACCCAGAGGCTGTCTGTACCCGGGCAGGCCCTGTCAGAAGCAAAGAGGGAGAAACGGCCGTCCGGAGAATTGACGAAAAGGACATCGTTGTATGGGGATGAATATGGAAAGCCCATGTTCACGGGAACGCCCCAGTCCCCGAGTTCATTGTCCCATGTCGACACGTAGAGGTCATAGCCTCCCATGCCGTAGAGGCCCTTGGAGGCGAAGAAAAGCTGCTTTCCGTCCGTAGACAGCATAGGATAGGCCTCATCCTCTGAGGTGGTCACAGATTCGTTGAGTAATTCAGGTACCGACCAGATAGAATCAAGGTCCATAGTATGCCATATATTCCTTATTCCGTCCTGGTCTTTGGCAGAATAATAAATCTGGGACGCGTCAGAGGGGGCGTAGACAGCTCTTGCGAAAGTGTCCGGGCCTAAAGAATCCAGAACGTTAGGAACGACCCTCCATGTCCTGTCCTCAAGCGGATAATAAAGGAAGAAATCTTTGACGCTCAGCTTCTTGCGAGCGACAACCACCGGATCACCGCAGTAGGCCATCATGTTGAGCCCATTCTCGGCAGTAACGGCGGCTTCCTGAATGAGGACCTTTCTGGCGGAATCAGGCTCGGCCTCGAGGGCCGCCTTATAAGCCTGGAGCGACTCGCGGAACTTATACTGCTTCCTCAGCTGGTCAGCCTTCTGCAATAAATCTGAGAATTTGCCCGAATTTTCCTGGGCGTAAGTCACAGATGACCCAGGGACGAGAGCGAAAAGACAAAATATGAATATAAAAATACGCTTCATAAATACTTCCGGCGGCCACAGGGCCGACATCTTTCCGCGGCCATACCGCACGTAAATGCAAAGGTAAGAAATAAGTAGCAATTGTTCGTTTCTTGCAAAAAAATAGTAACTTTGTAACCTATTTTGCGGTAGAACAAGAAACAAATTAACTAAAACATAACACTTCAAGATGCAAAGCAAAGGTGCAATCAAGCTTGTGGCCATCCTGCTTGCCATCGCCTGCCTCTGGCAGCTTTCTTTCACTCTGGTGACAAATATCCAGGAAAAGAAGGCGGCCAAGTATGCTGATGCCCAGGTGGCACTTGCTGACACTAAGACCGTTCCTGCAGAGGATCTCAATTATTATCTGGATTCGCTCAGGCAGGTCAGCAACAGGATCTACATAGATTCGATTTCGAACAAGAAGGTCTATTTCGGCTACACCTACAAGGATGTGAAGTCCAAGGAGATCAACCTCGGACTCGACCTCAAGGGCGGAATGAACGTCATGCTTCAGGTCCAGCTTCGCGACCTCGTCGAGGCGCTTGCGGGACAGAACAGGACCCCGGAATTCCAGAAGGCTCTTGACCTCGCCACGGAACGCAGCAACAGCTCTCGTTCAGACTATATCTCTCTCTTCGCAGACGCGTGGAAGGAGGTGAACGGCGGACATAAGCTTTCCGAGGTCTTCGGCACCTATGAGATGAGGACCAGAATCACTCCTGAGTCCACCGACGACCAAGTAATCTCCGTCATCCGCGAGGATGCAGAGAGCGCGGTAGCCAACTCCTTCAACGTTCTCCGTAACCGTATCGACCGTTTCGGCGTCACTCAGCCATCCATCCAGAATCTCGGCAACAGCGGACGCATCCTCGTCGAGCTCCCGGGAGTGAAGGATCCTGAGCGTGTGAGGAACCTCCTCCAGGGAACCGCTTCCCTTGAGTTCTGGACGACTTACGACAACTCGGAAGTATCTCAGTACCTTGTCGAGGCCGATCAGGTTCTCGCGCAGCTCCACGCCGCCGACACCACCGCGGCCGACACCTCGGCCCTCGTGGCAGAGGCAGCCGCTCCTGCCGCTGTTGACAGCACCGCTTCTTCCGATTCACTTCTCAACCAGGCCATCGGTCAGACCAAAGAAGATGCGGAGGCCCTCTCACAGTACACGAAGCAGCATCCTCTCTTCGCCGTCCTCCAGCCTTCACAAGCCAGAGGCAACGCCTGCATAGGCTACGCCCAGGGAGCGGATACCGCAATTGTCAACCGCTATCTCAGGCTTCCTCAGGTCAGGGACGTGCTCCCTGCCGAGTTCCGCCCTATGTGGTCGGTAAAGCCTTCTCAGTACATTCAGGGTGGCAACTGGTTCGAACTCGTCGCCATCAAGGCGGCCACCCGTGACGGAAAGGCCCCTCTCGACGGAGGCGCAGTTACTGACGCGCGTGTTTCCTACAGCGGCCAGGGAGTGAACAAGGGTGCTCCTACAGTCTCCATGACTATGAATGCCGAAGGGGCGAACGTATGGGCAAGACTTACCAAAGACAATATTGGAAAGCAGATCGCCATCGTGCTTGACGGACTCGTATATTCCTACCCTACGGTCAACTCCGAAATCACGGGAGGAAGTTCCGAGATTTCAGGAAACTTCACCGTAGACGAAGCTACCGACCTTGTGAACGTGCTCAAGTCCGGTAAACTTCCTGCCCCGGCCAAAATCATCCAGGAGCAGGTCGTAGGTCCTTCCCTCGGTGCAAGGTCCATCAGGTCCGGAATGATTTCCTTCATCATCGCCTTCCTCCTCGTCCTGATCTACATGGTTATCTTCTATCAGGGAGCCGGAGTCGCGGCCGACATAGCGCTTCTGTGCAACGTGCTCTTCCTCTTCGGAACGCTCGTTTCTCTGGGAGCCGTGCTGACCCTGCCTGGTATCGCTGGACTTGTGCTGACCATGGGTATGGCGGTCGACGCCAACGTAATCATCTATGAGCGCATCAAGGAGGAACTTGCATCTGGCAAGGGTCTGGGCAAGGCCGTAGCCGACGGATATTCCAACGCCTACAGCGCCATCATCGACGGTCAGGTCACTACCCTCCTCACCGGTATCGTGCTCTTCATCTTCGGTTCCGGTCCTGTACAGGGCTTCGCGACGACCCTCATCATCGGTATCATCACCTCCGTTCTTACCTCCATCTTCATCTCGAGACTCATCTTCGATGACAGGATCGCAAAGGGCAAGAACATCACCTTCGAGAACAATTTCTCCAAGAACTTCCTTAAGAATACTCACATTGACTTCATCGCTAAGAAGAAGTACTCCTATACGATTTCCGGCATAGTCATCCTGCTCGCCATCCTCTCCATCTGCTTCAAGGGCTTCACCTACGGTGTAGACTTCAGCGGAGGACGCACCTACGTGGTAAGATTTGACCAGCCGGTTACCGCAGAAACCGTAAGGTCTTCGGTAGAAAATGTCTTCAACGCTACAGACGTGAAGAACACCTCAGTGGAGGTAAAGCAGTTCGGTGGTCCTACCCAGATGAAGATCACAACTTCCTACAAGGCCGACAACGAATCTACCGCGGTGGACGCAGAGGTAGAGAAGCTTCTCTTCCAGTCTCTGAAGCCTTTCTATAAGGATCAGGAACTCACCCTCGAAGGCTTCACCTCAACTCTTGAGAATCCTAACGGAATTATCTCATCCGACAAGGTAGGTCCTACAATTGCGAACGACATGAAGAAGGACGCCATAATAGCCGTGCTGATTTCGCTCCTGGTAATCTTCGGCTACATCGCAGTCCGCTTCAAGGGCTGGACCTGGGGTCTGGGAGGAGTCGTTTCTCTGGCTCACACCTCAATCATAGTCATCGGCTTCTTCTCCTTCTTCTCCGGAATCCTTCCGTTCAACCTTGACGTCGATCAGACGTTCATCGCGGCCATCCTGACAATCATCGGATACGCGATCAACGATAACGTCGTCATCTTCGACCGAATCCGCGAGTACAAGAGGAACCATGAAAAAGCTGACTTCAGGCAGAACGTCAACCTCGCCATCAATGCGACTTTGACTCGTACTGTCAACACCTCGGTTTCCACCCTCGTCACCATGCTCGCCATCGCGATCTTCGGAGGAGAATCGATAAGAGGTCTCTCTGTCGCCCTCTGCCTGGGAGTTATCATCGGAACTTACGCATCCATCTTCATCGGAACTCCTGTAATGTACGATGCAACGATGCACTCCATGAAGAAGGCCGCCAAAGAGGAGGCTTCCAAGAAATAAACAAAAAATACCCGATAGAAAAGGGGGCGGCCTTTACGGACCGTCCCCTTTTTATTTTTACGAAAAACGCGGAAATGGCCTTTTTAAGAGACTTCCCATCCTCGCACGGGATATTTATCGTACAAGGAGAGAAAGTGCCTGAGAATGCGGAAACAGGCCTAATGGCGCCATTTGGCGTTTGCCTTGGACATAGCGCCGGCAGAACCCTGTGAAGAGCCGGAATAGGTTGACTCTATCCTGTACGGAATGCCGAGGGCATCCAGACCGTCAGTCAGCTCAGAGGAGACAGCTACGGCGAAATTTGAAGACTTGAGACTGATCTTGTAACCCGTCCCCGCGTCCGTTAGGAAAATGAAGAGAGGAATCCTTCCCTTATGGCTCTTTATGAGATTCATAAGGCCCGTCCGCAGAGTCTCGTTAAGCCTTTCGGTAGAGAGGCAGAGGGTAATGGACTTCAAGGCGCTGTCGGTAACATTGCCCAGAAGCTGGATGCTCTTCACTTTGAAGGTATATGGAACTATTTTTGGGGCAGGCTGGCCGGGCTGGGGTTTGGTAAAATATTTCTCGCAGATTTCTCCCTGGAGATAAATTGCCGTATGAGGCTTCATATAACCCATGAAGGCCTCGAAATCCTGGCCGAACAAGGCCATTTCATAAGAACCGTCATAGTCCTCTATAATCGTCTTGGACCACGGCCTTCCGGTCTTGGTTGTATTCTGGGTGGTAGAGGTGATGAAACCGGCCGTAGATACCTTGATAGGGGTTTTGTGCGCCTCGCAACTCTGGATGAGGTCGCCAAGATTGCTGATCTTGCAATTAGTGAAGGTTCTCAGCTCGAACTGATAGGCATCCAGAGGATGAGCCGAAAGATACATCCCCACATATTCCTTTTCCTTCTGTAGAAGATCCATCTGGTCTTCATCTCCTGTCAGGGGAGGGACAAGCGGCTTCTTGGGCTTAAGTTCCTCGATTTCGCCGAAAAGCGAAGCGGTCTCATCCTCGGCGCCTCTCTTGGAGAGCTCTCCGTAGCGGATAAGTTCGTCTATGAAAAGGTCGCCGCTTTCCCCTGGCAGGAAATATTGGGTACGGGAATAACCTAATGAATCGAGGGCTCCTGAATAGATCAGGGTCTCGAGCGACTTCCTGTTCACTATTCCGGCCGTCCTTTCAGCAAAATCATACACATCCTTGAACGGCCCCCGAGCCTCTCTTTCCGTGACCATGGCGTCTACCACGTTGCCACCGAAGCCCTTCATGCCGGCCAGTCCGAAACGGATATTACCTTCCTTGTTGACCGTGAAGGTGCCCTTGCTCTCGTTGATATCCGGACTCAGGACCTTTATGTGCGACTTCTTGCAGTCGTCCATGATGGCCTTGATTTCGGTCATGTTGGATATGTTCTGGGTAAGGTTGGCGGCCTGGAATTCCGGGCAATAATGAGCCTTAAGCCAGGCGCTCTGGTAGCTCACCCAGGCGTAGCAAGTCGCATGGGACTTGTTGAAGGCATAGGAGGCGAACTTCACCCAGTCTTTCCAGATTTTGTCAAGGATTTCACGAGGATGACCGTTTCTTATGCCGCCCTCGATAAATTCGTCATAGAGAGAGTCCAGCAGGTCCTTCTTTTTCTTACCCATGGCCTTGCGGAGCTTGTCCGCCTTGCCCTTGCTGAAGCCGGCGACCTTCTGGGAGATGAGCATTACCTGCTCCTGGTAGACGGTTACCCCGTAAGTCTCCTTGAGGAACTCCTCCATGTCAGGGAGGTCATAGTTTATCTCTTCCTCGCCTCTCTTCCTGGCTACGAAGGTAGGAATATAGTCCATTGGCCCCGGACGGTAGAGGGCGTTCATGGCGATAAGGTCATCGAAACGCTGGGGCTGGAGCCTCTGGAGCCACTGCACCATGCCAGGAGATTCAAACTGAAAGACCGACTTTGTGTCGCCGCGGCTGTAGAGGTCGTAGACTTGTGGATCGTCTATCGGAATGGCTTCCAGGTCGATTTCTTTCCCGTGGCGCTCCTTTATCAGCTTCTCGCATTCCATGAATATGGAAAGGGTGCTGAGGCCGAGAAAGTCCATCTTCAACATTCCCACATCCTCGATATAATGCCCGTCATACTGCGACACCCAGACCTGCTGGCCGGTAGCCTTGTCGACGCCGAGAGTAATCGGAATATAGTCGGTAAGATTACCGCGGCCGATAATCATGGCGCAGGCATGGATGCCTACCTGGCGCACGGTCCCCTCCAGGGCCATGGCGTAGCGGATAACCTCCTTAGTCAGAGAGTCTCCATTGTCGAACTGGTCCTTGAAATCCGGCACGAACTTAAGACAGTTCCCAAGCGTCGGCTTATAATTCCTTATCTCTTTCTTACGCTTGTACTTTACCCCGTCCTTTACTACCAAAGTCTCATCCTCGCCGAGGTTTTCTCCTTCCTTGAGGGGAGTGTCGACGCTTTCCTCGATCTGGAAAGGCCTGTCGGGAATCATTTTCGTAAGACGGTTGGACTGCTCTATGGTCATGTGGCTGATACGGGCGACATCTTTTATGGCACCCTTCGCCGCCATGGTTCCGAAAGTGATGACATGGCTCACATGGTCGAGTCCGTAAAGCTGCTGGACGTGCTTTATGACCTCATAGCGGCCGAGATCATCGAAGTCGACGTCGATATCCGGCATGGAGATTCGCTCCGGATTGAGGAAACGCTCGAAAAGGAGATTGTACTTGATAGGGTCCAGATTGGTGATCCTGAGGCAGTAGGCGACTGCTGAACCGGCGGCCGAACCTCTTCCCGGGCCGACGCTGTGACCATTGTCCTTGGCCCAGTTGATATATTCCTGGACTATGAGGAAGTAGTCAGGGAAACCCATCTTCGAGATGGTCTTAAGCTCGAAATCTATTCTTTCAGCATGCTCCTTGTCAAGGGTGCCATAGCGTTTTTCAGCCCCTTCATAGCAGAGCTTGCAGAGGTAGGCGACAGACCAGCGGAACTCTTCTCCGCGATCCTTTCCCTTTTCGTCGTTCTTGCCGACCTCGATGACATCCTTGTATTTATCAAGCCATTCATCAATATTGTCGGTGAAATCCTTCGGAAGCTCAAACTTAGGGAGGACATGGCCCCTGTCAATGTCATATCTCTCGATCTTCTCGAAGACTTCCATGGTGTTGGAAATGGCCTCGGGATGGTCTGGGAAGAGGGAGAGCATCTCCTCCTCGCTCTTGAGGTACTCTTGCTGGGTGTAGCGGAGACGGTCCGGGTCGTCTATATAGGCGTTGGTGTTCAGGCAGATGAGACGGTCATGGACAGGCCCGTCCTCCTTCCTCACGAAGTGGGCGTCGTTGGTCGCTATCACCTTTACGTGATGCTTTTCCGCAAGTTCGAAAATAACCTTGTCATAGGCGAGCTGATTCTCGTAGACCTCAAGGCTCTGGCCAGGAATCTCGGTCTTGTGGAGCATCACTTCGAGGTAATAGTCCTCCCCGAAGACTTTCTTGTGCCATTGTATCGCATCATCGGCGGCCTTCATGTCTCCGGCGAGTATGGCCTGGGGGATTTCTCCGGCCATGCAGGCAGAGGAACAGATCAGGCCCTCGTGATACTTCTCCAGGTATTCATGGCTGATTCTCGGACGGTAATACATACCGTTGATGTGAGACTCAGAGACTATCTTGATCAGATTATGGTAGCCGACGAGATTTTTCGCCAAGAGAATGAGATGGTAGTAGCGTCTGTGCTCGTTGTCCTTTAGATGGTGGTCGTAATGCCTCGTGAGATAGACCTCGCAGCCTATGATCGGCTTTACATTTGGATGCTTTTTGGCCAGGGTCATGAACTCCTTTATCCCGTACATATTGCCATGGTCAGTGAGGGCTATCCCCGGCTGGCCCAATTCTTCGGCCCTCGAAAAAAGGTCAGGAATCGAGGAGAGACCGTCAAGAATCGAGTATTGGCTATGTACATGTAAATGGACAAAGGACATTTTTTCAATAATTGATCTAATATCTGACAAAGATAAGAATTAATAGATGGGAGATGAAGTCAAAAATCATTAGTTTTGTAGGTAAATATTTCTAAGGATAATGAAGAATTTTCTTTTGGCAGCCATGGCTGCCGCGGCTTTGACAAGTTTCCAGGCGAAGGCTGACGAAGGGATGTGGCTGATCAACGACATCAACAAGGCTTTGGAGAAAAAGATGCAGGAGAGGGGCCTGAAGCTTGGGGCCAATGAAATCTATGACGCCGATGCACCAGGAGCGACTCTTTCGGATGCAGTTGTATCCCTGGGCTTCTATTGCACAGGCAGCATGATATCCGAAGAAGGCCTTCTCATCACCAATCATCATTGCGCTTATGCCGATGTCTACGCAGTCTCAACTCCAGAGCACAATTATCTCGAAGATGGTTTCTGGGCCACGGAACGTTCGAAAGAAATTCCGATTCCGGGAAAGCAGGTCTTCTTCCTGAAGAAAGTCATTGATGTCACGGATGAGGCGAAAGACCTCGCCATGCAAGAGAGGAAGGCCGGAAGACCTGCCGGACAGAGAAGAATAAGTTTTCTGCTGGAAAAGAAATACAAGAATGATACGGGTCTGGAGGCCTCTCTAAGCTCGATGTGGGCAGGCGAGAAATACTACATGGCCCTTTATAAAGTCTACACCGACCTCCGCCTCGTCGCCGCCCCTCCTGTATCAATTTCAGCCTTCGGCGGAGATGTCGACAACTGGGGCTGGCCTCAGCAGAAGGGGGATTTCGCTCTCTATCGTCTTTATGCAGACGCGTCGGGGGAGCCAGCGGAATATTCCCCGTCAAACGTCGCGTACAAGCCGGAAAAGACTTTGAAGATTTCCACAAAAGGCTACAAGCCAGGAGATTTCACCATGGTCATAGGTTATCCGGGAAGGACTAACAGATATTCTTCCGGGGCTGAGGTAAAGTTCATGGAGAATGTCGATCTGCCTGTGACAACCTCGCTTCGCGGAAAGCAGGCACAAATCATCAAAGGCTGGATGGACAGAGATCCGGAGGTAAGACTCAAATATTCCGACAACTTTTTCAACCTCTCCAACGTGACAGGAGAACAGCTGGGAGAGAGGCAGTGCCTCAAACGCTTCGGCGTACTCAGAGAGAAAGACCTTAAAGACGAGGAATTGAGGGCTTGGATTTCAGCCTCTCCCGTTAGAGTGGCCCGCTGGGGAAATCTGCTCTCGGACATGGACAATGAGCATTCTCTCACTGATTCCGTGGAAAGGCAGAAAGGAATATTCAGAGAGACCCTTTTCCGCGGTCTCATCATTTCAAGGACTCTGATGCGTCTTCGCAATTCGCATCTTCCCAAGCAGAAAGAGGCCGGGGTCATACAGGCCGGGCTGGACGAAACAGACCCGAGAGTTGAGAAAGATCTTCTGCGTTTCGCCGTAGAAGAGTTCTACAAGGGGATTGACACCGTCTTCATGGGGTCTTACCAGAAGTCTCTCCTGAAGAAATACGGAACTGACTACAAGGCCATCACAGATACGCTCTGGGACAATTCCATAGCATCTTCACCTGAAAGGATGAAGGCTTACTCCGGAAAGGAAGAGCTCAACTCTGATCCGCTCTGCAAGTGGCTGTGGGAGATGGATATGAATAATTTCAACAATCACAGGGGAGAACTCAGCCACCGCAACAGGATCATCGAACTTCAGCGTGAATATAAGCAGGCCCTCTACGAGATGAACCTTGACAAGGGGATACCGCAATATCCGGACGCAAACTCTACCATGAGAATTTCCTATGGCCGTGTCAGCAGCCTCGAACCAAGGGACGGAGTAATCTTGTCCTGGCGCTCTACGACGACAGGAATTCTTGAGAAATATGATCCCCAAGACCATGACTTCACCCTTCTGCCGCGCCAGAAGGCTCTTCTCGAGGCAGGGGATTGGGGCCGCTTCGCCGACCATACAGGTTTGATGCACGTAGACTTTCTCTCCGACAATGACATCACCGGCGGAAATTCAGGTTCTCCTGTGCTCAATGCCGATGGCGAACTTATCGGACTGGCCTTCGACGGCAACAAGGAAAGCCTCGCCAGCGAGGTTTCCTACACACCTCTCTACAATAAGTGTGTCAATGTGGATATCCGCTACGTCCTCTGGCTTCTTTCCAAATACGACATGGGCTATATCCTCAGCGAGATAGGGATATAGCGTAAAGCCCGCTATTCTTCGATAGCTCCTGCGACGATGTTCGCCACCACGCAGCGCAGGCGGGCTACAGATCCGTCGTCGGAGGGGTGTACCCTATGGGCGAGGATAATCACTGCGGTCTTATTGTCCAGGTCCATGACGAGAGAAGTTCCCGTGTAGCCTGTATGGCCCACTGTGTGGTCCATGGAAAAGATTTCCCCGCTCGTTACTCCTCCGACAAGATAAGTGTCCCAGCCAAGAGCGCGGCCGACCGAAGGGTCGTTCTCAAGAGGGATGGTCGTCATCCTGCGGACGGTCTCTGACCCGAGGATCCGTCGGCCGTTCACGGCCCCTCCGTTCATTATCGCGGCGGCATAAATGCTCAAATCCTCGGCGTTGGTGAACACTCCTGCATTGCCTGATATCCCGGCATTAATTCTGCGGGCGATAGGGTCATGGACGGCCGCCGTGAGGGGTTTCCCGTCGCTCTGGACCTCCGTCGGTGCGCAGAGCCCGGCCAGAGAGGCTGTGCGGGAATTGGGCTGAGGACGTCCGTAAAGCGGAAAATAAGTAGTGTGAGCCATCCCGAGAGGGTCAAAGATATTCTTCTGGGCATAATCGCAGAGCCTCTCTCCGGTGACCTTCTCCACGATTCCCTGGAGAGTTATGAAATTGAGGCAGCTGTAAATCATGTCCGTTCCTGGCTTGAAATTCCTCCTTACACGTTTAGCGATGAAATTGAGAAGGGAATCCGGAGTATTCTCCCCGTATTCCGCGACATAGGCAGGCACGTTGATGTAGGCGTCCAGACCGGAGCTGTGGGTAAGAAGATCCATGATGGTGATTCTGTCCTTTTCTCCTGTCTGGGGATCGACCCAAGGCTTGAAGCCTGGAATGTACATAGCCACTGAGTCTTCCAGTCTTATCTTGCCCCTTTCAAGCAGCTGCATGACCGATGTCGCCGTTCCCACGCACTTGCTCAGGGAGGCAAGGTCGAAAAGAGTCTCCGTGCTCATCGGAATAGTATCCGGAACAACGCTCTTGTTCCCGTATGAGCGCAGGAAGACGATTTTGTCACCCCTGACCACGGAAACGACGGCTCCAGGGATGTCTCCCCGGACGATGGAAGCGTTCACGGCGCTGTCGATGAGATCAAGTTTAGCCCGGCTCATTCCGGCTTCCTCCGGAGAGAGTCTCTCAAGAGCGGCGGAAGGTTCTTTAACGAGGGTCTTGCTCTCTTTGCGGGCAAAAGATGGAAGCACGCACAGGGTGGCAAGCGTAAGCGCTATGACTTTTTTCATAATTGTTCAGGATTACTAAAGGGCCTCTTCTCAAAATACCAAGACAGCCTTAACGGGGAAGTGGTCGGAGATGAAATTTCGTTCCATATAAGACTTCCTTATGACCTCAAAGACAGGACAGCTCGAAAAACCGCTGAAATAGATGTAATCAATTGCTTTTACTGTCTTTTCACGTCCCCAGTCGTTGAAGGTTCCGCCCCTGTCCGACTTGACAGCATAGTCCCTCGCACTCTTCATCTTGGAATTGAGGCCGGTGAGAATCTTGTCATCAGGGGTGACATTGAAGTCTCCTGTAAGAACCATCGGAACCCCGTCAGGATTCATGGACGCTATCCTCTCGAGGATGAGGGCGAGACCTTTCTCCTGGGCCTCTCGGCCAACATGGTCGAGATGAGTGTTGACATAGAAGAATTTCTTTCCGGTCCGTTTGTCCTTCATCAGCGCCCAGGTCGCCGTCCTCTTGCAGGCGGCGTCCCAGCCGAGGACAGGCTTGTCCGGAGTCTCCGCCAGCCAGAAAGTTCCCCATTTCAAAAGGCTGATATTCTTGGTCTTATAGAAGATTTCCATATGCTCTCCTCCTTCCTTACCCTTCTTCTTCCCATTCTCGCGGCCGACTCCTATGGACTTGTAGCCGTCTGTGTACTCAGAAAGGTACTTGACCTGGTAGTCATAAGCTTCCTGAAGACCGAAGATGTCAGGTGCCTGGTCATCAATCATCATTGCCGAAGCCGGGAAACGATACTCCCATGAATTGGTCCCGTCTTCAGACTCTCCGTTCCTTATGTTGTAGGAAATTACGGTCAGCGCTCCTGACCGCTCCGGTTCTTTCGCGGAAAGGAAAGGAACCAAAGTCATGAATGTCAATAAAATTGAAAATGTCTTTTTCTTCATTTTAGTGCTGTGATTGACTAACAAAGTTAACATTAATGTACTACTTTTGCAATTTGATTGATAAGACATGGATAAAGAAAGATTTTCAGAAATAGGCCGAGTAGAGGCCATCAGAAGGCTCTATGAAGGGAGCGGCTTCGAGATGGCAGAGGCCGGAAGTTTCAAGATTGCGGGCCCCGGAAGAATAGGCTCATGGTCAAGACTTTTCATAGAAGGCATTGACTTCAGCCTGATATATTTTCCGCTCAGGCATCTGGGTTATAAATGTGTAAGCGCATTGGCCGGAGAGGTCTACGCCTCCTTTTCTCATCCCAGATCTCTTGACGTAAAAATCGGAGTTTCGGCCAAACTTGATTTCTCTCAGATTTCAGAACTTTGGCAGGGAATCACCACCGCGGCCTCAGAACACCGCTTCCTAAGCCTGAGCCTTGACCTGCTTCCTTCCCCGAACGGACTGACAATCGCTGTCTCTGCGACCGGAGAAGAGTCAAAACTCCAGGAGAGCCGGCGTCCGGAAGCCAAGAGCAAAGACCTTCTCTGTGTGTCGGGAAGCCTCGGCGCGGCCTACTTCGGTCTGAGCCTTCTGGAAAAGGAGAGGAAGAATTTCGAAAAGACAGGCAAGGACGAATCAAGGGAGAATCTCGAGAAGTACAAGATGTTCGTCGCGGACTATCTTAAGCCTCAGATAAACCCTGGAACGATCAATTCCCTGGAGGATGAAGAGATTGTCCCGTCCGCGGGAGTTCTTGTCACCAGGGGCCTTTCTGACGCCATAAAACGCATTTCCGCGGCGACCGGTCTCGGCGTGAAAGTCTACGCCAGTATGATTCCGTTCGAAGGGAATTCCTTTGACCTCGGAAAGGAGATGGGCATAGACCCTGTCTCTGCCGCCATGAATGGTGGAGACGACTACCGGCTTCTCTTCACCATCCCTATCCTTAAAGCCGAAAAATTCCGCCGCGACTTCCAGACCTTTGACGTAATCGGCCACCTCGCACAGAAAGATGTCGGTACAGTACTTGTTACCCCGGAAGGGGCCGAATTCCCTGTCCACGCCCAAGGATGGAAGGAGAAGGAGGAAGATGAGTGAGAATGAATCTTCAAAAAAACAGAATATGAAGAAATTAATTTCAATCTTCGCCTGCATTTCGTTGTTTGCAGGCGCAGCTTCCGCGCAGTCAGCTCTCGGAAGCATCCTTTCGTCAGTGGCGGCGGCCAGCGGCAATGATAAGACAAACACCGCTTCAAGCGTACTCAATTCCCTCTCGAGCGTCATCTATTCTTACACGGGAAATACTACGGCCGTAAGCCTTCCAGGCACATGGAGCTATTACAAGCCTGCCATGACGCTGAAAAGTTCTTCGGTTCTCGGCAACGTAGCAGGAGCGGCAGTATCCGAATCCGCTGAGGCGAAGGTCTCTTCGTATCTGAGCAAGGTAGGAATCACCTCAGGCTCCATGACCTTTACCTTCAACGAGGATCTGACCTTCACCTGCACCTTCAAGGGGCTTCCTTTCGGTGGAACCTGGTCTACATCCGATGATGCTTCCAAGGTTCAGCTCAAATTCGGAAAGACCCTCTCTTACCTTTCCATGACTGGAACTCTCGCATCCACGGCCAACGGCTGTCAGATGCTTTTCGACGGTAAGAAGTTCCTCACCTTCGTCAAGATGGTTCTTTCCGCCGTGGGCAAGGCCGGTACTACTGCTTCTGCGATCAGCAGCCTCAGCGGCAATTACAGCGACATGCAGATCGGCTTCGAACTCAAGAAGGCCAAGAAGTAAAGCGTCATACAATGACGGAAGCCCGGCGAGGGCCTCCCGAATATTAAAAAAGAGGGGTAACTCACTTTTGAGTTACCCTCTTTTTATTGATCTCCAGCGCGATTAAAGTTTACGCAGCAGATTTCTCATATTGACCTTCTTGTCGATCATCTCGCGAAGCTCAGCGATAGGAACCCTGACCTGCTCCATGGTGTCGCGGTCGCGGACGGTCACCTGATTGTCGTTGAGAGTGTCATGGTCAATCGTCACGCAGAACGGAGTTCCGATGGCATCCTGACGGCGATAACGCTTTCCGATAGAATCCTTCGCATCGAACTGATAATTGAAATCATACTTGATTTCGTCGACAACTTCCTGGGCCTTCTCAGGAAGACCATCCTTGTTGAGAAGTGGAAGAACGGCCACCTTGACAGGAGCAAGCGGAGCAGGGATGCTCAGCACAACTCTGGTCTCGCCATTCTCAAGCTTCTCCTCATGATATGAGTGAGAAAGTACGGCAAGGAACATACGGTCTACGCCGATAGAAGTCTCAACGCAATATGGAACATAGCTTTCTCCAGTCTCAGGATCGAAATACTGAATCTTCTTTCCGCTGAGTTTCTGATGATTGCCAAGATCATAATCAGTCCTTGAATGGATGCCCTCAAGCTCTTTGAAGCCGAACGGGAAATTGAAGTAGATGTCGGTAGCGGCGTTAGCATAATGGGCAAGCTTCTCATGGTCATGGAACTTGTAATTCTCCTCTCCCATACCAAGGTTGACATGCCACTTGAGCCTCTTCTCCTTCCAATACTTGAACCATTCCATTTCTGTTCCAGGACGGCAGAAGAACTCCATCTCCATCTGTTCGAACTCTCTCATACGGAAGATGAACTGCCTGGCAACCACCTCGTTACGGAAGGCCTTGCCGATCTGGGCGATTCCGAAAGGAAGCTTCATACGACCAGTCTTCTGGACGTTGAGATATTCAACGAAGATACCCTGGGCAGTCTCAGGACGGAGATAAATCTTGTCCTCACCCTCGCCGGTATTGCTCATCTGGGTGCTGAACATCAGATTGAACTGACGGACATCAGTCCAGTTCTTGGTACCGGAAATAGGATCTACGATGTCGCAGTCCATTATGATGTTCCTATATTCCTTGAGGTCATTGGCCTGCTCGGCGGCAACATACCTGTTGTGGATTTCGTTCCACTTATTCTGCTCACGAAGCACATTAGGATTGGTGGCTTTGAACTGAGCCTCGTCAAAACTCTCGCCAAAACGCTTGCGTCCCTTGGCTACCTCTTTGTCAATCTTCTCCTGAATCTTGTCAAGATAATCCTCGATGAGATTATCGGCGCGATACCTCTTCTTGGAGTCCTTGTTGTCGATTAGCGGATCATTGAAGGCGGCCACATGACCTGAAGCCACCCATACTTTAGGATGCATGAAGATGCAGGAGTCCAAGCCGACGATGTTCTCATTGAGGCGAGTCATCGCTTCCCACCAATACCTCTTGATGTTGTTCTTGAGCTCTACGCCCATCTGGCCGTAATCATAAACGGCAGCGAGACCGTCATAGATTTCGCTCGAAGGGAAGATGAATCCATATTCCTTGCTATGAGCTACGATGGCCTTGAAAATTTCTTCCTGTGTCATATTGTTTTCTTCAATTGTTTCTTAAATCAATGCAAAGTTAATCATTTGGCTTGAAATATATCCGGGAAGGCCTCCCTAACATCATCCCTTACAATCTGGCGGAGCGGAAACATCACAAATTCCCTATCGGACATAAGCTTATGCGGAAGTATAAGCCTCGGAGTATCAACACGATGCGTGCCATAGAAAAGAATATCTATGTCTATGGGTCTGTCATGATAGATTCTCTCCCCGGCCGCATCATATTCCTCTTTGTCAGACCTTCCCATCATGACCTCGACCTGCTTGCATCTGTCAAGAATCCATAAAGCATGATCCTTCACTTCCAATGGTTCAGGTTTCTCTCCCTTCCACCAACCTTGGGTAGGCAGCTCATAGATGACTACATTGTTGAGAAAGGGATGCTGAGAGGCAAAGCCCCATGGGGCAGTTTCAAAAGTATCTGAGACGACGGCTCTCGGCTCCAGCAATTGGTCAAGCAGCTTCATGGCCTTTTCCAAATTGCCTGTTCTCGAACCCAGATTCGAGCCAAGGGAAAGATATACATCAACCTTGCCCATCATCCCTTATTTCTTCTGGGGATCTTCCTCCATATAGGGACCTTCTTCGATGTCGTCGAGCCCGAGTTCGATCTTCGCCTCGTCGCTGAGCATACTCTGGTCCCATACAGGGTCAAAAACAAGGTCAATCTTGCAAGACTTCACCCCCGGAGCGTCCTCTACGGCAGACTGTACCTGAGCAAGGACGTCGTCGGCCATAGGACAGTTCGGAGCAGTGAAAGTCATCTTTATATAAACATCGTGAGACTTGTTTATATTCAATTCATAGATGAGCCCCAGGTCATAAATATTGACCGGAATCTCAGGATCATAAACCTGCTTGAGGGACTTGACGACATTGTCATAGACAGGCTGCAAAGCCTTGACATCCTCGGCGGAAAGAACATCCTGAGTTTTGATCTCCTTATTTACTTCTGACATATTACTTCTTCTTCAAATTTTCGGCTGCCACTCCGCGTATAGTGGCAATCATTGAGACCAAGCCGTTAGCCCTGGTCGGCGAAAGATTCTCCTTGAGTCCTATCTGGTCGATAAAAGAGAAATCATCTGAGGCAATCTCTTCAGGAGTCCTTCCAGAATACACGCTTATGAGCAATGAAATAATGCCTTTTGTGATTATGGCATCGCTGTCGGCAGTAAACCAGATTCTTCCATCCTTCACTTGATAATCAAGCCAGACTCTTGATTGACAACCATTTATAAGTCTATCATCGGTTTTTTTATCAAGCGGATATGCCTGAAGGTTTTTCCCGAGATCTATCAGGTACTCATACTTATCCAACCATTGGTCGAACATCGAAAAGGTGTCTGTCACCTCAGCTTTCGCCTCTTCCAAACTCTTCATATTCACTATTAATTTTTTATAAAACTTCTTGATTATGCCTAAGAACGACATTAAATCTCAGAGCAACATGCCGATCGCTCTGTCTAGGCACTTCATAAAGTACTCGGCCTCCTGCATGGTATTATAAACGGCAAGTGAAATTCTAAGCATTCCTGTCACTCCGAAGCGGTTCATCAAAGGCTCGGCACACATCTGCCCGGAGCGGGAAGCAATTCCCATCTTGTCAAGAAGAAGGGCGAGATCCTCATGATGCACTCCCTCCACTGCGAAAGAGAAGAGAGGAATTGTTTTCTCTGTTCCATGTGGAACCCCGAAGATACGGACGCGAGGATTGGATGTCAATTTATCGAAGAGGTAATCGCAGATTTCATGCTGGGCCTCGATGACCTCTTCATCCTGTGCGACCATTCTTGCGAAGTCAAGGGCTGGCTTCAGAGTCGGAACTGAATTGAAATTCTGTGTACCTGCCTCGAACTTCTCCGGTGACTTTGCGAAAGTCGTCTTCTCGAAAGAAACGTGGTCGATCATTTCTCCTCCGCCCATGAAAGGAGGCATAGCGTCAAGAAGTTCTTTTTTTCCATAAAGGACCCCAGTTCCAGTGGCGGCGTAAATTTTATGGCCGGAGAAGGCATAAAAATCTACATCGCTCTTCTTTACGTCAATTCCCTGATGGACAAGTCCTTGAGCCCCGTCTACAAGAATTTTAACTCCGTGAGAATGGCAAATTCGGGCGGCCTCGGAGACTGGATTGACCAAACCGAGAACGTTGGAGATTTGTGTCATGCAGAAAAGCTTGGTCTTAGGAGAGAGAAGAGTCTCGAGCTGATCGACTTCAAGATGTCCGTTCTCATCTACACCTAGAACCTTGAGCCGCGCTCCCTTATTCTGACAGAGAAGCTGCCAGGGTACGATATCGGAGTGATGCTCCGCCTGGGTTACTATGATCTCATCACCCTCATTGACGAAGGCTTCTCCGAAAGAAGAAGCGACGAGATTGATTGAGTTGGTTGTTCCTGAAGTGAAGACAATTTCTTCTCTATGGGAGGCGCCGATAAAATCTTTCACATAGTCCCTCGTGGACTCATATTCATCAGTAGCCTGGTCAGCAAGATAATGAAGGCCTCTGTGGATGTTGGCATTAGCATGTTGGACAAGATATAACCATTTATCTATCACTGCTTTAGGCCTCTGGGAAGTTGCCGCATTATCGAAATATACGAGATTCTGCCCGTAAACTTTGTCTGAGAGGGCGGGAAATAAGCTTCTTATATCTTCAATATTCATTTCTTATAGGATGAATCGCAAATTTACTAAACATATCCTTTCTTTTGAAACTAAATAAAGATAAATTTGTCAGAAAGAAATGAGCGTATGTACGAATACATCAAAGGCAAAAAGATAGAAATGACTCCTACGGAAATTATTGTAGAAGCAGGAGGAATAGGATACAGCGCGGCTATATCACTTCAGACCTACGACAGTTTCCAGGGCTTAGAAGAAGTGAAGGTCTATCTACACCATCATATTCACGAAGATGACGAAGAGTTCTACGGCTTCGCAACAAAAGAGGAGAGAGAACTCTTCCGTCAGCTGATAAGCGTGAACGGAATAGGAGTGGGAACAGCAAGAGTTATGCTGTCGTCTCTTACCACAAACGAATTAAAGGAGTCTATTCTTACGGGAGATGTAAACAGAATCAAGAGTGTTAAAGGAATTGGATTGAAAACAGCTCAGAGAGTGATAATAGATCTTAAAGACAAACTCGTGAAGGGAGCGGATGAAAACTTTGTCATACCAACAGGAGTTTATTCTGATTCTGCAGCATCAGAAGCGACGAACGCCCTCCTTACACTCGGCTTCTCAAGACCAAATATCGCAAAGGTAATTAATCCTATCATCAAGAAGAAGCCAGATATTTCCGTAGAGGAACTCATCAAAGAGGCATTGAGAAAACTCTAGAGCATAGAAAAAACGAAATCACAGCCTTGCTGAAAGTAAAGAGGTGTTCCACGTGGAACACCTCTTATTATTAAAAAATAATGGATCAACTAAAAATCAGCGCCCGAAATAAACCAATAGGACAGAAATATCAGAAGGTGATACGCCTGATATACGGGAAGCCTGAGAGATAGTGTGAGGTTTATATTTTGCGAGTTTCTGGCGGCACTCTATGCTGAGGCCGGACAGACGGGAAAAATCAAAATCATCTGGGATGATAAGATTTTCAAGCCGAGAAATTTTACCAGCATTTCTTTCCTCCCTTCCAATATAGCCCTGATACTTTAGTTGAATTTCAACGGAGGTATAGAGCTCGTCGAGATATAGAGAGTTGAGTGTATTAAATTCAGGAGAATCATCGGGGAGAACTACATCAGTTTTCAGAAAATCAATCGAGTTGAAATCAAATGATGAAATATGGTTTAACTTCAAGCTTGAAGTATCAACTGAATGAGATTGGATAGTTCCACGTGGAACAATTTTAATTAAATCAGAAAACTTTGTTCCTGGTCTAGACAAAATATCAGAGATCTTTTTACTCTCAGAAACCGGAGCAGAATCTATTGATTCAAGATAAGCATTGACTGCATCAGGCTTAATATTGACAGACAAGGCAAAGTCCGAGAGTAGAGAAATCTTATCATATTTTCTGGATGTAAAGTCATAACGATACTCAGAAGCCAGCCCGATATTATGGGACTTGGATGTAAGACGAAAATCGGCATTATCCTGACGAAGAAGAATTCTGTACTCTGCCCTGGAAGTAAACATTCGATAAGGTTCATCTACTCCCTTTGTGATCAGGTCGTCAATCAATACTCCAATATATGCTTCATCTCTACCAAGAACGAAAGGCTCTTTACCAAGGGACTTCAAGGCAGCATTAATTCCTGCAATAATTCCTTGGCCGGCAGCCTCTTCATAACCTGTTGTGCCATTGACCTGACCGGCTAGGAAAAGACAATCAACTACTTGAGACTCAAGACTTTGAGATAATTGGCCCGGGTCGAAATAATCATATTCTACCGCATAGGCAGGCTTGTAAATCCTTGCATTTTGTAAGCCATTTATTGCATGAAGGGCATCTAATTGAACTTGAAGAGGAAGAGAGGAGGAAAAACCTTGAAGATAATACTCCTTAGTGTGCCTTCCTTCAGGCTCGAGAAAGAGCTGATGCGAATCCTTATCCGGGAAAGTTCTCAATTTATCCTCTATACTTGGACAATATCGTGGACCTTTACCATGAATCAAACCATTAAAAAGAGGACTATCCTTGAAACCTGAACGTAGAATGTCATGAACCTTCTCATTAGTATGGAAGATATAACAAGGCATCTGATCAAAAGACTGAGCAGTGGAAAGGTAAGGAAGGAAAGAAAATTTTTCAGGATTGACGTCACCCTCCTGTAGAACGGACTGAGTAAGATCTACTGAGGAAAGATCGATACGAGGAGGAGTCCCGGTCTTCATCCTTGACGTACGAATGCCCATCTCTTTGAGCTGCTCGGTCAAGCCCAAAGATGGCTGCTCCCCGATCCTGCCTCCGGGAAAAGAATTGGATCCTATGAAAATTTTTCCGCCGAGAAAGGTTCCCGTAGTTAATACAAGGGTTTTAGAGGTAAATTTTGCACCCGTTCGGCAGACAACGCCGCAAATACGAGAACCTTGAAAGGTTAAGGATGTGACAATATCGGCGTAAATCATTAGGTTAGAGCGAGTTTCAAGGATTCTGCGCCAATTTGACGAAAACTCAGATTTATCGCATTGAGCACGTGGACTCCACATAGCCGGCCCTTTACTGCGATTGAGCATCCTGAACTGCAAAGAAGAAGCATCTGTTACAATTCCGGTATAACCTCCGAGGGCGTCAATCTCTCGGACAATCTGTCCCTTCGCTATTCCTCCAACGGCAGGATTACAACTCATCCTGGCGAAAGAAAACATGTCCATAGAGATAAGAAGAGTCTTGGCTCCCAAATTGGAGGAAGCAGCGGCGGCCTCACAGCCGGCATGACCTCCACCAACTACAATAACGTCAAAATAAGTATCCATGAATTAATGCAAAAGATCGCTCCTTCGGCAAAGATAAAAATCCTCCTTTGATCTCATCATCCTCTGATCCTCAGGGGTATGATCATCATATCCGATGAGATGAAGAAGACCATGAACAATAACACGATTAAGCTCATCTTCGAAAGTGGTCTTGAAAAAGACTGAATTATCTTTGACAGAATCAACACTTATGAAAAGATCTCCGGAAAGGACAGAACCTTCACAGTAATCGAAGGTGATGATGTCAGTATAATAATCATGTTGAAGATATTTCTGGTTAATGCCAAGAAGATATGGGTCAGAACAGAAAATGACATTAATGTCACCAAGTGTTCTATTCTCTTTATTTGCAACGTCTTTCAGCCATTGTTTAGTAAAACGTCTGCCTTTAAAATCAAAGGTTGTATCCTTAGAGAAGAAGCTTATCATAACCTGTTGAAAATTTGTGCAAAACTACAACAAAAAAGTAAATTATTTGAAATAATAAGAATTATTCCTATCTTTACCACGTTAAAGT
>DKSK01000023.1:49138-49752 GCA_002472565.1 Bacteroidales bacterium UBA7258 | reverse complement strand
CGGGGTGCGTGGATTGAAACTGAACCAGCGAATTACGAAACCAATCATTATAGATGTCGCACCCCACACGGGGTGCGTGGATTGAAACGGAAAGTATTCTAAGATAGTCTTGGCAAAAGTCCATGTCGCACCCCACACGGGGTGCGTGGATTGAAACAGTATGTCCCTTGTGGATATTGTAACGAATGTATGTCGCACCCCACACGGGGTGCGTGGATTGAAACATCAATAATTTCACCGTCAGGATCATAAGTACAAGGTCGCACCCCACACGGGGTGCGTGGATTGAAACACATCATAATGATGTTGAAAGTACTGCTCGTTATGTCGCACCCCACACGGGGTGCGTGGATTGAAACCTGCCATGTACTCCAACAACGAGATTGACATGCGCGTCGCACCCCACACGGGGTGCGTGGATTGAAACGAGTTGTCGTAAATATCGTTGTGTAAAGAACTTGTCGCACCCCACACGGGGTGCGTGGATTGAAACTTAGCTTGCAAGATAGCGTCCAGAGAGGAACCAGTCGCACCCCACACGGGGTGCGTGGATTGAAACTTCATAAATTCCACCAGGTAGAAGAATCCTAGTAGGTCGCACCCCACACGGGGTG
>DKSK01000023.1:0-49058 GCA_002472565.1 Bacteroidales bacterium UBA7258 | reverse complement strand
CGGGGTGCGTGGATTGAAACGGCCGTTGCCGAGATACAAGTTAGTTAAGTAAGTTGTCGCACCCCACACGGGGTGCGTGGATTGAAACGTGCCGTCGCGGCCTTACTTGCCCGGGTATTTTGTCGCACCCCACACGGGGTGCGTGGATTGAAACTTCGAGGGCAGTTATGTCAAGACGGGCATACAAGTCGCACCCCACACGGGGTGCGTGGATTGAAACTCAAAAAGGAATATGCGGACGAACTCGAAAATTTGTCGCACCCCACACGGGGTGCGTGGATTGAAACTTACACTACGTGCAAAATAATTTTTCGCAAAGAGTCGCACCCCACACGGGGTGCGTGGATTGAAACTGTCTATGTTGAGGACTCCGAGGGTAACAGGACTCGTCGCACCCCACACGGGGTGCGTGGATTGAAACCGTGATTCCCTGTCTGCAAAGCCGAAGATTGTCACGTCGCACCCCACACGGGGTGCGTGGATTGAAACTTCGCGCGTGCGTTATTTGCGTTGATGATCTCGGTCGCACCCCACACGGGGTGCGTGGATTGAAACACGGACTACGTTAAGAGTCCTGAATTCAAGGAAGCGTCGCACCCCACACGGGGTGCGTGGATTGAAACATCAATGGTTACTCCCAGGAGAGGCAGGGTTGCTGTCGCACCCCACACGGGGTGCGTGGATTGAAACAAGTTGTTTTGGGTGAGGTAACTTGTCCCGGCATGTCGCACCCCACACGGGGTGCGTGGATTGAAACCGAATGTGGCCGAAGGGATTCTCGATACCACGGTATGTCGCACCCCACACGGGGTGCGTGGATTGAAACAGAGGAGACCTTGAACGACATAATCCGATGCCGCGTCGCACCCCACACGGGGTGCGTGGATTGAAACCAGCGTCCCTTGTGCATTCTCGTCTCCCCCTGTGTCGCACCCCACACGGGGTGCGTGGATTGAAACGCAGGTGGAGGCAAACACCGCACATGAGCGCGAACGTCGCACCCCACACGGGGTGCGTGGATTGAAACCGCTACGGAAATCCCATAGCGGAAATACCCAACAAGTCGCACCCCACACGGGGTGCGTGGATTGAAACCCCTCTGACGATGCCGAACTCGTTTGCAGGGAAGTCGCACCCCACACGGGGTGCGTGGATTGAAACGGGCTATCCAAGTACTTATCGTTTGTGGCTTAACGTCGCACCCCACACGGGGTGCGTGGATTGAAACCGTAATCATTCCGCGTCGGGGTTTTGGGTTACTGATGTCGCACCCCACGCGGGGTGCGTGGATTGAAACGCCGTTCCGGCCGGGATGTCCGAGGCGGAAGGGGTGCGTGGATTGAAACTCGGCGAGCTCACGCAGAAGGTGCAGTCTCAGGTCGCACCCCACGTAGAAAATTCGGAGCATGACCACCCAGTCCTACGGACAAAAATCCAGTGAACTTTTCGGAGCATAGCCACCCAAAAACGGGGAAAACCTAATAAAAATAGCGTGCGCGAGGCCGACGGCCGGCTCCATTTTCGGAGCATCGCCACCCAGCCGAGGGCCAAGGGGGCGAAAAGCAGTCCGCCGTCCCTCCTTTTCGGAGCATGTGCACCCATTTTTGTAAGGCATTGTGTTGGGGCTCAAGGCTTTTCGGGGCATTGCCGCCCACTTGTGTGTTAACTTTGCAGCTCAACAATAAATTGAGCGAGCCATGGCCGGTAAATGCAAAGAAATGAACAAGATCAAGTAAGCGTTGCGTCTCCATCTTGACGGAGAATCCAACCGGTCGATAGGCCAGAAACTGGACTTGTACAAAGGTACGGTCAACAAATACATCAATCTGGCGGAATCCTGCGGAATCCCCATCTCGAATCTGCTTACGCTGGAAGAGCCTGAGATTGAGCGAGTGCTGACCGGCGGCAGTCCTGCGTACTGAGATGACCGATTCCAGGGGCTCAAGGAGCAGCTTCCATACATCTCATCGGAGCTGGAGATTCCGTGGCTTATTTATTGAATGCTAACTACCTTTACGGAACGATAACACTTAATGTCTAATAACCAATCGATGAAGAAGATACTGATATTGATTGCGGCATGTCTCGTGTCATGCAACATGCAAAATAACGTGGTAGTCAAAAATGACTCAGCGGACAGGATTGATGGCATTGATGTGTCAAGGCACCAGGGTCGCATAGATTGGAAGAAAGCCTCCAAAGATTTGCCCGATAATGCTTTCGTCTACATCAAATGCACGGAGGGCGCAACATATCGAGACCCAATGTATAAAGCGAACGCCGATGGAATAAGACGGACAACGCTCCACCGGGGAGGGTATCATTATTTTCGCATGACAAGCGGAGCACATGAACAGTTCAAAAACTTCAAGAGAGCTCTCGACTACCTTGATGGAGACCTGGTGCCTTTGGTCGACGTAGAAACAACGGACGGCAAACCAACAGAGAGGTCAGGGACAGTCTGCGTGTCTTTCTACGTCTACTTGAAAATGAGTATGGGAAAAAGCCGATGATCTATGGGACACAGAGATCCTATAACACCGTGTGCGCACCAGCCTTCAACAACCATCCTTTATATATAGGAAGATATGGGGTGCATGCACCCGAGATAAAGGGGAAGGGGACTTACACCATCTGGCAATACTCAGAATCGACCACGCTGAGCGGCTGCAAGAAGAGCGTCGATGCTTGCCGGTTCCGGAAAGGCATGAGCGTAAAAGACATAATGCTCTGATTAGTTTCCGCTACGGCGGACGGGAAGGTCATCCGGCCTCATCTCCTTCGCCACCCGCCAATCTTCGTTCTAAACAACTCCAAAACAGTCAAAAATTGAACAGCAAAATATCAAAATATTAGTTTGCTGTTCAGATTTTGACTGTCTCAAAGTTCGAAAGCTGCAGAAGGGTTGGCGAAGATGCCGAAAAAAGAGTAGAGGAACCCCCATTTCTTCAACGCTAAGAAGCTACTGAACACGTCGCAATGGAGAATGCGATTGGATTACAGATGTATCGCGATTCCTTGAAGGCGTTAGCAGGTCTGCCGGGTCAGAAGTTGAGGGCGAGGCCGAGGCCGGAGGAGGCGGTGCTGATGTAGGGGCGGGGACGGACGCCCATGGGGCGGTCGAGGAATGAGGTTTCGCGGCTGTTGTAGTCGTTTACTACCCACTTGAGCCTCTTGTGTCCGATTATCCATAGCGGGAAGCCCACGTCCATCAACGCACCGCCGGCACCAGCGATGAGGGCTCCACCCGCCGCCATCGAAGGGAAGCAATAATCATCGGAGTCATAGTCAAAGTCATCGTCAAGATTGAGTCCCACCACGAACATGGTGACGCCACACACGAGGACAGGGATTCCGACCAGGGCCAGGGTCTTTCCTGTGCGGTACTGGCGGCGGGCCCCCACGAAGGTCTCGTGGAAGATCTGCTCTCCGATGTAACGGCGCACGGTCGCCTCGGTCATCAGGTTGCCTTCAGGGTCGTAGAGGTTGCCCTTCCTGTACGAGATGTAGCCGGGAAGGACCTGTGCGGACATGTTGAGTGAGGTGGCCACGGCAAGGCCGAGGAGCACCAGGACAGAGACTATGAATTTTGTCATATTCTTCTTTTCTTCTGTCCCAAAGGTAGGAAATATTCCGTATAATGCAAGGAGAATATGTCAGATTTCCATGGTGTTCCAGGATGTAGGGTGTCCGGAGAGGAGGCCGGCAACTGGATTGGGGCCGTGGCGGCCGGGTGGAGGGTTGTGGCGGAGTCGGCGGGCTGAGGGGCAGCGAGGGGATCGGCGGCGACAGGGGTGGCAAGGGAGTCGGCGGAGGAGGCACGGGCGGCATCGCGTGCGGCGGCAAGGGAGTCGCGGCGGGCCTTGCGGGCGTCGTCGCGGGCCTTCTGCCTTTCGTAGCGGGCCTTGTAGCGCTCGAGCCTTGCCTTGTCCTTCTGGTCTTGATGTATCTGGCGCTTGTATGCCTCGAATTTCTTCGCCCGGTCTCTGGCGGTCTTTTTGTCGAGCTTGGCCTGGGCCTTCACCGAATCGAGGCTGTCCAGACGGGCCCACCTCTGCTCCTTGGCGGCAAGTTTGGACGCCTTAGCCTGGGCACGGGCCTTCGAGTGAGCTTCGCGCTGTTGTTTCTGGAGTTCCTTCTTGGAAAGGGCCTTAAGGATGTCAGTGGCGGCGATAGAATCTATTGCCACGAGGGAATCTGCTGCGGCAAGGGTGGCGAGAGAGTCAGCTGCAGAGTTCTTGGAGGCAAGGGCGAGGGAGTCGCGCAGGGCCAGAGAGTCGCGCAGGGCCAGGGTGGCTTCTGCAGTGGCAAGGGAATCCTGCAGGAAGGCTTTCCGCTCTTTCTCCCAGGCGGCATGGGCACGGGAAAGGGAATCGCGCTTGGCGATTTCTTTATAGATGCCCGAAATGTAGCCAGGATAATATTTATCGGTCTCTATATAGCGCGGACGCACTCTGGATGAATATTCCTCCATCTGGGATTCGCGTATCTTTCGGCTTGTGATATCGAGAGGGCTCTTCGGCCGTTTGTCTGGCTGCCAACTGAAGCCTTTCAAGACTCGTTCTTCCTTGGTCATCTGGGCTCTCGGATAGGCGTCGTTGCTGACTGATTCGAAGTAGTGGATCCGGTCGATGTTTCCTTCTTTGAAGGAGGCATAGAGCATCTTTGCGGCGCTCTTGTTGACTGTAGCGAGGACGCTGTCTTCCTTGATGTAGAATATGGCGCTGGCATCTCCCAGGGCATCGAAGCGCGAGAGCTTGCCTGCGGTAGAGTCGAAGTAGGCCAGCATTTCGGTACTTCGGATCTGGTCATAGCAGTTTGTGTCGAGGGACTCCTGCATGATTATGAAGGCGTTGGACATGAGGCTGGCTTTGCTCAGGCGGCCGCCATGGATGACGGCAAAGATGCTGTCGGCGCTGTATTGCCGGACGTCTTCGTTCCAGACTATCGGTTTGTCATAGAGGCGGATGAGGGAGTCCAGGTCGTTGTACTGCAAGGAGTCAGAGTACATCTGGATGTCAGACCTGTAGACTCTGACTCGGCCAAGGCCACTGATGTATGCCACTCTGGTCGAATCTTTCGGGAGGGCGGCTATGGAGTCGGCGACGGCTTTGAGCCTAAGGGAATCGGCCGCGACAAGGGTATCGGCCGCGACAAGAGTATCGGCCGCGACAAGAGTATCGGCCGCGACAAGGGTATCGGTCGCCGCAAGTGAATCGGTCATGGCAAGAGCGGTCGAGTCTTGCTTCATGGTCATGGAGTCGGCTGTTGGGAGGGCCGGCTCAGGGATTTTAGGTTCATGACTGACCGTATCAGGTGGGGCTGAAGGCAGCTGACCGCCTCTGACGGCCTCTCCTGGCCCTGCGGATTTCTCGGCGTTCCCGGCCTTGTCCGGCTTGCGGGCGGCCTGGGGCCCGCGGTCCTGAAACTGGGCGTTCTGGTTTTCCTCGGCAGCCTTTTTTGCGGCTTCAGCCGCTTCCTCGGCGGCACGGCGCCGGTAACTCATCACGGCATCGGTAGCGAGATCTTCGAGCCTCTTGGCCGCCTCCAGAGAATCCGACTCCGGGACCTGAAACTTCATCAAGGTCCTGTAAATCAAGGTGTCTCCGGCAACCCAGACTGTATCCTTACCGTCATTATTCTGAGCCACGCGCCCCACTATAGCAGGATCCCTCTGGAGTTTGAGGGTCGAAATGGAGTCCACGTAAGAAGCCAGACCTGCCAAGGCGGTCACATGGCGGGAAGTGTCCGTAACCTGGACATTGCCCATGACTTCAAGGTCTCCCGTGTTGCGGTGATAGAAGAGACTGTCGGCCCAGGCTTCCTTCGAAGTGTCCTGGGCATGGACCATATTCGTGAAGAAAAAGAGATTCTTCGGTCTGTCAAACCAGCCTCCGTTCGAAGACAACATACTCTCGTCCTTCCAAGCATTGGTAAAGAGGCCGAATTCGGCGAGGTCGGTGTCCGTGTAATAGGTCAGGCTCGTCGTGTTCACGAAGACAGAATCCGTGAACATGTTGACGTTGTCAGAAAAAGTGAACTGGTTGATCTTGCTGTCGTAGGTTCCGCTGCGGCTTTCGATGACATCGCCCTTGGAGCTCTTCATGGACCCGCCATTCCTGAATATGGCGACGGAATCCTTGGTGTTGTAGTCCAGATTTCTGGTCCTCAACATGTTGCGGTCCTTGTCCTCGAGCTGGACGATGTGTCCCCTGAATTCTGCCAGATTCTGGTTGATGTAATATTTCAGGCTGTCCCCCGTCAGCTGAGTTCCTTCTTGAAGAATCTTGACATGGCCTATCGCATAGATTTCCTCCGTGTTCACGTTCCACAGAGCCGTGTCGCAGATGAGGTAGGTGTTGTTATGGAGGAACTGGGCGGGGCCGGTGACCTTTCTGAAACTTTCGCCGTCCTTGTCGAAAAGCTCCATGGATTTTGCGCTGATAAGACTCACGAGGGAATCCTGCTCAGACTTTTTCGCAGTCTGGGCGGAAAGCTGCAAGGCCGTAAGAAGGGCCGCGGCGAAGGCCAGAAGTCTTCTCAGCATCTACCGCTATTGTTCTTTGGCTGATTCCTCGGCAACCTTCTTCCAAGCCTCCCTAGAGAAAGGGCAGTCCTTGAAAATAGGGTCGATGTAAATCTTGGTAGCAGAGATCTTTTCGTTGAGGAACTTGTCTATAGCCTTGGTTGCAAGCTTGTTGCGAGTCTCATCGAGAAGCTCGGAGTAATCATGTTCGAAGGATGCAGTATGGGCCGGGATAATCTTGTCCAGACGGATGATCTTGTAGACTGTATTGCCGTTGCGGCCCTCATTGTCAAGCGACTCGTAAGGCATGGAGATCTCCCCCTCTTTGAGGTCCTTGAGCGCCGCATAGTCCTGAGCCTTGAGCTGGTCGATCTCAAAATAGGAAGAACCAGTGGCAGGGTCGGCCATCTGGCCTCCGTTTGTTCTCGAGGCTTCGTCCTGGGAATAGAATTTCGCGGCGAGTTCGAAGGTCACGGCCTTGTTGAGAATCTCGGTGCGGAGGCTGTCGAGGGTCTTGAAGGCCTTCTGGCGGTCGGCATCGGTGTACTGAGGCTTCATGAGGATGTGCCTTGCATTGAACATATCGCCTTTCTTTTCGATGACCTCGATGAGGTGGAAGCCGTCAGGGGTCTCGACTATCTGAGATACGACGCCAGGTTTCAGGGACATGGCGACGTCGGAGAAGGCCGGCCAGAAGGTTGACTTCGAGGCCATGCCGAGTTCTCCTCCACGGCGCGCGGAGCCAGGGTCCTCGGAATAGATGCGGGCAAGGGTGGAAAATTTCTCGCCGTTGATGATTCTTTCACGGAGGGCCAGAAGTTTGTCCTTGACTGCGAGGTTGGCCGCTTCACGGTCCGGATAGATGCAGATCTGACTCAGTTGGTAGCGGATAGGGACAATCGGGAGGTCGGCCGAGTCGGTCTCGGCGAGATACTGCCTGACATCATACGGAGTGATTTCCGGGATGCTTCCGGCCACATTCCTCTGCTCCTCCTGGGTGAGGCTCTGGTCTTCCAGGGTCGTCTTCCAATCTTGGCGCAACTTGTAGAGGGACTTGCCGAAGTAAGACTCGACGCCGTCGTCTCCGCCGAGGGCGGTGCGCACGTTGTCGATTCTCTGGTTGAGCTGAGCATCGACCATATCCTGGTTCACGGAAAGAGAGTCAATTCTGGCCTGCATGAGGAAAAGTTTCGACTCGAGCATGCTCTCCAGAAGATTGCAGCGCATGTTCTTGTCGGAATATTGTCCGTTGGCCCTGAGGTACTGAATCTCATCCTCAATGTTGCTGATGCTGATCTTCTCATTGCCGACCACGGCTATGGTCTTGTCAATGAGCCCGGCCGGGTAAGTCTGCGCCTGGCCGGAAAGCGGAAGAAGCATGGCCGCCGCGGCGAGAGCGGTCTCAAGTATCTTGTTCATCTTTATCGTATGTCTCAAATTTGCCTTTAGTCCTCGCTTTATCCAACAAGTCTTGTTCCAAACCGGTGACAAGTTCATGCTTTCTGTTGCTGAGGATTATGTCGCGGATCTGGTCGGAGCAGAATTCGATTGGGGCAGTCTCCCCTGCCGGCATCATGGAAGAGATGTAGGCTATGAGCACATTGCCATTATCGTCATTCATCTCCACGACCCCTTCCTTGCTGTGAGCCTTGACCGTTTCCCAATCCGTCCCGAAATCTCGGGCGATGGCTGTGACGTCGACCCATTTGCCTCCGTAATTCGTCGTCCTTATGGCGGAGGCGAAGGCGAGACTGTCCACGAGTAAGAGATCTTCGTCCTTGTCCGAGGAAATCTTCTTCCTTATAGCGTCGAGATTGGGCGAGCCCTGGGGTATCGTCATGAAAGTAGCCTTGGCTATAGGCCTCTGCAGTCTGAAATTGTCCTGATGGCTTTCATAGTAGTTCTGGATTTCCTTGGAGGTGATCGTCGTATCGAGCATTTTGTTGACATAGTTCTGCTCGAACCTGTATTTGATCAGAGACCTCTTGTAGTCCTCCAGTTCCTTGGACACATCCAGGTCGGACTTACTCAGCTCTTCCTGGGCCAGATCCATGAAGAGCATGTCCGAAGCCCAGGTCTCGATGTATTGTCTGGCCATCTTGACGCTGTCCTCGGGAGGAATTCCGTTCGGGATGTAGGCGTCCAGTTCCGGGCTGTAGAGCTTGTGCCTTCCGACCCTCGCTACTGCCCTGCCCTCATGGACAAAAGAAGATATGGTCTTGCAGGAGCCGACCAGCAAGACCGGAAAGACCGTCAGAACGGCCGATATTAATCTCTTGAACCTCAACTACCTGGAATAATTCGGGGCTTCCTTGGTTATGGTGACGTCGTGCGGATGGCTCTCAAGGTAGCCGGCATTGGTGATACGGACGAACTGGGCTTTGCGCAGATCTTTGATCGTCCTGGCCCCGCAGTAGCCCATGCCGGAGCGGAGTCCGCCGACGAGCTGATACACGACCTCGGAAACCGAACCTTTGAACGGAACCTGGGCTACGATGCCTTCCGGAACGAGCTTCCCGACATCGCTGACATTCTCCTGGAAGTAGCGGTCGCTGGACCCGGCCTCCATGGCTTCGAGAGAACCCATGCCCCTGTATGCCTTGAATTTACGTCCGTTGAGAATGATGGTCTCCCCCGGGGACTCCTCGGTGCCTGCGAAGAGGGAGCCTGCCATGATGGTGCTGGCCCCGGCCGCGATGGCCTTGGTGATGTCGCCGGAATAGCGGATTCCTCCGTCTGCGATTACAGGGACTCCGGTGCCCTTGAGGGCGTCAGAAGCAAGGAGGACAGCAGTGAGCTGAGGCATTCCGATTCCTGCGATGATCCTGGTGGTGCAGATTGAGCCAGGTCCGATTCCGACCTTTACGGCGTCAACTCCCGCGTCCGCGAGGGCCTTGGCGCCTTCCGCCGTAGCCACGTTCCCGGCGACTATCTGTATATCCTTATGGCTGAAAGACTTACATGCATCGGCTATGACCCTCAGCACGCCTTCGCTATGGCCATGAGCAGAATCAATTACGACTGCATCGGCTCCTGCGGCGACAAGCCTTTCAATCCTTTCGTTCGTGTCCTTCTTGACTCCGACTGCCGCGGCGACCAGAAGACGGCCCTTGCTGTCCTTCGAGGCGATCGGATTGTCCTTTATCTTCATGAGGTCCTTATAGGTGATGAGGCCTTCAAGACGGCCTTCAGCGTCAACCACAGGCAGTTTCTCAACCTTGTAGCGCATCAGGATCTGCTGGGCCTCCTGGAGCGTGGTTCCCTTCTTGGCCGTAACGAGGTTCTCCTTGGTCATTACTTCGGAGATCTTCTGCTTCATGTTCGTCTGGAAACGGAGGTCGCGGTTGGTGACAATTCCTATGAGGAAACGGTTTGAGTCAACGACAGGTATGCCTCCGATATGGTTCCTGGCCATCAGTTTGAGGGCGTCGCCCACTGTCTGGTCCGGTCCGATGGTGATCGGGTCGTAGATCATCCCGTTCTCCGCCCTCTTGACCTCTCTCACCTGTTCGCACTGCCTTTCAATGGTCATGTTCTTGTGGATCACTCCTATGCCGCCGGCTCTTGCCATTGCGATTGCGAGAGCAGACTCGGTCACCGTATCCATGGCGGAAGAGACAATAGGGACATGGAGAGGAATATCGCGCGTGAACATAGTGGAGACGTCCACGTCTCTCGGAAGAACATCTGAGTGCGCCGGTACGAGGAGCACGTCATCGAAGGTCAGGCCTTCAGGAATCTCTGAGGTTACTAATTTCATAGGACGGTACTTAAATTTGGCAAATATACAAAATATTCCGTTAATCTTTTCCCTCTGAAGAGTCAAGAAGCAAGTATTTCTCCTCCTCCGGACAGGATAATCCAGGAATTCAGGCAGGGCTTTCGGGGCCGGACAATTCAGGCAGGGGCCTGTAAAGGCGGCCCTGGAAGGTGTCTCTCTCTTCCAGCCGGGCCTCGAGACGGCGTATCAGATCCACATTGCGGAGAAGCCCCCACTGGGTCTCCCCGAGAAAACGTGGCGGGACTTCACCCGCGATTCTTTCGATACAGAGGCTCGGGCGGAGGCGCTCCAGCATGTCTGTAATCAAGTCGAGATAGTCCTCGAGACCGAGCCGGAGGAAATCTGCGGGTTTTTCGGCGAACTCTCTTTCCATCCTCGTTCCCTTGACAAGTTGGAGCTGGTGGAATTTGACCGTGCGCAGAGGCAGGGCTGAAATCTTATCGCACTCAGAGAGGAGCATCTTGAGTGTCTCCCCCGGAAGGCCGAGAATAAAATGAGCCCCGCAATCAATCCCTCTTTCAGAGGTAAGCGCCACCGCCTTCCGCGCGCAGGCGAAATCATGGCAGCGGTTGATGCGCCTGAGAGTCTGGTCGTTGCAAGATTCAATCCCGTATTCCAAGGTGAGGAGCGGAGCGCTTACCTCCATCCCCGAGCCGTCCGGACCCGGGAGAAGGCGCCGCCAATCTTTCAGAATCTTTCCGTCCTTGAGGTCCGCGAGGAAATCGAGTATTTCTTCATCGACACAATCCGGGCGGGTGCCTATGACAAGTCCCGTCACCGAAGGATGCGAGAGAGCTTCGAGATAGAGAGACCTGAGGCGCTCCAGCGGGGCATAGGTGTTGGTAAAAGGCTGGAAATAAGCGAGATAGTGTCGTGCGCGAGGATATCTGAGGCGATGGAACTCTATCCCCTCGTCAAGCTGCTGTCTTATCGGTTTGTCCGGGGTGCTGTAGCCCGGATGGAAGGCGGCGTTGTCGCAGAAGGTACAGCCCCCGCGCCCCTTTGTCCCGTCTCGGTTCGGGCAGGTGAAGCCCGCGTCGACCACAAGTTTCTGGAGACGCTCCCCATAGGTGCGCTTAAAATAGCCGGCCGCACTGTTATATCTCCCTTCCATCAGCTTTCCCCGTATTGATCGTCAAGTCTCTTTCCAGCCCGCCTTATCAGTTTTCCCCCGCCAGACGGGCTATTACTTTGTCAATGAAAGAGTAGGCCTTCCATGAAGGGCCGGTGAAATTGTTGGTCATCACCGAGAAGACGATTGTGTGGTCTTTTTCTCCGTCAGACGGCTCGATATAGCCGCTGAAGCAGACGACTCCGTTCATGGAGCCACTCTTGTAACGGATTCTGGATTTGACGGAATCAGGCGCATCCTTGAGGCGGTTCGAGTAACTTCCTTTACCAGGCTGTCCGAGGGTGTAGAGATAGTCGCCGAAGACTTTGCAGTCCATCATGGCCCTGAGGAAACGACAGAAAAATTCCGGCGCGATATAGTTGTGGCGGGCAAGGCCGGAACCGTCCACGACATGGATGCCGTGGGAAGTGTCCAGACCGAGAGCCTCCAGCTCCTCGTTTTCCGCCGCGAGGGCGCTTGCGTATGAGGCGGAGCCCTTTTTCTCGCGTCCGAGAGTTCGAAGAAGGGTCTCTGCGTAGAAATTGTCGCTCCTATGGTTCGTGACGTAGGCTATGCGTTTGATGGAAGGGGACTGAGTGCTTCCGATGACCCTGAGAGAATCTACCGGGAGGGCCTTCCCGAAAAAGCATTCTCCAGGCCGGGAGTCTTCCAGGAAACTGCGTATCCGTCCGCGGGCATCAATGTCGGAATAGCCTTCGGAGAGGATTCCTGCGGTTTCGAGATAGGTGCGGAATTCATGGGCGAGGGTGAGGGCGCCGAACTTGTTGGCGCATTCTTCGGTCTTGGCTTTTCGGTCTGAAGCGAAGGTCCCACGCATGGAGGCTACTGGGGAAAGGTCAGTCGCAAAGAGGTAGAGATTGTCACCGCTCCCGGCAGGACCGACTGAGGCCTCGTTACGGAGGTCTAGCCATGGAAGATCGGGGCAGGACGGTTTCAGGGCCACGGAATCTCCTGCTACGGCTACGTTTATGTCGAATTGGTTACGGTAGAAGCAGAGTCCGCCGCCGCCCGCCCCGTAATAGGTGCCCAAGTCTTCCCAGTCCCATGTAGGACATTCTATAGGACCGTCGAAGAAACGGCCGTCGCCGATGATCCGTCCATCTATCTTTTTAACTCCTGCCTTACGGAGGAAGGAGGCCCAGGTGCGGAAGAGAGTCTGGATGCGGAGCGCTATGGAATCTTTCGAACCAAGAGTGGGGTCACCTCCTCCAACAATGTAGAGGTCGCCATGAAGCACGGAGTCGCGGACTTCGCCTCCCATCGCAAGTTTCGTGGTCATGGCGAAATCGCTTCCGAGGGCGTTAAGTGCGCATCCTGTCGTTATGAGTTTGGTATTGGAGGCAGGGAGCAGGGCTCCTGAGCCGTCGACGTCCGCGATGACTTTGCCGTCATATCTTACGGCTCTCACTCCTATCCTGGCTCCGATGAGACTTCCGCTCTCCTCCTTTATGAATTTGTCCGTGTTCCGGACCGTCTGCGCCAGCGCAGGTAATGTAAATAATAGGCCGAGCGATACAGCGGCCGCCACTATTTTCTTCATTTCAGATTACTAATCCCACAAAATTAACAAGAAAAGCTTACCTTTGTTCAACAAGAAAGCACAACTATGGCAAAAACTGTATTAGTCTCCGGCGGTGCCGGATTCATAGGGAGCCATGTCACTGTCGAGCTCATCAGCGCTGGCTATGATGTAGTGGTAGCCGACAATATGAGCAATTGCGACATGACCTGTTTCGAAGGCGTAAAAAAGATTACGGGAAGAGAAGACCTCCCTCTGGTCAAGATGGACTTCTGCGATGCAGAGGCGGTCGAAGAACTTTTCACGACTTACAAGATTGACGCTGTCATCCATTTCGCCGGGTTCAAGGCCGTCGGGGAATCAGTCTACGAGCCGCTCAAATACTACGGCAACAATCTGACTTCATTCATCAACGTCATCGAGACATCAAGGCGCCATGGCTGCGAAAACATTCTTTTCTCCTCCTCCGCGACCGTCTACGGAGAGCCAGACAAGTCGCCGGTGACCGAAAAAAGTCCGCGCAAGCCTGCCACCTCTCCTTACGGCAACACCAAGCAGATCTGCGAGGACATCTTGCGCGACAGTGTCAAGGCCTACCCTGAAATCAAGGGCATAGCGCTGCGCTATTTCAATCCTATCGGAGCCCATCCGTCCGCCCTTATCGGCGAACTGCCTCGCGGAGTGCCGAACAACCTCGTCCCTTACATCACCCAGACGGCGGCAGGAATCAGGGAGTGCCTCAGCATCTATGGGAACGACTACCCTACCCCTGACGGGACCTGCCTGAGGGACTACATCGACATCACGGACCTTGCGAAGGCCCATGTCTATGCCGTGAGAAGGATGCTTGAGGGGAAGATGGAGGAAGAGTATGAGATCTTCAACATCGGTACTGGGAAGCCGGTCTCGGTCATGGAGCTGGTGACTGCCTTCCAGAAGGCGAACGGGATCAAACTGAACTACAAGTTCGCCCCTCGCCGCGCCGGAGATGTCACCGCCATCTGGGCAGACCCGTCTCTCGCAAACAAAAAACTCGGCTGGAAGGCGGAGCGCACGATTGAGGAGACTCTGAAGAGCGCCTGGGACTGGCAGCTGCACCTCGACAAAACTCTAGGCAGAAAATAAGTCCGTCACGTCCGCGCTGAACTCCAGGCGGAACACCTATCGGAACAACTGGCAGAACTCCAGGCACGGAGCTATAGTTCAAAGAAGCTGACCAAAAGTGACTTAGGTCAGCCTCTTTTTCAGAGAGTCCTGGAGTCAGGAAGCCGGAAAGCCTGGGTAGTCCCTCAAGCAACGGACTCTATCCTCTGTCTGACTACAAAAAAGAGGGAGGCTCACTATTGAGTCACCCCCTCTGTTTCTTTGTGCGTACGGCTCTGCGGGCTAATGGTCTGCGGGTTCGCTTTGTCAGGCCTTAGCCTCGGCGCGATTCTCCTCGACAATCTTGCTCAGACGGCCGTAGAGCTCATCGGTCTTTTCGGCCATTTCCTTGCGAAGCTTGAAGAAATAAGCTCTCTTGGCGGCATCTACCTTGAAATTGGCCTTGTCCTTGAGGTCGTTGTAAAGGTCGACGGCATCTTCGACGATTTCTGAAATCTTGTCCTCAGCCTTGCCTGGATTCAGGGTCTGGAACAGAGCGCAATCCTCAATGAAATCACCGATGTTGTACTCGATCTCTTTCTTAAAATTTCTGAGATTCATATTATACTTATTTAATTGTTATTGTAATATTCACTGTCACGCACCATCACGACACCTTCAGCCTCCTCTCCCAGCATCCTCCTCGCCTTGACGAGCGACTTGGAACCGTAATAATCACCGGCCTCAGGGTCGAGAGAACTTATCCTCACCATGCCGGAAGAATGGATGAATCGTCCTCCGCCGATATACATTCCGACATGGGTGACTTTCTGCGGATTGGCCCCACCGGCGAAGAAAAGGAGGTCCCCCGGCTTAAGGGCGGAAAAATCCGCCTCATCATTGATCTTACCTACCGGAATATCAAGTCCCACGAGAGCCTGCTGGCTGGCGTTTCTCGGCAGAAGGACTCCGTTAAGGAAATAGGCGAGACGGGTCATGCCGCTGCAGTCCACTCCTTTGACGGTGTTTCCGCCCCAGAGGTATGGGACGCCCATCATGCGCATTGCCGTAGAGACGATCTTGTCCGCGGAAGGTTCCTTCTTGCACCATTCCGAAAAATCAGAGAGCTCGGCTCTTGGGACATAGCCACTGCGTCCATCGGGAGTGACAACCGGCAGGAAACCTTTCCTTGCCCTGCCACTGCCTTTAAGAATGATGTCTCCCGCGACAAGGTCTCCAACCGCCGCTGAATTAGCTGAAGGAGCCTCCGAAATACGGCCGTACCAGCCTGTGAAGATATATTTATCCGCCCTGAGATAGGCGTCTTTCTCGGAATCGGTCATGAGGACAAGCCCGCGAGGACCGACCCAGGCCCGATACGGATCAGGAGATTCGACATGAATCCATGAACCTTGGAAACCCAGGACCTTGCCTAGCGTTCCCATAAGCATCTGGTTGCCCAGTTCCGCCTCATACTCAGGCTCTTCACGCATGAAATTGTCAGACAGGCCGCAGACGGCCCACCGCTTTTCACTGACTGCTTTTTCGATTGTGGTATTTCCCGAAAAGGTCTCTTTCGCCTTTGCCGTCTTTCCGGTGCCCAAGGCAGGGAGGAAAGTGGCGGCCAAAACCGAAAGGGTAACCAGTGGATAAACTATCGTCTTCGGGAAACTCATAGCATTTTCAAAAACGTAAATTTCTACAAATATTATAAAATTAAAACGTAAAAACAACCATTTTGCCTTATTCTTTAAGCTCCCGAGAAGGGAAATAGTTATTTTCGTATGTATTTCAACACTATAAACTATGCTGACCTCTTAGAGGAGGCGCAGGCTCACTTATCTTGATTCATCGCGGAGCATAGCCTCTGGGCGAAGTCCTGGGACAGGATGGAGTCTTGGTAGAGCGCCAGATTATTAATCAGAGGCTCGGCGAGAGCTGAGTCGAAAGTCACCCTGAGGGCATCGGCGGTAGTCTGAGGCACCAGAAGGATACGCTTATAGCCTATGGTCGAGGCTTCGGAAAGCTTTGTCCACTTACCCTCATGGCGCACTTCTACGGTAAAGGCCTCAACTCTCTGACCCAGAGGAATATACTCCTGAATGCAGACCCGATTGAAGGTCTTCGGTCCGTCAAAGATGAGTTCCAAAGCGGAACCCACTTTTTTCCCGGCGGCCCAATAGCTGTCATAGTCCCCGTCCAGCACATTATCCGCCTTGAAAAGACGGGAATAAGAGTCCGTAGCTTCGGCCTTGGCCCCAGAGGCAAGATTCTCCGAGAAAATGGCGGTGAGGGCGGCGCGGAACTCCATGAGCCTGAGAGAATCCGTTCTGTCTATGCGGCCGGAGGTATCGGGCGGAACATTCAGCAGCAGAAGAGCATTGCGGCCTACGCTGGTGTAATATATTGACAATAAATCATTTACCGACTTAAGTAAAGAAGTCTCCGAGGCCTTCCAGAACCAGCCTGGCCTTATCGATACGTCACATTCAGCAGGTACCCAGGCCCCGGCACCTCGGTTTCCTGTCATCAGGGTATCCGGCGGAGGCGCTCCGAGCCCGGGCTCAAAGCCGCAAGTGTCGAGGCTGCTCCAGTTCGTTTCTCCGGCTACTCCTGCCTCATCACCGACCCAGCGGCAGTCTGGTCCGACATCGCTGAACATCAGGGCGCCGGGCCGGAGGCTCCGGACGGTGGAGCGGAAGAGCGTCCAGTCGTATCTCTGCCGCTTTCCCCCCGGTCCTTCTCCGTTAGCCCCGTCAAACCACAGTTCGAAGATTTCCCCATAGCTCAGGGCCGAACGCAGAGTCTTCACGTAGACGTTATTATAAGCCTCTGAGCCATAATGAGGATCGTTCCTGTCCCATGGAGAAATGTAGATGCCGGCTTTGAGCCCTTCGCTCTTGCAAGCTTCCATAAATTCATTGAGCACGTCTCCTCTCCCGTCCCTCCATGAACTTTGGGCTACGGTGTGACGGCTTTCCGGGTTTGGCCAAAGGCAGAAGCCGTCATGGTGCTTAGCCGTAAGTATCAAGCCTTTGAAACCGGCCCTGCGGGCCGTGGACGCCCACTGTCTGCAATCAAGGTCAGCCGGGGCGAAAACATTCTCCCTCTCGGCTCCCGATCCCCATTCGGCCCCCGTAAAAGTGTTGGGCCCGAAATGGCAGAACATATTCATCTCCATCTTCTGCCATTCAAGCTGTTCCGCAGTAGGAACGCTCCCGTAAGGAGGAGGCACCTTCGCGGTGCAGGAGGCAAGGCCTATGGCAAGGGCCGTCATGAACAGTTTATCTACAAGTTCCATAGCCGTCATCATATTCCTTCTTCAATTCCGATTGTCTTTCTCAGGCGGAGATCCGAGGAGGAGGCTCCGACCCGGATGAGGAAGTCCCCTGCTTCCACGACTTCCTTCATGGAAGGATCATAGAGGGTAAAGGCTTCCCTGCCGAGGTTGAGAGTAAGCGTCTTCTCCTCTCCTGGGTCCAGGCTTACTCTCTCGAAGCCACAGAGCTGGAGCATCGGGCGGACCGTAGAAGCCTTGAGATCGGTGATGTAGACTTGCGGGACGTCGGTTCCGGCCACGGCACCGGTGTTGCGGACTTTGAAGCTCACCTTGGCGGAAAGCGGGTCTCGGCAGACCTCAACCTTGAGGTCGGAATAGTCGAAGGAGGTGTAGCTGAGACCGAAGCCGAAGGGATAAAGCGGCTTTGAAAGTTCCTCGACATAGCCGCCGCCTTCCGGGAAACGCTTGTCATAATAGACAGGGAGCTGTCCCACATCCAGAGGCACGGACACAGGGAGCCTTCCAGAAGGGTTGAAGTCCCCGAAGAGGACATCGGCCAAGGCCGCGCCTCCTTCCATTCCCGGATACCAGGCGCAGAGAAGGGCGTCGGCTTCGGAGGAAGAGAGGCGCATGTCCAGCGGACGGCCTTGGATGTAGACTACTGCCATAGGTTTCCCTGTCTGTTTCAGCGCTTTGAGCAGCTCCTCCTGCACGCCGAGAAGCGATAGCGAGGAACGGTCGAAGCCTTCTCCGGCATCCATGTCGCTAGGAAACTCGCCAGTAGCCACGGCGGCTCCCGTGTCAACGTATTTAGTGCGGAAGTCCCGGGCGGAGGAGCCGCCGACAAAGACAAGGGCCACGTCTGCGCTCTTTGCCGCGGCCACCGCCGCCGCTATTCCCGAAGGATCGGGGTCGCGGATTGCGCAGCCCTTGGCGTAGCGGACCTTATCAGCGCCTATCTTGCGGATTATCCCTTCGAGAGGAGTCACTATGGCTTCCGGGTCCTGGGGCGCCGTATAGTCTCCAAGCTGGTTGTACATCACATCGGCGTTCGGGCCTATGACGGCTACTGTCGCGGTTTTCTTAAGTGGAAGAAGGCCGTCATTTTTCAGCAGGACTATGCTCTCCCTGGCGGAGCGCAGGGCAAGGGCCACGTTTTCGGGGCTGCGGACATTCTTTTCGGCGAGCAGAGTGTCGATGTAAGGATGATCGAAAAGGCCCATCCTGAATTTCAGCTCAAGCACCCTTGCGACAGCCTGGTTCAAGGCCTTCATGTCAAGTTCCGAAGCCACGGATTCAGAGCCGCTTTCCTTAAGCATGGCCGCATAGCATTTCGCTCCGAGGTCGACATCGACTCCGGCCTCAAGAGCCATCCTTCCCGCTTCGGCAGGAGAGCCAGCTACATGATGGCTTCCTTCGAGGCCGTCGATGCTGTAAAGGTCCGAAACCACGAGCCCTCCAAAGCGCAAGCCGTCTCTCAGCAACTCTGTCAGAAGTTTACGGTTCGAGGTTGACGGAAGTCCGTCGATGGCGTTGTAAGAGGTCATCACGGAGAGGGCTCCGGCCTCGATGGCCTTGCGGAAAGGAGGAAGATAGGTCTCCATGAGCTCTCTTTCACCTAAGGAGGAAGGATTGCCGTTGTGACCGCCTTCGGGGACTCCATAAGCGATGAAATGCTTCAAGGTGGCCGCTACTCCCTTGTCATAGCCGTTGTGGAGAGGGGAAAGCCCTCTGACCTCGGAAGCGGCCATCTCACCCGAAAGGTAAGGGTCTTCGCCAAGGGTCTCTTCCACCCTCGACCATCTCGGCTCTCTTGCAAGGTCCATGACGGGGCCATAGGCTATATGAGCCCCCTGGGCCCTCAGTTCCATGGCGATGACTCTGCCTTCAGCCTCCATGAGTTCCTTGTCCCAGGTCGAGGCCATTCCGATGCCTGTCGGGAAGACGGTCGTTCCTATGGCCATGTGCCCGTGAGGGGCTTCTTCTGCGAGAATTATCGGGATTCCGAGCCGGCTATGTTCAATGGCGTAGCGCTGGAGGGCGTTGTAAGTCTTGGCCGCAAGAGCAGGGTCAAGGCCGTTTTCGAGGGTCTTCCGAGTCCAGGGGTCGGCTCTGAACAGGCCCCAGAGCATTCCGCCTTTCTGCTTTTCGATGAAATCACGGAAAGCCTGGCTTTCACGGACTTTATCTCCATTGACGGAATCTTTCTCATACATGGGCCAGCCATAGGGGCAGAGCAGCTGTCCCACCTTCTCTTCCATAGTCATTCTTCCAAGAAGGTCCATGACTCTGGTCTCGACAGGCTTCGTGCTATCCTTATAGGGTTCGAGGCCCTTGCCGCAGGTCGCGGCCATGAATGAGAGAGAGGCCACGATTGCGGAGCGGCATATTCTTTTAATTGTCATCAGTCTGTGTCATTAATCCTGACAATCACAAATATACCAAAAAATATACGAGGCCTCGCCTCCCCGGATTTACGGCCTTAAGTGTGCGTAACTTTTTATATCTTTGGGAAGCCTTTGCCTAGAGGAGGAAGCAGATGCGGGAAGTGGACAGTTGGCCGAAGGCTGAAAGACTTGATTCATATGGCTGTGACTGGAAAAGAGAAGACGGTGTTCTTCTGCACAAACTGCGGGAATGAATATCCAAAATGGATGGGCCGCTGCCCTGCCTGCGGTTCATGGAACACCATGGTGGAAAAGACCATCGTCACCGGGAAACCCAACAAGAATGCCGGGGCGGGAAGTATCCCGGGAAGAAAACCCGAGAAGCTCGCAGACATAACCTCGGCCCAGGAGAACAGAATTTCTCTCGGAAGCGAAGAGCTGGACAGACTGCTGGGAGGCGGTCTGGTAGAAGGCTCGCTGGTCCTCATCGGCGGTGAACCGGGAATCGGCAAGTCCACCCTCTCGCTCCAGATCCCTCTCTCCTGCAAGGGTCTGAGAACCCTCTACGTCACCGGCGAGGAAAGCGCCAGGCAGGTGAAGATGCGTGCCGACAGGCTCGGAGGCGACGCCTCCAACGTCTCCATACTCAGCGAGACCAACATGGGGACCATCATCGCTGAAGCTCAAGAACTTAGGCCGCAGCTGATGGTCGTCGACTCAGTCCAGACCATGTACTCGGAAGCCATCGATTCATCGGCAGGCTCCGTGACCCAGGTGAAGGAAGTCACCTCAATGCTTCTGCATTTCGCCAAAGTCAGCGGCATCCCCGTTATTCTCATCGGCCACATTACGAAGGACGGCTACATCGCCGGGCCGAAGATTCTCGAACACATAGTAGACGTCGTCTTACAGTTCGAAGGCGACGACAAAGGTCCATACCGCATTCTCAGGAGTATCAAAAACCGTTTCGGCTCGACCTCTGAGCTTGCGGTCTTCGAGATGACGGGCACTGGGCTGCGCGAGGTCAAGAACCCGTCCGAATTGCTCATGCCGATGCATGAGGAAGGGCTGAGCGGCACGGCGATAGCGGTGATGCTGGACGGATTGAGGCCTTTTGTCTTTGAGGTACAGGCTCTTGTCAGCACGGCCGCCTACGGGACGGCACAGAGGTCGGCCACCGGTTTCGACGTCAGGCGCCTTAATATGCTGCTGGCAGTACTTGAGAAGAGGGCAGGTTTCAAACTCAACATGAAGGATGTTTTCTTGAATATGGCGGGAGGCCTGAGGGTCACCGATCCGGCTTGCGACCTCTCTGTCGTCTGCGCCGTGTTGTCCTCTAACATAGATTACGCCCTTCCTTCCGACATCTGTTTCGCGGGAGAGGTCGGACTGAGCGGAGAGATACGCCCCGTGAACCAGACTGACAGGAGAGTCACGGAGGCGGCCCGTCTTGGCTTCTCACAAATCTACATCTCCAAATACTCTTCCCTCTCGAAAGATGCCGCCGAAGGCATCAAGGTGGTGAGGGTGGCGGACATCCCAGCCTTGGTCCGCTCCTTGTTCAAAGGTTAGGGCCGCCCCGCGAAGCGGACGGCCACCCTGAGGGCCCCACGGAACTTACGGCTCGCCACGGGCCTTCGAGACACAAAAAAAGCGGCACTTGGCGTAAGCCAAATTCCGCAATAATTTTAGAAAAAGCAATGCCTCTCAGCCTTGCTGGAGAATTAATATATATTAATTACTCAGCGGCTACGGTAGAGTCAACTGCTGCGGTGTCAGCTGCGGCAGCGGCCTCAGCGGCAGCGATAGAGTCTGCCCTAGCGGCGGCTGCGATAGAATCAGCCTGTGCCTGAGCAGCCTCAGCAGCTTTCTTAGCATTGTTTCCGCAAGAAGCAGCGCAAGCCAAAACGGCAACGGCTGCTACGAATACAAATACCTTTTTCATAATTTTTAACACATTAACTAGTTAAACTAATCTTTGTTTCAAATGACAGGGGCAAAGGTAGACTATTTTTTGAAAATGTGAATACTATATTTTGAGAATTTTGGGGTTAAACGATTTACCATCAACGTTTTAAATTGAAAACCTCCATATCATGGATGTTTTTCCCGTCAATTCTGACCCTCAAAGCAGTCCGGACCACCTGCCATCCCTGGATGCCAGCCGCTCCTGGATTGATGTAAAGCAGCTTGTGTTCAGGGTCATTTTTCACCATGAGAATATGGCTGTGCCCGCAGACGAAGATGTCCGGAGCATGGGCGGCGAGCATGGCTTCCACATTCAGCGGATAATGGCCCGGAGAGCCTCCGATATGGGTCATCAGCACCTTCAGCCCCTCACAATTGAAGAGCTGGGTGCGCGGATGTTCGTAGCGGATATCCTGGCCGTCGCAATTGCCATAGACTCCGATGAGGGGTTTGAAGGCAGAAATCTGTCGGGCGAAACTCACTCCGCCTCCGAAATCCCCGGCATGCCAGATGACGTCGACCGGCTCCAGAAATTTCTTGAACTCGTCGGAAAAGACCCCGTGAGTGTCCGATATTATGCCGACGTACATGGATTTAGAGTCTTATGAAAATTTTCTTGCTGTAGAGGAACCACAGCAGGAGGAATATTACGAAGCCAAAGATGAGAGCCCAGGCGAGGGAGGTGTACTCGTTGAGGGTGAACATATGGTAGAAGCCCGTGGAGTAGAAGCCCAGGTCGCGGGCCGAAACGACAATGACGTCGCTCAGAACGAAGGCCGCCAAAGCGTTGTGGCCCATGATGTTGAAAGGCTGAAAGAGCTTGGCGTGGCCTCTCACGTCGATGAGATAGGCGAGAAGAGCGAGGGCCATCATGGACCAGCCTCCGGCATAGAAGACGTAGGACGCAGACCAGAGTGGCTTGCTTATAGGGATCCATATGCTAAGGATCATGGCGAGGGCCAGGCTGAAGCAGGCGTAGACGAAAATGCGGCAGGAGACAACCACAGGCTGGTTCGACCCATCTGAAGGATCCTTTTCGAGCCTCTTGCCGGACCTGCGTATCATCGAACCGATGAGGTAGCCGAGGAGCAGGGTGCAGGCCCCCGTCATGCCTCCGAGCAGGCCTTCCGGATCGAAGTTGGTCGGGCTGCCGTCAGGAAGATGATAGCCATGATAGACATGATCAGGGCCGACGAGGGCGAGGTCTATCTTCATGGAGACGTTGCCTTCGAGGGTGAAGGGTCCCGGGGCAGAGCCGAAGAGGACGAGAATCAAGGTGTAAGCCGTGGCTAGGACGGCTATGGCTCCCATTATTCTGGCAGGCTTCTTAAGCCAGACTGCGAGCACTCCTCCAATTATATATGATACTCCGATTCTCTGGAGAACTCCGAAGATTCTCCGGTGGCCCAGCCAGTAGGCATAGTTCTGGCCAAAAGTCCATGTAGGGTCATGAGGGCTGACCGGGAAGAAAGGAAAGAGATTTATCAGGATGCCCACAAGGATGATGGCCAGTCCTCTGCGGAATATCTTACCCATGGCCTGCGATGGATGACCATAGTATTTAGCGAAGGAAAAGGCCATGGCGCAGCCACTGCAGAAGAGGAAGAAAGGATAGACCAGGTCCGTCGGCGTGCATCCAGTCCATGCGGCATGCCGCAGCGGAGGGAAGATATGAGACCATGAACCGGGATTGTTGACGACGCACATGAAGGCTATAGTAAGGCCCCGAAGGACGTCAAGCGAAAGATACCTTTTCTTTGCAGGTGCGTTTTCCATATTCATTAAAGAGTTGATTTACATATACTTAAAATAAACACCCTCGACAGCTGTCAAGGCGGCGGTCTCCGTCCTGAGGCGGGAGGATCCGAGATGGACCGGGAGGAAGCCGGCGGCGAGGGCAAGCCCCGCCTCTTCCGGGGAGAAGTCTCCTTCCGGGCCGATGAGGACGGTGTAGGTATCGCCCTTATAGTCTCGGAGGGCGTCGGCGAAAGAGAGCCTTCGCGTCTCCCCCTCGAAACAATAGGCTATGGCCTTCAGGCCCTCCGCCGGGGAGGCGATGAAGTCTCTGACGCTCTGGGGTTCCGAGACTTCGGGGAGGCGGCCCTTATAGCTCTGCTTGCAGGCGGAGATGAGCACGCGGCGGAGCCTCTCCATGTTCACGGACTCCCTTTCCGAGCGCTCTCCTATCACCGGCACCAGCCTGTCGACCCCCAGTTCGGCCGCTTTCTCGGCGAACCATTCGAATCTTTCGAGGTTCTTGGTCGGGCAGACAGCCATGGTGAGGCGGTAAGGATGGCTCCCCCACCCGGGAATCTCCTGGAGGATAGTGCCGCGGCACTCCCTCTTCGATACTTCGGTAAGCCGGACGACAAAGAGACTTCCTACCCCGTCGATCACGTTGATTTCATCTCCGGCCTTGTGTCTGAGAACTCTGGCGGCATGGAGAGACTCCTCAGGGCCGAGCAAGGCCTCGCCTCCTTCCCGACTCGCGTAGAAGACCTCCATCTCAGGCCCTGATTATCTGGACTTCGCCGTTAAGCCCGATCTTGATTATCTGGGAAGCGAGCCCGGTGGCGCCAGACTCAAGTTTCTTGTCCACCACGTAGTCCACTGCGCCGAGGATGTCTTCCGAAATGTCCGAGAAGGTCTTCGGGGTCGCTTCTCCAGAAATGTTGGCAGAAGTCGAGACTATCGGACGGCCGAGTCTGTAGCAGAGGTCGCGGCAAAAATCCATCATAGGTATGCGGATGCCGACGGTATCGTCTTCAGCAACCACGTTGTAGGCCAGGAAGTGCTTGTCGGCTACAGCCTTCTGACCTTCTGCCGGAGCCTTCCCGGCTATGGCGCCAGGATAGATCAGGGTCATGGGCTTGTCATTGACCTCAACGAGCTGGACAGCCATCTCTGGTATTTCTTTGACATATCTCCCGACCTGATCCATGTCGGCGGCAAGCAAGACGAGGGCCTTGCTGTCGCTCCTATGCTTGATTGCATAGATCTTAGCTACCGCCTCCGGGTCAGTGGCGTCACAGCCCAGCCCCCAGACGGTGTCGGTCGGATAGAGGATGACCCCTCCGCTCTTGAGGACTTTGAGAACCTTGTCAAGTTCTTCGGCATAAGGTTTTGGTGCAGATTTCTTTTCCATGATATTTCAGGATATTTATTTCGACATAGATATTTCAGCTATGACCGGATAATGGTCAGACAGACGGATATTCTTAATCACCTTGTGGCTGACAACGCCATGAATCTTAGGAACCATGATGTAGTCAATCCTGATGAAAGGCCAGAAGGCTGAGTAGGTGGCTCCGAAGCCGTGGCCAGCCTCCGTGAAGGTGTCACCGCGGCCCTTGATGAGTCTGCTGTAGGTGTAGGATACGGGGCTGTCGTTGAAATCGCCGGCCACGAAGGTCTCGGTCGGGCATTTGTCGATGTCCTCGAGGACCTTGTCAACTTGTCTGGGGCGCATGGAGACCGAATGAAGGAACTTCTCCTGGAATTCCCGGCGATATTTCTTGTGGGTCAGTTCTACAAGACGAGTCAGGGAGAGGGCGTAGCTCTGGAAGTGGCAGTTGTAGATTCTGAAAGACCGCCCGTCTATCTTGTAGTCGGTGTACAAGGCCATGTTGGCGCTCTTATCGAATTCTATCTTGCCTTTCCCCACCGCTTTTAAACGGCTGAGCGTCGCATTTCCATAGGCGCCTTTGTCGGTAGGATAGACGAAGTAGCGGACATCGTAGCCCGGGAAATTCTCCTCGAAGTAGGACCTCACTCTCGCCGTGTTCTTGAAATAGACTTCCTGGAGGCAGATGATATCCGCATCGGTAGTCCTTAGAAAGGCCATTACTGAATCTGAACACTGGGAAGGGTCCCTCACCCCGTTCCTAGCCAGCATGAAGCGGCCGACGTTATAGCTGACTATCTTGATGTCCTTCTCGCCGGCTTGTTCATGGCCATATCCGAGGCGGACGTAGCGGCCGAAAAGGAAGAGAGAGGGGATCAGCGCCAGGACAGGGATCCACACCGCCCTTGACCTCCGGAGAATGGCCCAGATGAGCAGGGCGAAGTTGAGCAGGGCAAGCGGCTCGAAGAGCAGGCCCATCACCGCCGAGGGCCAGGACTTGGCAGGGTTGGCGAACATTGACAGGCAGCTCAGGACAAGAAGCACGGCGGCCGTGGCAAGAAAGAATCTTGCTGTTATGCGGCCGAAAAGTCCGCCTTTACGGCTTGTCTTCCATGCCATTTCACCTTCTCCTAAATCCACTCGTCATAGCGATAGATTCTTCCGGACCTCTTCCACCAGCGGAGAAGGAGCCAGCCGAACAGCATTCCGCCGAGATGGGCGAAGTGGGCTACTCCGTCGGCAGTGCCGGTCACTCCCGTACCGAGCTCTATGGCGGCGAAGATGAGCACCCACCATTTAGCCTTCAACGGGACAGGCGGAAAGAGGAGGACGAGTACGGCGTCAGGGTTCAGCATGGCGAAGCCGATGAGGACTCCGTAGATGGCTCCGGAGGCTCCGAGAGTAGGAGTACGCAGAATCTCGCTTGCGGAGGCGTAATTGCCGGCATGCAGGAAGGATTGCATTTCCAGCCACTGGACTCCGAGATGGAGAAGGACAGCGCCCAGACCGCAGATGAAATAGAATGTCAGGAACTTTCTGGATCCGATTGACCTCTCCAGCACCATTCCGAACATAAAGAGGGTGTACATGTTGAAGAAGATGTGCCAAAAGCCGCCGTGCATGAACATGTGGGTCAGGATCTGCCACCAATGGAAGAAGGGCGAGGCCGGGTAGAACAGGGCGAAGTTCGAAATCATAAATTCCTGATTGAACTGCGTCGCTACGAAGATTATTAGATTGATCAGGATCAGGTTGCCGGTCACCGGAGGGACATTCCTGAAGACATTGTATGTGTAGTTCGACATTACTGGAGTTTCTTTTCGATCTCTTCAGCGGTGATTATCGCTGTAATTTTCTTGCCGGAAGGCGTGAATTCCGGATTGCTGCTGGAAAAAAGCAGGTCCACCAGTCTCTGGGCCTGGAGAGGGGAGGTGAGGGGGTCGGAGGAGCGGGCTCCTATGGAAGCGGCTTTCAAGGCCACCTTGCTTTCCACCATGCCCGGAAGGCCGGAGGAATTCTCGTTCATGGCAACGAGAAGGTCCGCCATGGCGGCTTCGACCTTCGGCTGGCTGACGCCGTAGCCTTCAGGAACGCCACTGACCACTATGGTATCGGTCCCGTCGGGGCTTATTTCGAAGCCGAGGGAGCTCAGTGTTTCGGCATGTTCGGTGAAAATCAATCTGTTGGCGGCGCCTACCGTGACCCTTACCGGGAAGAGGGCGGTCTGGGAAACGTGCCCGCGTTTTTCCTGAAGGGCCAGGAAGCGGTCGTAGAAGATTCTTTCGCGGGCTCGGGTGACGTCCACGGCGAGAAGGCCAGAACTGACCTGGGTCAAGATGTATTTTCCGCGGAAGATTATCACCTGGCTTGCAGGGAGGGTTTTCTCCTCAAAGAGTTTGCCGTAGTCCTGGCGCTTGTCCACCGAGGCGGAGTAGCCGAAGTCTGTCCCCCTGCCAGGCTCGTGCCCTGCCCCGGGGAGGCCGGAGGCCGCATCGGAATCCGGGAAGATGGCGCCAGCATCCGTGGCGGCGAAGCCAAGGCCCGGGAAACCTGCACCAGGAGTGCCGCCATATTTCGAACCTCCCGGCATGGTGTCGAAAGGATTATAGTCTGGATCCGCACCCGTCCCCGGAGTCGAAGTCTCGGGACGGTACTTCTCAAAATCGTTTCCGAAGACCGGCATCTCAGGTACTGACCCCCTGTCGAAGTCGAACTGAGCTCCCAGCGTATTCTTTCCGAGAGCCTCACGGACACAGGCATAAAGAACCTGAAAGATGACAGTATCATCCTGGAACTTGACCTCAGTCTTCGTCGGATGGATATTCACATCAATATCGTGAGGATTGACCGAAAGATAAATGAAATATGAAGGCGTCGCCCCGTCAGGAATCATATCCTCATATGCCTTCATCACGGCCTTATGAAAATATGGGCTTCTGAAATACCTGCCGTTTACGAAAAAGAACTGGTTCCCGAGCGTCTTGCGACTCTTCTCAGGCAGCCCGACATAGCCATGAATCTTAACCACATCAGTCTCTGTTCCGATGTCAAAGACCTCAGAAGAAGCCGAATCTCCCATGAGGTCATGAATTCTGAACTTCAATGACTTAGCCTTCTGGAGAACATAAATGTCCCTGCCGTTGCTCTTAAGGGTGAAGGCGATTTCCGGATGAGTCAGCGCCACTCTGGTGAATTCTTCAATGATATGTCTGAGCTCGACATTGTCGGATTTCAGGAATTTTCGTCTTGCCGGGACGTTGAAGAAAAGGTTCCTGACAGCGAAATTGCTGCCTATCGGGCAAGAAGTTTCCGAAGTGCCAGTCTGCTTCGAGGCGGCGAAATCGACCTGACAGCCGACTTCCTGGCCTTCCGGCCTCGTCTTCAAGGTGACCTCCGCAACCGCGGCGATCGAAGCCAAGGCTTCCCCGCGGAAGCCGTAAGTCTCTATGTCATTGAGGTCTTCCGCCGTGGCGATCTTGCTCGTGGCATGGCGTTCGAAACTCAGGACCGCCTGATCCGGGGTCATGCCGACGCCGTTGTCAATTACCTGGATAAGGGTCCTGCCGGCATCTGTAACGATGACCATAACCTGCGTGGCTCCGGCATCGACAGCATTCTCCATGAGTTCTTTGACCACGGAGGCTGGCCTCTGGACGACCTCGCCTGCCGCAATCATGTTCGCGATATTTCCCGGAAGAATCCTAATCTCCATCAATACATCAATCTGAATAACCTCGCCCCTCTCGCCTCGGCCTGTACCCGCGGCCTTCGTCCGGCGGCGCTTCCTACCGCTCTTTCGTCCGCCCAGGCGACCTGTTCCCGCCCCTACAGCAGCGAGTAGAACTTCGTAATAAATATGAGCACGACAGCAAAGAGAGCAAGGCCTATGATTCCGATGATCGACTGAGCCTTGTTGGCCGAACGGCGTTTCTCAAAATTGCCGTTGCGGAAAGCGCCATGCAGATAAACCCCTGGCGTATATCCCTTCTCCTTCGCCTCCTCATCCTTGCTGCCGTCCACATCGCCAAACATCTGCTTGCGCTTCTCCTTCTCCTCATCGTAATATATAGGCTTATAATTGAAGACCCTGTGATCTTGATCACCAAACCATCCGAATCCTGCCATATCTTATAATATTAGATGTTCCATAAAAAGCAAATTTAGTATTTTTTGTCAATATTCCCCATGCCACACCTGTTCATCTCCCCTCCGCGCGACAAACGGCACACGAACCTGCAGCATTAAGGGCAGTTGCTGATCCGCGGCCTGCCTGTACGTCAATGCCGGTGAGCGTACCCCTACGCAGAAAAAGGACCTCTTCCGCCGCCTTATCAAAGGCCGGGAGAGGCTGCAGGGCAAAGAATTGGCAACTGACTTGCAAAACGAGAAGTTATCTCGCTTACCCTTTGTTTTGTTAAATGGCGATTGATAAATTTACAATATTTTATGAAGCTGCATTTAATTATGAACAAGGGCATTCTTAGCAGATTTTCTTAGACAACAGGGTGGAGGTGGAACGGTACAAGGTCTTTAGGGGTTTAGTAAAATCTTTTCCGAGTGTATTATAGCTGTATGAAGAACGAAGAAATTGAGAGCTTGTTCAGGGAAAACTATCGCAGGATGTTCCTGCTTGCCGTTTCTCTGCTACATGACGAGGCCGAGGGCAAAGATGTCGTACACGATGTCTTCGAGACTGTCATAAGGAGCGGAATCGAGCTGCGGGAAGAAACTGCCTCGGGGTATCTTCTGTCAAGCACGCGGAACCGCTGCCTGAATATGCTGCGCAGCATGAAAATTAAGGAGAAGGTGGCGAATGAATATGTCATCTTCTCCAGTCAGGAGAGCGGGACGGAAGTCACTGGCGAAGACGCCGGCGAAGAGAAAATCGCCTCTCTGAATGCCGGAATATCCCGTCTTCATCCGCCTGTGTGCAAGAAAATCATAGAAATGCACTTCATGCGGGGCATGAAATTCAGGGAAATCGCGGCAGAGCTCGGAATCAGCGAGACCGCAGTGTACAAACATCTCAGACAGGCTCTGACCAGCCTTCGTTCACAGTTGACAGATAATGATGATGAATATGGAAAAGACTGACTTGCTGCTGAAAATGCTGGATAGTCCGGAGGATTATTCAGAAGTACAATGGGACGAGATTCTCTCCGACAAAGAGTGCAGGGAGCTCTATGACGACATCGCCAGAATCCGCGGCGCCGTGGACGCGAATCGCAAATCACTCACAGACAAAGAAATAGCCAGCGAATGGAAAAGGCTTTCCGGAGCCGGGGCCCCTTTCCGGAAGATTGGCGGCATATTCTTGAAAGGCTGGCAGAGAGCCGCGGCCGTAGCCGCGGCGGTTGTGGTCGTTTCGGGTCTTGCCTATGCCGCCGTATCGAATCATTTCTTCGGAATAGCGGCAAAGCCGGCGGAAGCGGTAAAAGCGGAGGAGCCTGCAAAGCCGGGCCGGGCACCGAAGAAGATACAGGAAGAAGAGGCCGTAAAAGTTGCGGAGCCGAAGCTTTTCGACAACGTCGCCCTCTCGGAAATCCTCGCGGAGTTGTCTGACTATTACGGTGTTGAAGTCGAGTACATGGACGAGGACGTGAAAGGACTCAGGCTTTATTTCGAATGGGATCCCGATGAACCACTGACGGGAATCATCGCCACTCTGAATAATTTCGAGAGCTTCAGCATAAAACTCGAAGGTAAAAAGATAATTGTCAGCAAAGCTAAATGACTATGAGAAAATTGCTGTTTTCTCTGCTGCCCGCCCTTATCTGCGTATCAGCTTTCGGGCAGCGGATAACCCATGATTTCGAGAACGTGACTCTTTCCGCTGCAATCAAGTATATTCAGGAAAACACAACGGAATACAAGATATTATTCATCTACAACGAGCTGGAAGACTTCATGGTGACTGCATCTCTGAAAGACGAGGCGGTGACGGATGCCCTGGAGCATGTCATCGGCTTCTATCCGGTCTCCATGAAAGTCAAGAATGACAAGATATTCATTGAATGCACCCACAAGACGGCAAGGCACTTGTCCGGCAAAGTGCTGGACGAGAATGGAGACCCTCTAGCATTCGCCGATGTTGCTGTGTATTCCGCCGATGACGGTAATGCAGGAGGCGGCGGGGCGATGGTTGGAGACGGGGTGACCAACGAGAGCGGAATATTCGTAATCCCGATAGAAGCCAACCGCAACATGGTGGAAGTCAGCTTCATCGGCTACAAGAAATTCACAAGGTACGTTACCGGAGAGGATGCAGGAACATTGCAGATGCAGGTGGAAGCCTTGGCCATAGGCGGGGCTGTGATCAAAGGCAAAAGGCCAGCTTACAAGATGGCCAAAGGTGGCTTTTCTGTCGAGGTGCAGCATACCATGCTCTCTCAGATGGGCTCGGCGGTTGATGTCCTGGGACAGATGCCGAGGGTGAGGGTAGACGGCAGCGGAGAAATAACGGTGGCGTCCAAAGGCTCCCCGTTGATCTACATCAACAACCGCAAGGTGAACGACGCCAATGAGCTGAACCGGCTGAAATCCGAGCAGATAAAGAGCATTGAGGTAATTACGAACCCTGGCGCGGAGTACGATGCCACGATAGAAGCGGTGATCAAGATAAGAACCCTGCGCAATACGGATGAAGGCCTAAGCATCCGCAATGACGCAAACGTGAATTATACCATAGACAGCAAGGCCGCCGGCAGCGAGGAACTTAATCTCAGCTGGCGCAAGGGAAAGCTGGAGCTGGTAAACGACGCCTCCTGGGAACGCAATGTCATGGGCGAGGACAATAACTTAAACATGGAATTCGCCTATCTTACTGAGCAGAAGGCCAAGGACGAGATGACTCGCGACAACATCAATGAGAATTTCGCGATGGACTACGCCCTCAACGACAGCAGTTCTCTCGGAGTCAAATATAATTACAGCAAAACGACCAAAGGTGATATCAAACTGAACGGCAGCTACTCGGTCTACAAGGATGGCAAAATGCTGGGAAACATCGGCCAGCACTGGCGTAATGAATATCTTGCCGGCCCGAGCCACCAGGCGGATGTCTACTATGCCGGAAAGATGGGAAAGATGGGCGTGGACTTCAACGGCTCCTACATGTTTACGAAGACCACCGAGGAAAGCGCAGTGCAGGAAACAAGCGAAGAACTTAAAGACCAGACTGTCACTTCGGCCTCCGTGATACGCGGGCGGCTCTATGCGGCTAAGCTGGCGCTGTCTTACCCGCTCTGGAAAGGCAGCCTGAACATCGGATCGGAATATTCCTATACTAAAACCGACGGGAGCTATCAAAATGAAGAGAATATAATCGCGGCCTCCGAATACAAGATCGAGGAAGGGAATATCGCGGGATTCGGGGAATATGATCTTTCGATTGGCGAATGGAACGCCAATGCAGGTCTCCGCTACGAACACGTGAAATCCGACTATTTCGCTTTCGGAGTGAGGCAGGATGATGCAAGCCGCAATTATGACGATCTATTCCCGTCCATATCGGCCTCACGGCAATTCGGGAAGTGGGACTTGCAGCTGAGCATGAACATAAAAACCAGAAGGCCCTCGTACAGTCAGCTCAGGAATAATCTGCAATATGACAACCGCTATGCCTACGAGGGCGGGAATCCGCAGCTGAGGCCTCAGATTACCAATTCCATAGATTTCTATGCGGAGCGCGGCTGGCTTACGTTCTCGTTAGGGTATTCTCATTACAAGAATATGATAATGTTGATAACCAAGCAGTACAACGACACCATTGCGCAAATTACCTTTGACAACATCAGGAAAAGAGACAAGCTGTATTCATCGGCCTCGGCAGCCCCTGACCTGGGCGTCTACAAGCCGCTTTTCGAAATAGACTACGAACAGCAGTTCATTGACGGAAAGCAGTTGGGCGTGACGCGTCGTCTGAACAAACCCAGCTTCGCTTTCATCTTGAATAATCGCTTCCGCTTCTCGCAGTCGTTCTCCGGATCGGTGAACTTGTATGCATGCACCGATTCCGATGACGGTTTCTCTCGCGACAAAGGTTATTACACGGTTTCCGCCTGGCTCCGCAAATCTTTCTTCGATGACAAGCTAGCCCTGAGGCTCTCCGCCGACGACATATTCAGAAGCGAGAAGGAAAGATGGACTCGCTTCGGAAACGGCATCCTCAGCACAAAGGATTGCTACAACTACACCCAGATGGTATCCCTCACCGTAACCTATATGTTCAACTACCGCGACGGCAAGTACAAAGGCACGGGCGCCGGCAACGCCGAAAAGAGAAGGCTCTAAGGGATATCCCGGGAAGGCCCATATACGGTTGATGACGGTGAAAGAAGAGTCCGGGCAGGACTTTGAGAATCTTTGTGACAGAAAAAAGGCTGGCCTAAGTCACTTCGACTTTTGGTCAGCCTCTTGATTTTCAGTGTAGCGGGAGTGGGGCATGATCCCACGACCTCCGGATTATGAATCCGACGCTCTAACCAGCTGAGCTACCCCGCCATTTTGCAAGTGTCTCAAGCGATTCATGGACCTCGCGGCCTTTGCGCTTTTCAGCAAAAAAGCACGGACTGCTAATGGCAAATGCCCGTGCTTAGTTGAGATAGAAGGATTCGAACCCTCACTGACAGAGCCAGAATCTGTAGTGCTACCATTACACCATATCTCAATGATGTCCCTTCTTGTCAGGTCAGCCCCTTTCCGCTTGTTCAGCAAACCTTTCTCGGCAGTTTGCCAACCGATAGGTCTTGACCTTGTTCTCGTTGGGATTGCAAAAATACAACTGATTTCCGTAACTGCAAAAGAAATCTTTAAAAATTTTTCTCCTTCCCCGCCGGTTCCTCGGCCAGATCCCTAAAACCGCCTTTTCACGAGAACCTGCGCATGGTCCGGAGGAGACAGGGGAAGGCGGGCAAAGAAATCGGGGCGGAAGCGATTGAGTTTGGAATACCGGGAAAAATGGCAATATTTGTATTTTGAATTCATAAAATACACCAATGCCAAGAAAAGGACTCTTTTGTCTGACACTTTTTGTCTTTCTCTTCAGCCTGGCGGCCCATGGCCAAGGTGGCAGAAAATTCACAGTCAGCGGCAATCTTACCGACTCACAAAGCGGCGAAAGCCTGATCGGTGCCGCAATCATGAGCGGAGGAGGAGGCGTGGTATCGAACGAATACGGATGGTACAACATCAGCCTCGACGAGGGGCGGGCCACGCTTGAATATCATTTCATCGGCTACAAGTCCAGGACCGTCACCCTCGATCTTCAAAGGGACACCATCATCAATGTCATGCTCACCCCTTCTGAAAATCTGAACGAGGCAGTCGTCGTGGCCAGGAGCAACGTGGGCATAAGGTCCACGAACATGAGCGCTCTGGATGTGCCCATCAACCAGGTCATAAACTCCCCTACCCTTTTCGGAGAAAGCGACATCATCAAATTCATCCAGATGCTCCCTGGAGTCCAGGGCGGCATGGAAGGAACGACCGGCATCCACGTGAGAGGCGGCAGCCAGGATGAAAATCTGGTGATGCTGGACGGGATCCCTATCTACAATATAGACCATGTCCTGGGCATCTTCTCGGTCTTCACTCCGGAGGCTGTAAAGAAGGTCACCTTCTACAAGGGCGCTTTCCCGGCAAGGTACGGAGGCCGCATCTCCTCCATCGTCGACGTCAGGACGAACGACGGCAACCTGAAGGAGACCCATGGCACCGTCAGCGTCGGCATGCTCACCAGCAGGATCCATGTCGAAGGCCCTCTCAAGGAGGACAGGACCTCTTATTCGCTGAGCTTCAGGGGCATGCACACCCTCCTCTACCAGCCCTTCATCAAGCTCGCCATGGAGGACGACGCCAGGGCGAACTTCTACTTCTACGACGCCAACGCCAAGCTCTCGCACAGGTTCGACGACAGGAACAGGCTCTATTTCGGGGTCTATCACGGCCTTGACAGGCTCATCGTGGACGACCTCGACGACGAGGACGAGGAGCAGTCGGACGGCACCTTCAGCAAGTCGGCCGACAAATACCGCATCGGCTGGGGCAACACCATCGTGGCCACGAGGTTCAACCACGTCTTCAGCGGCAAGCTCTTCTCGAACACGACCGTGGCCTTCAACAACTACCGCATGAGCATCGAGGACCGGTACAAGACCTCCTACCAAAAGCAGTTCAGCAGCAGCTACGAGTACGAATACAAGTCCGGCATCAACGACTGGAGCGCCAGGATGGACTTCGAGTGGAAGCCGGCTTCCGGCCATTCGGTCCGCTTCGGCGGGGAGTACGTCTTCCACACATTCAAGCCGGAGACGAGCTCGTTCTCCACGAAGTCGGTCGAGGGCGGCAAGGTCCAGCAGGATTCCACGTACAACGAGCTGTCGGGCAAGAGGATGCATGGCCATGAGGCCTCCGTCTTCATCGAGGACGACTTCCTCGTGGGCGACCGCCTCAGCCTCAACCCTGGCCTGCACTTCACCCTCTTCGGCACGGACGGCAAGTTCTACGGCTCCGTGCAGCCGAGGTTCTCGGCGAGATACGACCTCGGCGGGGGCTTCGCGGTCAAGGCAGCCTATTCGAGGATGGCCCAGTACGTCCACCTCCTCACCTCCACCGACATCTCCCTCCCGACCGACCTCTGGGTGCCCATCACGAAGGACATCAGGCCGGTCGTCGGCGACCAGTACAGCCTCGGGGCCTATTACGACGGGCTGAAGGGCTGGGAGTTCTCGCTGGAGGGCTATTACAAGAAGACGAAGAACGTCGTCGAGTACCAGGACGGGGCCACGGTCATGGGGACCTCGGCCAACTGGTACGAAAAGGTCGCCATGGGAGAGGGACGCTCCTACGGGGCCGAACTCTACGTCAGGAAGACGGTCGGCAAGACGACGGGCTTCCTGTCCTACACCCTCTCGAAGAGCGACAGGATCTTCAGGAACGGCATGGTCAACAACGGCAGGTGGTACCCCTACAAGTACGACAGGAGGCACAACCTCGTCCTGTCCGTCTTCCACAAGTTCAGCGACAGGGTCGACATCGCCGGCAATTTCGTCTTCGCCACGGGAGGGACGACGACGGTGCCTATGAGGCAGATCGTCGTCATCGCGCCCGACGGCAACGACAGCTACGAGGACTACGTGCCATACAAGAACAACTACCGGCTCCCCAGCAGCCATCGCCTGAACCTCGGGCTGAACCTCCACAGGCAGAGGCGCCATGGCGAAAGGATATGGAACATAAGCGTCTACAACGTCTACAACGCCATGAACCCGAACCTCGTGTATTCGGACACCGACTACAAGACCGACGAAAAGGGGAACGTCACGACCGACTCCATCAAGATCAAGAAGATAACCATCCTGCCCTTCATGCCTTCGGTCAGCTACACCTTCAAATTTTAGAGCCATGGAGAAGATCGCAAGCATATTTTTCTGCGCCGCCCTCGCCGCCGTCGCGGCCTTGTCCACGGGCTGCGAGAACACGCTCGAGACCATCAAGGTCTCGGGCGACGACGAGATCATGATGAACGCCCTCATGGACGCGGGCGAAGACTTCCACATAGTCTACCTCAGCCACGGGCTCGGGACGGAATTCAGGCCCTACGCCTCGAAGGGGCCCGTCCGCTGCTACGTCAACGGGGAGCTTGCCGCCACGGCCGAGCCGAGCCCCTACTACGACCTCTACTTCTGCAAGGCCTACGTGTTCAAGGCCGGCTTCAAGGCCGGTGACAAGGTCAGGCTGGAAACGGAGGAAGGGGTCTCCGCCGAGGTCAGGGTGCCGCAGAGCCCCGAGATCCTCGGCGTGGACACTACCTACTTCGAGAACGGCGAGGACAGACTCAGGAGCATACTCTCGCTCAGGACCAGGCTGCAGGACGTGCCCGACGACGAGAACTACTACAGCTTCAACGTGAGGGCCGAGATCTACCGCGGGGAGTCCTTCAGGGACACGACGAGGAACCGCGCCGCCCTGTACACGGACAACGAGCCCCTTCTCAAGGAATACTCCTCCGGCAAGGACGACAGCAAGACCTTCTTCGACGACTACGTCAAGAACAAATACCACCTCTTCTCCGACAAGTCCTTCGCCGGGAAGAGCTACGTCATGAACGTGGGAATCTATCCCTACGACTGTCTCTGGGGCTATTACTACGAGGACAAGGGCAATTACACGACCTATTCCAAGACCGGCGCCTGCATCATCGTGCAGGTCAGCTCGCTCTCCGCGGAGACCTACCGCTACATAAAGGCCTCGGAGAGCTCCGACTTCTGGCACTTCGAGCCGGTCATCTTCCCGCAGAACGTCTCGGGCGGCCTCGGCTTCGTGTCCGTCGCGAACTCCGCCGTGTGGAAGATACGCCTCCCGGACAAGATGGCCCCGGACCCCTTCTATTATTGACATGGACATTATCAGACTCATACCACAAGAAATGGCACACAACTATATCAGAAAGGCTTTCCTCGTTCTGGGGATCCTCTGGGCCGCCGCGGCCACGGCCCAGGAGCGCGAACCCATCTGGCCGAAGGGCAAGATGCCGGACCCGCAGCCGCACCAGATCGCGGCGATGACCGACGAGGCCGGCAAGCCCGGCTTCAAGGCCGACAGACACAGGACGCCCTACCTCGAGTGGTTCGAGGCGCCGGCGGACAGCGTCCGAAACGGCGCATGCATGATCCTGATCTCCGGCGGCAGCTACCAGAACTGCTGCGACGTAGACCTCATAGACCGCTGGCACAAGCGGCTGACCGAGGAGGGCATACAGTGCGTGAACTTCGTCTACAGGACCCCGCGCCCGGTGGGCCTCCCGATCTACCAGAGCGCCTGGGAGGACGGCCAGAGGGCCGTCAGGGTCGTGCGCAGCGAGGCCGGGAAGAGGGGCTTCGACCCCGACAGGATAGGCGTCATCTCGATGTCCGCCGGCTCGCACCTCGCCCTTCTGCTCGCCACGAGCTCCCAGACCCCGGCGTACGGGAGGGTCGACAAGACGGACGACATCCCGTGCAACATCGACTTCGGCATCATCAACGCACCCGCCTACGTGACCACGGACGGCGAGGCCGGGACCCGCGCCACCCGCCAGGGCTACGGCCCCGACGTGACACTCAGTCCGGTATTCAAGTTCGACGGGAAGACCTGCCCGCTCAGCCTCCACCACGGGGGCAACGACCCGTATTCGCCTAACGGCTCGACGCTGGTGTACCGGCAGCTCAGGCGGATGAAGATCCCGGCCGAGCTCCATCTCTACCCGGACAAGGGCCACGGCGCCTACGGGCTGGAGCGCGGGATCGAATTCCTGAGGCAGATGGGCTTCCTCGGAAAGCTTGAGCCGGAGGTGGCGCTCATGGACAGGTTCGACAGCGACACGGCGAGGGGCTTCTACGCCAAGGAGGACATATGGCCTGAGGGCAAGACCCCGGACTTCAGGGAGAACCAGTGCACGCCTTACATAGAGTGGCACATACCTAAAGTTTTAAAGACCAAAGCTATACAGATAATCTACTCCGGCGGATCGTACCAGAAGAACGCCCCGGACGGCTTCGAGGTCGCCCCGGCGAGGCGCTACCTCAACGCGAAGGGCGTGACCGTCGTCACCCTTAAGTACCGCACCCCGCGCCCTGAGGGCCTGGCCAAGCACACCACGGCATGGGAGGACCTGCAGCGCACCATCCGCATCGTCCGCAGTGAGGCCGCCGCGAAGGGGCTCGACCCGGACAGGATCGGAATCATGGGCGGTTCGGCCGGCGGGCACCTCACCCTCATGGGGGTGACCTCCTCGAGGCACCAAGCCTACCTCCCGATAGACGACATCGACAAGGTCTCGCCTAAGGTCCAGTGGGGAATCGCGATCTATCCCGCCTACGGCCTGACCGACGGGCTCGAGAAGCAGAACAGCGGCGGGGGCAACGACGACAGCGCCGTGCTGGCCCCGGAATTCTCCTTCGACCTCGACACCGCGCCTATGCTCTTCGTCCACGGCGACGCGGACGACTGGGCCGCCATGAATTCGGTCAAGGCCTGGGAGAAGCTGAGGAGCATGGGCATCCAGTGCGGGCTCCACACCCTCGCCCTCAGGGCCCACTGCTTCCAGAAGACGGCCTCCCCGGGGACCGGCAGCTACACCTACCTCGACCGCATCTGGGAATTCCTCGTCGCCAAGGGCTTCCTGAAGGACTAGACTCCCCGCCAGACCATGCGGGTGTAGTCTTCGCCGAAGAAGGTCATCCGGCCCTCCGGCTCGAAGCCGAGCCCCGAGTAGTACGCGATGAGGCGTGGCGAAGAGGTGGCGGCGAGCAGGGTTATCCGGCCGAAGCCGAGGGCCCGGCCTTTGGCTATCCCGTCCTCGACCAGGAGCCTCGCGATCCCCCTGCGCCTGCACTCGGGCCTCACCGCGAGCGAGTCGAGGTAATATTCCCCCGGATAGGTCTCCGGCTCGGACGCAGGTACCGCATCAGGCTGCAAAGGCTTCAGGCCCGAGCAGCCTTTTTCTGCGTCCCGGAGGAAGAGCCCCCAGGTCCTGTCCCTGAGGGACGCGTAGATCTCGCCCGGGTACGAGATCAGACAGCCGGCGGGGCTGCCGTCCTCCGTGACGGCGATGCGGGCGTGTCTCCATGAATAAATTGAATCCTCCGGCAGGCACATGGGAACGGCCATGGAAAGGTCGTCCCAGTCGGCTCCCATGCCGGCCATGACGGTCCACGCCAGGAATTCGGCGTCGGACGGTCTTGCGTCTCTGATGTCGATCTTCATTGGGCAAAGATAGCCAAATATTCAGATTTAGCTTATATTTGCGAAGCCATGGATTCATTCACCTTCGACCACATAATCATCTCCCCCGACAGGCAAATCGGCCTCCACCAGCAGGAGACATGGGAACTCTCCTACATCGTCCGTGGCGAGGGGACAAGGACCATCGGCGACAAGACGGAGAATTTCGGGGCCGGGGACCTGGTCCTCGTCGTCCCCGAGATGCCCCATGTTTGGAGGTTCAGGCGGCCGCGTCCCGGGGGTGGCATATCCGGGCATCGCCCGGGCCCCGAGCCTGCCGAACCCGACTACACGATAGAAAACATAAGCCTCGCCTTCTCCCAGGACCTCCTGTCCAGGATAGGAAGCGACTTCGCAGAACTTGGCGAGATGGCCTCATGGTACGCCGGCCTCCGACATTCCGTCTTCATCCCGGGCGCGGAGGGCAGGGCCATAGGCGGACTCCTCATGAAGATGACGGAGGAGACCGGCGCCGAGAGGCTCCTGTCGTTCCTGAAGGTGCTCATGGAAATATGGGACGCCGACGGAAAGAGGGACTCTGGGGACTTCGGGGCCGGGAAGGACGACTCCGTCGTGAGCCAGGTCCAGAACTACATCCACTGCAACTTCAAGCGGCGGATCACCATCGGACAGCTCTCCGCCTACGCCGGAATCAACGGGACCAGCCTCTGCACCCTGTTCAAGGAGAAGACCGGAAAGACCATAATACAATACGTGATGGACCTGCGCATGGACATGGTGAAGAACCTGCTGAGAAACAGCGAGATGTCAATCTCAGAGGTCTGCTACGACTGCGGCTTCCGCAACGTCCCCTACTTCAACCGCACCTTCAAGCGCCTCCTCGGCATGAGCCCCAAGCAATACCGCCTCGCCGCCCAATCCCCGACGGCGGACCGCTAGACGAGAATCTTGCCGCCCGTGACGTCCTGGAAATGGGTCGACGCCCAATCGATTAGAGGCTCCAGCGCCGGCATCAGGGACTCCCCCAGCGCCGTAAGCGAATACTCGACCCTCGGCGGAATCTCCGCATAGGCCTTGCGGCTGACTAGGTTGTCCCGCTCCAGATCCTTGAGCGTGGAAGAAAGCATCTTCTGGGAGACATCAGTCATCTCCGCATATATCTGGCTGAACCTCAGGGTCCCCTTCGTATGGAGCGTATACAGAACCAGCAACGACCACTTGTCCCCGAACCGGTCGATCACATTCCGGATCGGACAAGACATGTACTTGACATCCACCTGTTTCATCACGCAAACACTCTTTATTCTCGATTATATTTATTACCCATCTCACTCCCATCTCTTCCCCGTCTTCTTCAGCTCTCTTTCGCGCATCTCTTCCCATTCTCTTTCCCGCACCTCCAATCCCCTCGCTATCACGACGCAAATATACGACAAATTTCCGCACTCTCCAAACGAAAGTAAATAACGAAAATCAACCGTAAAGTCCATCTTCACCCACACTAGGCTAAAGCCACAAATCCCGAAATCCTCTCCGTGGCGCCGTCATGGGATTCGCAGGTCCCCTTACCCAGAATACAAACCACCCCCTCTGAAGGGGCCTCAGAGGCCGGTCGTGTGGATTCTGGGTTGAAGCCGGAAGACGGGACCCCCTCTGGAGGGGCCTGGAAGGCACATCGCCCGTACAATTGGTTGGGGCCGGCGAATCCAACCTTATTTTGCGCGCCATATTTTTACGATTTACATCATTGATTATTAGAAAAATTTGCCAATCTCCAAGCTTAACGATATCTTTGTCCCATGCCCGTGCGGGAAGCCACAAACGCCAGGGCTGATGAACGAAACGTCCGGCTGACGAAGAACCACTGCCCTAAATATAAATACAGTCCAACCGATGCCTAAACCAAGAAAAAAACTCATTCTGCTCCTTGCTTACCTCTTTCTGGCCGCCCCGTTGTTCAGCCAGAACAGCGTTTCGTATTCATACGACTCAATGGGGAATCGCATCTCACGAGTCGCATCAGAAGGGGACATAGCGTCAGCCACGGAATTGACTGACAGCCTCCGTCAGGCTTCCATTCCGTGGGATGTCGCTTCATCCGGGTCACTCCATGCATCAAGACATGGATGGCTGCCTCACTTTGTTATATATTATCTGCACGATTCCTTCCGGCTTGAGCCTGACGCACGTGCCGAGAAATTCCAGGCCGGTTTCAAGTCGTGGGCCTTAGGCAGAACATGAATCATTTTGCCTTGAACCAAGCCTTGTTGCAAGACCGGAATAACGCAATGTGCCTCCTCGAGTATGAAACGAGATAATCTGTTTGCAGGCGCGGCCGTATTAGCCATATGCCTGCTGTACCCGACCTCAGGCAGGCTATTTGCGCAAGAGTCCATGTCCCATGCCGGGATTGACAGCACAGTCATCCAGTCTTCCGACGGAGGCGTCACTGTCGAATATTCGGCGAAGCCTTTTGATTTTGGGCATATTGCCCATCCCGCCATGGCGCAGCGTCGTAAGCTTATTTTTTCCGAAGACGACAAACGTGCATTCTTCGAAAAGCGCAGGACGGAACTGGAAGCCGCAAAAACAGCCATCAGGAATTTTCCTCGAAGGGCGGCAAAACTGAATATTGCCGATTATGCCGTAGGGGAAATTCCGATGCAGGAAGGAATGACCCCGGCAGGCGCAAGGACATACCAGATACCGATTGCCACTGCCCCGGGCTTCAAACTGACGCCTTCAATCGCCATAGGTTACAACAGCCAGGCCGGCGACGGATGGGCTGGCTACGGTTGGGACATCCAGGGGGTCTCATCCGTTACCCTCATCAACAAGAATATGTATTACCATTCTGCGGCCAAAGGGGCAAATGTCAACGACAATGATGCCGTCTTCGCCTTGGATGGGGTTCCTCTCGTGACGAACACCCAATCGGCTACGATGTCCGCTTTCCCTTTGATAACCGCGACCGGCAACGTACTCGTCGCCCCCGATTACAATTCGCATGGATATGTCACATCGTTCACTGCAAAGTATCCTGATGGGTCGACCGCTCATTTTGGCGATGCCTGGGCGGACGCATCATACAACCTGCCCACATATCCCATCAAGGAGTTGACGGATCTGGAAGGGAACAAGATTTCTTTCTCCTATCTATCCGATGTCGGTAACGGAGTCCCAAGACTCACATCCATCCGCTATGGCTACGGCTCGACGGGCGCCTACAATGGTGAAATGACATTTTCCTACACACCCAATACCAGGTACGCAACCAGATATTACGCGGGAAGAGCCGAATATAGGGACATGCGCGTCACCGGAATTGCTTCCAAAAACGACGGAGACACACTTTGCCGGTACGCCATCTCCTATGAGCAGAAAGACAACGTCTGGCTTCTTACGCAGGTGGACTGCAGCTCTGAAGGAGAATCACTGAGACCTCTTGTATTCGAATATGGTTCGGCGGAGTATAACGGCATCCAGGCTTCCGACGGCCACTTGTACAAGGATGACAACTCCCTTTTCCTTTCCAGCACTTTCAAGTCGGACAATGACAAACAGGAGTTCATCTATCGTCGAGGAAAATTCGTGTCAAGCAGTTTCAACGATGGCATCCTGATCTACCCTTACTTTGAAAATTATGGCGTGACAAAGTCAAATAAGTCCTTGACCAAATCCGCAAAATTCAAATTCGGGAGCCTGTATTCCGAAGACCAGGTTATCCTTTTTGTTCCAAGTCTGACTGATTTCAACGATGTCAACGACTCCATCACTGCCGGCAGCGGTTTCCAGACCATAGAGGCCGTCGACGTGGATGGAGATGGATTGGATGAGATTGTGAAGGTCAATTTCAACGGGACCAGCGGCGACAACACCAAACTGCTCATTACCGTCTACAAATGCAATTCTTCCGGCGCTCCTGCCCGGAGTTCTCAGTTTGAGGTCCAAGTCAAGGGCACGGTCAAGAGCGGCGATTATGTAAGTCCGTATCGCAGAGAATACTATTGGGGAGATTTCAGGGGCAACGGAAAGGTTCAACTGCTCACTGTGGCGTTCGACAAAAACTACAATGGTGCGAAGAATTATGACCAGACATCATACGCCACGCTGATTGACCTGTCGAACGGCACTAAGCTGAGCGAGGCTAAACTGTTTGACTTTCCTCTGTCCAGTTATAACTGCCTTTTCGCATGTGACATCGACAATGATGCAAAGACCGAATTGTGCTATGCGACAAGTTCAGGACTGGAAGTTTACCGCCTGCAGGGCTATACATCCTTCGCCAAAGAGAAGACGCTGTCCGGCGTCAACTCCTATATACTCTCATCCACTGACCGCCCCTATTACATAACGGACTTGAATGGTGACGGTTATGTCGACATCATGGTGGCTCCGACCGCAGGCTCAAGTACGATATGGTCACGCTACTCATTCAACGGCGCGACGTTTCTGAGTTCAGCCTTCAGTTTGACCTCCAGGTCTAAAGAAGACTCTTTCCTGTTCATCGATCTGAACAATGACGGATTGTCTGACCTCGTCAAGGCCAGCGGGACGACGCTCGGCTCTTACATGAACACGGACGGCACCTCTTTCGGCGCCTTCTCCCAATCCCCGGCTTCAATCACCGATGCTAAAGGCATCATCCCAAGCAACGTCATAGACTATTCCGGAATGAGCAGTTTCATAAAGATTGACGGATTCTACATCTATGAGTTCAAATATTCTTTGCCGTCACCCGAACTGCGTTGCCTGTCCAAATCCGTTGACGGGCGGGGAAGAATGCTGGTCAATTCTTATGTGTATCTTCCGTCCAACAGCCTGTACTGGACCGACAACTCGCTGACGGTCAGCAACGCCTCTGGATATGCCTTCAGAACGTTTCCGATACATGTGCTTGAATCCGAGGACGCTTATCTGAGTGAGAATTCATACACCGACAGGTACAGGAACAAGTATTATTGCTATTTCAACGGAGTCGTCCACAATCTTGGTCTCGGGTTCTGCGGCTTCTCTAAAATCCGCTCCTACGACTACTTCCCTGGTAATCCTACGGAGATTGCTGACGAGATCCATGATGCGCAGAAAAGGGGCGTGACCACTTCCGCAACTTTCCGCCTGAACTCCGTCGACAGCGGACCATACCGCACAATCACGAACACCTATGACAACAACAGCACGACATATGGAAAGCTCAACCCTCGCCTGACCGAGAGCATCGACAACGACGCCGTCACGGGAGTCGTGACCGCCACGAGCTATGGTTATGGGAGCTATGACCTTCCAAAGACTGTCATCACAAGTCGGAGAAGAGGGACCGATAGGGTACAGACAGACACCGTCACCCGCACATATGAAAACAGCGTATCACCATCCAAATATGTCCTTGGCATCGTAACGGAAGAGTCGACCGTAAAGGAGGGCGACAGGAATGGCGCCATCGCATGGAAGGAAAAGTCGGTCTACACCTATGACAATTTCTATCGGCCTTTGACAAACAGGCGCTATGTTGGTCAGTTCGGCGACGTCATCAAAATAGTTGAAGTTGACACCGTCATACACCGTCCGATAGCGAAGAGCCCCTCCGACGCGGGTTCTGAAGGCTCTACGGATCAGCTTGTCCGCAAGGGCCTTGGCCTGCAGCTGGACACCACTATAGGGTCCTCTCTTAAACCTATCGGCGTCAGGATACACTACGATGCCACCAACTTGGTGTCAGAGACTCGCTGGCAGTACGATGACATGGGCAATGTGATTTCCGAAAAATCCGCACCATATGGCGCGACAGAGTTCGTCGGCGAGACTTACACTTATGACAGTGACGGCCGTTATAGGCTAACTAAGACGGACGCCCTTGGGCATACCACGACTTTCGGAGGATACAACAAGTTCGGTAAGCCGACCACAGTCAAAGACTATCGCAACCGGACTACCGCATACGTCTACGACGCATGGGGGAATCTGCTCTCCTCTACGCACCCGGACGGCATGGTTGAACGGACTACAACCGCATGGGGCGGGACCGGCCTCTACACCGTGGCTACCGCTGAGACCGGCAAGCCAGAGACAGTCGTACATTACGACGCCTTGGGCCGTGAATTGCTGAGCGGCGTCAAGCGCTTTGACGGCCAGTGGCAATGGACGGCCAAAGAATACGACGGCAAAGGCCGTCTGTCAAGGACGTCGCTGCCTTATCGTGGGGACACGGCGTCATGTTGGAACACATACGCCTATGATGCGTACGACCGTCCAGTGTCGCTGACCGAGGCATCCGGGAAGACATCCACATGGTCATACAGCGGGACCAGCGTGACAAGCATGTCGGATGGCATTTCATCCACCAGCACCAAGAATGCCAGAGGTGACGTCATCAGCGTGACCGACGCAGGAGGGACCATTACCTATTCGCTCGCCGATGACGGTCAGCCGTACAGCATTTCCGCTCCTGGAAACATCACCACCAAGTTCACCTATGATGACTACGGACGCAGGACAAAGATTGAAGACCCGAGCGCCGGCGCGCACACCTACGCCTATGTATGGAACGGCGACGGCTCCTCTGTATTGACTTATTCGAATCCCGGCGGCGTGGTAAAGACCCATAAGGACAAGTATGGTAGGACTACGCTCGTCGAACGGCCGGGAGAGTACAACACCGTCTACACCTATGATGCCGACGGCCGCCTCGTCGCCGAACAATCCACCAATGGCGCGGGAACGGAGTATTCTTACGACGACCTTGACCGCGTCTCCTCGGTCAAAGAAACCGTTCCTGACGGAAAGTGGCTCCGCAAGACTTTCGGTTACGGGACTGCCAGCGTCCTTGATGACGTTCAATACGTCTCTCAATCCGGCCCAATAACGACGGAATCCTACGCCTACAGCAATGGCCACAATACGGGCATCACCCTCTCGGATGGCACCGTGGTTTGGCGCCTCGACGGCGAAAATGATTTAGGAATGGCTACTGCCATAACCAGCGGGAGCATAACGAGGGAGTACGGTTTCACCGCCTTCGGCATGCCGACATATCGGAAGATGGGTGGCGGCGGTCTCCAGAACTTTACGTATGACTTCGATGTCACGACCGGGAATCTTCTCTCCAGAAGCGATGGCGTCAACGGACAGACTGAGACATTCGGCTATGACGGACTGAACCGTCTTGTCTCCATCGGCAACCGTCAAATCAGCTACGATGACAAGGGAAACATACTGTCGATAGGCGGGGTCGGGACCATGACATACGGCAACTCCGCGCGCCCTTACCAGGTGACCATGCTTGAGCCGGAGACGAGCGGCCTCGTCCAGGATTGTCAGCAAAGTGTGGACTATACGAGCTATAACCGTCCGTTCACCATTACGGAAGGCGCCAAATACGTGGCTTTCACCTATGACGGAGACGGAGACAGGGTGAGAATGTACGTCGAAGACGACACCACTCAGGTGCTTACCCGCTACTACATGGGCGGCAGGTATGAGTACGACCAGACTCCGTCCGGAAGCAAGGAGCGTCTTTATCTTGGCGGAGATGCCTATTCAGCTCCGATGGTATACCAGAGGGAAAACGACGGAAGTTGGACGGCCTACAACATAGGCAGGGACTTTCTCGGAAACATTACACAGATAGCCACGCTGGACGGCGAATTGGTCGCCGAATACAGCTATGACCCTTGGGGACGTCTGCGCAATCCTGAGACGCTGGAAATCTACCCCGCGGGCAGCGAGCCTGAGCTTTTCCTGGGAAGAGGGTTCACCGGTCACGAGCACCTGGCTTGGTTCGGCCTCGTGAACATGAACGCGAGACTTTACGATCCGCTCCTTGGACGCTTCCTCAGCCCCGACCCTTACGTGCAGTCCCCTGACTTCTCCCAGAACTTCAACCGATACACCTACGCGCTGAACAATCCGCTCAGGTATACCGACGAGGACGGAGAATTCTTTTTGACAACGATGCTGTTGACAGGAGCCCTGTCTCCGGTCATGTTCGGACTTGGAAATTTAATGGCCCATAAAATCCGGCATGATGATTTGGGGCACTGGAATGGGCTGAAATACTTTTTATCCGGTTCCATTGCGGGACTGGCGGCCGGAACAATCGGCAGCCTTAGCTCCCCATTATTAATTGGAATGGCCGGAGCGCCGGGATTATCGGGTATGGCTGGTAGAATTGCCTTTACGGAAACTAGCATAGCCTCTGCGCTCGATGGTCTCGCGCCGTACATAGGCATGGTCGGCGGTGCAATTAACTCCGGCTGGAAAGGAATTGCTAATGCAGGAAAGATTATGTTAGGCAATTTCTACCTGGATGAGAATAAGTCTCTCTTTGGCCAAGTGTGGGAAGGGGCAAGTCGCCATACATGGGAGCTCGCACAGCAGGCCGCCGGATATTTTTGGTCTGAAGTAAGAAACAGCTGGGCCGATCGCGTGGATTTTTGGGGAGGAGCTACTTTTATCACAAATGAGAATTCTAAGAACCACCAAGGAATCACTCTTGGCGCATCATTAGTGTCCGGTAAAAAATCATAAAAGTTCTTTGAAAATATTGAAAGTTAGGTAGTTATCGAGGTTTTTCGAGTCAACCGATTTGAATTTATCTTTGCCAGACTAGCGTAGAATGGCATATGAATAAAGGAAAATACGTGTTCTCTCAGCTCCTGGACTTCCTCGATCGCAACGATTTCAACTATCTCGCAAGGAAATATGGTGGTGACAAATATGTCAAGCAGTTCACATGCTATAACCAACTTTGCGTATTGATGTTCGGTCAGCTATCCAACCGTGAAAGTCTTCGAGATGTTGTTCTGGCAACCCAGGCCCATATATCCAAAGCTTATCACCTTGGATTTGGCAAGAATGCTGCCAAGAGTACTCTTGCGGATGCCAACACGAAGCGGGATTATCGCATTTTCGAGGAGTTTGCCTACAAAGTCATCTCGGAGGCTCAACGATGCCGAATTGTTGACATCTTCAAGTTGAATGGAAACGTCTATGCCTTTGATTCTACGACAGTTGACTTATGTCTGAGCACCTTTGAATGGGCTCTGTTCAGAAAGAGGAAAGGAGGAATCAAGATACACACTTTGTATGATCTTGAGACGCAAATACCCACCTTTTTTCACATAACTCCAGCAAAGGTCCATGATACAAAGGCAATGGATGTCATTCCTTATGAAGAGAACTCGTTCTACATCTACGACAGAGGTTACAATGATTTCAAACGTCTCCATAACATTGAAAGCATTGGAGCCTACTTTCTCATCCGAGGAAAGACAAACAATGACTTCAGACCAATGAAGTGGAAGCGCCGTTTCCCTCCTGAATCAGGTATCCAGTCTGATGCTATCGGCTATATGGCCGGTCAGCTGACGATGGAGAAGTATCCAGACAAGATCCGCAGAGTCATCTATTTGGATAAAGAGAGTAAGAAGAAGTTCATATTCTTCACTAATGCTCTAACTATCAGTCCAGTAATGGTCGCTGAGCTATATCACAACAGGTGGCAGATCGAACTTTTCTTTTATGATAAGCATATCA